>NZ_JAUZVT010000002.1:0-1371406 GCF_031932285.1 Microbacterium aquilitoris
CGGCGGCCATAGCGTGAGGGAAACGCCCGGTTACATTCCGAACCCGGAAGCTAAGCCTCACAGCGCCGATGGTACTGCAGGGGGGACCCTGTGGGAGAGTAGGACACCGCCGGACTTCTTTCGATCGAAAGCCCCGACCAATGCTGGTCGGGGCTTTCGTGGTTAACGTGCACTTTTCCTTTCGGGGACAGCGACATTCCGATAAACTGGTCGGCTCCGCTCTCGGAGCGGAAGGACCATCTCGTGTCGCACATCGACGTTCAGAACGTCTCACTCTCTCTGCCCGACGGGCGCCCACTCCTCGACGACGTCACCTTTCGGGTGCCGTCGGGGAAGACGACGGCCCTCATCGGCCAGAACGGTGCCGGAAAGTCCACCCTGATGAGAATCGTCCGGGGCGACGTGTCCCCGCATGCGGGCGTCGTCACGATCGATGGTGCACTCGGAGTCATGGACCAGTTCATCGGCCACGGCGCTGCGGGCAGCACCGTCCACGATCTGCTGGTCGCGGTTGCGCCCGCTCGCATCTCCCAGGCGGCGAGAGAACTCGAGGACGCCGAGAACGCCGTCATCATGGACGACTCCCTCGAGTCACAGATGCGGTATGCCGGCGCCATCGCCGACTATGCCGATGCCGGTGGTTACGAGTACGAGACCGTGTGGGACACCTGCACGATCGCAGCCCTCGGCATCCCGTTCGATCGTGCTCGCTACCGGGAGCTCGTCACCCTCTCGGGCGGAGAACAGAAGCGCCTGGCGCTCGAGGCGTTGTTGCGTGGCACGGATCAGGTGCTGCTGCTCGATGAGCCCGACAACTACCTCGACGTACCCGGTAAGCGTTGGCTCGAGGCGCGCCTCCGCGAAACAGCGAAGACCGTGCTCCTGATCTCGCACGATCGCGAACTCCTCGCCCGTGCGGCGGACCGCATCGTCACCCTCGAGGCCGGCCCGGCAGGCAGTTCCGCGTGGGTGCACGGCGGCGGCTTCGGCACGTACCACCGAGCCCGCGAGGAACGGATGTCGCGGCTCGACGAGTTGCGCCGACGGTGGGATGAGCAGCACGCCGCCCTGAAGAAGTTCGTCGCGGACATGAAGGTGAAAGCGGCAGCGAGCGACGAGTTCGCGTCTCGCTACCGCGCTGCTCAGACGCGGCTGCGGAGGTTCGAGGATGCGGGACCGCCCGAAGCCCGCCCGATCGAGCAGCGTCTCGACCTGCGGTTGCGAGGCGCCCGGACCGGAAAGCGGGCCGTGGTCGCCGAATCCCTCGAGCTGAGCGGATTGATGAAGCCGTTCGATCTGGAGGTGTGGTTCGGCGACAGGGTCGCCGTCCTCGGCTCCAACGGGTCGGGGAAGTCCCACTTCCTTCGCCTCCTCGCCGGCGGCGGCACCGACCCCGATGCGCTGTTGGGCCATGTGACCGACGCGGGATCGGCCCTCCAGCGAGTGGAGCACGCCGGCCGTGTCAGCCTCGGGGCCCGCGTCGTGCCCGGCTGGTTCGCGCAGACCCACCAGCATCCCGAATACACGGGCCGGACCCTGCTCGACATCCTGCACCGCGGGGACAGCGATCGGAACGGGATGCCGCGGGACGCCGCCAGTTCGGCACTCGACCGCTACGGGCTCGTCGCGCAGGCGGAACAGGCCTTCGATCAGCTGTCCGGAGGCCAGCAGGCGCGCTTCCAGATCCTCCTGCTCGAGCTCTCGGGGGCGACATTGCTCATGCTGGACGAGCCGACGGACAACCTCGACCTCGTGTCCGCCGAAGCACTGGAGAGCGCCCTGGCGTCGTTCGAGGGCACCGTGCTCGCCGTGACACACGACCGCTGGTTCGCGCGATCCTTCGATCGCTTCGTCGTCTTCGGTTCCGACGGAGAGGTGTACGAATCGGACGCGCCGGTCTGGGACGAGCAGCGCGTGAGCCGAGTCCGCTGACGGGCGGGGCAGGGGAGAGGGCTCGACGGTAGGCTGGGATGGTGACCATGGAAATCGAGCTCGGCCGCGCCAAGCGCGCGCGTCGCGCGTACGCCTTCGACGACATCGCTGTGGTGCCCTCGCGGCGCACGCGCAACCCCGAGGACGTCTCGACCTCCTGGTCGATCGATGCCTACAGCTTCGGCATCCCTGTCCTGGGCGCACCGATGGATTCGGTCATGAGCCCTCGGACGGCCATCATGCTCGGCCAGCTCGGCGGACTCGGTGTGCTCGACCTCGAGGGGCTCTGGACCCGGTACGACGACCCAGAACCGCTCCTGGCCGAGATCGCTGCGCTGCCGGCGGACGGAGCGACGCGTCGCATGCAGGAGCTGTACTCGGCGCCGATCAAGCCCGAGCTCGTGCGCGATCGTCTTGCGGAGATCCGCGCCGCCGGCGTGACCGTCGCCGGCGCGCTCACCCCCCAGCGCACGCAGGATCTCTACGAGACCGTCGTCGCGGCGGGCGTCGACCTTTTCGTCATCCGCGGCACCACCGTCTCGGCGGAGCACGTCTCGAGCGTCGATGAGCCCCTCAACCTCAAGAAGTTCATCTACGACCTCGACGTCCCCGTGATCGTCGGAGGCGCGGCGACCTACACCGCCGCCCTGCACCTCATGCGCACCGGCGCGGCGGGTGTCCTCGTCGGATTCGGTGGGGGAGCGGCATCCACCACCCGTGCGACGCTCGGCCTGCACGCGCCGATGGCCACGGCCGTTGCGGATGTCGCGGGTGCGCGTCGCGACTACCTCGACGAGTCCGGCGGGCGCTACGTCCACGTCATCGCCGACGGCGGGGTGGGCACCTCGGGCGACATCGTGAAGGCGCTCGCGATGGGCGCGGACGCCGTCATGCTCGGCGTCGCCCTCGCCCGCGCCACCGACGCCCCCGGACGCGGCTACCACTGGGGACCCGAATCGCACCACGCGAAGCTGCCGCGCGGCACGCGCGTCGAGGTCGGACAGGTCTCGCCGCTCGAGGAGATCCTGTACGGCCCGGCCCCCGTCGCCGACGGAACGGCCAACCTCATCGGCGCACTGCGGAAGTCGATGGCGACGACCGGATACTCCGATCTCAAGGAGTTCCAGCGCGTCGAGGTCGTTGTCGCGCCGTACGCGTCGTCCCACTGATGACCACCACTCCCGCCGTCGACGACGTCCCCGACGTCTTCCCGCCGACGCTGCGGGAAGTCATGGTCCGACCCTTCTGGATCGGGATGCTGGGCCTCGCCCTGCTCGTCGCCGGGATCTTCGCGTGGCTCGGGCAGTGGCAGCTCGGCAACGCGATCGACACGAACCCTCCCGCCGCCGGCGCGACGGAGAAGGTCCGCCCCCTGGGCGACGTCGTCGCCCCCGGCGTCTATCTAGCGGAACCCCTCGTCGGGCAGCGCGTCGACGTGTCCGGATCCTTCGTCGCGGGAGACTTCCGCGTCGTCACGTCGCGCTACGACGACGGCGAGCCCGGCTTCTGGGTGGCTGGTCAGTTCCGTGTCGACCCGGCCACGCCGGGTGTGGACGGTCCGACGTCGCTGGCGGTGGCCGTCGGGTTCACCGCGGATCGATCGGCGGCGGATGCTGCGGCATCCGCTCTGAACGAGGATGCCCCGCAGAAGGTCGACCTGACGGGCCGGCTCATCTCGGACGAGGGCGCGAAGGAACCGCCGCGGAGCGGCAGCCCCTTCGAGATCGCGGCGATGTCGCCCGCTGCGCTGCTCTCGCAGTGGAGCGATGCGCAGGGGATCGACGTCTACCGTCCGTACCTCGTGTCGTCCGAGGCCTTCGGGGGATTGCAGGAGATCCACTCGCCCGCTCCGACGGAGCTGTCCTCGGTCAACTGGCTCAACATCTTCTACGCCATCGAGTGGGCGGTGTTCGCCGGCTTCGCGTTCTACATGTGGTACCGACTCGCGCGCGATGCGTGGGAGAAGGAAGTCGAACTTCTCACCGAGGGCGATCCCGACTCCGACGCGGCTGAGCAGCTCCCTTCGCGCCCGTAGACTGGAAGCCATGCCCGTTCAGCCCAAACTCGCCTCTTTTCCGGCGATCCGCGGCGCCCTGAAGTTCTACCAGATCGCCTCGATCATCACCGGTGTGGGCCTGCTCCTGCTGGTCACCGAGATGGTCCTCAAGTACACGCCCCTGCACGTCGAGCTCTTCGCGGGTGGGTCGGGCGGGTTGCTGTGGTTCGCCACCGCGATCCCGAGCCCGGACTGCGAGTGGTACTCGCTGTTCGTCCCGGGAAGCAGCACGTGCGACATCGTGTCGACGGGCGACGGCGTGAACATCTCGCTCGCGATCCTCATCGTCCACGGCTGGTTCTACGTCGTGTACCTCTTCGCGTGCTTCCGCGTCTGGAGCCTGATGCGCTGGCGCTTCCCGCGCTTCATCGTCCTGGCCCTCGGGGGCATCGTGCCCCTCCTGTCCTTCTTCATGGAGTCGAAGGTCGCGCGCGAGGTCAGGGAGTACCTGGCCACGCGTGAAGCCGCGGCATCCACCCCCCTCGAGACCCCCACGGAGACCCGGTGACAGAGCAGACCGAAACCTCCCAGCGCCCCGTCCTGGTCGTCGACTTCGGCGCCCAGTACGCGCAGCTGATCGCCCGTCGCGTCCGCGAAGCCGGCGTCTACAGCGAGCTGGTCCCGCACACCGCGACGGCCTCGGAGATCGCCGAGAAGAACCCGGTGGGCATCATCCTCTCGGGCGGCCCGTCCTCGGTGTACGAGGAGGGCGCGCCGCAGCTCGATGCCGGCGTCTTCGACCTCGGCATCCCGACCCTCGGCATCTGCTACGGCTTCCAGGTCATGGCGAAGACGCTCGGCGGTGACGTCGCCAACACGGGACTGCGCGAATACGGTGCGACGGATGCCACGATCGTCACCGACAACGTGCTCATCGACGGACAGCCGGTCGACCAGAACGTCTGGATGAGCCACGGCGACCAGGTCAGCGCCGCACCCGACGGCTTCCAGGTGCTCGCCCGGACCGCCGCAACCCCCGTCGCCGCCTTCGCCGATGACGTGCGCAAGTTCTACGGCGTGCAGTGGCACCCCGAGGTCAAGCACTCCGACCACGGCCAGCGCGTGATCGAGAACTTCCTGCACAAGGCCGCAGGCCTCCCCGCGGACTGGAACAGCGACAACGTCATCGCCGAGCAGATCCAGAAGATCCGTGCGCAGGTCGGCACCGGCCGCGTCATCTCGGCGCTCTCCGGCGGCGTGGACTCCGCGGTCTCGACGGCGCTCGTCCACAAGGCGGTCGGCGATCAGCTGACGGCCGTCTTCATCGACCACGGTCTCCTCCGCAAGGGCGAGCGCGAGCAGGTCGAGAACGATTACGTCGCGTCGACCGGCGTGCGTCTGATCACCGTCGACGCCCGGGAGACGTTCCTGGATGCCCTCGCCGGCGTCAGCGACCCCGAGCAGAAGCGCAAGATCATCGGCCGCGAGTTCATCCGCGCCTTCGAGAAGGTGCAGTCCGATCTCATCGCCGAGGCTGCCGCGGACGGCGATCCCATCGGGTTCCTCGTGCAGGGCACGCTGTACCCCGACGTCGTCGAGTCCGGCGGCGGCGCCGGCACGGCGAACATCAAGAGCCACCACAACGTCGGCGGCCTGCCGGAGGACCTCCAGTTCGAACTCGTCGAGCCGCTCCGGACCCTCTTCAAGGACGAGGTCCGTGCGATCGGTCGTGAGCTCGGGCTGCCCGAAGCGATCGTCGGCCGCCAGCCGTTTCCGGGGCCCGGCCTCGGAATCCGCATCGTGGGCGAGGTCACCGCTGACCGTCTCGAGATCCTGCGTGACGCCGACGCCATCGCCCGTGCCGAGCTGACGAAGGCGGGCCTCGACGGCGAGATCTGGCAGTGCCCCGTGGTGCTGCTCGCCGACGTCCGCTCCGTCGGTGTTCAGGGCGACGGCCGGACCTACGGGCATCCGATCGTCCTCCGTCCGGTGTCGAGCGAGGACGCCATGACGGCGGACTGGACGCGACTGCCCTACGACGTGCTCTCGAAGATCAGCAACCGCATCACGAACGAGGTGCGCGAGGTCAACCGGGTGGTGCTCGACGTCACGTCGAAGCCCCCGGGGACCATCGAGTGGGAGTGAGTCACGGGGGTCACCCCCGTGACGGTGCACTCCGCCGCCTCTTGACACAGCCCGTCCCTCACCATCAGAGTGAGCGCGGGACCCAGCCCCTTTCTGCACCACCGTCTGAGGAGGGGGTGAGGCGTTGATCGAGCGTTCGCGCACGCAGCCGTACGCGCAGTTCGTCCTGGCCGCCGCCAGCCTCATCGTGGTGCTCATCCTCGGGACCATCGACAGCGAGCGGGTCACTCCGTTACTGCTCGCCGGATTCGGCGTCATCGTGCTCAGCACGGCGGCGATGACCGCGATCTGGCTCGTGCAGCCGTCGCGGCACACCGGATGGCTCGCGGTGGTGCCGCTGCTGCAGATCGTGGCCTGCGTGCCGGTGAGGGACGCCGGCGTCGATGTGCTGCCCTCGGCGTCGATGCTCATCATCTTCCCGCTCGGGTGGCTCGCCTTCGCGTTCCCCCCTGCCCTCGCCGCAGCAGGCGTCCTGCTGACCGCGCTCGGACCCCTCGTGCAGGTGCTGGCCACCAGCGGCATCCAAGGTGTCCAGGACATCGTGTCGATCCTGGCCTTGCCGATCCTCTCGGCCTTCGTCGCCGTCACCGTCGGCATCATCGCGCGGCACCTGGCCCGAATGCGGGAGACGATGCAGGGCGTCTCGACGGAGCTGGAGCATGCGATGCGTCTGTCGGGGCGCGACACCGCCATGCTGCGGGCGACGCTCGACGCGACGGACAACGCCGTCGCGGTCTTCGGATCGGACGGGCGGCCCATCCTTCTGAACGCCGTCGCCGCCGAGATCAGTGGCAGGTCCGGGATCGACGACGTCGACCGGGACGGCTTCGCGTCGCTCATCTGGCGGGCGGATCCCTCGATGCCGCTCGAAGCGACGTCGGCGGACTTCGTCGAGCGCGTCCGCTCCGGCGACTTCGCGGCGCCCCGCACCGTCGAGTTCGGCGGCGATCCGCGTCGCGTCATGCAGGTCATCGTCCGTCCGGTCGTCGCGGGTGGCGACGAGGTCGGCATCGTCATCGTCGGTCAGGACGTCACCGAACTCGTCAACGCCGTCGAAGTCCGCGACCGATTCCTGAGCACCGTCGGCCACGAGTTCCGCACGCCACTCACCGTCATCCTGGGTCATACCGACATCGCTCTGATGAACGGTTCCCCTGAGACCGAGCGCTGGGAGGCGGTGGAACGCTCCGCGGAGCGCCTGCTGCGCCTCGTCGAACGTCTCATCGCCGCGGGTCAAACGACGCGGGACGTCGAGGCCCGCTCCGGTGCCTCGCACGTCGGACCGGTCGTCAAGCATGCCGTGACGGAGGTGGCGGCCCGCGCGAAGGAGCGTGGGATCGGCATCCAGATCGGAGCGATGCCCGAGCGTGCCGCCCGGATCGCCGTGCGCGATCTCGCCTCGATCCTCGAGGAACTGCTGCGGAACGCGGTCGAGTTCACTCGGGTCGACGGCGGGGACGTCGTCGTCTCGGCGCACGAGGACGGACGCGACATCGTCGTGACCGTCGCTGATGAGGGCGTCGGGATGACGGAGCAGGAGCGCGTCCACGCCTTCGAACGGTTCTACCGGGCCCCCTATGCCCACGATGCAGCGATCCCGGGGACGGGCATCGGCCTCTCCAACGCGGCATCCCTCGCCGAGGCGTATGGGGCGAGCGTCTCGCTCGAGCCCCACACGCCGCGCGGCACCGTCGCGGTCCTGCGGCTGCCGTCCTGACTCGCGGCGTGCCGGCGGGCGGGGTCGCCGCGCGGGGCGGCGCGCGCTGGGGGCGGCGCACGATCACCGAGACTGCACGCCCGCGCCGAGACCGCGGCTCGGGGCAGCTGTCTCGCGCGCCGCGTGCAGTCTCGCGGTGTACGAGAGGCGGGCGCGCGCAGACGGGCGGCACCGGGGGAGCGACCACTGGGCGGCGAGACTGGACGTGTATGACGAGACCGCGGTGCGGGGCCGCAGTCTCGAGGCCCACGTGCAGTCTCGCGGAGAGAGGTGTGCGCCGAAACGACGAAGGCCGCCCGGTCACCCGGACGGCCTTCGTCGTTACGCGTTGCGTGAGGTCAGTTGTTGCCCCGCAGGATGGCGATCATGCGGAGGATCTCGACGTACAGCCACACGACGGTGACCATGATGCCGAAGGCGCCGACCCACCCGAACTGGCGGGGAGCGCCGTTGCGGGCGCCCTGCTGGACGAGGTCGAAGTCGAGCACCAGCGAGTACGCCGCCATGATGACGACGAGGACGCCGATGACGAGGCCCACCGGGAACGGCCCGATCTTCGCGCTGTGCAGACCGAACATCATGTCCTGGGGGAGGACATTCGTCCACATGAGGACGAGGTTGAGCAGCGAGAAGACCATGTAGCCGACCATCGCGATCATGAAGATCTTCGTCGCCTTCGCAGAGGCACGGATCTTTCCGCTCGCGAACAGTGCCAGCGTCGTTCCGACGACGGCGACCGTGGCCAGCGTCGCCTGCATGACGATGCCGGGCCAGATGAACTCGAAGAACGCCGAGATGCCACCGACGAAAAGTCCCTCGAAGGCCGCGTAGGCGAAGATCAGGGCGGGCCGGACCTTCTTGCGCGACGTGAACGAGATGACGAGGGCGAGGACGAAGCCACCCAGGGCGCCGATGATCCAGGGCATCATCGTCGGAACCGGGTTCTCGACGCTCACCGGAGCCAGCGTCCAGACCCAGCCGACGACGGCGGTGACCAGAAGGATTCCGAAGAGCATGAGGGTCTTGAGGACGGTGTCCTCAACCGTCATGCGGCCCGTGGCGGCGGACGAGGCGGTCGGAGCCGCGTACATCCCCTCGAGCTGGGCGTTCGACGCGACGTCGGCGGCCTGGTGCGAGGCTGCCGCGTAGTTCGTCTGGGCTGCCGGGGGAGTCAGGCCGGGGCGCTGCTCCTGGAAGACCGGATTGTTGAAGGCAAAATTGCCGGACGCTGCCATTGTGTGTCTCACTCCAAAAGTCGACTCACAGCGCTGTGCTGTCGATCCAGCGTATCGGACCGTCATTCCGCGGGTGGGGACCCCCGCTGTGAGAGGACTATGAGGGTCATCTGGTGACGGCGCACGACAGCGGCCGATCCCGGTCCGCTCGCTAGCCTGGGCGCATGTCGCGCAGCCGTCCGCTCATCATCGGCCACCGCGGAGCCCCCGGCTATCGTCCCGAGCATTCCCTCGCCTCGTACGAGCTCGCCCTCGACCTGGGCGTCGACGCCGTGGAACCGGACGTCGTGTTCACGAAGGACGGCGTGGCCGTCATCCGTCACGAGAACGAGATCGGCTCGACGACGGACGTCGCCGACCATCCCGAGTTCGCGTCCCGCCGGACCACCAAGCGGGTCGACGGCAGCGACCACACCGGCTGGTTCGTCGAGGATTTCACCTGGGAGGAGCTCGCAGCTCTGCGATGTCGGGAACGTCTGCCGAAGCTCCGGACACGCAGCGCCGACTTCGACGACCGATATCCGATCCTTCGGCTGCGGACGCTCCTCGACCTGGTCGCCACGGCGGGCGACCGCGAGGGACGGGCCATCGGGGTCGTCCTCGAGATCAAGCACGCGACCTACTTCGCCTCGCTCGGGCACGACGTAGCGGCCCTCCTCGCGGCGGAACTGCGGAGCGCGGGGTGGGACAGCGGTGTGCGGCCGCTCGTGATCGAGTCGTTCGAACAGCACATCCTGCAGCGGATGCGGGACCGCGGCATCCGGGCTCATTTCATCTATCTGCTCGAGGCGGAGGGCAGCGCGCACGATCTCCTCGCCGCCCAGGGGCCCGACGCGCCGACGTACGCGGAGCAGCTCACCGGGGCGGGCCTCGACCGGCTGGCGCGGGAGGTCGACGGCATCAGCCTCGACAAGCGCCTCATCCTCGACGATCCGCGCGGCGATGACGGTGTCGTGGCCGAAGCCCATCGCCGCGGGCTCGACGTCTACACGTGGACGTGTCGACCCGAGAACGCGTTCCTCTCACCGTCCTTCCGGTGCGGGACCACCGATGCGGCGTTCGGGGACTGGGAGGGGGAGTGGCGGCGCATCGCGGATGCCGGCGTCGACGGGGTCTTCGTCGACCACCCGGACCTGGGGGTCGCGTTCTTCGGACGCTCAGGTGCCGATCGGTAGAATGGATGCCGGTGCGTCAGCACCCCGTGTAACTACCTGATCCGTGGAGAGTCAAGGCGGCACGACGCCTCGTCTGCACGGAGGTCACACATTGCCCCTCACCGATTCGACGCCGGTGCGCCCGGTGGAACGCGACAGCCCGATCCGCACCCTCGCGGCGAGCATCGGCATCGGCTACTTCGCCATCGCCCTGATCGCACGCCTGCCGTACGCGATGATCGTCGTCGGCGTCCTGACGATGGTCGTCGACGCCCGCGGGTCCCTCGCCGTCGGCGGGCTCACCTCGGCGATGGTCGGGCTCGGCACGATCGCCACCGGCCCGCTCATCGGCGCCGCCGCAGACCGCTGGGGCCAGCGCCCCGTGCTTCTGCTCGCGGCACTCGTCCAGAGCCTCGTCCTCGTCGCGCTCGTGGCCGTCGCCTACGGGGACACCCCCGAGGGGATGCTCCTGCTCGTGTCGGTGCTCGCCGGTGCGACCGCACCGCAGGTGTCGCCGATGTCGCGCGCCCGCCTGGTCGGCGCGATCGGCCGGATGCGGTTGGCGCGGGGTGCGCACGGCCGGCTGCAGGAGTCGACGATGGGCTACGAGTCCGCCGTCGATGAGATCGTCTTCGTCTTCGGTCCCGTCCTCGTCGGCGTCGTCGCCATCGCCGCGACTCCGGCCGCGCCCGTGCTCGCGGCCGCGGCGCTGACGCTCGTCTTCGTCACCGCGTTCGCGTTGCATCCGACGGCACGCACCGCCGGTCACGCGTCCGAGGCGGGCGACCGCGAACCTGCGCGGCGCATCGCGCGTCCCGGCATCCTGCTCGCCGCCGGCGGCACCCTCGCGACCGGGCTCTTCTTCGGGGCCATGCTCACGTCGCTGACCGCTTTCGCCAAGGCCGGCGGATTCCCCGAGCAGACCGGCATCCTCTACGGGATCATGGGCATCGGGTCGGCGATCCTCGCGCTCGGGGTCGGGCTCCTGCCGCGCCGGTTCGCGCTCGCGTGGCGGTGGATCGCCTTCACGACGATCCTGCTCGTCGGCGCCGTCCTCGCCGCCGGTGCGACGGGAGTCCTGTCGATGGGATGGGCACTGGCGCTCGCCGGGTGCGGCATCGGCCCCACCCTTGCGACGCTCTACGCGCTCGCCGCCGCCCGCTCGCCGCGCGGGCGCGAGGCCACCGTCATGGCCGTCCTCGGGTCGTCGGTCGTCGTCGGTCAGGCGCTCGCGAGCATGATCGTGGGCTCGCTGGCCGAGTCGGCGGGCCCCTCGGTCGCGCTGTGGGCACCCGTCGTCGCCGTCGTCCTCCTGCTGGTGTTCGGCCTTCTGAACTTCCGGGTCGGTCGGATCCGCCCCTGATCGGACACCGCCACCCCCTAGGGTGAGCGCATGACAACAGCTGGCATCGTCGCCGAGGGGGTGCGACGGTCCTTCGGGAACGTGCATGCCGTCCGGGGCGTCACCTTCCAGGCGCCCGAGGGCGCGGTCACGGGGCTCGTGGGGCCCAACGGCGCGGGCAAGACGACGCTGCTGCTCATGCTCGCCTCCCTCCTCGCTCCCGACGCCGGCACGATCCGCATCGGGGGAGTGGATCCCGTCGCAGAGCCGGCTGCCGCCCGCGCGAAGCTCGGCTGGATGCCCGACAGTCTCGGTGCCTGGCCGTCCCTCTCGGCGCGGGAGACGATCTCGGTGACCGGGCGGCTGTCCGGACTGAGCCCGGCCGCGGCGACCTCCCGAGCCACGGAGCTGCTGACGACGGTGGGGCTCGAGACGCTCGGCGACGCTCCTGCCCGAGTCCTCTCGCGCGGCCAGAAGCAGCGGCTCGGACTCGCGCGGGCCCTCGTCCACGACCCGCAGGTGCTGCTCCTCGACGAGCCGGCATCCGGTCTCGATCCGCAGGCGCGCATCGACCTGCGACTCCTCCTGCGCGCCCTCGCCGCGGAAGGCCGCACCGTGCTCGTGTCGAGCCACATCCTCTCCGAGCTCGAAGAGGTCGTCGACGACGCGGTCTTCATGATGCAGGGCGAGACGGTCAGCTCCGAGCGCGTCGCCGAAGCCGCGGGTCGCGCGCGGACGTGGCGGATCCGCCTCGCCGACCGGGACGGCGTCTCCGCAGCCCTCCCCGTCGCTCAGGCGCTGGGACTCGACGTGGCGACGCTGCCGGTCGATCGGCGCGACGTACTCGTCAGCTTCGAGGGGGATGCCGCGGCGGCGGCCGGTCTCACCGCCCTCGTGTCGGCGGGGCTCCCGGTCGCGGAGTTCTCGGCGGCCAGCGGCATCCTGGAACACACCTTCCTCGACCTCGAAGGAGGTGCGCGATGAACACCTCTCGCCTGTGGACCATCGCCCGCCTCGACCTCACGCAGCGCATCCGGACGATCTCCTGGTACGTCCTGCTCGGCGTCTTCGCCGTCGTCCTCGTCGGAACGACGGCGCTCTCGTTCCTCTCCTTCTCGTATCTGGACGATTCCGGGCCCGGCGTCTACTCCGTCGTCGTCCTCGTCACGCTGCTGCTCATCGTCCTCGTCTCGCCGACCCTCAGCGGGAACTCGATCAACGGCGACCGGGATGCCGCGACGCTCGCGCCCCTGCAGGTAACCCAGGCCACGACCACCGAGATCGTGCTCGGGAAGTTCCTGGCGGCCTGGCTCACGGGACTGACGTTCGCCGCCGTCGCCGTTCCCTTCCTCGTCATCGCGACGTTCGGCGGCGGAGTCGAACCGATCACGGTCCTCGCATCGACCGCCATCCTCGTCGCCGAGACCGGTGTCGTCGCCGCGTTCGGCACGGCGCTCAGCGGCGTCCTCGCCCGCCCGCTCTTCTCGGTCGCGGCCACCTACCTCGTCGTCGCCGCCCTCACCATCGGGACCCCGATCGCCTTCGGGCTGATCGGCTCGAGCATCGCCTCCGAGCGCACGGAGCGCTACCTGACGGCGCAGTACGATCCGACGACCGGCGCGCCCGTCTGCGAGGACGGAACCACGAACTGCGCCAGCGACCTGTCGCAGCAGGTCTGCGAGGAGGAGGGGCCGCCGACGACTTCTCGGATCCCCCGCTTCGACTACGTGTGGTGGATCCTCGCCGCGAACCCCTTCGTCATCCTCGCCGACGCGACACCGAGCGGGTTCACCGTCGACGGGTATCCCGACGACCTGTTCGGTCAGACGAAGTACGCCGTCCGGCAGGCCCAGGTCGCCCCGGATCTCGACTACGTGTACGACGAGTGCGACCCCGAGCAAAACGGACCGACGGCGGAGGAGGTCGTCGCTTCGACCGTGCCCAGCTGGTTCATCGGGCTGGGCGGTCAGGTCATCGTCGCGACCCTCCTGCTGTGGTGGGCGGTCTCGCGGACCCGCACGCCGGCGCGGCGTCTGCCCCCGGGGACGCGCATCGCCTGAGCCGCGCGTGAGGATCCTCTCATCTGCGCACATTCTTCTTGGGAGATCGTCAGGGGGTGCATAGCCTCCAATCAGCCTCGGCTGCGGCATCCGACTGGGATGTTCCGCGACAGCCCCGCCGAGCGCTCTTCCCAGAAGGAAAGGCGGTCCCCTTTTGCACCGACGCATCTTGGCAGTCGCGGGCGTCCTCGCGCTCTCGCTGCCCGCGACCGCGGCTCTCGCCGCGACCCCCGATGAAGACCCCACTGCACGCTTCGACCGCAGCACGTCGGCGGGAGCGATCGACAGCTCCTTCCGTGCTGCTTCGATCGATCCCGATCGCCAGGTCTCGGTCGTCATCGAGATGGAGGGCGATCCCGTCGCCGTCGTCGAGGCCGAGGAAGGCCGTTCGCTGAGCAAGAGCGAGCGCACCGACGTCAAGAAGGACCTCAAGGCTGCCCAGGACAAGATCCGTTCCGGGATCACCGAGCGCGGCGGGAAGATCCGCGCGCAGATGCAGTCCGCTTACAACGGCATCCAGGCCACCGTGCCCACCGCGCAGCTCGATGACGTCGCTGCGCTCCCCGGCGTCGTCGCCGTCCACCCCGTCGTCACGCACGAACTCGACAACGCCGTCTCCGTGCCGTTCCTCGGCGTTCCCCAGGTGTGGGAGAGCACCGGCTACACGGGCAAGCGCGTCAAGGTCGCCATCATCGACACCGGCATCGACTACACCCACGCCGGCTTCGGCGGCCCGGGGACGGTCGACGCGTACAAGGCAGCGGCAGCGGCATCCGACAAGCCGGCCGACCCGGCCCTGTTCGGTCCCAAGGCTCCCCGCGTCAAGGGCGGCATCGACCTCGTCGGCGACGCCTACGACGCCGGCGGCACGGGCGACGCGCTCGTCCCCAAGCCCGACGCGAACCCCCTCGACTGCGAGGGCCACGGTTCGCACGTCGCCGGCACCACCGCCGGCTCGGGCGTTCTGCCCGACGGGTCCACCTACAAGGGCCCGTACGACGCGTCGACCCCGTCCGTCGACTTCGGCATCGGCCCCGGCGTCGCCCCCCAGGCCGACCTTTACGCCGTGCGCGTCTTCGGCTGCGACGGCTCGACGGACATGACCATCCAGGCCATCGACTGGGCCGTGGACAACGGCATGGACGTCATCAACATGTCGCTCGGCTCCTCGTTCGGACGCGGCGACGACCCGAGCGCGGTGGCTGCGGCCAACGCCGTCGGCGCCGGCGTCGTCGTGGTGGCCTCGGCCGGCAACTCCGGCCCGAGCCCGTACCTCACCGGCTCGCCCGGCAGCGGCGACGGTGTGATCGCCGTCTCGGCGGTCGACAGCACCGCGACCTTCCCCGGCGCGCAGCTGACCGTCGGCGGCAAGGCAGTCGAGGCGATCAACGCCAACGGCGCCTCGCTCAAGGGTCTCGGCACACTGACCGTCGTCCGACTCACCGACGACCCCGCGACCACGGCCAACGAGGCGCTCGGGTGCGCGGCATCCGACTACACCCGCGTCGGCGTGAAGAGCGGCGGCAACCAGATCGCGGTCTCCCAGCGCGGCACGTGTGCGCGTGCGGCGAAGGCGATCTTCGCCCAGCAGGCGGGTGCGAAGGCGGCTGTCATGGTCAACTCGACCGACGACCTCCCGCCCTACGAAGGAACGATCGACGAGAACCCGGACGACGGCACGCCCTACGACGTGACGATCCCGTTCCTGGGTGTCCGTTCCTCCAGCGGCGCGGCCTTCGTCAACGGCGCAGCCGTGACGATCAAGGGCAAGACGATCGCGAACCCGGCCTTCCGCAATTACGCGTCGTTCAGCTCGTCGGGTCCGCGCAGCGGCGACAGCTCGATCAGCCCCGACGTGGCGGCCCCCGGCGTGTCGATCTCGTCGGTCGCCGTCGGCACCGGAAGCGCCCCCAGCGTCCTGTCGGGCACGTCGATGGCTGCCCCGCATGTGGCCGGCGTCGCCGCGCTCACCGTGCAGGCGCACCCGAGCTGGAACTCCGAGCAGATCTCGGCAGCGCTCGTGTCGACCGCGAACCCGGAGGGTGTCGACGGCATCGACCCGACCCGCGGCGGCGTGGGCCTCGTCGACACGGCGCAGGCGGTCGCCACGAAGGTCACGGCGACCGGAGACAGCTTCACGACCGAGAGCGGCAAGGTCCGCGAGGCGGCGCTGAGCTTCGGTTTCGACGAGTCGGACGGCACCATCACCGGCTCGAAGCGGGTCACGGTCCGCAACGACGGCAAGAAGCCGGTGACGTTCGCCGTCTCGACCGCGCCGTCCGCGCAGTCGCTGAAGGCGAAGCTCACGGTGAGCTCGAAGAAGGTCACCGTCGCCGCAGGCAAGACGGCGTCTGTCCGCGTCGCGGTCTCGATCCCGGCATCCTCGATCCCGGGTTCGCTCTCGGGCGACGACCAGTTCTCGTTCTCGGAGGTCTCCGGTGACGTCGTCCTGACGGCGCCCGGCTCGACCCTCCGCGTGCCGTACCTGCTCGTCCCGCGCTCCAACAGCGACGTGTCGGTGAAGGGTTCGCTCACGTCGCGCGGTCGCGTCACCGACGCCGACCGGACCCTCGAGCTGCGCAACGCGAAGGGTGCTCTGGATGCGGCGGCCGACGTCTACACGTGGGGCCTGTCGGACAAGAAGGATGCCCCGAAGGCGATCGCCGACACCGGGTACGACCTCCGGGCCGCCGGCGTGCAGTCGTTCGCGACGGCGGGTGGCGACCAGTTGGCCGTCTTCGCGATCAACACGCACTCGCGCTGGTCGAATGCGGCATCCAACGAGTTCGACGTCGTGATCGATTCCGACCGCGACGGCAAGCCCGACTGGGTGGTCCTGTCATACGACTCGGGCGCGGTCCGCGCCGGAGACGTCGACGGGGTGGCCGAGGTGTTCGTCCAGAACGTCAAGACCGGCGAGCTGGCACCCAGCGGGTACCTCGCGCAGGCTCCGACCGACAGCAGCACGATCCTGCTGCCGGTGAACCTCGCCGACCTCGGCATCACGGGGCCGTTCGCCTACACGGTGCAGTCCTTCAGCGGGACGACCGACGGCAGCGACTCGTTCGCCGGAACGGCCACGTACGACCCGAGCAAGCCCGCCATCAGCAACGGCCAGTACGAGGTCGTGCCGAAGGGCGGCACCGCCTCGGTGACGGTGCGGACGAATGCGGGCGCCTACGCCGCGCAGAAGCCGCTCGGCGCGATGGTGGTCGTGGTCGACAACGAGTCGGGCGCCGACGAGGCGCTGCTGGTGAAGACCCAGTAGCGATCGCGAAGGTCACGGAGGGGGCGGTGCGTCGATGGACGCGCCGCCCTCTTCGGCATCCGTCGTCAGCGCTCGCAGAGTCGAGGCTCGTCGCCGGTGCCGAAACGGTAGTCGAAAGTGCGGTCGTCCACTCGGACGACGACGCGGTACCCGTCCACGAGCGCCTGCGTGTAGGACATGCCGGGGGCGGGGCAGCCCAGGGCGCCGCTCGAGAACTGGACGCGCTCGGCGGAGACGACGTCCGGCTCGCCCGTCACGCCGCGGGCCGAGAGATCGGCCAGGAGGGCGTCCCATTTCGCCGGCGGCAGGTCCGCGGCCGAACCGGTCGGCCCGAGAGGGGCGGGGCTCGCCGTGCGGAACGGCGGGCGGCTCGAGGTCGGGTTCTCGCCGGGGGCGGGCATGGCGGGTCCTTCCGTCGCGCACGCGGCGAGCATGAGGGCTGCCCACAGGAGGGTGACCGCGGCGGCTGAGCGAGATGTGCGCATGAGGGGACCTCCTGCGGCGAGGCTACGCGCCTCCCCCGGTTCGGGGGAGGGGGTCGCCTGTTCCTGTGATGCGCGTAACCTGAGCCGATGATCCCTTCGGCCGCTCGGACCGCCCTGGACGTCGTCGACTGGCGCCGACGCGTCTTCGCCCTCTACGCAGACGTCCGGGCAGCGCCACATCCCGAGGCGGGCCACGAACTGTGGCAGCACGGGCGTAACGAGCTGCTCGCGCACCACCCCGCGACGCCGATCCTGCCGGAGCACCGGGCGGACTTCGACTCCGTCCCGGTCGCCCCTTACGACCCGGCGTGGCGGTTCGAGCTGCCTCTGCTGCCCACGGAGCCCGGCGGGTTCGAGTTCGCAACCGGGACGGACGGGGTGGTTCCCTTCGAGCGGGTCGCCGTCGTCGACCTGCCCGACGTGGGGACGCTCGACGTCTGGCGCCTGACGACATACGGCGGCGGGCTGTTCATCCCTGTGCGTGACGCGCTGGCGGGCAAGCCGGACGGCACCTATGGCGGAGGTCGGTACCTGATCGACACGATCAAGGGAGCCGACCTCGGTACGGATGCCGAGGCCGGCACGATCGTGCTCGACCTCAACTTCGCCTACAACCCGTCCTGCGCCTACGACCCGGCGTGGGCCTGCCCGCTCGCTCAGCCCGGCAACGTCCTGGCGGTCGAGGTCCCGGTCGGCGAACGCTACGCGGGCGTCTGATCCCGGTCGTCCGGACCTCGGCGTCGGGCGCGCCAGGCTGCCCACGCGCCGGTCGACCACAGGGCGGCGAGGACGAGGAGCGGTTGGAAGAGCAGGCGGATGCCGCGGGCGAGGTCGGTGTCGAGCCCGAAGGCATCGGTGCCCCGGACGAACTGCTCGATGTTCCCGGGGAAGATCGCAATGAAGAACGCTGCGACGATCCATCCGACCGCGACGCGATACCGTCCGATCAGCAGGGCGAGACCGAGCGCGATCTCGACGATCCCGGAGGCGACGACGACGAAGTCCGTGGCGAGCGGCAGCCACTGCGGGACCTGGGCGACGAAGTCGTCGCGCGCGAAGGTCAGGTGAGCGGTGCCGGTGAAGACCAGCCCCGCCCCGAGCAGCAGACGGGTGATCGTTCTCGGTGCACTCACGGATCGAGCGTAGCGAGGCCGGGACCGACATGGCCCCTCTCGCGTGCAGACGCGACGGCGGGAGTCGAACCCGCTGCACATCCGGTATGACCCGGTGCCCGGGACCACCCGGACCGTCGCGATGACGTCACGCTATCCCGGACGGCGGACATCCCTCCGGCCGATGACCGGAGATGACGCGACGTGTCGTCGCGTGACGGCGGTCAGTCCTTCTTACCCTTGTCCTTCGTCTTCCCGCCGTGGACCGCGGAGTTCTCGTTCGCGTGCTCTTTGGCCTTCGGGTTCGCGTTCTCCTGAGCGGCCTGCCCGGGTGACTTCTTCGCCGAGCCGGAGTTGCCCTTCGCCGAGCCGGACGTCTCGGAGGTCGTCGTCGTCGTGTCTGTCGTCGTCTCGGTGGTCGCCGTGGCAGGATCGGTCGCCGCAGGCGTGGCCTGCGGGATCACCTCATCTGTCGCGTCGAGGGTGACGACCGCGGTCTCGCCCTCGTCCGAGACGAGTTCAGCGGGAGCGGGCGCAGTCGGCTCGCTGATCGTCTCCTCGGGGGCGGGGCGACCGCCCGGCGTGCCGTCCGCCCACCACGCCCCGAAGGCGATGAGGTGGATGACGGCGATGGCGGCCGCTGCGCCGGCGAGGATCCAGACCCGCGCGCGGCGTGGACGCCGCGCGGCCTTGGCCGAACGACGCGCGGCGGAACGGGTGACGACATCGGATGCCGCCGGTGCCGCGACCGTGACGGCAGAGGGCTCGAGGGGCCGAACCGCGCCGACGGCGGCGACCGGAGCGACGTCGAGGGCCTGCGTCTCCTGATCGATCGTGGGGAGGGCGGCCCGCGGCATCCGGACGATGTCGGTCGGCAGGGACCGGGCGCGATACGCCACCTGTCCCGCCGTCGGACGATCGGCGGGGTCCCGCGCGATCATGTCGCCCAGGAGGCCGGACCAGTCGGGACCGAGCCACGAGGGGATCTCGGGCGTCTGCACGAGGCGGGCCATGACCCGGCCGATCCCCGACGCCTCGGGGAACGCCCGTTCGCCCGTGATCGTCTCGAGGGTGAGCAGGCCCAGCGCGTACACGTCGGCCGGCGGGCCGGCCGGTTCACCGCGGACCTGCTCGGGGGCGAGATAGGCGGCCGTCCCGATGACCGTGCCGGGGGTCGTGTGGCGCGTGCTGTCGGCGAGGTAGGCGACGCCGAAGTCGGCGAGCTTCGCCCAGTGCCTGCGGCCGGGCACGGGCGACGGTGCGAGGAGGACGTTCGACGGCTTCACGTCGCGATGGACGATGCCTGAGTGGTGCACGACGTCGAGCGCCGAGGCGAGCTCGCCGACGAGGCCGGCGGTCTCGGCGGCATCCAGCGGACCATCGTGCAGAGCAGCGGCGAGCGACTCGCCCTCGACGAACTCCATCACGAGGTACTCCGGCTGGCCGGGCACGATCTTCGCGTCGTACAGGGTCACGAGCGAGGGGTGGTTCAACGAGGCGAGCAGAGACATCTCGGTGCGGGCTCGCGGCAGGATCGCCGGGTTCTCGGCTTCGGTGCGCATGATCTTGATCGCGACGGTGCGGCCGAGGATCACGTCCTCGGCTCGATACACACGGGCCATCCCGCCCTGACCGACGCACGGACCGAGGACGTACCGCCCATCCAGCATGCCCGTGGTCACAGGCTCGTCGGAGGGTTCGGTCACGGCGACTCCTGCTGCTACTGCGGACGCTGCGCGTCCGTCCACACGTCGCCCGGGTACGACGACACCGTCGAACGTAGGGCTCCGAGAGTCTCAGGTCTGGCGGGTTGACTCCGGCGGGGTTTGGTGCTTCGTTTCTTGATACCTCTTTCGGATGATGCCGGCCGGATGTCCCCGATGATGGGATGTGGTCATGTATTTCCCCGTGCACGTCTCCGACCGGATGCGACGGTTCGCGGAAACTCCTGGGGAAATCAATGCTTCGTATACATATACTCCGTATGTGATTTCTCGTCTCCGCAGTCGCGCATCGACAGCGCTGGTCGTGGCGGTGTGGATCGGGCTCGGCGTGCCGCTCTTCCTCTGGGCCGTCGGCCAGGGGACCCCCCTGTCGATCGCGTTCGCGGCCGCGAGCGCCCTCACCTGGATCGCGGGCGGGCGAGCGGTCGCGCTGTGGCTGCGCTCATCGCCGCCCGCGCTGATCCCGCCGCCCGCGACCGGGCGGGGGGCGGAGCGCATCGCCCTGCTGGTCTGCATCTGCGACGACCTCGACGAGCGGGCGGTCGTCCGCAGCTCCCGCCAGGACGTCCCGGTCGACGTCGTCCTCCTCGACGACTCGAGGGATGCCGCGACGGTGGCGCGCGTCGATGCGCTCGCCGCGACTCACGGCTGGCACGTGATCCGCCGCACCGAGCGCTCCGGCTTCAAGGCGGGCAACCTGAACGCCGGGCTCGCGCGCCTGCGTGGCCGCTACGACGCGTACCTGATCTGCGACAGCGACGTCGTCCTCGACGCCGGGGTGGCGCGGGTCTGCGGAGCCGCGCTCGCCGACCCCACGGTGGCCGTCGCGCAGGCGTCACCGGCGGCATCCGTCGGTCGGACCCGGTTCGCCCGCTACTTCGGGCCGCTGCTGGCCACCCACCTCGGTGTCACCCGGCGCGGTCGAGGAGCGCACGGGGTGACCGCCTTCCTCGGGCGCGGTGCGCTCGTGCGTGCGGAGGCCGTCGAGGATGTCGGCGGGTTCCCCGAGGCCGTCGCGGAAGACCTCGCGATGACCGTGCGGCTCCGCCGCCGCGGGTGGCGGATCGTCGACGCCGATGTCGCGTTCACGGAGGACTACCCGATCGACTACGCCGCGTTCCGTGTGCAGATGCGGAAGACCGCCGAGGGGGCGGTCGAGTTCCTGCGCCGCCCCGGCCGGATGCGGGGGCTCCGCATCCGGGAAGGCCTCGACCTCGCGCTCGAGACGGCCCTCGTCCCGGTGACCGCCCTGGCGGGAGCCGCGACCCTCGTCACCGGCGCCGCGCTCGCCGGCACCGGCACGCCCCCGCCGCTCTGGGTGATGCTCGTGTCGGCGTTCGCGGCATCCGCTCCGCTCCTTCCCGAGGCGGTCCGCCGCGCCCGCGCGCAACGGGTCGCTGCCGGCGTCGCCTTCGCCCTGACCGCAGGTCTCCTCTACGCCTCGACCACGTTCGTCGTGCTCGGCGCCGTGATCCGCACCGCCCTCGGCCGGCGCGCGACCTTCTGGGTCACGCCGAAGACGACCTCGCAGCGGGGCGTCGGCGCGACGGCGGGCCTGCTGCGCGATGAGCTCGTCCTCGTCCCGCTCCTCGCGGTCAGCGCCGTCCTCGTCTCGGGATCGCTCGTCGCGGTCGCCGGTCCGATCGGTCCCGCCGCGCTCGCCGCGGTCTTCGCGGTGGGGATGCTGCGGCCCCGCTCCCGCGCGGACCGCACCCTCGCCCCGATCGTGTCGGCGCGTCACCTGGCGGCCGTGCCGCACCGTACGCTGTCGGCCGCACCGCGACCGGCGCTCCCGACGCGGTCGCGCACCCTCGCCAGCTGACCCGCGTCGTACGAGCTCGCACGCGCGGATGCAAGGGGGCGGCGCGCACGACCTCGCCGCGGCTACCGTGCCGGGATGCCCCGCACCACCCCGCGACTGACCGCCGCGCAGCTGGCACTGCGCCTCCGCAGGGCCGGCGGTGACGTCTTCACGTCGCGACGGCTGATCCTCGCGCTGAAGACGGCGGTCGCGGCGGCGATCGCCTGGTTCTTCGCGCCCATCGTGCCCTTCGCCGACGCCGACTACTCCTACTACGCGCCCCTCGGCGTCCTGGTCAGCATGTACCCGACCGTCGCGGACTCGGCGCGCGCCGGCATCCAGTCCCTCATCGGACTCGCGTGCGGCATCGCGATCGGCTTCGGCGGCCTCGCCATCGTGGCGGCGGGAGCGCCCGGCATCGTCGCGCTCGGCGTCGTGGTCCTGGTCGGTGTGGCGCTCGGCGGCATCCGTGCCCTCGGCGTCGGCCGGGACTGGGTGGCCCTCGCCGGGCTGTTCGTGCTGCTGCTGAGCAAGAACGACCCGGACGGCTTCTCGACGTCCTACCTCGCGACGATGGCCTTCGGCGTCCTGATCGGCGTCGTGGCGAACTTCGTCCTCGTGCCGCCGCTGTACCTGCAGTCGGCGCGCGACCGGCTGTCCGAGCTGCGCGCCGCCGTCACCGCCGCACTCGACCGCGCGGCGGACTCCGCGGCGAAAGGGGCGCCGGACGCGGAGAGTCTGAAGGAGGATGGCGAGGCGCTGGCCGAGATGGCCATCGCCGTCGCGGCGGATGTGGACGAGGCATCCCGCTCCGAGCGGGCGAACCTCCGCGCCCGCGGCGTGGGCGGTGTGCACGACGAGAACGCGCAGCGGTGGTGGGGGCTCGAACGGGCGACGTACCTGACCCGCGACCTGCTCGACGTGCTCGCCCAGCACGAGCGGCTCGACGCGCGCCACGGCGACCCCGCTCGGCTCGAGGACGCGCTCCGCCGGGTCGCGGAGCTGATGGCGACCCCACCCGTCGACGACGAGATGACCGCGAGAACGGATGCCGCGTGGCGCGCCGTCGACGCCTATGCGGCATCCCTACCCGCCCCCGATGCCGCCGAGGACCCGCATGATCAGCCCGGTCTGTGGGTCGCCGCCACGCTCGGGCGCATCACCGACATCTCGCGACGGGTGTCCGACGCGCTCGCCTGATCGCGCTGCGGACGGATGCCGGGAGTCGATGTCGGCAGTCGAACGTAGACTCGTGGGGACATGAGCGACTCCATCAAGCCCGTCATCGTCGGCGCCGGAGCGCCCCGTCCCGCGGGCGATTCCCGCCCCGACGAGGACCTCCTCGCCGGCCTCAACCCGCCGCAGCGCGAAGCGGTCACGCATCGGGGGCCCGCCCTGCTGATCGTCGCGGGTGCGGGGTCGGGCAAGACGAGCGTGCTGACCCGGCGCATCGCGTCACTGATGCGCACGCGCGAGGCCTACCCGAGCCAGATCCTCGCGATCACCTTCACCAACAAGGCCGCGGGCGAGATGCGCGAACGCGTGCGTCAGCTCGTCGGCGACAACGCCCAGGGCATGTGGATCTCGACGTTCCACTCCGCGTGCGTGCGCATCCTTCGCCGCGAGGCCGACCAGTTCGGGTTCACGAAGAGCTTCACGATCTACGACTCCGGCGACTCGCGCGCGCTCATCAAGCGTCTCGTCAAGGAGCATGAGGGCGACTCGTTCGGGTTCACCCCCGCTGCCGTGCAGGGGCGTATCTCCAAACTCAAGAACGAGCTGGCGGATGCCGAGTCCTACGCCCGGCAGGCGAACATGAGCGATCCCGCCGAGCGGGTCTTCGTCGACATCTTCGCGGACTACCAGCGCTCGCTCCAGAAGGCGAACGCCTTCGACTTCGACGACCTCATCGCGCAGACCGTCTACCTCTTCCGCGCCTTCCCGCACGTCGCCGACGTGTACCGCAAGCGGTTCCGCCACGTCCTCGTCGACGAGTACCAGGACACCAACCACGCCCAGTACGCCCTCATCCACGAGCTGACCCGGCCCGTCGTGAGCAAGGCGGGCGACGCGTTCTCGAGCGGCGGGATGATGATCTTCGAGCCCGACGAGGCGCCCGAGATCGAGGGCGCGTCGCTCACCGTGGTCGGCGACTCCGACCAGTCGATCTACGCGTTCCGCGGCGCCGACATCCGCAACATCAGCGAGTTCGAGCGGGACTTCCCGGGGGCGAAGGTCGTGCTCCTCGAGCAGAACTACCGCTCGACCCAGAACATCCTGTCGGCGGCCAACGCCGTCATCGGCCACAACTTCGACCGCAAGGACAAGAAGCTCTGGACCGACGTCGGCGACGGCGACCCGATCATCGGGTTCACCGGGTACTCGCAGCACGACGAGGCGCAGTTCGTGGCCGACGAGATCGAGGCTCTGCACCGCAAGGGCGTCGACTACTCGCAGGTGGCGGTGTTCTATCGGACGAACTCGCAGTCCCGCGCGCTGGAGGAGATCTTCATCCGCTCGGCCGTGCCCTACAAGATCATGGGCGGCACGAAGTTCTACGACCGTGCCGAGATCAAGGACGCCATGGCGTACCTCATCGCGGTGGCGAACCCCGCCGACGAGATGGCGGTGCGCCGCATTCTGAACCGGCCCCGTCGCGGCATCGGCGACGTCACCGAGACCGCGATCGCCCGGTACGCGGCATCCGAGGGCATCACCTTCCGCGACGCCCTCGCGAACGCATCGGCGCTCGGTGTCGGAGCGAAGGTGCAGAAGGCCATCGCCGAACTGGATGCCGTCCTCGTCGAGGCATCCGAGATCATGCTGCCCAGCTCGGGGGAGATCGCGCCGTCGACGTCGGTGACCGACGGGCTCCGCGTCCTGCTCAACAAGTCCGGTTACTACGACGCGCTGCGGATCTCGAAGGACCCGCAGGACGAGGCGCGCGTCGAGAACCTCGACGAGCTGGTCGCCGTGACGCGCGAGTTCGCCCGCAACAACCCCGACGGCACGCTGCTGGACTTCCTCACCGAAGTGACGCTGGTGTCGGATGCCGACGACCTCGACGACGCCAGCGGTTCGGTCTCGCTCATGACGATGCACACGGCCAAGGGCCTCGAGTTCGACGCCGTCTTCGTGACCGGCGTCGAAGAGGACCTCATCCCGCACCGCATCTCGGCGGGGGAGCCGGGCGGACCGCAGGAGGAGCGGCGTCTGTTCTACGTGGCGCTCACCCGGGCGCGCAAGCGTCTGCACCTCTCGCTCGCGATGACCCGTGCGCAGTTCGGCGAGGTCTCGGCCGCGATGCCGAGCCGCTTCCTGCAGGAGATCCCGCACGAGCTGATCGACTGGCGCCAGTCGCCCGGCGACGTGAACTCGCGCGGCGGGATGCCGTCGCGCGCGCTGAACGGCCGGCCCGGAGGCGGCTCCCGGTTCGGCGGATCCGGATCGAATCGGTACGGCGACGACCTCGTCCCGCTGCCGAAGCGCGAGAAGTCCGATGCCCTCGCGAAGTTCGCCAACCGCATCCCGGCGAAGATCCGCGACAACGGTGACATGGAGCTCGCGGCGGGCGACCGCATCCGTCACGACGACTTCGGCGAGGGCAAGGTCGACATGGTGACCGGTGAGGGCGCGAAGCGCGTCGCCCACGTCCGCTTCGACACCGCAGGCCCGAAGAAGCTGCTCATCAAGGTCGCCCCGATCACGAAGCTCTGAGCGTCGCGCGACCCGCGTCGTATCGCGCGTACGCTGAGGGCATGGCTCTGTTCTCCCGCCGTCCGAAGAAGAACTCCGACGGGTCCGATGAGGTTCCCGTCGACGCGCAGGCGGATCTCGCCGACGTCCAGCAGGACGCGAGCGCGGCGGTCGCCGCCGAGCAGGCGGATGCCGAGGACGTGCCGTTCGTGCCGATCTCGATGTCGACCTACGGGCAGCCCGCCCCGCGGCCCGAGCAGCCCCGCCTGCCGCAGGTCGAGGAGACCGCCCCCGAGCGGACCGAGGGTCGACCCGGGATGCCGGACAACACGCTTCTGCTCGCGGCGCTCGTGGAGGCGCCCGAAGAGCCCGATAATGCCGCGATCCTGGGCGTGACGCGCCAGGCGCTGCAGGGCACGCTGTACCTGCGCATCATGGGCGACGCGCAGGCGCAGGTCGCTGCGGGCGAGCCGCTGCGCCTGGCGATCTCGATCATGAACGACAAGAAGTTCCTGCTCGCGTACACGGGTGCTGCGGCGATCCAAGCGGGTCTCAGCGATGACCCCGAGGCGGCGAACACGTCGGTCCTCGGCCAGCCCGCTCAGAACGTGCTCCGCAACGTCGTCGACGCGGGCTACGACGGCATCGTCTTCGACCACGCAGGCCCCGGCCGGCGCATCGTCCTGCCGACGGGTCTCATCTCGCGCGCGATGGATCAGGCCGACCCCGAGTTCACCATCAAGAACCTCCTCGCCGGCCCGCGGACCGATGAGACCGCTCGCGCCGTCGTCGATGCGCTCGTCACCCGCGGCGCGTGGATCGCAGCCGGCACCCGACCGGACGGCAGCATGGGCGTCGCCGAGGCACGGTCCGCCGAGGGGACCCGCTACCTCCAGGTCTTCTCGCACCCGCTCGAGATCCTCACGCTCCGCCGGGAGGATCAGCCGATGCCGCTGACGGCGGCGCAGCTGGGGGAGGCGCTCAGGAGCGAGCCCGAGCTCAGCGGCTTCCTCGTCGACGCCGCAGGCCCGTGGATCCGGCTCGAACGCGAGCAGCTCGAGCCGCTCGTCACGATCGCCGATGCCGCGGAGACCGTCGACGCCGCGGCGGCCGCCGACGAGGACTGAGCCCGCGCGGGGCAAGCCCCTGGTCGTGCCGGTGGCCCGCCCCTAGGGTGGGCGCATGGCGTCGGAGCGGATCACCCTGCAATTGCCGGGAGGCAGAGAGCTCTCGCTCTCGAGCCCCAACCGCGTCGTGTTCCCCGAGCCCGGGATCACCAAGCACGAGCTCGCCGAGTACGTCCTCGCCGTCGCAGACCCGTTCCTGCGCGCCAACGGTCACCGGCCCGTCTCGCTCGAGCGGTTCCCTGCGACAGTCGACGGCGAGAGCTTCTTCTCGAAGAACCCACCCAAGGGCACGCCCGACTTCGTCGACGAGGTCGTCTGCACGTACAACAGCGGCCGGCGGCATCCCCAGGTCGTCCTGAACGAGGCCGCCGCGATCGTCTGGGCAGTGCAGATGAACACGGTCGTCTTCCATCCGTGGGCGTCTCTCGCCGCCGACACCGACAACCCCGTCGAGCTGCGCATCGACCTCGACCCTCAGCCCGGCACGGATTTCTCGGATGCCGCTGCGGTCGCGCCCGCGCTGCGGGAGGTCCTCCGCGAGGCGGGGCTGGAGTCGTGGCTCAAAACGAGCGGCAATCGCGGCATCCATGTCTTCTGCCCGATCGAGCCGTCGCACGAGTTCCTCGACGTGCGGCACGCGGTGATCGCCGCGGGACGCGAGCTCGAGCGACGGATGCCGGACAAGGTCACCACGAACTGGTGGAAGGAAGAACGCGGTGAGCGCATCTTCATCGACTTCAACCAGGCGAACCGGGACCGCACGATGGCCGGCGCCTACAGTCCGCGGGCACTTCCGGGCGCGACGGTCGCCACCCCGATCACGTGGGACGAACTCGCCGACGGCGTCGACCCTGCCGCGTTCACGGTGCGGACGGTGCCGGATCGACTCGCGACGATCGGCGACCCCTGGGAGCAGCTGCAAGCCGTCCCGGGACGCATCGACACCCTGCTGGAGTGGTGGCAGCGCGACCTCGACGCAGGCTTCGGCGAACTGCCGTTCCCGCCGGAGTTCCCCAAGATGCCGGGGGAGCCGCCGCGTGTGCAGCCGTCGAGGGCGAAGAAGGACTGAGCGCCGTCAGCCGGCCGTGACGGTGTCGACCTTCTCCTCAACGGGGGGACGACGTCGAGCCCAGCGGGCGGGCGTATTCGGTCCGTCCCACACCTGGATGATGCCCCAGGCCGCCGCCGTGAGGGGAACCGCGAGGATCGCGCCGACGATGCCGCCGAGGACGGTGCCGATCGTCAGGGCGATCAGCACCGCGAACGCGTGCAGCTTCATCGACCGACCCATGAGGAACGGCTGCAGGAAGTTGCCTTCGAGCTGATTGACCGCCACGACGATCACGACCACCCAGATCGCCGCGACCAGACCGTTCGTCACGAGGGCGACCAACGCAGCCAGGATGCCCGCGACGGTCGCGCCCACGATGGGGATGAACGCCAGCACGAACACGAGGGCGCCGAGCGGGAGGGCGAGCGGAATCTGCAGGATGAGCAGACCGATCGTGATGCCGATCGCGTCCACGGCCGCCACGGCCGCGGTGCCACGGAGGTAGGCCCCGAAGGTCTGGACGGCTTTATGGCCGACGCGCACGGCGCGGTCGTAGTCCGATCCGCGGAACGGACGGATGAGGAACTCCCACAGATTCGGGCCGTCCTTCAGGAAGAAGAACAGCGTCACGATCATGAGGACGAGCCCCGTCAGGAAGTTCGCGACCGCGCTCACGCCGGCCAGGGCGCCGGAACCGAACTGTGCGCTGGTGAGGAAGTCGGTCGCTGTGCCGACCCACTCGTCGATCTGCTTCTGGTCGATGTCGAACGGCAGGGATTCCGCCCACGCGAGCACGCTCTGGAACCCGGCCTGCGCCTTCGTGGAGAGGTCGTCGAACTGATCGCGGACGGCGTTGACCACGAGCCAGCCGATTCCGCCCAGCACGACGACGAACGCCAGCAGCGTCAGGACGGTCGCGAACACGGACGGGATGCCATGGCGGCGCTGCCATGCCATGAGCGGCGCGGCGGCCGAGGCGATGATGAGCGCGAGCAGGACCGGGATCACGACGACGGTGAGTTGCAGCATCCCGAGAATGAGGGCCGTCACGATGACGGCGACGATGATCACCTGCAACGACCGAGTCGCGAGGGTGCCGAAGCCGTCGGACCACATGCTCGCGGGCTTGCCCGTCGCGGCCATGCGGACGGGCCGTCCGTCGTCGAGACGCACCGAGCGGGGAGATGACGAGAAGAGGCCCATGCTGCGACCCTACCGATCCGCCTTTCCGGGCGAGGCCCCTTGACTCAGTCGAGCACGTCGGCCAGGTCGTAGGCCGACACGGTCTCGAGCTGGTCGAAGGTGCAGGACGCGGCATCCCGGTCCGGACGCCATCGCTGGAACTGCACCGTGTGGCGGAACCGGTCGCCCTCGAGCTGGTCGTAGGCGACTTCGAGGACCCGCTCGGGGCGGAGGCGCACGAACGAGGTGTCCTTCGACGCGGTGAACCGGGAGCGGTCCGACTGCCCCGTGACCGCGTCGCCGTCGTCGCCCCGGACGACCAGCGGCGCGAGCTCGTCGATCAGTTCGAGTCGCCGCGCGTTGCTCCACGCGGCGACCCCGCCGACCTGGCGGAGGTTCCCGTCGTCGTCGTGGAGGCCGACCAGGAGCGACCCGACGCCCTCACCGCTCTTGTGGACGCGGTAGCCCACCGCCACGACGTCGGCGGTCCGCGCGTGCTTGATCTTGAACATCGTGCGCTTCCCCGGGGCGTAGGGGAGGGCGAGCGGTTTGGCGACGACGCCGTCGAGCCCGGCCCCCTCGAACTCGGCGAGCCACTGCTCGGCGAGGGCGGCATCGGTCGTCGTCCGGGTCAGATGGATCGGATGCGGCACATCGCGCAGCAGATCCTCGAGCTGTGCGCGCCGCTCTGAGAAGGGCTCGTCGCGCAGGTCGCGATCGCCCCGCGCGAGCAGGTCGAACGCCACGAACATCGCGGGGGTGGTCTCGCTCAGGAGGGCGACGCGGGATGCCGCGGGGTGGATGCGCTGCGACAGCTGCTCCCACTGCAGCCGCTGCGACCCGGGCTCGCCGTCGGCGACGACGATCTCACCGTCGAGCAGGGACGGTTCGGGCACGAGACGCGAGATCGCGTCGACCAGCTCGGGGAAGTACCGGGTGAGGGGCTTCGACCCGCGGGACCCGATCTCGACCTCCGAGCCGTCCCACCCGATCAGCGCGCGGAACCCGTCCCACTTCGGTTCGTACAGCAGTCCGCCGGCCGTCTTGGCCGGATCGGGGACGGCGGGGACGGATTTCGCGAGCATCGGCGCGGGGATCTCGTACATGCGCCCATCCTGCCCGCCGGTCAGGCGCTGCGGAACGGGCTTGCGGGTCAGGTGAAGGCGCTCACGCCGGTGATGTCCCGCCCGAGCAGGAGGGCCTGCACCGACTCGGTCCCCTCGTACGTGTGGATCGCCTCGATGTCGGCCATGTGCTGCATGACGCCGTTCTCGAGCAGGATGCCGTTGCCGCCCAGCAGGTCGCGCGCGGTCGCCGCGACGCGGCGCGCGGCGCGGGTGTTGTGGAACTTCGCGAGCGACGCCTGCGTCGGGCGCAGTCCGCCGGATGCCTCGAGGTCGGCCAGGCGACGGCAGTACAGTTGCATCGCGGTGAGGTCCTCGAGCATGTGCGCGAGGCGCTCCTGCACCATCTGGAAACGGGCGAGCGGTTTGCCGAACTGCACGCGCTGCTGCGCGTACTGCAGCGCCGCCTCGTAGCAGGCGGTCGCGTGGCCGAGCGCCGACCACGCGACACCGGAACGGGTCGCGTAGAGGACGGTCGAGGCATCCTTGAAGGTCCGCGTCCCCGGCAGGACCGCGTCGATGGGAACGCGCACGTCGTCGAGGGCGATGTGGGCCTGGTGGATGCCGCGCAACGACGCCTTGCCGCCGATGACGGTCCCGGTGTAGCCGGGGCGGTCCTGCTCGACGAGGAAGCAGCGGACGTTGCCGTGGTGCTCGTCGCCCTCGTCGTCGACGCGGGCCCAGACGAAGGTGATGCCGCCGGAGGCGCCGTTGCCGATCCACTTCTTGGCCCCGCGCAGCACCCACTCGTCGCCGTCGCGGCGCGCGAAGGTCTCGAGCGAGACCGAGTCCGAGCCGTGGTCCGGCTCGGTGAGGGCGAACGCGGCCGGGACCTCGAAGCGCGCGACCGGGGTCAGCCAGCGCTCCTGCTGGGCGTCGCTGCCGAAGAGGGCGAGGGTGCGCAGCGCCAGTCCGCCCTGGACGGCGAGGACGGTGCCCAGCGACCCGTCGCCGCGCGAGATCTCCATGTTCACGAGGCCCGCGGCCAGGGGGGAGAAGCGCGTGAGTCGCGGGTGGTCGATGCCGTCGTTCAGCAGGTCGAGCTCGCCGAAGCGTCGGGCGATGTCGAGCGGGTACTCCGCGGCATCCCACGCGTCCCGCATCCGGTCGCCGACCTCGTCCACGAAGCCCTGCGTCCGCTGCCACACGTCGCGGTCGGCGTCGGGGATGTCGGAGAAGACGGCGTAGTAGTCGGTGTCGAGCCGTCCGAGCACGTCGTAGCGGCCGGACGCGCCGCCGGGCAGGTCAGAGGTCATCGCGCCAGGATACGCCCGGTTGGGATTCGGTTCCACTCGAGGTGGAACGCCGTTCCAGGCTAGTCGCGCAGGGCGCCGAGCCGACGGGCGACCTCGGCGGGCGGCATCCGCCGGGGGAAGGTCGCCACGACGATGTCGTCGTCGGCGGCGGGTTCCGGGTCGGGGTGCACGCCGAAACGGCGCAGCAGTTCGTCGTAGGCGGTCTCGAGGACGGCGGCGGGGACCCGCGTGGAACCGCGCAGCAGGCGGCGCAGCACGTGGTTGTGCACCGCGGTCACGGCGGCGGCGAACGCCACTGCGTCGACGGGGTCGAGCCCCGGGACCGAGCGGCGCAGGTACTCGTCGAAGGCGCGCTCGTAGCGGAAGACCGTCACGATCTCGCGGTCGCGAAGCGACGGCACCTGGCGTACGACGGCGTATCGACGGCGAGCGATCTCGGGATCGGATGCGAAGTGGCGGTAGATCTGCACCGACGCCTCGCACACCGCCGCCCACGGGTTCTCGTGCGCCTCGGAGAGGTAGGCCCGCAGTCGGTCGAGGAGCAGCTCGTGGTCGGCGAAGACGACGTCGTCCTTGCCGCCGAACTGCCGGAAGAACGTCGACCGCGACACCCCCGCGGACTGGGCGATCTGCTCGACCGAGGTCTGCTCGTAGCCGTGCTCCGCGAACAGCGCGAGCGCGGCGGCCACCACTGTGCTGCCCGTGGGACGGAGGTCGTCGGCCATGGAGGGAAGCCTAATGCGAAGGTCGTCCTGTCAAGGCCTGTGCCTGATCCGGTCGGCTCGCCTTGACTCGCCCCATGTCCTCCCTGTGGAAGCAGCACCCGACCGAGTCCGCTGACACCCCGTTCGAGCCCGGCGCACGTCACGACGTCGTCGTGATCGGCGCCGGACTCACCGGCCTCGCGACGGCCTACGAACTGGCGCGGACCGGGGTCGACGTCGCCCTCCTCGAGCGCGGCGGCATCGGCGAGCTCGCCTCGGGATCGAACACCGGCAAGGTGTCGCTCCTGCAGGGGACGACGCTCTCGACGCTGCGGTCGGGGCACCCGGCATCCCTCGTCCGCGCCTACGTCGACGCCAACCGCGACGGCTTCGCGTGGATGACGGACACCGCAGAGCACCTCGGCGTGCCGCTCACCTCGCGCACCGCCTACACCTACGCCCAGGCCGGCGAGGGGCGGCGTTCCGTCGCGCAGGAGTACGAGGCGGCCCGCGAAGCCGGGCTCGCCGTACGCCTCGTCGGCGAGGACGAGCTGCGCGTCGCAGCCGTGCCCATGGCGGCAGCCGTCGCGCTCGACGGCCAGCGCGCGGTCGACCCGATGCGGATGCTCGCAGCGCTCGCCGACGCGTTCGTCGCCGCCGGCGGCACGCTGCATCTGGGCGTCGAGGTCAGCGGCGTCAAGGTCTTCCCCGAGCCGCGCGTCGAGACCGATCGGGGGCCGATCTTCGCGTCGCGGGTCGTGGCGGCCACCGGCATCCCGATCCTCGACCGCGGCCTCTACTGGGCGAAGGTGAGCGGGATGCGGTCGGCCTGCGTCTCGTTCACCCTCACCGCGCCGCTGCCTGATGGCATGTACCTCTCAGCCGACGAGCCCACTCGCTCGGTGCGCACGATCCTCCCCGAGGACGGCCCGGCCGATGTCGCGCAGATCGTCGTCGGAGGCGCGGGGCACCCCGTCGGGCGGGCCGAGTCGGAGCGCGCGATGCTCGACGAGCTGTCGCGCTGGGCGCAGCAGACGCTGCCCGTGGGGGAGGAGACCCACCGCTGGTCGGCGCAGGACTACACGTCGCACAACCGCATCCCCTTCATCGGCACGATGCCCCGGACGCTCGGGCGCGTGCGCTTCGCGACGGGCTATGCGAAGTGGGGACTCACGAACGCGCCGGCGGCCGCGCTGCGCATCGTCAGCGAGCTGCGCGGCGAGAAGATGAGCGAACGCCCGCGGTGGATGACGCAGATCGGCACACGTCTCACGATGCCCGCCGACATCGCGCAGGGAGCGGCGGAGAACGCGAAGGTCGGCCTCGCCGCCGCGAAGGGGTGGGCGGGCGCCGAAGCGCAGGCCGTGCCGGTGCCGCAGCCTGCCGAGGGGGAGGGCGTCGTCGCGCAGCGCGCGGGCCGGCCCGTCGCCATCTCGACCACCGACGGCGAGACGCGCGCTGTGAGCGCCGTCTGCCCGCACCTCGGCGGGATCCTCGAGTGGAACGACCTCGAGTGCACGTGGGACTGCCCACTGCACGCGTCGCGCTTCACGGCATCCGGAGAACGCATCGAAGGCCCCGCGACCAGAGGCCTCCGGCCGGTCGACTGAATCAGGATGCCGCGGCGATGACGCCCGTGATGATGAGCGTCACGACGGTCGTCCACAGCACGATCGCCGTGCCCTGCCAGAACAGCACCGTCCGGGTCGGCACGCCCGTCCCCTTGAGCGCCGCCGCCGTGAACTGGGTCGGCAGGATGAGGGGACCGAGGAGGCTGACGCCGGGCGTCCCGTAGCGGTGGTACGCCTTCTGGAACTTCTCCGAGCGCGCCGACGGTGTCTTCTCGGGTGCCCCCGCGCGGGAGGTCACGGCCGTGCGGACGCGGGCGGTCGCGAGGACGACGATCGCGACGCAGAGGAAGTTGCCCGCGGCGCCGGCGACGGCGGCGACGACGGGATGGATGCCGCCGACGATCCCGATCGCCGCGGCGCCCTCGCCCTCGATGAAGGGGACCGCACCGGCGAGGGCCACGACGAGCGGCTGCACGAGGTCGGGCATCTGCGCCACCAGGTCCTGGAAGCCGGCGACGAGGTCGGAGACGGGGTTCGACATGGTGTCCTCTCGGAGTCGGCGACCGGATCTCGTATCGCCGTGACCCCAGTCCACCGTCCCGGGCCGGAGCGCGGCAGTGCCGCCCCGTCACCTTCCTGCGGGAGGTTCGACGGGCCGAGGGGTGACATTCGTCATGGTCGTACTGTGGCCGTGTGACCACGCCCGACCCGACCCCGACGCGGACCGCCGCGTCGCTCGCACGAGGCGTGACGGCGACCGGGTGGTACATCGCCACGTCGATGGTCTTCTTCCTCCTCGGCACCGTCGTCGTGTGGGGGCTCGTCGTCCTCGTCGCCCGCGAGGGATGGCGGAGCCCCGTCGCTCTCATCGCCTACGTCGGTGCGGCGGTGATCGTCGTGACCTGCACGATCCTGCTCCTCACGCGCTATCGCAGGGACGGCGACCTCGACGACGGCGACCGCCCGTCCTGGCGGCGCCGGTTCCTCTCGCTCCCGGTCGTCGCGGCGGTCCTCGCCTCGGCCGTCCTCGGCGTCGTGGCCGGGTCGCCGCTGCTCGGCGCCGCGCTGGTCGGCGCCACCCTCTGCCTCGTCCGCTGGGGCCCCGGCATCCGGTGGCGCGGTGTCGTGCTGCTCGAAGTCGCCCTCGTCGTGCTCTGGCTGCTCGAGCAGGCCGGGCCGATGCCTCGGAGCGACGCGTTCGTGCTCGTGTTCTTTTCCGTCGCGCTCCCGATGACGCAGGCGCTGTCGCTCTGGTCGTGGGACGTCGTCCTCGAGCTCGACAGCGCACGCCGCACCGAAGCCCGCCTCGCCGCCGTGCAGGAGCGGCTGCGGCTCGCCGGCGAACTCCACGATCTGCAGGGGCACCACCTGCAGGTCATCGCACTGCAGCTCGAACTCGCCGAGCGCATGATCCACCGCGATCCGGATGCCGCCGCCCGCCAGATCGCGCTGGCGCGGACATCCGTCGACGAGGCCCGCGACGGCACGCGCGCGCTCGCCGGACGCTTTCGTGGCGTGCCACTGCCCGACGAGCTCGCGAACGCGGCCGACCTGTTGCGCGCCGCCGGGCTGACGGTCACGCTCGACGTCGCGGCAGACGCGGCATCCGCGCCCGCCGATCTGTTGGGACCCGTGATCCGAGAGTGCACGACGAACGTGCTCAAGCACGGCGGTGGGACCTGGGCGTGGCTCGGGCTCGAGCGGGTCGGCGACGTGTGGCGTCTGACGATGGCGAACGACCCCGGGGCGGGGTCGACGATCGGGTCGGGCGCGGGGCTCGAGGGCATCGCGCACCGGGTCGGCGTGGCCGGCGGTGACGTCGCATCGCGTCGGGGCGACGATCGGTTCGACGTCGTCGTCACGGTTCCGGCCGAGGTGGCATCGGTGAGGGAGGGGACAGGATGATCCGGGTGCTCATCGCCGACGACGAGGACATGATCCGGACGGCTCTGGCGACGCTCCTCGCGCTCGAGGAGGACCTCGAGGTCGTCGCCGAGTGCGCCGACGGCGAGACGGCCGTCTCCCGTGCGCTCGAACTGCGCCCGGACGTCTGCCTGCTCGACCTTGAGATGCCCGGGATCGACGGGGTCGAGGCGGCCGCTCGTATCCGCCAGCGGATCCCTGCCCGTTGCGTCGTCGTCACCCGGCACGCACGCCCCGGAGTCCTGCGGCGCGCCCTCAGCGCCGGCGTCGACGGCTTCGTGCCGAAGTCCCGTCCCGCCGGCGACGTCGCCGCCGTGATCCGCGAGGTCGCCGCCGGGCGCCGCTACGTCGACCCCGAGATCGCCGCGGATGCGCTCAGCGACGAGCGCTCGCCGCTGACCGACCGCGAGCTCGACGTCCTGCGCGCCGGAGCCCGCGGCGAGACGATCGCCGACATCGCGGCATCCCTCCATCTGTCCTCTGGGACGGTCCGCAACCACGTGTCGTCGATCCTCGGCAAGCTCGGGCTCGCGACACGGCAGCAGGCGGCGATCGCGGCGCGCGAACGCGGCTGGATCTGACGGATGCCGCACGAGGAAGCACCGCACGAGGAAGCACTGTCCGGCGGCAACGCGAGCGGTGCCGTCGTCCGGATCGGCGACACCGTCCGCAAGCCCTGGACGGCGTCGACGGCGAGCGTCACGGCATACGTCCGCGCACTCCGCGACGCCGGGATCGATGCGCCCGAGCCGCGGGGACGCGACGAGGGGGGACGCCAGGTGATCGAGTTCGTCCCCGGCGAGCTCGCGATCGAGCGGGGGCCGATGCCGCCGGACGACCTCTACCGCGTGGGGATGATGGTGCGCGCGATCCACGATGCGAGCGCCGCCTACGTCGTCCCCGCGGGGAGCGTGTGGCAGAGCGCGATCGCTGCCCCGGGGGCCGAGCTCGTCTGCCACAACGACCTCGCACCGTGGAATCTCGTGCAGGGGGAGCGGTGGGTGTTCATCGACTGGGATGCCGCAGCCCCCAGCACCCGGCTGTGGGACCTCGCGTACGCCGCGCAGTCCTTCGCGCTCAACGACACCTCGGTGCCGCCGGACGACGCCGCCCGGGGATTGGCTGCCCTCGTGGACGGGTACGGCGCCGGTACCGCGCTGCGTCACGGGCTGCCGGAGGCGATGGTCGAGCGCACGGCGGCCATGCACGAGCTCCTCCGCCGTTCCCACGGGACCGGAACGGAGCCGTGGTCGTCGATGTTCGTGCAGGGGCACGGGGACCACTGGCGGAGGGTCACCGCGTACGTCGAGCGCCATCGCGAGATCTGGGCGAGGGTGCTGCGGGAGTGAGCCCGACCCTGCCGAACGAGGGGATCGGAGCGCGGGGCACTCAGGCGCGGGTAGTAGGCTTTTCGACCGGGCGATCTCTCGACATCGAGATAATTCCGCGCCCGTAACCCCGCCGTCGCCCAGCGAAGGATTGCAGTGGACCTTTACGAGTACCAGGCACGAGACCTGTTCGAGAAGTACGAGGTGCCGGTGCTCGCCGGCATCATCGCCGACACCCCTGAGGAGGCGAAGGCGGCTGCCGAGAAGATCGGCGGCGTGGTCGTCGTCAAGGCTCAGGTCAAGACCGGAGGTCGCGGCAAGGCCGGCGGCGTCAAGGTCGCCAAGACCCCCGACGAGGCCTACGCGGCAGCCGAGGCCATCCTCGGCCTCGACATCAAGGGCCACGTCGTCCAGCGCGTCATGGTCGCCCAGGGCGCCGACATCGCCGAGGAGTTCTACTTCTCGGTGCTGCTCGACCGCTCGAACCGCTCCTACCTGAGCCTCTGCTCGGTCGAGGGCGGCATGGAGATCGAGGAGCTCGCCGTCGAGCGCCCCGAGGCGCTCGCGCGCGTCGAGGTCGACCCGCTGCAGGGCATCGACAAGGCCAAGGCCGTCGAGATCGCGAAGGCCGCGAACTTCCCCGAGGACCTCGTCGAGAAGGTCTCGGATGTGTTCGTCAAGCTCTACGACGTCTACAAGGGCGAGGGTGCGACCCTCGTCGAGGTGAACCCGCTCGTCCGCACGGGCGCCGGCGACATCGTCGCCCTCGACGGCAAGGTCTCGCTCGACGAGAACGCCAGCGAGGTCCGCCACCCCGAGCACGAAGAGCTCGAGGACAAGGGTGCCGCAGATCCGCTCGAGGCGAAGGCGAAGGCATCCGGCCTCAACTACGTCAAGCTCGACGGCCAGGTCGGCATCATCGGCAACGGCGCCGGGCTCGTCATGTCGACCCTCGACGTCGTCGCCTACGCCGGCGAGAACCACGGCGGCGTCACGCCCGCCAACTTCCTCGACATCGGTGGCGGCGCGAACGCGCAGGTCATGGCGTCGGGTCTCGACGTCATCCTCGGCGACGAGCAGGTCAAGAGCGTCTTCGTCAACGTCTTCGGCGGCATCACGTCGTGCGTCGCCGTCGCCGAAGGCATCGTGAAGGCCCTCGAGATCCTCGGCGACGCGGCCACCAAGCCGCTCGTCGTCCGCCTCGACGGCAACCAGGTCGACGAGGGTCGTGCGATCCTCGCCGAGGCCAATCACCCGCTCGTCACGCTCGCCGCCGGTATGGACGAGGGCGCCGACAAGGCCGCCGAGCTGGCGAACGCCTGAGCCGCGCGAAGATTACCGAGACACAGGGACAACAGACATGTCTATCTACCTCAACAAGGACTCCAAGGTCATCGTCCAGGGCATCACCGGCGGTGAGGGCACCAAGCACACCGCCCTCATGCTGAAGGCCGGGACGAACGTCGTCGGCGGCGTCAACGCCCGCAAGGCCGGCACGACCGTCACCCACGAGAAGCCGCACGAGGGCGAGGTCGAACTCCCCGTCTTCGGCTCGGTCGCCGAGGCCATCGAGAAGACCGGCGCTGACGTCTCCATCGCGTTCGTGCCGCCGGCCTTCACGAAGGACGCCATGATCGAGGCGATCGACGCCGAGATCCCGCTGCTCGTCGTCATCACCGAGGGCGTCCCCGTCGGCGACACCGCCGAGGCCTGGGCCTACGCCAAGAGCAAGGGCAACAAGACCCGCATCATCGGTCCGAACTGCCCCGGCATCATCACCCCCGGTGAGGCGCTCGTCGGCATCACGCCCGCGAACATCACCGGCAAGGGACCGATCGGCCTCGTGTCGAAGTCGGGAACCCTGACGTACCAGATGATGTTCGAGCTCCGTGACCTCGGCTTCTCGACCGCCATCGGCATCGGCGGCGACCCGGTCATCGGCACGACGCACATCGACGCCCTCGAGGCGTTCGAGGCCGACCCCGAGACCAAGGCCATCGTCATGATCGGCGAGATCGGCGGCGACGCCGAAGAGCGCGCGGCCGACTACATCAAGGCGCACGTGACGAAGCCGGTCGTCGGCTACGTCGCCGGCTTCACCGCTCCCGAGGGCAAGACCATGGGCCACGCCGGCGCCATCGTCTCGGGCTCGGCGGGCACCGCGCAGGCCAAGAAGGAGGCCCTCGAGGCCGCCGGCGTCAAGGTCGGGAAGACCCCGTCCGAGACCGCCGACCTGATGCGCGCCATCATCGAGGCGCTCTAAGCCAGACAGAGCGAAGGGGCGGATGCTGCGGCATCCGCCCCTTCGTCGTCCCCGGAACTCCATCGCAACGACCGAGGTCCCGATCCGGCCGGGAATGCGCGAGGCATAACCGGCCCGATCGGGACCTCGGGGCAGCGAACGCGGTCAGGCGCCGATGAGCGCCTCGATCGGGCCGCGCGCGAAGTAGATCACGAAGCCGGCTGCGACGATCCACAGCAGCCAGTGGACCTGCTTGGCCTTGCGGGCGAAGACGTTCACGACGACCCAGCTGATGAAGCCCGCCCCGATGCCGTTGGCGATCGAGTAGGTCAGCGGCATGACGGTCGCGGTGAGGAACACCGGCAGCAGGACGCTGAAGTCCGACAGGTCGATGTTCTTGATCTGCGCGAGCATGAGCGCACCGACGAGCACGAGCGCCGCCGCGGCGACGTAGCCGGGGACGATCGAGGTGAGCGGCGTGAAGAACATCGCCAGCAGGAACAGCACACCCGTCACGACGTTCGCGAGCCCGGTGCGCGCTCCCTCGCCGATGCCCGAGCCGGACTCGACGAACACGGTCGCCGACGACGACGAGGTCGCACCACCGGCGATCGCGCCGACGCCCTCGACGATCAGCGCCGACTTGATGCGCGGGAAGTCGCCCTTGTCGTTCGCGAGACCCGACTCCTTCGCGAGGCCCGTCATGGTCCCCATCGCGTCGAAGAAGTTCGAGAACACGAGCGTGAAGACGATCATGACGACCGACACGATCCCGATCTTCGCCCAGTCGAAGCCGAAGTCGATCTTGCCGACGAGCTCGAAGTTGGGCAGGGCGACGATCTTCAGCCCGTCGAGCTTGAGGCCCAGCGCCGTCGGCCAGATCGCGTTGACGATGTAGCTGATGACCGTGCCGCCGACGAGGCCGATCAGCAGCGCACCCTTGACGCGGAGGGCCATCAGGATGCCGGAGAGGAAGAGCGTGACGACGAACATGACGGTGCTGATCGTCGTGATCGAGCCGCCCACGCCGAGGTCGAGCGGGGGAGAGGCGTTGCCCGTCGCGGTGACGAAGCCGGCGTTGACGAAGCCGATGAAGGCGATGAACAGGCCGATGCCGACCGTGATCGCGAGCTTCAGCTGGACGGGGACGGCATCGAAGATCATCTTCCGCAGGCCCGTCGCGGCCAGCAGCACGATGATCAGACCGTTGATGACGACGAGCGCCATGGCCTCGCCCCACGTGACCTGGCCGACGACCGAAAAGGCGAGGAAGGCGTTGATCCCGAGCCCCGCCGCGAACGCGAACGGCAGGCGCGTGACGAGACCGAAGAGGATCGTCATGACACCGGCGGTCAGGGCGGTCGAGGTCGCGACGGCGGTGCCGTCGAGGACCGTGCCGGCGACGTCGGGAGTCGACAGGATGATCGGGTTGAGGATGACGATGTAGGCCATCGTCACGAAGGTGACGATGCCGCCGCGGACCTCCGTGCCGACGGTCGAGCCGCGGCCGGTGATGTCGAAGTAGCGGTCGAGGAACGAGGGGGATGCCGGGGCTGCGGCACCGCGGGACGCGCGGGATGTCGTGCTGTTCACCCTCCGAGGGTAGTGGGTCGCCGGGGCACCCGCTGAGGGCGGCCGATCGCTCGTGCCTCCGGTGCGGGAGCCGGGCGCCCGGGCGGACCGCGGGTAAGGTCGGTTCGTTGTGAATCGCCTCCTCGTCTCCCTCCTCGCCGCCGTCGACGCCCTCGTGACCGTCGCGGTCGGTGTCGGCGTCGTCCTCGCGCCGGTGACCCTCGTCTGGGTGTTCGGAGTGAGCGGGGATGCCGACTGGGCGGCGCTCTGGCCGGCGGCCGCCACGATCTGGCAGCTCGGCCACTTCGCGCCCGTCGCGGTGTCGCTTCCGGCGGAGCTCGTCGCCCTCGGCGGCCTGCCCTCGGGCGCTGCCGACTTCACCGTGTCGCTCGCCCCGACGCTGCTCGCCGTCTTCACCGCGATCTCGGCGTGGCGCTCCGGCAGTCGTGCCGCGCGGTCCGGGGCATGGCTGACGGGTGTCGCCGCAGGAACGGTCGCCGTCGCGGTGCTCTCGACGATCATCGCGCTCACCGGGCGGACCGGTGTCGCCGCGGTCGATCTCGGCGCAGCGGTCGCCGGGCCCACGCTCGTCTTCGCCGTCCCCGCCCTGCTCGGCGCGCTGGTCCGGGCATGGAGCGAGGGCGACGACGGCATCGTCGACGCCGTCAGCGAGCGCCTTCCCGACGACGTCCAGAACGCGGTGGATGCCGGTGCCCGCGGCATCGTGATGGCGGCGGCCGGCATCGTGGGGCTCGGCGCCCTCGTGCTCGCCGTCCTCTTCTTCGTCCGCGGCGGAGAGGTGATCTCGCTCACCCAGGCGGCCCAGGTCGATCTGCCCGGTGTGATCGTCCTCGCCCTCGGGAGCCTCTTCTATCTGCCCACCCTCGTCGTGTGGTTCGCCGGGTTCGCCGTCGGTCCCGGATTCGCGATCGGCAGCGGCACGGCGGTGTCACCGGCCGCCACCAGCCTGGGAGTCGTGCCGGGGATCCCCGTGCTCGGCGTCATCCCCGACTCGACCTCGCCCTGGCTCCTGCTCCTGGCGCTGGCGGTCGTCGGACTGGGCGTCGTCGCCGGGTCCGTCGCACGCGCCTCGCTGCTGGTCGGATCGACGGCGGATGCCGAGCCCCTCCGCCCGCGCCTGGTCGCCCTCGGTGTCACGGTCGTCGGGACCGGGCTCGTCGTCGGGGTGTTCGCCGGAGCCGCGCGCGGCTCGATCGGCCCCGGCCGGCTCGCCGAGGTCGGACCCGAACCGTGGCTCGTCGCCCTCGTCGCCGCGGTCGAGGTCGGAGTGGGTGCTGCCGTCATGCTGCTCTCGCCGCGCCGTGCGGATTCCGATCGGCCGGCTGCGGCATCCGTCCCGCGCGACGCGCCCGCGGTGTCCACGCCCGCGACGCCGACGTCGACGGCGCAGACGCGTCGTGAGTCCGCCGGGGCGGTCTCGCCCGACGAGTTCCCCACCGCCCCGCTAGACTGACCCGGTGCTCACGGTCGCCGTTCTCATCTCGGGCACGGGATCCAATCTGCGTGCTCTCCTGGACGCCGCGAGCGAGCCCGACTTCCCCGCCCGCGTGATCGTCGTCGGAGCCGACCGGCAGGCCGACGGCTTCGCCCACGCCGAGGCCTACGGCATACCGACGTTCATGGTCCCGTTCCAGGAGTTCGACAGTCGCGAGGCGTGGGGCGACGAACTGCTCGCACACCTCGGCGTGTGGAAGCCCGACCTCGTCGTGCTGAGCGGCCTCATGCGACTGTTGCCGGCCGCCGTCGTCGCCGCGTGGGCTCCTCGGCTCATCAACACCCACCCCGCGTACCTGCCGGAGTTCCCCGGCGCCCACGGCGTCCGCGATGCGCTCGCCGCGGGAGCATCGCAGACCGGTGCAAGCGTCATCGTCGTGGACGACGGCGTCGACACAGGTCCGATCCTCGCGCAGGAGCGGGTCCCGGTGCTCCCGGACGACACCGAGCACACTCTGCACGAGCGCATCAAGCCGGTGGAGCGGCGCCTGCTCATCGACGTCGTCCGTCGCATCGCGACCGGCGAACTCGCCCTCACCTCCTGACCCGCACCACCCCCTGAACCGACACCCGAACGCCCCCGACTCGAGGAGTTCCCGCATGGCCGGCCCGCAGATCGACCCGTCCCTCTACCGCGCACGCGACGTCGTGCCCGTCCGTCGCGCGCTCGTCTCGGTGAGCGACAAGACCGGGCTGCTCGAGCTCGGTCAGGCTCTCGCAGCCGCCGATGTCGAGATCGTCTCGACGGGCGGATCGGCAGCGCTCCTGCGCGACGCCGGCATCGCCGTCAAGGACGTGTCCGAGGTCACCGGCTTCCCCGAGTCGCTCGATGGACGCGTCAAGACGCTGCACCCCAGCGTGCACGCGGGGCTCCTGGCCGACCTCCGCCTGGAGGACCACGAGAGCCAGCTGGGCGAGCTCGGCATCCTGCCCTTCGAGCTCGTCGTCGTGAACCTGTACCCCTTCGTCGAGACGGTCGCCTCGGGCGCCCAGGGCGATGCCGTCGTCGAGCAGATCGACATCGGCGGCCCCGCGATGGTGCGCGCCTCGGCGAAGAACTACGCCAACGTCGCGATCGCCGTCTCGCCCGAGTCGTACCCCGCGATCGTCGATGCCCTCGGGCAGGGCGGCACGACCCTCGCGCAGCGCCGCGAGCTCGCCGCCCGCGCGTTCGCGCACACGGCAGCGTACGATCGCGCGGTCGCGACCTGGTTCGCCGAGGAGACGCTCGACGCCGAGGGCGACCTGCCGCAGCACCTGACGATCAAGGCCGAGCGCCTGGCGACCCTCCGTTACGGCGAGAACTCGCACCAGCGCGCCGCGATCTACTCGCGCGTCGGCGGTCACGGCATCGCGCAGGCGACGCAGCTGCAGGGCAAGGAGATGTCCTACAACAACTACGTCGACGCGGATGCCGCGCTCCGCGCCGCGTTCGACCTCGTCAAGCCGGCGGTCGCCATCATCAAGCACGCGAACCCGTGCGGCATCGCGATCGGCGCACCCCAGGCGCTCGACCCGATTGCCTCCGCGCACCTGCGCGCGCACGAGTGCGACCCCGTGTCGGCTTTCGGTGGCGTCATCGCCGCCAACCGCACCGTCACGCTCAAGATGGCCGAGAACCTCCGCGACATCTTCACCGAGGTCATCGTCGCGCCCGACTTCGAGCCCGAGGCGCTCGAGGTGTTCCGGCTGAAGAAGAACCTCCGGGTCCTGCAGCTCCCCGCCGACTGGCGTCAGGAGCCCATGGACGTCCGCCTCGTCTCGGGCGGCCTCCTGCTGCAGGATGCCGACCGCTTCCCGAACGAGATCGAATCGCTCGTGGACTCGTGGCAGCTCGTCTCGGGGGAGCGCCCCGCGGACAGCGAGCTGGAGAACCTCTCGTTCGCGTGGAAGAGCTGCCGCGCCGTGAAATCCAACGCGATCGTGCTCGCCAAGAACTCGGCGACGGTCGGGATCGGCATGGGGCAGGTCAACCGCGTCGACTCGTGCCGCCTGGCCGTGGAGCGTGCGGGCGAGCGTGCCGCCGGGTCGGTCGCGGCATCCGATGCGTTCTTCCCGTTCGCCGACGGACCGCAGGTTCTGCTGGATGCCGGCATCACGACGATCATCCAGCCGGGCGGATCCGTGCGCGACCAGGAGGTCATCGACGCCGCGCAGGCCGCCGGCGTGACGATGTACTTCACGGGCGAGCGGCACTTCTTCCACTGAGCGGGTCGGTTGGCCACGAATCATAGCGGGTGAGGGGGAGGGCAGTTCTCCCCATCGAAATCGATCGCTCTGATCACCTACTCTCTTGGCGGGAGGTTCCGCTATGGGAATGATGTTGCCGAACGAGCTGATCTGGGTGATGGAGAAGCTCGGGTTCGATTGGCCCGACATCGACGAGGACGAACTGCGCCGCGGCGGCCAGATCATCTCGACGTTCCGGGACGAGCTCGAGAACAAGATCCAGGTGATGGACCGCAAGGTCAACACCGACATCGCCGGCGCTATGCGCGGTCAGGCGGGCCCGGCCTACGTCAGCGCCTGGAACACGAACCGTTCCCAGAACCTCCAGAAGCTCATGGACATCCTCGGGCCCGTCCCGCCGGGTGTCGAGATCGCGGCCGGCGGCGTCACCGCGCTCAAGATCAAGGTCATAGCCGACGTGACCTCTACGATGATCACCCTCGTCGCCATGCTGACGAACCCCGTGACCGCCGTCGGCGCCGGCCCCATGCTCCTCATCAAGAAGAAGCTGCTGAACGCGGCCGTCGACATCGCGGTGGAGCAGGTGCTCAACCAGGTCCTGCCGATGGTCATCGAGCCGCTGGCGAACGAACTCCCGGGCGTCATCATGGCGGCGCTCGACTCGCCGATCGTCGAAGCGGTCGCCGGCGACCCCGACGAGTTCTACGCCGACCTTCAGGCGCTCGAATCCGCTCAGGGCGAGATGGAGCAGCACGCGGCCGACGTCGAGGGTCTCACCGACCGGCTCATGTCCGACCTCGCGAGCCTGAACATCGGAGGCGATTGACAGTGCCGGATTCGGTGACCTCGCATTCCGAGCCGGATGCCGCCGCACACAGACGACTGGCGATGAACGATTCGACGGGATTGAACAGATCATGAAGATGGGCGAAGTCATCCGTCCGCTGAAGGACTCGCTGGACGGTGTGCCGGTGCACGTCCGGCAGCTGTCGGATATGTTCCGCAAGCACGGGCAGAAGCAGAACCGGAACACCAGTCGGGTCGACGACCTCGACGCGACGAACGTTCCCGAACCGCTGCGCGACGGCTGGAAGAAGGATTCCTGGCACACCCCGGACCGCGTGGTCGGTTCGGGTAAGCCGAACCGCCCCTATCCGGCGGAGTACCTCGACGCGGACTACATCCAGCAGCACCTGCAGCGGTTCGAGGGCGGTGCGACCCGGTTCTACCGGACCGAGAGCCTGAACAATTACGGCCCCGGCAACCAGGGCACGACGTTCGTCTTCCCGACCTCCGAGATCGACAACATCATCACGCAGGCGGACGGCGACCCGAAGAAGCTCGGCGTCATGCTCGGCCTCGGCGAGAACTTCTTCGTCGACGCCGACGGTAAAGCGGTCGACATCACCCGCGCGGACTTCAACTACGAGGAGATCGTCAACGGCAACCTCCGGATGCCGCGCGGGAACGAGGCGGGCGCGAACGAGGCGTGGATCCCGGGTGGTTATCTGCCTGAAGGCATCCCCGAGGCGGTGCTGAGCACCCACCCCGACGCCGTCAAGGGCGACCCGTCCGCCGGCGGGACGTGGGGCACGTACACGCCGTTCGGGCTGTGAGCGTGGCAGCCGCCTCCGGCGACGTCCGCTACCCCCGTCGGTTCGAGATCTTCCGGTTGGAAGCCCTGGGCGACGCCCCGTTCTTCACCGACGAGGACGCGCGGGAGCAGTACGAGCAGGGCCGTCGGCTCGCCGTGACGGATGCCGGCTCCCCGCCGACCTGGTACCTCGACATCCTGCCGGGGCAGCAGCGGTTCACGGTCACCTTCTACTCGTCCTACAAGACCCCCATCCGCGAGGTCGTGTGGGAGGCGACGGCCGGCCGCCTTCTCCGGCGACGCACGCTCGACCTCTTCTACCCCGAAGGGGACCCGAAGCGTCGAGTCCCGTACTCGCAGCTCCTGACGGTCGATCAGCACGGGTACGCCGACGGGGTCGCGCGCATCGAGCGGTCATCGCCGATCGACGAGGATGTGTTCGCGGAGATCACCGTGAGCGAGCAGGAGCGTATCGACGTCCCCGAGTTCGGTGCGTGGTCGGCGCTGATCGAGGCATCCGCTCCGACCGATGTGAGCCGTTTCGATCTGGACGCGATCGAGGCCGCGGAGGAGTACGTGCGGGCCGCGATCGCCGCCGGTGAACCTCTCGCCGTTCCCGGCCGGTGGAGTCTCCCCGCTTCCGCGTCGACGGTCCTGGGCACCGTGACCGCTCTCACCGCCTTCGAGCCGACGCCGTCGCTCGTGCCGGTCATCGAGCGCGACGCGGCGAAGATCCTCCCGGTGTTCGTGCAGGGGGCATCCCCTCGGCAGTCGGGCCTTGACGCCCGCGAGGAGCAGCGGCGCGTCGACGACCTGGCGTCCGACCTTGCCGGCGCGCTCGAGTATGCGGCGGGACGGCCGATCGCCTTCCCGCTCGACCAGCGGGGCGACGGCCCGGTCGCGGAATACGCGGCATCCCTTCGTGACGCGAATGCGCGAACCGCCCAGTGGTGGACGCTGAACGAGACAGGTGTCGTGGTCGTGCGTTCGGGCGACGAGGATGCCGGTGACCTGGCGCTCGCCGTCCATCTGGTCCCGGCGAGGTGGGTCTCGGGGCGGAGTGGGACGCCGACAGGGCGCGCGCCGGCCGATCTTCGCTGGTCGCGGGCGGAGATCGCCGGGTGACCGCCGCCCCGTCGGGAGGAAGCGGGTGGATCACCGGACACCCGCGCGTGGCCGCCGGCGTGGCGGTTGACGGTGACGGCGTCCTGATGACGGGCGAGCGCATCGTCGGCGCCGCCGAGGAGCTTCTCGTTCGTCCTGGAGCGGAGCTCGAGGAGGGGGAACTGCTCCCGGGAGTGCCCGTGATCCGTCGAGGGGAAGCATGGATCATCCCGCTGTCGTGGCAGCCGCCCGCGGCCAGTGCGCCTGGCAGCGCCCTGCGACGCCGCTCCGAGGACCTGCGTTCGAGCATCCGATCGGCATGCGAGTTCCGCTACGGTTTCGGGATCGTCGCGGACCTCGAGAAAGCTCCTCCCGCCAACCCCTACCTCCGAGAGCTCCGACGTCAGGGAGCGCGGTTCGCCGGGTGGTGGGCGACGGAGGGCAAGGCTCTCGTCCTCGTCGTGCACGGTGCCCCCGTTCCCGAGCCCGTGTCGGCTGCCGCCCTGCACGTCGTTCCGCTGGGCTGGGTCTCCGACGCGCGGCCCGCACGGCGGGTGCCGGAGGTCGATGTCGGATGGAGCGGGCCCTTCTAGACGGGCAGCCGGTTGATACGCAAGACCTATGTGCCCTCCAACGGGCGTGGTTAGCATCTTCAGCAGGGGGGATACATGGGAATCGGAGAAGTCATCCGGCCGCTCAAGAACTCGCTGGACGGGGTTCCCGTTCACGTTCGGCAGCTCGCCGAGATGTTCCGCAAGCACGGTCAGAGGCAGGGGGACAACACCGCTCGCGTGACCGATCTCGATGCCACCGATGTCCCGGAGGCCCTCCGGAACGGGTGGAAGGGCGACTGGACGCCGAGCGACGTCGTCAAAGTGCCTCAGGGGCAGCGACCGCATCCGTCCGAGTACCTCGACGCGGAGTACATCCGTCAGCATCTCGATCAGTTCTCCGACGGTGCGACCCGCATCTACAAGAAGCCCAGCCTCGACGGCTATGGGCCGGGTAACAACTCCGGGCCGGACGGCAGGAACACGACCTACGTGTTCCCGACCGACAAGCTGGGCGACGTCATCCGCGCGGCCGATGGCGACCCCGTCAAGCTGAGCGACGCGCTGGGATTGCCGAAGGACTTCTTCGTCGGTGCGGAAGTGGAGCTTCGCGATTTCGCGCCGCACGAACTCGACGGACTCACGGTCCCCACGGGCAACGAGGGTGGAACGGATCTCGAAAAGTGGATTCCTGGGGGCTACCTGCCCAGCGGTATCCCCGAAGCCGTGATCGATATCCCGGAGACGGCCACCGGCCTCAACAACGGCGGATTCGACCCGTCCTATTGGCCGGGTACCCCGCGTCATTTCGAGCTGTAGGCGGACACCCTCATGCGTGATGACACCGACCTCTGGCGGGGCCGGTCCGAAGCTTTCGGGCCGGCGTCCGCCGTCGGCGGCGCGGTTCTCCCTTACGAGGGGAGAACCGCACTGCAGGCGCCCGACGGGCTTCCGGCCGCGGTCTTCCGCGCGGATGTCGACGGGTGGGCGACCCCGTCCACGCCGGTCCTCGTCCGCGGACGAGCGAAGATCCTGCCGCTCGCGTGGTCCGGCGACCCGACGGCATCCGTCCGTACCGTCGACACGGCCGAGATCGATGCCCTCGCCGAGCAGATGCTCGCCGCCGGCATGCACTGGGCCGGCAACTGGCGCGTGCTCGAGCTCGTGGAGCGGCGAAGCGACAGCATCGGCTCATACGCCGACGCCCTCCGCACGGCGGGGGCGACCCGGGTGGATTGCTGGACGTACTCGCATGAGGTGGGGCTCTCGCTCGTCTGGGCGGGGAGAGCGGATGCCGGCACGGCATCGCTCGCGCTCCACGTCGTCCCGGCGTCGTGGGTGTCCGAGCCGCGTGCAGGCAAACCGGTGAAGAACATCGACGTGCGATGGTCGTGGCACGACGTCGTCGGACTTTTCGAGCACGACCGAGGATTTAGTCTGTGAGCAAGCTGATGAGAGGGCTGGACCAATGAGTGCTGTCGACGGAATCGCCACCGATGTGACCCTTCGGATCTACGGTGCGAGCGAGCTCGGCGTGCTGTCGCAGACCGCTCCCGGCGCCGCCCACCCCCGCGTGGAGTACGTCGGCGGCGAGGTGTTCGTCGGGCTCGATCACCGCGACGGCAACGCCCCCGTCACCCAGGGTGAGACCGACGGGGCGGATGCGGACTTCCGCGATGCCGTGCGTTGGGCGATCTCCGCTGCGGGCGACAGCCCCGTCGAGGGAGCGAGCTCACTCGTCATCACCGAGGAGGCGCTCGCCGCCGCCATGCTTCTCGACCCCTCGCGACTCGCGGGTGCGGGTCTGTCCGGGGCGCCGGTGGCGTTCCCCTATGCGCGGGATCGCGTCATCATCGTGGGCGCGGACGACGACACCGCGATCGGGCGCGTTCTCGACGTCGCCGAGCAGCTGTACGAAGCGGAGCAGCCGCTCGTCAGCGCGCACCCCATCGTCCTGACCGACGACGGTTGGGCGCCGTTCCCGTGGCGCGAGCGTCTGCCCGAGCTGGAGATGCGTTTCGAGCGGGTGCTGCGCCTGTTCTCGGTGCGCGCATACGACGTGCAGACGGCCGCGTTGCAGCGACCCGACGTTCACATCGCTCCCGCGAAGATCCAGGTCCTCGAGTCCGGCGTGACGACGACCTTCGCGGCATGGCCGCAGGGCACCGCGACACTGCTCCCCGTGGTCGACAACGTCATCATCGCCGACCCCGCCGGCACCCTCAGCGTCGCGACGATGACCGAGTTCCTCGACGCCGCCGGCGATGCGGTGATCCGGACCGGACTGTCACCCGCTCGCTACTTCGTGCCGGGTGACGAACCGGACTCCTCGCAGGCATGATCTGGGAGATCGATCAGCCCGAGGACCGACCCGACGGCGTTGACGCCCTCGGACGGCCCGATCCGGCGTACGCCGCGGCCCTGGGGCTCATCCGTGCCCCGTTCGGCCGTCGGTCGATGGCGTACGTCATCGACATGCTCGTCTGGGTCGTGCTGCAGCTTCCCCTGTGGCTGGGGGCGCTGCCCCTGCTGATGAAGCTCGCGACCGGCTCGATCTCGCCCTATGGCCTCGTCAACCATCCCGACTTCGTGCTGGCCGCTGTCATGGCGGCCGTCTCGGTCGCTCTCTCGCTCGCGCTCACGATCGTCCAGTGGATCCTGCAGGCGCGCCGCGGACTGACGATCGGCAAGGGGTTCATGGGACTTCGCAGCGTCAACGTCCGCACCCTGGAGCGACCCGGCGCGGGTCCTGTCCTCCTCCGTGCTCTCATCGTCGGGGCGGCCGGCATCATCCCGGTCATCGGCACGGCCGTCATCCTCGCCTCGCCGACCTTCGATTCGACGGAGCGCGGGCGGGGCTTCCACGACCGCGCTGCACGGATGTGGCTCGTCGACGTCAAGCTCGGGCTGAACCCGTACGACGAGAAGCGGATGCGGATCGCCCGGAAGGCGGTGAAGGCGGAACCCGTGCGCGAGCGCGCCGAGCGCCCCTCGTTGGCCACCTCGACGCGTCCCGGCACCACTCCCGAGTACCGGCCGGGCAACCGCATCAGCGCCGGTGTCCTCGGCGTCGTTCGGTCGAAGGACGGCACCCCCGATGCGGGGAAGGATGCCGCGCCTGCGCCTGCGGCAGGATCGGCCCCGGTCATCGACGCCGCCCCCGGTGTCGACGAATCGCGACGCACCCCGTTGCCGGATCGCGGGACCTTCGTACCCGCGGAACCGGTCGGTGGTCCCGAGGCGGCTGTCGCCGTGCCGACGTCCGCCCCCGCCGAAGCCCCGGCTCCGGCTGTCGCGCCTGCGCCCGTATCGCCGTCGCGGCCGGAACCTGCGCCTGCGCCCGCGTCCCGGATCGGCCTTCGCTTCGACACGGGGGAGACCGTCGTCCTGTCGGCGGCGCTCCTCGTCGGACGCGATCCCGACCCCGCGTCCACCCCCGGGGCCGAACCGACCCGGCTGACCGACGAGAGCCGGTCGCTGTCGAAGACCCACGCACTGCTCGTCCCGACGCGAGGCGGCCTCGAGCTCATCGACCGCGGGTCGACCAACGGCAGCGCCGTCATCCATGCGGGTGCGGAGACGCCGGCGGTCCCCGGTGTCGCCCTGCCTGCCGCCGTCGGAGACACCGTCCGTCTCGGCGACCGCCTCGCTGAGATCGTCGTGTTGTGATCGTCTTGCCCGCCCCCGTCGAACGAACGCGACCCCATCCCTTCGGAGAAGACTCATGCGGCTGAAGCTCACCCTGCACCGGCAGGGCAACGACCCCGTCGACATCGTCGTGACGGCGGACTCGACCGCGACGGTCGGCGACGTCGCCCGCTACATCGCGGCGTCCGATCCGATGCGGACCACGACCTTCGCAGAGGACGACGTCCTCACTCTGTCGGTCGCGCCGCCCACGGCCTCGCGCGCCGTGGAGCTGCCGCACGACCTGCCGATCGGTGAAGCGCCCATCGGGTCGGGATTCGCGGCATCCATCGTCAACTACGGGGCCGGGTACATCAAGGCCGGTCGCGGCGAGACGGTCGGCATCCTCAGAGCTCTCGCGGGGCCGCTCGCCGGGCAGGAGTTCGCGCTGTCAGCGGGTCACGTGTCCATCGGCCGCGACCCGAGCAATGACGTCGTACTGGCCGACCCGCTGGTCTCCAAGCGGCATGCCCGCCTCGAGGTCGGGACGTACGCCGAGGTCGTCGACCTGAACTCCGCCAACGGCGTGCTCGTCGAAGGCGTCGAGGTGCAGCGCGTCCGCGTCGAGGACGGTCGTCCGTTCGTCATCGGCAACACGACCCTCGCGGTGTACCTGACCCGTTCGTGGGACGGGGCGGCGACCGAGGATCCGGTCATCGAGCGCGGCGGAGGCCTGCTCTTCAACCGCAGCCCTCGCGTCGAGGTGCGGTACCCGGGGACCCGTTTCAAGCCCCCGCGCCTGCCCACCGAGAAGATCGGCAAGATCTTCCCGTGGCCGATCATGGTCGCGCCCATCCTCATGGGTGCTGCCCTCTTCGCGCTCAACGGCAACCCCCGCTCCCTGCTGTTGATCGTCATGACCCCGCTCATGGCGTTCGGCAACCTGATCAACCAGTCGGTGCAGAGCCGCAAGAGCGAGGACCACGAGCGGCTGCTGTTCGAGCGTCAATTCGAGCAGCTCGAAGAGGATCTCTTCCGCGGCAAGCCTGAGGAGGAAGCAGCGCGCGACGCGGAGGTGCCGGCCGTGGCCGACGTCTTCGAAGAGGCCATGCGCCTCGGTCCGCTCCTGTGGACCAGGCGTCCCGAGCACTGGAACTTCCTCGCGCTGCGTCTCGGCACCTGCTCGCTTCCGGCTCGCAACGGGATCGACGACGCCGAGACCCCCGACGGACTCCCCGAGTACATCGACCGTGTCGATCGGCTGCGGCTGCGCTACGCGACGGTCGACAACGTCCCCGTCTTCGAGACCTTCCCCACTGCCGGATCCATCGGCATCGCCGGCCCACGCGCCCTCGTCGCCGACGTCATGCGCGGCGTCGCCGTGCAGGTCTTCGGGCTGCACGCCCCGAACGACGTCGTCACGGTGGCGTTCTCGGATTCCTCCTGGACCCCCGAGCTCGAATGGCTCAAATGGCTGCCGCACACATCCGCCGAGCGGAGCCCGTTCCGCGGTGCGGCGCTCGCCGATTCCGCCCCGAGCGGCGCGGCCCTTCTCAACTCGCTCGAGGAGTACGTGCGGCGCGCCGCAGGCGGTGGCACCGGAGCGCCCCGCGGACCTTTCAAGGACGACTGGAACCCGCTCCTCTACGGCACCGATGTGGCTCGCGCCGCTGAGGATCGAACCAAGACACCTCCCGTGTCCGTCATCGTGTTCGTCACCGGGGATGCACCGGTCGACCGCGGTCGGCTGACGGATGTGCTCGAGAGGGGCGCCGACCACGGGGTCCACGCCATCTTCATCTCGGAGACCGTGGAATCCCTTCCCGCCGTCTGCCGCAGCTTCATCGAACTGACGTCGGATCTCGGTGACGCTCGGGTCGGTCTCGTGCGCAACGGCGAGAGCTTCGAGCACGTCGCCGTGGAGGGCGTCTCCAACGCGTACATGGAGATGTTCGCGCGGCGGCTGGCTCCGGTCGTCGATGCGAGCACCGTGGTGCACGACGCATCCGACATCCCGAACGCGGTCATGTTCCTCCAGCTCATCGACCCGGCCATCGCCGAGAACCCGAACGCCGCCATCGAGCGCTGGCGGCAGAACAACACGATCCTCGACCGCACGCCCACGCCGCGGCCACGGCTCAAGAAGGCGGGCACGCTCCGCGCCATCATCGGCCAGGGCCCGAGCGACGCGATGGCGCTCGACCTCCGGACGCAGGGCCCGCACGCCCTCGTCGGTGGGACGACCGGCTCGGGCAAGTCCGAGTTCCTGCAGGCGTGGGTGCTCGGTATGGCGGCGGCGCACAGCCCCGACCGCGTCACGTTCCTCTTCGTCGACTACAAGGGCGGGTCCGCATTCGCGGACTGCGTCGACCTGCCGCACTGCGTCGGCCTCGTGACCGACCTCAACCCTCACCTCGTGCGACGCGCGCTCACCAGCCTCCGGGCCGAACTGCAGCACCGCGAGCACCTGCTGAATCGCAAGAAGGCCAAGGACCTCCTCGAACTCGAGAAGCGCCAGGACCCCGAATGCCCGCCCTCGCTCGTCCTGGTGATCGACGAGTTCGCCGCGCTCGCATCTGAGATGCCGGAGTTCGTGGACGGCGTGGTCGACATCGCCCAGCGCGGCCGCTCCCTCGGCATCCACCTCATCATGGCGACCCAGCGTCCCGCCGGCGTCATCAAGGACAACCTCCGCGCCAACACGAACCTGCGCATCGCGCTCCGAATGGCGGATGAGGCCGACTCGCGCGACGTGGTCGACGACGACGTCGCGGCGAGCTTCCCGGCATCCGTCCCCGGTCGTGCGATCGCGAAGACCGGTCCCGGCCGGCTCGTCCCCTTCCAGTCCGCGTACACCGGCGGGTGGACCAGCCAGGAGGAGACGACGGTCGCCGAGGTGCGCGTGGCCGAGCTGCGTTTCGGTGCGGCCCCCGAGTGGGAGCCGGATCGCCCCGCCGAGTCGGACTCCCACGAGGAGGACCTCGGCCCCAACGACCAGAAGCGCATCGTCTCGACGCTCGTCGCCGCGCGGGAGCTCGCCGAGCTGCCGCTCCCGCGACGTCCGTGGCTCGACGACCTCTCTCCGCTCGTCGACCTGGCCGATCTCGAGAACGGCGGCGACACCCGCATCCCGATCGCCCTCATGGACGTCCCCGAGAAGCAGATGCAGGAGTCGGCGGCCTTCGTCCCCGATCGCGACGGCTCCCTCGTCGTCTACGGCACGTCGGGGTCCGGCAAGTCGACCGTCCTCAAGACGATCGGCACCGCCGCGGGCATGCGTCCCGACCGCGGCCGCGTGAACGTGTACTGCCTCGACTTCGCCACCGGTGCCCTCGGCGCGCTGTCGGCGCTGCCGCACGTCGGATCGGTCGTCGACGGGTCCGACGTGGAGCGTATCCAGCGTCTGTTCCGCACCCTCGACAGCGAGATGGACCGGCGGGCGACGGCGTTCTCGGCCGCGAGCGCGGCGACGCTGCAGGAATACCGCGAGATCGCGGATCCGAACCTCCCGCGCATCATCCTCCTCATCGACAACTTCCCCGAGTTCAAGAAGGACTGGGAGGTCGCCCCCGGGCGCGGGCCGTTCTACCGCACCTTCATGCGGATCCTCGGCGAAGGCCGCACGCTCGGCGTCCACACGGTGCTGACGGCGGACCGCGGCAACGCGGTACCGAGCGCGGTCGCCTCGAACATCCCGCGCAAGGTCGTGCTGCGCATGGGCGACCCCTCGCAGTACATGCTGCTGGGCACGCCGCGTGACGTGCTGGACGAGCAGTCCGCCCCCGGTCGCGCGGTGATCGACGGCCACGAAGCGCAGATCGCCGTCCTCGGCGGCACCTCGAACGCGGTGGAGCAGACGAAGGCGCTCGGTTTGCTGGGCGAGAAGCTCCGCGCCGAGGGCGTGCGGGATCTGCCCGAGATCGGCGCGCTGCCGACGGCGGTGCCGGCGTCCGACATGCCGGCACGGGTCGACGGGATGCCGGTGTTCGGCGTCGCGGACGACACGCTGTCGGCGCACGGTTTCGAGCCGATCGGTTCGTTCGTGATCTCCGGGCCCCCGGCATCCGGTCGCACCAACGGCCTCAAGTCGCTCGTCATGGCGATGGAGCGCTTCGACCCGGGCGTGCAGATGTACCACTTCGGCAGCCGCAGGTCCGAGCTCAAGGACTTCCGTCCATGGGTGAAGAGCGCCACGCGCCCCGACGACGAGAAGGAGCTCGCGACCGAGCTGACGGAACTCGTCACGCGGGAGCTGTCGGAGGGTCGCATCCTGATCGTCATCGAGGACATGCCCCACCTCTCGGACGGACCGGCGGACCGCCCCATGCGAGCGCTCCTGCAGGCCATGAACGACAGCGAGCACATGCTGATCGGCGAGGCCGAGATCTCCCGCGCGAGCGGCAGCATCGGCGTCCTCGGCGAGTGGAAGGCCGGCAGGCAAGGCATCGTGCTCAAGCCCGACACGTACGACGGCGAGGCGATCTTCAAGACGCCGTTCGGTCGTGTCAAGCGGTCGGACTTCCCCGTCGGCCGCGGCATCTTCGTGCAGGCGGGTCGCGCCGTCACCGTGCAGATGCCGCTCGTCGCCGACGTCGCGCCTGCCGCGGAACCGGTCGTCAGCGTGCCGACGACGCGTGCCGCGGCTCGCGAAGCGGTGACAGCGGATGCCGCGGGCGCGACGCTGGGGGCATAACCCTCGATCGAAACGGGGACTTCTCCCCATGTACGTGGCGACGAGTCTTTTCTACTCTCGAGAGGGAGGTGATGCGCTGTGGGCATGATGCTGCCGAACGAACTGATCTGGGTGATGGAGAAGCTCGGATTCGAATGGCCCGACGTCGACGAGGACGAACTGCGACGCGGTGCGCAGATCGTCTCCCACTTCCGGGACGACCTCGAGGACTCCCTGCAGGCCATCGACCGGAAGGTGAACGGGGACCTGGCCGCGGCGATGCGGGGCCAGGCGGGGCCTGCGTTCGTGTCGGCGTGGAACACCAACCGGTCGCAGAATCTGCAGAAACTCGTCGACCTGCTGGGGCCTGTTCCGCCCGGGATGGACATCGCCGCCGGCGTCGTGCTGGGACTCAAGATCAAGGTCATCGCCGACGTCACGACGACGATGATCGCGCTGGTCGGCATGCTCACGAACCCGGTCACCGCGGTCGGTGCCGGCCCTATGCTCATCATCAAGAAGAAGCTCCTGAACGCCGCGGTCGACATCGCGATCGAGCAGGCGCTGAACCAGATCCTGCCGACCGTCATCGAGCCGCTCGCCGATGAATTACCCGCCGTCGTCATGGCCGCGCTGAACGCTCCGGTCGTCGAGGCCGTGGCCGGCAACCCGGACGAGTTCTACGCCGACCTGCAGGCGCTCGAGCAATCCGAGGAGGAGCTCGATCTGCGCGCGGCCGACATCGAATCGCTGATGGACCGGCTCATGGCCGACCTCGCCGGACTGAACATCACGGGGGACTGACACATGGCTCGAGTCGGAGACGAACTCATCAAGCCGATGCTGCGGGCGCTGGACGACATCCCGGTCCACGGCCGGCAGCTCGGCGACATGGTGCGAGGCTTGCGTGGCAAGCAGCGACGCAACCGCGACGGGATCGAGGACATCGACACGTTCGATGTCACGCTGCGGCCCTTCAAGCGGAACAGGAAGCACGACCCCGTCGAGTACGACCGCCAGTACAACGAGCAGATGGACGCCCTGCAGCAGATGCCGCTGTCCGACTGGCTCCGCAACCGCACCGAATACCTGCAGAACGGCCGCACGCCCGACTCGCTCCGGGCGCAGGAGAACGCTCGCGCGGCTGCGCTCAAGGCAAAGATCTTGGAGCTTCGTGAGCAGGGCCAGAGCCGATCCGAAGCTGCGGAGAATGCGTCATCATGGCTTGCGACGCAAGCTGCCACTCACAGGCTGGACGGCATCGCGGGGGGCAACGTCACTGACATCTCCGGTGTCGGCGACGCTCGCATCAACTCGTCGCTGGGGTCTCAATGGCGGTCTCGCGTGGGTGACATCGACGCCGCCGTCGTCCGGTTCATCCAATCTCATCCGGGGGCGGACCTCTCCGATGTCTACATGAATGTCACCTTCAGATAGGTTGAAAACCATGGTCCAGATCGAAGATTTCGTCGCGCACTCGCCGGTCTCGCAGGAAGTCATAGCCGCGTATCGCGACCGAGTTCCCTCGGAGATCGTCGAGATCTGGGAGCAGTACGGCTACGGCACGTTCGGTGAGGGGTTCATCCGCGTGATCAACCCTTCAGTGTTCGAGGCTGAGCTCGGTGATCGGATCGGGAAAACTCAGGGCGACGGCATCGCGATCCCCGTCATGGTGACCGCCCTGGGCGATCTCATCACCTGGGAGCCGAGCGTCGATTCACTCGTTGCGATTCTCTTCCGGAAGTTCGAAACGGTGGGTCTGGGCTCGCCCAAGACCTTCCTCGGCCTAACTCGCCTCGACGGGGCGGAGCACCTGGAAGAAGAATTCGCGTGGGACCCCTACCCGGAGGCAGTCGCCCGTCATGGGGCCGTGGAGTTCGACGAGTCATTCATCTTCGTCCCGCTGCCGTCGTTGGGTGGTGCGGGCACGGTCGATACTCTGCAGAAACGCCCCACGCTCTCGGCTATTCAGGTAATGGTCGATCTGCAGGGTCCCATCGGCCACTGAATTCGACCGCCCCGGGTCGAGGCTGTCCGCTGGCTCGAGTCGGCGACGAAACCACCATCGTCATCGTCGATAGGTTGTGGGGATGATCGAGTTCGCTGACTTCGTCGAGCATGCACCTGTCGAACCCGACGTTGTCGCCGCGTATCGCGATCGGGTACCCCCGGAACTGGTCGAGGTTTGGGAACAGTACGGATACGGCACGTTCGGTGAGGGTTTCATCCGCGTCATCAATCCCGCCGTCTACGAGGCGGAGCTGGGGGACCGGCTCGGCAAGACCCAGGGCGACGGTATCGCGATCCCCGTCATGGTCACCGGTCTTGGCGATGTGATCACCTGGGAACCCAGTATGGGCGGCCTGATCGCGCTGATGTTCCGTAGCAATCGAGGCGCGGGTTTGGGTAAGGTGTCCAGCTTCCTGACCTTGACGCGTGCAGGCGGCGCGCGTCACCTTGCCCGTGTTCTGGACTGGGATGTATTCCCACAAGCGGTTGCGACGCAGGGCGTACCGGACTTCGACGAATCGTTCATCTTCGTGCCGCTGCCTTCCATGGGTGGTCCGGGCACAGTCGACACTTTGCAGAAGCGGCCGACGATCTCCGCCATCCAGGTCATGGTCGATCTCCAAGGGCCCATCGGTCACTGATCGACCACACCTGGGTTCTTCCCTAGGTTGGAAACCATGGTAGAGATCGCAGATTTCGTCCCGCATGCTCTGGTGGAGCCGGAAGTGATCGCTGCGTACCGTGACCGGGTTCCCGCAGAGATCGTCGAGATCTGGGAGCAGTACGGTTACGGCACGTTCGGGGAAGGCTTCATCCGCGTCATCAACCCTGGCGTGTACGAGGCGGAGCTCGGCGACCGCATCGGTAAGACACAGGGTGACGGGATAGCGATCCCCGTCATGGTGACCGGTCTCGGTGACCTGATCACGTGGGAGCCGAGTCTCAACGGGCTCGTCGTACTCATGTTCAGGAGCAACCGCGGGACGGGGATGGGCAAAGCCGCTACTTTCCTCGGTCTGTTGAAGCTGGACGGCTCGGATTACTTGTCGGAGAAGTTCGGGTGGGATGTCTTCCCTGAGGCGGTCCAGCAGCAGGGGGCGCCCGCATTCGACGAGTCGTTCATCTTTGTTCCCCTTCCTTCCTTGGGTGGACCTGGCACGGTCGACACCCTGCAGAAGCGTCAGACGCTGTCGGCTATCCAGGTCATGGTCGACCTGCAGGGTCCCATCGGGCACTGATCGGCCACAGTCGGATGAAGGAAGCTGTTCGCCTCGCCGGTCCGCGCCGGGCAGCGCCCGGACACCGAGCGCGAACGCCGCGGGGTGGGGTCTCCGCAACGACGGTCTTCGGTTAGCTTGAGGGACATGGTCGAGATTGCTGACTTTGTTCCGCACGCGCCGGTCGAGCCCGAGGTCATCGCGGCCTACCGGGAGAGGGTTCCCGCAGAGATCGTCGAGATCTGGGACACGTACGGGTACGGCACTTTCGCTCACGGTTTTCTTCGAGTGATCAATCCCGCGGTCTACGAGGCTGAACTCGGCGACCGAATCGGCAAGACCCAGGGTGACGGTGTGGCGATCCCCGTCATGGTCACTGGGCTGGGAGATCTCATCACCTGGGAACCCAGTCTGGGTGGACTTGTGGGTCTCATCTTCCGCGAGAACAGAGGCGTCGGCCTGGGGGACGTGGATTCATTCCTTCTTCTCACCGAGGCGGTGGGCTTGGACCATTTGGCCGCGGAGTTCAACTGGGGCGTCTTCCCCGAAGCGGTTGCGACGCAGGGCGCACCGGACTTCGACGAGTCGTTCATCTTCGTTCCCTTACCATCCCTGGGCGGCCCGGGCACGGTCGACACACTTCAGAAACGCCCGACCCTCTCAGCGATCCAGATGATGGTCGACCTACAAGGCCCCATCGGGCACTGAGCGCACGCTCGGAATTGCGCTGTCGATCAGCGCTTCGGCGCGGGGGAGCGACCGGCCCGACGAGCGATTGTCAAGAGGGGACTTCTCCCCATGGGGTGGGAGAGACCTCTTCGCTAGCATCGTTCACGCGGGGGAGGAAACGGGTTCTCCGTACCACGACGAAACGCTGGGAGGCGGGTTCATGGCTCACGATTTTGGTGCAACATACAGCGAGATGGAGAGCGCGGCGCAGCGCCTGCGCGATGGTCGTCAGACTGTCACCGACACGCTGAAGGAACTCCAGGGCATCATCGATGACCTGGTGCAGGACGGCTTCAAGACCGAGAACGCGTCCGAGGCCTACTCGACCGCCTACTCGGAGCTCACGACGTCGCTCGACGACGCCGCTGAGGCCGTCAACGACATGGCTCAGGCGCTCGACCGCATGGCGGACCGCATCCGCGACACGGACGCCGAGCTCGCCGGCGGTTGATCCCTCCACACGCTCACGGGCCGCGATGCGATCTCATGATCCGCATCGCGGCCCGTCGCCTGTGTTCACGATGATTAGGATCAGGATGACGAACGGAGTGTCGCGACGATGACCACCTCGCAGACCTACTGGTACAACCTCTCCACCCAGTCCGTGGTGCGCGACGATCAGCGCCCCTCCGAGGACTGCCTGGGCCCGTTCGCCACCGCGGCAGAGGCCGAGGATTCGCCCGCCGTGCTCATCGAGTACGCGAAGAGCTGGCTCGAGAGCGAAGAGAGCGAGCCGTACCGTCAGATGGCGGCGGAACTCGACGACGACATCGATCGCGCCTGACGCGCGCATGCGTGCTTCCCGCCGCGGAGCGGTCGCTGTTCTCGCTGTTGCCGCCCTTGCCCTGAGCGCCTGCGCGCCCGCACTGCCACCGTCGGTCGTCCCCGACAGCAGCGTCACCGTCGGGTGGGGAGGCCGGCTCACCTCGTTCAACGCCGCGACCGACCCCACAGCAGCCAACCGCGACATCACCGCGGCGACGCGCTCAGCCTTCGGTCATATGGTCGATGGGGAAGTCGTCCCGGACGAGTCGTTCGGCACGGCGAAGATCGTGGGCAAGGACTCCTTCACTGTACGGTACGACCTGAAGGAGCCGCTCTGGTCCGACGGCATCCCGTTGGACGCCGCCGACCTCGTGCTGGGATGGGCGGCATCCGTCGGCCTCCTCGCGAAGGACGGCCCCACGGATGCGGCGCTGAAGGCCGCGCGGCCGAAGGTCGACGAGTTCGCTCGCGCGATCGACGTCACCTACCCCGCCCCCACCATCTCGTGGCAGACCGCGATCGCTGCTGACGTGCCGGCGCACACCGTGGGCATGCGCGCCTTCGATCTCGATGACCCGATGGAGGCGAAGGAGGCCGTCATCCGGGCGGTGCTCGACAGGGACACAACGGCTCTCGCCGCCATCTCGGACGTATGGAACACGGATTTCGCTCTCACGGACGGCAAGCTCTCGCCGACGATGGCGCTTTCGAGCGGGCCGTACGTCGTCTCGAAGGTCTCCGACGAAGGGGCGAGTGTCACGCTGACGCCGAACCCTCAGTACCGCGGAGCGGCGGTGCCGCAGGTCGCCGATGTCGCGCTCGTCCCTCGCGGGGACGAGCCTCTCGCTGCCCTCGGGAAATCCCTCGACATCCTCTCGTTCACGCCGACGCCCGCTGACCGCACGCCGGTGAAGCAACTCGAGCGGCGAGACTTCGGGGCGCAGACGACGAACGACGGCACGATCTGGACCGTCCTCCTCAGTACCGACGCGGTCTTCTCCTCGCGCAACGCCCGCGCGGCCTTCTTGCGCGCCATCCCCGCGGACGACATGGTCGCCGCCGGCGCAGGTGAGTGGTCGCAGTCGTATCCGAAGACGACGTCGATGGTCACGGCCCCGGGTTCGCGGGCGTTCGAGGTCGTCACCGAGGATTCCGGTTTCGCGAAGACGATCGGTACCCCCGCTGACGACGCCGCCGTCGATCGTGCCGCCGCCGGTGTTCGCGGCGGGGCCCGGGTGTGCGTGCTCTACGACCGCAAGAGCGAATTCGCGAAGGGCGCCTTCACCGCCCTCAAAGCGGGGATCGCCGAGGCCGGCTGGAACGCCGTCGACTGCGCGACGGATGACCTGGATGCCGCGCAGAAGGCAACGGGGTGGGATGCCGTCATCCGGCGCGTCCGCGTTCCCCAGACACCTCAGCAGATCGCGAGCCAGTGGGGGACCAAAGGCGCCTCGAGTCTCGTCGGTCAGGTCGATCCGGCACGCAATGAGCTGATCGACACCCTCCGGCAGACGGTGGACGTCTATGACGCGCGCGACCTGCTGGCGAAGATCGAGTCGACGATCGTGTCCGCCGCGGTTGCACGACCGTTGGCCGCGGTTCCGCGTCTGACGATCTCCGCGCCCCGCGTGACCGGCGTCACGGTGCGGGACGGCGACGACGCTCCCGTGCTCTCCGGGATCTCGGGGTGGACGCCCTCGGGGTGAGCCGCGGTATCCCGCCGTCGTGTCCGATTTCCGCGAGTCGGTGTCGGGGGAACGTGTCAGGCTGAGGCCATGACGATCGCAGCGATGACCTTCGACGAGCGGTATCGCGCGATCGACGCGCGCGACGCCCGCTTCGACGGGCAATTCGTCACCGCGGTGCACACGACGGGGATCTACTGTCGTCCCAGCTGCCCGGCGCGGACCCCGAAGGCGGCGAACGTCAGCTTCTTCGCCACGAGCGCCGCCGCGCACGAGGCCGGGTTCCGGGCATGCAAGCGCTGCCTGCCCGAGGCGACCCCCGGCTCACCGCAGTGGAACGTGCGGGGCGACGCGGCCGGGCGCGCGATGCGGCTCATCGCGGACGGGGTCGTCGACCGAGAGGGGGTCTCGGGACTCGCCGCCCGACTCGGGTACTCAGATCGACACTTGACTCGGCTCCTCACGACCGAGCTCGGCGCCGGCCCCCTCGCCCTCGCGCGTGCGCACCGAGCGCATACGGCGCGCACCCTGCTCGTCGACACCGATCTGTCGATGGCCGACGTCGCGTTCGCCGCCGGATTCGGCAGCATCCGTCAGTTCAACGAGACGATGACCGAGGTGTTCTCCCTGTCGCCGTCCGACCTCCGGGCCCGTCGGCGCGGGACGACCGCGGCTCCCGGGCGGATCGACCTCGTCCTCCCGGTGCGCGAGCCGTTCGACGCGGTCGGGCTGTTCGGATGGATGCGGGCGCACGCCATCCCCGGGGTCGAGACCGGTGACGCCGCGACGTTCGCGCGCACGATCCGTCTCAGCGGCGGCCCGGTCTGGTTCGAGGTGCGAGAGGATGCCGCGGGTCGCCTACGGCTGCGCGCCGAGCTCGCCTCGCTGCGAGACCTCGCACCGCTGATCGCGCGGGTGCGTCGGCTGTTCGACCTCGACGCCGACCCGACCGCCATCGATGCCGCCCTGTCGCGGCATCCCGAACTGCGTCCTCTCGTCGAGCGCATTCCCGGAGTTCGACTGCCGGCAGCCATGGATGCCGACGAGATGCTCATCCGCGCCATGATCGGGCAGCAGATCAGCGTCGCGTCCGCGCGCACCGTGATGGGGCGGCTCGCCGCCGCACTCGGCGAACCGATCGACTCGCCCGCAGGGCCGTCCTTCCTCTTCCCCACACCCGCCGTCATCGCCGAGCGCGGGGGAGAGGTGCTGCGCGGGCCCGGCGCCCGGATCCGCGCCATCGTGGGCGCAGCGACCGCGCTCGCCGACGGGTCGCTCCGCCTGAGCCCCGGCGACGACACCCTCGAGCAGCGCGAGCGGCTGCTGGCTCTTCCGGGGATCGGTCCCTGGACGGCCGACTACGTCCGCATGCGCGTCCTCGGCGACCCGGACGTCCTGCTCCCCGGCGACGTCGCCGCCCGGGCGGGAGCCGCAGCGGCCGGCATCCCCGCGGATGCCACCGGCCTCACCGCGTGGTCAGCGCGGGTCGCGCCGTGGCGCAGCTACCTGATGGCGCACCTCTGGTACGCCGCCCCCGTCACGCAGGCGTGGCGCGCGGAAACCCCCGACACCCCATCCCGAAAGGACGACCGATGAGCGCGGTCCTGCAGACCCTCGACACTCCCGACGGCGCATTCACGATCCTCGAAGAGGACGGTCGCGTGCTGGCGTCGGGATGGACCTCGGATGCCGACGCGATCCTCGGCAGGCTACGGGCCGACCGCGTGCCCGCCGACGTGACGACGGGTCGAGTCCGGTCCGCGGACGCCGTCGCCGCCTATTACGAGGGCGACCTCGCGGCGATCGACGACGTGCCGGTCAGCCAGCACGGCACAGCGATGCAGCTCACGGGGTGGAGCGCGCTGCGCGGCATCCCGGCGGGAAAGCCCCTCACCTACGCCGAGTTCGCCGCCCACCTCGGCTCACCGACCGCGGTCCGGGCCGCGGCATCCATCTGCGCGCGGAATGCGCCGGCCCTGTTCGTCCCCTGCCACCGGGTGCTGCGGACCGGGGGAGCCCTCGGCGGATTCGCCTGGGGTCTCGACGTCAAGGTGCGGCTCCTGGAGCGCGAAGCGGCGATCTGACTCGATTTTTTCGAGTAAGCGCTTGCTTGCGGCGAAATCACAGGGATATCCTGGAGGGCTCCCGCGCGATGCGGGCGCCTCGTCCGGCCCCATCAAGGAGGAAGCCATGTCCACGGAGATCGTCTACACGAAGTCCGCCGCCTTCCTCGTCGCCGGACGCCCCGTCCGTCAGGGATGACACCGAGGATCTGATCCCGCGCGGAAGCTTCCCGCGCACCTCTTCGTTCTCCCTCGACGGGTCACCGCGACCCTGATCGTCCGCGCCACGCCGCGCTCCTCGCCGCCTCGGCATCCGCTCCTCACCTGTGCAGGATCATGACCTCCTCGACGCATCCCCGTCTGTCCACCGCCCGCTCCCTCGCCCGCCTGATCCCGTTCGCGAAGCCCGTGCTCCCGCGTCTCGGGCTCGGTGCCCTCAGCGCGCTCATCGCGAGCCTGCTGGGCCTGTCCATCCCGCTCGTCCTCGAGCAGATCGTCGGCACGAACGGTCCCATTGCCTCGGGCAACCCGTGGCTGATCGCCCTCGGCGGCGGCGCCGTGCTGCTGCTCGGCCTGCTCGAAGCGCTCATGGTCTGGGCGCGCCGCTGGTTCGTGCTCTCTCCCGCCACCGCCGTCGAGTACGAGCTGCGCACCGACTTCTACGGCCGGCTGCAGCGCCTGCCCGTCGCCTTCCACGACCGGTGGCAGTCCGGTCAGCTGCTCAGCCGCATGATGCAGGACATCGGCCTCATCCGCCGGTGGATGGCGTTCGGCGTCGTCCTGCTGGTCGTGAACATGATCACGATCGTCGTCGGCTCGGCGATCCTGTTCAGCTGGCACTGGCTGCTCGGCACGATCTTCGTCATCGTCTCCGCACCGCTGTGGATCGCGGGCTTCGTGTTCGAGAACCGTTACGGCATGCTGTCGCGGCAGAGTCAGGATCAGGCAGGCGACCTGGCGACCGCCGTCGAGGAGTCGGTGCACGGCATCCGCGTCCTCAAGGCCTTCGGGCGCGGCAGCCATGCCCTGCGCAAGTTCACCCGCCAGGCCGAGACGCTGCGCGAGACAGAGATCAGCAAGGCCAAGGCCGTCGGCTGGATCTGGTTCTGGCTCGTGCTGCTGCCGGACATCGCCTTCGCGCTGTGCCTCGGCGCGGGCATCTACCTCGTCTCGGTCGGCGAGATCGACACCGCCGCGCTCATCGCCTTCTTCGCGATGGCGACGATCCTGCGCTGGCCGGTCGAGTCGATCGGGTTCCTGTTCTCGTTCCTCGTCGACGCACGCACTGCGACGGACCGCATCTTCGAGGTGTTCGACGAGCAGAACACGATCGTCGACCCCGAGAACCCGGTCTCGATCGCGGAGCCCCGCGGCGAGCTGGTCTTCGAGGGGGCGCGGTTCCGGTATCAGGATGCCGCGGCCACCGAGCGCGACCTGCTCGACGGCATCGACCTGTCGCTGCGACCCGGCGAGACCATGGCTCTCGTCGGTCTGACGGGGTCGGGAAAGACGACGCTCACGACCCTGCCCGGGCGCCTTTACGACGTCACCGGCGGTCGCGTGCTGATCGACGGCGTCGACGTCCGCGACCTGCCGTTGACCGAGCTGCGCCGTCACGTCGGCATGGCTTTCGAGGACGCGACGCTGTTCTCGCAGACCGTGCGTGAGAACGTCCTGCTCGGGCGCGAGGACCTCGACCCGCAGAGCGCCGAGGGGGAGCGCGTCATGCGCGAGGCCCTTCAGGTCGCGCAGGCCGCGTTCGTCGACGACCTGCCCGACGGCGTCGACACCGTCATCGGCGAAGAAGGGCTCAGCCTCTCGGGCGGTCAGCGTCAGCGCCTTGCGCTCGCGCGCGCCGTCGCGGCGCGTCCCGCCGTCCTCGTCCTCGACGACCCGCTGTCGGCGCTCGACGTCGACACCGAGGCGCTCGTCGAGGACGCCCTCCGTGTGGTCCTGGCCGAGACGACGGCGCTCGTCGTCGCGCACCGGCCCTCCACCGTCACACTCGCCGACCGCGTCGCGCTCCTCGAAGAGGGACGCATCACCGCCGTCGGCACGCACTCCGAGCTCCTGCGCACCAGCGAGCACTACCGGCACGTCATCTCGAGTCTCGAGGACGAGCAGGAACGTCAGCACAAGAGGGAGGTGTCCCTGTGAGCACCGTCACGGGCACCAGCGGCGAAGACCGCTCCGATTACACCCGCGAAGAGAGCCGGCAGATCCGGCGTCGCTCGCTGCGACTCCTCGGGTCTCTCGTCACGCCGCTGAAGATGCAGCTCGTCCTCGCGGGGATCGTGCTGGTCATCTCGACCGTCCTCCGCGTCGCCGGTCCCGCCCTCGTCGGCTGGGGCATCGCGAACGCGCTCCCGGCCGTCCAGAAGGAAGCCGACTGGATGCCGACGATCGTCGTCGTCATCATCTTCCTGATCTCCGCGATCGGCGGCGCCGCGCTCATCGGCTGGTACGCCGTCGTCGTGGCGCGCCTGACCCAGGCGGTCATGCTGGACCTCCGCAAGCGGATCTTCCTGCACACGCAGAAGCTCAGCCTCGAGTTCCACGAGTCGTACACGTCGGGCCGCATCATCTCGCGACAGACGAGCGACCTCGACACGATCCGCGAGCTGCTCGACGGCGGTCTGAACGAGCTCGTCTCGGGCCTGCTGTACGGCGGGTTCACTCTCGTCGCGCTGATCCTGCTCGACTGGCAGTCCGGTCTCGTCCTCGCAGCCATGGGCGTCCCGCTGTTCTTCCTCATGCGCTGGTTCTACCTGCGCTCGCAGGTCGTCTACCGCGAGTCCCGCGTCGTGAGCGCCAAGGTGATCGTCAAGTTCGTCGAGACGATGACCGGTGTCCGCGCCGTCAAGGCGTTCCGCAAGGAGCCGGCGAACGACCGCGAGTTCGGCGGTCTGGCGAGCGACTACCGCGACATCAACATGCGCTCGATCCGCCTGTTCGGCACGTTCGAGCCCGCGATGATGGCCCTGGCATCCTTCGCCCTCGCGGCAGTGCTGCTCTGGGGTGGTCTGCGCGTGGTGAGCGGGGCTCTCGAGCTCGGTTTCCTGCTGTCGGCCGTCCTGTACGTGCGGAACTTCTTCGCGCCGATGCAGGAGGTGGCGTTCTTCCTGAACTCCTACCAGTCCGCCACGGCGGCGCTCGAGAAGGTGTCGGGCGTCCTCGAGGAGTCGCCGACCGTCCCGGATCCGGCGAAGCCGGTCGACCTCCGCGAGGCCAGCGGCCACCTGAGCTTCGACGACGTGACCTTCGGGTACTCCGAGACGAAGATCATCCTCCCGGACTTCCGCCTCGACATACCCGCCGGGCAGACGATCGCCCTCGTCGGGACGACGGGTGCCGGCAAGTCGACGCTCGCCAAGCTCGTCGCACGGTTCTACGACCCGACGAAGGGTGCGGTGACGCTCGACGGCGTCGACCTGCGGGAGCTGCACCCGAAGGATCTGCGCCGCGCGATCGTCATGGTCACGCAGGAGGCGTACCTGTTCAGCGGGACCGTCGCCGACAACATCGCGCTCGGCAAGCCCGACGCGACGATGGACGAGATCCGTGCGGCGGCGCGCGCCGTGGGGGCGGACGGCTTCATCCAGAAGCTGCCCGACGGCTACGACACCGACGTGAACAAGCGCGGCGGCCGAGTGTCGGCGGGCCAGCGTCAGCTGATCTCGTTCGCGCGTGCCTTCCTCGCCGACCCGGCCGTGCTGATCCTCGATGAGGCCACGGCGTCGCTCGACATCCCGAGCGAGCGCCAGATCCAGGAGGCTCTCGGCACCCTGCTCGCTGACCGCACGGCGATCATCATCGCGCACCGCCTGTCGACGGTCGCGATCGCCGACCGCGTGCTGGTGATGGAGCACGGGCGCATCATCGAGGACGACACCCCCGACGCGCTCATCGCGGGTACGGGCAAGTTCGCCCAGCTGCACCGCGCCTGGCGCGAATCGCTCGTCTGAGCCGGCGCTGAGCCGCTGACGGATGCCGGGGCCCGAAGTCGGGGCCCCGGCATCCGTCGTTCGCGGCGGCCGAGTGTGCCGGATGCAGGTTCAGGGGGTGTTCACCGCGCTCAGGGCACCATCGGAGCCGTCTGAACCTGCACTCGGCACGGTCACCGCGCGTCGCGTGCGGGTCAGATCCCGCCGGCGCGGTGGACGGCGGCGCCGAGCGGATGCGCGGGGGTGATCTCCGCCAGGGCGAGGGCGCCGTCGATGCCGACGCCGCGGGGCGAGACGAGGCGGAGGTCCTCGCCGAGCTCGGACTCGAAGGCGTCGTGCAGCGTCCGCGAGGCGAAGACCCCGCCGATGGCGCAGACGTCGAACGCCGGCTCATCGGTGCGCACGCGTCGGACCGCGGTCCGGGCGGATGAGGCGAGTTCGTGCGCCGCGCGTCGCGAGATGTCCCGCGCCACCGCGTCGCCGGCATCCGCGGCTGCAGCGACCTCGCGAGCGAGCGAGGCGACGACGCGCACGCGGTCGTGGTCGGCCTGCAGCGCCATGTAGGCCTGCGTCAGGTCCGGCCAGCGCGACAGCGCGGCCTCGGTCAGAACCGTCGCGGGGCCGCGTCCGTCGTAGGCGCGCATCACGGCATCGAGGGCCGCGCGCCCGATCCAGTAGCCGCTGCCGGCATCGCCCATGATCCAGCCCCAGCCGTCGACCCGCGCCGTCTCGGTCTCGCCGACGGCCAGAGTGACGACTCCGGTGCCGGCTGCGACGACGGCGCCGTGCCGATCGCCCAGCGCACCGAGGAACGACGTCGTCGAATCATGCGCGAGCATCGTCGCCTGCACGCCGTCGGAGTGGACCAGCGCGAGGAGCGCATCCGCATCGGCGTCGCGGTCGGTGAGTCCCGAGATCCCCGCCGTCACGACGTCGAGGTCGGTGCCGGTCCGCGCGAGGGTCTCGCGCACGACGTCGGCGAGCTGCGGCAGGAGGGGGATGCCGGTGTGGATGCCGCGGAACGTCAGGTCCTCGCGGCGGGTGCCGTCGTCGACTCGCACCTTGATGTCGCTCTGTCCCGCATCGATGGCGAGCACTCGGCGCGCGTTCATCGTCCTCCTCCGGTGGTGGCGCCTGCCAGCGCCCGGTACCGCTCGCGCAGGAACTCTCCCGCCGGCTTGCCATATGGACAGTAGTCGTCGTTGCGGTCGGCGACGTCCGGGTCGTAGAGCTCGGCCGGCCAGTCCCAGAGGAAGAACCCCGACATCCACTCGCGTTCCGCGCACGCGTCGAACATGACGCGGTAGTAGTCGAGCTGCGCCTGTCCCGACGGCGCGCCCTCGAGAGCCCAGTCGTTCGGTCGCATCGGGGAGTTCTCGCGCGAGGGGCATCCCGCTTCGAGGAAGACGAACGGTTTGCCGGATGCCGCGACGACCGCCTCGATCCGGTCGAGGTTCTCCTGCCACGCGTCGATCGGGTAGTAGCCGCTCGAGGAGATCACGTCGACCGCGTCCCACCAGCCGACCCGGTTTTCCTGGTACTTGTCGCAGTTGTACGTCACGAGTCCGGAGTACACCTCTCGCACCGCCCGCACCAGGTCACGCCAGTGCGCCTCCTGCCCGTCGGCGCGCACCATCTCGCACCCGATGCAGAGCATCGCGCAGCCCTCGGCCTGGGCGATGCGTGCGGCGTCGAGGATGAATTCCCGGTACGAGGCGAACCACTCCGTCCAGCTCGGCTCGCCGGGCACGTCCCAGTCGAAGAAGCCGATGAACGCGCGCCAGGTCCCGTCGGCGACGTTGACGACCGGCTTCAGACAGACCTTCAGGCCGCGGTCGTGTGCCGCGCGGATGGCGTGGACGATCTCGTCCTCCGTGACCGTCGGTTCGTCGCGGAACGGGACTTCGGTCGAGAACGCGGTCGTCTGCAGCGCGGCGTACGAGAGCGCCGTCCACGTGACGCCGTGGTCGACCATCGCGTCGAGGGATGCCGCGGCCGCAGGTGTCGTCCACGTTCCGCGGACGCCCGTCCACCCCCACGTCATCCCGCAGACGAATCCGCCCGGCAGGCTCATCCGGTCACCAGCTGGTTGGCGGAGCGGAGCACGCGGGGGTCCGCGAGCGCGTCCGCGTCGAGCGCGACGCCGGCGTCGTGGCGCACGACGATGCGTCCGGTCTCGCCGGGGAGCAGCGTGAGCAGGCCGTCGGCGGGCTGCGCGGAGGCATGCACCTTGTCGGCGAGCAGCGAGACCTCGCGGGCGAAGCGCGCAGCCGTGATGCTGACCTCGGTGCCTCCCTCGACGGCGCGGGTCGAGACCGTCAGACCGGGATCGCCGAGCGTCGAGTCGCGCGGCTCGGCGAAGTACCAGATTCCGCGCGCGCCGTCGGCATCGACCACGAGCGCCTCGGACGCGGCATCCGCCGCCGTGGCGAGCTCGGCATCGATCGACACGACGAGCGTTCCCCGGGCCTCGACGGTGACGTCCACCGCCGTGTCGGCGAGCACCTCGCCGCCGAACGAGACGCGTCGCGTGCGCACCGGGACGCTCCACGCCTCATCGGTTTCGTTTCCGAGGACCGCGACGAGCCGGCCGTCGCGCGGCTGCACCGTCGCGACGCGGGGCGCGAAAGCGTTCTTCAGCGCGTGGAACAGCGGCTTGACCCGCTCGGCCCCATCGATCGCGGCCCACGAGGTGACCGGCCAGCAGTCGTTGAGCTGCCAGACGACGGCGCCCATCGTGTGCGGCGCCCACGAGCGGAAGTGGTCGAGCGCAGCGCCGACGGCGAGGGCCTGGTTCAGCTGCATCGCCCAGTGCCAGGTCTCCATATCGGCCGGCACCCGGAAGTGGGGGAGCAGACCGTTCGTGAGCTTCACGTTGCCGTCGATGGCCTTCTGGTGGACGATCATGCCCGGCGACTCGGGCGTCAGCGGCGCATCGTCGACGGACTCGACGAGAGTCGTCCACGCCGGCGGCGCCTGCCAGCCGAACTCGGCGACGAAGCGCGGCGTGTGGTCGCGATACGTGGTCCAGTCGCGCCGGTTCCACTGCTCCCACAGGTGCATGCTGCCGTGCAGCTCGTCGTTCGGGTGCGGCCCCGTCTGACGACCGGATGCCGCGTCCCAGCCGGTCTCGGGGCTGAAGGGGCTGCCGGGGGCGTACGGGACGTGCGGGGCGAGTTCGGCGATGAGGGCGGGGAAGAGTTCGTAGTAGTACGTCGCACCCCAGCTCTTGCCGTCGAGGCTCAGCTTCCAGCCCCAGTCCTCGAAGCCCCAGAGGTTCTCGTTGTTGCCGACGAGCTGCGCGAGCGAGGCGTGCGAGGCGAGTCGGACGATGTTCTCGCGCGCCTCGGCCTCGATCTCGGAGCGCAGGGGCTCCTCCTCGGGGTAGGCGGCGCACGCGAAGAGGAAGTCCTGCCAGACGAGCAGGCCGAGTTCGTCCGCGAGGTCGTAGAAGTCGTCGGACTCGTAGAGGCCGCCGCCCCACACGCGGATGAGGTTCACGTTCGCGTCGATCGCCTGGCGCAAGCGGCGCTGGTAGCGGTCGCGGTCGACGCGCACGGGGAGCGCGTCGTCGGGGATCCAGTTGACCCCCTTCACGAAGATCGGCCGGTCGTTGACGATGAGCGTGTACGGCGTGCCCGCGGCATCCGGCTCGGTGTCCCAGTGGACCGTCCGGAACCCGACCCGGCGGGTGGTCGCGTCGACCGTCCCGCCCTCAGCGTGAAGGGAGACCTCGACGGTGTAGAGCGGCTGGTCGCCGTGACCGACGGGCCACCAGCGGTGGGCTACGGGGAGGTCGACCTCGACGTGCCCGTTCTCACCGACGGCGGTGGCGACCGCGGTCGCGTCGCCATCCAGGCCCGGACCCCGCACCACCGCACGCAGCTCGAGCGGGGTGTCAGCGGCATCCGTCCGGTCGATGCGGACGTCCACCGACACGCGTCCGCCGTCGCCGTCCGGCGTCGCGACGACGCGAGTCTCGGCCAGTCGCGCGGTCGACCACGACTCGAGGCGCGCCGGCTTCCAGATGCCGCTCGTGTACGTCGCGATGCCCCAGTCCCAGCCGAAGCTGCAGGCGGACTTGCGGATCGCCTCGTAGGGCAGCGGGTACGGACGCGGCCGGGCACCGAGCTCGATGCTCGCCTGGTTCGCGTACGGCACCGGTGCCCGGAAGGCGACCTCGAGGTCGTTGTCGCCGTCGCGCAGGAGCGCGGCCACGTCGTAGCGGTAGGAGCGATGCTGATTGGCGACCTCGCCGATCACCGTGCCGTTGAGGCGGATCACGGCGACCGTATCGAGACCGTCGAACACGAGGTCGTGGCGCTCGCTGCCGTCGGGCGTCCAGGCGAACGTCGTCCGATACGTCCAGTCGACGAGGCCGATCCACGCCAGCAGCGACTCGTTGTCGCCGTGGAACGGGTCGGGGATCAGGCCCTCGGCGAGCAGATCGACGTGGATGCTGCCGGGCACCGTCGCGGGCACGGTGAGACCGCCGATGACGTCGGGCGCGGGACCCGCGGTGGCGCGGACGGTCCATCTGCCGTGGAGGGGACGGCGGGAGAGGTGGGTCACTTGACGGCTCCTGAGGTGAGGCCCTGGTAGATCCATCGTTGCAGGACGAGGAAGGCGACCAGCGTCGGGATGATCACGACGAGCGTGCCGGCCGCGATCACCTCCCACTGCGCGCCGAACGGACCTTTGAATCGGAAGAGGGACGTGGAGATCATGCCCTCGGAGGGCAGGTAGAGGAAGGGGGCGTAGAACTCGTTGTAGACCGCGATGCCCTTGATGATGACGACGGTGGCGATCGCGGGGCGCAGCAGGGGGAGGATCACACGCCAGTAGATCGTCCACCGGTTGGCGCCGTCGATCATCGCGGCTTCGTCGAGCGAGATCGGGATCGACTGCATGAACTGGATGAAGAGGTAGATCGCGATGATGTCGGTGCCCATGAAGAGCAGGATCAGCGCGGCCTTGGTGTCGTAGAGGCCGAGACCGTTGACGAGCTGGAACGTCGCGACCTGACTCGTCACCCCCGGGATGAGGGTGGCCAGCAGGAACAGGCCCATGACGAGCTTCTTGCCCCGGAAGGCGAACCGGTCGAGGGCGTACGCGGCCATCGTGCCGAGTGCGATCGTGCCGACGAGCGAGACGGCCAGGACGATCGTCGTATTGACGAAGCCCTCGAGCATCTTGCCGCTCGTGAACGCCGTCACGAAGTTGTCGAAGTTCAGCCAGTTCGACGGCGGATCGAACGGCCCCGTCGCCGCGTATTCGCTCGAGCTCTTCATCGAGGCGAACAGCAGCACCGACAGCGGCAGCAGGGTGACGATCGCGGCGATCACGAGGCTGGTGTACTTCGCCGCGGTGGCGCTCATGCTGCCGAGACGCTGGAGCGGCGTCCGCCCCGACCGGCGCCGGGGGAGGGGCGTGGGCTTCGTGGGCGGAATCAGCGTGGCGGTCATGTCAGGTCCACCTTCTCGTCGGGGAACACGCGGCGCTGGATCCACGTCACGACCAGCACGATCGCCAGCAGGACGACGGCCATGGCCGAGGCCAGTCCGACCTGGCGGAAGGAGAACGCGGTCTGCAGGGTCTGAATGACGAAGGTCGCCGACCCGTTGGCCCCGCCGGTCATGATGAACGGCACCTCGAACACCGACAGGCTGCCGGCGATGGCGAGGATGAACGACAGCCCGATGATGCGACGGATGCCGGGGGCGATGATCGACCAGAACTGCTGCCACTTGTTGGCGCCGTCCAGCTCCGCGGCTTCGTAGAGCTCGCGGGGAATCGACTGGATCGCGCCGAGGAAGAGCACGAAGTTCAGTCCCGTGTAGCGCCAGACGGATGTGCCGGCGAGCGACCAGTTGACGACGTCGGGGTCGCCCAGCCACTTCGGGGGGTCGGCGAGGCCGACCCATCCGAGCACGGTGTCGAGTGTGCCTCCGGGCTGGAACAGGTAGAGGAAGACGAACCCGATCGCGACGCCGTTGATCAGGTACGGGAAGAAGAGGATGCCGCGGAACAGGTTCGAGAACCGGGTCGAGAAGCTGAGGATCACCGCGAAGTAGAGCGCGATGGCCATCTGCAGGAAGGAGGCGGCGAAGTAGTAGAGGCTCACCCAGAAGACGCTGAAGATGCGCGGATCGGTGAAGACCTGCACGTAGTTGTCGATGCCGACGAGGTTCTTCTCGAGGTCGATGCCGTCCCAGTCGGTGACCGAGTAGTAGAAGAGGTTCAGCGCCGGCCAGTAGGTGAACAGGAGGAGGAGGCCGACGGCCCCGGAGAGGAACAGCCAGGGGGTCAGCCGTTGCACGATCCCGCGTCCCGCCCGGCGCGACCCGCTGCCGGGGGCGCCGGATGCGCGGCGTGTGCCGTGCATCCGACGTCCTCGGGCGGGTGCGGACAGGACCGCAGGGGCATCCGCGGGTGCGGAGCCGGAAGCTGCGATCGCCATCGTGGATGCCTCTCTCAGCCGAGCTTCTTCGCCGATGCGACCCAGCGCTCGTTGAGTTCGGCGAAGTAGCTGTCCTTGTCGCCGTCGGCGGCGCCGCGGGCGATGTCGACGAGCTTCTGGCGGTAGAGCGGGCCGTAGAGGTCGATCTGCGAGTCGTCGGCGATCGCGTTGATCAGACCCTCCTTGCCGGCGGGGGCGGGGTTGATCTCCATGAGCTCGACTCCCGAGTCCTCGAACCCGGCGAGGTTTGCGGGGAGCGGCTTGTCGATGACGGGGGACAGCATGCCCTGCGCCTCCGTGTAGCCGGAGTCGGCGGCGACCCACTGGATCCACGCCCACGCGGCGGCCTTCGCCTTCGAGTGCTTGCTCACGGCGAGGTTGTAGTCGCCGCCGATGACGGCGTACTGGGTGCCGTCGACGTTGGCCGGGAAGGCCATGTAACCGATGTCGTCGGCCGAGCCGCCGTTCGCCTCGGCGGCCGCCTGCATCTGCGAGATGGCCCACGAGCCGAGCGGCATCGTGGCGATCTTGCCGGTGCCGAGGTCGACCTTGGACTGCTCCCAGTTGGTGGTGAGCGGGTCCTCCTCCGTGAGTCCGGCCGCGACCGTGTCGTAGAGGAAGGAGTCGACCGCGTAGGTGTCGGTGCCCTCGGTCCACGGCGCGGGGTTCTCCGCCATCGTGATGGGGGCGTCGGGGTCGTGCGTGATCGAGCCGAGGTTCCCGAAGGCCTGGGTGAGCGGCCAGCCGTCCTTGTAGTTGGTGTACATCGGGATCGCGTCGGTGTTGTCCTTCACCTTCTGCAGCGTGTCGAGCCAGCCGGCCTCGTCGGTGGGCAGGTCGGTGATCCCCGCCGCGTCAAAGACCTTCTTGTTGTAGACGATGCCGTTGGCGTTGCCGCCGAAGGCGATGCCGTACTGCGTGCCGTCGAAGCTCGCGGCGGGCAGGAAGCGGTACGTGTCCTCGAACGACGAGGTCTTGCCGAGCGGCTCGAGGAACTGCTCGTACTGGTCGGGCTTGATCGCCGGGATGCCGATGACGTCGCCGTAGTTCGTGGTCGACATCCGGGTGAGCATCTCACCGGCGTAGTCGGTGATGCCCTCGAAGGTCACGGTGACGTCAGGGTACTTCTTGGTGAACTCCTTCGCGTACTTCTCGAAGGTGCCGTCCTCGACAAGGTCGGTGCGCCAGGTGACGACCTTGATGTCGCCGGCCACCTTTCCGTCGATCGTGTTGTCGCCGGCGGGCTGTGTGCCACCGCCGGCGCAACCGGCGAGGGCGATGCCGGCGAGCGTGAGCGTCGCGGCAGCAACGCCGATCCGTGTGCGTGCCATGTGTGCGTCTCCTGTCAGGTTCGTCTTCGAAACCACTCGGGTGCGGGTCGGCAACGGCGCCGACGCGGCTCACGTTAGACCCCCGACCGACCTCTCACAAGGCTTCGATGACAGCGCTGTCTGGACTTGTCCGGATGACGATGCACATCCGCGAAATACCCCTGGGCTGGGGTTTATCATCTCGGATGCGTCTTTGCGAGGCATCCGATGTCAGAGAAATGTCTATCGTCGTCATTTCTGTCCGGACTGCTATCGTGGGCGGCGGGAGGCACGATGACGGTGCAGCAACGGGCCACGCTCGACGACGTCGCGCGGCTGGCCGGAGTCAGCTCCAAGACGGTCTCACGGGTCTTCGCGCAGCGGGAGCTCGTCGCACCGCAGACGGTCGAGCGGGTCCTCGCCTCGGCGAAGCGGCTGCGCTTCCGGCCCAACAGCCTCGCGCAGGGGCTGCGCCGTGGGGGCAGCCGCACGGTCGGCTTCATCATCGGCGAGCTGAGCAACCCGTTTTACTACAAGGTCGCCGCCGGTATCGAGAAGGAGCTCTCGGCGCACGGGTTCAGCCTCGTCGTCGCCACCACCGACGACACCGAAGAGGGCGAAGGGCGCGTCGCCGATGCGCTCCTGGCGCAGCGCGTCGGAGCGCTGCTGCTCATCCCCGTCGGCGAAGACCAGTCCTACCTCGAGGGGGAGCGTCAGCTCGGGACCCCGGTCATCGCCATCGACCGCCCGGCCCGCAACCTCGCGGCCGATTCGATCGTCCTCGACAACCGCGCGGCCGTCCTCGAGGCGACCCGTCGGCTGACGGCGCTCGGTCACCGGCGCATCGCCTACGTCTGCAACCCGGCATCCGTCTGGACGCAGTCCGAGCGTCTCGCCGGCTACCGCCAGGCGATGGCCGAGGCGGGCATTGAGGCAGGGCGGTGGGAGATGCTGGGCGACGATCTGTCGATCCCGCCGCGGGACCTCGTGCAGCGCCTCTGGCGGCAGGATGCCGCGCCGACGGCCATCATCGCCGGCAACAACCGGGTGACGGTCGGCGCACTGCGCGCTCTGAAGGCGCGCGACGATCAACGGACGGCGCTCATCGGCTTCGACGACTTCGACACCGCGGACGTGCTCGGTGTCTCGGTCATCTCATACGACCCGCTCGAACTGGGGCGACGCGCGGCCACCCTCGCGATGGAGCGCATCGGCGACCCCTCCGGCTTCGTGCGTCAGATCACCCTGCCGACGTGGATCATCGAGCGGGGCACCGGCGAGCGTCCGCCGGTCGACTGAGCGGACTCAGACCCGCGCCGCGAGGAACTCGGCCTGCCGCATCCACTGGTACGCCTGGCCGCCCTCGTGCTCGTTGAAGGGGAAGACCTCGATCTCCTTGTCCGCCCCGGCCCATGCGTTGAAGGCCGCGAACACGGTCGACGGCGGGCAGATCGGGTCGAGCAGGGCGACCGAGAAGAGGGATGCCGCCTGTGCCCGCGCGGCGAAGCTCACCCCGTCGAAGTACGAGAGGGTCTCGAAGACGCGCTCCTCCGCTCCGCGGTGGACGGCCAGGTACCGCGCGACCTCCTCGTACGGGTCGCGGCCCGTCATCCCGACGGCGCGCTCGAAGTGGCAGAGGAAGGGCACGTCGGGCATCGCCGCGACGAGATCGTCGCTGAGGGCTGCCGCCGCGATGGCGATGCCGCCGCCCTGGCTGCCGCCGCACACGGCCACACGGGCGGCATCCACCTCGGGGAGGGAACGCACCGCGTCGATCGCCCGCACCGCGTCGGTGAACACGCGGCGGTAGTAGTAGGTCTCGGGGTCGTCGATGCCCTGAGTCATGTATCCCGGGAAGGCGGGGCCGGAGCCGTGCGGGTCGGGGGTCGCCCCGCCCGATCCCCAGGCGCTGCCCTGACCGCGGGTGTCCATGAAGAAGTGCGCGTAGCCGGATGCCGCCCACCCGAGCCGCTCCACCGGCAGACCCCGGCCCCCGCCGTACCCGTTGAACTCGACGACGGCCGGCAGCGCGCCGTCGCGCGCGGTCGGCAGGAGCAGCCAGCCCTTCACGGGGTCGCCCGCGAAGCCGGGGAACGTCACGTCGAACGCCTCGATGCCCCGCAGGGGCGTCTCGACCGGGATGACCACCGGCGACCCGCCGGCCTCCCGCGCGCCGGCGACCGTGCTCGACCAGAAGTCGTCGAAGTCGGCGGGGATGCGGATCTGGGGACGGTAGTCGCGGAGGTCGGGCAGAGGCAGATCGAAGCGCGGCACGGCCTCACCCTAGCGCCCGGGCGAGCCCCGGCGGAGATATCTCGACATCGAGAGAAACCGGGGTCGTGCGATACGCTGAGGAGCATCCGCGACGCCCTTTTCTTGGAGACGACACGTGCCTGATTCCACCATCATCTACACCTACACCGACGAGGCTCCCGCGCTGGCGACGGCGTCCTTCCTGCCGATCGTCGAAGCGTTCGCCGGAAAGGCCGGAGTCCACATCGACACCCGCGACATCTCGCTCGCGGGCCGCATCCTCGCGGCGTTCCCCCAGAACCTCACCCCCGAGCAGCAGGTGGGCGACGCGCTCGCCGAGCTCGGCGGTCTCGCCACCCTGCCCGAGGCCAACATCATCAAGCTGCCGAACATCTCGGCATCCATTCCGCAGCTCAAGGCGGCCGTCGCCGAGCTGAAGGCCGCCGGCTACGACATCCCGGACTACCCGGACGAGCCGAAGGACGTGGCAGAGAAGGACATCCGCGCCCGTTACGACCGCATCAAGGGTTCCGCCGTGAACCCCGTCCTGCGCGAAGGCAACAGCGACCGTCGTGCCCCGCTCTCGGTCAAGAACTACGCGCGCAAGCACCCGCACCGCAACAAGCCCTTCGCCGACGGAAGCAAGACCCGCGTCGCGACGCTCGGCCACGACGACTTCAAGTCCAACGAGACCTCGACGGTCATCGAAGGCGACGACGTCCTGACGATCCGCTTCACGGCCGAGGACGGCGCCGTCACCGAGCTGAAGTCGGGACTCAAGGTCCTCCCCGGCGAGGTGGTCGACGCGACCTTCCTCTCCGCGGCGGCCCTCGACGCCTTCCTGACCGACACCATCGCTCAGGCTGCGGCCGAGGACGTGCTCTACTCCGTGCACCTCAAGGCCACCATGATGAAGGTCAGCGACCCGATCATCTTCGGTCACGTCGTCCGCGCCTTCTTCGCCGACGTCTTCTCGCGCTTCGGTGACAAGCTCGCCGCGGCCGGCCTCACCCCGAACGACGGTCTCGGCGCGATCCTCGCCGGTCTCGGCCACGTCGAGGGCGGCGACGAGATCCGCTCGGCGTTCGATGCGGCCATCGCGAACGGGCCCCGGCTCTCGTACGTCAACTCCGACAAGGGCATCACCAACCTGCACGTCCCCTCCGACGTGATCGTGGATGCCTCGATGCCGGCCCTCATCCGCAACGGCGGCAAGCTGTGGGGTGCCGACGGCGGTGAGGACGACACGATCGCCGTCATCCCCGACTCCTCCTACGCGGGCGTCTACCAGGCGACCATCGACGACGTCATCGCGAACGGTCCGCTGAACCCGGCGACAATCGGCTCCGTGCCGAACGTCGGACTCATGGCCCAGGCGGCCGAGGAGTACGGCTCGCACGACAAGACGTTCGAGATCCCTGCGGCCGGCACGGTCGAGGTCGTGAACGCGGCGGGCGAGGTCCTCCTCTCGCACGCGGTGCAGTCGGGTGACATCTGGCGTGCGACGCAGACCAAGGACGTCGCCATCCGCGACTGGGTGAAGCTCGCCGTCACGCGTGCCCGTGCGACCGGGGTCCCCGCCGTGTTCTGGCTGGACGCGAGCCGCGCTCACGACGCGAACCTCATCGCGAAGGTGAAGACCTACCTCGCCGACCACGACACCGAGGGGCTCACGATCGAGATCCTCGCGCCGGCCGACGCGACCCGGTACTCGCTCGAGCGCATCCGCCGCGGTGAGGACACCATCTCGGTCACCGGCAACGTCCTCCGCGACTACCTCACCGACCTGTTCCCGATCCTCGAGGTCGGCACGAGCGCCAAGATGCTCTCGATCGTCCCGCTGCTCGCCGGCGGCGGACTGTTCGAGACCGGTGCGGGCGGCTCGGCCCCCAAGCACGTGCAGCAGCTCGTCGGTGAGAACTACCTGCGCTGGGACTCGCTGGGCGAGTTCTTCGCACTGGCTGCCTCGTTCGAGCACCTCGCCGACTACACCGGCAACGCGCACGCGAAGGTCCTCGCCGACACCCTCGACGCGGCCACCGGCACCTTCCTCGAAGAGGACAAGTCGCCCGGACGCGCCCTCGGCACGATCGACAACCGCGGCAGCCACTTCTACCTCGCGACCTACTGGGCGCAGGAGCTGGCTCGTCAGACCGTCGACGCCGAGCTCGCGGCGGCCTTCGCCCCCGTCGCCGAGGCGCTGAGCTCGAACGAGGAGACGATCGTCGCCGAGCTCGTCGCCGTGCAGGGTGCGCCCGCCGAGATCGGCGGCTATTACCGTCCCGACCCTGCGCTGGTCGAGAAGGTCATGCGCCCCTCGGCGACGCTGAACGGCATCATCGACGGGCTCTGATCCGAACGAACGGATGCCCCGGCCGCGTCAGCGGGCCGGGGCATCCGTTCGTTCGCGGGAGTGTCAGAGCTTGATCTGCGCGACGACCTCGCCGTACTCGGTCTCGTCGACCGGAGTGAAGCCGACGCGCTGGAAGAACGCGTCCGGCCCGCCCTCGCCCGCTTCGTAGATGACGTTGACGTGGTCGAAGCCGCGCGCACGGGCTTCATCGATGAGCTGGTCGACGGCGTAACGGCCGACGCCGCGGCCCTGGTCGTCGGCATCCACATTGATGCGCCAGAGCACCGAACGGAAGTGCTCGTGGGGGGCGTCCGCATCGAACCCGGCACTCACGAAGCCCACGACCTCGTCGCCGTCGAGGATGACGCGCTGCCACGAGGTGGCGGGATCGACCACGGTCGCCGCGATCGCGTAGCTCTCGGGCGTGACGAACCGTTCCTGGCCCGGCTTGAGGGAGAGCGTGTTCACACCGACGATCGTCGACGCCGACAGTTCTTCTACGCGGAGGTCAGCCATGAGCACAGGCTAACCGGGATCGCCACGGACTGCATCCGAACGATCGATGCGCTTCGCGTCAGGAATGGATCCAGACGTCGCCGCCGTCGGGCATCCAGTCGTAAAGCTTCTTGGCCAGGGCCGGAGGCATGTTGACGCAGCCGGCGCTCATCTGGTTGCCGAAGTTGTTGTGCCAGTACGCGCCGTGGAAGGCCTGGTTGCCGTTGAAGTACATGACCCACGGGACGTCGGGCTGCGTGTACTTGTTGCCGGTGTCGCGCGACGTGCCCTTCATGTCCTGCAGGGGGGTGCGCCAGCCGATCGAGTAGTGACCGGTGTACGTCACCGCGCCGTCGCGGCCGCTGGAGATCAGCCAGGTGTCGACGACCTTGCCGTTCTCCTTCAGGTAGAGCCGCTGCTCGCCGAGGTCGACCTCGGCGAGTCGGACGGTGCTCACCGTGTCGCGCGGCGTCACATCGACGGGCAGATCGTAGGACGCATCGCCGGTGGCGAGCTGGTCGGCGAAGTCGCGGGCGATGCCCGAGGTCTCACCGAGGACGCGGCCGTCCTGGCCCGCGACGACGGTCGACAGCACGGTGCCCGCCTCGCTCGTGAGGACGTTGGCGCTCTCGGGGTCCTGGTTGACCTTCGTCGGCAGCGTGTCGACGGCCGCCTGGATCGCCGCGGCGTCGGCCGTGTAGCCGAACGTGCCGGACTCGTCGGCCGAGACCTGCAGCCACGACGCGAGGGTCTCGGGTGCCACAGGCACGGCACGGTCGTCGCCGACGTAGAAGCCGGCCTCGGCGATCATGTCGTTGAGGGTGGTCGCGGTCGCCTCGGCCTCCGCCGTCGTGACGGCCGACGCCACCGGCTCGGGCGTCGGGTCGACGCTGGCGGTGCTGGCGCCGTCGGCGAGGGCGGTCTCGAGGGCGGCGCGGACGGCGTCGATCGACACCCCGGTGCCGTCGCCCGCCGGTGTCACCGTGTACGCGCCGTCCTGGAACGAGACGGCCGCAGGCGTCGGATCGGTGTACGCGTCGGGCAGTGCTGCGCGCAGAGCGGATGCCGCCCGGTCGGCGTCGAGGGTGACCTCAGGCGTGCCGTACTCGGCGAACCACGCGGTCACGTTCCACATGGGGCTGCCCGCGAAAGCGGCATCGGCGACGGCGGAGGCATCGACCGAGGCACCGAGATCGGCAGCCGACACGGTCGGGCCGCCGTCACCCAGCGAGACCTCGATGGACCCGAGGCGCGACGAGATCGAGTCGGCAGCGGCTCCCGCGGTCTGTCCGCCCACCGGCACTCCGGCGGCGGTCGTCCCCGGGGCGATCAGCACGAGCGAGCACACCGTGGCGGCGGCGACGACAGCGGCGACGGGCAGCCCGATCTTCAGCCACAGACGGCGAGGCTTGGGCGCCGGCTCGGCCGGTGCCCAGCGGACGTCGACGTGCCCACCCGATGCGGGCGTGCCGTCTGCGTCCTGGCGTGTGATGGTCTCGGACATCGATCTCCCCCGAGCTGCGGCCCGGCGTTCCCGACTCCACGGGGATCCGGGGTCTCGTCGCCAGGGCGAATGTCGCTTCCGAAAAGGGTACGCGACGTGGGCTGAATCCGGTTCACCGACCGCACAGATCGTGATAATCGGACACCGCCGTGCGGATGCGGTCGGTGGCGTCGGCGAGGCCCGTGGCGCCGTCGAGGTCGCCCGCCGCGGCATCCGCGGAGGCGTCCGCCAGAACGTCGAATCCGGCGCGGAGGTCGGCGACGATCGCCTCGACGCGTGCATTGTCGATCGATCCGGAGACCTGGCGCAGCGTCGTGCGGACGGCGGCGGTGGCCGTCGCGGCGGCGGCCGGGTCGGCGGCATCCGCCTCGGCGAAGTCGGTCATCGCACCGTCGACGGCGCCCGAGAGGGTCGCGCAGGCGGCGGCGACGGTCTGCGTGTCGTGCCGCGGGGCCGCCGGCGTGCACGCGACGGCGATCGCGGCGATCGCGGCGGCGACGAGGAGGGTGCCCGCGGCGCGGGCGGGGCGGGATGCGGACACGTCGGGCCTCCTCGGGTCGGGACCGTTCGAGCCTGTCACGTCTCCGCTGGAGGAACGGTGGAACCCGGGCTCCGGCCGGGCGGGTGACAGCCCCGCACCGCGGGCCGTAGGGTGTGGCCATGCAGCGCACAACGGTGTGGTCGTGGCTCATCGGCGGTCTCCTGCTCGTCGGGCAGAGCGTGCTCGGCGTGCTCTCCGCCCTCGCCGCCCGCGCGGGAGACGCCGCCTCGGTACCGCTCGAACTCGGCGCCGCCGTGCTGGTCGCCGCCGCCTGCGTCGTCTATGCGTTCGGGTTGCGGCCCGAGGAGAGCGTCGTCGCCCGTCGGCCGGCGGGTGTGGTCATGCTGCTCTCGCTGGGTGGGTTCGTCCTGGTGCGCGCCGCGTGGTGGGCCGGCCCCACCGGGTACGCCGTCGGTGCGGAGCCGACCGCGGCGCTGAGTGTCATCGTCGCTTTCCTCCTGGCCATCGGGGGCGCGATCGCGATCCTCCGCATCGGGGTGATCCCGCGGCCGTGGAGTTGGATTCCGATTGCCGCCATCGGTCTGGGGCTCGGCCTCGCCACCATGTTCGCCGTGGCGACACTCGTGGCGCCGGGTGCCGGCGGTCCCGTCGGGGTGCTCCCCGCGTCGATCCCGGGTGTCGTCGGGATCATCTCGATCGTCCTGGCGGTCACGACGCAGCCGTCGCCGGCGCGGCCGTCGGCTTCACCGGCCGGCGCCGCCGTCCGTCACGGCTGAGGAGAGAAGACCTTGCCCGGGTTGAGGATCCCGGCCGGGTCGAAGACGGACTTGATCCCGCGCTGCAGCGACCACTGATCCTCGCCGAGCTCGTCCGCGAGCCAGCGGCTCTTCAGGACGCCGATGCCGTGTTCGCCGGTCAGGGTGCCGCCGAGGGCGATCGCCGCGCGGAACAGGTCGTCGGCCGCGCGCCAGACCTCGGCGGGCACCTCGTCGCCCTCGAAGATGAAGTTGGGGTGCAGGTTGCCGTCGCCGGCGTGACAGACCGTGGGGATCGTCAGCCCGTAGGCGGCTTCGATGCGGGCGATCTCGTCGAACATCGCCGGCAGCGCGCTCCGCGGCACGGACACGTCCTCGATCAACGCCGTTCCCAGCGTCTCCATCGCGGGGTGCATCGCCCGCCGCACCGCCCACAGCTGCGCGGCTTCCGCGTCGTCCGCGGCGAGCCGCACGGCTCCGCCGCTCGCGACGAGGATGTCCGCGATCTCGGTCTGCTCGTGTGCCGCGGCGGCTCCGTCGGTCTGCACGGTCAGCTGCGTCGCGCCGGGCGTCGGCGGGGCGAGACCGAGGAGCGCATGCGCGGCCGTCAGGCTCACGGCATCCATCAGCTCCATGATCGACGGCTGGATGCCGGCCGCGGTCACGGCGGCGGCTCCGGCGGCGGCGGTGCGGACATCGGGGAAGAGGGCGGTGAGGGTCCGCGTCTCGCCGGGCACGAGCCGACGGAGCTTCAGGGTCGCGCCGACCACGACGCCCAGGGTGCCCTCCGAGCCGATCATGAGTGCCGTCAGGTCGTAGCCCGTGACGCCTTTGACGCTGCGATGACCCGTCGAGATGAGCCGCCCGTCGGCGAGGACGACATCGAGTGCGAGGACGGCGTCGCGGACGACTCCGTACTTCGCGCACAGCAACCCGCCCGCGCCCGTGGCGATGTTGCCGCCGACGGTCGAGATCTCGCGGCTGGCGGGGTCGGGTGCCCACCAGAGACCGTAGGGGGCGAGGGTGCGCCCGAGGTCGGCGTTGAGGATGCCGGGTTCCACGACGGCGAGGAGGTCGTCCGGGCGGACCTCGAGGACGCGGTCCATGCCGCGCACCGACAGGGCGATCTCGCCGGCGCCGGTGTTCGCTCCTCCGGCGAGGCCCGTACCGGCGCCGCGGGTCACGACCGGCGTGCCCGTCGCGGTGGCGATCCGCATCGTGGTCTGGACGTCTGCGACGGATGCCGCGTGCACGACGGCGAGCGGTCGCCCGGCGGCGCGGTGCCCCGACTTGTCGGCGCGGGCCGCGTCGACGGCCGGATCGGAGGTGTCGACGCGCTCCCCGAGCGCCTCGCGCAGCAGAGCGACGACGTCGGTCACGACAGGCGGCGGCGCCCCGCGAGGACGCCGACCACGACGGCGACGACGGCGAAGCCGAGACCGATCCAGGCCTGTCCCGCGCTCCACCAGGCGATCGTCGCCGACAGGTAGATGAGCAGCTCGACGAGTCCGCGCACGAACGGGTGGACGCGGATCACGGCGCGCGGCGAGGCGAACAGGCCCCACACGATGAGCGTCGCGAGGGGCGCGGCGATTCCGAAGACGATGTTCCAGGGGAGGTCCCACGCCGTGAATCCCCAGATCGCGAGTGATGCGACCGCGAAGAGGGTGCACAGGAAGCTGAGGAGGTCGAGGGCCGAGAGTCGCTCTGCGGTCGCGGTGGTCCCGGTGGCGGCGGGTGCCGTGGCGGCGGGTGCGGGCTCCGCGGGTCGTTCGGGGCGGACGTGGGGGAGCTCGGACATGCCTCGATTCTACGGGGGCCGTCGTGACGGCCGGAGTGTAACGAGTTTGTTAAGACTGCTTGCAAAAGCGGGTCGCTCTCTTGCGGCATCCGTATTCGTAAGGCTTACTAACAAACATGCCGAGCCCGACCCGATCTGCAGCCGTGACCCGCTCCCGACGTGCCGCGGGCAAGATCCTCCCCGAGCACGCCCGTGCCCACAATCGCGCACTGGTGCTGCAGTCGCTCTTCTCCGCAGGGGCGATGAGCCGCGCCGACCTCGCGCGCGAGACCGGACTCACCCGGGTCACCATCTCGGATCTCGTGGGGTCGCTCATGGAGGACGGGTACGTCGTCGAGCAGGGTGTGCGGGAGGCATCCGGCCCCGGCAAGCCCGCCATGCTCGTCGACATCGCGCGCGACGGTCATCGCATCGTCGGACTCGACCTGTCGGGCAGCGAGAGCCTCGTCGGCGCGGTGCTCACCCTCGACGGCGAGATCGTCGCACGCCACAGCGTCCCGGTCCCCGCCCGGCAGAGCGAGGTCCTCGACGCGATCGTCGCCCTCGCCCGCACGGTCGTCGCCGACGCCCATGCCCCGGTCCTGGGTCTCGGCGTCGGGACACCGGGCGTCGTCGACGACCGCGGCGTCGTCCTCGCGGCGCCCGGCTTCGGGTGGGCGGATCTCGACCTCGCCGGGACCCTCGAGCGCGACCTCGGACTCCCGGTGCTCGTCGCCAACGACGCGAACGCCGCGGTCCTCGCCGAGCACACGTTCGGCGGCGCCGGCGACGACGTGATCCTCGTCCGCGTCGGCCGCGGTGTCGGCGCGGGCCTCCTCACCGGGGGAGAGCCGCTCGCCGGTGCCCGCTTCGCCGCCGGCGAGATCGGCCACGTCACCGTCGGCACCGACGGCGGACCCGCCTGCGCCTGCGGCAAGATCGGATGCCTCGAAGCCTGGCTCGCCGTCCCCGCACTCACCGAGCGCATCGCCGCCACCGGCGACCCCGACAGCGTCCTGCGCGACGCCGGCGAGCGGCTCGGCATCGCCCTCGCGCCCATCGTCGGAGCGCTCGACCTGTCGGAGATCGCGCTCTCCGGCCCCGCCGACCTGCTCGGCGGGGCGCTCGCCGAGGCCGCGGCCGAGACGGTCCGCACCCGCACCCTCGCCACGTTCCACGACGGGCTCCAGGTGCGGATGTCGACCCACAGCGAGGACATCGTCCTGCGCGGTGCGGCCGTCATGGTCCTCTCCGGTCGCCTCGGCGTGTCCTGACCCGCACCACCCGCACCACCCGCATCCGCGACGACCCGTCCGGGCCGCCGCATCCCCACACAGTGAAGGAATAGCTATGAAGAAGACCCTCGGAGCACTGTCGCTCCTCGGCGCGTCAGCCCTCCTCCTCTCCGGCTGCGCCGGTGGCGGGACGCCCACCGGCGGCAGCGCCGAGACCGGCGACCTGACCGTCTGGCTGGTCGGCACCGACACGCCCCAGGACGCGCGCGACTATCTGAAGAAGACGTTCGAAGACCAGAACGACGGCTGGACCCTCACGATCGAGGAGAAGACGTGGGCCGACACCGGTGAGGCGTACGTGGCCGCGCTCTCGTCCAACGACGCCCCCGACATCGTCGAGGTCGGCAACACGCAGGCGCCGGGATTCATCTCCCAGGGCCTGTTCGCCGACCTCTCCGGCATCCAGGACGACCTCGGGGGTGACGACATGCTGACGAGCTTCGTCGACCTCGGGTCGGAGGACGGCACGCTCTACGCCGCGCCGTACTACGCCGGATCGCGCGTCGTGTTCTACTCGCCCGCCAGCTACTCCGGAGAAGTCCCGACGACGCTCGCCGACTACGTGAAGGCCGGCATCGACGGGACCACCGCGACGAAGTCGGGCATCTACGCCCCCGGCAAGGACTGGTACAACGCCCTGCCCTACATCTGGGCCAACGGCGGCGAGATCGCCACCCTCGACGGCGAGAAGTGGGTCGGCGGATTCTCGAGCGAAGGCGGGATCGCGGGCCTCACGATGCTGCAGGACGTCTACGCGAACGCGACCATCGCCCCCGCCGACTCCGACGAGACCGACCCCCAGGTGCCGTTCTGCGCCGGCGAGGTCGGGTTCCTCTCGGCGCCGGCGTGGGTGAAGTGGTCGATCCTCGCGGCCGCCGACGCCGAGGCACCCGGATGCCCCGACGAGGCCGGTAAGGACCTGGCGGCGTTCGCCCTGCCCGGCATGAGCGCCGGCGAGGTCGCCCCGGTCTTCGCGGGCGGCTCGAACATCGCGGTCGCCGCGAAGTCGGACGCGCAGGACAAGGCGCAGGCGGCGCTGGAGATCATCCTGTCGGAGGGGTACCAGAAGATCCTCGCCGAGAACGGGCTGATCCCTGCGCGCACCTCGTTCGCGCAGTACCTGCCCGACGACGCCATCACCGCCGAGGCGGCCAAGGCCGCGGCATCCTCCAAGGCGGTCCCGGCGAGCCCCAAGTGGGCCGAGGTCGAGTCGGCCGGCGTCATCAAGGACGCGCTCGTGAAGATCGCTCAGGGAGGCGACGTCACCGAGATCGCCACCGCCCTCGACGGTCAGATCGAAGCGATCCTCAACTCCTGACCGACCTGTGCAGGGGGCGGTCGCACCCCGGTTCCCCCCTCACCCTGCACGGAGACGATGATGTCCGGAACCCTCACACGCCCCGCCCCTCCGGCGCCGCCCCGCGATCGCCTCGCCACCGCGGCCCGCGAGCGCGGCCGACGTCGCAAGGACGGCGCGGCGGCGCTCACCCTGCTCGGCCCCTCCCTCGTCATCCTCGCGGTGATGGTCGGTTACCCCGCGGTCCTCATGGTCGTCCAGTCGTTCACCGACTACTCGATCCGCGACAAGGTGCAGGGGACTCTTCCCGATATCGTCGGTCTGGACAACTACCTCGAGGTGTTGACCGCGTCCGACTTCCCGGCGGTGCTCGTGCGCAGCCTCGGGCTCATGCTCGTCATGACCGTGCTGATCGTCGGGCTCGGCGCACTCGTCGCGGTGCTCATGACACGACTCACCCGCGGCTGGCGCCTGCTGGTGTCGATCGGGTTGCTCCTCGCGTGGGCGATGCCGCCGCTGGCGGCGACCACCGTCTGGGGGTGGATCTTCGACGCGCAGTACGGCCTCGTGAACTGGCTGCTCAACTCCGTCACCGGGTCCACGGACTTCACGAACCACTCCTGGCTGCTCGACCCCTGGTCGTTCTTCGCCGTCCTCACGATCATCGTCGTGTGGCAGGGGGTCCCCTTCGCCGCCTTCACCCTCTATGCCGCGCTCGGGCAGGTTCCGGGCGAGGTCCTCGAGGCGGCGTCGCTCGACGGCGCGACCGGGCTGCAGCGGTTCCGCCTCGTGGTCTACCCGTACCTGCGGAACGTGGTGACCGTCGTCGTCGTCCTGCAGGTGATCTGGAACCTCCGGATCTTCACGCAGGTGTACACGCTGCAGCAGCGCGGTGGGCTCGTCTCGGAGACGAACGTCCTCGGCACCTACATCTTCCGTCAGGGGGTGGGCGAGTTCGGGGTGACCAGCGCGATCGGCGTACTCACCGTCATCCTCCTGCTCGCCCTGTCCTGGGGCTACGTCCAGACGACCCTCAAGGAGGAGGAGCTGTGAGCACGCAGATCACGCCTGCCGCGCAGCTGGCGACCGTCGGCGTCGACGAGGTCGCCGGCCGGGTCGGCGACGCGCGGACGCCCGTCGCGGGATCGCTCGCCGCACGGCGGCGTCGCCGCTCACCGCTCGGCCGCGTGGTGCTCAACGGCGCCGCGCTCGTCGTCTTCGCGTGCTCGGTGTTCCCCGTCTACTGGATGCTGAACATGTCGTTCACGAGCGGCGAATCGATCATCAGCCGTACGCCGAGCTTCCTGCCGCTGGACTTCACGCTCCGCAACTACGAGACGGCGTGGACGCGACCCGCAGCGCCCGGGCAGACCGATTTCGTGCACGGACTGATCAGTTCGGGTCTCGTCACGGTCGGCGTCCTCGTGGTCACCCTCCTCGTCGCGTTCCTCGCCTCGATCGCGGTCGCCCGCATCCGCTTCCGGGGACGCCGCTCGTTCATCGTCTCGGTCCTCATCGTGCAGATGATCCCGGGTGAGGCGATGATGTTCACGATCTACGGGATGATCGACGACTGGCGGCTCATGAACACGCTCGTGGGACTCGGCATCGTCTACATCGCCGCGGTCGTCCCGTTCACGATCTGGACCCTGCGCGGGTTCGTCGCGGGGGTCCCGGTCGACCTCGAGGAGGCGGCCATGATCGACGGGTGCACGCGGTCGCAGGCGTTCTGGAAGGTCACTTTCCCGCTCCTCGCTCCGGGCCTCGTTGCCACCGGCGTCTTCGCCTTCATCCAGTCGTGGAACGAGTTCACGATGGCGCTCCTACTGCTGCGGGGCCAGAACCTGACGCTGCCGCCGTGGCTCCTGTCGTTCCAGTCCGCGACCGAGGCGACCAACTGGGGCGCGGTGATGGCGGCATCCACCCTCATCTCCATCCCCGTCGTCGTCTTCTTCCTCATCGTGCAGGGGCGGATGTCGGGCGGGCTCGTCTCGGGCGCCGTGAAGGGCTGACATGCGCGTCGGAATCGACGTCGGCGGCACGAAGACGCTCGCCGTCGCGGTGGATGACGGCGGTCGCGTCGTCGCGACCGACCGCCGCGCGACCGGGCGGGGAGCCGAGGCCGTCGTCGACGGGATCTGCGCGGCCGTGCACGCCGTGCTCGGCGACGCGCCGCCGGGCCCGGTCGGAGTCGGCATGCCGGGGCAGGTCTCGCCCGGCGGCGTCGTCCGGCACGCGCTGAACCTCGGGATCGGGAGCGTCGACCTGGCCGAGGCCGTCGCCGCCCGGATCGGTGTGCGGCCCGTCGTCGAGAACGACGTGCGCGCCGCCGCCGTGGGCGCGGCCGCCCTCCTGCCGGCAACGGACTCGCTCGCCTACCTGAACCTCGGGACTGGCGTCGCCGCGGGGATCGTCCGGGGCGGGATGCCCTGGCGCGGCGCGCGTGGCGCCGCCGGCGAGATCGGGCACCTCAGCGTCGACCCCGCGGGGCCGGTCTGCCCCTGCGGGCAACGCGGATGCATCGAGGCGGTCGCCGGCGGCGCCGGGGTCGCCGCGCGGTGGGGGAAGCCGTCGCCGCTCCCCGTCGCCGAGGTGTTCGACTGCGCGGATGCGGGCGACCCGCTCGCCCGGTCGCTGCGGGCGGATCTGGTCCGTGGCGTGGCCGCCGCGGTGCAGGCGCTCGTGCTCACGGCCGACGTCGAGCTCGTCGTCCTCGGCGGCGGGGTGTCGCGTCTGGGTGAGCGGGTGTTCGCGCCGGTGCGCACGGCGCTTCGGGCCGCGGCATCCGGGTCGGCCTTCCTCGCCTCGCTCGATCTGGCGGAGCGGCTCGCCCCGGTGCCCGCGGGCGAGCCCGTCGGCGCGGTCGGTGCCGCACTGCTGGCGGGGTCGCCCGTCGGGGTCGCGCCGGGACTCTGATCGATGTGCTGGTCGGTATTCAGTCTCGACGCGAGTCCGCTGGGCGTGCGGGGGCGGATCCCCGGGCGTCAGCTCAGCGGCCGCACCGATCGGGACTGAATACCGAATGCGGCGTCTGACCGGCGATCGGAGGGAGCCGCGGCTCAGACCGTCCCGGAGAAGACCCGCCGCACGTGCAGATCGGCGCTCAGGAGCACCGCGTCGGCGACGGCGCCGACGGCGAGGGAGCCGAGCTCCGGCCGACCGATGGTGCGCGCCGGCGTCGCGGTGAGCGCGGCGACGGCGTCAGGCAGTGCCACACCCGCCGCGACGGCGGTGCGGAGCGCGGCATCCTGCGTCAGGGTGGAACCTGCGATCGTCCCGTCGGCCAAGCGCGCGACACCCGCGTCGACCGTGACCGACAGCGACCCGAGAAGGTAGGTCCCGTCCGCGGCGCCGGCGGCGGCCATCGCGTCGGTCACGAGCGCGATCCGGCCCGGGGCAGCGGCGAACAGCATCCGGATCACGTCGGGGTGCAGGTGCACGCCGTCGGCGATGACCTCGAGGGTCACGCGGGGGTCGCCGGTCGCGGCGCCGACCGGTCCCGGGGCGCGGTGGTGGAGTCCCGGCATCGCATTGAAGGCGTGGGTGAGGAGGGTGGCGCCCGCGTCGAACGCGCGGCGCGTGGCCTCCACGTCGGCATCGGTGTGACCGACCGCGACGACGACGCCGGCCGCGGCGAACCGGGCGATCGCGTCGTGCCCGCCGGGCAGCTCGGGCGCGAGCGTCACCTGCACGAGCGATCCGCGCGCCGCCTCGATCAGCGCGGCGACGGCCTCGGGCGTGGGGGTGAGGAGAAGGGCAGGATCGTGGGCACCGTGGTGCGCCGGGTCGAGGAACGGGCCTTCCAGGTGTGCGCCGAGGACCGAGGCGTCCGCTTCCGCGAGCTCGGCGATCGCGCCGAGGCGGGTCGCGAGGTCGGCGGGGGAACCGGCGACCAGCGAGATGACGGCGCGCGTCGTACCGTGCGCGAGGTGCGTCGCCCGGGCGACGCGGATCGCCTCGATGCCGTCCTCGTGCGCGCGACCGCCCCCGCCGTGCCCGTGCAGGTCGACGAAACCGGGCGTGAGCACCGCGCCCGACGCATCGACGACCTCGTCGGCGCCGAGCGAGCGCCACGAATCACCGGTGCCGGATGCCGCAACCCGTCCGGCCTCGATGCGGATCCACGCGTCCGGGGTCTCCGCGCCGGCGTCGATCAGCCGGGCGGACTGGATGATGCGGGTCACGTCGTCCACGGAACCTCCGCGAGGGCGGGGAAGCGGATGCCGAGCGAGGTCCAGAGCGGCCCGAGCCCGCCGACCCGCGAGCGGAACGAGTCCCACGTGCGCTCAGGTCCGGTGGCGGCGGACCACGCGATCTCGGCCGCGGCGGCGATGCGGGGGAAGGCGAGTGCGTCGATGTCGGCGAGGCTCGCGACGGTCTCGGTCCACAGCGGAGCCTCGACACCGAGGATCGCGTCCTCGGCGAGGCCGTCGACGACGGCGGTCGGCTCCCACGAGTAGGCGCGCTCGAGGCTCGTCGCGCCGTTCGCCCAGGTCAGACCGAGCGGCGCGTCGTCGGTCGGCTTCATGTCGAGGTAGACCGCGTCGGCGGGCGAGAGGATGACGCGGCCGCCGCGCTCGGCGAAGGCACGGGCGTGCTGGGGTGCGGCATCCGTCGGCGTCGCGAAGCCCCAGTACTGGCCGATCGTGCCGGGAGCCAGACCCGCGACGGCGCCGGCCTCATGCCAGGCGATCGGCGTCTTGTCGAGGCCTGCGATGACGGCGCTCGCACGCGTGATGAAGTGCGCGAAGTCCTCGGGCGTCGTCCCGTGGGACTCGTCGCCGCCGAAGTGCAGCCAGGGTCCCGGGGTGAGCCCGGCGAGTTCGGCGAAGACGTCGCGCACGAAGGCATACGTCGCCTCGTCATGGACGCGGAGCGACGAGAAGCCGACCGCGGTGCCGGTGTACGGCTCACCCTCGACGGGGATCGCGCCCTCGGTGATCACCTCCGTGACCGGCGCCTCGGCGATCTCCGGGTAGGCGAGGGCGACGGCGTGCGTGTGCCCCGGCATGTCGAACTCGGGGACGACGGTCATGTGACGGGATGCCGCGTACGCGACGATCTCGCGGTACTCGTCCTGCGTGTAGAACCCTCCGGGAGCCCCGTCGACCGCGGTCGTCGAAGCCCTCTCGGTGAGCTCGGGACGCGAGCGCAGCTCGAGCCGCCAGCCCTGGTCGTCCGAGAGGTGCAGGTGCAGGACGTTGAGCTTCAGCGATGCGGCGCGGTCGATGTACGCCCGCACCGTGTCGACTCCGTGGAAGTGGCGGGCGACGTCGAGCATGACACCGCGGTACGCGAACCGCGGTGCATCCGCGATGCGGACGGCCGGCACCACCCAGCGCTCGCCGTCACGACGGACGAGCTGGCCGAGCGTCTGCACGCCGGAGAAGAGGCCCGCGGCATCCGCTCCCGTGATCCGGATGCCGGTGGCCGCCGCCTCGAGGACGTACGACTCCGCGAGGCCGCCCTCCCGCACGTCGAGCACGATGCCGTCGCCGTCCGGCAGGTCGAGGCCCGTGCGTGCGGCGACGAGGGAGCGGAGGGCGGTCGCGGCATCCGTCTCGCCCATCAGGCCGGCCCCGGCGAGGTCGAAGGCGGGCCCGTTCTGGACGGCGACGTCCGCGGGGAAGGGCACGAGGGGGAGGGGCACCGGAGCCACCGCCGTTCTGTAAGGTGTCCTAACAAAACCGATCGGGCCAGCCTATCAGCGGCCCCATCCGTTATGCTCGCAGTGTCGCGACTGGCGTTGAGGTGGGCTACCACCGGGGAGCGATTGACACGGCATTCGACCGCGCGCCTGGGCCGATGCGAGATTCCTCATCCCGAAAGCCGTCGTCAGGAGATCGTCATGACCGATTCGCTGTTCAACGCCCCCCTCTCCGAGGTCGATCCCGAGATCGCCGATGTGCTCGAGCGGGAGCTCGACCGTCAGCGCGGGTTCCTCGAGATGATCGCCTCCGAGAACTTCGTTCCCGTCTCGGTGCTGCAGTCGCAGGGCTCCGTCCTCACCAACAAGTACGCCGAGGGATACCCCGGCCGTCGCTACTACGGCGGCTGCGAGGTCGTCGACGTCGCCGAGGAGCTCGCGATCGAGCGCGCCAAGGCCCTCTTCGGCGCCGGGTTCGCCAACGTGCAGCCCCACTCGGGTGCGTCGGCCAACGCCGCCGTCCTGCACGCGATCGCCCGCCCCGGCGACACGCTGCTCGGCCTTTCGCTCGACCACGGCGGCCACCTCACGCACGGCATGAAGATCAACTTCTCGGGCCGTCTCTACAACATCGTCGCGTACGGCGTCGACGCCGAGACCTCGCTCGTCGACATGGACGAGGTCCGTCGCCTCGCGATCGAGCACAAGCCGAAGGTCATCATCGCCGGCTGGTCGGCCTACCCCCGTCAGCTCGACTTCGCCGCCTTCCGCGCGATCGCCGACGAGGTGGGCGCCCTCCTCTGGGTCGACATGGCGCACTTCGCCGGCCTCGTCGCCGCGGGCCTGCACCCGTCGCCCATCCCGCACGCGCACGTCGTCTCGACCACCGTGCACAAGACGATCGGCGGCCCCCGCTCGGGCCTCATCCTCTCGAACGACGCCGACATCGCGAAGAAGATCAACACCGCGGTCTTCCCCGGCCAGCAGGGCGGGCCCCTCATGCACGTGATCGCCGCGAAGGCGACCGCGTTCAAGCTCGCGATGACCCCGGAGTTCAAGGAACGTCAGGAGCGCACGCTCCGCGGAGCGGCGATCCTCGCCGACCGCCTCACCCAGGACGACGTCACGGGCGCCGGCATCGCGGTGCGCTCCGGCGGCACCGACGTGCACCTCGTGCTCGTCGACCTGCGCGACGCGGCGATCGACGGCAAGCAGGCCGAAGACCTGCTGCACGACATCCGGATCACGGTGAACCGCAACGCGGTCCCGAACGATCCGCGTCCGCCGATGGTCACCTCGGGTCTGCGGATCGGCACGCCGGCGCTCGCGACCCGCGGCTTCGGCGACGCCGAGTTCACCGAGGTCGCCGACGTCATCGCGCTCGCGCTGCTGCCGGGTGCCGACCACGAGGCGCTCCGCGCGCGCGTCGCGAAGCTCGCCGACGCGTTCCCGCTCTACCCCGGCCTGCACCAGTGACCGCCGGCATCCGGCCCCTCCTCCGACCGCGAGACTGCACGCACGCCTCGAGACAGCGGTTCTTGACCGCAGTCTCGAGCTCCCCGCGCAGTCTCGCGGGCGAGGGGCGACGACAGGAGGCATCATGACCGCGGCGGTCCTCGACGGCAAGGCCGCCTCGGCGGCGATCAAGACGGAGCTCGCCGAACGCGTCGCGGTGCTGAAGGGGCACGGCGTGACGCCCGGCATCGCCACCGTCCTCGTGGGCGCGGACCCGGCATCCCAGCTCTACGTCGGGATGAAGCACCGCCAGTCCGAGGCGATCGGGATGAACTCGATCCAGCGCGAGCTGCCCGCGGACGCGACGCAGGATCAGGTCGAAGCGCTGATCGACGAGCTCAACGCCGACCCCACCTGCCACGGCTACATCGTGCAGCTGCCGCTGCCGAAGCACCTCGACACCGACCGCATCCTCGAGCGGATCGATCCCGAGAAGGATGCCGACGGTCTCCACCCGACGAACCTCGGCCGCCTGGTGCTCAACGTCAACACCCCGATCACGTCGCCGCTGCCGTGCACGCCCCGCGGCGTCATCGAGCTGCTGATTCGCAACGGCTACGACCTGGCCGGAAAGCACGTCGTCGTCGTCGGTCGCGGAGTGACGATCGGCCGATCGATCGGCCTGCTGCTCACGCGCCGCGAGTACAACGCGACCGTCACGCTCACCCACACCGGCACGACCGACCTCGGCGCGCACCTGCGCGAAGCCGATGTCATCGTCGCCGCGGCGGGCGTGAAGCACATCGTCACGGCCGAGCACGTGAAGCCCGGCGCGGCGGTGCTCGACGTCGGCGTCACCCGCGAGGACGACCCCGAGACCGGCAAGAGCCGCGTCTACGGCGACGTCCACCCGGACGTCGCGGAGGTCGCGGGCTGGGTGTCGCCGAACCCCGGCGGCGTCGGCCCGATGACGGTCGCCCTGCTCATGACCAACGTCGTCGAGGTCGCCGAGCGCGCTGCGGGCCTGCGCGTCTGACGTGTGCTTGTGAACGAGGGATGCCGCGTGCCGCCCGGCATCCCTCGCCTTCGTTGACGGGCACCGCTCGCCTGTCGCGATGTGCGGTGGCGTGCGGCGTGTTGTGACGGGGGAAGCCCGCGGGGGCGCGGCCGCGATGCTCGCCTGTCGCGATGTGCGGTGGCGTGCGGCGTGTTGTGACGGGGGAAGCCCGCGGGGGCCCTGCGCCGGGGAAGCCCGCGGGGGCGCTGCGCCGCCGCTCGCCTGTCGCGATGTGCGGTGGCGCGCGGCGTGTTGTGACAGGAGAAGCCGGCGGCCCGGCGCCTCAGGCGGTGAAGCGAGCGAGGAAGGCGCGGGTGCGGGCTTCCTGCGGATGCCGCAGCACGGACGACGGCGGGCCCTGCTCGACGATCGTGCCGGCGTCGAGGAACACGACGCGATCGGCGACGTCGCGCGCGAACGCCATCTCGTGCGTCGCCATCAGGATCGTCGCGCCCTCCGACGCCAGGTCGCGGACGAGCTCGAGGACCTCGCCGACGAGCTCCGGGTCGAGCGCCGAGGTGATCTCGTCGAGGAGCAGCACCTCGGGGTCGGTCGCGATCGCGCGGGCGATGGCGACGCGCTGCTGCTGACCGCCCGACAGCCGGTCGGGGTGATCCTTCGCCTTGTCGGCGAGCCCGACGCGGGCCAGCAGCTCGGCCGCGCGGGCTTCGGCGTCGCGGCGCGGCATCCGGTGCACCACGCGCGAGGCGAGCGTGACGTTGTCGAGCACGGACAGATGCGGGAAGAGGTTGAAGCTCTGGAACACGGCGCCCAGGCGCGCTCGCACGCGGTTGCCGTCGACCCGCGGGTCGGAGATGTCCTCGTCGCCGAGGAAGATCTGCCCGTCGTCGATGGGCTCCAGCAATCCCAGGCACCGCAGCAGCGTCGACTTGCCCGATCCGCTCGCGCCGATGAGCGCGACGACCTCGTGCGCACCGAGCGTCACATCGACGCCCTTCAGCACGTCCCGGTCACCGAAGGACTTGCGGATGCCGGTCGCCGTCAAGATCCCGCTCACAGCACCGATCCTGACTGCTCGCGCTCGCGGAGCCTCGCCGTGTACCAGTCCGTCAGGCGGATCGTGGGGATCGCCAGGAGGATGAAGAGGATGCCTGCCACGACGTACGGCGTGAAGTTGTAGGTCGTCGCGACGACGCCCTTCGCCCGCGCGATCGCGTCGAGGCCCGCGATGATCGAGATGAGCCCGACGTCCTTCTGCATCGAGATGAAGTCGTTCATGAGCGCGGGTGTCATCTTGCGGAGAGCCTGCGGCAAAACGACGCGGCGGAGCGTCTGCACATGGTTCAGGCCGAGCGCACGGGCGGCGAGGCGCTGAGAGGGGTGCACCGAGTCGATGCCGGCGCGGATCACCTCGGCGACGTAGGCCGAGTATGTGAGCGTGACGGCGAGGATGCCGAGGAACAGCTCATCGATCCGCTCGCCGACGATCGTCGGCAGCCCGAACCCGACGAGGTAGAGCACGATGATGAACGGCAGCCCGCGGAACAGATCGGTGTAGCCCGCCGCCAGGGTCCGCACGGGAAAGAAGACCGGGCCCCGGAGAGTGCGCAGGAGTGCGATCACGAGCGCGACGCCGCCGACCGTGAAGATCGAGATGCCGAGCACCGTCAGGTTGAGGAGGAAGCCCTCCCACACCTTCGGCAGCGCCTCGATGGCGACAGCGGGGTCGAAGAAGGCCCGCTGGACCTTCGCCCAGCCCTCCGTGTTGATGACGAACGCCCACACGATCACCGCGAACGCGGCCGTCGAGAGGATCGCGATGAGCACGGACCGTCGCTCCCGCCCGCGCCGATAGGCGCGACGGTCGAGCTCGAGTGCGCTCGGGATGCTGGTACTCACGGATCGACGCTAGCGCGTCCTCACGGGCGCTTCGTCACTGGAGCTTCGTCACGCCTTCGGTGAGACCCGACAGCCATTCCTTCTCGAGCTCCGCGAGAGTGCCGTCCTCGCGGAGGGCGTCGACGGCCGCGCTCACCGCGGGGGTCAACGGCGAGTCCTTGGCGAGCAGCAGGCCCCACTGGTCCTCGACGCCGACCTTCGGGAGCTCGCCGACGATGAAGGAGTCGGTGATGTACGCGGTGACCGCGACGTAGGCGGTCGGGGTGTCGAGGACGACGGCATCCACCTGTCCGGCGCTGAGGGCCGCGGTGGCGTCCTCGTTCGAGTTGTAGAGCTTCGGGGTGAGCCCGAGGTCGAGCGCGTCGAGCGTCAGAGCGCTCGTCGAGTTCGCCATGGCGCCGATCGTGATGTCCTTGAGCCCGGCGAGGTCGGTCACGCCGTCGGCCTTGCCGCCCTTGAGGGCGATGATCGACTGGCTCGCGGAGTAGTACGGCGACGAGAAGTCGACGCCCTTCTTGCGGTCGTCGGTGATCGTGTACTGCTGCAGGTTCACGTCGAAGCTCTTGGGGCCGGGCGCGATCGCCGCCTCGAAGCTCGTGCGGACCCACTCGACGTCGTCCTTCGCGAAGCCGAGCTTGTCGGCGACGGCGTAGGCGACGGCGGCCTCGAAGCCCTTGCCCGATTCGGGCTTGTCGTCGTAGACGTAGGGCTCGTAGGCGGTCTCGCCGGTGGCGACGGTGAATGTGCCGGGGGTGACGTAATCGTCGGGCGAGGGAGTCGCACCGGCGGACGACCCGGCACCCGGGGCCGCGTTCGAGGCGCAGCCTCCGAGGAGGAGGGCGAGGGCCGCGGCGGACGCGACGAGTGCGGTGCGCAGGGCGGGACGACGGGACATGAGGGCCTCCGGGGGCGCCGAGGGTGCTCGGACGAGGGGGTCGGGTTGGCATCGCCGCGTGATCGCGGAGAGCCGCTGATCATTCTCGCGCGCAGACGGATGCCGCGGGTCCTGCGGCGACGCTTTGTTACACGCCCGTCACCCCCGGCTGATTGAGAGGATGGGGGGATGATCCCTGCGCGCACGCTCCTCGTCGGTTCCGGTCGCATCGGGACGCGGGTGGCGGAGGAGCTCCGCCGCGCGGGCGGCGAGGTCGTCACGGTGCGGCGGTCGGCGGCATCCGATTCGGACGGCTGGCGACACATCGCCGCGGACCTGTCCCGGCCGCTCACCGAGTCGTTGCCGGCGGTCGACGCGGTCGTCGTGACGCTGCCGCCGGGCGAGGAGCAGGGTTTCCTCGCCGGCGCGATCGGCCGCGTCGCAGAAGCGTTGCCCGAGCCGCCGGCACGCACGATCTGGGTGTCGTCGACGCGCGTGTTCGAGGGGTACGGCGACGAGCGGCCGCTGGACGAGGACGACGAGCCGCGGACGCGCAGCGATCGAGCCCAGCAGCTCGTCGATGGGGAGGAGCGCGCGGTCGAGCTGTTCGGCGCGACCATCCTGCGACCCGCGGGCATCTACGGACCGGGACGTGACCGGCTCATCCGCCAGGTGCTCGCCGGCACCCCGGTCGATCACGACCGTCGGACCAACCGCATCCACGAGACCGACGTCGTCCGCACGATCCTCACGCTGCTGCAGGCAGACGAGGTGCCCGCCGTCCTCCACGCCGTCGACCGTCGACCGGCGACACTCGGCGAGGTGGTCGCCTTCCTCGCCGAGCGCCTCGGCGTGCCGGTGCCGCCTCGCGGCGAACCCGCCGAGCGGCGCGGGACGATCCTCGACGGGACCCGCCTCCGCGAGGTCGTCGACGGCCTCGCCTACGCGACGTTCGAGGACGGCTACGGCGAGATGCTCGCGCAGCGCGGCTGAGCCCTGGCGGATGTCGGCGGCCCGCGCGAGGATGCCGACATGACGCGCACACAGGAGATCCTCGACTGGCTGCGGGACTCGGACCCGTCACTGCGGTGGCAGGTCGAGCGGGATCTCCTCGGCGCGCCGCCCGAGCAGTGGAAGGCCACGCGGGCACGCGTGACGACCGAGGGGAACGGAGCCACGCTCCTCGCGCAGCAGGGGGAGGACGGGCAGTGGGAGGGCGGCGCGTACTTCCCGGCCGGGTTCTTCGGCAGCCCCGAGTCCGAGATGCCCGGCCAGCCGTGGACGGCCACGACCTGGACGCTCAAGGATCTGCGCGAGTGGGGAGTGCCGGCATCCGCTCTCGGGGACACCGCGGCGAAGCTCGACCGCAACAGCCGCTGGGAGTACGACGACCTGCCGTACTGGGGTGGGGAGGTGGACGTCTGCATCAACGCGTTCACGCTCGGGACGGGAGCGTGGCTCGGCGCCGACGTCTCGGGGCTCGCCGCGTGGTTCCCCGAGCATCAGCTCGCCGACGGCGGCTGGAACTGCGAGGCCGAGGAGGGTGACTCGGTGCGCGGGTCGTTCCACTCCACGCTCAATGCCGTCCGCGGCATGCTCGCCTACGAGCAGTTCACCGGCGACACGGCGCTGCGCGACAGCCGGCACCGCGGCGAGGATTACCTCCTCGAACGGCGCCTGGCGTACCGGCTGTCGACGGGAGAGGTCGTCGGCAGCTTCGTCACCGACTTCGTCTACCCCAACCGGCACCGCTACAGCGCGCTCGCGGCGCTCGATCATTTCCGGGATGCCGCTCTCCAGGCCGGCACCCCGCCGGACCCGCGGCTCGCCGAGGCGATCGAGATGGTCCGCGCGGCGCGGCACGCCGACGGCACGTGGCACCAGGGACGCACGCTCGAGGGCAGGCGCTGGTTCGACATCGACGCACCCGAGGGTCAGCCGTCGCGGTGGCTGACCTTCCTCGCGCTCCGGGTCCTCCAGTGGTGGGATGCCGCCCGCTGACGACCGCGCGGTGGCTCAGCCGCCGGCGCGACCCCACCGGGCCGCGAGCGCCTCGGATCCGCGGGCGAGGAGGGTGACGTCGGCGCCGACCAGCACGAAGGAGGCGCCCTCGTCGAGGTAGCGCTGCGCGGCATCCGGATCGAAGGCGTTGACGCCCACGGGCTTTCCCGATGCGCGGACGGCGGCGAACGCGTCGAGGACCGCCGCGACGACATCGGGATGCGTCTGAGCGCCGAGGAGCCCCATCGACGCCGCGAGGTCGCTCGGGCCGACGAAGACCCCGTCGATCCCGTCGACCGCGGCGATCTCGGCGGCGTTCCGGACACCCTCGACCGTCTCGACCTGGACGAACAGCGACACGTGCCGGTCAGCGTCGGCGAGGTAGTCCTCGACCCGGTTCCACCGGGCGGAGCGGGCGAGCGCGGACCCGACGCCGCGGCGTCCGCGCGGGGGATACCGCACCGCGGCGACGAGCTCCGCCGCCTGCGCCGCCGTGTCGACCATCGGCACGAGGATGTTCTGCGCGCCGAGGTCGAGCACCTGCTTGATCGTCACGACGTCGCCGATCGGAACGCGCACCACCGCCGTCACGGCGGCGGCGGCGACGGCCTGCAGCTGCGCGAGCACCGACTCGAGCCCGTTGGGGGAGTGCTCCATGTCGATCAGCAGCCAGTCGAGGCCGGCGCCTGCGCAGATCTCGGCGACGAGCGGCGACCCGGAGCACACCCATATGCCGGCGAGGGGACGGTCGGCATCCGTCAGCGCTTCGCGGAACGTCGGGTTCAGATGAAACGGCATTCGATCACTCCCATCGGCCCATAGTCGCAGCGCACCTCGTCGCCCCGCGACACCCACACCGGCCGCGTGAACGAGCCGGCGAGGATGATCTCGCCCGCCTCGAGACGTGCGCCGTGCTGGTGGATCTTGTTCGCGAGCCACGCGACGCCCGTCGCGGGGTGGCCGAGGACCCCCTGCGCGACACCGGTCTCCTCGATCTCGCCGTTGCGTGAGAGCACCCCCGGCACCCAGCGCAGGTCGATCTCGTCGGGGCGGCGGTGTTCGATGCCGAGAACCATTGCACCGTAGGCGGCGTTGTCGCTGATCGTATCGACGATCGTGCGGCCCTCGAGTTCGATGTGCGAGTTCAGCACTTCGAGCGCGGGTACGGCGTAGTCGATCGCCGCGAGGGCGTCCTCGAGCGTGCAGTCGGGGCCTTCGAGCGGGCTCGCGAGGACGAAGGCGAGCTCGACCTCGATCCGGACGTTCGAGAAGTGGTCGACCGGGATGCTGTCGCCCGAGTGGTAGACGGTGTCGTCGAACATGACCCCGTAGTCGGGCTCGGTGATCCCCGTCGCCTGCTGCATCGCCTTGGAGGTCAGCCCGATCTTGCGACCGACGAGGCGCCGGCCCGACGCGACCATCCGGTCGCGCCAGACGCCTTGGATCGCGTAGGAGTCCTCGACCGTGGCCTCGGGGTGGCGTGCGGTGATCCGTGGGATGACGCCGTGCGTACGATCGGCCTCGGCGAGCTCGTCCGCGATGCGCGAGACGTCCTCGGTGGACAGCATCAGAGCTGATTCCCGAGCTTGTACTCGCCCTGCTTCCACGAGGGCATCGCCTCGTCGTCGCCCTCGCGGGTGTACGAGAAGCCGTCGGCGCCGATCGTGACCGCCATCTCGCTGCGGTCCTCCCGGGTGCGGACGGGCTGCGGGTTGCCGTCGAGATCGAGGACGAGGGATGCCTCGGTGTACCAGGACGGGACCACGGGGTTGCCCCAGAAGTCGCGGCGCTGGTTGTCGTGCACGTCCCACGTGACCACGGGGTTGTCGGGGTCGCCGGTGTAGTAGTCCTGCGTGTAGATCTCCACACGGTGGCCGTCGGGGTCGCGGAGGTAGAGGTAGAACGCGTTCGAGACGCCGTGACGGCCCGGCCCGCGCTCGATCGCGTCAGAGCGTCGCAGGGCGCCGAGCTTGTCGCAGATCGCGAGGATGTTGTGCTTCTCATGCGTCGCGAAGGCGACGTGGTGCATGCGCGGGCCGTCGCCGCCGGTCGCGGCGGTGTCGTGCACGGTGGGCTTCCGCCGCATCCACGCCGCGTAGACCGTGCCGTCCTCGTCCTGGATGTCCTCGGTCACCCGGAACCCCAGGTCCTGGTAGTGGCGCACCGCGCGCGGGACGTCGGGCGTCACCTGGTTGAAGTGGTCGAGGCGCACGAGCTCGCCGGGGATCTGCAGGTCGTACCGCCACGACAACCGCTCGACGTGCTCGCTCTGGTGGAAGAACTCGTACGGGAAGCCGAGCGGGTCCTCGACGCGCACCGAGTCGCCGATGCCCTTCGTGAACCCCTCGGTGCGGCGCTCGACGCGGCATCCGATCTCCTCGTAGAACGCGACCGCCCGGTCGAGGTCTTCGGGCGTGCGGACGCGGTACGAGAACGCGGCGACGGCGGCGACGGGACCCTTCCGCAGTACGAGGTTGTGGTGGATGAACTCCTCGGTCGAGCGCAGGTAGATGACCTCGTCGTCCTCCTCGGTGACGTGGAGTCCCAGGATGTCGACGTAGAACTGGCGGGATGCCGCGAGGTCGGTGACGACCAGGTCCATGTACGCGCAGCGCAGGATGTCGGGGGCGGGGGAGGTGGGGGTCTGCACCGGGTCGTCGGTGTGGATCGGGGCTTCTTGCGAGACGAAGAACCCGGAGGAGGTCTTGGTCATGCCGTCGCGGTGGCTCATGTCAGCGTCCTTGCGTGATCGAGGCGGGTTCAGCGCGTGCCGAAGGTGGGATTGTGGACCTTGCCGAGCGTGATGTGCACGGCCTGCTGGTCGGTGTAGAAGTCGATCGAGCGGTAGCCGCCCTCGTGACCGAGTCCGGAGGCCTTCACGCCGCCGAAGGGCGTACGCAGGTCGCGGACGTTGTTCGAGTTCAGCCACACCATGCCGGCCTCGACGGCTTGCGAGAAGTTGTGGGCCCGCTTCAGGTCGTTCGTCCACACGTAGGCGGCGAGGCCGTATTTCGTGTCGTTGGCGAGGGCGAGAGCGTCCTCATCGGTGTCGAAGGGCGTGATCGCGACGACGGGTCCGAAGATCTCCTCCTGGAAGATGCGCGCCGTCGGGGGCACGTCGGCGAACACCGTGGGCGCGACGAAGTTGCCGTCCGCGAAGCCGTCCGGGCGGCCGCCGCCGGCGACGAGTCGGCCCTCGGTCTTGCCGAGCTCGACGTAGGACATCACCTTGTCGTAGTGCTCCGGGTGCACGAGGGCGCCGACCTCGGTCGCGGGGTCGTGCGGGAAGCCGACCTTCACGCGCTGCGCCTGCGCCGCGTAGCGCTCGACGAACTCGTCGTAGACCTCCCGCTGCACCAGGATGCGGCTGCCCGCCGTGCAGCGCTCGCCGTTGAGCGAGAAGACCCCGAAGATCGTCGCGTCGACCGCGGCGTCGAGGTCCGCGTCGGCGAAGACGACGGCGGGGCTCTTGCCGCCGAGCTCCATCGACAGGCCCTTCAGCCACGGCGCCGCGTTCGCGAAGATCAGCTGGCCCGTTGAGCTCTCGCCGGTGAAGGAGATGAGCGGCACGTCGGGGTGCTTCACGAGCGCATCCCCCGCGTCCTCGCCGAGGCCGTTGACGAGGTTGAAGACGCCCTGCGGGAGACCGGCCTCCTCGAAGATCCCGGCCCAGAGCGATGCGGACAGGGGAGTGAACTCGGCGGGCTTCAGCACGACCGTGTTGCCCGCGGCGAGGGCGGGGCCGAGCTTCCAGGACTCGAGCATGAACGGCGTGTTCCACGGGGTGATGAGCCCCGCGACGCCGATCGGCTTGCGATTGACGTAGTTGATCTGGCGACCGGGCACCTTGAACGTGTCGTCGGACTGGGCGACGATCAGGTCGGCGAAGAAGCGGAAGTTCTCGGCGGCGCGCCGCGCCTGGCCGAGCGCCTGCGTGATCGGCAGCCCCGAGTCGAACGACTCGAGCTCCGCGAGCCGGGCGTCGCGCGACTCGACGATGTCGGCGATGCGGTGCAGCACGCGCGAGCGCTCGCGCGGCAGCATCCGCGGCCACGGGCCGTCGGTGAACGCGCGGCGCGCGGCGGCGACGGCGGCATCCACATCGGCCTTCTTGCCGGCCGCGGCCTGCAGGTAGACGCGGTTCGTCACGGGATCGAGGACGTCGAACGTGTCACCGTCCGCCGAGTCGACGAAGGCGCCGTCGATGTAGTGCTGGATGCGGGTGGGCAGGTCGGCGGGCGTGTGCGGCGCCGCCAGCGTGGGATCCGTCATGTCGTGCGTCCTTGCTCGAGGGGTCAGAAGTTCGGCAGGCCGAGGGCCTGGTCAGGGTGCTCGTGGGTCATGTAGGCGTCGAGGGTCGCCGAACGGTGTCGACGCGCGGCGTGCTCGATCTCGCTGAGGGGAGCGCTCCGCTCGATGAGCACGAGGATCTGCTCGTGCTCGCGGACCGACTCCTGCGCGCGCCCCGGCACGAAGCTGAACGTGGAATCGCGGAGGTGCCCGAGCCGTGCCCACTCGACCTGGACGAGCTCCAGCATCCGCGGGTTCGCGCAGCGCTCGAAGAGGGTCGCGTGGAACTCCTGGTTCAGGCGAGTGAACGCACGTGGGTCGAAGTGGTCGAGCGTCTCGATCATGAGCTCGTTGATGTCGCGCGCTCGCCGGACGTCGGACTCGGTGAGGGCGCGGGCGGACAGTGCCGTGGCGGTGCCCTCGAGGATCGACAGCGCCTGCATGCTGAAGCGGTACTGCGAGTCGTCGACCATCGCGACGCGCGCGCCGACGTTGCGTTCGAAGGTGACGAGCCCCTCGGCCTCGAGCTGGCGGATCGCCTCGCGCACCGGGACGACGCTCATGTCGAGCTCGCCCGCGATGCTGCCGAGCACCAGGCGGTAGCCGGGGGTGAACGCCTCGCTGACGATGTGCTCCTTGATCCACGCGTACGCCTGCTGCGACTTGCTCGGGGCGGCGACCTCGCTCATCGGGCGTCCCGCTCCGCCTCGTAGCGCTCCCGCCACGCGGCGTTCATCGGGAAGAGCCCGTCGACCGGCTCGCCTTCCGCGACGCGGTCGGCGATCCACGCGTCCTCGTCCTCCTGCGCGAGGGCCGCGTCGGCGACCTCCTCGGCGAGCGCGGGCGGCAGCACGATGACGCCGTCGCGGTCGCCCACGATGATGTCGCCCGGCTGCACCGTCGTGCCGCCGCAGGCGATCGTGCCCCCGGCATCCCACGGCACGTGCTTGCGACCGAGGACCGCAGGGTGCGCGCCCGCGGTGTAGACCGGGATGCCGACCGCGGCGACGGCGGCCGCGTCGCGCACGCCGCCGTCGGTCACGATGCCGGCCGCGCCCTGCGCGTGCGCGCGGATCGCGAGGATGTCGCCGAGCGTGCCGGAACCGGCCTCGCCACGCGCCTCGATCACGATGACCTCGCCTTCGCGGACCGTGTCGAACGCGCGCTTCTGCGCGTTGTAGCCGCCGCCGTGGCTTCGGAACAGATCCTCGCGGTTCGGCACGAACCGGAGAGTGGCGGCGACGCCGACGAGCTTCGCATCGGGGTGGAGCGGGGCGACGCCGTCGATCGTGACGTTGTCGAGGCCGCGCTTTCGCAGCTGCTGCGACAGACCTGCGACGGGGACGCGCTCGAGCTTCGCGCGGAGATCGGGCGAGAGAGCGGATGCCGCGGCGAGCCCGGCGGCCTCGCGGGAGCCCCAGGCCTCTTCGCGCTGCGTGTCGTCGACCTGGGGGAGCGAGCCGAGTGCAGGGTCGAACGCGATGTCGGGGCCGTCGACGACGGTCGTCGTGAGTCGGCCGGTGGTCGCCCCGGTGTCGGGGGCGTCGACCTCGACCTCGACGACGTCGCCGGGGACGATGACGGACGACCCCGCGGGCGTGCCGGTGAGGATGACGTCGCCGGGTTCGAGTGTGAAGTGCTGCGACAGGTCGGCGACGATCTGCGGGAGGGGGAAGAGAAGGTCGTCGGTGCTGCCGTCCTGGGCGAGCTCGCCGTTCACCCAGGTGCGCACGCGCAACCGGGTGGGGTCGAGCAGGCGGGCGTCGAGGACGACGGGGCCGATCGGGGTGAAGCCATCGCCGCTCTTGGAGCGGACGTTCGAGCCCTTGTCGTTCGCCCGCAGGTCGTAGAGGCCGAGGTCGTTGGATGCCGTAACGCCGGCGACGTGCTCCCACGCCCGGTCAGCGCTGACGCGGCGGGCCGCCGTGCCGATGACGAGCGCGATCTCACCCTCGAAGGCGAGGAGCTCGGTTCCGACGGGCCGCTCGACCGTTCCGCCGGACGCCGCGACGGAGCCCGTGGACTTGAAGAAGTAGGACGGCGACGCGGGGGTGCGTCCGCGCTGGGCGGCGCGCGACCGGTAGTTCAGGTGGACGGCGACGATCGTGCCGGGGCGGCCCGGGAGGGCGGCGAAGCGCGGGTCGCGGGATGCGGCATCCGTCACCGTGTCATCGTTCTGCATTCCTGAACTCCCTCGCTCTTGCGTCGTATCTCAAATCGTATATGATCGGGCTGCACCGGACAACCGGGAATCGACGAAGACGTCGGATGACACAGGAGTCAGCATGAGCACTTCCCCCACCCCTCGAGGGTTCACCCCCACCGGGACCATCGCGACCGCCGCGGACCGCCGCCGCGTCGTGTTCGCCACCGTCGTCGGCACCACCGTGGAGTGGTACGACTTCTTCATCTACGCGACCGCCGTCGGGCTCGTGTTCGGACAGCTCTTCTTCGCCCCGCTGGGCAAGGACAGCGTCCTCATCGGATTCGCGACGGTCGGTGTGAGCTTCCTCTTCCGGCCCCTCGGCGCGTTCCTCGCCGGCCACCTCGGTGACAAGTACGGCCGCAAGGTCGTGCTCATGTGGACGCTCATCCTGATGGGCCTGGCGACGGCGCTCATCGGCGTCCTGCCGAGCTACGAGTCCATCGGCCTCGCCGCGCCCATCCTCCTCGTGCTCCTGCGCATCCTGCAGGGCATCTCCGCCGGCGGCGAGTGGGGCGGCGCGGTGCTCATGGCCGTCGAGCACGCCCCCAAGACGCGCCGCGGCGCGTTCGGCGCCTCGCCGCAGATCGGGGTGCCGCTGGGCCTGCTGCTCGCATCGGGCGTCATGGCGCTCATGTCGGCGATCGCGCCGGGGGAGCAGTTCCTGCAGTGGGGCTGGCGCGTACCGTTCCTCCTCAGCGTCGTCCTCATCCTCGTCGGCTGGTACGTTCGCCGCCGCGTGGAGGAGAGCCCCGTCTTCCTCGAGCTCGCCGAGCGCAAGGAGCACAGTCGGATGCCGATCGTCGAGCTCTTCCGCAAGCACGCGGTGCTCGTGATCGTCGCCGCCTTCGTCTTCGCCGGGAACAACGCCGTCGGCTACATGACCACCGGCGGGTACATCCAGGGCTACGCCACGAGCCCCGAGGGCCCCCTCGGCCTGGACCGCGGCCCGGTGCTGTGGGCGGTGACCGGGTCCGCCGTGACCTGGCTGCTCTCCACCCTCGTGGCCGGCTTCGCCTCGGACCGGTTCGGGCGCCGCACGACGTACATCGCAGGCTGGATCATGCAGCTCGTGGGTGTGTTCACGCTCTTCCCGCTGGTCAACACGGGGAACGTCTTCGTCCTCTTCCTCGGGCTCGCGATCCTCACGATCGGGCTCGGCTTCACGTACGGACCGCAGGCGGCGCTGTACGCCGAGCTGTTCCCCGCGTCCATCCGGTTCTCGGGCGTCTCGATCTCGTACGCCATCGGCGCCATCCTCGGCGGCGCGTTCGCGCCGACGATCGCGACCGCTCTCGTCGCCGCGTTCGGGTCGACGACCCCGGTCACCTGGTACCTCGCCGGCATGACGGTGCTGGGCCTCGTGGCGACGCTGCTGCTGCGGGATCGCAGCGGCATCCCACTCGACCCCGATCACGAAGCGGAGCAGGCGGTCAGTCCCGTCCGCGGTCTGACGCGCGCCTGACCTCGACGAGGAGCACCCATGCAGTTCCACCACCACGGCTACGTCTCGGGCGATCCGCGGGTGCTGCCCGCCGCCGGCACCGGCGTCGACCGCCCCGAGGAGCTCCCCGACGAGACCGACGTGCTCATCGTCGGTTCGGGTCCGGCGGGGATGCTGCTGGCCGCCCAGATGTCGCAGTTCCCGCAGGTCTCGACTCGTCTCATCGAGCGGCGCACCGGCCGGCTCGAACTGGGTCAGGCCGACGGCATCCAGCCCCGATCGGTGGAGACGTTCCAGGCGTTCGGGTTCGCCGAGCGGATCATCGCCGAGGCGTACAACATCGGCTACATGAACTTCTGGGGACCAGACCCGGCCGACCCGAGCCGCATCCGCCGCACGTCGCGGACCGACGACTACGGGCTGAAGATCAGCGAGTTCCCGCACCTGATCGTCAACCAGGCGCGCGTGCTCGACTACTTCGCCGAGGCCGCCGCCCACGGCCCCGGACGGATCGTGCCCGATTACGGCATCGAGTTCGTCGGCCTCGAGGTGCCCGAGGATGCCGCGGCCCCCGTCGCGGTCACGGTCCGCCACGTCGGCGGCCCCCGCGCGGGGGAGGAGCGCCTCATCCGGGCGCGGTACGTCGTCGGATGCGACGGTGCCCGGAGCGGTGTGCGACAGGCGATCGGGCGCGTGCACGTCGGCGATGCGTCGAAGCACGCCTGGGGCGTCATGGACGTGCTGGTCGACACCGATTTCCCCGACTGGCGCATCAAGTGCGCCATCAACAGCTCGGCGGGGAACATCCTCCACATCCCTCGCGAGGGCGGGTACCTCAGCCGCATGTACATCGACCTCGGCGCGGTCGCCGCGGACGACAACCACCGCGTCCGCGAGACCCCCATCGAAGAGGTCATCCGCCGCGCGAACGAGATCCTCCACCCCTACACGATCGATGTGAAACAGGTCGCCTGGCACAGCGTGTACGAGGTCGGACACCGTGTCACCGACGGATTCGACGACGTTCCCGAGGGCGTCGACCGCGATCCGCGGGTCTTCCTCACCGGCGACGCATGCCACACCCACAGCGCCAAGGCCGGGCAGGGCATGAACGTCTCGATGCAGGACGGGTTCAACCTGGGGTGGAAGCTCGGGCACGTGCTGACCGGGCTGGCCCCGGCATCCCTCCTCGCCACCTACGGCGCCGAGCGACGACCCGTCGCGCAGCAGCTGATCGACTTCGACAAGGAGTGGTCGTCGCTGATGGCGCGCAAGCCCGAGGAGATCACCGACCCTGAAGACCTCGCGACGTACTACCTCGCGACCGCCGAGTTCCCGTCGGGGTTCATGACGCACTACGGCGCCTCGGCGATCGTCGCAGGCGCCGAGCATCAGGACCTCGCGACGGGGTTTCCCGTCGGCAAGCGGCTGAAGTCCGCGGAGGTCGTCCGGGTCGCGGACGGCAACGTCGTGCACCTCGGTCACCATGCCAAGGCCGACGGGCGGTGGCGCGTGTACGCCTTCGCCGATGCGTCGGGCGAAGACCTCTCGGCCTGGGCGGAGTGGTTCGCCGCGGCATCCGGCCCGATCGCCCGGCACACGCCGGCCGGGGCCGATCCCGACGCCGTCTTCGACACGAAGGTGATCTACCCGCGGCGGTACGAGGACGTCGAGATGGCGGCGGTGCCCGCCGTGTTCCGACCCCACTCGGGGCCGCTCGGGCTCATGGACTGGGAGAAGGTGTACGCGACCGGACCGTCGACCTGGACGGATGTCGACATCTTCTCCGAGCGCGGGATCTCGCCGCGTGGCGCGGTCGTCGTCGTCCGCCCCGACCAGTACGTCGCCGCCGTCCTGCCGTTGACCGCCACCGCCGAGTTGGGGGAGTTCCTCGCCGGAGCCTTCCGCCCCGCCGGCTGACGCGTCGAGGTGCCGAGGCGTCGCAGATGGTCGCCTGCGCGGCATCCCGCCGACCATCTGCGACGTCTCGGCGCTCCCACCGTCGGCTCGAGCACCGCTAGGGTCGGGGTGTGAGCGCCCTGAACCCGCTGGTCCCGTCCGGATACGACATCGTCTGGTCCGTCATCGCGCTGATCGCGGCCGTGCTCATGGTCGTCGCCCTGGTCTCGCTCATGCGGTCGACGCGGCGGTTGACCTCGAGGCAGGCGCTGGCGTGGGTCCTCGTGGTGCTGCTGGTCCCGGTGGCGGGTCCCGCCGCGTGGCTCGCGATCGGTCGACGAGCAGGGATGCCGCGCCGCGAGGCGTGAGCCGCGCTTCCCGAGCGCGATAATCGAGCGAGCGGTCTCGCCCCGGCATCGCCTGTATCACCTACCCGAGGACGACCCATGGTGTTCCACAGCAAGGCCACGCTCGAGCACTGGGTGGCCGAGTTCATCGAAGCCCGAAGCGCCGGGGAGGAGATCCGCGTCGTCGTGCAGGACGGGTCGGGCGGAGAGGACACCGGTTTGGTTCTGATCCCGCTGGAGAACGCACCGAACCAGGTCTGGATCGAACCTCGCGACGAGGGCGACGATCTCAGTTGGCACGTGTTCATCCAACCCGCCGAGCGGACCCTGGAGCTGACCAGCTTCGAGCTCAACGCCCTCACGCACGAACTTCAGATCGCAGCCGAGCTGTGCGCCTTCCTCCAGGAGAAGTCCCTCGGACACTCCGAGCCGGAACCCGCCGCGGAGACCGAGTCATCCTCGGCGGAGTGATCACCGCACCGCGGAGTGTCGGCGAGGAACGAGGTCAGGCCGCGATGCTTCCCTCGACGGCATCGGTCACCACTTCGAGGAACGCTTCGATGTGGTTGATCTCGGACGGGCTGAGACGCTCCACGGCGGCCTCCATGAGCTCGTCCAACTCCTCGAACGTGGTGCGCATCTCCCGTTTGGCGAGCGGCGTCGCCGTGACCGAGACGGCCCGCCGGTCGCCGGCGACCTCGTGCCGCACGATCCGGCCGGTGCGTTCGAGCTTGTCGATCATGGCGGTCACCGATGCGGACGAGATCCCCAGATGCTGGATGAGCGCGTGAGGCCTCGCGGCGTGATTCCGCTGCTGCATCAGGAAACGGAGGGCCGCGAACTCGTTCTCGCTCATACCGAGTGAGCGCCGGGCGCGGGTCAGCATGTCGGACTCGGCCACGCGGTAGCGCCGCAACATGGCGAGGACTCTTCGGGCGTCGTGCCGCGCGACCCGAGGGGTCACATCGTTACCGTTCATCGCGCTCCACTCACGCCGCTTGGCTGAGGGCAACAGTAGTGCGCGCACCGCGCTTCTCCCCTCCCGTAGCGCGGGGCGGTGCCACGTGGTAGCCCTCCCCGGGCAGGCCGCAGTCGAGGGCTCGATCGATTCAGGAAGGTATCGGAGCGGGTTCGGCGATCGATGTGAGCCCGCGAAGGTAGTGCGTTCCCACGAGCACCAGAGTGATGGTGCGAAGACGGTATCCCAGGGGCTCGTCGTGCCACGTTGCGTCCGGTCGCACTTCACGCATGTAAAGCCAGGGTGGGATGACTCCCTCGAGGACGCCGATCCACATCGCGTCGTACTTCTTGTTCCGTTCTACTCCGAACAGTTGCCCTGGACTCGCCAACGATGCGAGCAGGCCGGCCGTTGTGCCGAGCTCCACATCTCGGTCGCTTCGGGGTTGCGCAGGTGGCCACTCGGGCTGTGTGCGTGCGAATGCGGACTCGAAGGTCACATCGCCACGCACACGGTGAACCTCGCTGATCCGGATCGCAACGTGTCCGTCGAAAAAGCCGCCATCCATCGTCTGATGAACGAGCACCCAACGCCTGCCGACGCTGACGATGAAGCCCTTGACCGTCTGCGACGGGCGGGACACGCGGTCGATGACGACGAGATCGGACCCGCCGATAGCTTCGCGGAGCTTGCGACGGATGGTCTTCTTGCGCACCTCGCCATCCTCGCCGAAGTCAGGACCTGCCGGAACCTCGTTCCGTCGTTGAGGAGCGCCCAGGCTTCATCCCGCCGCCACCGTTGCCGAGCCGACGCGAAGTGTCCTCTCATCGCCGCGACGGGGACAGTTCGCGTCGGCTCGACGCTGCCCGGCTAGCCCTCCCCGGGCGAACGTCACCGCCGCAGGTTCACCTGCAGGATCTCCTCCTGGTAGGGCGCGCGGACGGCGCCCGAGACCCGCAGGTCGAGCAGCAGGAACGGGCGCTCGTCGGCGGGGAGATCGCGCCAGCGCGCGAGCGCCTGCAGGTCGTCGAGCGTCCGCACGATGACCCCCTCCGCACCGACGGCCCGCGCGAGCCCGGCGAAGTCGACCTCGGGGATCTCCATCGGCCCCCGCGCGAGACCCATGACCCCGTACAGGTGCACCTCGGCGCCGTACGCACTGTCGTTCCACACCACGGCGAGGCCGCGCCCGCGCGCCACCCGGACAGCCGACTCGAGGTCGGCGATCGCCATCAGGCCGCCGCCGTCGCCCGTCGTGAGGACGATCGTCGACTCGGGCCGCGCCCGCGCCGCGCCCGGTACCGACGGGAACCCGAGGCCGATCGACTGGTATGCCGTGCCGATCATCATCATCCGATCGGGCGATGCCACCGGCCAGAACATGTTGGCCCAGCCGATGAAGTGCCCGCCGTCCGAGACGACGACGCGATCCTCGGGCAGCAGTCCCGCGATCGCCGCGGCCACGCTCCGCGGGTCGAGTCGCCCGTCGGGCGCGAGAGCGTCGCCGACGTCGTAGGTCCGGAGCCCGGCGACATCGACCGCCTCCCGCCAGCCCGACGGCGTCACCTCGAGCTGCTCGAGCTCGTCGGCGATCGCGCGCGCCGCGAGGGCGGCATCCGCTCGCAGGTACCGGCCGACCTGCGGATGCGTCGCCGCGGCCGCCACGTCGACCTGCGCGATCGTGGCGCCCGGCGAGAAGAGCTCGCCGAAGCGCATCGTGAACTGGTTGAGCGACGCCCCGAACACGACGACGACGTCGGCCTGGTGGATCGTGGCCATCGCGCCTTCCGCCCCGAAACCGCCGGTGACGCCCAGGTCGTACTCGCCGCGTGGGAAGACGCCGCGGCCGAGTGCGGTGGATGCCGTCAGTGCCCCGACCGCGTCGGCGAGGCGTCCGAGCTGCGCACCGGCGCCCGCCGTCCACGCGCCGCGGCCGGCGAGGAGGAGGGGGCGTTCGGCTGACGCGAGCGCTCTCGCGACGGCGGACACCGTCGCGAGGGCGTGCGGGCCGGTCGGGGCGAGCGGGGCGGGGAGGACGGGATCGGGCGTCGCCGGGATCTCGCCCGCGTCGCGCCCGCCCACGTCGTAGGGGATCGAGAGCACGACGGGGATGCGGAACGACAGGGCGTGCTCGATCGCGATGACCGTCGTGGCCGCGGCATCCGTCCGTCCCACCGTGTAGGTCCGGACCCCCACGGCCGACGCGAGCGAGAGCTGGTCGACGTCCCACGGCCGCGGGCCCGAGGTCGGCTCGTCACCGACGACGAGCACGAGCGGCACGCGCGCCTGCGCGGCCTCGGCGAGCGCGGTGAGGGTGTTCGTGAAGCCCGCACCGTAGGTCGAGGTCGCCGCGGCGAGGCCGCCCCCGGCGCGGTAGTGCGCATCGGCGGCGACGACACCGCCGGCTTCGTGACGGACGGCGGTGAAGGTGACGTCATCGCGTCGTTCGAGGGCGTCGAGGACGAGCGCGTTGCCGTTGCCCATGACGCCGAAGACGTGATCGACGTGGGCGGCGAGGGCGGAGGCGACGTGGGCGGCGACGGTGGGCATGAGAGCTCCTGGAGACGATGACGACGGATGCCGTATATGTCTCGCGCTCCGCGACGATGCGGGTGGCTGCGTGCCCCTTTTCCGAGCACCAGGACCTTCGCGGTCCCGGACGGGATCAGTATAGGCGCGCGGACGGGGACGTCCGTGGCACACTGCGGTCATGCTGCAGACGATGGAGATCAGCCTCACGCCGTTCGACGCCGCCCGGATCGTGCTCGACCACGTGCAGTCGTCGGGGATGACGGTGGAGTGCGTGGGTCAGCACGCGACCGCGACGGAGGCCGGGCATCAGACCGCGCTCCTGATCTTCGAGAAGTACTACATGCGCACCAGCAGCCGGGCGTCGCTGACGGTCCTGCTCGAGAACCTCGCCGGTCGCACGAAGGCCGTCTTCCGGGGATCCGGGGGAGGGGAGGGCGCCCTGTTCCGGTTCGACTGGGGGGCGAGCGCCGACTTCGCCGCGAGCGTCGTCGATGCGCTCCAGCCCTACGCGACCGACTGAACCGCAGATGGATGCCGCGCAGATCCGACTCCATCGACTCCGCTCGCACCTGCTCGTCGAGCCCGCCGCGACCGTCCCCGACGTCGCGCGCCGGCTGTTCGCCGTGCAGGCGCAGGACTTCGCGGCCGGTCGCTGGGCGCTCGGCATCCGCACCTCCGGCGGCCCCGCCGTCGGCGACGTCGATCGCGCGTTCGACGCGGGGCTCCTGGTGCGCGCGTGGACGCAGCGCGGCACCCTCCACATCGTGGAGCCCGGTTCGGTGGGGGCGATCCTCGACGTGACGGGGGAGCGGCAGACGCGGGCGTACGGCATCGACCCGGGAGTGCTCGATCGTGGCGAACGCGTCTTTCGGTCCGCCCTCGCCGCAGAGGCACCCCTGACCAGGGCCGCGTTCGTCGACGCCCTGCAGCGGGACGGCGTCGCGGGGTCCGTCGCTGCGGGCACGCGCATCCTCACCGCCCTGTCCATCCGCGGGGTGCTCGCGCTCGGCCCTGTCGTCCCGCGCGACGAGGGAGTCGCCCGTGAGCAGTACCTCGTCGCCCTCCCGCCCCGCGGCCCGGCCGGCGACGACCCGGCCGTCGATCTCCTCGTGGCCTACCTGCGCGGACACGGGCCCGCGACCGGTGCGGACTTCGCCTGGTGGGCGGGGCTTCCGGCGGGGCAGGCCCGGGGAGCCGCCGGGCGTGCGGGCGACCGCGTCGTGGCCCTCGACGGGGAGCTCCTCGATGTGCCCGAAGAGCCGACCACCGCCGTGCCCGACCCGGCCCTCCCGGGCACGATCGCGCTCCCGGCCTTCGACGAATACGTCCTCTCGTACGCCGACCGCTCGATCGGGATGGGTGCCGGTGATCGCATGAACGTCGGCCCCACCGCCAACGGGATGGTGCGTCCGGTCATCCTCCGCGGTGGTGTCGCGGTCGGCACCTGGAGCCTCTCGCTCGCGGTGGGAAGTTCGGGCATCCCCGCCGCGACCCTGTTCGACGGGGAGTCGGATGCCGGGGTGGGTGACGCGCTCGCACGCGTGGGTGGCTTCTTCGGCCGCCAATAGCGAGTGCGGAGCCGTGGCGCAAGCGGTTCTTCGTGCCGTTCCGCCCGATTAGCGTCCTCTCGAGCCCGCTGATCCTGGCGGCCGTGTCGGAGGGAGTGCATCATCGACTCCCCGTTGCGCGATTCTCCCCGGCGCGACACCTCGTCGCTTCGCGATGCGCCGGACCGGATCCTCGTCCAGCGCGCCGTCGACGGCGACACGGCAGCGTTCGGAGAGATCCTCCGGCGTCACTCCTCTCTCGTGCGCGCCTACGTTTACCGCATCGTCGGGTCGGTCGCCGACACCGACGACGTCGTGCAGGACGCGTTCGTGACGGCATGGAAGCAGCTCCCGACGCTCCGCGACCCGTCGGTCGTGAAATCGTGGCTGATGCGGATCGCCGGCCGGGAGGCGCTCGCCCTCGCGACCCGGAGATCGCGAGAGGATGCTCTCGACGAGGCTGTCCTTCCGCCGTCCTCGCATGCGCAGCCCGAGCGCGCGGCGATCCAGAACGACCGCCTCGCGGCTCTCTCGCGGGCGCTCGACCGACTGAAGGAGGATCAACGCCGATGCTGGCTGCTGCGTGAAGTCGCAGAGCTCAGCTACGCCGAGATCGCAGAAGAGATGAACATGACCGACAGCACCGTCCGGGGACTGCTCGCACGGGCCCGGGCGAGCATCGCGATCGAGATGGAGGGGTGGCGATGAACGACGACGACACTCTCGAGTGCGGCCGCTCCGTCGACGAGCTCAGCAGCTACGTCGAGTCCGGTCGCACGCCCCGCGACCCCCACATCGAGTCGTGCCCCGACTGCCTGAACGTCATCGAGGCCCTGGAGCGGGTCGGCCAGCTCTCCCGGGACCTGGTCGCCGACGATGCCGAGCGGATGCCGCGACCCCCCGAGAGCTGGTTCGAGGGGATCCTCTCGGTCATCCACTCCGAGTTGCGCGCGGGTCGCAGCTTCCCCATCCACCACCCCGACCCCCGCGTGACGATCACGGTCACCGAGGGGGCCGTCCGCTCGCTCGTGCGCTCGAGTGCCGACGAGCTCGACGGGATCTACCTCGGGCGCACCGAGATCGTGGGCGATGCCGAGACCCCGGGCGCCCCGGTGCGCATCGAGCTCACCGCCTCCGTCGCCTGGGGCAAGTCGATCCCCGAGCTCACGGCGAGCCTTCGCGAGCTCGTCTACCGCGTCCTCGCCGAGCACACCGAGCTCAACGTCACCGCTGTCAACGTCGCCGTCGAGGAGCTCCACGGCACAGAAGGGAAGGAGTGACGCCATGACCCGGGTCCCCTCCATCGGTCAGCCCCCCATCGGGCAACCCTCCGACGAGCCGATCGACGCGTCCGCCGGCCAGCCCGATCTCGTCGCCCGCATCCGCGCCGTCGACGGCGTCACCGACGTCTACTCGCCCCGTTCCACCGTCGCTCGCATCCCCGGTCTCATCGCCGCCGCCGCCGGCGCGGACGGGGATCGCATGGCGGAGGTCGCCGTGACCGTTCGCGACGGGATGCCGCTGGTCGCCGCGCGGATCGCGACCGCGTCGCACGACAACACCCCGAACGCGGCCCGCCGCGTGGCCGACGCGCTGATCGCGAACACCCCGGACGACGCGCGGATCAGCATCCAGATCGCCCGGATCCACTGACGCCGAGAGCTGTCGCAGAACTTCTCCGAACTTTTTTGTGACGAATCGGGACGCCCGGACCTCTTATGTACGAGGCCGAAAGCAACGGCCCGCGACGCACCCCACAGTGCGTCGGAAGATCGTTCGAGAAAGAGGAGAACCATGGCTACCGAGACCCCCGCGACCACCACCCCCGCCGTGCCCGGCGCACGCGTCGACCGTTCGCTGCCGAAGGCCGACGAGACCTCGTCGTCCACCGCCGGCACGACCGTCATCTCCGACGGCGTCGTGGCCAAGGTCGCCGGCATTGCCGCTCGTGAGATCCCCGGCGTCCACGCTCTCGGTGGCGGCGGAGCCCGTGCCCTCGGCGCGATCCGCAACGCCATCAACGCCCAGGACCTCGGTCAGGGCGTCAAGGTCGAGGTCGGCGAGACCCAGGCCGCCGTCGACCTGACGATCGTCGTCGAGTACCCGACCCCCGTCCACCAGGTCGCCTCGCAGGTCCGTGACGCCGTCGCCGGCGCCATCACGCGCCTCGTCGGACTCGAGGTCGTCGAGGTCAACGTCACCGTCGACGACGTCCACATCCCGGGCGACGAGGACGAGCAGCACGAGGAGTCGCGCGTCTCATGAGCACCACGCTGATCGGCGCCCTGACCGGCGCCATCCTCGCCGTCGTGGGCCTCGCGTTCGGGTTCTGGGGTTTCCTCCTCACCGCCCTGTTCATGGCGATCGGCGCCGTCGTGGGCCGCATCGCCTCGGGCAAGCTCGACGTGAGGGCCGTGACCGACGCCTTCACGGGACGGCGCACCTCCTGATGCGTACCGACACCGACGGAACGGCGGGCGGCGGGTCCTCGCGACCCGCCGCCGCGGCCCCCGGCGTCGCCGGCCGTACCGAGGTCGCCGAGCGTGTGCTCGTCGGCATCGCACGGGCGGTGTCCGCCGATGTCATCGGCGTCCCGCGGGGCGAGATCTCCGTGGGTGTCGCCGACCGACGGGACGGCATGGCTCTGAAGGTATCGAGCCCTCTCCCCGTCCCCGACCTCGATGATCTGGATGCGGTGCGGAGCACCGTCCCCGTCCTCGAGCGCGCCTCGCAGATGCAGGAGCAGCTGCGCGAGCGACTGACCCACCTCCTCGGGCGCGACATCGCCCGAATCGACGTCACCGTGACCGGTGCCCGGACCCCGGAAAGGAAGCGTGTGCGATGACCACCCCTGTGCTGCGTCGCGTTGTGCGCCGCGAGACCCACTCGCCGCGCAGCGTCGCCTTCGCCCTCGTCGTCCTGGTCGCGATCATCCTGGCCCTGTACGTCGCCGTCGAGCTCGTGCTGGCCCTCGCGGCCCAGCCCGCACTTCTGGTGCGCCCTGTGGCGGCGCTGGAGTGGCTGGCCGGACTCCCCGGCAACGCCCCGGTGGCGGCCGGTGTCGCCGGCGGGCTCGTCGTGGCCGCGATCGGGCTGTGGCTCGTGGTCCTGGCCGTCGCGCCGGGCCGTCTGTCCAAGCACGAAGTGGATGCCGGTGGCCGCGTCGCCGTCATCGACAACGGCGTCCTCGCCGCAGCGCTCGCCCAGCGGGTGAGCGACGAGATCGGCGTCGCCCGCGACCGTGTGACGGTCGGGGTCGCCCACCGGAGCGTCGACGTCACCGTCCGTCCCGGAGCCGGCATCCCGGTCGACAAGACCCAGGTCACCTCGCTGGCCGATGCGGAGATCGCCGCGCTGAAGCTGGCGCGCCCTGTTCGCACCCGCGTGCGGATCGCGCGCCCCGACGATGAGGAGAAGGCGGCATGAACGACACCAACCGTGCACTCAACCGCACCGTTCTGATGATCGTCGGCGTGATCCTGCTGATCGGCGGGGGAGCGGCGGCCACGGCGGCGGCCCTCCCGGCCATCGGCGACGTGTGGACCTCCTCCGGGAAGGCCGCCGTCGACGCGCTCCGCGCCGCGGGTGACGCCACCGTGATCCCCGGTACCGCGCTCAGCTGGGCGGTCATCGGTGCGGCGGTCGTCGCGATCGTGATCGCGGTCGTCCTCTTCGCCAGTCTCACGACGCTCGTGAGCCGGCGCTCCCGCACCGTCCTCCGCTCGAGCGGCTCGCAGACGCCGCTCGGCCGAGTCACGATCACCGAGGGCTTCGCGGCGGACGCCGTGAAGAACTCCCTCGCCCGTGAGGGCGACGTGGTCGCGGCATCCGTCACTGCGCACACGGTCCGCGACGAGCCCGTGCTCCAGGTGAGCATCACGGCCCGTCAGGGAGCCGACCCCCGTCGCGTCGTCGATCACGTCGATCGGCTGATGGACGGCCTGGCAGCCGTGACCGGCGCAGACACCGCCGCCTACATCTCGATCCACGGCGGCCTGCGCAGCAGGTTCGCCTCGGACGCCGCGCGGGTCAGCTGATCCACCGATCGAACCACCGGTCCAGGCACCGGTTTCCCCCCCACCACCGATAGAGAAAGGAGACCCTCATGGGACTCGACGACAAGATCAAGAACGCCGCTCAGGACATCGCCGGCAAGGCGAAGGAAGCGATCGGCAAGGCCACCGACAACGACAAGCTCGTTGCTGAAGGCAAGGCCGACCAGACGAAGGCCGACGCCAAGAAGGCCGGCGAGAACGTGAAGGACGCCTTCAAGAAGGACTGACCTTCACCACTCGCGCTGTTCGGGCGCGCGAGTCGAGCGGGGAGCACACGGGGACTGTGCTCCCCGCTTTCGTGTGCCCGGGTCAGGCGAACAGTTCCGCGCCCACGTACGAGCCGTCCCCCGCGCCGCGGGGCACCGCCCAGATGCCCGACGCGATGTGACGCACGTACTCGTTCATGAGGTCAGTCGACAGGGCGCGTTGGAGCGTCACGAACTGGTCCGGGCTCCGTTGGTACGAGAGGAAGAACAGTCCCGCGTCGAGGCGGCCGAGGTCGGTGTTGCCGTCGACGTAGTTGTAGCCGCGCCGCAGGATGCGGATGCCGTTGTTCAGGTCGGGATGGGCGAGGCGCACGTGCGAGGCCCGGTCGATTGCGGGGGCACCGGCGGCATCCGTGGTGCCGAAGTCGGGCGCGGTCGTCTCGACGCCGCCCGAGAGCGGAGCGCCCTGCGCCTTGTCGCGTCCGATGATCCGCTGCTGCTCCGACAGTCGCACGCGGTCCCACGTCTCGATGAGCATCGCGACCTTGCGGGCCACGAGGTACGAGCCGCCGGCCAGCCACGCCGGAGCGTCGTCCTCGGCGACCCACACGTGGTCGGCGAGGGCTTTCGTGTCGTCCGCGAGGATGTTCGCCGTACCGTCCTTGAAGCCGAAGAGGTTCCGCGGCGTCGCCTGCGCGGCGGTCGTCTTCGAGGTCTTTCCGAAGCCGAGCTGCGACCAGCGCAGCCGCGCACGCCCGAAGGCGATCCGGCTGAGGTTGCGGATCGCGTGCACGGCGACCTGCGGATCGTCGGCGCACGCCTGGATGCAGAGGTCGCCCCCCGAGACGGACGGGTCGAGGTCGTCGCCGAGGAACGCGGGCAGTTTCGCGAGGCCCGCCGGGCGCAGCCGGGCGAGCCCGTACCGATCGTCGCCGCTGTCGGTCGAGAACAGGGTCGATCCCAGGCCGAAGGTGATCGTGAGGCCGGATGCCGGCAGCCCCAGCGCCTCACCGGTGTCGTCCGGCGGCGCCTCGGGCGACCCTCCGACGGCGCCGCTGGCACTCACGTCGAGACCCTGCGTCATCCGTGCCGCCGCGTAGCTCCAGTCCTTCAGGAGCGACTGCAGGTCGTCCCGGCTCGAGCCCGCCATCATGTCGAAGGCGGCGAAGTGCAGGTGGTCCTGCATCGGTGTCGTGATCCCCGCCTGGTGCGTCCCGAAGAAGGGGTGGACGGATGCTGCCCCCTCCTGCTCCGCGCGCTCGCGCCCGACCGCGACGCCGATCGCGGAGCCCGCACCCGCGCCGAGCGCGAGGCCCGCGGCGCCGACTCCTGCGGCGAGACCGAACAGGCCGCGCCTGCTGAGCGACGGGCGGGCGGTCTCTTCTGAGGGCGAGTCCTCGGTGCTCATTGCAGGACGGTGGAGGTCAGGCGGGACAGCGGCTCGGCCAGCGCGTTGATCAGGTCGGTCAGCTCGCGCTTGTCGTCCTCGGTGAGGGTCTTGTAGGCGACGAAGCCCTTCTCGAGCGAGCCGTGGGCGGCGAGGGCGGCATTCAGGTCGTCGTAGCGCCGCGCGATCTCCGTCGAGAGCGTCTTCCCATCGGATCCGGCGGCCGACGCGAAGTCACGCACGAGCGAGAACGCCATCTTCGAGCCCTCGACGTTCGCGGCGAAGTCCGACAGGTCCGTGCCCGACCACCAGTCCTCCTCGCCGCTGATCTTGCCGGTCGCCACCTCGTCGAGCAGGGCGATCGCGCCATTGGAGATCCCGGCGACGCCCTGGGCGTCGAGCGCCTTCTGGAACGCGTCGGAGTGGACGTAGTCGTTGAGTTCGCCGACGTCCGCGACCAGCTTGTCGCCGTACGTCGCCCGTTCCTCCGTGGTCGACGGAGCCCAGTCCTGCCATGCCGGCGTCTCGCCGTCGGCGTTCAGCGCGTCCTTCTCCGGCACCCACAGGTCCTTCTCGATGCGGTGGAAGCCGGTCCATTCGAGGCCTTCGGCCACGGCATCCACTTCGCGGTAGTCGATGCGCGGGTCGAGGTCGCCGAGGGATTCGGCGACCGGCTCGATGCGCTCGTAGAACGCGCGCACCGTCGGGAACTGCGCGCGCGCCTCGTCGTCCCGCCCCGACTCGTAGGCGGTCGTGAAGGCGTCGACGGCGGGGACGAGCTGCTCGACCTGGTCCTTGACGAACGCGGCGTAGAGGTCGACGGCCTTCTGCTTCTGCTCGGCGTCGTCGCCGGTGGCGGCGACCGCCCCGCCGGTGACGCTGAAATCAGCGCGCCCGACGCCCTCGCCGACCATGCCCGGCTTGCAGAGCGTCTTGTACTTCCCCGGCTGCGCGACGACGGTCAGGGTCCGCTCGGCGCCGGGTGAGATGTTCTCGACTTCGCCGATGATGCGCAGCCCGTCCTCGGCGAGCAGGTAGAACTCGCTCACCTGGGAGCTCTTGTTCGACACCGCGAAGGTCAGCGTTCCGCTCTTCGCCGTCGCCGTCGAGACGTCGCAGGAGGTATCCGTCGAGGTCACCGTGAGGGCGTCCGTGCTCGTCGCGTCGGTCTTCGCGACGCAGCCCGAGAGGGCGACGGCGCTGACGGCCACGAGGGCGAGGGCGGCATGCGCCGTGGTGAGGCGGGGGCGGGTCATGATGCTCCTTGGGATGCGTGACGGGATGCGGAGGTGCCGGCGGATGCCGCAGGCGCAGGACGCGGGCGCGGGAACAGGCCTCGGACGAAGAACGTGCCGACGACGGCGAGGTAGAGCCCCCAGGCGATCACCTGCAGCCAGGTCATCTCGGGCATGAAGCCGACGGTCGCCTGGAGGAGCGCGGCGATCGCGCTGCCGGGAGGGAGCTGCGCGCTCAGGTCGAAGGCCCAGCCGAACGGGAACCCGGCGACGCCGACGCCGACGCCACCGGTGACGGGGTCGATGGTCGCGGCATCCGAGAAGGGTCCGGGGAGGGCGCCCGCCTCCTGCAGGTCGTGGAAGGCGTAGGCGAGCACACCCGCGGCGACGACGACGAGGAAGCCGCCCGTCCACGCGAAGAACCGGCGGAGGTCGAGACGCACGGCGCCGCGGGCGAGCAGCCATCCGAGGAGGACGGCGACGGCGAGGCCGAGCACGGCGCCGAGCCAGCCCGGGCCTTCCTGGCCGGCGGTCTGCACCATGGACCAGAGGAAGAGCGTCGTCTCGATGCCTTCGCGAGCCACCGACACGAACCCGATCAGGACGATCCCCCAGAAGCCGCCCATCGCGAGTGCGCGATCGATGCCGCTTTCGAGATGGGAGCGCATGGTGCGCGCGGTCCGCTGCATCCAGAAGATCATCCAGGTCACCATGCCGACGGCGAGGAGGGAGAGGAGGCCGCCGAGGAGCTCCTGGGCCTGGAAGGTGAGGGCGTAGGCGCCGAAGGTGAGGACGGCGCCGATGACGAGGACGAGCGCTGCCGCGAGTCCCACTCCGGCCCAGAGCTTCGGGAGGACGTCGCGGCGGTCGATCCGGACGAGGTAGGCGACGAGGATGCCGACGACGAGCGCGGCCTCCAGGCCTTCGCGGAGGCCGATGAGGAAGGGAGGGAGGAGCGAGGCGAGCACGGGATCTCTTCGGGTGTTCGGGAGTGAGGCCGGTGCCCGCTGCCCCGTCGCAGCCCGTCCGCGGGACCTGCTGCACGTCGTCGCAGATTAGGTTAGGCGAACCTCACTCGCGAGAGCGTACACCCGCCGCCCGGCGGCGCTCAACACGGCGTTCAGGCGTGTCGGTCCAGGAACGCGTAGACCTCGCCGTCGTCGACGCCGGGGAACATCCCCCGCGGAAGGGGCGAGAACATCTGCATGTGCACGCGGGCGCTCGGCCATGCCTTGCCCTTCCACCGTTCGGTGAGATCGGCGTCGGGTCGCCGGCAGCAGGCTTCGTCGGGGCACGTCGAGGCCGCCCGCTTCGGCGTTTCGCGCCCGCGGAACCAGCGTGCGTCGTCGAAGGGCACCCCGACCGTGATCGAGAACTCGCCCTCCGTAGTCGAGCCGGTCTGGCTCGAGCACCAGAACGTCCCGCCGGGGGTGTCGGTGTACTGGTAGTGCTCGGTCGTCCGGTTCTGCTCCGCGAACGCGGACCGCGCCGCGAATCTGCGGCAGACCACCTGCCCCTCGACCGATCCCGTCACGTCCATCGGCAGCGGCAGCCCGTCGTTCTCGTAGACGCGGTTGATCGCGCCCGCCCCGTCGACGCGCAGGAAGTGGAGCGGGATGCCGAGGTGCTGCGTCAGGAGGTTGGTCATCCGCATCGCGGCCGCCTCGTGGGTCACGCCGAATGCGTCGCGGAAGTCCTCGACGGCGAGGTTCCGGTCCTTCTTGGCCTGGGCCAGGAAGGCGACCGACGCGGTCTCGGGCATCAGGCAGCACGCTGCGTAGTAGTTGATCTCCAGGCGCTGCTGCAGGAAGTCGGCGTAGTCGGTCGGCGGGGTGTGCCCGAGCAGACGGTGCGCCATCGCCTGGAGCGCCATCGACCGCAGGCCGTGGCCGCCGGGGATGGATGCCGGGGGCAGGTAGATCCGCCCGTTCTCGAGGTCGGTGACCGATCGTGCGGAGTGGGGGAGGTCGCTCGCGTAGATGAGTTCGAACCCGAGCTGCTCCGCCATGATGCTGACCGTGCGGTGCGTCAAGGCGCCGGTGGAGTGCCCGGCGGCTTTGAGCTTTTTCTCGGCGAGCTTCTCGATGTCGGGCAGGTAGTTGTTCTGCTCCCGCATCCGCAGGCGCAGTTCGGTGTTGGCGCGGCGGGCTTCTTCGGGTGTCGCGATCGATTCGCGTTCGCGCCGCTCGAGTTCGCGGTGGAGCGCGAGGATGCCCTCGATCGTCTCGTCCGACATCGTCTTCGTGACCTTCACCGGGGCGACGCCGAGGCGGCGGAACACGGGGCTCCGCTGCGCGCGCTCCAGGTCGAGTTCGAGGGCGGCGCGGCGGTTCGGGGGCTCCGTGGAGAGCAGGTCGGTCACGTCCGTGCCCGTCGCCGTCGCGATCGCCTGCAGGACCGACAGCTTCGGCTCGCGCTTGCCGTTCTCGATGAGGCTGAGCTGGCTCCCGGCGATGCCCACGAGCGCCCCCAGTTCGTCGAGCGTGAAGCCGTGGGCGGTCCGCTGATGCCGGATGCGGTGGCCGAGGGTCGAGAGCTGGAGGGGCGTCGCCATGAACTTGATGCTATCGAAAGAATCGCATTTCTTGACGCAGAGAATTGCGAAAAGAGTGGGTTGTTGGGGCGCACAGTGGAGATACGCCCACCCCGACCGAGGAGCGCCGAATGGCCATCGCAGACCTGTTCACCCGCCCCACCCGTACCGGCTCGACGCCGATCGTCGCCCGCTCGACGCCGGCGCCCACCGGCATCCGTCCCGCCGTCACCGGAGAGGGCATGGCGGCCCTCCACGCGTGGGTCGACGAGATCGCGGCGCTCACGCAGCCCGCCCGCATCCACTGGGTCGACGGCTCGGCCGCCGAGAACGACGCGCTGCTGCGCCAGCAGGTCGATGAGGGCAAGCTCATCAAGCTCAACCCCGAGTGGCGTCCCGGGTCCTACCTCGCCCGCTCGCACCCGAGCGACGTCGCCCGCACCGAGGGTCGCACCTTCATCGCCTCGGAGCGTGAAGAGGATGCCGGGCCCACCAACAACTGGATCGCGCCCGACGAGATCCGCGCGACCATCACGCCCCTTTTCGAGGGCAGCATGCGCGGCCGGACGATGTACGTCGTGCCCTTCTCGATGGGCGCCGTGGGCGGCCCGCTCTCGCACATCGGCGTTCAGGTGACCGACAGCGCCTACGCGGTCACGTCCATCGGCATCATGACGCGCGTGGGCGCCGAGGTGCTGCAGCAGATCGCCGACGGCAAGCCCTGGGTCAAGACCGTGCACTCGGTGGGCGCGCCGCTCGCTCCCGGACAGCAGGACGAGGCGTGGCCCTGCAACGACGAGAAGTACATCGTCCACTTCCCCGAGACGCTCGAGGTCTGGTCGTTCGGCTCCGGCTACGGCGGTAACGCGATCCTCGCCAAGAAGTGCTTCGCGCTGCGGATCGCCTCGGTGATCGGCCGCGACGAGGGCTGGCTCGCCGAGCACATGCTGCTCATCCGCGTCATCGACCCCGCGGGCAAGGCCTACCACGTCGCCGCAGCGTTCCCTTCGGCCTGCGGCAAGACGAACCTCGCCATGCTCCGCCCGACCATCCCCGGGTGGCGGGTCGAGACGCTCGGCGACGACATCGCCTGGCTGCGTCCGGGTGAGGACGGCCGCCTCTGGGCCATCAACCCCGAAGCCGGCTTCTTCGGCGTCGCGCCGGGGACGGGCGAATCGACGAACGTGACGGCGGTCGACACTCTCTGGGGCAACACGATCTTCACGAACGTCGCGCTCCGTCCCGACGGCGACGTGTGGTGGGAGGGCCTGACCGACGAGGCGCCGGCCGAGCTCACCGACTGGGAGGGCAAGCCCTGGACCCCGGCATCCGGTCGTCCCGCCGCCCACCCGAACTCGCGCTTCACCGTGAGTGCGGGGCAGTGCCCGCAGATCGCCGCGGACTGGGATGCCCCCGAGGGCGTCCCGCTCGACGCGATCCTGTTCGGCGGACGCCGTGCCACCAACGTCCCGCTGGTGGTCGAGGCCACCGACTGGACCCACGGCGTCTTCATGGGCTCGAACATCTCGTCCGAGCGCACCGCCGCCGCCGAGGGGCTCGTCGGCGAGCTGCGCCGCGACCCTTTCGCGATGCTGCCCTTCTGCGGCTACAACATGGCGGACTACTTCGGCCACTGGCTGACGGTCGGTGAGAAGCTGCGCTTCGACCGGGCTCCGCGCATCTTCCAGGTCAACTGGTTCCGCAAGGGCTCGGACGGGCGCTTCCTGTGGCCCGGCTTCGGCGACAACGCCCGCGTCATCGACTGGATCATCCGCCGCATCGACGGGTCCGTCGGCGCCGTGGACAGCCCCGTCGGGCGCCTGCCGAAGACCGACGACCTGAACCTCGCGGGGATCGAGGTGCCGCAGACCGATCTCGACGAGCTGTTCGCGGTGGACCCGGCATCCTGGCTCGCCGAAGCCGACCTCACCGAGGAGTTCTACCGGACGTTCGACGGCAAGGTCCCGCCGGCCCTCTACGCCGAGCTCGCCGCCTTGCGCTACCGCCTGCAGCGCGCGCAGCAGGAGGCCTGAGCCTCCCGCACCAGGCGTCGACCCGACGAGAACTGCTGTTCCCGGATGCCGGGAGTCGCAGTTCGCGTCGGGTCGCGGTGCGTTCGGGGGAGCCTTCAGACCAGCAGTTGGCGGGCGGCGAGGTCGCGGTAGAGCGGCACGTCGCGCACGAGCTCGTCGTGCGTGCCCTGACCCACAACGCGGCCGTGATCGAGGACGACGATGAGGTCGCTGTCGACGACCGTCGAGAGCCGATGTGCGATGACGACGAGCGTGCGACCCGCGGCGACCGCGTCGATCGCGTCGCGCATCCGCTGCTCGTTGAGGCCGTCGAGGGACGATGTGGATTCGTCGAGCAGCAGGATCGGCGGAGCGGCCAGCAAGGCCCGCGCGATCGCGAGGCGCTGACGCTCGCCACCGGAGAGCATCACGCCCGCCTCTCCCACCGGTGCTTCCAGGCGCAGAGGTGAGCGCTCGAGCACCTCGGTGAGGTTCACGGCGTCGAGCACGCGTTCGCAGTCCGCGTCGGTCGCGTTCGGGGATGCGAGGCGCAGGTTGTCGGCGATCGTGCCCGCCAGTGTGGGGGCGTCCTGTTCCACGTACCCGAGTCGGGCGCGCAGCGACAGGCGGTCGAGCGCGCGGGCATCGATGCCGTCGATGAGGATCGCGCCGGCGGTCGGGTCGTAGAACCGCTCGATGAGCGAGAGGGTCGTCGACTTGCCGGCCCCCGACGGGCCGACGAGTGCGACGCGGGCCCCGCGCGGCACCTCGAACGAGACACCTCGGAGCACGGTCGCCTCGGGTTCGGGCTCCGACTCCTCGGGGAGGGGCGCGCGGGCGTCGGCGAGGGTCTTGATCGCCTCATCCTGCGCGCTCCGGCGGGCGCGGATGACCGCTTCGGGATAGGAGAAGTGCACGTCGCGGAACTCGATGGCGGCCGTCGAGTCGGCGGACGGTGAGGCGGCGGATGCGGCGATCGCGGCATCCTCGGCCGTCTCGTCCGGCAGGTCGAGGACCTCCTGGATGCGGCCGAGCGCGCCGAGCGCCTGGTTCACCGAGGTGATCGCGCCGAAGAAGGAGGCGAGGGGCTGCACGAGGAAGAAGAGGAACATCACGAAGACGACGAGCTGAGCGATCTCGATGGCGCCGGATGCGACGCGGAACCCGCCCACGCCGAGCACGACGAGGAGCGAGACCTGCAGGGCGATTCCCGCGACGGGGACGACGACCGCCGAGGCCTTCGCGACCTTCACGCCGGCGTCGTAGGCCTCGCTGGCTGTCGACGAGATGGTGTCCTGCTCACGGGCCTCCGCGCCCGAGGCGCGGATCGTGCGGATCGAGCCGATCGCCCGCTCGACGCCGGAGGCGAGCGCGCCCACCTTCTCCTGCTGCTCGAGCGTGGCCCGACGGATGCGGCCGCTCAGCACGACGACGACCGTCGCCGAGGCGCCGATGACGACGACGATCAGCAGCAGCAGGATCGGGTCGATGATGAGCATCGCGATGATCGCGCCGACGAAGATGAGGGCGTTCCCGATCGAGTCCGCGAACCCCTGCGTGAGGACGGCGTAGAGCAGGGTCGTGTCCGTGCCGACCCGCGACACCAGGTCGCCGGTGCGCCGAGCGTCGTACTCCTGCACCGGCAGGTGCAGGAGCTTGGCGATCAGTCGGCGACGGCTCGAGTAGACGACCGCGGTGCCGGTGCGCTGCAGCAGGTAGTGCTGGAATCCGCCGATGAGCGAGGACACGACGACGAGGCCGACGAGGACCCAGACGAGGATGCCGAGGGCCTGGCCCGCCTGCACCCGGCCGATGACGTTCCCGACGAGGAGCGGCTGGATGAGGGTGGCGACCGCTTCGAGCACGCTGAGGACGCCGACCACCACGAGAACACGCTTGTGTTCGAGGAGGAAGGGGACGAGCTGACGGAGGCTGGCGCGGGGGCCGTCGTCCTTCGAGGGGCGGCGCAGACCGCGGCGAGGCGTGGACATCCCTCTATCTTCCTCCGTCCTGACCGTGTCCCCGCCCGTCGATAGTGTGGTCCGGTGCCAGAACCCGTGATCCGCGCCGAGAAGCTCGTGAAGGCCTACAAGAGCAAGGGCAAGCCCGACTTCGTCGCCGTCGACGGACTGTCGTTCGAGGTCGCACCGGGGGAGTCCTTCGGTCTGCTCGGCCCGAACGGCGCCGGTAAATCGACGACGATGAAGATGATCGGCGCCGTGTCGACCCGGACGAGCGGGAACCTGTCGATCCTGGGGCTGGACCCCGACCGGCACGGCCCCGAGATTCGTTCGCGCCTGGGCGTCGTCCCGCAGCAGGACAACCTGGACGGCGAGCTCAACGCGCGCGAGAACCTCTACATCTACGGGCGGTACTTCGGCCTCCCGGGCAAGGTGTGCGCCGAGAAGGCCGATGAGCTGCTGGCGTTCGCCCAGCTCGAGGACAAGGCGAAGAACAAGGTCGACCAGCTCTCCGGCGGGATGAAGCGCCGCCTGACGATCGCTCGCGGGCTCATCAACGACCCGCGCATCCTGCTCCTGGACGAGCCCACGACGGGCCTTGATCCGCAGGCGCGTCACGTGCTCTGGGACCGCCTGTTCCGCCTCAAGGAGCGGGGCACGACGCTCGTCCTCACGACCCACTACATGGACGAGGCCGAACAGCTCTGCGACCGGCTCGTCGTCGTCGACAAGGGGCGCATCATGGCCGAGGGGAGCCCGGCCTCCCTCATCCGCGAATATTCCAGCCGCGAGGTGCTCGAGGTGCGCTTCGGTTCCGACCGCAACGAGCAGGTCGCCGCCCAGCTGCAGGGTATCGGCGACCGCGTCGAGGTGCTGCCGGACCGCATCCTCGTCTATGCCCACGACGGTGAGGCCGCCCTCGAACGGGTCACCTCGTCGGGCCTGCAGCCGATGACGAGCCTCGTCCGTCGGTCCAGCCTGGAGGACGTGTTCCTCCGCCTCACGGGACGGTCGCTCATCGAATGAGCGAGACGACACAGGCGGCGCAGCCGACGCTCGACGAGCTGCGGGCAGAAGCGATGGAGTGGGGGCGCAAGCCCCGTCGATTCGGCAGCTGGTACGTCACGGAGCACATGGTCCGGGCGATGCGCGCCTACGGCTGGACCATCGTGGTCGGAGCGCTCGGGCAGCCGGTTCTGTATCTGCTCGGCTTGGCCGCCGGCCTCGCCGCGCTCATCCGGACGCCGATCGACGACCGCGGCGTGCAGGTCGACTACCTCGTCTTCGTCGCACCCGCGCTCCTCGTCACGGCGGCGATCTCCGTCGCCTCCGAGGAGATGACGTACCCCGTCATGGCCGGGTTCAAGTGGCGACGGTACTTCTTCGGGTTCAACGCGTCCGCCCTGTCGAGCCCGCAGATCGCCAACGGCGTCATCATCGGCGCGGCCGCCCGCATGACGTTCGCGGTCGCGGCGTACTACCTCTTCATCTGGCTCCTCGGTGCCCTCGGCATCGGGTGGACGACGGTGCCGAACCCCGAGACCGGGTGGATCGCGATCCCGGCGGGCATCCTCGCGGGCCTCGCGTTCGGCATCCCGCTCATGGCCTACGCCGGCTCGATCGAAGACGACAAGGGGCAGTTCGCGCTCGTCCAGCGCTTCATCTTCATGCCGATGTTCCTCTTCTCGGGCACCTTCTACCCCCTCGAGACGCTGCCCGTCTGGCTGCAGTGGATCGGGTGGGTCTCGCCGCTGTGGCACGGCGCCGAGCTCGGTCGCCTGGGTACGTACGGCGCCGCGGTGCCGCCGGTCATGGTCGTCGTCCACCTCGGGTATCTCATCGTGCTGACGGGAATCGGCTACCTGTGGGGTCGGAAGGTCTTCACCGAGAGGCTCGCGAAGTGAGCGCTGTGACGGCCGAGCGGGTCGGGGGAGTGCGTGCCCTTTGGGCGGGCAACCCCGGCGCCGTCGTGCAGCGCGGATTCCTCGCCGCCCGATCCTCGAGCTGGGCCGTCGTCCTGTCCGGTTTCTTCGAGCCGGTCTTCTACCTCGCGTCGATGGGTCTCGGGCTCGGCAAGCTCATCGGCGACGTCCAGACCTCGCAGGGGATCGACGTCAGCTACGCCGCGTTCATCGCGCCCGCCCTCCTGGCCGTGTCCGCGATGAACGGCGCGATCTACGACTCCACCTGGAACGTCTTCTTCAAGCTGAACTACGGCAAGCTCTACGAGGGAATGCTGGCCACGTCCCTCGGGCCCCTCGATGTCGCCCTCGGCGAGATCCTCTACGCGCTCCTGCGCGGCCTGCTCTACGCGACCGGTTTCATGATCGTCATGCAGGTGCTCGGGCTGAACCTCGCCTGGACCGCGATCCTCGCGATTCCGGCGGTGCTTCTGATCGCGTTCGGCTTCGCGAGCTTGGGAATGGCGATCACGAGCTACATGAAGACGTTCCAGCACATGGACTGGATCAACTTCGTGCTGCTGCCCATGTTCCTCTTCTCGGCGACGTTCTACCCGATCACCGTCTACCCCGAGTGGGTGCAGTCGATCGTCATGGCACTGCCCCTCTGGCACGGCGTGGAACTCCTCCGCGGGCTGACCCTCGGCATCCTGTCGGTCGACATGCTCTGGCACGTCCTCTACTACGTCGTGATGATCGCGATCGGCCTCGTCTTCACGACGAAGCGCCTGCGCGCACTGTTCCTCGACTGAGGATCAGCGGCCGGACTCCATGACCTCGCGCGCCTTGCGGATGCGACGCGGATTCACGGGATGCGTCGCGAGGACGACCTTGCCTCGGGAGTGCAGCTTCAGCAGGTCGTCGTACGCCTCGGCGACGTCGGCCAGCGGATAGAAGCCCGAGACGAGCACGTTCACGGCGCGCTTCTCGGCGAGATCCACGACTTTCCGAAGCTGATCCGTCCCGTGCGCGACCGCATCGGGCTCGTCCGAGAGCAGGGCGACCTCGCGGTCACGCCGGTCGGCGCTCGAGCGGAACTTGCCTGCCGGGACGCCCAGCGCCCCGGCGATGTCCTGTCCGTCTTGGCCGAAGTTGTCGATGTAGGCGCTGACTCCGTCGGGGGCGAGCGCACGGATGCGGTCGACGATCCCATCGCCGTACTGCACCGGCTTCACGCCGAGCTGTCGCAGATAGTCGAAATTGCGGGCGCCGCACGTTCCGATCACGCGGGCGCCGCGATGCATCGCGATCTGAGCCTCGACGCTTCCGACACCGCCCGCGGCAGCCGAGATGACGACGGTGTCCCCGGCACCGACCTTCAGTTCGTCGAGGATGTCGAGGGCCGTCGTCCCGGCCAGGTACAGCCCGCCCGCCGTCTCGAAGGTCACGTTCTTGGGCTTGCGGACCAGGCGGTCGACCGAGATCGTGAGGTGGCTGGCCTGGGCGCCCGAGCGGAGGTGGCCGACGACGTCACTGCCCACGGGGAAGCCGGACGTCTCGGGCCCGACCGCGATGACGGTGCCTGCGAAGCAACTGCCCGAACGGCGCGGGAACTCGTCGTCCCATTCCTTCTCGGCGCCCGAGCGGACGAAACCGTCGATGTGATTGAGGCCCATCGTCATGACCTCGACGGTCACCTCGCCCTGGCGGGGCTCGGCGAGGGGGCGGTCGACGAGATGCAGCACCTCCGGCCCGCCGGTCTGGTCGTACTCGACGACCGATGCCTGGGTGACCTTCTTGATAGCCATGGTCCACTCCCTCGTGTGCCTGTGAGGCCGACGATAGACCCGCCTCGTGCCCGAGGGGAACTCTTGACAGAACGGATGCCGCGGCCCTCCCGATGGGGTGGGCCGCGGCATCCGTCGGTTCAGCGTGAGGTCAGCTGGTGACGGCCTCGGCGTGTCCGATGTTGGTCTCGTACTCGACGTCCTTCGTCTCCTTCGATAGCCACAGGGCGATGAAGGTCAGGACCGCGGAGCCCGACAGGTAGACGCCGACGAGCCAGGGCGATCCGCCCGCGGCCGCCCACAGTGCGGTCGCGACGATCGGCGCGAGCGCGGCCCCGAGGATCGACGACACGTTGTACGAGATCGCCGACCCCGTGTAGCGGACGTTCGTCGGGAAGAGCTCGGGCAACAGGGCCCCCATCGGGCCGAACGTCGCGCCCATGAGCATGAACCCGAGGATGAGGAACGCCTGCACGAGTGCACCGCTGAACTTCGGGTCGAGCTGGGGCAGCAGGAACACGTTGAACAGCAGGCCGAAGACGCCGATGAGTCCCGTGATCCACAGCAGCAGGCGACGACGTCCGATCGAGTCGGCGACGGGGCCGGACAGCAGTGTGAAGACGCCGAAGAAGATGACGCCGACGATCTGCATGATGACGAAGTCCGTGTACCCGAACCCGAGGCCGGGCACATAGGTGGCCGCGTCGAAGGGCGTCCCGGCGGCCTGGGCGGCCGCGGCGGCACCGTCGGTGGTGGCCTTGGTGCCGTACGCCAGGGTGAAGCTGGTCATCAGGTAGAAGAGCACGTAGGTCGCCAGCATGATGAACGTGCCGAGGATGAGCTGCTTCCAGTGGCGTCGGACGACTTCACCCAGCGGGAACTTGCGGATCGCCCCGGTCTTCTCGGCCTTCGCGAACGTCGCCGATTCGACGAGCTTCAGGCGCACGTAGAGACCGACGATGACCATGACCGCCGAGAACAGGAACGGCACGCGCCAGCCCCAGGCGAGGAACTCCTCGCTGCGCTGCGCGGGTCCGTCCGGGTGGGGGAGGAGGAAGTAGATCACCAGGAAGACGGTGTTGGCGATGATGAAGCCGATCGGCGCACCGAGCTGCGGGAACGTGCCGTACCAGGCTCGCTTTCCCTTCGGAGCATTCTCGGTCGCGACGAGCGCAGCGCCCGACCACTCGCCGCCGAGGGCGAAGCCCTGCGCGAGGCGGAGGATCAGGAGCAGGATCGGGGCGACGATGCCGACCTGACCGTACGTCGGCAGGAAGCCGATGAGGAACGTCGCGACGCCCATCGTCAGGAGCGATCCGACGAGCGTGGCCTTGCGACCGAACTTGTCGCCGAAGTGGCCGAAGATGACGGCGCCGACGGGGCGCGCGACCATGGCCGCGCCGAAGATGCTGAACGACAGCAGCAGGTTCGTGGTGTCGTTGCCGGCAGGGAAGAAGAGGATGGGGAAGACGAGGACGGCGGCGGTCGCGTAGACGTAGAAGTCGTAGAACTCGATCGTCGTGCCGATCAGACTCGCGGTGATGACGCGGGAGCGCGGATTGGCGGGTGCGGCGGGTGCCGCGGGTGCTGCGGATGACATGCGGGGGACCTTCGGAACGAAGCGGTGGGTCCTCATGGGACGTGTCGGCGGCGGATGCGCTCGCAGGGGTGACGCGAGGGCATCACAGCACTGGGATCACCGATGCGTCGACGGAGTGGTCGACGCAAACCTCCACCCTACTCCCGCGCGTCGCGCGAGAAGTCCCGGTCAGCGCCAGATGACGGCGAGGCCCGCGTTGACGAGCGTCAGGATGCCGATGGGCCAGAAGATCCCCGCGGGGACGGAGCCCGACTTCCGCAGACGTCCCGCGCCCGCGCCGAGGAGCCCGCCGATGATCACCAGGATGACGAGCTTGATGCCGATCTTGACGTAGTTGAGGTCGTGATCGAGTCCCCAGGGCGCCGACAGCGCGAGGCCGGCCACAAGGGCGATGCCGAGTCCCCAGTGCATGATGCGGGTCACGCGGCGCTGACCGACGAGTTCGACCACCCACGCACCGAAGAGCGTCGCGAATCCGATGAGGTGGACGAGAACGACGATGCTGCGCAGGGTCTCCATTCCCTCAGGCTACCTGAAGGTGGAGATCCCACGCAGCATCGGGTCGAGCGGTCAGACGCGGAGGTCGCGGAGGACGAGTGCGGTGCGGATCGCGGCATCCGCTGCTTCCGCACCCTTGTCCTCCTTCGAGCCCTCCAGGCCCGCCCGGTCGAGTCCCTGCTGCTCGTCGTCCAGCGTCAGGACGCCGAAGCCGACGGGCTTGCCGGTGTCGAGCGCCACGCGGGTGAGGCCGTCGGTCGCGGCGGAGGACACGAAGTCGAAGTGGGGAGTGCCGCCCCGGATGATGACTCCGAGGGCGACGGCCGCGTCGGCGCCCTCGTCGAGTGCCGCCTTGGCGGCGACCGGCAGCTCGAACGATCCCGGCACGCGGACGAGTCGCCACGAGGCGCCCGACGCGTCGAGGATGCGCTTCGCGCCGGCGATCAACCCGTCGGTGATCACGTCGTGCCACTGGCCGGCGACGACGACGACGGACAGGTCGCTCGCGTCGACGATCTCGGTCTGGGGTGCTCCGTGGCCGCTCATGCGTTGTGCTCCTCGCTGTGCGCGAGTGCTTCGCGCAGTTCGTCGGCGTCGATGATGTGACCCATGCGGTCGGCCTTCGTCGCCAGGTACTGGTGGTTGTTCGCGCCGACCCCGACGAGCAGCGGCACCTGGTCGACGATCGTCAGGCCGAGTGCGCGCAGCTGCGCGACCTTGTCGGTGTTGTTGGTCAGCAGACGGATCTGCTTGACGCCGAGGTCGGTGAGGATGCCGGCGGCCGCCGCGTAGTCGCGTGCGTCGGCCGGCAGGCCGAGTGCGAGGTTCGCGTCGACCGTGTCGAGGCCGCGCTCCTGAAGGCTGTAGGCCCGCAGCTTGTTGATGAGTCCGATGCCGCGACCCTCGTGGCCGCGCATGTAGATGACGACGCCGCCGTCCTGCTCGATGGCGTCCAGGGCCGCCTCGAGTTGCGGACCGCACTCGCACTTCAGCGAGCCGAAGGCCTCACCGGTCAGGCACTCCGAGTGGACGCGCACGAGCGGCGCCTCCTCGGTGAGCTCGCCCGAGACGACGGCGATGTGGTCGGTGCCGGTGATGCGGTCCTTGTATGCGAGGAAGCGGAACTCCCCGTGCGAGGTCGGAACCTTCGCCTCCGCGCGCAGGCTCACTCGACGCTTGCCGATGTGGTCTGTGTGTGCGGCGGCGCTGTCGCCGTCGGCTGCGCTCACGTGCGCGATGAGCTGTTCGATCGTGATGACGGGGATGCCTTCGCGTTCACCCATCTCCAGCAGGCCCGGCATCCGCATCATGCTGCCGTCGTCCGCGACCACTTCGCCGATGACGGCGACGGGCTGGAGGCCGGCGAGCTGCATGAGCTCGACCGCGGCTTCGGTGTGCCCGGCGCGCTCGCGCACGCCGCCGTCGACGGCGCGGAGCGGGAGCACGTGGCCGGGGCGGATGAGGGAGGCGGGGACCGACGTCGGGTCCGCGAGGACGTTGGCCGTCCGGGCGCGGTCCGACGCGCTGATGCCGGTCGTGACGCCGTCGGCGGCGTCGACGCTCACGGTGTACGCGGTGCTGCGGGCGTCCTGGTTGACCTCGACCATCGGCGGCAGGTCGAGCCGGTCGGCCCAGTCCGCCGGCATCGGCGCGCAGAGGAAGCCGCTGGACCACCGGATGGTCCAGGCGAGCCACTCCGGCGAGGCCAGCTCGGCGGAGATGATGATGTCGCCCTCGTTCTCGCGGCTCTCGTCGTCGGCGACCAGGATCGGTCGGCCTTCTTTGAGGGCTGCCAGGGCGTCGGGGATGGACGAAAGGCTCATCGGGAGCCTCCTTCTTCTGTAGACGGGATGCCGTCGGGTGAGGCGAATCGGAGCAGACGCTGCACGTGCCGCGCCAGGATGTCGGTTTCGAGGTTGACCCGGTCGCCGGGCGTCAGCGCGCCGAGAGTGGTCACCTCGAGGGTTTCGGGGATGAGGGAGATCTCGAACCACTGCGACGACGCGTCGGCGTCCGACACGTCCGAGACGGTGAGCGAGACGCCCTGCACGGTGATCGATCCCTTGTCGACGACGAGGGGGGCGAGGTCTGCGGGCAGCGAGACGCGGATGACGCGCCACTGCTCGCCGGGGCGCACCTCGAGCACCTCGCCGGTGCCGTCGACGTGCCCCTGCACGATGTGACCGCCGAGCCGGGTGTGCGCGGCCAGGGCGCGCTCGACGTTGACGGGGGAGCCGACGGCGAGCGTGCCGAGCGTCGACATGTCGAGCGTCTGCTTCATGACGTCGGCGGTGAACCCCTCCGGCGTCTGGTCGGTGACCGTGAGGCAGACCCCGCTGATGGAGATCGAGTCGCCGCGCTGCGCGTCCGAGACCGCGAGCGGTGCGCGGACCGCGAGGCGCACGCCGTCGCCGGACGGATCGATGGCGGTGATGACGCCCTGCTCTTCGATGATGCCCGTGAACATCAGCCCTCCTTGGGGGTCAAGGTGACGAGGATGTCGTCACCGAGTCTGTCGAGGCCGACGATCTCGAGTCGGCGCTGCTCTGCGATCGTCGTGACTCCGATGTCGCCGACCGCGACGCGGTCTCCGCCGATCAGGGTCGGCGCGACGTACACGAGGAGCTCGTCGACGAGCCCCTGGCGCAGGAACGACGCCGCGAGCGTCGGGCCGCCCTCGAGGAACACGCGGTGAGCGCCGAGTTCGCGGAGCCTGTCGAGCAGGTCGCGGAGATCCTCGCCCTCGTCCTGCATGAACGGCCGCGGGTGGCGCCGGAGTGCGGCCTCCTGGGGCACCGCGCGGATTCCGACGACGACCGGCCGCGGCTGGTCCTCGTAGAGCGATCCGTCCGCGGTGCGTGCCGTGAGCTCGGGGTCGTCGGCGAGGACGGTGCCGGTGCCGACGACGATCGCATCCGCCCGTGAGCGGCGGCGGTGGACGTCCGCGCGTGCGTCGGGGCCCGTGATCCATTGGCTGGTGCCGTCGGATGCCGCGGCCCGACCGTCGAGCGACTGCGCCCACTTGACGGTGACATGCGGTCGCCCCAGGCGCTGCACGGTCAGCCACGACGAGATGAGGTCTTCGCCCTCCTCGCGGAGCACGCCCCCCTCGACGTCGACACCGGCGGCGTGCAAGCGCTCTGCGCCTCCGGACGAGACGGCACCCGGGTCCTCGGCGGAGTAGACGACGCGTGCGACCCCGGCCTCGATGAGGGCGACGGCGCACGGGCCGGTGCGGCCGGTGTGGTTGCAGGGCTCGAGGGTCACGACGGCGGTGGCGCCGCGCGCGGCATCCGGCCCCAGTTTCGACAGCGCGTCGATCTCGGCATGGGGGGTGCCGGCGCCGTGGTGCCAGCCCTCGGCGAGCACGGCGCCCTCGGGCGAGAGGATGACGGCCCCGACCTGCGGGTTCAGGCCGCGAGGCCCGTTCGTCGCGAGCGCGAACGCGTGACGGAGCGCGCTGCGCTCCGCGTCGGTGACACTCATCCGGATCCTCACGATGGGGTTCTCCGGGGCGCGGGCGCGACAGGCGGGTGCGGCGTCGCCGCATCCACCGTGCTGCCTCCCATCCGGACTAGCGACTCTCGTCGCATCACCGTCGGTTCCGGATTTCCACCGGATCAGCAGGACCTGGGTCCCGCTCGCGGACTGTCACCGCCGGTTCGGATTCCCACCGACCCCGGAGCACGTTTCTTGCTCTTGCAGTGTAATCAACCGCTCTTCGCCGGTTTCATTCCCGCGTCATCTCTTGACTTCCGAGGTCATTCGGTCAGCGCGCGGGCGGTCGCCTCATCGACGACCAGCTCGGTGACGAGGCGGGCGGCGAGCGCCCCGCGCAGACTGTCGCGTTTGTCGACGCCCGAGACGATGCAGACGCGACTCGGCACGCGGCGGAGCACGTCGAACCGCGGGCCCGTCGCGCGGTCGTTGAGCTCGATCCCGCGCGTGGAGCCGTCGAGCCGGTAGAACACCGTCGCGACGTCGCCCACCACCCCCTCGCCGTCGAGCGCGGCGAGCTCTTCGGGTTCGAGATAGCCGCCGGAGTAGACGTGGCTGGGGACGCGCGAGTCGGCGGCGCCGACGCTGAAGACGACGAGGTCCATCGCCGCCTGGATGGCGAGGATGCGAGTGGTGCTGCGTTCCCGCCACATCGCGTGCTTCGTGCGCGGGTCGTCGAAGAACGCCGGCACCGGGAACTGCTGCGCGTTTCCGCCGTAGGCCTCGGCGAAGCGGCTGAGGATGTCGCTGGCGTACAGCAGGCCCGTCGTCCGCGTGTTCCCCGAGCCGTTCAGCTGCACGAACGTCGTGCCGTGCACGGACTTCGGGACGAGGCGCCGGCTGACCGCCGCCGTCGTCGACCCCCAGGCGATCCCCACGGTGGTGTCCGCGACGATGAGGTCGCCGAGCAGGTGGGCGGCAGCCGTCGCGACGCGCTCGAGTCGCTCCACGTCGCTGGCGTCGTCGGGCACCGGAACGACATGCGCGGTGATGCCGTAGCGGTCCGCGAGGTTCTGCTCGAGCAGCTGCGGCGCGGCGAAGGGGGAGCGGATGCGGATGTCCACGATCCCGGTCGCGCGGGCACGCGACAGCAGGCGCGACACCGTCGATCGGGAGGTCCCGAGTTCGCGCGCGATGGCTTCCATCGTGCGGTCCTGGACGTAGTACAGGTGCGCGGCCGTGAGGGCGCGACGGATGTCGTCGGGATCGAGCGTCTCTTCCACGGATGACAGTGTGCACGTATGTGCATGGCGACTGCAATCCCGTCCACGAATGTCATCATTGGTCCCATCAGCCACTGCGGTGGCGGTCTGAGGCGACCGGGTCGACACCCGGCAGAAGTGGGAGTGTGACGTGAACGCGGACATCCGATCGACGACAGCGGCGCTGCGGGAGCGGCCCCAGGCGGACGTGCTCATCATCGGCGGCGGCATCAACGGCGTCGCGACCTTCCGCGACCTGGCCCTCCAGGGCATCGACGTCGCCCTGGTCGAGAAGAGCGACTTCCTCTCCGGAGCGTCGGCCGCGTCGAGCCACATGATCCACGGCGGCATCCGCTATCTCGAGAACGGCGAGCTCCGACTCGTCCACGAAGCCGTCACCGAGCGCAACGACCTGCTCACGACGGCGGCTCACTACGTCCGACCGCTCCGCACCACCGTGCCGATCTTCTCGACCTTCTCGGGCCTCCTGTCGGCACCGCTCCGCATGGTGCTGCATCGCAAGACGGCCTCGACCGAACGCGGCGCCCTCCTCATCAAGGTGGGGCTCATCATCTACGACTCGTTCTCGCGCGGCGGCGGCAAGGTCCCCCGCCACACGTTCCACGGTCGCCGCCGGTCGCTCCGCGCCCTGCCCGACCTCAACCCCGACGTCAAGTACACCGCCACGTACTGGGATGCCTCGCTCCGCGACCCCGAGCGCCTCGGCCTCGATCTCGTCCGGGACGGCATCGCCGTCGGCGGCAGCCGGGCCCGCGCCGCGAACTACGTCTCGGCCGCGGGCGTCCAGGATGGCAAGGTCGTGCTCCGCGACGAGGAGAGCGGCGAGGAGTTCCCGTTCGCGGCATCCGTCGTCCTCAACGCGGCGGGGCCGTGGACCGACCTCGCCAACCGCGCGCTCGGCGACGCCACCCGCTACATGGGCGGCACCAAGGGGTCGCACATCGTCCTCGACCACCCCGAGCTCATGCAGGCCACCGGAGGACGCGAGCTGTTCTTCGAGCACTCCGACGGACGCATTGTCCTCATCTACCCCCTCAACGGTCGCGTCCTGGTCGGCACGAGCGACCTCGAGCACGACATGTCCGAGCCGGCTGTCTGCACCGAGGAGGAGGTCGACTACTTCCTCGACCTCATCGGTCACGTCTTCCCGACGATCCCCGTCGACCGCTCGCAGATCGTCCACCGCTACTCGGGTGTCCGTCCCCTCCCCGGCCACGGCGACATGGCCGCGGGCTTCGTCTCGCGCGACTACCGCATCGAAGAGGCGATCCTCCCCGGGTCGGACCGCGTGTCGGTGCTCAGCCTGGTCGGCGGCAAGTGGACCACGTTCCGCGCCGTCGCCGCGCGACTGACCGACGAGCTGATGACCCGGATCGGCCGCGAGCGCGTCCGCTCCACCAAGGGTCTGCCGATCGGCGGCGCCGTCGGGTTCCCCCGCGCCGACGCCGACCGCGACGAATGGGTGCACCAGCACCTCTCGGACTTCGGACTCGAGCGCGGTACGCGTCTGCTGCACCGCTACGGCACGCACGCGCTGGCCGTCGCCACCGCGCTCCGCCAGGACGACGACGACGCGCCCCTGTCGACGCTGCCGCGATTCAGCTCGGGAGAGTTCCGTCACATGGCGACCAGCGAATCGGTCGTGCACCTCGACGACATCTTCCTGCGCCGCACGAACATCGGCTTCCGCGGTGAGGCGACCCGCGAGGTCGTCGAAGAGGTGGCCTACGCCGTCTCGGATGTGATGGGCTGGGACGCCGCGACCCGCCGCTCGGAGATCGACCGGACGCTCGCCGCGGTGCACGCCGCCGATCCCGTCGCTGTCTGACGCCGGCATCCGCGTCGCGATCAGCGACGAGCACTCGAAGAGGAGACGAGACGTGGCCGAACACGTGATCGCCATCGACCAGGGAACCACCTCGACACGCGCGATCGTGTTCGACGGCGAAGGGGCGCTCGTCGCCACCGCGCAGCGGGAGCACGAGCAGATCTTCCCGCGGGCCGGGCGGGTCGAACACGACCCCGTGGAGATCTGGACGAACACGGAATGGGTGCTCGCCCGCGTCCTCAACCAGGTGGGGCTGGCGCCGTCGGACGTCGCCGCCATCGGCGTGACCAACCAGCGCGAGACCGCGATCGTCTGGGACCGCCGCACCGGCCGGCCGATCCACAATGCGATCGTCTGGCAGGACACCCGCACGCAGCCCGCGATCGACCGGCTGATCGAGACGCACGGCGTCGACGCCTTCGCCGACGTGACGGGGCTGCCGCTCGCGTCGTACTTCTCGGCGTCGAAGATCGCGTGGATCCTCGACAACGTCGACGGGGCGCGCGACGCGGCGCGGAACGGCGACCTGATGTTCGGCACGCCGGACACGTGGATCGTCTGGAACCTCACGGGTGGCAGCGACGGCGGCATCCACATCACGGACGTCACCAACGCGAGCCGCACGCTGCTGATGGATCTGAAGACCCTCGACTGGTCGGACGAGATGCTCGAGATCTGGGACATCCCGCGCGCGATGCTGCCCGAGATCCGTTCCTCCTCGGAGGTCTACGGCGAGGTCGCGCAGCCGCGGGTTGCGCGCGGCATCCGGATCGCCGGCATCCTCGGGGACCAGCAGGCCGCCACCTTCGGGCAGGCCGCCTTCGACGCCGGGCAGTCCAAGAACACGTACGGCACCGGCAACTTCCTGCTCGTCGGGACCGGCACCGAGCTCGTCCGCTCCGAGGCGGGTCTCATCACGACGGTCGCCTACCGCGTCGGCGACGAGCCCGCCCACTACGCGCTCGAAGGTTCCATCGCCGTCACCGGCTCGCTCGTGCAGTGGCTGCGCGACAACCTCGGGATCATCTCCGATTCGGGCGAGGTCGAGCGGCTCGCCCGCAGCGTCGAGGACAACGGCGGCGCCTACTTCGTGCCCGCCTTCTCGGGACTGTTCGCCCCGTACTGGCGACCCGACGCGCGCGGCGCCCTCGTCGGCCTCACCCGCTACGTCACCAAGGCGCACATCGCCCGCGCCGCCCTCGAGGCGACCGCGTTCCAGACGCGCGACGTGATCGCCGCCGTCATCTCCGACACCGGCCGCGACCTCGACGAGCTCCGCGTCGACGGCGGGATGACCCGCAACGACACGCTCATGCAGTTCCAGGCCGACATCCTCGGCATCCCCGTCATCCGTCCCAAGGTCGTCGAGACCACGGCGCTCGGCGCCGCCTACGCCGCCGGTCTCGCCGTCGGCGTGTGGTCCGACAAGGACGCGCTCCGCGGGTACTGGCAGGAGGACCGCCGGTTCGAGCCGCAGATGGACCCCGACGAGCGCGACCGCCGATGCCGTCTGTGGGAGAAGGCCGTCTCGAAGTCGATGGGCTGGGTCGACGACGACGCCCGGGTCCTCGCCGGAACCGTCTGACCTACTTCAGGAGCCTCGACAGGCGGCGGTCCGCGAGGATCTTGCCGCCCGTCTGGCACCTCGGGCAGTACTCGAGGCTGTTGTCGGCGAAGAACACCGATCGCACCTCATCGCCGCACACCGGGCACACCTCGCCGCGTCGGCCGTGGACGGCCATCCCGCGACGCTTGGCGTCCTTGAGGTCGGCCGGAGGTTTGCCGGACGCCGCGGCCACCGCCTCGGCGAGGGTCTGCCGTAACGCAGCGTAGAGCCTGTCGATCTCGGCATCCGTCAGCCCTGCAGCCAATGCGTACGGCGACATCTTCGCGGCGTGGAGGATCTCGTCGGAGTAGGCGTTGCCGATCCCCGCGATGATCGACTGGTCCCGGAGGACGCCCTTGATCTGCGTGCGACGTCCTGCCAGGAGCTCCGCGAGGGTGTCGCGCGTGAAGGATTCGTCGAGGGGATCCGGGCCGAGGCGTGCGATGCCGGGGACGTCTGCGGGGGAGCGGGCGGCGTAGTAGGCCAGGGACTTCTTGGTGCCGGCCTCGGTCAGGTCGAACCCGGAGCCGTCGTCGAAGCCGACCCGCAGGGCGATCGGGGTCTTCCCCGGTCGGATGACCGTCGCCGGCAGCTGGTCGTACCAGCGGAGCCAGCCCGCCTTGGCGAGGTGGAAGACGAGGTGGGCACCGGCATCCGTCTGCAGGTCGACGAACTTGCCATGACGCTCCGCACCGGTGACGGTCGCGCCGGTGATCGCGTCGATCGGCGGGTCGTACGTCTTCAGGGCGGCGATGTTCGCGACCGACACCTTCGTGACGGTCAGTCCCGTCGCACGCTCGCGGAGGAAGTCGACCAGTCCCTGCACCTCGGGCATCTCAGGCATGGGGTCATCCTGTCATCCGGTGGGGACGGCGGTCAGGGGGTTGTCACGGGACCGGCTTGTCAGAGCACCGGCCACGTCTGCGGCGAGCGGTCGTCCGTGCCCAGGAGCGCGGCGATCCAGCCGTCGTGACGGCCGCGCGGATCGCTGAGCCCCTGGCGGAGGAGGCCCTCGTACCGGAACCCGAGTTTCTGCGCGACCCGCGCCGACGCGTGGTTGCCGACGACGGCGCGCCATTGGATCCGGGCGAGAGCGAGGGGCTCCGCGAACCCGAAGTCCACGACGGCGGTGGCCGCCTCGGTGAGGTAGCCGTGGCCGCGAGATGCGGCATCCATCCAGAACCCGATCTCTGCCGAGCCCTGCTTCTCGACGCGGTGGAGGCCGACCATGCCGATCCAGCGGCCCGCGCTGCGGACGCCCCAGGTGAGCTCGCTCTCGTCGTCCCACCATCCGGTCGCCTTGGCGACGAAGTCCTCCGCGTGCCGCCGGTCGTATGGCGACGGAAGCGTCGTCCACCGGGGCACCTCGGGATCCTGCGCCGCCGCCGTGATCGCGTCGACGTCGGCCGCCGTCGGGACGGACAGCTCGAGCCGCTCGGTCCGCAGAGTCACCGGTTCCATGCCCCGACCCTAGCGGCGGCCGCGCGTGCCGTATTCAGTCTCGGCACTCGGACGCGCGAGCACCCCTTGCGCGACTCGGCGGCGCGAGCGCCTCGCGTCGACGCCCGAGACTGAATACTGAACGACGACAACTTCACCGTCGTCTCCAGATTCTGGGCAAAGGCCGCATCGTCCACAGGTGGCGCTGTCGCTGTCGTCAGTCGGGGCGGCAGGCCCACAGTGGCGGGATGTTCGAGGTATGGACGAGAGCTGAGCTCGTGTCGAGCGGTGCGTCAGCGCGACAGATCACTGATGCTGTCCGCGACGGGCGGTTGATCCGAGCGCGCAAGGGGCACTACGTGTCGGGCGACGCACCTCCGGCGCTCGTCACGGCGGCACGAGTCGGTGGGCGACTCGGTTGCATTTCCCTGCTGGCCGCCCTCGGCGTGTTCACCTTTGACGACGCGAAGGTCCATATCCACATGGAACGAGGCGACAGCAGGATGCGGGGATCGACGGGCCCCATCCTCGCGCCTGTCGGTGACCGCGATGGGGTGAGCCTGCACTGGCGGAGATGGCTGGAGGCACCGGGCTCGGGGGCAGTTCACATCTACGACGCGCTTCTCGACGCCGTTCGGTGTCAGGACGCACGACACGCCATCGCCACACTCGACAGCGCCGCGCACGTCGGGCTGATCACTCTCGCAGAGATCCGAGACCTGTTCGGAGTGCTACCCCGTCGCTATCGTGCGCTGGCGCCTCTCCTGGACGGACGCGCGGAGTCCGGTCCCGAGACTCTGGTCCGACTGATGGTGAGGAGCCTTGGGCATTCCGTCGAACTCCAGGTCACCCTTGAAGGCGTGGGGCGCGTCGACCTGCTGGTCGACGGGTGGTTGGTGATCGAGTGCGACAGTCGACAGTTCCACTCCTCATGGGATCAGCAGCGGACCGACTACCGCCGCGACCGCGCGCTGGCTGCACTCGGGTACAGCGTTCTTCGCCTCATGGCGGAGGACATCCTCTATCGCCCGGACCTCGTCGTTGCTGCGCTCCGAGGGCTCCTGGACTCGCATCGTTCTGGCCACTGAGCAATCCTGCAGAACCGAATTCAGTCCCGAAGGATGCGACAACGGGACGGCGGAGCGTGGTTCTGCGGGGTGCTCAGGGCCGGATGCGTCCGCAGACTGAATACGGAACGCGTAGCAGCGGGCTCAGCCCTCGGGGTGCTGCTGGATCCAGACGGCCATGGCGGCGAGGTTGGCCAGCGGGGCCATCGCGCCGGTCACCGGTGCGTCGAACACGATGGACTCCACGCCGACCTCGGCGTAGGAGGCGACCCAGCCCGCGGCATCCGGCATCGGAACCGCGAGCAGCCGGTCGACCTCTTCGGGCGGGATGCCGAACCCCGTCGCCGCCTCTGCGGCACGCTCCGGCGTCGAGAAGGCGAAGATCGCCGGGCCCTGCTCGGTGGTGGCGGCGAAGGGGGAGGGCTGCTCATCGGCTCCGCGCGCGATGAAGATCCACCGCTCGAGGGCGAAGACGGCGCGCCAGAGGCGCTCCTGCGCGTCGCGGTCGTCGGGGGCGGCCATCGACACCGCAGCGGCCGCGTCGATCGCCGCGACGGTCTCGGGGGCGGGCCCGAGCTCGGGAGTCGGCTGATCAGGCACGACGCAGCAGCCCCAGCTTGTCGTAGACGTCACCCAGGGTGCGGTCGGCGACCTCCTCGGCGCGGGCGGCGTTCGTCGCGAGCACCCGGTCGAGCTCGGCCGGGTCGTCGAGCAGCTCGAGCGTGCGCTCGCGCACGGGACCGAACTCCGAGACGACGACCTCGGCGAGCCCCTTCTTGAAGTCGCCGTAGCCGCGACCTGCGTACTCGTCCTCGATCGAGGGGACCTGCCGACCGGTGAGGGCGGCGTAGATCACAAGGAGGTTCGAGACGCCGGGCTTGTTCTCCGAGTCGTAGCGGACGACGCCCTCCGAGTCGGTGACGGCCCGCATGATCTTCTTCGCCGACTTGGCCGGATCGTCGAGAAGCCAGAGGACACCGGCATCCGACTCGGCGGACTTCGACATCTTCGACGTCGGGTTCTGCAGGTCGTAGATCCGCGCCGTCTCCTTCTGGATGACGGGCTTCGGCACGACGAACGTCTGACCGTGGCGGCTGTTGAAGCGCTCGGCGAGGTCGCGGGTCAGCTCGACGTGCTGCTTCTGGTCGTCGCCCACGGGGACGAGATCCGTCTGGTACAGCAGGATGTCGGCGGCCATGAGGATCGGGTACGTGAAGAGCCCGACGTTGGTGGCGTCGGTGCCGTAGCGCGCCGACTTGTCCTTGAACTGCGTCATCCGGCCGGCCTCGCCGAAGCCGGTGACCGTGGACAGCACCCAGGCGAGCTCGGCGTGCGCGCGCACGTGCGACTGCACGTACAGCGTCGACTTCGACGGCTCGATGCCGGCGGCGATGTACTGCGCGGCGGTGCGGCGGGTCTTCTCGCGCAGCTCCGCGGGATCGTTCGGCTGCGTGAGGGCATGCAGGTCGACGACGGAGAAGAACGCGTCGTAGGACTCCTGCATGTCCCGCCACTGCAGGAGCGCCCCGATGTAGTTGCCGATCTGGAGGGAATCGGCGGAGGGCTGCATTCCGGAGTACAGGCGGGGTTTGCTCACCCTACGATCCTAGGCGCGAACGGATGCCGCGCCCCCGCGTCCGTGCCTCAGCTGCCGAGCGTGTAGTCGGCCACGACGGGCGCGTGGTCGCTCCAGCGGGTGTCCCAGGACGCTGCCCGGACGACCCGGTAGTCGGTCGCCCGCGTCGCGAGCTCGGGGGTCGCGAGGTGGTAGTCGATCCGCCAGCCGGTGTCGTTGTCGAACGCCTTGCCGCGGTTCGACCACCACGTATACGGCCCGTCGACCTCGCCGGCGAAGCTGCGCCCCACGTCGACCCAACCGAGTCCGGTGCCGCTCTCGCCGTCGACGGTCGCGACGGTCTCACCCGCGGGCCCGATGAAGCGGTCGAAGTACGCACGCTCGCGCGGGAGGAAGCCGGCCTTCTTGACGTTGCCCTTCCAGTTGCGGATGTCGAACTCGCGGTGCCCGACGTTGAGGTCGCCGGTGATGAGCGCGAGGTCGCCGAGGTGCGGCATCCGCTCTTCCATCGCGTCGAGGAACGCGTACTTCGCGACCTGCTTCTCGGTGCCCGCCTCGCCCGTGAAGACGTAGGCACTGACCACGGCGAGCAGCTCGCCGTCGACCTCGATGTCGGCTTCGACCCACCGGCCCTTCGAATCGAGCGTGTCGTCGCCGAGCTCGACGCGCCAGACGTCGAACGGCTCGCGGGTCGCGATCGCGACGCCGGCGCGACCCTTCGCGAGGGCCTCGTCGTTCACCAGGTGCCATCCGGGAAGGGCGGCGGCGAGATCGGATGCCTCGGCCCGCACCTCCTGCAGGGTCAGGACGTCGACCCCCGCGGTCTCGAGCCAGTCGTGCATCCCCTTCCGGGCGGCGGCGCGGATGCCGTTGACGTTGACAGAGGCGATGCGGAGTGTTCGTGGCACGCCTTCCAGCGTATCCAGGGCGGCGGACATCGCCTCACCGCCGGGTGCGTTCCCAGAGGTCCTCGGCGTGCCGCAGATCACGCCGCGCGCCGGGCTTCCGCCACCACGAGGCGTCCGCGAGCGCTTGCCGCGCCTCGCGGACACCGGCTTCGGCCACGACGCGGAGCGCGCGGCGCTCCTGCTCCCGTCGCTCCTCGGCGGTCATCTCCACGAGCGGGATGTCGGCGTCGTCCGCGGCGACGGCGATCCAGGATGCGGCGACGAGGATCACGATCCCGGCGAGGCGGAGCCAGAGCAGCAGCCCGACGACGGTGAACGTCGCCAGGAGCGGGTTGGTGGGGGAGTAGACCGCGAGGAATCCGGCGCCGAGCTGCAGGAGCGCCAGGGCACTCCCGCCGGCGGCGGCGCCCGGGATGATCGACCTCACCGGCAGCGAGGTCCCGGTGAGGAACCGGATGAGTCCGGTGAGAGCGGTGGTGTTCAGAAGGATGCTGACGATGACCGACGCGATGCGGCTCGATACGTCCACCGCGGTGGATTCGTACGGCACCTGGGCCCAGTCGAGCACGATCGCCACGACACCGCCCGCCACGAGTCCGAACAGCGCGCCGAGGACCAGGGCGAGCCCGAACAGGAGGGCGGCGAGCAGGTCCCCGAGTTTGAGGAGCACGAAGCTTCTCGTGTCGAACGGCAGGCCGAAGATGTCGCGCACCGCGCGGCGGGTGAAGGTGACGAATCCGATCGCCGTCCAGATCGCGACGGTGACGGCGATCGCACCCGTCACCGCGAGGAGGCTGCCGCTGTCGCGCGCGATACCCGCCACGTCGGCCGGATCGAGCGTTCCCCCGACCGCGATGAATCCGGGCAGGTAGGAGTTCACGACCGTGATGAGTCCGTCGATGGCGGTCTGCGAACCGCCCAGCCAGAGGCCGACGGCGGCGAAGGCGGTGTACAGCGTCGCGAAGATCGCGAACAGGGACTGATAGCTGATGGATGCCGCGAGCAGGAACCCGTTCCGCCGCAGGAAGCGGCGCCACACCCGCACCGGGAACGAACCGATGGTCCGCTGCGTCAGCTCGGTGGCCCGCTCGATCGGCTGATCGAGTCGCTCGCGCAGACGAGACGCCTCCCACCGCTCGCGCAGGGGAGGCGTCGTGTCGTCCGAGGTCACGCCTCGAGGCTATCCGGCCGGATCAGCTGCGGAGGACCGCCTGCTTGACCTCGGCGATGGCCTTGGTGATCTCGATGCCGCGGGGGCACGCCTCGGTGCAGTTGAAGGTCGTGCGGCAGCGCCACACGCCTTCCTTGTCGTTGAGGATGTCGAGGCGCACGTCGCCCGCGTCGTCGCGCGAGTCGAAGATGAAGCGGTGCGCGTTGACGATCGCGGCGGGGCCGAAGTACTGACCGTCGGTCCAGAACACGGGGCAGGACGACGTGCACGCGGCGCAGAGGATGCACTTCGTGGTGTCGTCGTAGACGGCGCGGTCCTTGATCGACTGGATGCGCTCCTTGCCGGGCTCCGGCGCGCTGTTCGCTTGGAGGAAGGGCTGCACGTCGCGGAAGGACTCGAAGAACGGGTCCATGTCGACGATGAGGTCCTTCTCCAGCGGCAGTCCCTTGATCGCCTCGACGTAGATCGGCTTCGAGATGTCGAGGTCCTTGATCAGCGTCTTGCAGGCGAGGCGGTTGCGACCATTGATGCGCATGGCGTCCGAGCCGCAGATGCCGTGGGCGCACGAGCGGCGGAAGCTCAGCGTGCCGTCGACGTCCCACTTGATGCGGTGCAGTGCGTCCAGCACGCGGTCCGTCGGGTACATCTCCACGTCGTAGTCGACCCAGCGCGGCTCAGCGTCCACCTCGGGGTCGAAGCGCCGGATGATGAAGGTGACCAGGTACGACTGGATGCCGGAGTCGTTCGTCTCCTGCGTCTGCGCCGGGGCGCCGCTGTCGACGATCGTCATCAGTACTTCCTCTCCATCGGCGGGTAGTTGTACTCGCCCTGCTCGTTCTTGGTGAACACGACCGGCTTCCAATCCAGGCGGATGTGGTCCTCGGGGTTCGCGGAGTGCGGGTCGCCCGTGAGGTAGGCCATCGTGTGCTGCATGTATTCGTCGTCGTTGCGGTCGGGGTAGTCCTCGCGCATGTGACCGCCGCGGCTCTCCTTGCGGTTGCGCGCGGCGTAGGCGACGATCTCGGCGATGTCGAGGAGGAAGCCCAGCTCGACGGCCTCGAGGAGGTCGGTGTTGTAGCGCTTGCCCTTGTCGTCGACGTGGACGTTCTTGTACCGCTCGCGCAGGTCGTTGATCGTGCCCATGACGTTCGTGAGCGTCTCTTCGGTGCGGAAGACCTGGGCGTTGGCGTCCATCTCCTCCTGCAGCTTCTTGCGGAGCGTGGAGATGCGCTCGGTGCCCGCGTTGTTGCGCAGACCCTCGATCAGCTCGCGGACCTCCTTCGCGGGGTCCTCGGGGAGCGGCATGAACTCGGCGGTCTGGACGTACTCGACCGCGTTCTGGCCGGAGCGCTTCCCGAAGACGTTGATGTCCAGGAGCGAGTTCGTGCCGAGGCGGTTCGCGCCATGCACCGATACGCACGCGCACTCGCCCGCGGCGTAGAGGCCGGGGACGACGGTGTCGTTGTCGGCGAGGACCTCGCCCTTGATGTTGGTCGGGATGCCGCCCATCGCGTAGTGCGCGGTCGGCATGACCGGCACCGGCTCGACGACCGGGTCGACGCCGAGGTAGGTACGGGCGAACTCGGTGATGTCGGGGAGCTTCGTCTCGAGCACCTCGGCGCCCAGGTGCGTGCAGTCGAGGTAGACGTAGTCCTTGTTCGGACCGGCGCCGCGGCCCTCGAGGACCTCCTTGACCATGCACCGGGCGACGATGTCGCGGGGCGCCAGGTCCTTGATGGTGGGGGCGTAGCGCTCCATGAACCGCTCACCCGAGGCGTTGCGGAGGATCGCGCCCTCACCGCGGGCACCCTCGGTGAGGAGGATGCCGAGGCCCGCCAGACCTGTCGGGTGGAACTGGAAGAACTCGATGTCCTCGAGCGGCAGTCCCTTGCGCCAGACGATGCCGACGCCGTCACCGGTGAGGGTGTGGGCGTTCGAGGTCGTCTTGAAGATCTTGCCGAAGCCGCCGGTTGCGAAGATGACGGCCTTGGCGTGGAAGACGTGGAGGTCGCCGGTGGCGAGCTCGTACGCGACGACACCGGCGATGCCGGTGCGACCCAGGGCATCCTTCACCGTGATGAGGTCGAGGGCGTAGAACTCGTTGAAGAAGTTGATGCCGAGCTTGACGCAGTTCTGGAACAGCGTCTGGAGGATCATGTGACCCGTCCGGTCGGCGGCGTAGCAGGCGCGACGGACCGGGTTCTTGCCGTGCTCAGCGGTGTGCCCGCCGAAACGGCGCTGGTCGATCTTGCCGTCGGGCGTGCGGTTGAAGGGCAGGCCCATGTTCTCGAGGTCGATGACCGCGTCGATGGCCTCCTTCGCGAGGATCTCAGCCGCGTCCTGGTCGACGAGGTAGTCGCCGCCCTTGACGGTGTCGAAGGTGTGCCACTCCCAGGAGTCCTCTTCGACGTTGGCGAGCGCTGCCGCCATGCCGCCCTGGGCCGCGCCGGTGTGGCTGCGGGTCGGGTAGAGCTTGGTGATGACGGCCGTCTTCGCGCCGGGGCCGGCTTCGATCGCGGCGCGCATGCCGGCGCCGCCGGCGCCCACGATGACGACGTCGAACTGGTGGTAGTGGACGCCGTCCTTGACGACGGAGTCCGCGGTCTGAGTGCTCACGTGACGAATGCCTCTGTTCTCTGCTTTGCGTGCCGGCGCGGCCGGCTCAGCCCTGTGCCTTGCAGACCTCGGCGAGAACGCTGCCGTCGAGGTTGGGGATGCAGGGATCGAAGGTGAAGACCACGAGGGTGCCGAGGAGGATCATGAAGCCGGCCACCACCCAGAGGCTGGTGACGAGGACCCGGCGGACCTTCGCGTTGGTGACGTAGTCGTTGACGATCGTGCGCATGCCGTTCGTGCCGTGGATGAACGCCAGCCACAGCATGAGGACGTCCCACCACTGCCAGAACGGGTTCGAGAACTTGCCGGCCACGAACGCGAAGTCGAGGGCCGAGATGCCCTTGCCCACCATGAGGTTGACGAAGAGGTGTCCGAAGATCAGGACGAGCAGCAGCACGCCCGAGACGCGCATGAAGACCCAGCCCCACTTCTCGAGGTTGGGACCCTTCTTGCGGACGGCGGCCTTGCCCTGCGGGGTGCGCGGAGCGGCGAGGGTGTCGGCGGTCATCAGTGCTCGCCTCCCATGTGCGAGAAGACGTTCGGAAGGTGGCGCGCGGCGAAGCCGACGAGGGTGACGGCCCAGACGGCCAGCACACCCCACCACAGCTGCCGCTGGTGACGCGTGGCCCACGGCCACAGGTCCACCGCGATGATGCGGAGGCCGTTGAAGGCGTGGTAGACGATCGCGCCGACCAGGGCGACTTCGCCGAGGCCCATGATCGGGTTCTTGTACGTGCCGATGACCGCGTTGTACGCATCGGGGGAGACCCGGATGAGTGCGGTGTCGAGGACGTGCACGAGCAGGAAGAAGAAGATGGCGATGCCCGTGATGCGGTGAAGGACCCACGACCACATGCCCTCGTTGCCGCGGTACAGCGTGCCGCGCGGGGTCTTGGACGTGGTCTCAGCGATCGACGGCGTGACGCGTGCTGGTGCAGACACGGTCGTCCTCCCTTGAGTGAGATGGATCGCGCGCGTGCGGCGAGATCGCGGCATCCCGGGGAATGTCGCCCATCGTCGCAAGCGGGCGCATCGACCATCCTAAGCGGCCTCGCGAGGGGTGGGCGAGGAAGGCGAGCCTTAATCGGCCGGTAGGGTTCCGACCATGGTCGAACACATCGAGGACTTTTACGCCGTCATCCCCGCCGGGGGCGTCGGATCCCGCCTGTGGCCCCTGTCTCGCGCGGATGCCCCGAAGTTCCTCCACGACCTGACCGGGTCGGGGCACTCCCTCCTCCGCGACACCTGGAACCGGCTCGAGCCCCTCACCGGGCCCGATCGGATCGCCGTCGTCACCGGCCGCGCGCACCGCGCCGCCGTCGAGGCGCAGCTCCCCGGCATCCCCGACAAGAACGTCATCCTCGAATCCGAGCCGCGGGACTCCGCCGCCGCGATCGGACTCGCTGCGGCGATCCTGCACCGGCGGCATCCGGACGTCGTCATCGGATCCTTCGCCGCCGATCACGTCATCCGCGGCTCGCGCGTGTTCGAGTTCGCGGTGCGCGACGCCGTCGAGGTCGCACGCGAGGGCTACATCTGCACGATCGGCATCACCCCGTCCGAGCCGGCGGTCGGCTTCGGCTACATCAAGCGGGGCGGCGAGCTGATCGTCGACGGCGCGCGGGATGCCTCCCTGGTCGAGCGCTTCGTCGAGAAGCCCGACCTCGAGACAGCGAAGGCCTACGTCGCCGATCGCTCCTACCTCTGGAACGCGGGCATGTTCATCTCGCGGGCCGACGTCCTGCTCGCCGAGATCGAGGCGAACAACCCCACCCTGCACGCCGGGCTCATGGAGCTCGCCGAAGCGTGGGACGACCGTGACCTGCGGGGCCCCGCCGTCGACCGCATCTGGCCGACCCTCGAGAAGATCGCGATCGACTACGTCGTCGCGGAGCCGGCGGCGGAGAAGGGCAAGCTCGCCGTCGTCCCCGGACACTTCGACTGGGACGACGTGGGGGACTTCGCGAGCCTCGCCAAGCTCAACTCGGGCGGCCGCACCGACCTCGCGATCCTCGGACAGAACGCCCGGGTGCTCTCGGATGCCGCGAGCGGCATCGTCGTCTCGCAGACGAGTCGCGTGATCAGCATCATCGGCGTCAAGGACATCGTCGTCGTCGACACGGACGACGCGCTTCTGGTGACCACCGCCGAGCACGCCCAGCGGGTCAAGAGCGTCGTCGACGCGCTGAAGGTGACCGGTCGCGGCGACGTCCTCTGACACCCCGTCCGTTGAGCAGGATGCCGCTCCTGTGACGGGTTCATTGCGGCTTTGTAACCATTCGGACGAACGGGCTCATCAGGGTGACCGGTCGTCGTCACAGTGGGTAACTTCGGTTGCGCACACCCGCGAAGTCCGCGGGTTCTCTTCCGTGGAGGCACTCTTGACCATCTCGAACCCGAAGAAGCTCGCCGGCATCGCCGGTGCCGCGCTTCTCATCGCCGCGCTGGCTGGCTGCGGTACCGCACCCGAGGCCAACCCGACGTCGTCCGCCGGCGCCGGTGGCGGCGACATCGTCGACGGCTTCAAGCCCTGCCTGGTCTCCGACGCCGGTGGCTGGAACGACAAGTCGTTCAACGAGTCGGCCAAGAACGGCATGGACAAGGCCGCCGGCGAGCTGGGCATCAAGCCCCTCGAGTTCGAGTCGACCAACGACAACGACTACGAGCCCAACATGACCACGGCGATCTCCGAGGGCTGCACCCTCATCGTCTCGGTCGGCTTCAAGCTCGCCGCGGCGACGGTCGAGGCGGCCAAGGCCAACCCGGAACTGCAGTTCGCGATCATCGACGACTACGCGGACACCGACCAGGACGGCAAGACCGACGCCCCCAACATCAAGCCCCTCGTGTTCAACACGGCGGAGGCCGCGTACCTCGGTGGTTACGCCGCCGCCGCGTGGTCCGCTGAGGCCGGCGTCAACAAGGTGGGCACCTTCGGTGGCCTCCAGATCCCCTCGGTCGCGGTCTTCATGGACGGCTACGCCCTCGGCGTCGAGAAGTACAACGAGGACAAGGGTGCCGACGTCAAGCTCTTCGGCTGGGACGTTGCCGCTCAGAAGGGCGCCTTCACCGGCGGCTTCGACGCGAACGACACCGCCAAGCAGACCGCTCAGTCGGTCCTCGACCAGGGCGTCGACGTCATCCTCCCCGTCGGCGGTCCGATCTACACGAGCGCGGCAGCGGCGATCAAGGACAGCGGTGACGACACCCTCATCCTCGGTGTCGACAGCGACCTCGCCGTCGCCGACGACACGGTCTCCGACATCACGCTGGTCTCGATCATGAAGGCGATCGACGTGGCCGTCTACGACACCACCGTCGCCGCATCGACCGGCAAGTTCGACGCCGCGCCGTACGTCGGCACCCTCGAGAACGAGGGCGTCAAGCTCTCGAGTTTCCACGACTTCGAGTCGAAGCTGCCCGCCGGTCTGACCGACGAGCTCGCCGCGCTCCAGAAGTCGATCATCTCCGGTGACATCACGGTGGAGTCCAAGAACTCGCCGTGATCTGAACGACATCCACTCGGGGCGGGCAGCGCAGAGCTGTCCGCCCCGAGTGCCGTTCGCTCAACGTTTTATGGCGGGTACTTTCCAGACACCCGCCGGTTAGGGTTCTCGTATGAAGCTCGAGCTCCGCGGAATCACGAAAAGATTCGGCAGCCTCGTCGCCAACGATCACATCGACCTCGTGGTCGAGCCGGGGGAGATCCACGCTCTCCTCGGCGAGAACGGCGCCGGCAAATCCACTCTCATGAACGTCCTCTACGGCCTCTACCGCGCCGATGAGGGACAGATCCTGCTGGACGACGCCGTCCAGAACTTCCGGGGTCCCGGTGACGCGATGGCGGCCGGCATCGGCATGGTGCACCAGCACTTCATGCTCATCCCCGTGTTCACCGTCGCCGAGAACGTCATGCTCGGCCACGAGAAGACGACCGGCCTCGGCAAGCTCGACCTCGCGCAGGCCCGCGCCCATGTGCGTGCCGTCGCCGACCGGTTCGGCTTCCAGATCGACCCCGACGCCCTCGTCGGCGACCTCCCCGTCGGCGTCCAGCAGCGCGTCGAGATCATCAAGGCCCTCTCCCGCGACGCGAAGGTCCTCGTCTTCGACGAGCCGACCGCGGTCCTCACCCCCCAGGAGACGGACGAGCTCATGGGGATCATGCGACAGCTGCGCGACGAGGGGACGTCCATCGTCTTCATCACGCACAAGCTGCGCGAAGTGCGCGAGGTCGCCGACCGGATCACGGTCGTACGCCTCGGCAAGATCGTCGGCACCGCGTCGCCGACGGCGACCAACGCCGAGCTCGCCTCCCTCATGGTCGGTCGTGCCGTAGAGCTCACCGTCCAGAAGGAGCCGGCCAAGCCGAGCTCCGGCGGACTCGAGGTGCGAGACCTGCGCGTCCTCACCCCCGGCGGCGCCATCGTCGTCGACGAGGTGTCGTTCGACGTCCGTCCTGGCGAGATCCTCGCCGTCGCCGGTGTGCAGGGCAACGGCCAGACGGAGCTCGTCGAGGCCATCGTCGGCCTCGCCGCCCGCACCGAGGGCTCCATCAGCCTCGACGGCACGGAGCTCGTCGGAAAGAGCGTCCGCAGCATCCTGGATGCCGGCGTGGGCTTCGTCCCCGAGGACCGCAAGGAAGACGGGCTCGTCGGCGGCTTCTCCGTCGCCGAGAACCTCATCCTCGACCGCACCACCGACCCGGCGTTCTCGCGTGCGGGCACCATCCGCCGCGCCGAACTCGACGCGTTCGCGCGCGCCCGCATCGAGGAATACGACATCCGCACGCGGGGTCCCGAGACCCCTGCAGGCACCTTGTCCGGCGGAAACCAGCAGAAGGTCGTCATCGCTCGCGAGATGAGCCGCGACCTCAAGCTCTTCGTCGCCGCCCAGCCGACCCGCGGCGTCGACGTCGGATCCATCGAGTTCATCCACAAGCGCATCGTCGAGACGCGCGACGCGGGGATCCCCGTGATCGTCGTGTCGACCGAGCTCGACGAGGTCACCGCACTCGCCGATCGCATCGCTGTCATGTACCGCGGGCGCGTCGTGGGCATCGTCCCCGGTGACACCCCCCGCGAAACCCTCGGCCTCATGATGGCCGGCGCAACCGACCCGGAGGTGGCTGCATGAGCGGCACGACGCCCGGCGCCGCCGACGCGGCGCATCCCGCTGCACAGCTGCCCACCGCGAGCGGCCCGCTGACGGGGGAGAAGGAGCCGGGTCAGCCTTCGCGCACCGACGTCTTCTTCCGCGAGCTCGTGCGCGGCAGCGCCGTCACGACGATCCTCGCCTTCGTGCTCGCCATGATCGTCGGCGGCGTGCTCATCGCGGTGACCAACGAAGAGGTGCAGCGCACGAGCGGATACTTCTTCGCGCGTCCCACCGACACCCTCGTCGCGGCGTGGAACGCCATCTACACCGGGTACGAGGCCCTCTTCCGCGGCGCCGTCTTCAACCCGCGCGTCGGCGACTTCTCGGCGCAGATCCGCCCGCTGACCAACACCCTCGGGTTCGCCGCGCCGCTGATCGCCGCCGGCCTCGGCGTCGCCCTGGCGTTCCGCGTCGGCCTGTTCAACATCGGTGCGCGCGGCCAGATGCTCGTCGGTGCCCTGTTCGCAGGCTTCTTCGCGTTCAACCTCGACCTGCCGCTGCTCGTGCACCTGCCGCTCACCCTGCTCGCCGGCATCCTGGGCGGAGCGATCTGGGGTGGTCTTGTGGGTCTGCTGAAGGCGCGCACCGGTGCGCACGAGGTGATCCTCACGATCATGCTCAACTACGTCGCGTACTACCTGCTGCTGTGGATGCTGCGCACCCCGGGTCTCCTGCAGGCAGAGGGCAGCAACCAGCCGCAGTCGCAGCCGACGCCGGCCACAGCCCAGTTCCCCGACCTGTTCGGCCCGACGTTCCCGCAGCTGGACTGGGGCTTCGTCATCGTCGTCGTCGCGACCGTGTTCGTCTGGTGGCTCATCGAGCGCTCCAGCCTCGGACTGCGGATGCGGGCCGTCGGCGAGAACCCGCACGCCGCGCGTGCGGGCGGCATCAACGTCGAGCGCATCTACATCTACGCCATGGTCTTCGCCGGCGGCCTCGCCGGTCTCGCCGCCATGAACCAGATCCAGGGCAACGTCACGACCGGTTTCGCCGCCACCATCGACGCCGGCATCGGCTTCGACGCGATCACCGTGGCCCTCCTCGGGCGCAGCCGCGCGTGGGGGACCTTCGCGGCCGGCATCCTGTTCGGCGCCCTCAAGGCGGGGTCGTTCTCGATGCAGGCGCAGGGGATCCCGGTCGACATCGTGCTCGTCGTCCAGTCGCTCGTCGTGCTCTTCATCGCCGCGCCGCCTCTGCTGCGCGCCGTGTTCTTCCTTCCCAAGACCGAGATCGAGAAGGCGGACAAGGCGCGAGCCAAGGCCGCGAAGAAGGCGGTGGCGGCATGAGCGCTCCGGCTCCCGCACTCGAATCCGACGGCACCATCCAGCTGACCGTCGTCAAGGCGCGTCACGTCAAGGTGCCGATCGTGTTCGGCGTCGTCGTCGTGCTGATGGCGCTCCTGTTCGGCCTCGTCCCCCGCGGCGCCGTCACGACGTTCCGCCTCGGCGACGCGACCTCGTCGATCGCCGTCCCGAACATCGAGGTGCCGACGGGCGCCACGAGCTGGGCGATGGTCGTCGTCCTCGTCCTCCTCGCTGCACTCGCGGCATGGAACGCGTGGAACTACCGCCGGACGCCGCTGTGGCTGACCTCGGTCTTCGCGGTCGTTGCGGTCGTCGCCTTCATCGTGTGGGCCGCCGCCGGAGGAACCTTCCCCGTCACGAGCCTGCTCTTCGGAGCCGTGTCGCTGTCGGTCCCGCTGGTGTTCGGTGCGCTGGGCGGCGTCATCGGCGAACGCGTCGGCGTCGTCAACGTCGCCATCGAGGGTCAGCTGCTGTTGGGCGCCTTCTCGGCGGCACTCCTGTCGAGCATCACGGGCAGCCCGTTCATCGGCCTGATCGGCGCGATGGTGGGCGGCGTGCTGGTCTCCTTCGTCCTCGCGGCGTTCGCCATCAAGTACCTCGTCGACCAGGTGATCGTCGGCGTCGTCCTGAACGTCCTCGTGACCGGCCTGACGGGCTTCCTCTACGGGGCGCTGCTCGTCCCCAACGAGGACACCCTCAACCGTCCGGAGCGCTTCGGCCGCATCGAGATCCCGTTCCTGAGCGAGATCCCGATCATCGGTCCGGTCCTGTTCAACCAGACCTTCATCGTGTACCTCATGTACGTCGCGGTCGCCGTTGTCTCATGGAGCCTCTACCGCACGCGCTGGGGTCTGCGCCTTCGCGCCGTGGGTGAGCACCCGCAGGCCGCCGACACCGTGGGCATCAAGGTCAACACGACGCGATTCTGGAACGTCTCGCTCGCCGGAGCGATCGCCGGCATCGGCGGCGCGTACTTCACGCTCGTCTCGGTGCCGCAGTTCGGCAAGGAGATGACCGCCGGGCTCGGCTTCATCGCTCTCGCGGCCGTCATCTTCGGCCGGTGGGACCCGATCCGCGCGACGCTCGCCGCGCTGCTGTTCGGCTTTGCGACGAACCTGCAGAACCAGCTCACCGTGCTGGACACCCCCATCCCGAGCGAATTCATGCTCATGCTGCCGTACGTCGTGACGATCCTCGCGGTCGCCGGTTTCGCCGGGCAGATCCGCGGGCCCGCGGCAGCGGGCAAGCCCTACATCAAGGGCTGACACGGGATGCCGCGACCCGCGGCATCCGCTCATCTACAGAGGAAGAAGTCGTGACCGACATCGATTGGGACGAGCTGCGTTCGGCAGCCGTCGAGGCCATGGAGAAGGCGTACGCGCCGTACTCCCGTTACCGAGTGGGCGCCGCGGCGCTCGTGAGCGACGGGCGGATCGTGACCGGCTGCAACGTCGAGAACGCCTCCTACGGGGTCGGCCTGTGCGCCGAATGCGGCCTTGTCGGGAACCTCCACATGACCGGCGGCGGCGAGCTCGTCGCGTTCGTCTGCGTCAACAACGACGGCGAGACGATCATGCCGTGCGGCCGGTGCCGACAGCTGCTCAACGAATTCGCGATCCCCGGGATGCTGCTGGAAACCGTGTCCGGTATCCGCACCATCGACGAGGTCCTGCCCGATGCGTTCGGTCCCCGCGATCTGGAGGCCGCCCGATGAGCGCGGTCGAGGCGTTCGACGCCGTCGACGTCATCCGGACGAAGCGCGACGGCGGCGCCGTCCCCGAGGATGCGCTCCGCTGGATGATCGACGCGTACACCCGCGAGTACGTCGCCGACTCGCAGATGGCCGCGTTCGCGATGGCGGTGCTCCTCAACGGGATGAACCGCGACGAGATCCGCGTCATGACCGATGCGATGATCGCCTCGGGGGAGCGGATGAGCTTCGGCGGGCTCGGCAAGCCGACCGTCGACAAGCACTCCACCGGCGGCGTCGGTGACAAGATCACCCTCCCGCTCGCGCCGCTCGTCGCCGCCTTCGGCGTCGCGGTGCCGCAGCTGTCGGGCCGCGGACTGGGGCACACCGGCGGCACGCTCGACAAGCTCGAGGCCATCCCCGGCTGGCGAGCAGCCCTCAGCAACGACGAGATGATCGCGCAGATGCGGGATGTCGGCGCCGTCATCTGCGCCGCCGGCTCCGGCCTGGCACCGGCCGACAAGCGCCTCTACGCGCTCCGCGACGTCACCGGCACCGTCGAGGCGATCCCGCTCATCGCCTCGAGCATCATGTCGAAGAAGATCGCCGAGGGCACGGATTCGCTCGTCCTCGACGTGAAGTTCGGCTCCGGCGCCTTCATGCAGGACGTCGACAAGGCCCGCGAGCTCGCCCGCACGATGGTCGCCCTCGGCACCGATTCGGGCGTCGCGACCACGGCGCTGCTCACCGACATGAACACGCCCCTCGGCCTCGCCATCGGTAACGCCAACGAGGTCCGCGAGTCCGTCGAGGTGCTCGCCGGCGGCGGACCCGCCGACGTCGTCGAGCTGACCGTCGCGCTCGCACGAGAGATGCTCGCCCTCGCCGGCCAGCCCGACGCCGACGTGGAAGCCGCCCTGAAGGACGGGCGCGCCATGGACTCGTGGCGCCGGATGATCCGCGCGCAGGACGGTGACCCGGATGCCGCGATGCCCACCGCGCGCGAGACCCACACCGTCACGGCGACCGAGTCCGGCGTCGTCACGCGGCTCGAAGCCCTCCCGTTCGGGATCGCCGCCTGGCGCCTCGGCGCCGGACGCGCCCGTGCACAGGACCCCGTCATCCACGCCGCCGGCATCGACCTGCACGTGAAGCCGGGCGACACGGTCACCGCCGGACAGCCGCTGTTCACACTGCTGGCCGACGATGAGAACCGCTTCGCGCGGGCCGCCGAGGCGCTCGAGGGCGCCTGGGAGATCGGTGCGGAAGCCCCGGCATCCACCCCGCTCGTCCTCGAGCGCATCACCGCCTGAACCCCTCACGACAGGACTGCACAATGGCCATCGATCAGCACGGTGACGCGAACCTCGAGGGCGTCTCGATCCGCTCGCTCCCCAAGGTGTCGCTGCACGACCACCTCGACGGCGCGCTCCGGCCGCAGACGATCATCGAGCTCGCCGACGAGGCGGGCGTCGAGGTTCCCGAAGCCGCGGCCGACGACCTCGCCGACTGGTTCGAGGACCAGTCCGATTCGGGCTCGCTCGTCGAGTACCTGAAGACGTTCGACCTGACCATCGCGGTCATGCAGACCCGTGACGGGCTGCGCCGCGTCGCGAAGGAGTTCGTCGAGGACCTCGCAGCCGACGGCGTCATCTACGGCGAGGTGCGCTGGGCGCCCGAGCAGCACCTGGGCGGCGGCCTGAGCCTCGACGAGGTCGTGGAAGCCGTGCAGGAGGGCATCGAGGAGGGCGAGGACTCGGTCGAGGGATCGGGCCGCGACATCCGTGTCGGCCAGCTCATCACCGCCATGCGTCACACCGACCGGTCGCTCGAGATCGCCGAGCTCGCCGTCCGCCACCGCGGTCGCGGCGCCGTCGGGTTCGACATCGCCGGTCCGGAGGCGGGCTTCCCGCCGTCGAACCTGCGCCCGGCGTTCGACTACCTGGCATCCGCCTTCTTCCCCGCCACGGTGCACGCCGGTGAGGCCGCGGGGCTCGATTCGATCCGCTCCGCGCTGATCGACGGGCGGGCACTGCGCCTCGGACACGGTGTGCGCATCGCCGAGGACCTCGACGTCGTCGCGGAGAAGGGCGAGGAGGTGCAGGTCCGCTTCGGCGACCTGGCGCGCTGGGTCCGCGACCGCGAGATCCCCCTCGAACTGTCGCCCTCGTCGAACCTGCAGACCGGCGCGATCGCGGCGTGGGGAACGCAGCTCGAGGATCACCCCTTCGACCTGCTGTACCAGCTCGGCTTCGCCGTCACCGTGAACGTCGACAACCGCACCATGAGCCGCACCTCGCTGACCCGCGAGCTCAAGCTCCTCGCCGACGCGTTCGAGTACACGCTCGACGACCTCGAGGCCTTCCAGCTGAACGCTGCGGCGGCGGCCTTCCTCACGATCGAGGAGCGCGAGGAGCTCATCGAGCTCATCGGCGAGGGCTTCTCGGCCTGACGGGGGCGTCGCCATGGACCGTCCCCGGGCTCGGTGGCGCTGTCCGCGGAGTTTTCGCACTCCGGGCGGCGATCCGGTGCCTGACGAGCGCGGCGGCCTCAGTTTCTCCTCGGTCAGTGCCGCTCAAGCGCGCGGCTGATCGACAGGCGGACGTGGTCGCGGTGGTACTGGATGTCCTCCGCAAGCGGGCGGACCGTGGTGTATCCGAGCGCGGCGGCCGCGAGGTCGCGCCGCCGGTCGCGCTTCTGCGCCTCCCACCCCTCGTGGTGAGCACGGCTGTCGCATTCGATGATCAGCCATCCTTCGACGACGAAGTCGACCCGCCCGACCGTCGTGATGCTCACCTGCGTCTCGAATCGACAACCGAGTGAGCGGAGGATCAGCCGCATCAGGGTCTCGGGACCGGACTCGGCCGACCGATCGATGAGGGTCCGAAGGCTGCGGTGCCGGTGCGGCAGCCGGCGGAAGATCTCCGCGATCGTGACCTCGTCGATGAGACCCAGACGCCATGCACTGTCGAGGGTGGCGACGGCCGCGCGCGGTTCCTGGCACCGGACGGCCGCCACGACCGCGCTGACGATATCGACCGATGTGGCGCTCACCGGCAGCGAAGCGGGTCGCCAATGCCGGACGACGTCCGGTGAGGCCGGCGGGAGACTGCTGCGGTGCGGCTCGACCTGGACGTGGAGGCGAGTCTCCGAGAGGACGTACACGCCGAGCATTCGCAGCAGCGAGACGCAATCGAGGCGGTCACCGGATCGAGCCGCTCGGATCAGATCGGGGTGAGCGTCTCCCCGGAGGTACCGGTCTCGGCGAACGCGGACGAGCCGCCCGGAGGCGACGGCACGGTCGATGTCGCGACGTCGGAGGCCGGCATCGCTGAGTTGTCGCCGTGAGAGGGCAGGGGACGGGAGCGTGTGAACGGACATGCGCCTGAGGGTGTCCGTTTGGTGCCCGCCTTCTCCGCCCGCGCGCTGGATAGGGGAGGAGCGCGACGATCTGGTCCGCCGGGGAGGAACCGGCGTTGGCACTGTCCGAGGAGGTCCTTCGCCGGGCGGGGTTGCCGGCCTGCCCCTCGCGGGCCCGCCCTGCGGCACTGTCAGAGGAAATCCGCCCCAGGGCGGCCTCTCAAGGGTGAGAAACCGCGGGCAGCCGCGAATTCTCCGCGGTTGTGGCTAGTCAGCGCGGCGGCGGAGGTTGATGGGTGCGGGCTGTGGGAGCCGGGCTCCTCCGCGGCTGTGGCCAGAGTGGGACTTCGACCGCGAGTCAGAGGCGGGGGAGGAGCTCCGCGACGGATGCCGTGATCTCGGCCGCCATGGCGGGGTCGTCGATCGTGGGGGTGCCGTCGCCGGCCTGCGGGCCGTAGTCGCCGAAGGAGGCGTGCGAGGCGCCGGGGATCTCGACGAACTCGGCGTCGGCGGGCAGCATGCCGCGGGCATCCTGGATCTTCTCGGGGGTGGAAAGCCCGTCCTCGGAGCCCGAGATGCTCAGCACGGGAAGCCCGGAACCGGACAGGTCGTTCGCGCAGTACGAGGCGAAGAGCACGAGGCCGTCGGCATCCGGTGCGAGCTGACAGGCGCGCACCCCGCCGAGGGAGTGGCCGCCGACGAGCCAGGTGTCGACGTCGGGCGCGGCATCGGTGAACGTCGACAGCGGCCGGGGGTCGAAGAAAGCGAGGTTCAGCCACGGGCGGGTGATGACGACCGTCATCCCGTCCTCCGCGACGAGCCCCGCGAGCTTCGCCTCGTACGACTCGGCGTCCACCTTCGCCCCGGGGATGAAGACGAGCCCGACGGTGCTCTCTCCGGAGGACGGCGACATCACGACGTTGCCGCCGGTGTCGGACACGGCGATCCGGTCGTCCTCGCGCACTGAGGCGAGCGGGCCGGCCTCGGCGCCCATGACGCCGACCTGGCTCCAGATGACGATGCCGAGGATGCCGGCGACGAGCAGCCCCGCCACGGACAGCAGCACGATCCAGACGATGCGCCGTGCCCGGGAGCGGGGCCGCTTCGACGCGCTCACGCGCTGTAGAGGCCGAGCTCGGTCTGCCGCTGGGCGACCTGCTCCTGGATGCGTGCGAACAGGGGGTGGGCAGGCTCGAGACCTGTGACGGATGCCGTGAAGGCCGCGGCATCCTCGGTTCGGATGCGCTCCTGCAACTCGACGGCCTGCGGGTCTGCAGCGTCCTCGAACCGCAGTGCGGCGGCGATCGCGGCGATGAGTCCGTCGACGCCGAGACCGCGCTCGGCGGCCGCCGAGGCGGGGCCGACGAAGCGCTCGTGACGCGACAGCTTGCGCAGCGGCTGACGGCCGACGCGCTGCACGGTGTCGGGCAGGGCCTCGTTGGAGAACCGCTCGAGGATCGTCGCGCGGTACTCGGCGAGCTCGGCGGGGTCGAGCCCGTGCGCGGCCGCGAGGAACGCGGAGGTCTCCTCGAGTGCCTGCTCGACCTTGCCCCGGATGCCGGGGTCCGCCAGGGCGTCCGAGATCCGGGTGATCCCCGCGGCGGCACCGAAGTAGGCGGTGGCGGCGTGGCCGGTGTTGACCGTGAAGAGCTTCCGCTCGATGTAGGGGGCGAGGTCGTCGACGAAGTGCGCGCCGGGGATGTTCGGCAGGTCGTCGCCGAACGGTCCGCGCTCGATGGCCCACTCGAAGAACGGCTCGACCGTCACGTCGACGCCTGCGCCCTCGGGCTGGCCGGGGACGATGCGGTCGACGGCGGTGTTGGCGAACACGGCGCGCGTGGAGAGATCGCCCCACGCATCACCGGCGAGCTTCTCGATCTCGCCGCGGAGGGTGTCGGTCGCGCCGATCGCGTTCTCGCACGCCATGACCTGCAGCGGCTTCGCGTCGGCGGAGCGACGGGCGAGTCCCTCGAGGATGTGCGGTGCGACGAACGGCAGGATGTTGGGTCCCACGGCGGTCGTCACGACGTCGGCCGCAGCGACCTCGTCGGCGACGGCATCCGGGTCGGCCTGGCTGTTGATCGCCCGGAAGCCGGTGACGGTCTTGTCGCCTCCGCCCGGCCCGACCTCGTGGACCGTGTACTCGGATGCCGCGTTGATGGTCTCGACGAGGGTCGGGGCGACGTCCGAGAAGACGAGCTCGTACCCGCCCTCGTGCAAGAGCAGTCCGACGAAGCCGCGGCCGATGTTTCCGGCGCCGAAGTGGACGGCCTTCATGCGTTGTTCACCGTGGCGAGCAGCTGGTAGAGCTCCTCGGGCGTCTGCGCGGCCTTGAGCTTCGCGACCTCCTCGTCCTCGGAGAACAGGAGGGCGATCTGCGACAGGATCTCGAGGTGCTCGTCGCCCTTGCCGGCGATGCCGACGACGAACGACACGTGCTCGCCGCCCCAGTCGACGCCGCCGTCGTAGCGGACGAACGAGAGTGCGGAGTCGAGGATCGCCTCCTTGGTTTCGTTCGTTCCGTGGGGGATCGCGAGCTCGTTGCCCATGTAGGTCGAGACAGCGACCTCGCGCTGCTGCATCGCGTCGAAGTAGGCGCTCGTCACGGCGCCGGCGGCCTCGAGGATGTCGGCGGCCTCCTTCATGGCCTGTTCCTGGCTGACGGAGCCGGAGTGGATGCGGATCTGGCCGAGGGTGAGGACTTCGCGAGCCATGACGTTCTCCTTCTGAGGGGGTGGGAAAAAGGATGCTGCGGGGTCGGGACCATTGTTCCCGACCCCGCAGCGGCGTGCATCAGACGTCGCCGCGCTGGCGACGCACCATCTCGACGACCTCGTCGTACTTCGGCGAGTTCATGAAGTTGTCGACCGAGACGTGCAGGGAGTCGGGGGTGACTCCACGCGCGCGGTCGGTCAGCTGCTGCTGCGTGATGACCAGGTCGGCCGACGGGTCGAGGTTCGCGATCGCCTTGTTGGTGACCGTGACGCCCTCCACGCCCGCCTTCTTGAACTTGTTGCGGAGCACGCTCGCGCCCATCGCGGACGAGCCCATGCCGGCGTCGCAGGCGAACACGACGTTCGTGATCTCGCGCTCGGCGACGGCGGTGCCGGCGGGGGCGGATGCGGCGGCTGTCGCCGTACCCGAGCCGCGGAGGGCGTCCATCGCGGACGAGGACTTGCCCTTGTTGGCCTCCGTCTGCGCGATCGCGGCGTCGAAGGTGTCACCCTCGGCAGCGAGGTCGCGCTTGCGGGACGCCCGCAGGATGACAGCGGTGATGAGGAACGTGACGACGGCTGCGACGACGACGGATGCGTAGACGACGAGCAGGTTCGGCACGCCGGCACCGATCGCCGCGGCCGTGACCGCGATGATGCTGCCGGGAGCGGCGGGGAACTGGAGTCCGCCGTTGAACAGCATGTTGACGGTCACACCGCTTGCGCCACCGGCGATCAGCGCGAGGATCGTGGCGGGCTTGCTCAGCGCGTACGGGAAGTAGATCTCGTGGATGCCGCCGACGAACTGGATGATCGCGGCGCCCGGTGCGGATGCCTTCGCCTGTCCGACGCCGAAGAACGTGAACGCGAGCAGCAGGCCGAGGCCCGGGCCGGGGTTCGCTTCGATGAGGAAGAGGATCGACTTACCGGCATCCTCAACCTGCTGGAGAGCCAGCGGCGTGAACACACCGTGGTTGATGGCGTTGTTGAGGAAGAGCACCTTCGCCGGCTCGACGAAGATCGACAGCAGCGGCAGCAGGCTGAGCGACACGAGCCAGTCGACGATCCCGCCGAGCAGTCGGCCGATTCCGAGCATGAGGGGACCGAATGCGAAGAAGCCGAAGATCGCGAGGAGCATGCCGAGGATGCCCGCCGAGAAGTTGTTGACGAGCATCTCGAAGCCGGGCTTGATCTTGCCGTCCCACAGCTTGTCCATCTGCTTCGTGACCCACGCGGCGAGCGGGCCCATGATCATGGCGCCGAGGAACATCGGCTGGTCGGTGCCGACGATGACACCCATGACGGCGATCGTCGCCACAACACCACCGCGGGCGTCGTAGACCATGCGGCCGGCGGTGTTCGCGATCAGAAGGGGCAGAAGGTAGGTCACCATCGCCCCGACGATGCCGACGTAGCCCGTGTAAGTGCCGTTGTCGCTTGCGGTCAGCGCGGTGCGTGCACCCTCCCACCCGATTGCGGAGACGTCGCCGCCGCCGCCGAGGATCTCCGCGACCGGGAACCAGTGCCAGCCGAAGGGGCTGTTGGCGCCGAAGAACCCGTCGGGAATGAAGAGCATCGTGATGAAGCCCCATGCGATGAACGCTGCGATGTTGGGCATGATCATGCCCGACAGGAACGTTCCGAATCGCTGCACGCCGACGCGTGCGCGGCTTGCGCCGCGTGTGGCTGTTGTCGCCGTTGACATGTGCTGTGTCTCCTTTTGTGTGCCGCGGTTCATGCGGCGGTGTGCTGTGCTGCGGCTTCCTGGGCCGCGGCTCGGGCGGATGCCGCATCGGATGCGGCGAGGGCTGCTCCGGCGATGCGCTTGGCGTCGTCGAGGCTGTGGTGCAAGAGGGTGGCGCGCACGTCTGCGAGCGCCGTCGGTGCCATGGAAAGCGTCGTTGCGCCGAGGCCGACGAGGACGACGGCGAGCAGCGGGTCGGCCGCCGCCTCGCCGCAGATGCCGATCGGCTTGCCGGTGACGCGTCCGCCGTCGCCCGTCGCCTTGACGAGCTGCAGGACGGCGGGATGCCACGGGTCCTGGAACGAGGAGACCGAACCCAGCAGGCGGTCGGCCGCCAGCGTGTACTGCGTCAGGTCGTTGGTCCCGATGGAGGCGAAATCGGCGTGGGCGAGGACCTTGTCGGCCAGCAGAGCCGAGGAGGGGACCTCGACCATGACGCCTGCGGTCTTGATGCCGTACTCCTTCGCGAGCGTGACGAAGTACTCGGTCTCCTCGACGGTCGACACCATCGGTGCCATGACCCAGAGGTCGGCTTCGGTGGCGGCGTCCGCGTTGGCGAGGGCGGTGAGCTGCTCGCGCAGGATGTCCTCGCTGGCGCGGAGGGCGCGGAGGCCGCGGAGTCCGAGGGCCGGGTTCTCCTCGTGCGCGTCGTTCAGGAAGGCGAGCGGCTTGTCGGCGCCGGCATCCAGCGCCCGGACGACGACCTTCTTGCCGGGGAACGCCTGCAGCAGCTCGGTGTACGCCTTCGTCTGCTCCTCGACGGTCGGCGCCTGCGACGAGCTCAGGAAGAGGAACTCCGTGCGGAAAAGGCCCACACCCTCGGCGCCGAGCTCGACGGCCTTCGCGGCGTCCTGCGGCTTGCCGAGGTTCGCGAGCAGCGGCACCGCGGTACCGTCCGCGAGCGCCCCCGGGGTGACAGGCGCGTCCGCCGCGGCGGCGCGATCGGCCTCGCGGCGCTCCGCCTGGGCGATGTCGTCGTCGGTCGGCTGGGTCGTGACGACACCGGCCGCGGCGTCGACGACGACCGTCTCGCCCTCGGCGAGACCGGCCGCACCGCGGACGCCGACGACGGCGACGATGGACTTCTCGCGGGCGAGGATCGCGGTGTGCGACGTCGGGCCGCCCTCGGTCGTCACGAGCGCGAGGACCTTGTCGAGGTCGAGGAGCGCGGTATCGGCGGGAGCGAGGTCCTTCGCGACGAGGACGAACGGATGCCCCGGGTCGGGCACTCCGGGAGCGGCGACGCCGCGCAGGTGCGCGATCACGCGCTGTGCGACGTCGTCGAGGTCGGCGGCGCGCTCGCCGAGGTAGCCGCCCATCGCGGAGAGCGTGTCGCGGAACGACGCGAAAGCATCGAAGACGGCGAACTCGGCGGTCTTGCCGGCGCCGATGCGGTTGGTGACCTCTTCTTCGAGCGCCGGGTCCTCGGCCATCATGGCCTGCGCCTCGAGGACCTCCTGCGCGGCACCTCCCGCGGTCTCGCCGCGCTGCTCCAGCTCGCGCGCGACCGCCTCGATCGCGGCACGGACGCGCGCGGTCTCCTCGTCCGCGCTCCGTGCGCTCTTCTCGTCCTTCGGCGCGGGCAGCGGCTCCGCCATCCGCGCGATGGGGCCGTGGCTCACGCCCAGGCCGATTCCTACTCCTCGAAGCTCAGTCATGTGTCCCTCAGGCGTCGTGGTCGGTGGTCAGAAGTTCGGTGAGGGCGTCGAGCACCCCTTCGGCGTTCGCGCCGTCTGCGGTGAGCGTCACGTAGTCGCCGTTCTCAGCACCGAGCGAGATCACGCTGAGGATGCTGGCGGCGTTGACCGCTCCGCCGGATCCCTTCGAGATCGTGACGGGGATGCCGGAATCCTTCGCGGCCCGCGCGAACATCTTCGCGGGGCGGGCGTGCAGGCCGTTGGAGGAGCCGATCCTCACGGTCCGGCTGGCCGGTGCGCTCATCGCGGGGTCCTTTCACTGCGGTCTGCCGCTGTCGCGGCGTTCACCAGGGCGAGCGTGCGGATTCCGTCACGGTCGTCGAAGACGTCCTCCGGCAGCAGCACGGTGCGCGCCTGTCGGGTGGCGGCATCCCGTTCGATGTCGGGGAGGGCGGAGGCGAGGTGCGGACCCACGAGCACCACGTCGCCGGCGTCGGCCTCCGTGGCGACCATGCCGGGCACTCCGGCGCGGACGAACAGGTCCCTGCCTTCGCGCTGTGCGGCGTGCCGCAGACGCTGGGCGACGAACGTGCTCGACGCACCGGCGCCGCAGACGACGAGGATCTTCATCGATCCGCCTCCTTGTCTCTCCGCCATTCTCATCCGACTCACAGGAAGCGACAACCAGCCGTTCTTCCGCGGGGGAGGAAACCCCCTGGTCGCACAGGTGGTTGACTGGACGGGTGAGCCGGGCGAGACAGGACCAGGTCATGGCGCTCCTGATCCGGGATGCCGCGTGGCGGACGGCCGGCGAGCTCGCCGACGTCGTGGGGGTCACGCCCCGCAGCATCCGCTCCTACGTCGCGGCGCTCAACGCCCGCGTCCCCGGCGGCGACGCGATCGAGTCGGGTCCTTCCGGTTACCGCCCGGGGCCCGGAGCCCCAGGGGCGCTGCGGACGGTCGCAGAGGAGACACCGCGGGATCGCCTGCACCGACTCGTCCGCGACCTGCTCGACGCGCCCGCGGGAATCGACGTCTACGACGCGGCGCAGCACTTCCACGTGAGCGAAGCGACGCTCGAGGCGGACCTCGGCCGGGTGCGCGCGCTCCTGAGCGGCACGCAGCTCACGCTGGAACGGTCCGCCGAACGCGTGCGGCTGTCGGGGACCGAGATGGCCCAACGCCGGTTGCTCAGCCGTCTCGTCCACGACGAGATGGAGCAGGGCGCCTTCGATCTGCGGGCACTCCGACGTGCCCTCGGCGAGAGCACCGCCGAGACCTCCGCCCTGGGTGCGTTCAAAGCCGAGCTGGTCGACGGTCTCGGGGAACTCGGCTACCTCGTGAACGAGTTCGGCATCGGCGACGTGATGATGCACATCGCGATCGCCGCCGACCGCGTCGGTCGCGGCCGCGGGCTCGACGGCGAGCCGGTCGGGGACTCGGCGGCGCGCGGCGAGATCGCCGATCTGCTCGATCGGCTCGCCGTGACCCACTTGGGCGTCCACCTCGGCGACGGCGACCGGGACCACCTGGCCGCGCTCGTGCAGACCCGCGTCGTCGCTCCGGGTGCCGCGGAGCCCGACGCGGTCATCCGAGACCGACTGGATGCCGACGTCGAGGAGGCCGTGCGAGCGGTCGTCGCGCGAGCGGCATCCGAGTTCCTCGTCGACATCGACCACGACGATTTCATCCTGAGGCTCGCGTTGCACGTCCAGAACCTGCGGCAGCGCGCCCAGGATCGGGCGTGGTCGCGCAACGCCCTCACCCGGTCGCTGAAGTCGAGCTACCCGATGATCTTCGACGTGGCGGTCTTCATGGCCGAGCAGCTCCGCGTCGTCGTCGGCGCGCCGCTCCACGAGGACGAGATCGCGTACATCGCGATGCACGTCGGCGGCCGACTGGAGCGCTCGCGTCAGTCCGCTCGTCTGCTGACGGCGACGCTCGTCTGCCCGGGCTACTACGAGATGCACGAGCTGCTGCGCACGAGCATCGATCGCGCCCTCGGTCGCGAGATCGAGGTCGTCGCGGTCGAGACGCGCGTCGATCCCGATTGGTCAGGGCTCGACACCGACCTGGTGCTGACCACGATCGATCCCCCCACGCCCTCCGACCGGCTCGTGCGGATCCAGCCGTTCCTCACCGAGCCCGACGTCGAGCGCGTGCAGCAGGCCGCGGCACGTGCCCGCCGGGCGCGACGCCTCGCGGGGCTCCGCGCCGAGCTCGAGCGCTATTTCTCGCCCGATGCGTTCGTCTCACGGCTGCCCGCCGACGCCGACGAGGAGACGGTCATCCGCGGTCTCGGCGGGCTCCTGGCCGCCCAGGGTGTCATCACCGAGGACTACGTCGATCGCACGCTCGAGCGGGAGCGCATCTCGTCGACCGCGTTCACCGATGCGCTCGCCGTCCCGCACGCGATCGGCATGACCGCGACGCGGACGGCGATCGCCGTGGGCCTCGCCGACCCGTCGATCCGCTGGGGCGACGGGCGAGTGCAGGTCGTCGCGATGGTGGCGTTCTCGGAGTCGGACCGCGAGGCGTTCCAGACGGTGTTCGAGCAATTCGTCGAGGTGTTCAGCGAGCGCGACAGCGTGCAGCGGATCCTCCGCCGCGGCACGAGCTTCGCCGGCTTCCTCGACGAGCTCGTCGCGGTCGTCGACGGCTGATCAGCCCACGAGGCGCGCGTCGAGTCCCATCCGGACACCCGGCCACTCGTGGGGGAGGATCGAGTACACCACGGTGTCGCGCATCGTCCCACCCGGTCCGATGCGGTGGTTGCGGAGCACGCCGTCCTGACGGGCGCCGAGCCGTTCGATCGCCGCTCGGGACTGCCGGTTGTGCCACGAGGTCCGGAACTCGACCGCGATCGCGTCGCACGCCTCGAACGCGTGGCCGAGCAGCAGCCGCTTCGCCGTCGTGTTCACCTCGGTGCGCTGCACGTCGCGTGACAGCCACGTGTATCCGATCTCGACGCGCCGGTTCTCGGCGTCGATGTCGCAGAACGTCGTCATGCCCTGCGGGCGACCGTCGACGACGACCGTGAAGGGATTCATCCGGCCCGCGTCCCGCTCGGCGAGGCGCCGCGTGATCTCATCGGGGACGGATGCCGGGATCGCCGTGTACCAGGCGTACTCGAGCCCGTCGCGTGCCGATGCCAGCGCATCCGCGTGCGAGGGGTCGAGCGGCACGAGCTCGACCCGGCCGTGTCGGAGGGTGACCGGTTCGGTCAGTGCGGTCGTCATGCCTGCGCCGCATCCAGCACGGCGCGCACACCGGCGTCGACCCCGCTCAGGCGCGCAGCGGCATCCTCGGCGGACTCGCCGCGTACGTCGAGGTAGGCCTTCAGCTTCGGCTCGGTGCCGCTCGGGCGCACGATGACGCGCGACCCGTCCTCGAGCCAGAGGCGCAGGACGTCGCCGCGCGGCGAGCCCTCGGGCGCCGTGAGCAGGTCCTCCATGCGCTCCACGGCGACCGAGCCGATGGATGCCGGGGGCGCCGCGCGCAGGGCCGTCATGATCCGGCCGATCACCGAGACGTCGTCGACACGGAGCGAGACCTGGCCGCTCGCGAAATGTCCGAAGGTCGCCGCGGACTCGTCGAGCAGGTCGCCGAGCGTCCTGCCCTCCTCGCGGGCCTCCGCGACGAGGCCGAGGATCGCGACCGTCGCCGAGATGCCGTCCTTGTCGCGGACCGTGCCCGGGTTGACGAGGTAGCCGAGCGCCTCCTCGAAGCCGTAGACGAGGCCCGGGGCACGGGAGATCCACTTGAATCCGGTGAGGGTCGCCGTGAAGTCGAGGCCGTAGTGCTCGGCGATCGTCTGCAGACCGGGCGACGAGACGAGCGAGCACGCGAGGGTTCCCGAGGTGGCCGTGCGGGCGGCACGCCAGCCGAGCAGCAGCCCCACTTCGTTGCCGGTCAACCGGTGCCAGCCGCCGGGGGCCGCGGCATCCGGGATCGCGACGGCGAGCCGGTCGGCGTCGGGATCGTTCGCGATGATCAGCTCCGCGTCCGCGCCCCGGGCGGTCTCGAACGCGAGGTCCATCGCGCCGGGCTCTTCGGGATTCGGGAACGCGACGGTCGGGAAGCGGCCGTCCGGCTCGATCTGCGCCGCCACGACCGTCGGCGCGGGGTAACCGGCGGTCTCGAGGACGCGAGCGAGCGTCTCGTATCCGACGCCGTGCATCGCCGTGTACACCCAGTTGAGTCCCGCCGCACCCGCCGGGGCGGGGGCGACGACGGCGGTCGCGGTGACGTACGCCTCGACGACGGATTCATCGGCGATCTCGTAGTCGTCCGAGCGCGGGATCGATCCGAGGTCCGCGCGCGCCGCGACCTCGTCGATGCGCGCCGCGATCTCGGCATCCGCCGGCGACACGATCTGCGCGCCGTCGTCGTCACCGCCGAGGTAGACCTTGTAGCCGTTGTCGTCCGGCGGGTTGTGGGATGCCGTGACCATGACGCCGGCCGAGGCGCCGAGGTGGCGCACCGCGAAGGCGAGGACGGGCGTCGGCAGGAGGCGGGGGAGGAGGATCGCGCGGAGCCCTGCACCGGCGAAGATCTCGGCGCTGTCGCGGGCGAACACGTCGGAGTTTCGACGTCCGTCGTAACCGATGACGATCGACGGCGTCTCGGCGCCGGCACGGTCACGGAGGTATGCCGCGAAGCCGGCGGCCGCCTGGCTCACGAGCACGCGGTTCATGCGGTTCGAGCCCGCACCGAGCGCCCCGCGAAGGCCCGCGGTGCCGAAGGCGAGGCGGGTGTCGAAGCGGTCGTGCAGGTCGGCTGTCGCGGCGGAGTCGCCCCCTTCGGCGCGCGAAATCAGGTCGGAGAGCTCCGCCCGGGTCGCCTCATCCGGGTCCTGCGCGAGCCACTCACGGGCGGTCTCGAGCACGCCCTCGCTCACAGGACGCCGATCACGCGGGCCAGCAGATCCGAGATGACGGGCTCGGCGTCGCGCCCGGCCTCGAGGACCTCCTGGTGGCTGAGCGGGGTCGACTGGATGCCGGCGGCCAGGTTCGTGATGAGCGAGAAGCCGAGGATCTCCATGCCCGCCTGGCGGGCGGCGATCGCCTCGAGGGCCGTGGACATCCCGACGATGTGGCCGCCGATGGCCTTCGCCATCTGGACCTCGGCCGGGGTCTCGTAGTGCGGCCCGCGGAATTGGCAGTAGACGCCCTCGTCGAGGCTCGGATCGATCGTGCGCGCGAGATCGCGCAGGCGCGACGAGTAGAGGTCGGTCAGGTCGATGAAGGTCGCGCCTTCGAGCGGCGAGTCCGCGGTGAGGTTGATGTGGTCGCTGATGAGGACGGGCTGTCCCGGCGTCCACGACGTCTTGATCCCGCCGGCGCCGTTGGTGAGGACCATGATCTTCGCGCCGGTCGCGGCGGCGGTCCGCACGCTGTGGACGACGCGGCGGACGCCGTGGTTCTCGTAGTAGTGGGTGCGCGCTCCGATGACGAGGACGCGCTTGCCGTCGGGTGTCAGGATGCTGCGGATCGACCCGACGTGCCCGGCGAGGGCGGGCTTGCTGAAGCCGGTGACCTCCGTCGCGTCGAGCGTCGCGGTCGTCTCGCCGATGAGCTCGGCGGCCTTCCCCCATCCGCTGCCCAGGGTCAGGGCGATGTCATGGCGTTCCACACCGGTGAGGCGTGCGATGTCGGCGGCGGCGGTGTCAGCGACCTCGAACGGGTCGATGGCGGGATCGTCGAGCGGGTGGGTCTCCTCGTGCATGCTCCCACTCTAGGAAGCGCCGACGCGCTCGGCCACACGATGCGTTCCGCGGCGCGGCGCACGAACCCCCGTCAGCCTGAAAGAATGATCCACATGTCTGTGAGCTTCGAGACCACCCAGAGTGTCGCGATCATCGGTGGCGGCCCCGGCGGATACGAGGCGGCTCTCGCAGCGGCCCAGCTGGGAGCCGAGGTGACGCTCGTCGAGCGCGCGGGCATCGGCGGGTCCGCCGTCATCACCGACGTCGTCCCGTCCAAGACCCTCATCGCCACGGCGGACGCCGCCGTCGCGATCCGCGGCGCGTCGGATCTCGGCGTGCAGCTGTTCGCCCGCGGCGACAGCGGCAAGCCGCTCAAGCCCGAGATCGCCATCAACCTGGGCGCCGTCAACAAGCGACTCCTCTCCCTCGCCCGCCAGCAGTCCGACGATCAGCGGGCCCAGCTCGTGGACGCGGGCGTCCGCATCATCTCGGGCCACGGCCGCCTCGACGGCACGCACGCCGTCGTCGTCTCGACCGGTCCCGGCGGCACCGACTTCGACCGCGTCGAGGCCGACACCCTCGTCGTCTCGGTCGGCGCGTCGCCCCGCGAGCTCGACAGCGCCAAGCCCGACGGGGAGCGCATCCTCACGTGGACGCAGCTCTACAACATGACGAGCCTTCCCGAGCACCTCATCGTCGTCGGGTCCGGCGTCACGGGAGCCGAGTTCGCCGGCGCGTACATGAACCTCGGCTCGAAGGTCACGCTGATCTCGAGCCGCGATCAGGTCCTCCCGGGTGAGGACTCCGACGCCGCCGCGGTCATCGAGAAGGTGTTCACCCGGGGCGGCATGGAGGTGCTCTCCAAGTCGCGCGCCGAGAAGGTCGAGCGCACGAAGGACGGCGTCGTCGCGACCCTCTCGGACGGCCGCACCGTCGAGGGGAGCCACTGCCTCATGGCGGTCGGATCGATCCCGAACACGGCAGGCATCGGACTGGAGGATGCCGGGGTCCAGCTCACCGGCTCCGGCCACATCCAGGTCAACCGCGTCGCGCGGACCTCGGTGCCCAACATCTACGCAGCCGGCGACTGCACGACGTTCCTGCCGCTCGCCTCGGTCGCGGCCATGCAGGGGCGGATGGCGGTCTTCCACGCGCTCGGCGACACCGTCATCCCGCTCAAGAAGGAGCGCGTCACCGCCAACATCTTCACCGCACCCGAGATCGCGACCGTCGGTAGCCAGGAGCGCGACATCGAGTCGGGCGCCGTCAACGGCACCGTGTACAAGCTCCCGCTCGCGGCCAACGCCAGGGCGAAGATGATGGGCGTCAAGGACGGCTTCGTGAAGATCATCGCGCGCGAGGGATCGGGGACCGTCATCGGCGGTGTCATCGTCGCTCCGCGCGCCTCCGAGCTGATCTACCCGATCGCGATCGCCGTCGAGCGGCGGCTCACGGTCGACCAGCTCTCCCGTGTCTTCGCGGTGTTCCCCTCGCTGGCCGGCAGCATCACCGACGCGACGCGTGCGATGCACCAGGTCGCCCGCGACGAGGACACCTACAGCTGAGGGCCGGAGGCGGGCCCGATCGGGTCGCCTCCGGCCCTCGAGGGCTCACTCCGTCAGGAGATGGTGAGCAGCTGGTGCCCCGCCGAGACGGTCGCACCTGCCTGAGCATTGATCGCGCCGACGACGCCGTCCTTGTGCGCCTGGATGGGCTGCTCCATCTTCATGGCCTCGAGGACGACGACGAGATCGCCCTTGACGACCTGCTGCCCCTCCTCGACGGCGATCTTCACGACGGTCGCCTGCATGGGGGACGCGACGGCGTCACCGCTCGCGCCTGAGACGGCGGACGACGCGTGCGAGCGCCGCGACGGGGGCACGGCGACGGGGCGTCCGACCGCGGCAGGGGCGTGGGAGAGGCGGTCGGGGAGGCTGACCTCGAGACGCTTGCCCGAGACCTCCACGACGACCGTGTGGCGGCCCTCCGGCTCGGCCGAGGGTCCTGCCTCGCCGTCCCAGGCGGGGATGTCGTTGTCGAACTCGGTCTCGATCCAGCGCGTGAAGACGCCGAACGTGCCGTCCTCACCGGTGAAGGCGCGGTCGCGCACGACCTTGCGGTGGAACGGCAGCACCGTCGGCATCCCGGCGACCTCGAACTCGTCGAGGGCGCGACGCGAGCGCTCCAGCGCCTCTTCGCGGGTGCGGCCCGTGACGATGAGCTTGCCGAGCAGCGAGTCGAACGCACCCGAGACGCTGTCGCCGGCGGTGACACCGGAGTCCAGACGCACACCGGGGCCGCCGAACGTCTTGAAGACGTGGATGTCGCCGGGGGCGGGCAGGAAGCCGCGGCCCGGGTCCTCACCGTTGATGCGGAACTCGATCGAGTGGCCGACCGGCTCGGGGTCGGCGTAGTCGAGCGTGCCGCCTTCGGCGATCCGGAACTGCTCGCGCACGAGGTCGATCCCGGTCACCTCTTCGGAGACCGGGTGCTCGACCTGCAGGCGCGTGTTGACCTCGAGGAACGAGATGGTGCCGTCGGCGCCGATGAGGAACTCGCACGTTCCCGCGCCGACGTAGCCGACCTCCTTGAGGATGGCCTTCGACGCCGAGTAGAGGATCTCGTTCTGCTCCGCCGTGAGGAAGGGTGCGGGGGCCTCTTCGACGAGCTTCTGGTGGCGGCGCTGGAGCGAGCAGTCGCGCGTCGAGACCACGACGACGTTGCCCTCGGCATCCGCCAGGCACTGCGTCTCGACGTGACGCGGCTTGTCGAGGTACTTCTCGACGAAGCACTCGCCGCGTCCGAACGCGGTGATCGCCTCACGCGTCGCCGACTCGAACAGTTCCTCGACCTCGTCGAACTCGCGGGCGACCTTGAGGCCGCGGCCGCCGCCGCCGTAGGCCGCCTTGATGGCGATGGGCATGCCGAACTCGCGGGCGAAGGCGACGACCTCGTCCGCACCGGAGACGGGGCCGGGCGTGCCGGGAGCGAGGGGAGCACCGACCTTCTCGGCCACGTGGCGGGCCGTGACCTTGTCGCCGAGTGCCTCGATCGCCTCGGGCGACGGTCCGATCCAGATGAGGCCCGCACCGATGACGGCGCGCGCGAATTCCGCGTTCTCGGCCAGGAAGCCGTAGCCGGGGTGGACGGCGTCGGCGCCGGAGCGGCGGGCGACCGAGAGGATCTTCTCGATCGAGAGGTACGTCTCTGCGCTCGTCGCTCCGCCGAGGGCGTAGGCCTCGTCGGCGAGGCGCGCGTGCATCGCGTCGCGGTCCTGGTCGGCGTAGACCGCCACCGAGGCCTTCCCCGAGTCACGTGCGGCGCGGATGATGCGCACCGCGATCTCGCCACGATTGGCGATCAGCACTTTCGAGATTCCAGTGTTCACGCTCTCAGGCATGGCTTCGAGCCTACCCACGTGACTGCCGGACTCTTTGGATCACTCGCACAAAGTCATGCGGGATTCATGTGGCGGAGTCCACTACGCCCGGGGTTGTCCCCGCCGTGTTCCGCGACGCCGGGGTTGTCCCCGCCGTGTTCCACAGCGTCGTCCACTCCACGCCGAGCTCGCGCACCAGCCGCCGCAGCGTCGACAGCGACATCCCGACGACAGTCGACGGGTCTCCTTCGACGCGCTCGATGAAGGCTCCGCCCAGGCTGTCGACCGTGAAGGCACCGGCCACCAGCAGGGGTTCCCCCGTCGCCACGTACGCGTCGATCTCGGCATCCGTCACATCCGCCGCGAACGAGACGGATGCCGCGGCCACCCCGAACGCCTCGGTCAGGGCGCCTTCCGGACCGACGAGGAACACGCTGTGTCCCGAGTGCAGGACGCCGGTGCGTCCGCGCATCGACTGCCAGCGGGCGCGCGCCGCCTCGGGCGTGTACGGCTTGCCGAGGATCTCGCCGTCGAGCTCGAACATCGAGTCGCCCCCGATGACGAGCCCCTCGAACCCCTCGGCAGCGAGCGTCTGCGCGACGTCGGCGGACTTGCGCCGCGCGAGCAGGAGGACGTGCTCCTCGGGGGGCAGGGTCCGGCCCTCCGCCGCCTCGGTCGTCGCGATCACCGCTTCCTCGTCCACCTGCGGCGCCCGCGTCGCGGGTTCGATGCCTACCTGGCGCAGGAGCATGAGGCGGGCGGGGGAGGTGGAGGCGAGGCAGACGCGCATGCGGACCACGCTAGCCGCGAGCGGTGTGACAGCATCGGAGGATGCAACCCGGAGACCTCCTCGACCTCGACATCACGGCCGTCGCGCACGGCGGCGTCTTCGTCGCCCGCCACGAGAACCGGGTCGTCTTCGTCTCGGACGCGATTCCCGGAGAACGCGTGCGCGTCGCCCTCACCGACACGAAGAAGTCGTCGTTCTGGCGGGGCGACACCGTCGAGGTCCTGGATGCCTCCCCGCACCGGCGCCCCCACGTGTGGACGCCCGCCGATGTCGCGACGGCGCCCGAGGATCGCCCCGGCGGAGCGGACTTCGGTCACATCGCTCTCGGCCACCAGCGCGAGCTGAAGACCGAGGTCCTCCGCGACGCCCTCGCGCGCTTCGCGGGCTCCTCGGCGCCCGTCACCATCGAGCCGCCGACGGCGCAGATGAAGGGCGACCGCGTCGTCGAGGAGTCTTCCGACGGCACCGGGTGGCGCACGCGGGTGAGCCTGCACGTCGACGAGGACGGCCGAATCGGACCCTTCGCCGCGCGCAGCCACCGCGTCATCCCGGTCGAGGAGCTTCCGCTGGCGACCCCCGGCATCACCCGCGCCATGGCGAGGCGCCAGGGAGGCTCGCCCGGCCGGCTCGACCTCGTCCAGCCGGCGGACGGCCGCGTGCGTGTCATCTCCCGGCCCGAGTCGACCCGTTCGCGCCGCCCCGGGCCCGTCGACCCCGCGGCCCGCGAGGTCGTGGTCGAGACGGTCGGCGATCGCGAGTTCCAGGTGGATGCCGGTGGTTTCTGGCAGGTCCATCGCCTCGCCGCGGGAACCCTGCATGACGCGGTCGCCGATGCCGTGGCGGGATCGGTGGATCCGGAGGGTTGGCACCTCGACCTTTACGGCGGCGTCGGGCTCCTCGCGGCATCCGTCGCGGATGCGGGCGGCCCCGGCACCCGGATCACCTCGGTCGAATCCGATTCGCGGGCGACCGAGCACGCGGGCGAGAACCTGGCGGCGTGGATCGGCGCGCGCGCCGAGACCGCGCGGGTGGACCGCTGGCTCGGCCACCTCGTCGACACCGCCACGCCCGCCCAGCGCGCACGTCTCGCGCGTGGCACCGTCGTCCTCGACCCGCCGCGCGCCGGCGCGGGAAAGGACGTCGTCGAACGGCTCGTGGCCCTCTCGCCGGAGCGGATCGTCTACGTCGCCTGCGACCCGGTCGCGCTCGCCCGAGACCTCGGCACCTTCGCTGAGCACGGCTACACGACGCCGTCGGTGCGGGCCTTCGATCTGTTCCCGCACTCGCATCACGTCGAGGCGATCGTCGTGCTGACGCGCTGACGGATAGGGTGAGCGCATGATCCGCGTCGCCTTGATCGACGACCACGAATCCGTGCGACTCGGCCTCGAGGCCGCCTGCAGTCGTACGGAGACGATGCGCGTCGTCTTCTCCGGAGAGAGCGTCGCGGCATACCTCGACTGGCGGACCCTCACGCAGCAGCATCCCGCCGATGTCGTCGTGCTCGATCTCACCCTCGGCGACGGGGCCACCGTGACCGAGAACGTCAGGCGCCTCGTCCACGACGGGTCACCGGTCATCATCCACAGCGTGGCCGACCGCCCCGCCGCGGTGCGCGAGGCGCTGGTCGCCGGGGCCGCCGGCGTGGTGAGCAAGGCTTCCCGGATCGACGAGGTCATCTCCGCCGTCGACACGGTCGCCCGTGGCGAGTCGCTCGACAACGTCGAATGGGCGTCGGCGATCGACGGCGACCGGGCGTTCGCCGATGCGCAGCTGTCGTCACGCGAGCGCGACGTGTTGCGTCTCTACGCCGCGGGTCTGCCGCTCAAGTCCGTCGCGGAACGGCTCGGGGTCGCCTATTCGACGGCGAAGGAGAACATCACCCGCGTGCGGGTCAAGTACGTCGAGGTGGGCCGTCCCGCCCCGACGAAGGTGGATCTGCTCCGCAGAGCGATGGAGGACGGCCTGGTCGACGAGGACTCCGGTGGCAGCTGAGGTCGCGACGACCGGGATGCTGACGATCCCGCCCGATTCGACCTTCTTCTCCCGCGAGCGCGTCGAGCGCATCCTCGCGTTCGTCATCGCCGTCGGGTGCGCGGTGCTCGGGCTCCAGTCGCTGTTCCACGCGATCGGGTCGACCCAGGAGGACCACGGCTGGAACCTGGTCCTCACGTTCGTCACGTTCGGACCCCTCGTGCTCATGATCGCCGCCGGTGTCGCGGGGCGGTTCTACCGGCCGCTCGCCGCGGCGTTCGCGATCATCTTCCCCCTCGTGCTGATCTGCTGGCCGATCGCGACGGCGGGCCGCGAGGCATCCGCCACCGCCGAACCGTGGATCTGGTACCTGCTGAACGTGGCCACCGTGGCGACGGCCCTGGCGTTCCCGCTGCTGCTGCAGTACCTTTGGTGCGCGCTGGTGCCGGTGCTCTACGGCGTCGTGCGGCTGATCCAGATCGGCGCCGACGTCACGAGCGTCATCCAGGTGTCGCGTCAGGTCGTGTACGCCATCATCCTCGCCGTCGTCATGATCATGATCGGCTGGATGCTGCGGCTGCTGGCGGAGCGGTTGGATCGCACCCGCGAGGATGCCGTCCGCTCCTACGCCGCGGCGGCGGCGGCCGACGCCGTCGAGCAGGAACGGATCTCCGTCGCCGCTCTCATGCACGACAGCGTGCTGGCCGCCCTCATCGCCGCCGAGCGTGCCTCGACCCCCCGCGAGCGCGACCTGGCCGTCGGGATGGCGCGAGACGCCCTCACGAGGCTGGCGAACGCCGATCGCGAGGCCGAAGAGGGGCCCGACGAACCCGTCGAGCCGACGTTCATCGTCGATGGGATCCGCGCCGCCGCCGCCGAGCACGACGTCGACATCGACGTGCGGATCGCGGTCGACCAACGCGCGCAGCCGCTCCCCGGTCGTGTCGCGCGCGCCCTCGCTCTGGCCGCGGCGCAGGCCGTCGTCAACGCGATCGAGCACGCGGGCGGCGCCGGCCTTCACGCCGAAGTGACGGCGGACGACCGCCGCGTCGTCGTGCGGATCGTCGATGCCGGCGACGGGTTCGACGTGCAGGCGGTGCCCGAGGATCGCCTCGGGATCAGCGGGTCGATCGTCGCTCGCGTCGCCGCCGTCGGAGGGCAGGCGCGCGTGCGCAGCACCCGCCGGGGCACCGCGGTCGAGCTGCGATGGGAGTACACGCGATGAACGTGCGCGTCCAGACCGGATTGTCGATCGTGGCGGTCGTCTTCACCGCCTACCTGGCGGTGGGCGGGCTCGTGTGGACGGCGCCGGTGCCGCAGCCCGCCCTGTTCATCGCAGCCCTGTCGCTGTACCTCGTGACCACGTGGCTCTGCGTGTTCTGGGGGTTCACCCCACGGCCGGGCGGTGACGCGCCGCAGGTGGAGCCCGCCCCCGGCGGTGCCGCGCCGCGCGTGGGCGGACTCCCGCTGTGGCTGTGTGCACTGGTTCTCGCCACGACGGTCCTCGTCCCGCTCGCGACGTGGTCGGCCGTCGCCGAGAACGCACGCCAGGAGCCGTTCGCCACCTGGAGTCTCGGCGGCATCGGTGCGCTGCTCACGATCGTCACCGTGCGCCGGCGACCCCTCATCGCCTGGATCGGCGTCGTGCTCCTCGGCGTGTCCTCGTCGCTGTGGATCGGCGTCCTCGCCTCGCTCGCGCTGGGCCTCGTGGGGGCGGCCGTCTGGGTCGTCGCCGCGCAGCTGCTGACGGCACTCGTCGATCGGGCGGCGGTCGACACCGCCGAACTCACCGGCATCCAACGCCGTTCCTTCGAGTGGCTCGCGAGCCAGGAGGGCAGGCGCCGTGAGCGCCGTGTCCGGGTGCAGCAGGCCCTCGCCGTCGCGGGGCCGCTCCTCATCCGCACGATCGAATCCGAAGGCGACCTCGAGCCGGAGGAGCGCGAACGCGCGCGCCTGGCCGAGGGATCGCTCCGAGACGAACTCCGCGGTCCCCGCCTTCTCGACGAGGCGGTCCGGGGGCGGCTCCAGGAGGCGCGTCTGCGCGGCAGCACCGTGACGGTGCTCGACGAGGGCGGGCTGGATGCCGTGTCCCCGGGCGCGCTCGACCGCATCCGCGCCGACCTGGCCGAGGCGCTCAAGGGTGCGTCGTCGGAGCGCATCTACATCCGCACGTCACCGCACCCGCGCGTGGCGGTCACGGTCGTCGGCCGCTCGCGTCGTCGCGACGATCCCGACGGGGACGAGGTCGTCGACCTCTGGCACGAGATCGCCCACCCGCGTTCGCCCATCGAGCGCTGACGCGCGACGCGGAGTCATGCGCTGACGCGCCGATATCCCGGTGAGGGAAGAGGCGAGGGGCGGCGAAGCCGCCCGCCCCTCGCCATGCAGGTGGTTACCCGAAAACCGACCCGCACATGCCGATCCGCGCTCTGAGGGATACGGATCGACAGAACGCAGAAGCGTTCCAGCGGTATTAGTCTTCCTGGTCGCGAAAAGCGTGTCTGTAGGTACTTTGGGGGACAAAGCCGGCCGCAGCCGCTCAGCCCGCCCAGCGACCCCAGGGCACGTCGCGGCGGAGGCCGCTTCGGACGCCGCGAGCCGACACCTGCCATGCCGAGACGGTCGGTTCGTCCACGACGGCCGTCTGCTCCTCGCGGGCGAGCGACTCGCTGACGACGGCGATCACCGCGGCGAGTTCCTCGGGGCTCGCGTCTCCGCGCCGCACCTGCAGGGGCGCGGCGGTCGCGGCGTCGTCCGGCAGGCTCACAGCGGGATGTTCCCGTGCTTCTTGGCCGGCTGGCTCGCGCGCTTGCCGCGGAGGGCGCGGAGCGCCTTCGCGACGGCGACGCGGGTCTGCGCCGGCTCGATGATGCCGTCGAGTTCGCCGCGCTCGGCGGCGAGGAACGGCGAGGCGACGTTGTAGGTGTACTCGTTCGCGAGGCGGGTGCGGACGGCGGCGACGTCCTCGCCGGCCTCTTCCGCGCGCTTGATCTCGCCGCGGTAGAGGATGTTGACCGCGCCCTGGCCGCCCATGACGGCGATCTCCGCCGTGGGCCAGGCGAGGTTGATGTCCGCACCGAGCTGCTTGGACCCCATGACGATGTAGGCGCCGCCGTAGGCCTTCCGGAGGATCACCGTCACGAGGGGGACGGTCGCCTCGGCGTAGGCGTAGAGCAGCTTCGCCCCGCGGCGGATGACGCCGGTCCACTCCTGGTCGGTTCCGGGCAGGTAGCCGGGGACGTCGACGAGGGTGAGGATCGGGATCGAGAACGCGTCGCAGAAGCGCACGAACCGGCTGGCCTTCTCGCCCGCGTCGATGTTCAGCGTGCCGGCCATCTGCGACGGCTGGTTGGCGATGATGCCGACCGTCCGTCCCTCGATGCGACCGAAGCCGATGACGATGTTCGGGGCGAACAGGGGCTGCACCTCGAGGAAGTCGCCGGCGTCGACGATGTGCGAGATGACCTCGTGGATGTCGTACGGCTGGTTCGCCGAATCCGGGATGACCGTGTTCAGCACCCGGTCGGAGTCGGTGGTCTCGAACTCGAAGCCCGATTCGTAACCGGGGGCATCCGACATGTTGTTGTCGGGCAGGTAGCCGATGAGGGTGCGCGCGTAATCGATCGCGTCGTCCTCGTCCTCGGCGAGGTAGTGGGCGACTCCCGAGCGGGTGTTGTGCGTGTGCGCACCGCCGAGCTCCTCCATGCCGACGTCCTCGCCGGTGACGGTCTTGATGACGTCGGGGCCGGTGACGAACATCTGGCTGGTCTTGTCGACCATGATGACGAAGTCGGTGAGGGCGGGGGAGTAGACGGCGCCGCCGGCGGCCGGGCCCATGATGAGGGAGATCTGCGGGATGACGCCCGACGCCGCGGTGTTCAGGCGGAAGATCTCGCCGTACTTGCCGAGGGCGACCACACCCTCCTGGATGCGGGCGCCGCCCGAGTCCAGGATGCCGATGATCGGGATGCCGCTGCGCAGCGCCAGCTCCATGACCTTGATGATCTTCTCGCCGGCGACCTCGCCGAGAGAGCCGCCGAAGGTCGTGAAGTCCTGCGAGTACACCGCGACGGTGCGACCGTGGATCGTGCCCGTGCCGGTCACGACCGAGTCGCCGTAGGGGCGGGAGCGGTCCATGCCGAACGCGGTGGTGCGGTGCCGCACGTATTCGTCGAGCTCGACGAACGAACCGGGGTCGACGAGCAGCTCGATCCGCTGGCGGGCGGTGAGCTTCCCCTTCGCGCCCTGCTTGGTGCGGGCGGTCTCCTCGGCGGAGACGACGGCTTCTTCATAGCGTGCACGCAGGTCGGCGATCTTGCCGGCGGTCGTGAACAGGTCGGGCTGATCGGTCACGGGTTCCACCCTAGCGAGCGCGCCCGCGGCGGCGTTGGATACCGGCGACAACGGCACGGCGGATCCGCTGTGGCATCCCTCAGGCCCCGCCTGTCAACCCGCGGGGCCTGACCGTCGCCGCGCTCTAGGGTGGCGGCATGTCGATCCCCGAGAACGGTTACCCCCGCGCCGCCGCGGTCAGCCCGCGCCTCCACATCGCCCCGAGCGTCGACTCGACGAACAAGAAGCTCCTGACCGATGCGTTCGACGATCCCGAGGGGCATCCCCACCTCTCGGTCGTCCTCACCCGTGATCAGCGCGCGGGACGCGGTCGCCTCGACCGCACCTGGGTGACCCCGCCGGACTCCGCGCTCGCCGTCTCGGTGCTCCTCCGCGTCGAGGCGGTTCCGACGTCCGCCCGCGGATGGATCCCGCTCGTGGCGGGCGCGGCCATGACCTCCGCCGTCCGCGACCAGTTGGAGGGCCGCGAGGTCGGACTGAAGTGGCCGAACGACGTCCTCGTCGGAGGGCTCAAGATCTGCGGCATCCTCGCCGAGGTCATGCCCGGAGACCCCCACACGGTCGTCGTGGGTGCGGGTGTCAACACGCGGATGACCGCCGCCGAGCTCCCCGTCCCCACCGCGACGTCCTTCGCCGCCCTCGCCCGCACGGCCGACGAGGATCGCCTGCTGGCCGACTACCTGACGGGCCTCCGCGACGCCGTCGCGGCGCTCGCCGTCGGGGGGACGGTCGCGGATGCCGCGATGCAGGCGGTGCGCGAGGTGTGCACCACGCTCGGCTCGGACGTCTCGGTCTCGCTCCCGGACGGCTCGACCCTCATCGGCACGGCGCAGCGGATCGACGACGAGGGGCGCCTCGTCGTCGAGGCCGCCGGCGTGACGCACGTCGTCTCCGCAGGCGATGTCGTGCACGTCCGATGACCTCCGTCCGATGCGCTCCGGGCGCGTCGGCGCGGACCGGTGCGCCGGGCGCGTCATGATGGTGCCGTGAGCCAGCCGACCGCGTATCCGGGACGTCCCCGGACGCCTGCGCCCGGCACCGCCGCGCCCGAACTCGTCATCGCCCGGCTGCACCGCCACGCCCGTCGACTGGCCTGGTCCGCGCTCGTCCTCATCGCCACTGCCGGGGCGACCGGGTACTTGAGCGGGAACCTCCCCGAACCGTGGGAGGACTGGATGCTGTGGGGCGCCGCATCCGCCGTCATCCTCCTCTTCGTGGTCCTCCCGTACCTCCGCTGGCTCGCCCACACCTATACGGTCACGACCCGGCGCGTCATCGAGCGGGCCGGACTCCTCAACCGGCGTCGCACCGACATCCCGCACGCCCGGGGCTACACGATCTCGGAGCGCCGTGGTCCGTTGCAGCGGATGTGGGGGAGCGGCACGCTGACCCTCGCCAACGGCGTGGACGAACCGCTCCGACTGATCGACATCCCCTCGGTCCGTCTCGTGCACGAGACGCTGTCGGACCAGGTCGAGGTCAGCCAGATCCTCGCCCACCGCGACTCCCACAGCATCCCGATCGCGGGTCTCGAAGACTGACCGTCTGCGACCGGGCACCGGTATGCGCGAGGATGGAGACGACAGGAGGAGCGGCATGGCACTGCAGGTCGGAATCGTCGGAGGCGGACAGCTCGCGCGGATGATGATCGCGCCCGCCGTGGAGATGGGCATCGATGTCCGGGTGCTCGCGGAGGAGCCCGGGATGTCGGCGGGACTCGCCGCCTCTGCCGTCGGCGACTACCGCGACCTCGAGACGGTCCTCGCCTTCGCGAAGGACGTCGACGTCATCACCTTCGATCACGAGCATGTGCCGCAGGACGTGCTCCGCGGTCTCGTCGCCGCCGGCGTCGCCGTGCACCCCGGCCCCGATGCGCTCGCCTTCGCGCAGGACAAGATCGACATGCGCACGAAGCTCGCCGAGCTGGGCATGCCGCAGCCCGAGTGGGCCGCAGTGGCGGATGCCGCATCCCTCGACGCCTTCATCGCCGAGCACGGCGGGCGCGCCGTCGTCAAGACCCCGCGCGGCGGGTACGACGGCAAGGGCGTGCGCGTCGTCGCCGACGCGGCCGACGCGGCCGATTGGCTGGATGCGCTGGAGGAGGGCGGGGCGCTCCTCGCCGAGGAGCTCGTCTCCTTCAGCCGTGAGCTCGCCCAGCAGGTCGCGCGGCGCCCGTCGGGCGACCTCATCGTCTACCCGGTCGTCGAGACCGTTCAGGAGGGCGGGGTGTGCGCCGAGGCGATCGCGCCGGCCCCCCACTCGGCGGGCCGACTCGCCGACGTCGCCGCCGAGATCGGCGAGGCGATCGCGACGGGCCTCGGGGTGACCGGGATGCTCGCGGTCGAGCTCTTCCAGACGGGCGACGAGCGGCTCCTCGTCAACGAACTCGCGATGCGTCCGCACAACAGCGGCCACTGGACGCAGGACGGATCCGTGACGAGCCAGTTCGAGCAGCACCTGCGCGCCGTCCTCGATCTGCCCCTGGGCGACACCGCGCTGCGCGCGCCGCACGCCGTGATGGTTAACATCCTCGGCGGGCCGGCCGAGGGGACGCTCGGTGAGCGCCTGCCCGCCGCCCTCGAGGCGCATCCTGCCGCCAAGATCCACACCTACGGCAAGGACCCCCGTCCGGGCCGCAAGGTGGGGCACGTCAACGTCGCCGGCGACGATCTCGACACCGTCGTCTACGAGGCGCGAGCGGCAGCGGCCTACTTCCTCGATTGACCCGTGCCGTTCCGGGCTTCTCCAAGCTCTCCCGCCTAGCCTGGTCGAGTGAATCGCCCCCTCCACTCATCCTCCGCCCCTCTGATCGGCGTCGTGATGGGGTCCGACTCGGACTGGCGCATCATGTCCGACGCCTCGCAGATCCTGACGGACTTCGGCATCGCGCACGAAGTCGAGGTCGTCTCCGCCCACCGCACCCCCGACAAGCTGCTCCGCTACGGGCGTGAGGCGCGCGAGCGGGGTCTGCGGGCCATCATCGCGGGTGCGGGCGGCGCCGCTCACCTACCCGGCATGCTCGCCTCGGTCACGACGCTCCCGGTGATCGGCGTCCCGGTGCAGCTCTCAACACTCGACGGCCTGGACTCGCTTCTCAGCATCGTCCAGATGCCCGCGGGCATCCCGGTGGCCACCGTCTCCATCAACGGCGCGAAGAACGCCGGGCTTCTCGCTGTGCGGCTGCTGGGCGCCACGGACGCGGAGGTCGGCGACCGCGTCGCCGCCTACGCCCGGGACCTCGAGTCGCAGGTCGAGGAGAAGAACCGACGACTCAAGGACTCCCTGTGAGCCGGATCGCGACGGAGGTACCCGGATGAGCGTCATGAGCCCGCCGCGATCGACCTCGACTCCGACGCGCGGACGCTCCGTCGTCGAGGAGCGGCCGCTCCGTCACCCCGACGACTCGGCGCCCGCGATGATGTCGCGGCGCGCGTGGTGGCTCGTGGCGTCCAATTTCCTGCTTCCCGGCTCTGCGCAGACCCTCGCCGGCAGCCGACGCCTCGGTCGCGTCGGCCTCGTGGCGACGATCGTGATGTGGGTGCTGCTCGCGGCGGCCGTGCTGCTGGGGCTGATGTGGCGGTCGCTGCTGACGTCGATCGTGGCCTCGGCGTGGACGCTCACCGGAGCGCAGATCCTGCTCTGGGTCTACGCGGCGCTGTGGGTCGTGCTCACGATCGACACGCTCCGCCTCGTCCGGCTGTCCCGTGTCCCCGGTCGGACCCGCGCTGCCGCGACGGTCGTGGCGCTCGTCCTGGCCCTCGTGCCCGCTTCCGCAGCCGCGTACACGGCGCAGTCGGTGATCGCGCCGCTGCGATCGGGCCTGTCGATCTTCGCGTCGGGCCCCAGCGTCCCCCCGTCGGACGGCTACTACAACTTCCTCCTCCTCGGCGCCGACAGCGGTCAGGGACGCGACTCCATGCGCTTCGACAGCATCTCGGTCGTCTCCGTGAACGCCGAATCGGGAGCCGTCACGATCTTCGGCATCCCGCGCGACCTGCGCCACGTGCCGTTCTCCGACGGCCCGATGCACGACCTCTACCCGAACGGGTTCGAGGGGCACGCGGGGCAGACCTGCGGATGGTCCTCGGGCATCAACCAGCTCATGAACGCCGTCGAGACATGCCGCGATGATCGCGGGAAGAGCCTCTACCCGGATGCCGCGGCGCAGAACTCCACCCCAGCCGTCGAGGCGACGAAGGACGCCGCCGAGGGGATCCTCGGCATCAAGATCCCGTACCACGTCTTCATCGACATGCACGGCTTCGCCGACCTGGTCGACGCGCTCGGCGGAGTGACGATCACGGTCAAGGAACGCCTTCCCGAGGGGCCGGGTCCCCGGTACCACGACCAGCCCGCCGAGGAGTGGGCGACGGGCTGGATCGAGAAGGGGAAGCAGCACATGGACGGGCAGACGGCGCAGTGGTACGCACGCTCCCGTTACACGACGAGCGACTGGGACCGCATGCGCCGTCAGCGCGAACTTCAGACCGCGATCCTCGCCCAGGCCACCCCGTCGACCGTCGTGACCCGGTTCAGTGAGATCGTCGCGGCGGGCAAGAACCTCGTGCAGACCGACATTCCCGACTCGTTGCTGCCGTTCCTCGTCGACCTCGGCGCGAAGGCGAAGGATCAGAAGGTCCAGGACCTCGAGCTCACCCCGAAGGGCGTCAACATCGACCCCGACAACCCCACCTCCGCGGACTGGCAGAAGATCCGCGGGATGGCCGACGGACTTCTGCACCCGCCGACACCGGCACCGAGCACCGCGCCGTAACGGCCGAGAGGGATCACCGATGACGACCACGCTCCGCGTCGTGTTCGACCCGTCCGCCCCGGCGACCGGGCCGGACCTCGTCGTCGCCTCCCGTGAGCTCGCGGCGGGGCTCGTCGCCACAGCCCCCAGCGGGTGCGAGGTGCGCGCCATCGTCCCGAGCGACGCCGGCGACGACACGCTGGCGGACCAGGGGGTCGCCGCCGCCGACCGACTGCCCGTGGGATCGGCCGCGGCATCCGCTCTCTGGCGCCGCGGACTCCGGGCGGGAGCCGGTGACGGGCTCATCCACTCGGCGACCCTCGCGGCCCCGCTCGTCCGACACGACCGCGTCCACGATCACGATCAGACCGTCGTGACCCTCTGGGACGTGCGGCCGTGGGACGACCCCGACGAGCTTCCGCGAGCGGATGCCGCCTGGTCCCGGGCCATGCTGCGCCGAGCTGTCCGCCACGCGGACGCCGTCGTGGTCCCCACGCACGAGCTCGCCCGTCGAGTGGCCGAGCTCGCCCCGCTCGGTGATCGCCTGCGGGTGATCGCGGGCGCGCCCTCGGACGATCTACGCGTCCCCACGGATGAGGTCGGGCGTCGCCGCGAGCTGGACCTCCCCGACGGCTACGTCCTGCTCGCCGGCTCGGCAGCGGCATCCGATCGGCTCCGGACGGGGCTCGAGGCGGTCGTGCGGTCCGGACGGGACACCGCCGTCGTCGTCATCGACGCGCCCGAAGGGGCGGAGCCCGCGATCGTCGAGCTCGCCGCTGCGGCCGGATTGCCCGAACGACGCCTGCACGTGCGAGGTCACCTCGGAGCGCCCGACCGCGCCGCCGTGATGGCCGGCGCCGTCGCATACCTCGCCCCCGCGGATTCGCGTGCGTTCCCGTGGCGGACACTCGACGCCCTTCGACTGGGTCTCCCGATCGTCGCGGCCGAGAGTGCGACCCACCGAGAGCTTCTGCTCGACGGGGCGACCTTCGCCGCCGGCGATCCGGGCTCGCTGGGGGACGAACTCGCCGCCACGCTGTCGTCCACGTCGACGGTCGAGCGGCTCGCCGTCCTGGCAGCCGATCGGGGTCGCGCGTTCAGCTGGGCGGGCGCGGCGGAGCGCGTCTGGCAACTCCACGCGGAACTCTGACGTCGGCTGTGAACGCCGTGGCAGCGGCGTGTCGCACGAGGCATCTTCCGTCTCGACTGGTATCAGAGCGTGACTTCAGTAACACTGTTCACATGCGCCTCACATCTTCCGTGCCCCGACACCCCCTTCGGCGCATGGCGATGGTGTTGGCGGCCGTGCTGTCGCTCAGCGTCCTCATGGCCGTCGTCCCCACGACGGCGGCTCAGGCGGCCGATCCCCGCCTCCCCTCGTCGATCACCGACGGCGGCTTCATCATCAGCGACGCGGAGTTCTTCAACGGAGGATCGATGACCGCCGCGCAGGCGCAGTCGTTCCTCGAGAAGCGCGTCCCCTCGTGCAAGGCGACCTCAGGGCCGACCTGCCTGCGGAACTTCACCGCCGACCTGCAGTCGAAGTCGAAGGACGCCTACTGCAACGCGGTCGCGGCGAAGAAGAAGGTCCGCGCCTCGGAGATCATCGCCACCATCGGCAAGGCGTGCAACATCAGCCCGAAAGTGATCCTGGTGATGCTCCAGAAGGAGCAGGGCCTCGTCACCTCCACCAAGCCCACCGAGTGGAGCTACCGCGCCGCGATGGGCATGAACTGCCCCGACACGGCGCCGTGCAGCGCGGCATCCGCCGGGTTCGTCAACCAGGTCTACCTCGGTGCCCGCCAGCAGCAGGTCTACGCGAAGAACCCCGGGTCGTACAGCTACCGCAAGGGGCAGGTGAACTCGATCAAGTGGCACCCCAACAGTGCGTGCGGCAGCTCCAAGGTGCTCATCAAGAACCAGGCCACGGCGAACCTGTACATCTACACGCCGTACCGCCCCAACATGGCGGCGCTCGCCGCCGGGTACGCGCAGGGCGACTCGTGCTCGAGCTACGGCAACCGCAACTTCTACAACTACTACGTGCAGTGGTTCGCCCCCGAGGTGTCGAAGAACCCCGGCGGAGCCGCGGCACTCGTCAAGGCGTGCACCGCACCGGCGGCCGCCGACGTCCTCCCGGCATCGGGTCCGGCTACGGTCACGACCGCGACCACGGGGCGCACTGCGCCGGTCAGCGGCTGCACCACCGGCGCGACCTCGCTCAAGGCCTCCTCCAAGGTGACCCTCACGGGCACCTACGGCTCGTGGGCGCGGGTGACGAGCGGATCGACCTCCCTGTGGGTCGCGAAGTCCGCTCTGTCGACGCCGGCGCCCGCCGGAGGCGCGTGTGCGGTCCCCGCCGAGTCGAGCGTGACGAAGGCGACCGGCACGATCACGGTCGTCACCGACAGCCTCAATGCCCGTAAGGCCCCGTCGACGCAGTGCCAGACCGGCGTGCGTGCGATCACCCGGGGGCAGACCTACCAGCGCACCGGTGTGTACGGCGTCTGGTGGCGCATCCAGGTCTCGGGAGCCACCTACTGGTCCCACAGCGACTACATGACCGTCAAGAACGATGCCCCTCCGGCGTCGACGATGTACCTGGCGACGACGACGAACATGACACCGTCGGTCTCGTCGACGGTGATCCAGGCGACGCTCCGCAAGGGCACGACCGTCAAGGCGCTGACGGTGTCGGGTGACCGTACCCAGATCACCGTCGACGGTATGACGGGCTGGGTGTACTCGTCGAAGCTCTCGGTCGGGAACCCCGGCGGGACCTCCGGCCAGGATCGGCAGAGCATCGCGGCGACACCGCTTCGTGCGACGGCATCCGCCTCGGGGAAGGTCCTGACGACGCTGAAGGCGGGCACGAAGGTCACCGTCTACGACACCTTCGGTGCGTGGCGCGCGGTGACCGCCGGCACGACGAAGGGCTGGATGCGGGACTCCGAGCTCGGCGCGGTCACGCCCGTGGTGACCACGAAGTACCTTTCGGCGCCCGACAATGTGGCCTCGACGGCGACGTCGACGGTGATCGTGGCGACGCTCCGTAAGGGCGCGGCGGTCAAGGCTTCGTCGGTCTCGGGGAACCGCACGCAGGTGACGGTCGACGGGATCACTGGCTGGGTCACCTCGTCGAAGCTCGTGGCGAAGAACCCGGGCGCCGCGGCCGGTCAGAGCAAGCAGAGCATCGCGGCCACGCCGCTTCGTGCGACGGCGTCCGCCTCGGGCAAGGTCCTGACGACGCTGAAGGCGGGCACGAAGGTCACCGTCTACGACGCGTACGGGCAGTGGCGTGCCGTCACTGCCGGCACGACGAAGGGCTGGATGCGGGACTCCGAGCTCGGCGCGATCGCTCCGGCGGCGAAGACGATGTACCTGGCGACTACGACGAACATGACGCCGTCGGTGTCGTCGGCGACGATCCAGGCGACGCTCCGCAAGGGGACGACCGTCAAGGCGCTGTCTGTCTCGGGTGATCGCTCGAAGATCACCGTCGACGGGTTGACGGGCTGGGTGTTCACGTCGAAGCTGTCGGCGAAGGACCCGGGGGCGGTCTCCGGTCAGAGCAAGCAGAGCATCGCGGCCACGCCGCTTCGTGCGACGGCGTCCGCCTCGGGCAAGGTCCTGACGACGCTGAAGGCGGGCACGAAGGTCACCGTTTCCGACACCTTCGGTGCGTGGCGAGCCGTCACTGCCGGCACGACGAAGGGCTGGATGCGGGACTCCGAGCTGAAGGCGGTGTCGTCGACGCCGGCGGCGGTCGTGAAGACGACCACGGCCGCTCTCAACTTCCGGGCGACCCCGTCGGCGTCCGGAACCAAGATCAGCGTCATCCCGAAGGGGACGAAACTGACCGTGACCGGCACCTCGGGTGTCTGGCGCAAGGTCACCTACCAGGGCAGGACGGGCTGGGTGAGCGGCGACTTCCTGCGCTGATGATCCGAGGGTGCTCAGGAACCGTCGGATAGGATGATCGACGGCCTGAACGGCATCCGCCGCTCCGCGGTACCCGCCTTCGCAAGGAACCCCGTGACACAGATCGATTACAGCGCCTTCGACACGCCCGGACGTGGTCGCGGACTCCTCGACGTCTTCGAGTACCGCTACCTGCTTCGGCTGCTGATCGGGAAGAGCACGGCGCTCCGCTACCGCAATTCCGTCCTCGGATGGTTCTGGTCGTATGTCCGACCGACGGTGCAGTTCCTCGTCTACTACATCGTCATCGGCGAGATCCTCCAGGTCCACAAGAACGTCCCTGCCTTCCCGCTGTACCTGTTCAGCGGGCTCGTGCTCGTGAACCTGTTCAACGAGACCCTCGGGGCCGCGACGCAGTCGATCGTGAGCAATCGCGCCCTGGTGCGCAAGATCTACCTCCCGCGCGAGCTCTTCCCGCTGGCGGCGATCATCGGCGCCTTCACGCACTTCCTCCCGCAGCTGGCCGTGCTCATCATCGTGAGCCTCCTGTTCGGATGGCTGCCGAGCTTCGCCGCCGTCGGGCTGGTCCTGCTCGGCATGCTGCTCGTCCTCCTCTTCGTGACCGGTCTCGGCCTCTTCTTCGCGGCGGTGAACGTCCGCTTCCGCGATGCGAGCAACACGGTCGACATCATCCGGACGATCGCGACGTGGTCCGTGCCCGTCCTCTACACGTGGGCGATGGTCTACCACCGGACCGAGAACTTCCGCTGGCTCTTCCACGTCTGGCTGTCCAACCCGCTCGCCGTCGCGGTGGAGATGTTCCACCACGCGTTCTGGGGGGCGCTCCCCGTCGTGAACGCCGCATCGCCGGTGCCCGACAACCTCGGGTGGCCGCCGCAGTTCGAGTGGCATGTCGTGGCCTCCGTCGGTGTCATCCTCGTGACGCTGTTCGCCGGTCAGTTCGTCTTCCGTCGCGCCGAGCGCACTTTCGCCCAGGACCTGTGATGTCGACTCGTAACGCCACCGAAGCTCAGCCCCGCATCATCGTCGAGCACGTCTCGAAGTGGTTCAACAAGCGCTCCGCGCGGTCGCTGAAGGACGCTTTCATCGGCGTCGTCAAGCGGCAGTCGACGCGCTCGCGCCAGTTCCAGGCACTGAACGACATCTCCTTCCAGATCGGGGAGGGCGAGTCCGTCGCAATCATGGGCCTCAACGGCTCGGGCAAGTCCACGACTCTGAAGCTCGTCTCCGGAGTCCTCGAGCCCGACGAAGGCCGCGTGTTCACGCGCGGACGTGTCGCCGGTCTCATCGAGGTCGGCGCCGGCTTCCACCCCGACCTCACGGGCCGCGAGAACGTGTTCCTGAACGCCGCCATCCTCGGGATGACCGAGAAGGAGACGAAGGAGCGCTACGACGAGATCGTCGAGTTCAGCGGCATCGGCGACTTCATCGAGCAGGAGGTCAAGCACTACTCCTCCGGCATGTTCATGCGCCTGGCCTTCAGCGTCGCGATCCACGTGGAGCTTGACGTCCTCCTCGTCGATGAGGTGCTGTCCGTCGGTGACGCGCCCTTCCGGGCGAAGTGCGAGGCGAAGCTGCGCGAACTGGCCGACCAGGGCGTCACGATGATGATCGTCAGTCACAGCAAGAACATCGTGAAGAACCTGTGCTCGCGCGGCGTCGTCATCCGCAAGGGCAACGTCGTGTTCGACGGTCCCATCGACGACGCCTTCGCCGAACTCGAACGGGGCTGATCCGCCGCGAGACCGTCCGGCTCAGCCGAGGAGGTCGCGCAGCGATTCGCGCCATTCGCGCGGCGCGAAACCGGCGGCCTCGATCTTCGCGAGATCGAGCACCGACCAGCGCGGCCGTGGCGCCACGGGCCCCGTCGCCGAGGCGAAGTACTCGTCGGTGCTGACACCGGTGACCCGGTCGCGATCGTGTCCCGTGAGCTCGAACACCTCGCCCGCGATCTCGGCCCACGAGGCGGGACCTCCCGCCCCCGTCAGGTTGTAGGTGCCGAACGGGGCGCCAGTCTCGACCAGGTGACGGATGCCGCGGGCGATCTCGTCGGTAAAGGTCAGACGTCCGATCTGGTCGTCGACGACCGAGGGTGCGACCCCGCGCTCGGCGAGGGTCGCCATCGTGCGCACGAAGTTCTTGCCTTCGCCGATGACCCAGGACGTCCGGACGACGTAGTGGCGGGGGACCGTCGCGACGATGGCGTCGGCTGCGGCCTTGGTCTGCCCGTACACGCCCAGGGGAGCGACCGGCGCGTCCTCGGCATAGGGGGCATCCGCTGCGCCGTCGAAGACGTAGTCGCTCGAGACGTGCGCGAGCGTGATGCCGTTGTCGGTCGCGATCCGCGCGAGCTGCGAAACGGCGGAGACATTGCCCGCCCAGGCGCCGGCGCGATCGGTCTCGGCGGCGTCGACGGCCGTATAGGCGGCGGCGTTGACGATCGTGCCGTAGTCGCGCCACCGGCGTGCGTGGGAGAGGTCGCCCGTCAGGTCGAGCTCGGCTCGACCGGCGAAGTCGACGCTCGGGTCGCCGTCGTACGCGGCGCGCAGCGCGAGTCCGAGCTGGCCGTTGGCGCCGACGACGAGCGTCTTCTTCGGCGGGATCGGGACGACGTCGGACAGCCGCGGGTGGGCCAGGTCCTTCGCGGAGATCTCCACCTCCGCCAGGGGGATCGGCCAGTCGATCGCCGCGGTCTCGTCGGCGAGGTTGAGGAACGAGTACGACGCCTCCGGAGACCAGTGGTCGTTCACGAGATACGTGTAGGCGGTGTCGGGCTCGAGGGTCTGGTACGAGTTGCCGACGCCACGGGGGACGAAGATCGCCCGCGAGGGGTCGAGCTCGGCCGTGAACACGGTGCCGAAGGTGGGTCCCTCGCGCAGGTCGACCCATGCTCCGAAGATGCGGCCGGTCGCGACGGAGACCCACTTGTCCCATGGTTCGGCATGGATGCCGCGGGTCGTCCCCACGGCGTCGTTGAATGAGATGTTGTTCTGCACGGGACCGAAGTCGGCGAGGCCGGCGGCGGTCATCTTCTCGCGCTGCCAGTTCTCCTTGAACCACCCGCGGCTGTCGCCGTGCACGGGAAGATCCCACAGGACGAGCCCGGGGATGCCGGTCTCGACGGGCGCGAGCGCTTTACCGAAATCCGTCACGCTCACTGACCCTTGCTGGCGTAGAAGGCCTCGACGCCGTCCTTGGCGGGCGCCCACCACGCCTCGTTCGCCCGGTACCAGTCGATCGTGGCGGCAAGACCCGCCTCGAAGTCGCGGTAGGTGGGCGACCAGCCGAGCTCGGTGCGGAGCTTGGTGGAGTCGATCGCGTAGCGGAGGTCGTGGCCGGCGCGGTCGGTGACGTGGTCGTACGCGTCGGGGGAGTGCCCCATGAGCTGGAGGATGAGCTCCACGACGGTCTTGTTGTCCTTCTCGCCGTCAGCGCCGATGAGGTAGGTCTCGCCGATCTCACCCTTGTCGAGGATGGTCAGCACGGCGGAGGAGTGATCGTCGGCATGGATCCAGTCGCGGACATTCTCGCCCTTGCCGTAGAGCTTGGGACGGATGCCGCGCAGCACATTCGTGATCTGTCGCGGGATGAACTTCTCGACGTGCTGGTACGGCCCGTAGTTGTTCGAGCAGTTGCTGATCGTCGCCCGGACCCCGAACGAGCGGACCCAGGCGCGCACGAGAAGGTCGCTGCCGGCCTTGGTGGACGAGTACGGCGACGACGGGTTGTACGGGGTGTGCTCCGTGAACCGCGCCGGGTCGTCGAGCTCGAGGTCGCCGTAGACCTCGTCGGTGGAGATGTGGTGCAGCCGGGTGTCGTGGCGACGAGCGGCCTCGAGCAGCGTGTACGTGCCGATGATGTTGGTGTCCAGGAACGGACGGGGATCGTGCAGCGAATTGTCGTTGTGGGACTCCGCGGCGTAGTGGACGACGGCATCCGCCTTTTCGAACAGTCCGTCCACGAGCTCGGCGTCGGCGATGTCGCCGACGACCAGGTCGACCCGATCCTCGGGGAGCCCGGCCAGCGACGCCTCATTGCCGGCGTAGGTGAGCTTGTCGAGCACCGTCACGGTGTGATCGGTGTGCGCGACGACGTGGTGGACGAAGTTGGACCCGATGAAACCGGCGCCCCCGGTCACGAGAAGGTGTGCCATGGTCAGAAGCCCCTGTTCAGGATGTCGAGGAGATACGTGCCGTATCCGGATTTGACGAGTTTCTCGGCACGGGCGCGGAGCTCGTCGTCGGTGAGGAATCCCTGCCGCCACGCGACCTCTTCGGGCACCCCGATCTTCAGCCCCGTGCGGCGCTCCATCGTGCGGACGTACTCACCGGCATCCAGCATCTGATCGAACGTCCCCGTGTCGAGCCAGGCCGTTCCTCGCGGGAGCACCTGGACCTGCAGCTTGCCCGCGGCCAGGTAGGCGCTGTTGATGTCGGTGATCTCGTACTCGCCGCGCGGCGAGGGCTTCAGGTCCCTCGCGATCTGCACCACGTCGTTGTCGTAGAAGTAGAGCCCGGGCACCGCGTAGTTCGACTTCGGCTCCGCCGGCTTCTCCTCCAGTGAGATCGCGCGGCCCTCCTCGTCGAACTCGACCACGCCGTACGCCTGGGGCTCGCCCACGTAGTACGCGAACACCGCACCTCCGTCGACGTCGTCGAACCGGGCCAACTGCGATCCGAGGCCCGGACCGTAGAGCAGGTTGTCGCCCAGGACGAGCGCGACCTTGTCGTCGCCGATGTGGTCCGCGCCGATCGTGAACGCCTGGGCCAGCCCGTCCGGCGACGGTTGCTGAGCGAACGAGAGCCGTACTCCGAACTGCGACCCGTCCCCCAGGAGGCGCTCGAAATGCTCCGCGTCGTGCGGCGTCGTGATGATGAGGATGTCGCGGATGCCGGCCAGCATCAACGTCGACAGCGGGTAGTAGATCATCGGCTTGTCGTACACCGGGATCAGCTGCTTCGACACGCCCAATGTGATCGGGTGCAGTCGCGTCCCCGAACCCCCCGCGAGAATGATGCCCTTCATGGCACCCATCGTCCCATAGGGACACGGAGAACCCGGACGGCGAATCCTGGTCGGCGGCGGACCCGCCCCTAAAATGAACGGGTGATCAAGGTCTCCGTCGTCGTGCCCACGTACAAGACGTCCGTCGAGGGCCTCGCCCGACTCGTCGGCTCGCTCGAGCGGCAGACGATGCCGGCGTCGGAGTTCGAGGTGATCTTCGTCGACGACGGCTCCCCGGACGACACCCTGCAGCGCTTGCGGAAGCTCGCGGAGACGCACAGCAACGTCCGGGTCGAGGCGATCGAGAACTCCGGCTGGCCTTCCAAGCCCCGCAACGTCGGGATCGAGCTGGCCCAGGGCGAGTACATCGCGTTCATGGACCACGACGACGAGCTGTACCCGGACGCGCTCCGAGCGGCATACGAGTTCGGAGTCGCGAACAACGCCGACGCCGTCAACGGCAAGGAGGCGCGGACGACGTCGGCGTCGTGGGGGATGGGCACGTACGACCAGGACCGGCCGCAGTCCATCGGCCGGACGGACGTGCACCCGCTGATCCCGATGAACCCGCACAAGATGTACCGTCGCGCATTCCTCAACGAACACGGCATCCGATTCATCGAGGGTGCCCGTGTGCTGTGGGAGGACATCTTCTTCAACGTCCTGGTCTCCCGCCACGCCCGCGTGATCTCGACGCTGACCTCCGTCCCCTACTACCACTGGGTGACGACCAAGGGGAGCGGGTCCTCGACCTTCGTCAAGCACGGCGAGGACTTCTGGCGGTGGCTGCCGCGGGTCTGCCAATCGATCATCGACGAGCTCCCGGGCGAGGAGAACCGCCTGCAGCGCGAGCAGCTCGAGCTGCACCAGTACGGCAACCGTCTCGTGGGCGTCTTCGATTCCAAGTACGTCACGCGCACGCCCAAGCAGCGGCGGTTCATGTTCGAGCAGGCGCAGAAGCTGCAGCGGGACTTCGACTTCGCGCGTCTCGAGGGACGCATGAACTCCTCCAAGCGGGTGCGCGCGGAGCTCCTCCGCGCCGATCGCCAGGACCTTCTCGAGGAGATCTGCGTCTCCGACGCCGCCGTTCCCGGGTGGGCGCGTGCGACCACGGTGGAGTGGCGGGGCGGCATCCTGCACGTCTCGAGCGACGTGACCTGGGCGGACTCCAAGGGGACCGTCCCCGCTCTGGTGAGGGACGGCGACCGGATCCGCAAGGGACTCCCGACCGAGGTCCGCGACCTCGTGAGCGCCGAGGCGACCGACATGACGGCCGACGTCGACGGGATCACCGTCTCGGGGCTCGTGCGCTCGCGTCGTTCGCGCATCGCCTGGGCGCTGCCGCTCGAGAGCGACGTGCGCGTCGAGGACCTTCCCGACGGCACCGTCCGCGTCTCGGCGACGGCGTCGTTCACCGTCGACCCCGCCGCGGCCGCCTCGGGCGCCCCGCTCGAGGAGGCCACCCACTGGGACCTCCACGTGCACGCTCGCTTCGGCAACAGCTCCACCGATCGTCCGCTGAAGTCGACGATCCCGGCCTCCGTCACGCTGACCGACGGCCGGCTGCACCTCGTCTACCCGAACGACAGCACGAACGCGACGATCATCCCCGGCGGCCAGCGTGAAGCGGTGCGTCGGTTGACGCCCGAGAGCGCCGCTCTCGTCGACGGCGACCTCGTGCTCGAGCTCGCGGGTCACCATGACGGCGCCGGCGAGGTGGAGACCGTCGTCGGCGTGTGGGCCGCGGGGGCGTCCAAGCTCTCCGATCGCCCGGCTCGCCTGCGCATCGCCGACGGCGCGGCGCAGCTCATCGTGCCCGGCGTCGGCGCCGGCACGATCGACGTCCGCGTCGGTGACCGCGCTCCGGGAGGGCCGGGCGCGTGGACCGTGCGTGCCGACAAGGACCGCCGCATCCTCGAGCGCAGCAGCCGACCGTCGACGGACTCGACCCCGGCGTCCAAGCCGGCGCCCGCCCCGACTCCGACCCCGACCCTGCGCCGCACCGTGGGCCGCGTCCTCCGCCGGTTCGGACTCCGGTGAGGGCGTCCGTCGCTCAGGGCCTCGCAGGCCCGGTGACGTAGAATCGGCAAAATGCCTGAACAGACAGCCCGTGGCGGCGAACCGACACCCCACGCGCCGGTTCCTCACGTGACCGGGAGTGCGACCATCGACGGCGACGTCGCCGAGATCATCGGGCAGACCCTCCCGTGGGACGATCTAGCGGGTAAGACGGTGCTCGTCACCGGCGCGGCCGGGATGATCCCCGCCTACGCGGTCTACACGCTCCTCGGTCTCAACGATGTGCGGGATGCCGGGATCACGGTCCTGGCCCTCGTCCGCGACGTCGACAAGGCCCGCCGTCAGTTCGCGGACGCTGCCGACCGCGAAGATCTCCTCTTCGTCCACGGTGACGTCCGCCACGCGATCGAGATCGACCGCCCCGTCGACCTCGTCATCCACGGCGCGTCGCCGGCTCGGCCGTCGCTCCACGCCGCGAGCCCCGTCGACACCATCCGCGCCAACGTCACCGGCGCATTCGGGCTCCTCGACCTCTGCGTCGCGTCGCCGGGAGCGCGCTTCGTGCTGATGTCGTCCGCGGAGGTCTACGGCCAGCGGGTGTCCGACGGTTCGCTTGTCGCCGAGGACGAGTACGGCTCAGTCGACATCCTCAACCCGCGCGCCTCGTACACCGAAGGCAAGCGGGCCGCCGAGACGATCGCGGTGAGCTACCACGCGCAGCACGGCGTCCCCATCACGATCGCGCGCTTCGGCCACATCTATGGGCCCGGGATGGCCCTCGACGACGGACGCGTCCAGGCCGACTTCACCGCCGACGTGCTCGCGGGTCGAGACATCACCCTCAACAGCGACGGCAGTGCGCGGCGCACGTACACGTACCTTGCCGACGCCGTCTCGGGGATGTTCGCTGCGATCCTCCAGGGCGAGGACACCGCGTACAACGTCTCCGACCGCGACGGCTTCATCAGCATCCGGGAACTCGCCGAGGCGTTCACCCGGGCGCGGCCAGAGAAGGACCTCACGGTGCGCTTCGCCGAGGGCGTCGACCACCGTCGCTACAACTCGGTGAAGGGTCAAGGGCTCGACGACACCCGCCTCCGCAGCCTCGGCTGGGCGCCGCACGTGGGACTCGGCCGCGGCCTCGACCGCACCATCGCATGGCACGAGGAGCGCGGAGAGGGGAACCGGTCGTGACCGACGCAGCTGTGCCCGCGGCATCCGTGGAACCCGTCGAGGCGGAGCAGGTCGTGCGACCGCGGCCGCCGTTCGACGTGACGGTCGACTCGCTGAGCTGGGAGCGCGCCAAGCTCACCATCCGCCTCAGCGTCGAGCAGGTCGGCCCGTGGACCCCCCTCGAGCCCGAGTGGGGCGAGATCCCGCCGCCCGCCGTCGACTTCCGCCTCATCGACGGCAAGCGCCGCATCCCCGTGCCGTTCACGGAGGTGGCCCCCGGCTCGTTCGAGCTGCACGTCGACGTCCCGACGTTCCGCGACCGGCAGGCGATCCCCAACGGCACCTGGCGGATCGTGATGTTCGCCCACGGTGAGCGCGTCGCGCCCGCCCGTTTCGACGGACGATCCCTGCGCGAACTCGACGAAGGCTCACGGGTCTTCCTCTACGACGGCAACCGCGCCGTCACGACCGTGTCGTTCGGCATCGCGGAGAACTCGGTCGACCTCGAGCGCCTCGATTTCCTCATGCGGAGCTACCACCTGTTCCGCTCCCGTCCGAAGCCGAAGAAGTTCCGGCCGATCAAGCGGCTCAAGGCCCTGCTGCTCGGTGCGCCCTCGAAGCAGCGCTACGCCGGGCTGATCTACCAGATCATCACGCGCACCGTCGGGGTCAAGCCCGGCCGCATCCTCTTCGCCTCCGACCAGCGCGTCCGCATCGAGGGCAACCTCCGGCGTGTGCAGGAGCGCATCGTCGAGCGCGGGCTGCAGGACCGCTTCGACATGAAGTACTCGTTCCGGCTTCCCCGTTCGGGTGGGTGGGGGACGACCCTTCGGATCATCTACCTGCTGGCGACCAGCGAGATCGTCCTGCTCGACGACTACTTCGGCATCCTCAAGAGCCTGCGCATGGATCCGCGGACCAAGGTCATCCAGCTCTGGCACGCCGGCAGCGGGTTCAAATCCGTCGGCTACAGCCGTTTCGGCAATCTGGGATCGCCGAAACTGTGGCACCCGCACCGCCAGTACACCTTCGCCATCACGGGGTCGGAACACCTCCGACACGTGTACGCCGAGGCGTTCGGCATCGAAGAGGCCGCCGTCATCCCGACCGGCCTGCCGCGCGTGGACTGGTTCCTCGATCCGCAGCGCCGTGACCAGTTCCTCGAGGACTTCGCCGCCGAGTACCCGCAGATCGCCGGCAAGAAGGTCGTGCTGTTCGCACCGACGTTCCGCGGCCGCTCGATCTACACCGCGTTCTACGACTACAGCCAGATCGACTTCGACGCGCTCTACGACGCCTGCGGCGACGACACGGTCGTCCTCTTCCGCATGCACCACTTCGTCAAGAACCCGATCGAGATCCCCGAGCAGTACCGCGACCGGTTCTTCGACTTCACCCATTACCCCGATGGGCTGAACCTGCTGCACGCGACGGACGTGCTCATCACCGACTACTCGTCGATCATCTACGAGTTCTCGCTCCTCGACCGTCCCATGCTGTTCTTCGCTCCCGACCGGGTGAACTACGCCGCGACGCGAGGATTCCACCGGGACTACGGCGAGACCGCCCCCGGTCGCGTCGCGGACACCTTCGACGACGTGATCGACGCGCTCCGCACGGGGGAGTTCGAGCAGGAGAAGGTCGCCGAGTTCCGACGCCTCAACTTCGACCGGGTCGACACCGGTGCGGCCGATCGCGTCATCGACTGGCTGATCATCGGCAACCCCGACACCGAGAAGATCACCGAGAGCCCGGTGCCGACAGCGCAGTCCTCGTCCAACACCGCAGAGTCCAGTGAGAAGGACGTTCCAGAAGAGGAGATCGCGTGAACATCGCCATCATTTTCGCCGGCGGGATCGGTTCCCGCATGTCGTCGGCGACGTTGCCGAAGCAGTTCCTCGAGATCCACGGGACTCCGTTGATCGTGCACACGCTGCAGCACTTCCAGGACCACCCCCAGATCGACCGCATCGCGGTGTCGATCCTGCCCGAGTGGCGGGACCGGTTCGCGCGGCTGGTCGCACGGTACGAGCTCACGAAGGTGAACTGGATCGTCGACGGCGGCGCCACCGGCCAGGAGTCGCGCCACCGGGCGCTGCGGGCCGTGGCGAACGAGGCGCCCGCCGACACGGTCGTGCTGCTCCACGACGGCGTGCGTCCGCTCATCAACGCGGACGTCATCTCGGCGAACATCGAGACCGTCCGCGCCCACGGCCCCGCGATCACCAGCACGAAGTTCAACGAGACGATCATCACCTCCGCAGACGGCGCGGTCGACGAGGTCATCCCGCGCGACCACCTCTACGTCGCCCAGGCGCCGCAGAGCGGCCGGCTCGACACCGTCCTCGGCGTCTACGACCAGGCCGTCGCCGACGGGGAGAACGACTCCATCGACACCTGCAGCCTTCTCCGACGCTACGGGCACACCCTGTACCGCGTGGACGGGCCCCGCTCGAACATCAAGATCACAACGGCGGAGGACTACTACATCTGCCGCGCGTTCTTCGACGTCATCGAGCGCAATCAGATCGGCGGCTGAGGCGGGCTGTGACGCGGCGGGTCAGCCCGCCGCGTTGCGCATCGCGGCGACGTTGACGGTCACGATCTGACCCGTCAGATCGGATGCCGCCACGTTCAGGGTGACCCGCGCCACATCGGCGGGGTCGAGCAGGCTGTCGAGGGGCTCCTCGCCGAAGGCCTGCGTCCGCATCGGCGTGCGCGTGCGCTGCGGGTTGATGCAGTTGATCCGCACCCGAGACAGCTCCCATTCCTCGGCCAGGGCCTGCGTGAGGTTCACGACGCCGGCCTTGGTGGCCGAATAGGCGCTGTAACCGGCCCGCCCGCGCGTGTACGAGCTCGACGTGAACAGGACGACCTGTCCGCCCGTCTCGGCGAGGTAGGGGTGGGCTTCGCGGGCCACGATGGCCGGCGCGATGAGGTTCACCTGGATCGTGTCCTTGAGGTCGCGCTTGCGGCTCTCGACGAGCGGCGCGACGCGCAGGACCCCGGCTGTGACGATGACGACGTCGATCCGGCCGCTGCGCTGATAGGCCTCTCCGAGCGCAGCGCGGACGGCCTTGCCGGAGCGGATGTCGGTCCCCGTCGAGGACCGACTGAACTCGTGGACGGTGGCCCCGGCATCCGTCGCCTGCTGGACGATGCTCTCGCCGATGCCGTAACTGCCGCCGAAGACCACGACCGTCTTGCCCGAGAGGTCGGGGACGGTCGTCATGCTCTCGAGGGACAGGCTCGCCGACTGCAGCTGGAAGAGCTTGTCGGCGATGTGCACGTCGATCGGCTCGGTGACCTTCATGTTCTCTGCGGTCCCGTCGACGACGTAGATGGGGACCTCGGGAAGGTAGGCGAACACGACACCGCAGTCGTCCGTCGCCCGGAAGGACGGGTCGGTCGCCGCGATCTCGTACGCCTTGCGGATCGTGCCGAGGCGGAAGGCCTGCGGCGTCTGGCCGCGTCGCAGCAAGGAGCGGTCCGGGATGGCGGTGATGAGACGGTCGGCATCCACCTGGATGATCGTGTCGGCCGAGGGGATCGCGGTGTCGACGGCTTCGTACGTGTCGAGCGCGCGCACGCAGTCCTCGATGATCCGGTCGTCGATGAAGGGACGGACGGCGTCGTGGAAGAGGACCTTCGTGTCGTCGCCCTCGAGCGCGGCGATCGCCAGCTGGGTCGTGTCGTTGCGGGTCTCGCCGCCGGGGAGGATGCGGGTCAGCTTCGCGAAGCGCTCGCTGTCGAGCAGATGATCGAGCTCGCCGATGGCCGCCGCGTTCATCATGATGACGATCTCGTCGATGTGCGGACTGCCCTCGAGGGCTTCGAGGGTGTGCTCGACGATCGCCTTGCCCGCGATCTTGATGAGCTGCTTCGGGATGCCGAGGCCCACCCGGACTCCGATGCCACCGGCCAGGACGACGGCGACAGTGCGGGGTGTGGTCACGGTGAGAGCTCCTCGTGAATCGGTGCGGACGTGTGCTGACACGCCCGCACCATTCTATGCGAGGGCCCCTGCTCCTATGAGAGGGCGCCGGCTCGGCCCGGCCCGTCGATCCGGTCGAGCACCAGGCGGGCGATCCGGTCGGCGCACGGACGGGCGGTGGTCCCCTCGGACTCGGCGACCCAGCGACGCGCGAAGGCTGCGGCATCCGTCGCCTTCGCGGCACCCGCTTCGACGGCTGTCGCGAGCTCGTCGACCGTCGTGCAGACGGGGCCGGGCAGGTCGCGCCGGTAGTCGAGGTAGAAGTCGCGGGTCGCGAGGTACTCGTCGAGGTCGGGGGCGAGGAAGTACGTGGGGACCCCCCGCACCGCCGCCTCGAACAGCGTCGAGGAGTAGTCCGTGATGAAGACGTCGGCGACGGTCAGCATCTCCTGGGTCGAGAAGCCTTCGGCGGTGTCGACGTCGCTGCCGCGCAGGGTCATGAGGGGGTGCAGCTTCACGACGACGTGCACACCGACCGCCTCGAGGGCGGCGACGACGTCGTCGGGCGCGGCCATCGCGGTGTCCTCGATCCGGAAGGTCGGTGCGAAGACCGCGATCCTCGCGCCGCGCAGGTGCGGATGCCGGCGGTAGATGCGCTCGCGGGTCTGCCGGGTCAGCTCGTCGTCGCGCAGCCGGTCGACCCGGGGGAGCGGGGCCACGACGATGCGGCTGTCGTCCGTTCCGAAGGCCTCGGCGTAGGGCGCACGGCACGCGTCGCCGCTGGCGAGCACGAGGTCGTAGCCCGCGTGCATCCGCATCGCGTCGGCCAGCCGCTCGTCGCGCCCCTCGCCCGTGCCGAGGATGCTCAGCCCGAACTTCTTGAACGCGCCGAGGGCGTGCCAGATCTGGATGACGACGAGGTCGTCCTTGTGGCGCAGCATGCTCGCCACCATCGAATAGGTGTCGACGATCAGGACCCGAGCGGTCGCTACGTGGAACAGCTGAACGAGCAGGTGTGCGGCGTAGCCGAGCTTTCTCACGAGTCCGGGTGGCACCATCCTGACGAGCGAGACGACCCTGACGGTGGGGTCCATCTCGGCGATCGCGGTGCGCAGATCGATGAAGTCGTCGGTCTCCTCGGGGTGCTCGCGGCTGATCATGACGACCTTGCGGCGCGTGGGCAGCAGCTTCAGCGGTGCGTAGCAGGCGCGCAGGGCGGTGCGCAGCACGTGCGCGGCGAGCAGGTGACGACCGACGGGACCGTCGATGCGCGTGGGCTGCACGGGCGGATCGTCGAGCAGCTTCGGGCGCTCGTCGACCTGACGCGGGGTGAGGATCATCTCGCGCACGATGCGCTCGGTGGAGTGGCCGTCGCAGGCGGACATGAAGCGCTCGCGGAACGCCTCGAGGTCGTCGCCGGCACGGGCGTCGCGGATCGCGGCCGCCAGATCGGCGCCGTCGGTCACGAGCGGGCCGGCGAGGTAGTCCTCGAACGGGTGGTAGAACGATCGTTCGGCGGCGTACACCTCGACGTCGGGGCAGAAGAACACCATGGGCCGACCGAGCAACGAGAACTCGAAGATGGCCGAGGAGTAGTCGGTGATGAGGACGTCGGCCGCCATCATCAGCTCGTTGAGCTCGCGCTCCGCGGAGACGTCGATGATCCGCTCGTGCGAGGGGATGTCCGCGCCCTTGCGAGCGACGAAGGGGTGCAGCTTGACGAGGACGACCCACTCCTCTCCGAGGTCGTCCGGAAGCTCCGACCACGGGACCGCGTCGATGTCGTAGTGGGCGCTCAGCTGCCCGTTGCCGCGGAAGGTGGGGGCGAAGACCGCGACGCGCTGGTCGGGACGGATGCCGAGCCGCGCCCGCACGTCCCGACGGCTGCGCTCGATCAGCTCGGTGTCGAAGAACACGTCCGTGCGGGGGACTCCGAGTGCGTGCACGCGGGCGACATCCATCGCGAACGCCTCGGCGTAGTCGGGGCGGATCGCCTCGGAGCTGACGGTCGCATCCGTGTAGTTGCGGTGCGCGACGGATCCGGGGAGGGGTCCGCCCGGGAGGCCGGCCCGGCTCCATCCGACCTTCTTGTACGCGCCGGCGGCGTGCCAGACCTGCAGCAGGCGGGTCTCAGGCCTCAGATGAAGGGGGTAGATCATCGGGTAGTAGTCGTCGAGCACGATCGTCTGCGCCCGGGCGAGCTCCCACGGCAGGCGCAGCGAGTCCCGCAGCGGACGGCGGTCGGCGAGGCCGGCTTTGAAGATCCCCACGATGCGGGCGTCGGGTCGCTGTCGGCGGATCTCGTCGCGCAGGAACGCGATGTTGCCGGAGAAGTCCGTGCGGGAATCCGACAGGAAGAGGGTGCGGCCCTCCCGCACGCGGACGAGCCGGGACGCGACCGCGTAGAGCGCGATCCACAGCCCGAACCGCCACCTCTGCAGGAAGGCGTTCCCTCGCAGACGCCTGCGAAGCAATCGCACGGATGAACCTCCTGGATCGTGGCGGGTATCGGTCGATTCTAAGCGGGTGCGCCTGGCCCGAATGCGTCCGGGGAGATGGAGGCGTCCGGGGCGAGCGGGCGTTCGCGTCGCCACCCCCGCACGAGCGATGCCCGTGTTGCGCAGAGCACCAGGAGGAACCACCCCGAGCCGCCGAGCAGCGAGCTGGTCACGATCGAGTCCGTCAGGAGGACGATGATGACGAGGGCGGGCCATACGTAGACGGTCGACCTGCGTTCGCTCGCCGACGTCCAGGCTCGGGCGAGGGCGAGACCGACGAACACGACCAGGAGGACGACGCCGACCGTGCCCGCCTGGATCAGCACATCCATCCACGCGTTGAGCGCGGAGGCGTGCGAGCGGCCGGTGACGATGCGGATGTAGGTGTAGGGGGAGAGGTGGTCGGGCCAGGTGTCGACCCAGCCCCATCCCTGCACCGGCCGCAATGCCGACATGTCGAGGATGACGTTCCACAGTCGTGACCGCGTGAAGAAGTCGGGTTCGGCGTTCAGCCAATACACGAGCGGGCGGCGGAAGAGGTAGACGAGGATGAGCCCGACCACGACGACGGCGGACAGGACCCACTGAAGGACCGGCCTGACGCTGGGGCGGACGCGCCGGAGGATCGCGAGGGCGCCGGTGGCCGTCCCCGAGATGAGCACCATGCCGAGCACGATGGGCGACGCGGTGAACACGGCGAGGGTCGCGGCGAGGGCGACGGAGCCGATCGCCACGCCGGCGCTCACCGACCGGGTCCGCCATTCCACGAGGAAGGTGAGCAGGGCGATGATCGTCACGAGCCCGAGTGCCGTGCGGGTGCCGAAGATCCCCTGGATCGGGCCGCCGTAGGCGATGTTGCCCGCGATGCCGAGGAACCTGATGGGGAGGTTGAGGAGGATGCCGCTGAGGATCTCGAGTCCGAGCGAGACGGCGAGCAGCATCCGCAGCACGTCTCCGGTGGCGCGCACAGTCTGCAGGGTGTCGCGGAACTGTGCGACGACGACGGCGAGGAAGGTGGGCGCCGCGAGCTGCAGCCATCCGGAGAGGGTCGCCTCCGGTGAGCCCGACCACCCGACGGTGATCAGCAGCCAGGCCAGCAGGACCAGCAGCGTCGTGGGGATGAGATGGATGACCCGGAGCTCCGCCCGACGGGCGAGCATCATCCCCGCGCCGATCACGCACAGCCCGGTCAGGATCGCGCCGTAGCCCGCGTCGCCCATCAGCTGACGCAGCGCGTGCGTCGAGAAGAGCGCGCCGATGGTCACGAGGGAGTAGACGGCGGCGACCTCGGTGGATTGCAGGGCGGTCGACAGTCGCGGGAGTGCGCGGGGGGTGCTCATCGCTCGGACGGCCTGTCGCCCTGTTCGCCTATGAGGCGCTCTTCGGACGGGCCGCGTCCCACCAGCGGCGCCTGCTTGATCTTGAAGGCGAACAGGATGAGCAGGAACCACCCCCAGTTCAGGAGGGGTGTCGATTCCGCGAGGCCCTGCACGAGGAGGATGGCGCCGGTGAGGGTCGGCAACAGGGTGACCGCCGTGTACGGCCGGTCCGCGACGAGGTCCCATCGCGGGCGGTCGACGGCGAAGAACCAGGAACGCCAGATGAACGCGACGTACGCCGCCGCGATGAGGACGATCCCGACGACGCCCAGCTGCAGGAAGACGTCCACCCACATGTTGTGGGCCTGCATGACCGTCTGCCCGTGGTCGATGATCCAGCCGTCGAAGGCGGGGTCGGTCGGGATCCACGGCGTCGAGAAGCCCCATCCGATCATGGGGTGTTCGACGGCGCGTTCCAGGACCTTCTGCCAGATCGATTCGCGCCCGGTCAGGTCGCTCGAGCGGCCGAGTGCCGTGAACACCCGGTCGCGCAGTGCCCACGCCGCCACGAGGCCGCCGACGGCGACGACGCCGTAGAGGACGTAGTAGCGAGTCCTCTCACCGGCGCGCGTGGTCGTCCGCATGACGAGGACCGTGATGAGGACGACGACGACCGCGACGGCCGACAGGGTGGCGGTCGCCGATCCGGCGCGGACGAAGAGGAACGCGGCCAGGAGCGTCCAGAGGACAAGGACGGGGCGACGCGGGGCCTGGGACGCGATGCGGATGGCGAAGACCACGATCCCGAGGAGCGCCACGTACGCGAGCGCGTTGGAGTTACCGAAGATCCCTTGGATGCGGCCGCCGTCGAACAGGTTGTCGCGCGACCACAGCACGATGGGGTCGGCGACCTGGCCCTCGGGGCGGACGAACTGCGGCAGGATCGGGCCGTCCCAGACGAGACTCACCCACAGTTCGAAGAGGATCGACAGCGAGAGGATCCACTTGAGGGCGGATGTCAGGGCGCGGACGATCTCGCGCCAGGTGAGGACCGCCCCCACGAAGAGGGCGCCCACCGTCGTGACGATCAGGAGCGCGACGGTCAGCAGGGTCGCGTTGATCCAGTGGGTCCAGATCGTCGAGGCGACGGCCCACAGGAGATAGGTGAGCGCGTACCAGGGGAGTCGGGGCCACTGCACCCGCGGCCGCGTCGTCAGCCAGAGGGTCACCGAGACGAGGAAGCTCGCGACGCCGATGGCGGCGGCGACGCCGACTCCGAAGGCGAGCGGCAGGGCAGTCCCCGACAGGGTGACGACCAGCAGGACGATGCACCAGCCGCGCAGCAGGATGTGGCTCGTCCGCTCACGCGGCGGGGCTGCCGGGGGCGCCGAGACCGGGTGCGAGGAGTGGACGGCCATGGTGACAGAAGGGTATCGCGCGGCCCCGTGCGTTCCGCCCCACGCCCTAGGCTGTTCGCGTGCTGGAGACGCTCTCGAACGAACCCCGTGACTACGCGTGGGGTTCCCCCACCGCCATCCCGTCCCTCCAGGGGCGGACCCCCAGCGGAGCGCCCGAGGCCGAGGTCTGGTTCGGCGACCACCCGGGCAGTCCCGCCGTCCTCGGTGACGGCCGCTCGCTGATGCAGGCGAGGACGGATGCCGGGGCGCCGCCGCTCCCGTTCCTCCTGAAGATCCTCGCGGCGTCGTCGTCGCTGTCGATCCAGGCGCACCCGGACCTCGAGCAGGCGCGGGCCGGCTTCGCCGCGGAGGAGGCGTCCGGCGTCCCCCGCGACGCCGCCGAACGCATCTACCGCGATGACAACCACAAGCCCGAGATCATCGTCGCGCTGAGCGAGCGGTTCCGCGCCCTCGTAGGGCTGCGGCCCGTCGAGGACACGCAGCGCCTGCTCGGTGGCCTCGGCGAGGCATCCGGTGTCCGACGTCTTCGAGCGGCACTGGACGCCGCCGCCCCTGCCGATGCACTGCGAGCCGTGATCGAGGAGGTGCTGAGCGGGCGCGCCGACGACATCGTCTCGGACGTCTCCGCGGCGCTCGCCGACGCCGTCGTGCCGGACTTCGCCGAAGAGGTCGATGTCCTCCGGGCCGTCGTGCGCGATTTCCCCGGGGATGCCGGCATCGTGGTCGCCCTGCTCATGAACCTCGTCGTGCTCCGCACCGGTGAGGCCGTGTTCGCCCCTGCCGGGGTGCTCCACGCGTATCAGGACGGTCTCGGCGTCGAACTCATGGCGGCCAGCGACAACGTCCTGCGCGGCGGGCTGACCCCGAAGCACATCGACGTCCCGGAGCTCATGCGCATCGTCGACACCGAGCCCGGCGCGGCGCCGCTGCTCGACCCGGTGCCCGCAGGTGCGGGGGAGCTGTTCGACGCCGGAGTGGCGGACTTCCGCCTCGCCCGGTACGCACCGACCGGCACGCCGCTGCACGTCGGGCTCGACGGACCCGCCATCGTGCTGGCGACCGAAGGCCGCGTGATCGTGTCCGCCGGGGGGCGGCGCATCGATCTCACGCCGGGGACCGCCGCCTACGCTCAGGACGAGTCGGAGCTCGTGCTGGACGGCTCCGGGGTCGCCTACCTGGCCCGGCCGGGTGTGCAGGGCTGAGGTCGCGACACGCCGGGGAGCCTCAAGAAGATTCAATATCGGGTTGAGGGTTTACGATCTGCGACTTGACCCGAGCGAATCACACGGGTGTAATTAGGCATCGGCCGCACCGCGGCGAGTGTCTACAGGTGGGAGAGCAAGATGACGGGTTACCGTTCCGGCGTTCCCGAGAATTGGTTCGTCGATCCGGTGAACCTCGGTGTCCCCGGCGTCCGTCGCCGCGTCGACACCGACGAGGACACCGCGCTGGCATGGCAGGCCGACGCCCTGTGCGCACAGACGGATCCGGAGGCCTTCTTCCCGGAGAAGGGCGGATCGACGCGTGACGCGAAGCGCATCTGCACCTCGTGCGACGTCCGAGGCGAATGCCTCGAATACGCCCTCCAGAACGACGAGCGCTTCGGCATCTGGGGTGGTTTGAGCGAGCGCGAGCGACGCAAGCTCAAGCGGCGCGCTTCCTGACGCGATCCGCGCCACCCCGCCCGTCCTCCCCGCGTCGCCCGAGTCGCGACCTAGGCTGACCTGGCCATGCCCGCCCGAGTACACGCGATCCTCGTCGTCCGCCCCCACGGACGAGGCCCCACGGATCTCCACCTGAGCCGCACCCTGCGCGCGCTCGCCGCCCAGACGCGGCGTGCCGACGCGCTCACCGTCGTCCTCTGCGGACCCGACGAGACCCTCAAGAAGCTCGCGTCCGAGTCCGGAGCCGAAGCGGTCATCGTCGCAGGCCGGGGGACCGGCTTCGCCGAGGCCCTCCGCCTCGCGAGCCGGCGTATCACCGGCGACGCCGTCTGGTTGCTCGCGCAGGACACCGCGCCCGCCCCGGACGCGCTCGCACGGCTCACGGGAGCGCTCGAGACCGCCCCCTCGGTGGCGCTCGCCGCGCCCAAGCTGGTCTCCTGGGACGACCCCAGCCGGATCGTCTCGCTCGGGGTCACGCTCACTCACACGGGGCGCACGGTCGGTCTCGCCGACGGCGAGCTCGACCAGGGGCAGCACGACGCCTCCGAGGACGTCCTCGGATCGGACATCCGCGGCGTCCTCGTCCGCGCGCAGGTCTGGAACGCCCTCGCGGGCATCGACCAGGGTCTGGCCGGCGCCGACGAGGGTCTCGACCTCGGCATCCGCGCCCGCCTCGCCGGCGGTCGCGTCGCTCTGACGCCCTCCGCGCTCGTCGCCGTCGCCGGTGACGGCGTCGCGGGAACCCCGGCGGGACGCTCGGCCGGCGCGCGCGGCCGCCGTCTCTACGCCGCGCGGAAGGCCGAGCTCCACCGTCGCCTGGCCTATGCCCCGGCTCCCGTGGTCCTGCTGCACTGGCTGACCCTCCTGCCCCTCGCCCTGTGGCGCACCCTCGGCCATCTGGTCGCGAAGACTCCGGGACGCATCGGACCCGAGTGGGCGGCGTCGTTCTCGGTGCTCGTGTCGTTCGCGGCCGTCGTGCGCGCGCGCCGCACCATCCGGCGGAACCGGACCGCCTCGTGGCTGTCCCTGGCGCAGCTGCGGATCGGCCGACGGGACCTGCGTGAGCGGCTCGAGGACGAAGCGGATGCCGCAGCGGCTCCGCGCGAAGACCTCCGCTTCGTCAGCGGCGGCGGCGCCTGGGTCGTCCTCGGTGCCCTCGCCACCTCCGCGCTGTCGTTCAGCGCGCTCCTGGCGTGGCCCGTGCTCGGCGGGGGAGGTCTCGCGCCGCTGCGCAGCGGCGTCGTGGCGCTGTGGACGGATGCCGCGTACGGCCCGCGTGCGCTGGGCTGGGACACCGTCGGGCCGGCCGACCCCTTCGCGTCGGTCGTCGCCCTCGTCGGTTCGCTGTCGCCCCTCGCGCCCTCGCGCGCGATCGTCATCCTCTGGCTCCTCGCACTGCCGCTCGCCGCGCTCGGCGGATGGTTCGCAGCGACCCGCGTCACCGAGAGGTCCGTGCTGCGCTGCGCCGCGGCCTTCGCATGGGCGGTGGCACCTCCCTTCCTCGCGGCACTGATCGAGGGGCGACCGACCGCGGTCATCCTGCACCTCGCGCTGCCGTGGCTCATCTACACGGCCGCGGCCGCGCGACGGTCGTGGAGCAGCGCCGGGCTCGCCTCGATCATCCTCGTCGTCGTGCTCGCCTGCGCGCCCTCGCTGGCACCCGCTCTGATCGTGCTGTGGCTCGTGGCCATCGTCCTGGCCGTGTCGATGCGACGCGGGCGGGGAGCCGGGCGCATCGCCTGGCTGATGATCCCGGCCGTGGCGATCTTCCTGCCCCTCGGGTGGTACCACCTCACGACGGGGGACCCCCTCGCGATCCTCGCCGACCCGGGCCGGCCGCTCGCGCTGAGCGGAAACCCCGATGGGTTGTTGCCCAAGGTCCTGTTCGCGTTCGGCTACCCGTCGACCGACGGCGTCGGCTGGACGCAGTTCCTCGGTGAGGACGGGCGGGCCTGGTGGGTCGCCGCCTTCACGGCTCCGGTCGTGCTGCTCGCCCTGCTGGCGCCGGTCGTCGGGCGGCTGCTCCCGGCATCCGTGGCGCTCGTCGCCGCCGTCCTCGGCGTCGCCACGGCGGCCTTGGGATCGGGCGTGGCCCTCACCGCCGGCATGTCCGGGCCCGTCTCGATCTGGCCGGGAAGCGCGCTCTCGCTCGCGTGGGCGGGCCTCATCCTCGCCGCCGTCACCGGCCTCGACGGGTTCCGCCGGGTCGACGCCCTCGTCCCGGTCGCGGCATCCGTCGTGATCGCCTTCCTCGCCGTCGGCGCCGTTCCGGCCCTGACGGCCGTCGTCCGCGGTGATTCCGCCCTGCAGGACGGGCCGTCCAGCACACTCCCCGCGTACGTCCAGACCGCCGGCAGCGAGGGTGAGCGCGACGGTGAGCAGACGGCGACCCTCGTCCTGACCGTGCAGGCGGATGCCGCCTACTCGGCCTCCGTGGTCTGGGGCGCCAGCGAGACCCTCGGCGGGCAGACGACGCTGCAGTCCACGCGCCCCGAGCTGACCGCCGGTGACCGCGAGCTGGCCCACGTGACGGCCGACCTCGTCTCCACGGTGACCGGCGACGTCGTCGCCCAGCTCGGTCGGCACGGCATCGCGTACGTCCTCCTGGAACAGGCCCCCCGCGAGAGCGACCGCGCCCGTGCGGCGCGGCTCGGGGCGCAGAACCTCCTCAATCAGCGAGCCGATCTCGTGAGCGTCGGGCAGACGGCTCGCGGCGTCCTGTGGGGCGTCAAGGGGACCATCGCCGAGCGCACCGTCGACGACGCCTCGGGGCCCACCTCGGTCCGCGTCGCCCTGCTGCAGCTCGGCGTCATCGCCGTCGCGCTGCTGCTCGCAGTCCCGACGCGCGCCAGCCTCCGGGCCGGCAGGCGTCACCCCCGCATCATCGGGGAGCGGGACGTGCTCGCAGAAAGGTCGGCCTCGTGACCACCGCCCGCCGGATCCGCCGCGGCGCCGGCGCCGCCCTGAGCCTCGCCGTCGTGGCGGGGACCTTCCTCATCGCGACCGCTACCCTGCCGACCGTCGAGCGGTCGACGCTCTCGCTGACGACGCGGCCCGAAGCCGCGACCTCCCTCCTCTCGTGCGCGGGCCCGGTGCTCGCCGTCGGACGGGACACCGAGGGCGTCGGCGCGCTGCAGGTCGCCGCCCCGCAGAACGTGGTGTCGGGAACCGTCGCCGGTGCGCCCGCACCCGTCGCGGGCGAGATCGCCTCCGCGGTCCCGGATGCCCCGCCGATCGCGTCGTTCTCGGCGGAGCCGGTCGATCGCATGCGCACCGACCTGGCCGCGGCGGGGTCGTCGCGTGTCGACGCCGACGATCTCGCCGGGTTCGCGGCATCCGCCTGCACCCCGCCCGCCATGGAGACCTGGCTCGCCGGAGGCAGCGGCCTCACGGGCGCGGCGGATCTCGTCATCCTCGCCAACCCCGGCGACGTCGCGGCCCGGGTGGATCTGACGGTCTTCGCCTCGGGCGGCCGGGTGACCCCCGAGGCCGGTGCGGACATCCTGATCCCCGCCGGCCAGCAGCGCGTCGTGCCCCTCGCCTCGCTCGCGCTCGGCGAAGCGAGCCCCGTCGTGCTCGTCTCGGCGACGCAGGCACCCGTGCAGGCCGTCCTGCAGTCGAGCCTCACCCGGACGCTCGTCCCGGTCGGCGTCGACCAGGGCGGCGCGACCGGGCTCCCGAGGGCTCAGCAGACGATCCCCGCGTTCTCGAGCGTCGCGGAAGGTGACGAGCCCACCGACACGGTGGTGCGGCTGCTCGCCCCTTCGGACGACACGACCGCGACCGTGACGGTGTCGCCCGTCGGGCGACGCACCACCGCTGCCTCCTTCCCCGATCTCACCCTCGCGGCCGGCGTGCCCGTCGACGTGGATCTGGACACGCTTCCCCAGGGTCGCTATCGCGTTGAGGTCGACGCGGGTGCACCGGTGGTCGCCTCGGTCCACACCTCGACGGGATCGGATGCCGGGTCCGACTTCGCCTGGTACGGCACGGCGGACGACATCCGCGTGCCCTCCCTCCTCGCGGTCGCCGACGGGCCGAGTCCGCAGCTCACGCTCGTGAACCCCGGTGCCTCCGAGGTGGCCGCGGTCCTGACCGAGGATGCGGGCGCCGGCGAGCCGCGCGAGGTGCGCGTCCCCGCGGGCGGTTCGGTCTCGGTCGACCTGCGCGCCGGCGAGCTCTACCGGCTCGACCCCGCGGGGGGCACACTGCGCGCGGGCGTGACCTTCACGGCATCCGATGCGATCGCCGGCTACGCCGTGGCCCCTGCCGACGCCGCCGCGGCACCCGTGGTCGTCCGTCCGCGCTGATCGCGCACGGAAGTGCGTCGCGCGAGCAGAAGCTCAGAAACGCTCGCGCCTCAGAATCGGAACCGGTCGGGCCCGAGGTCCCACGGGTCGCGGTCGAGGTATTCGGCGGCGGCGCGGAACACGCAGCTCTCGATCATCATCCGGCGGTGGAGTTCGTCGTTGCGGTGCAGTCTCGCGAGCCGTTCGATGGGGAGTCGGAACAGGACGATGCGCTTCTGCTCCGACTGCACCGCCCACCGGGGGATGCCGTCGTCGTCCGCGGCGTCCGGCATCCAGCCGATGTCGAAACGGACCTCACGCAGCTCCGGCCATGCGCTCCGGAGGAACTCGACCGCCGTCGTGACCGTCAGATCGAACTTCTCGGCGCGCGTCTCGATCGCGGGAAGCGGGGGTCGGACGACGGAGCTCCGGTCGAGGCGGCCGTGTCGACCGTGCCGGTCGGGGCGGACACTCGTGCGCACGCGTCGCCTCACGGGTCCACCTTGCTGAGCATGAGGCCATCCTAGGCGTCGAGCGGGCGCCCGACGCTCTCCTGCCATGCCGCGATCCCCGCCGCGATCAGTGCAAGCGCGGCGGCGAAGCCCCCGTCGTCGGTGGAGTCGACGGATGACGCGGTCAGGGACACCTCGGACGCCGCGGTGCCCCAGACATCCGCCGACCGACGCTGCTGCTCGTGGAAGGTGACGCCGACGACGTAGTGGGTCACGGCGTCGGCGACGACGCGGGCGGCGGGGGAGTCCTCGACGGTGCGCAGCGCGTCGTGGACGGGTGAGTCGACGAGGCCGAGGGCGAGGGAGCTCGACACCACTTCGGCACCGTCGCGGTGGGCGAGGAGCCGGTCGTGCAGGCGGTGCCCCAGGGTGACGGCCGCCCGGCCGAGGTCGGTCGGGTCACCCGGGCGCAGCGCGACGGGGGCGAGGATGCGCGCGCTCACAGCCGCGAGCAGCTCCTGCTTGCTTGCGACGTGCCAGTACAGGGCGCTCGGCTGGACACCCAGGTCCTCCGCGAGGCGCCGCATCGACAGGTCGGGGAGGCCCACGCGATCGAGGACGGACAGAGCGGCGTCGACGACGTCGTCTTTGGTGCGCCGGAGACCCCGGGAGGGCGGGTTTGGATCGCGCGCAGTCATGGCGTTACCCTACCTGAACGGTGTTCACGTGAACGCTGTTCAGGAGGATGAGATGACCCGCTCGCGCCCGACACCCCGGCTCGACACGACCGACCTCTCCCGGGCGGCCGTCTTCGCTGGGGTGATCGCCGTCCTCGGCCTTCCCGGCTCCTTCTCCGTCTTCGGCGGCGTGCCGATCACCGCCCAGACGCTCGGGGTGATGCTGGCCGGCGCCGTGCTCGGCCCTCTCGTGGGTGCCGTCTCGGTCGGTGCCCTCCTCGCGCTCGTCGCGATCGGACTCCCGCTGCTGGCGGGCGGTCGCGGGGGAGCGGCGGTGTTCGTGGGGCCGACGGCGGGTTACCTCGTCGGATGGCTGGTGGGCGCCGTCGTGATCGGACTGATCGTGCACCTCGGCGGACGCCGGCCCGTGTGGTGGCGGACCTTCATCGGCGTGGTCATCGGCGGCGTCCTCGTCGTCTACGCCTGCGGCATCCCGGTCCAGAGTCTCATCATGCGCATCGGAATGGATCAGGCGCTGATCGCGAACCTGGCCTTCGTCCCCGGCGACCTGGTCAAGGCCGTGATCGCGACGCTCGTCGTGGGCGCCTTGGTCCGGGGGTACCCGCGCGCCTTCCGTCGCACGTGGGCGCCGCGCGGCGCTGCGCGTGAAGCGGCACCGGTACGGTGACGAGCGACCTCCGGCTCGCCGACGTCTCGGTACGCCTGGGCGACGTCGACGTCCTCCGGGGGGTCGACCTCGCCCTCGACGCCCGGAGCATCGCCGTCGTGGGCGACAACGGCTCCGGCAAGTCGACGCTCGCGCGGCTGATCGGCGGACTCATCCGGCCCACGCAGGGTCGCGTCGAGGTGCTCGGCCTCGATGTCGAGAAGGATGCCGCCGCCCTCCGCCGCCGCGTCGCGATCGTCTTCAGCAATCCCGACGCCCAGATCATCATGCCGACCGTCGCCGAGGACGTCGCGTTCTCGCTCCGTGCGGGTCGACTGCCCCGCGCCGAGCGGGATGCCCGCGTCGCCGCCGCGCTCGAGAGGTTCGCCCTCGCCCCCCTCGCCGACCGGCCGGCGTACGAGCTGTCCGGCGGGCAGAAGCAGCTGCTCGCCCTGTGCGGCGCCTTCGTCCGCGAGCCGGACCTCGTGGTCGCCGACGAGCCGACCGCGTTCCTCGACGGACGGAACGCCCAACTGATCTCGGCGCACCTGCTCGCCGACTCCGGCCACCGGCTCGTGGTCGTGACGCACGACCTCGACCTCGCGGCGCGGTGCGACGTCGCGGTCCGGATGCACGAGGGGAAGGTCGCCCGGGTCGGGCCCGCGCCCGAGGTCGTGGCCGCCCACGCCGCGAGCTGGCGATGCTGACGCTGTACCGGCCCGGGAACGGGCCGTGGCACCGGATGCCCGCGGGCCCGAAGGCGGCGATCCTGCTCGTCCTCGTCCTCGCCGTCTCACTCCTCCCCACGGCGTGGCCGACCGCCGCGATCGCCGCGGCGGTGTGCGCGGCCTGCTATCTCGTGCCAGGAGTCGGATTCCGCGAACTCGCCCGCCAGGTCTGGTCGCTCCGGTGGCTCGTCGTGGTGGCCTTCGGCATCCCGTGCATCTTCCTCGGCGTCGAGGCGGCGACGGTCGGTACCGTCCGCATCGTGGCCGCGGTCGCCCTCGCTGGGCTCCTCGCGTCGACCACCCCGGTGACCGCCCTCCTCGACGTGGCGGAACGGGCGCTCGGCCCGCTGCGCGTGATCGGGGTGGATGCCGCCCGCGCGGCGCTCCTGCTCGTCGTCGCACTCGGCACGGTTCCCACCCTCGCGCGCCTCGCGGGCGAGGTCCGCGCGGCGCAGCGGGCGCGGGGAGCCCGCGGCATCCGTGTCTTCGCTGTGCCGTTCCTCGTCCTCGCGCTCCGCCATGCGGACGATCTCGGCGACGCCCTCACCGCCCGCGGGGTGCGCTGAGCCCGGCGCGGCTCCGTGTCGCGGCCCGCCTCCACGGCTAGCGTGGACGCGATGCGAGAGAGACTGTGTTCCAAGGTGGGCTGTGCCCGCGAGGCCGTGACGACGCTGACCTACGACTACGGCGACCAGATGGCCGTCCTCGGTCCGCTCGGCGGCGGGAACGACCCGCACGCCCACGATCTCTGCGCCATCCACACCGGTCGGATGTCGGTCCCGAAGGGCTGGGTCGTCGTCCGTCACGAGACCCTCCGCGTCTGACCCTGCGTGGCAGGATGGGCGCGTGCCCACTCCCGTGAAGACCATCGAACACGTCGTCGCCGATCTTTCGCTCGCGGAAGCCGGTCGTCACCAGATCCGCCTCGCCGAGAACGAGATGCCGGGTCTGATGGCCCTCCGCGAGGAGTACGGCGACTCCCGGCCCCTCGCCGGAGCGCGGATCGCCGGTTCGCTGCACATGACGGTGCAGACGGCGGTCCTCATCGAGACGCTCGTCGCCCTCGGCGCGCAGGTGCGGTGGGCGAGCTGCAACATCTTCTCCACCCAGGATGAGGCGGCGGCAGCGGTCGTCGTCGGTCCGGGCGGCACCGTCGCCGAGCCCGCCGGCGTGCCGGTGTTCGCGTTCAAGGGCGAGACCCTCGAACAGTACTGGGAGCTCGCCGATCGCATCTTCGACTGGTCGGACGAGGGCTTCGACGGGCCGAACCTGATCCTCGACGACGGCGGCGACGCCACCCTCCTCGTTCACAAGGGCGTCGAGTTCGAAGCCGCCGGTGCTGTTCCGGATGCCACGACGGGCGATTCGGGCGAGTACCGCATCGTCCTCGACACGCTCCGGAAGAGCCTCGCCCGCGATCCGCAGCGCTTCACCCGCCTGGCCGGGGGCCTGCTCGGTGTGACCGAGGAGACGACGACCGGTGTCCACCGCCTCTACGAGCTCCACGCCGCCGGGAAGCTGCTCTTCCCCGGCATCAACGTGAACGACTCGGTCACGAAGTCGAAGTTCGACAACAAGTACGGCATCCGCCACTCGCTGCCCGACGGCATCAACCGGGCCACGGACGTCCTCATCGGCGGCAAGGTCGCGTTCGTCGTCGGCTACGGCGACGTCGGCAAGGGTGCCGCCGAGGCGCTCCGCGGCCAAGGCGCCCGCGTCATCGTGAGCGAGGTGGATCCGATCTGCGCGCTGCAGGCGGCGATGGACGGCTACCAGGTCGCACGCCTCGAGGACGTCGCCGACCAGGTCGACATCGTCATCACGGGCACCGGCAACACCCGTGTCGTCACGGTGGACCACCTCCTCTCGCTCAAGCACCTCGCGATCGTCGGCAACGTGGGCCACTTCGACGACGAGATCGACATGGCCGCCCTCGAGGCTCTGCCCGGCGTCGAGAAGATCGAGATCAAGCCGCAGGTGCACGAGTTCCGGCTGCCGACCGGGCGCAGCATCCTCGTCCTGTCCGAGGGGCGCCTGCTGAACCTCGGCAACGCGACGGGGCACCCGTCCTTCGTCATGAGTGCGTCGTTCACGAACCAGGTCCTCGCTCAGATCGAGCTCTTCACGAAGACCGACGCGTACCCGACGGGTGTGTACGTCCTGCCCAAGGCGCTCGACGAGAAGGTCGCCCGCCTGCACCTGTCGGCTCTCGGCGTGCGGCTGACGCAGCTCACCGACGAGCAGGCCGCCTACATCGGCGTACCCGTCGACGGCCCCTACAAGCTAGACCACTACCGATACTGACGCCGACACGCCCGAGCGCATTTTCTTTTGAATGGATCAAAAGAGCGCGTAGGCTGATCGCATGACCGACCTCGCCGCAGACCCTGCCGTCGCGCTCCGCGATGCCGGGCTCCGGGTGACGGAATCGCGGCTCGCGGTGTTCGCCGCCCTCGCCGCCCATCCGCACGCGAGTGCCGACGCGGTGTTCGCCGACGTGGCGGGCGAACTCCCCAAGGCGAGCCGTCAGTCGGTCTACAACGCGCTGAACGACTTCGCGGATGCCGCGCTCGTCCGCCGCATCGAGCCCGCCGGTCAACCCATGCTGTTCGAGCTGCGCGTCGACGACAACCACCACCACCTCGTGTGCACGTCCTGCGGCCGCGTCCAGGACGTCGACTGCGCCGTCGGCGCCGCGCCATGCCTGCATCCGTCGGACGATCACGGCTTCCGGATCGCCTCCGCCGAGGTCACCTACTGGGGTCTCTGCGGCGCGTGCGCCGCCGAGGCCGCCGCCTGAACCCATCCGCCCTCTTTCACCACCCCGAACGGAAGGATCACCATGAGCGACCGTGACCCCCAGGCCGAGCCCCTCGGCGCCGAGGCCACCGACGTCGACCACGCCGTCACCCCCATCGACACCCCGGTCGATGAGCGCGGCGACGGCGAGACGCGGCCGCGGGAGAACACCGCCGACGCCTGCCCCGTCATCCACGCGGCACCCGGCGCCGACCGTGCGAACCACGGCGGCCAGCCGCATCCCACCGTCGGCACCGCCAACCAGGTGTGGTGGCCGAATCAGCTGAACCTCCGCATCCTCAAGAAGAACCCGTCCGTCGGCAACCCGGTCGGCGAGGACTTCGACTACAAGGCCGCCTTCGAGAGCCTCGACCTCTTCGCCGTGAAGGCCGACATCGCCGCCGTCCTCACCACGTCGCAGGACTGGTGGCCCGCCGACTTCGGCAACTACGGCCCGCTCATGATCCGCATGGCCTGGCACTCCGCCGGCACCTACCGCGCGACCGACGGTCGCGGCGGCGGCGGCACCGGCCAGCAGCGTTTCGCACCCCTCAACAGCTGGCCCGACAACGTCAACCTCGACAAGGCTCGACGCCTGCTGTGGCCCGTCAAGAAGACCTACGGCCAGGCGCTCTCGTGGGGCGACCTCATGATCCTCGCCGGCAACGTCGCGCTCGAGACCATGGGCTTCGAGACCTTCGGCTTCGGCGGCGGACGCCCCGACGTCTGGGAGCCGGACGACGACGTGTACTGGGGCCCTGAGACCACGTGGCTCGCCGACGAGCGCTACAGCGGCGACCGCGACCTCGAGAAGCCCCTCGCGGCGGTCCAGATGGGTCTCATCTACGTGAACCCCGAGGGTCCCAACGGCGAGCCCGACCCGCTGAAGTCCGCTCGCGACATCCGCGAGACCTTCGGCCGCATGGGCATGGACGACGAGGAGACCGTCGCCCTCATCGCCGGTGGCCACACCTTCGGCAAGACCCACGGCGCCGCCCCCGACACGAACGTCGAGGACAACCCCGAGGCCGCCGGCCTCGAGCAGCAGGGTCTCGGCTGGAAGAACAACCACGGCACGGGCAAGGGCGACGACACCATCACGTCGGGACTCGAGGTCACGTGGACCTACCACCCGACCCGCTGGGACAACGAGTTCTTCCACATCCTGTACGCCTACGACTGGGAGCTCATGACGAGCCCCGGCGGCGGTCACCAGTGGCGCCCGAAGAACGGCGCCGGTGCCGACATGGTGCCGCTGGCGCACTCCGACGGTCGTCGCGAGCCGCGCATGCTGACGAGCGATCTGGCCCTGCGGATGGACCCGGCCTACGACGCGGTCTCGCGCCGTTTCAAGGACGACCCCGTCGCCTTCGGTGACGCGTTCGCCCGCGCCTGGTTCAAGCTGACGCACCGCGACATGGGCCCCGTCGCGCGGTACCTCGGGCCCGAGGTCCCGCAGGAGGAGCTCATCTGGCAGGACCCGGTGCCCGCCGTGGACCACGCGCTGATCGACGACGCGGATGCCGCTGCGCTCAAGGAGCGCATCCTCGCCACCGGTCTCACGGTCGCCCAGCTCGTCTCGACGACATGGGCTGCAGCATCCACCTTCCGTGGCAGCGACAAGCGCGGCGGCGTCAACGGCGCCCGGATCCGCCTCGCGCCGCAGAAGGACTGGGAGGTCAACAACCCCGAGCAGCTGCAGCACGTCCTCGCCGCGCTCGAGGGTGTGAAGGCCGCCTTCGACGCCGAGCAGACCGGCGGCACCAAGGTCTCGCTCGCCGACCTCATCGTGCTCGCGGGCAACGCGGGCGTCGAGAAGGCCGCGAAGGATGCCGGAGTCGCCGTCACCGTGCCGTTCCGTCCGGGCCGCACCGACGCGTCGCAGGAGCAGACCGACGAGCTGTCGTTCGGCTACCTCGAGCCGGTCGCCGACGGATTCCGCAACTACTACGGACCGAACGCGTTCCTCCCGGCGGAGCACCACCTCATCGACAAGGCGAACCTGCTGACCCTCAGCGCTCCCGAGATGACGGTGCTCGTGGGCGGCCTGCGCGCACTGGGCGCGAACTGGGACGGTTCGTCCCACGGCGTGTTCACCGGCCGACCGGGCGTGCTCACGAACGACGTGTTCGTGAGCCTGCTCGACCTCGGCTCGACCTGGACGCCGCTCGACCCCGGCTCGCACGCCTTCCGCGGCACCACGGCGGACGGTTCGCAGATCGGCGTCGGCACCCGCGCCGACCTCGTGTTCAGCTCGAACTCGGAGCTCCGCGCGATCGCCGAGGTCTACGCCTCGGACGACGCCGCTGAGAAGTTCGTCCGCGACTTCGTCGCCGCCTGGACGAAGGTCACCGAGCTCGACCGGTTCGACCTGCACGCCTGACCGGCGCTGCCGTCACGACGCACGGCCCCTCCTTCACGGGAGGGGCCGTGCGTCGTCCGGGCGGGACCGGCCGCACGTCGGTTACTGTGGACTCACCCGTGGGCGGAGCACCGGCATCCGCCACCCTTGAAGGACGACATCGGCTCTATGACATCGCGCATCCTGGTGGTCGACGACGACACCGCCCTGGCAGAGATGATCGGCATCGTGCTGCGCACCGAAGGCTTCGACGTCGCCTTCTGCGCGGACGGTGCGGCTGCCGTCGACGCGTGGCGCGACGAACGCCCCGATCTGATCCTGCTCGACCTCATGCTGCCGGGGATGGACGGCATCGAGGTGTGCAAGCGGGTGCGCGCCGAATCCGGCGTGCCCATCATCATGCTGACCGCTCGCACCGACACCGCCGACGTGGTGCGGGGACTCGAATCGGGCGCCGACGACTACATCGTCAAGCCGTTCAACCCGAAGGAACTCGTCGCCCGCATCCGCACCCGGCTGCGACCGACCGCCGAGGCCCAGTCCGAGAATCTGCGGATCGGCGACCTCACGGTCGACGTCGCCGCTCACGAGGTGCGCCGCGCGGACGGGGTCATCGCCCTCACCCCGCTCGAGTTCGAGCTGCTCGTCGCCCTCGCCTCGAAGCCGCAGCAGGTCTTCACCCGCGAGATGCTGCTCGAGCAGGTCTGGGGCTACCACTACAAGGCCGACACGCGCCTCGTGAACGTCCACGTCCAGCGCTTGCGGGCGAAGGTCGAGCGCGACCCCGACAACCCGCAGATCGTGACGACGGTGCGCGGCGTGGGGTATCGCGCCGGCGCGGCCGTGTGACCGGGCGGAGCATCCGATCGTGTCGGTGACGGCGCGCACCGGCACCCACACGGTCGTCCCGCCCTGGCGGGACTGGAAGTCGTGGCAACGCCGCATCCGCTTCCTGTGGCGCCGATCCCTGCGCTTCCGCACCCTGTCGGTCACCCTGACGCTCACGGCCTTGACGATCCTCGTCGCGCTCGTGTGGATGTCGCTCGCCATCCTCACCGATCTGTACGAGTCCCGCGCCGAGCAGGTGCAGGATGCCGCGCAGCGCGCCACGCAGGCCGCGCAGAGCACGTTCGACGCGGCCGTCGTCGACAGTGACGAGGTGGCGCTCCAGGTGCTCATGGATGAGGTGCGCCGCGAGATCCTGTCTCGCCAGGCGGGGACGTCGATGCTCGCGGTCTTCCGCATCGACGACGAACCTTCGGCGATCGCGCCGCAGAACTTCGAGTCCGGCGGGCTCGAGGAGTCGATGATCTCGCCCGAGCTGCGCGAGAGCGTGCGGCTGTCGGCCGACCGGCAGTGGTGGCAGTCGATCGGCATCCCCGAATCCGACGGCGGCGAGACGCCCGGCATCATCGTCGGGCAGCAGCTCATCGTTCCCGAAGCAGGCGCGTACGAGGTCTACTTCGCGTACGACCTCGGCTCGGAGGCGCAGACCCTGCAGTTCGTCCAGGTCACCCTCTGGGTGGTCGGGCTCGCGCTCCTCGTCCTGATCGGCGGCATCTCGCTCTTCGTCCTCCGGTCGGTGACGGTCCCCATCGCGCAGGCGGCGGAGACGAGCGCGAAGCTCGCGGCGGGCGATCTCGCCGTGCGACTCCCCGTCCGGGGCGAGGACGAGTTCGCGACGCTCGGCCGCTCCTTCAACGCGATGGCCGACAGCATCGAGGGCCAGATCAAGGAGCTCGCCGAGCTCTCCCTCGTCCAGCAGCGGTTCGTGTCCGACGTCTCGCACGAGCTGCGGACGCCGTTGACGACCATCCGTCTCGCGGCCGACATGATCAACGACCAGCGCGACGACTTCGACGCGTCGACGGCGCGGGCAGCGGAACTCCTCCACGCCCAGGTTCAGCGGTTCGAGGTCCTTCTCGCGGACCTCCTCGAGATCAGCCGCTACGACGCGGGGTCGGTGCAGCTCGAGGTCGAGCCGACGAGCCTCGCCCACCTGGCCGAGGACACGATCGAGTCGATGGCCCAGCTCGCCGAGCAGCACGGCAGCGACGTCCGACTCGTCGCCCCCGGCGGCTACTCGCCGGTCGAGATGGACCCGCGCCGCATCCGCCGGATCGTCCGCAACCTTCTGGGCAACGCCATCGAGCACGGTGAGGGCAGGCCGATCGTGGTGACCGTCGACAGCGACCAGCGCGCCGTGGCGCTGGGGGTGCGCGACTTCGGACTCGGCATGAGCGAGGCCGACACCGAGCGCGTCTTCGACCGCTTCTGGCGTGCGGATCCCTCGCGACGCCGCACGATCGGCGGAACCGGACTCGGCCTGTCGATCGCTCTCGGCGATGCTCGCCTGCACGGCGGCACCCTCGAGGTGTGGTCGGAGCTCGGCGGCGGGAGCCACTTCGTCCTCACCCTGCCGCGCCGCGTGGGGGAGCACCTCTCCGGCGGCTCACCGATCGAGCTCGACCCGCGCGACGACGCAGCGCTCGGGAACCTCGGACTGACCCAGCCGATCACCCTGCCCCCGCGGGAGGAGACCCCATGACCCTTCGTCGCGGACTCGCCACTGCGGTCGCGGTGATCCTCGCCTTCGCCCTGTCGGCCTGCGCCGGTCTGCCCGTCGGCGGCCCCGTCCACGTGGGCAAGGCGATCGACGAGGTCGAGGGCCCGCCGGACTTCTCCTACGTCCCCGACGGGCCCGGGCGCGACGCGACGCCCCAGCAGATCGTCGAGGGGTTCATCGCGGCAGGCTCGGGACCTCGGGGCAATTGGGAGGTCGCCCAAGAGTTCCTCACGAGTTCGTTCAAGCAGAAGTGGCAGCCGCAGGCGGGCGTCACCGTGTACACCCCTGGGGAGAGCTCGATCTCCTCGCCGGCCGACGACGAGATCGTCTTCACGGTGCAGCCCGTCGCCAACGTCGACGCCACCGGCTCGTACCAGCCCGCCGAGGCGGGTCGCATCCCGTTCACCTTCTCGCTCGAGAAGGAGCGGGGGCAGTGGCGCATCTCGCAGGCGCCCGACGGCATCGTCCTCGACGCGAACCGCTTCGGGTCGGTGTTCCAGAGCTACGACCTGTCCTACTTCGATCCGTCCTGGCGGGTGCTGATCCCCGACGTGCGCTGGTTCCCCTCGACCAACCCGGCCACGCGCATCACCGCGGCGCTCGTCTCCGGCACGCAGAGTCCCTGGCTCGGCGAGTCCGTGCGTTCGGCGTTCACGGGCGAGGTGACCCTCACCCAGCCGTCCGTGCCCGTCGAGTCCGGCATCGCGCAGATCTCCTTCGATCCGTCCATCCGCGACCTCTCCCGCGAGACTCTGGCCCGCATGAAGGCTCAGCTCGACGCGAGCCTGGCGGGGGCCGGCATCCTCGACGTGCAGATGCTCGTCGGCGACGAACCCCTCGACGTGACGGCACGCACGACCCGGTCGACCGCGGTCGACACCCGACCCCTCGTCCTGAAGAACGGCACGTTCGGGTTCCTCTCCGGCAGTGACATCGACCAGGTGGTCGGTTTCGGCGAGGCGTTCTCCGAGGTCGAGGCCGAGGCGGTCGAGACGGATGCCGCGCGCACGACGGCGGCGGTGCGGACCCGTTCGGGGGCGATCCTCCGCGTGGACTCCGACGGCACCCGGACCGAACTCGACACGCGCCCGGGGATGACCGCGCCGTCCATCGACCCCTACGGATACATCTGGACCGTCCCGGGTGATCAGCCGACCGAGGTCGTCGCGTACGGCCGTGACGGCAGTGCGCAGAAGATCCCCGCCGGCTGGGTCGGCGCCGCCGGGGTGACGGCGATGCGGGTCTCGCGCGACGGCGCCCGCGTGGCGGCACTGGTCCGCGCCGGAGGGCGGTGGTCCGTCTGGGTCGCCGGGATCATCCGCGACAAGGACGGCGCCCCCACGTCCATCGGCGACCCTCTCGTCGTCGCGAACATCGGCGGTCGGGGGATCGACCTCACCTGGATCGACGGTTCCACGGTGGCTCTCGTGTTCGCGGACGGTCAACAGCGCGTCGTGCGCGAGCAGACGGTCGGCGGGCTGGGCACCGAGGTGCGTGCGCCCGACGGCGTCGTGGCGATCGCCGGCGGCAACCAGAGCGGCAGCGTCCGGCTGCTCACGAAGGACGGCAGCCTGTACGTGCAGCGTGGATCGTGGCAGGTGCTCGCCGCCGACGTGAGCGTGCTGGCGGTGCAGCAGGGTCAGCCCGGCTGACACCTCCTCCTCCCCAGGCGCCCGCAGCGCCACCCGTCTCCGCGGGTGACGATGGAAGAGCCCCCGTGCTCCGGCACCGGAAGCACGATGGCGGGATGCCGCATCCCGCCGTCACCGGTTCGCCGTCTCGCCTGCGTCTCGCCCTCGACGAGGCGCTCTGCGTGGTCTTCCCGGTTTCGTGCGCAGGGTGCGACCTGCCCGATCAGACCCTCTGCGAGGGATGCCAGGAGGAGGTGAACCCCGTTCCGCGGTCGCGACGGCTCCCGAGCGGACTCGAGGTGCGGAGCGCCCTCGTGTTCGAGGGGGTCGCTGCCCGCGTCATCCGGGCGTTCAAGGAGGACGGCAGGACCGGGCTCACCCGGCCGCTCGGTGCGGCGTTGCGGAGCGCGTGGCCGGCGGGTGTCGACGCGGTGCCGGTGGCGGTCCCCGCGAGCCGGGTGTCGCTTCGCCGACGCGGGTACGCGCCGGTGGACCTCCTGTGCCGCCGGGCCGGTTGGCGGCCGTTCCCGCTGCTGTCGGTTGCACGGGCGACGGCGGATCAACGCGTGCTCAGCCGCGCCGAGCGCGCGGCCAACCTGGCGGGCGCGATGAGCGTGCGGGCGGGTGCGGCGCGTCGACTGGAGCGCCGGTCCGTCGTGCTGATCGACGACGTGGTGACGACGGGGGCGACCCTGGACGAGGCGGCTCGGGCACTCAGGGTGCGGGGGATCACGGTGGCGGGGGCGGTGACGGTCGCCGCGACGCCCCTCCGCCGCGCCATAGGCGGCTGAGTGGCGATTCATCGTGATCAGGTCGTGACACGCGGCGGGTGCGGCACTACGGTGGGGGGACACAAGGCGAACCGAGGTCCGCCCTTGACCGGGTGGACCGGAACAAGGAGGTCACGATGGAGATCAGTATCGTCGGCGTGGGAGTGAGCGTCAGCGACCGATTCCGCTCCGTTGTCGAGGAGAAGTCCGCCCGCATCGAGCACCTTTCCCCCCGGGCCCAGCGGCTCGACATCAAGGTGACGCATCGCAGTTATCACAACGGTGGCCGTGAGGACGAGACCGTCGAGGTCACCCTCACCGGCAAGGGTCCCGTCGTCCGCGCCGAGGCGGTGGACGGCGACAAGTTCGCCGCTCTCGATCTCGCCATGACCAAGCTCGGCGAGCAGATCCGCCGGGCGAAGGAGAAGCGCGTCGACCTCCGCAACCACCCCCGCGGCGCCAAGCTCGAGAAGGGCACCGGGACGCTCCAGGGCATCGACGTGCAGCCCGCCTCGGTCGACGTCATCCGCGCCGTGGCGACCGGTGAAGTGCCGATCATTACGGGCGCCGAGGACGAAGAGGAGTACACCCCCGTCGTCATCCGCACCAAGCGGTTCGACCCCGAGTGGATGACGGTGGAAGACGCCGTCGACCGGATGGAACTCGTCGGTCACGACTTCTTCCTCTTCATCGATGCCCGCACCGACCAGCCGAGCGTCGTCTACCGCCGCAAGGGCTGGGACTACGGCGTCATCTCCCTGACCACCACGGCCGCACCGGCGGAGCTCGCCTCCTGACCTGACACGACCTGACGGGAGAGGGTGGATGCCGCGCGGCATCCACCCTCTCTTCGTTTCCGTGGCGGGGAGTCTCAGTCGGCCGCGAGCGCAGCCAACACGCCGTCGCTGAACGGCGGCCACGCGTCGGCGGCCCACGGGCCGAACGGGCGATCGGTGAGCGCCACGAGCGCCGCGCCGGCTCGGGGGTCGACCCACAGGAACGTCCCGGCCTGACCGAAATGCCCGAACGTCTCGGGGGAGTTCTGCGATCCCGTCCAGTGCGGGCTCTTGGTCCCGCGGATCTCGAGTCCCAGGCCCCAGTCGTTCTCCGCCTGCTGTCCGAAGCCCGGCAGCACGCCGCGTCGGCCGGGGAACGACACCCCCGTCGCGCGGTCGAGCGTCGCGGGATCGAGGAGGCGTGGCCGCTGCAGCTCCGCCGCGAAGAGGGCGAGGTCAGCGCTCGTCGAGGAACCGCCCGCCGCGGCGGAATCGCCGATCGTCGTGTGCGACATCCCGAGCGGTGCGAACACCGCCTCGTGCGCGTAGGCGTCGAAGGCGATGCCGGTCTCGGATTCGAGAAGGTCGGCGAGCACCTCGAAGCCCGTGTTCGAGTAGAGGCGTCGTTCGCCGGGGGCGGCGCGGAGTTCCGACGACGAGAAGTCGTACCCGGCCGTGTGGGCCAGAAGGTGCTCGACGGTCGCTCCAGGGGGCCCCGCGGGCTGGTCGAGCGCCAGGGCGCCCTCCTCGACGGCGACGAGCGCCGCGTAGGCGCTCAGCAGTTTCGTGACGGAGGCGAGTCGGTAGACGCGATCCTGATCGCCGGCGGATGCCGCGACGGCACCGTCCGCGGTGACGACCGCGACCGAGGCGTGGGGGACGTCCCAGTCCTGCGAGGCGGCGACCGCCTCGTCGAGCGCCGTCATCAGTCGAACATGCCGTCGAGCAGGCCGCCGATCACGAGCCCGCCGAGCAGGCCGCCGGCGAGGCTGCCCCCGCCCATGCCACCGCCCATGCCGCGGCCGCCGTACCCGCCGCCGGAGCCCCAGTCGTCCGGTCGCGAGGAGTCGATGTCGCGCTGGGCGAGCTGCAGGGCCTCGCCGGCGAGGTGAGCGGCGCGGCGGGCGAGCGACATCGCCTCGTCGCGGTCGTCCTCGTCGATCGGCCCCGCGTAGCGCACGAGATCGCCTCGGACGCGTTCGGCTTCGGCGAGGCGCGTGCGCGCGTCCGCGCCGATCCAGCCGCGGTGGCCCGAGATGACGCTGCGCGCGACGCCGATCTGCCGGTCGGCGTCGTCGATGGCGTGGTGCACGTGGGCTTCGGAGGGCACGGGACGCGCCGCGCGCTCGCGCGCCTTGTCGACGGCGGCGTCGAGCGCCGCATTGGCCGTGCGCAGCCGGGTGAGTTCGGCGAACGGGTCGGGCTTGCTGCCGGCGGGCGTCAGCGACCGGAGCGCCGCCTCGAGGTCGGCGGCGGCCGCAGCCACGGCGGGTGTTGACAGCAGCGGCTGCGCCACGATCAGGTCGTCCCGGGAGTCGTCGACGATCGCGGCGAGCGTCGACTCCGCACGCAGCGCCTCGATCTCGAAGGTGTCGACGGCCTCGACGAGGGTGCCGGCACGGCGTGACGCCTCGATCGCGGTCTCGAGTGCGAGGTTGGCCTGTTCGCGCTGGCCGGCGTCGCGGCGACGCTCCGACACCTCCGAGCTGTGCTCAGCGAAGTCGAGGAGCTGGGCTGCTTCCGCGGCGTTGCCGAGGACCGTCCGCATCGCGGCATCCGAGTAGCGCGTCGACAGGCGCTCGAGGCTCGCCGTGAGGGCCGGGAGCCGCTCGCGCAGTCGAGCCACGTCGCTGCGGATCCCGGCGATGATCTCGGGTGCGCGACGGGCGCGGGCGATGGCTTCGGCGAGAGATTCGGTGCGGTCGTCCAGCAGGTCCTCGGCCCACTCGCACAGCTGCACGATGCGGGCGTTGCGGGTGCGGAGCTCCTCGGGGGTGTCGGGGATCTCGTCGTGGTTGAGCTGATGCAGCTGGAACGCCTCGCCCATGTGCTGACGCACGGCGGCCAGCGCGTCTCGGAGGTCCTTGGTGGCGTCGCGACCCAGCTCGATCTCGGCGTACGCGAGTTCGTCGTCCGTCACGCGGATGCGCTCGTCGGCGGCGACGAGGGCAGCGCCGGCCTTCCGACTGAGTTCGGCATCCTGTGCCTCGATCTCCGCGTCTTCACGCTTGCGTCTTCCCCAGAATCCCGCCATGCGCCCGATCTTACGGGCCGGGGCGCCTGCGGCGGCGTTCGGCGGGGGATGCCGCGACCTCCAGCAACCTCGTAGGTCACGGGCGGATAGCATGGCGATGTATGTCTGCGCGTCCCGCGCACCGGCATCCCGACATCGCTCGTCGGAATGCCGAATCGACAGATGGAGATCCTTCGTGGCGAACCCCCTCGAGAAACTGCTTCGTGCCGGTGAAGGCCGCGTTCTGCGCAGGCTGCAGCAGGTCGTGAAGGCCGTGTCGGCCCTCGAAGAGGACTACGCGCACCTCACCGATGAGGAGCTCCGCGGCGAGACCGCCGAGCTGCGCGCCCGTTACGAAGCGGGGGAGAGCCTCGACAAGCTCATGCCCGAAGCCTTCGCCGCCGTCCGCGAGGCCGCGAGTCGCACCCTCGGCCAGCGTCCCTACGACGTTCAGGTCATGGGCGGCGCGGCCCTCCACCTCGGCAACATCGCCGAGATGAAGACGGGTGAGGGCAAGACGCTGACCGCGGCGCTGCCCGCCTACCTCAACGCCATCGCCGGCAAGGGCGTGCACGTCATCACGGTGAACGACTTCCTCGCCTCGTACCAGTCCGAGCTGATGGGGCGCGTGTACCGAGCCCTCGGCATGACCACCGGCACGGTCGTGTCGGGTCAGGACCCCGAGGTGCGCCGGCAGCAGTACGAGGCCGACATCACGTACGGCACGAACAACGAGTTCGGCTTCGACTACCTGCGCGACAACATGGCGTGGCGGAGCGAAGACCTCGTCCAGCGCGGCCACTTCTACTGCATCGTCGACGAGGTCGACTCGATCCTCATCGACGAGGCGCGTACGCCGCTCATCATCTCGGGCCCTTCGTCGGGTGAGGCAAACCGCTGGTTCACCGAGTTCGCGAAGATCGCGCGCACCCTCGAGGCGGGCGTCGACTTCGAAGTCGATGAGAAGAAGCGCACCATCGGCGTGCTCGAGCCCGGCATCGAGAAGGTCGAGGACTACCTCGGCATCGACAACCTGTACGAGTCGGCGAACACGCCCCTCATCTCCTTCCTCAACAACTCGATCAAGGCGCTCGCCCTGTTCAAGCGCGACACCGACTACGTCGTGATGAACGGCGAGGTCATGATCGTCGACGAGCACACCGGCCGCATCCTGGTGGGCCGTCGCTACAACGAGGGCATCCACCAGGCCATCGAGGCCAAGGAGGGCGTCGCGGTCAAGGCCGAGAACCAGACCCTCGCGACCGTCACCCTGCAGAACTACTTCCGTCTGTACGAGAAGCTCTCGGGCATGACCGGTACCGCCGAGACCGAGGCGGCCGAGTTCATGTCGACGTACAAGCTGGGCGTCGTCCCGATCCCCACCAACAAGCCGATGATCCGCAAGGACCAGTCCGACCTCGTCTACAAGAACGAGCAGGCGAAGTTCGCGCAGGTCGTCGAGGACATCGCCGAGCGGCACGCGTCGGGCCAGCCGGTGCTCGTGGGAACCGTCAGCGTCGAGAAGAGCGAGTACCTGTCGCGCCTCCTCGCGAAGAAGGGGATCAAGCACGAGGTCCTCAACGCGAAGAACCACGCGCGCGAAGCCGAGATCGTCGCCCGTGCCGGCCGGTACGGCGCCGTCACCGTCGCGACCAACATGGCCGGTCGTGGAACCGACATCATGCTCGGCGGCAACGCCGAGTTCATCGCCGTGTCGGAGATGAAAGCGAAGGGCCTCGACCCCGTCGAGACGCCGGACGAGTACCAGTCGGCCTGGGAGGACGTCTACGGCGCCGTCAAGGAGAAGGTCCAGGAAGAGGCCGACCGCGTCGTCGAGGCCGGTGGACTCTACGTGCTCGGCACCGAGCGCCACGAGTCCCGGCGCATCGACAACCAGCTGCGCGGTCGCTCGGGACGTCAGGGCGACCCGGGCGAGAGCCGCTTCTACCTGTCGCTGACCGACGACCTCATGCGCCTGTTCCAGTCCGGCGCGGCAGAGGCGATCCTCGCCCGCACGAACTTCCCCGACGACGTGGCCATCGAGTCGACGATGGTCTCGCGGGCGATCAAGAGCGCGCAGTCGCAGGTCGAGGCCCGCAACGCCGAGATCCGCAAGAACGTCCTCAAGTACGACGACGTCCTCAACCGTCAGCGCGAGGCGATCTACGCCGATCGTCGCCAGATGCTCGAAGGCGACGACCTCTCGTCCCGCGTCGAGCACTTCATCGAGGACGCCATCGCGGCGATCATCGACGAGCACACCGGCTCGGGGCACAACGAGAGCTGGGACTTCGACGCCATGTGGGCGGAACTCAAGACGCTCTACCCCGTGGGGGTGACGATCGACGAGGTCGTCGCCGAAAGCGGCAGCAAGGGCAAGGTGACGCCCGAGCTCCTCAAGCGCGAACTCCTCTCGGACGCGAAGATCGCCTACCGCTCGCGCGAGGAGACGCTCGGCGAGCCGGCCATGCGCGAGCTCGAGCGTCGCGTCGTGCTGCAGGTGCTCGACCGCCGCTGGCGCGACCACCTCTACGAGATGGACTACCTGAAGGACGGCATCGGCCTGCGTGCCATGGCCCAGCGCGACCCCCTCATCGAGTACCAGCGCGAGGGGTACCAGATGTTCCAGTCGATGATGGCGCAGATCAAGGAGGAGTCCGTCGGCTTCCTCTTCAACCTCGAGGTCGAGGTGCGCCAGACCGAGGGCGGCGACATCGAGGCCAAGGGTCTCGCCTCGCCCGACATCGACGCGCAGAAGCTCCAGTACACGGCGCCCAACGACGCCGGCGAGGTCGAGGTGCGCAACGAGCGCGGTCAGGTGCAGCAGGCCGCGACCAGCAAGGCCCGTCAGCGCGAGGCCGAGCAGGAAGCTCCGGCCGACGCGCCGCGGGGGGCTTTCGGGCAGCAGATGGATGCCGGTTCCGCACCGACAGACGCGGGCAACCGCGCGCAGCGACGGGCGTCCGGCAAGAAGAAGTGACGGCGAGCCGACGGGCGTCGGGCGGTCCACGGACTCGTCATTGGCCCCGTCGGCCTTCGCTATCCTGAACCGATGACCCCGCGCACCCTCGACCAGTCATCCAAGCTCAAGGACGTCCTGTACGAGATCCGCGGGGCCGCCCTGGTCGAGGCCGACCGGCTGGAGGACGAGGGTCACACGATCCTCAAGCTGAACACCGGGAATCCGGCCGTCTTCGGCTTCGAGGCACCGTTCCAGATCGTGCGCGACATGATCGAGGCGGTGCCGCGGGCGCACGGCTACTCGGATTCCCGCGGCATCATGTCGGCGCGCCGCGCCATCGTCTCGCGGTACGAGGAGGAGCCGGGCTTCCCCAAGTTCGATCCAGACGACGTCTACCTCGGCAACGGGGTCTCCGAACTCATCACGATGACGATGCAGGCCCTCCTCGACGAGGGCGACGAGGTCCTCATCCCCGCTCCGGACTACCCGCTCTGGACGGCGATGACGAGCCTGGCCGGCGGCACTCCCGTGCACTACCTCGCCGACAGCGACAATGGCTGGCAGCCCGACCTCGACGACATCCGGGCGAAGGTCACCCCGCGCACCAAGGCGATCGTCGTCATCAACCCGAACAACCCGACCGGCGCCGTCTACACGCGAGAGATCCTGCAGGGGATCGTCGAGATCGCCCGTGAACACGAGCTCCTGCTGCTCTCGGACGAGATCTACGATCGCATCCTGTTCGATGATGCGACCCACATCCCGCTCGCCACCCTCGCCCCCGACCTGCTGTGCCTCACCTACAACGGCCTGTCGAAGACCTACCGCGTCGCGGGCTACCGCTCGGGGTGGATGGTCATCACCGGGCCCAAGAAGCACGCCTCCGGCTTCCTCGAGGGCATCCAGCTCCTCGCCTCCACCCGCCTCTGCCCCAACGTCCCCGCGCAGTTCGCCGTGCAGGCGGCGCTGTCGGGCGTGCAGTCGATCGACGCCCTCATCGCCCCCACCGGTCGGCTCCATGAGCAGCGGGATGCCGCCTGGGAGGGCCTGACCGCGATCCCCGGCATCACCTGCGTCAAGCCGCACGGCGCCCTGTACGCCTTCCCCCGTCTCGACCCCGAAGTCCACGAGATCCACGACGACGCCAAGTTCGTCTACGACTTCCTCGTCGCCGAGCACGTCCTGCTGGTGCAGGGGACCGGCTTCAACTGGCCGACGCCCGACCACTTCCGCATCGTCACGTTGCCCGAAGCGCGGGTGCTCACCGAAGCGATCGAGCGACTCGGGAACTTCCTCGCCTCGTACCGCCAGTAACGCGTCTCACAGGAGCGCGAGCGACGTCGCGCGCCAGCGCCCGTCCCAGCCCTCGAGTCGCATCGCCACGGCGCGGGTGCGGACCGGCCCGCTCACCACGACCACCGCCTCGATGACGCCGTCTGCGGGGACGCAGGTGCGTTCGGTGAGGATGCGGTGGGCGGGGCGGACGGCGGCGATCCCGCGTGCGCTTCGTGCCCGGGCCGACAGGTTCGCTCGCGTCACGAGCGCCCGATAGGCGTCCTCACCCAGCCACCGGGCGAGTTGGTCGACGTCGCGGACGCCGGCGAGGACTTCCAGGACCCCGATCGTGAGGTTCTTCACGAGCGGGAGGGGATCGGGGAGGTCGTCCGACGACGTGCGTTGCGGCGCGAAGTACTCGGCTACCTCGAGGGAGCTTCCCGACCGCGGGATGCGGTGGTCTTCAGAGACGGCGAGGGCCATGTCGATTCCTCTCGGGCGACAGGTGTCTGCGGAGCGGTGAACGGCATGAGTACAGCACAGCCTCGTCGGCGGGTGGATGAGAATACTCCAACCTGTGGACAAAGTGCGCCCGGGTGTGCGAGGTGGTCTACCGTCGGCCGGGTGCGCTGGGATCGCTTCTTCGAAGACCTCGAGGACCAATTGGACTCCGAATGGGAGGCCGAGCGTGCTGCCCTCGACACCGAGGCCGAGAGACTGCGTCTGGCCCGCCTTTCGCTCTTCGAGCGGTTGACCGCTCTGACCGGTTCGACGGACGGCGACATCGTCGTCGACCTCCTCGGAGGATTCGCCGTCACCGGTACACCAATGGCCACCGGGCCGGACTGGGTCGCCCTCGACGACGGCGCTCCACGGGGCGCCCTCCTCGTCCCGCTGGCGGCCGTCATCGCGTTCGGCCCCTCGCACGCCGACCTCCTCCGCAGTGCGCGTGGGGGAACGCCCGGTCGTCTGCGGGAGCGGATGACGCTGGGCTTCGTCCTGCGCGACCTCGCCCGGCGTCGCGTCCCGGTCACGATCCACTCCGTGGACGGTCGCGAGTACGGCGGCACGGTGGACCGGGCGGCATCCGACCATCTCGACCTCGCGCTCCACGATCGCGGCGCACCGCGGCGTGCCGATCTCGTGAGCGGCCACCGGATCGTGCCGTTCGCGGCGATCGCGGGCATCCGACTCGAATCGCCCATGGCGCTCGCCTGACGGGTGCGGATCTACTCGCCGCCGCGGCGTCCGCGCCCCCACAGCTCGGGGAAGCTCGCCGCGTTCGATTCGCGCCACAGCGCGTGCAGACGGGCATCCTCCGCCTGGTCGTCGAGGTAGTCCTCGACGCTCGCAGCCTCGATGCGCCAGGAGGCGGGCGAGCCGAGCCGGGCGCCCCGCAGGCGGCCGTCGAGCACGAGGGCGACGACCTCGTCGACCTCCAGCTGCAGCATCTCCGCCACCTGGGAGGGCGTCAGCATACGCGCGGGCATTCCTTCGGGCATGAGGCCATTATGGGCCCGATGGCGGAACCCATCCGGAGCCTGTCCGGCTTGTGGATAATCCCGGCAGCGGCGGTGTCGGCTCGGTCACCATGACGTCATGACCACTCCCGACACCGTCCGGCCCGCGCCGCGCGCGTTCTGGGCCGACGCGCGATTCCTGCTCGGGATCGCGCTGATCATCGCCTCCGTCGCAGGCGTCTGGCTCGTCGTCGCGTCGGCCCGGCAGACCGCCCCCGTTTTCGCCGCTGCCCGGACGATCGTCCCGGGACAGACCGTGACGGCCGACGACCTCCGGGTGGTCGACGTCGCATTGGGATCCGCCGGCGAGACCTATGTGTCACCGGCATCCCTGCAGCCGGGTGTCATCGCGACGCGGACGATCCTCGAGGGGGAGCTCGTCCCGCAGGCGGCCGTGGACGACGCGGATGCCGCCACGACGACCACCATCGTCATCCGGACCTCGGGCGATGTCTCCGCCTCGGTGGTGGCGGGATCGGTCGTCGAGGTGTGGGCGGCCCCGGCCGAGGACGGCGGCACCTTCGGGGAGCCTCGCATCCTCGTCCCATCGGCGACCGTCGTCAGCGTCACGCGCGACGATGCCGTCGTGTCGGGCACCGACGTGTCTCTCGAGATCGTCATCCCGCGCGCCGACGTCGCCGAGAGCCTCGCGGCGCTCGCCGACGGCGCGAACATGTCGGTCGTGCCGGTCGCAGGGGAGGCGCAGTGAGAGTCGTCGTCGCCGTCGACGGACGCCGCGGCGAGGACCTCGCCCGTCGACTGCGGGAGGAGGATGCCGATGTGCGGGCGGTCGTCCCCGCCTCGGCGCCCGCGACTGCGGCGTTCGACGCCATGTCCGCGCCGGAGGCGGCGGAGCTCCTCGCGGAGCTGGCGCGCGCCGACATCCTCATCGTCGACGGCCGGCCGTCAGCACTGACCACCGAGCTCGTCGCTGCCTGCGATCGGATGTCCGTCCGGATCGTGCCGCTGTCGGCCCGGACGTCGGATCGCCGCCTCGCCGCCTCCCTGGGGCTCGTGCCGCACGAGCCCGATGCGCCGGCGGCCGAGCTCCTCGCCGCGCCGTCGTCATCGGTACCGGTCGAGCCCGTCCGCGGCCGCGTCGTCACGGTGTGGGGTGCGCACGGAGCACCTGGCCGGACCACGATCGCCGTCGAGCTGGCGTGCGCGCTGTCGGGCCCGACGCGCAAGGTGGCTCTGATCGACGCGGATTCGCACGCCCCCTCGGTGGCGTTGGCCACAGGGCTGGCCGACGAGGGCCCGGGTTTCGCGGCGGCGTGCCGTCAAGCCGAACGCGGAGCGCTGACGGTGGCGGAACTCAGCCGCATCTCTTCCACTCTCGGGGACGTGGACGTCCTCACGGGACTCAACCGGCCCGGCCGATGGCCGGAGCTCTCGCACCCGCGCGTCCTCTCCGCACTCGAGGCGTGTCGAGGGTGGGCGGACGACACCGTGGTGGACATCGCTGCGCCGCTGGAGCGTGACGAGGAGATCGTGAGCGACCTCTTCGACGGTCCTCGCCGGAACGCCGCGACGCACGCCGCACTGGAGGCCGCTGATGTCGTCGTCGCCGTCGTCGCCGCCGACCCCGTCGGGGTGTCGCGGTTCGTCCGCGCCTGGCCGGACCTGCGTGCGGCGGCGGGCACCACCCCCGTCCGCGTCGTGGTGAACAAGATCCGCGCCGCGGCTCTCGGCGTCGACGCACGCGGGCAGGTGCGGCGCACGCTCGAGCGCTACACCGGCGTGACGGAGGTGTCCTTCGTGCCGTGGGATGCCCGGGGAACGGATGCCGCCATGCTCGCCGCGCGGCCCATCGCCCACGTCGCACCGCGCTCGGCGGTGCCGGCAGCCGTGCGTCGACTCGTCGCCGAGTCCCTCGCACCCCGGACCGCCGACGAACCCGCGACGACGCGTCACTCGCTGCGTCGTCTGGCGCGGACCGCCTGACCCGGCCACCGGGGAGAGGTCGGGCGGAGGATTAGGGTGGAGGCGTGTCCACCCTCAGCGACCTCGTCTACGCCCAAGGCCGTTCCACCGCGGAGGACGTCGAATGGCTCCACCGCCTCGCAGGCGATGGCCAGTTGCTCGCCGACCTGGCGTTCGCGGACATCGTCGTCTGGGTGCCGACACCCGATGACTCGTTCATCGCGGTGGCGCACACGCGGCCGAGCGGCGCCGCCACCCTCTTCTACCGGGACATCGTCGGCGACGCCGTGCGCCCGCAGTGGCGGACGCAGGTCAAGGACGCGTTCACGCAGATCCGGATGGTCGATTCTGCATCCCCGGACTGGTTCGAGGAGACTCCCACGCGGGTGCGGGCTGTGCCGATCGTGCGCGAGCGCGCGGGGGAGGGTCGCGAGACGCGCGTCATCGGCGTGGTGACACGTCACACCAACCTCGGCGAGGCGCGCACCCCCTCGCGCCAGCAGATCACGTTCAACGACTGCGCCGACGACCTGTTCGGCATGATCGCGTCGGCGGACTTCCCCGATCTCACCGCGCCGACCTCGCCGCGCCGCGGCGCTCCCCGCGCATCGGACGGCCTCATCCGCCTCGATGTCGACGGCATCACGACCTTCGCGAGCCCGAACGCGCTGTCGGCGTTCAACCGTCTGGGCTTCGACGATGAGCTCGAGGGCGAGTCGCTCATGCAGGTGGCGACGACGATCATGCCGGCATCCCGTCAGTTCGACGAGTCGCTCCCGATCGTGATGGCCGGTCGGGCGCCCTGGCGTGCCGACGTCGAGGCGCGGGGCGTGACGGTGTCCCTCCGCACCATCCCGCTGCGCGAGAACGGCAACCGCATCGGCGCCATCGTCCTCTGCCGCGACGTCAGCGAGATCCGGCACCAGGAGCAGGAGCTCATCACGAAGGACGCGACGATCCGCGAGATCCACCACCGGGTAAAGAACAACCTGCAGACGGTCGCCTCGCTCCTGCGCATCCAGGCGCGTCGCACGCACTCCGACGAGGGGCGCGACGCCCTCACGCAGGCCATGCGGCGCGTGAGCGCGATCGCCGTGGTCCACGACACCCTGTCGGAAGGACTGATGCAGAGCGTCGATTTCGACGACGTCTTCGAGCGCGTCCTGAAGCTCGTCGCCGAGGTGGCGGCTGCCCCCAACACGAGGGCGCGCACTGTCAAGACCGGTACGTTCGGGACTCTTCCCAGCGAGTACGCGACGCCGCTCGCGCTCGCACTGACCGAGCTCGTCACGAACGCGGTGGAGCACGGCCTCGCCGACAAGGAGGGCGAGGTCGAGATCATCGCCGAGCGCGATGAGGACCAGCTCCTGGTGCGCGTGCGCGACACCGGGGTCGGCCTTCCCGAGGGTCAGGTCGGCCGCGGTCTCGGTACGCAGATCGTGCGCACGCTCATCCAGGGAGAGCTCAGCGGAACGATTGACTGGCACACCCTGATGGGCAGTGGCACCGAAGTGACGATCGAGATCCCGATGCGATACATCGAGCGCGCGCGGGCCTGACGCCCGCGCGCGGCGACGTCAGGACGCGCGGCGGGCGCGGGCGGCGCGGCGCTTGAGGGCGCGACGCTCGTCTTCGGAGAGGCCGCCCCAGACGCCCGAGTCCTGGCCGGTCTCGAGGGCGTACTGCAGGCAGAGTTCGGTGACGGTGCACCGGGCGCAGACGGACTTCGCCTTCTCGATCTGGTCGACGGCGGGTCCGGTGTTCCCCACGGGGAAGAACAGTTCGGGGTCGACGGTCAGGCAGGCAGCTTTGTCGCGCCAATCCATAGCGGTGCTCCTAATAGGGGATCGGAAGTCGGGATGCGACGCCGGGCGACGTCGACTAACCTGGGTGGTGTGCGAGCAGATGCTCGCCCCACGCCGCTGTGGGAGCACACTTGCCCGTCAATATTCCCATGCTCGGGCATGTGAATCAAGGGTTAACGGAGTATTTCGGCGCCTCGCCGTGCCCCGGCGGCCAGGAGGAGCAGTCATCGTGCGGACCACTCGCATCGAGAGGATCGCGGCCGGCTGGCTCGCGCTCGAGGCACTCGGCATCCTGATCCTCGTGGTCTGGGAGCTCGTGGCCCTCCTTCGAGGCGACAGCGGGAGCGTGGGCAGTTCGATCGCCCTCCTGGTCCTCACCGCGGTCGGCGCGGCGGCCCTCGGGGCGTTCGCCGTCGCTGTCTGGCGCGATGGTTCCTGGGGGCGATCCGGCGGCGTCGTTGCTCAACTCCTCGTGTTGTCGATCGCCCTCGGCACCCTCACGGGTGAGGGAGCCGACACGCGTCTCGCCGCGACGATCGCCGGGCCCGCCATCGTCGGACTCGTCGTCCTCATCGCCGCCGCACGAGCGGCGGGCCGGAGGGCCCGCGACACCCCCGTCGACGAGGTCTGATCACACGCTGAGCAGACTGCGGACGCGGGCGACGTGCCCGGTCGCCTTGACGTTGTACAGCGCGTGCGCGACGGAGCCGTCCTCGTCGATGACGAAGGTCGAGCGGATGACGCCCTCGACGACCTTGCCGTAGTTCATCTTCTCGCCCCAGGCCCCGTACGCCTCGTGCACGGCATGGTCGGGGTCGCTCAACAGGTCGTAGGGGAGCGCGTCGCGCTCGCGGAAGGCCTGGAGTTTGGCGGGCTCGTCGCGGGAGATCCCGACCACCGTGTAGCCCGCGGCCTGTAGCGGCGCGACGCTGTCGCGGAAATCGCAGGCCTCGGTCGTGCAGCCCGGCGTCATCGCGGCGGGGTAGAAGAAGGCGATGAGACGCGTCCCGCGGAAGTCGGCGAGGGCGACGGTGCGGCCGTCCTGGTCGACGAGGGAGAAGTCGGGGGCGGGGGATCCGGTGGTCAGTCGCGGCATCCGTCCATTTTAGGCGCGGCGATCAGGTCGCGAACGTCGCCAGCAGCCGTTGCAGGGAATCCAGCCGCGCCGGTCCGCGCTCGCCCAGGCGTCCCTCCGCCACCGCCTCGGCGATCGCGCAATCGGGAGCGTCGGGCAGGTGCGTGCACCCGCGCGGGCACTCCTCGGCGATGGCGGTCAGGTCGGTGTAGGCGCGGAGGATGTTGGCGGGGTCGACGTGTCCGAGGCCGAACGAGCGGACCCCCGGGGTGTCGATGACCCATCCGCGGCCGTTCTCACCCGCATATCGCAGCGAGACCGCCGAGCTCGAGGTGTGACGCCCGCGTCCGGTGACCTCGTTCACGTGTCCGATCGCGCGGAGCGCATCCGGGACCAGGGCGTTCACGAGCGTGGACTTGCCGACGCCGGAGTGGCCGACGAAGACCGTCGAGTGGCCCGACAGCCGTTCGCCGATGAGATCCACGGGCATCGCGTCGCGACCGCTCGTGAAGACCTCGAGATCGTCGAGACCCTCGAAATGGCCGAGGAACACGGTCGGATCGGCGAGGTCGGTCTTGGTGACGACGAGCATGGGATGCATCCCGGCATCCAACGCGGCGATCAGATAGCGGTCCACCAGCCGCGGCCGCGGCTCGGGGTCGGCGGCGGCGACCACGATGAGCAGCTGGTCGGCATTGGCGACGATGATCCGCTCGATGTGGTCGGTGTCGTCCGCGCTGCGGCGCAGGAGCGAGGATCGCTCTTCGATGCCGACGATGCGCGCGAGCGTGCCGTCGTCTCCGGACGTGTCGCCCACCACGCGGGCGCGGTCGCCGTTGACGATCGGCTGCTTGCGGAGCTCCCGCGCCCGGGAGGCGAGGATCTGGTGCTCGTCGGGGCCGTCCTCGTCGACGAGCACCGTGTAGCGGCCACGGTCGACGCCCAGGACGCGGGCGATCCGGGCATCGGCGTGAGCGGGTCGGCGTTTGGTGCGAGGCCGGTTCGCCTTCGGATTGGGGCGCATCCGGATGTCGGCCTCATCGAAATCGAGGTCGTCATCGTCGTCGTCGGTGAGCCAGCTCACGCGAGCATGTCCGCCCACAGCTGGGGGAATTCGGGCATGGTCTTCGCCGTCGTCCCGATGTCGTCGACCACGACGCCCGGCACCCGGAGTCCGATGACGGCTCCGGCTGTCGCGACGCGGTGATCGTGGTGTGCACGCCAGACGCCGCCGTGGAGCGGACGGGGGACGATGTGGATGCCGTCCTCCCGCTCCTCCGCCTCGCCACCGAGCTCGCGGAGGTTCGCGACGAGAGCGGCGATGCGATCGGTCTCGTGACCGCGGATGTGCCCGATGCCGTGGAAGGTCGTCGGAGCATCGGCGAACGCCGCGAGGGCGAACAGGGTCGGGGTGAGCTCGCTCGCGGCCGAGAGGTCGAGGTCGACGCCCGCGATGCGGTCGCCGGAGGTGACGGTCAGCGCGCCCGCACGGCGCGAGACGTGGGCGCCCATGACGGGCAGGATGTCGGCCAGCAGGGCACCGGGCTGCGTCGAGTGGGCGGGCCATCCGGGCACGGTCACCGACCCTCCCGTCAGGATCGCCGCAGCGAGGAACGGCGCGGCGTTCGAGAGGTCGGGTTCGATCGCGACATCCTTGCCGCGGACGGGCCCGGCGGGGACGACCCACTCGTTCGGAGTCGGGTGCTCGACGTGGACACCCCGGCGGGCGAGGGCTTCGACCGTCATCTCGATGTGCGGCAGGCTCGGGAGGCGTTCGCCGTCGTGGATCAGGCGGAGTCCCACGTCGAACCGGGCCGCGGCCAGGAGCAGGCCCGAGACGAACTGGCTGGACTGGCTCGCGTCGATCGTCACCTCGCCGCCGCGGATGTGGCCATGGCCACGGACCTCGAACGGGAGCGACCAGCTTCCGGCGTCATCGATGTCGGCGCCGACCTCGCGGAGGGCGTGGATCATCGCGCCCATCGGGCGGTGCATCGCGGTGGGGTGCGCCGTCACGTGCACGTCCCCGACCGCGAGACCGGCGATGGGGGAGACGAAACGCATGACCGTCCCGGCCTGACCGCAGTCGATCGTCGTTCCCCCCGTGAAGCGGGCGGGCGGGGTGACGTCGAGGTCGGGACCGAAGGGCGAGTCCCCCGGAACGGGTTCGATCGAGACGCCGAGGGCGCGCAGCGCCTCGATCATGCGCGCGGAGTCGTCGGAATGGAGCGCGCCCGTCACAAGGCTCGGGCCGTCGGCGATCGCCGCGAGGACCAGCTCGCGGTTCGTCAGAGACTTGGACCCCGGAACGGAGACGCGCGCATGGACCGGCTCGGTCGGCGTGGGAGCCGGCCACGACCCGGACGCGGCGGTGGTGGCGGGGGAGGAAGGGGCGTCGCTCATCGCGTCCAGCCTACTGAACGGGGCGTCGCCGCCGACGAGGACGGTGTCACGACGGTGTCTCGAATCTGCGACACCGACGCGACACGACGGCGACATCGACCTCCTCGCGTGATTCCCCTGCGCCAAACCTCTCGCACCGGCATCCTGACATCGTCGTGAGCGACGTCATCATCCCCGTCGGCGGCGGCTGAGCCGTACCTCCACGGAAAGCTGGGAATAGCCCCAGCCCCGTGCTCGTTGGAGCTTCATGTCGGTGCCGTGCACGCCAGGGGAGAGGAGCGCGATGATCGCAACAGTGGATGCGCCAGAACTCGCCGAATGGGCGGACGTAGACTTGCGGGCGATGAACGATCAGGCGGTCGAAGACCCGCGTACCCAGTTCGAGGAGCAGGCGCTCCCCTTCATGGATCAGCTCTACGCAGCGGCGATGCGGATGACCCGCAACCCCGCCGACGCGTCGGACCTGGTGCAGGAGACCTTCGTCAAGGCGTTCGCCGCCTGGGCGTCCTTCACGCAGGGCACGAACCTCAAGGCGTGGCTGTACCGGATCCTCACGAACACGTACATCAACACGTACCGCAAGAAGCAGCGCGAGCCCTACCAGGGCACCATCGACGACCTCGAGGACTGGCAGCTCGGCGGCGCGGAATCGACGACGGCGTCGTCGGCGCGGTCGGCTGAAGCCGAAGCGATCGACCACATGCCGGCATCCGTCGTCAAGGATGCGCTGCAGTCCCTTCCCGAAGACTTCCGACTGGCCGTGTACCTCGCGGACGTCGAAGGGTTCGCGTATCAGGAGATCGCGGACATCATGAAAACCCCCATCGGCACGGTCATGAGCCGTCTGCACCGAGGCAGACGCCAGCTCCGCGACCTGCTGTCCGACTATGCGAAGGAGCGTGGCATCGAAGTGCCCGCCACAAGGAGTGCGAAATGACCGACTGCGGTTGCGACAAAGCCCAGAAGGATCTCGAGGAGTACCTGCGCAACGAGGTCTGCAACACCCGTCACGCCGACATCACCGAGCACCTCGAGAACTGCGCCGCCTGCCGGGACGAAGCCCTCGTGGCGACGACCCTGACAGCCGTCGTTGCGCGTGCCTGCAAGGAGGCCGCGCCCGAGGATCTGCGTGACCAGGTGCTGGCGCGTCTGCGTGCGGAGCAGGCCACCCACCACTGACGTCTCGACCGTGGATACGAAGAAGGCCCCGCCGAGGCGGGGCCTTCCTCGTACTCGGGATCAGAAGCCGAGCGCTTGCTCCATGATCTCGGCGTGCTGGCGCGCGTGGACCTTCGGCGATCCGGTGGCGGTGGATGCCGCCGAAGACCGCGAGATCCGCTTGATCGTGCGCCCGTGCAGGTGCTTCACGACCTCGAGGGCGATGAACGGCCAGGCGCCCTGGTTCTCCGGCTCCTCCTGTACCCAATACAGCTCCGCATTCGGGTAGCTGTCGAGGACCGCGTTGAGCTGCTCGATCGGAGCCGGGTAGTACTGCTCCAGCCGGACCAGCGCGACCTTCTCGTTCGGGTTCTTCTCGAGCTCCGCAGCGAGGTCCCAGTGGATCTTGCCGGCGTGCAGCAGCACGCGGGTGACGGACTCGCGGTCGAGGGAGCGGTGGTCGTCGATCACCGGCTCGAACTTGCCCTCGAGGAAGTCGTCGACCGAGCTCGTCGCGTTCCGCAGGCGCAGCATGGCCTTCGGCGTGAAGACCACGAGGGGCCGGCGCGGACGGGCGTAGGCCTGGCGACGCAGCAGGTGGAAGTACGACGCGGGCGTCGAGGGACGGGCGACCGTCATGTTGTCCTGCGCACACATCTGCAGGTAGCGCTCGATGCGGGCCGACGAGTGGTCGGGTCCCTGGCCTTCGTAGCCGTGGGGGAGCAGGAGCACGACACCCGACTGCTGGCCCCACTTCTGCTCAGCGGAGGAGATGAACTCGTCGATCACCGACTGCGCCCCGTTGGCGAAGTCGCCGAATTGCGCCTCCCACAGGGTGAGGGTGTCGGCTCGTTCGACGGAGTAGCCGTACTCGAAGGCCATCGCCGCGTACTCGCTGAGCAGCGAGTCGTATACGTAGAACCGGCCCTGGTTGTCGCTCAGGTTGGCGAGCGGCAGCCATTCCTGACCGTTCGCCCGGTCGTGCATGACGGCGTGACGCGTCACGAACGTGCCGCGACGGACGTCCTGGCCGGCCAGGCGCACGTTCGACCCCTCGACGAGGAGCGAGCCGAAGGCGAGCAGTTCGCCGAAGCCCCAGTCGATCTTGCCGTTGCGGCTCATGTCCTGGCGCTTGTCGAGCAGCTGCTGGAGCTTCGTGTGCACCGTGAAGCCCTCGGGCTTGTTCACGAAGGCGTCGCCGATGCGCTCGATGACGTCGCGGCTGACGGCGGTGGAGTCCGGCTCGCCGACGGCGGGCTCCGCCGGGGCGTCGGCGCTGACGACGGGCGAGGTGCCGGTCTGCGCCGCGTGAATCTCGGCGAAGGCGATCTCGAGGCGGTTCTGGAAGTCCTGCTTCGCCTTGTCGTACTCCTCCTCGGTGATGTCGCCGCGTCCGACGAGGGCCTCGGTGTAGAGCTTGCGGACCGAGCGCTTCGCCTCGATGAGGTTTGTCATGAGGGGCTGCGTCATCGAGGGGTCGTCGCCCTCGTTGTGGCCGCGGCGCCGGTAGCAGACGAGGTCGATGACGACGTCGCGGTTGAACTCCTGGCGGTAGCGGAACGCGAGCTCGGCGACGTGCACGACGGCCTCGGGGTCGTCGCCGTTCACGTGGAAGATCGGCGCCTGGATCGTCTTGGCGACGTCGGTGGCGTAGATCGACGTGCGGGCGTCGAGCGGGAGGGTCGTGAAGCCGACCTGGTTGTTGACCACGACGTGGACCGTGCCGCCGGTACGGTAGCCGCGCAGGCGCGACATCTGCAGCGTCTCCATGACGACGCCCTGGCCCGCGAAGGCCGCGTCGCCGTGGACGAGGATCGGGAGCCACGAGAACGATCCGATGGGGAGGCGGTCCTGCTTGGCGCGGACGATGCCCTCGAGGACGCCGTCGACGGTCTCGAGGTGCGAGGGGTTCGCGGCGAGATAGACGGGGAGTTCTTCGCCGCCGTCGGCGACGAAGGTGCCCTGGGTGCCCAGGTGGTACTTGACGTCGCCCGAGCCGCTCTTGGAGCCGACGGCGACCGATCCCTCGAACTCGCGGAAGATCTGGCTGTAGGTCTTGCCGGCGACGTTGGTGAGGACGTTGAGGCGACCGCGGTGCGCCATCGCGATGGCGGCTCCGTCGAGACCCTCGGATGCAGCGCCCTGGAGGATCTGGTCCAGCAGCGGCACGAGCGACTCGCCGCCTTCGAGGCTGAAGCGCTTCTGGCCGACGAACTTGGTCTGCAGGAAGGTCTCGAAGGCCTCGGCCTCGTTCAGCTTGCCGAGGACCCGCAGCTGCTCGTCGTGGCCGGGCTTCTGGTACTTGACCTCGAGGTTGTCCTGGAACCACTTGCGCTGCGTCGGGTCCTGGATGTGCATGTACTCGACACCGACGGTGCGGCAGTACGAGTCGCGCAGGATCCCGAGGATGTCCCGGAGCTTCATCGTGCGCTTGCCGCCGAACCCGTTCGTGACGAACTCGCGGTCGAGGTCCCAGAAGGTCAGCCCGTGGTTCTCGATCTCGAGGTCGGGGTGCGTGCGCTGCACGTACTCGAGGGGGTCGATGTCGGCCATCATGTGGCCGCGGACGCGGTAGGAGTTGATGAGCTCCTGGACACGTGCCGTCTTGTCGACGCGCTCGGCGATGTCGACCTTGATGTCGCTCGACCAGCGGATGGGGGAGTACGGGATGCGGAGGGCCGCGAAGATGTCGTCGTAGAACCCCTCCTGGCCGATCAGCAGCTGGTGCACGATCTTCAGGAACTCACCCGAGCCGGCACCCTGGATGACGCGGTGGTCGTAGGTGCTCGTGAGGGTGATGGTCTTGCCGATGCCGAGCTCGCCCAGCGTCTTCTCGCTCGCGCCCTGGAACTCGGCCGGGTAGTCGAGGGCGCCGGCGCCGATGATGCAGCCCTGACCCTTCATCAGACGCGGCACGGAGTGCACCGTGCCGATGCCGCCGGGGTTGGTGAGGGACACCGTCGTGCCCTGGAAGTCGGCGGCGGTCAGCTTGTTCTTGCGGGCGCGCTGGACCAGGTCCTCGTAGGCGGTCAGGTATTCGCCGAAGGTCAGAGTCTCGGCCTGCTTGATGCTCGGCACCATGAGGGCACGCGTGCCGTCCGGCTTCGGAAGGTCGATCGCGATGCCCAGGTTGATGTGAGCGGGGGCGACGACCGACGGCTTGCCGTCGACCTCGGCGTAGTAGACGTTCTGCGTCGGGAAGGCCTTCAGCGCCTGGATCAGCGCCCACCCGATGATGTGGGTGAAGCTCACCTTGCCGCCGCGCGTGCGCGACATGTGGTTGTTGATGACGATGCGGTTGTCGATCATCAGCTTCGCGGGGATCGTGCGAACGCTCGTCGCCGTCGGGACGGTGAGCGACTCGTCCATGTTCGCGGCGAGGGTCTTGGGCAGGCCGCGGAGCGGGGTGACCGTGTCCTCGAGGGTCGCCTTCTCCGCGGACGGGGCGGCCTTGGGCGCCTCGGCGGGGATCGGCTGCGGTGCCGCCGGGCGTGCGGTGGTGCGTGCCACGGGCTGCGCGCCGGTGGCGGCGGGGCGGGCCTCGGCGGCGGAAGCGGATGCCGCAGGCGTCGGGGCGGCGGGGGCGGATGCCGTCGGTGCCGCAGCCTCGGCGGGAGCGCCCGTCGACGGGGCGTCGGGGGTGTAGGCCTCGAGGATCGGCCACCACTCCTTGTCCACCGAGTTCTTGTCCCGGCTGTACTGCTCGTACAGCTCTGCGACGAGCCATTCGTTGGCTCCGAACTCCCCGTCGCTCGTAGTTCCCACGCCGGTCGCCTGACTGGACACGGTTCCGCCTGCTTTCGTCGTCGACGTTCGAAATTGTGCGGGCCTCGCGCGGCCTCGCGCACAGACGTCAAGGGTATCCCAGGTTGTCCCCCCTCCGACCCGCGCCGACGGCTCGGACGCAGGGGTTCCGCGTCGCCTAGCGTGGGTGTATGCACTTCTCCGGCGAGCGGCCCGCAGGCGACCTGACCTACTCCGACGTGTTCCTCGTCCCCCGACGATCGGATGTCACGAGTCGACTCGACGTGGACCTCTCGCCGGGCGACGGCACGAGCGCCACGATCCCGATCGTCGCGTCGAACATGAACTCCGTCACCGGCCCGCGGCTGGCGGCGACGCTCGCCCGGCGAGGCGGTCTCGCCGTCCTGCCGCAGGACATGGCGTTGCAGGATGTGGACGCCGGCATCCGCTGGGTGAAGGAGCAGCCGGTGAGCTGGGACACGCCGCTCGTCCTGTCGCCCGACGCGCTCGTCTCGGACGCGGCTGCCCTTCTCCCGCCGTCCTCGGGGCACGGCGTCGTCGTGACGTCCGCCACGGGGCGGATCCACGTCGACGACATCCTCGGCATCGTTCCGGCCGAGCGGCTCGGCACGGCTCTGCCCGATGCGCGCCTCGGTGACCTGGTGCGCGGGCGCGCGGCATCCATCGACGCCGACGACGTCGACACCGCCCGGGCCGCCTTCGACCTGCTCATCGCGGCGGATGCCGACCTCGTCACCGTGCTGCAGCACGGCCATCTCGTGGGAACCCTGTCGCGGCGGACCGCCTTGCGCTCGTCGCTCTACCGTCCCGCCGTGGACGCCGACGGGCGCCTCATCGTGGCAGCCGCCGTCGGGATCAACGGCGACGTCGCGGCGAAGGCACGCGCGCTCGCCGCCGCCGGCGTCGACGCGCTCGTGGTCGACACCGCGCACGGGCACCAGGAGAGCATGATCCGTGCCCTCCGCGCGGTCGCTGCGGAGGACCTCGGCCTCCCGATCGTCGCGGGGAACGTCGTGACCGCCGAGGGCGTCCGCGACCTCGTCGAGGCCGGCGCCACCATTCTGAAGGTCGGGGTCGGTCCCGGCGCGATGTGCACCACCCGCATGATGACGGCCGTGGGGCGTCCGCAGTTCTCGGCGGTGCTCGAGACGGCCGAGGCCGCCGCCGCGGTCGGCGCGCACGTGTGGGCGGACGGCGGCGTCCGCTACCCCCGCGACGTCGCCCTCGCCCTGGCGGCGGGCGCGGCATCCGTCATGATCGGGTCGTGGTTCGCCGGCACGATCGAGGCGCCCGGTGACCTCCGGGTCGACGCCGAGGGTCGCGTGTTCAAGGAGTCGTGGGGCATGGCCTCGACGAAGGCCGTCCAGGGCCGGTTCGGCCGCCTCGACCCGTTCGAGCGCGCGCGCAAGGAACTGTTCGCCGAGGGCATCTCGTCGTCGCGGATCTACCTCGACCCGCTCCGCCCGAGCGTCGAGGACCTGCTCGACATGATCACCTCGGGGGTCCGGTCGTCCTTCACCTACGCGGGCGCGGCGACCGTGCCCGATTTCCACGAGCGGGCGACGGTCGGCTTCCAGTCGGCGGCCGGGTACGAAGAAGGCAAGGCTCTGCCGGTCAGCTGGTGAAAGAGCGCACGCGCGCGAGGCGCGCGGTGCCGTAGAATCGTCCCCACAATGGACGACCCTCCCAGTAGACCTTCGCCCCACCGACCCTGCTCCCCGATGATCGGGGGTGACGTGTGATGGACTACGTCATGTTGGGCGTGGGGCTGCTCCTGACCGTGGGAACCGGCCTGTTCGTGGCCAGTGAGTTCGCACTCGTCAACCTCGATCGCGCCGACCTCGAAGCGCGCCGCGCCGCCGGTGAGAGCCGACTCTCTCTCACGATCAACGCGCTCCGGATCACGTCGACGCACCTCTCGAGCGCGCAGCTCGGCATCACGCTGACCACGCTCCTCACCGGTTACACGATGGAACCGGCGCTGTCGAACCTGCTGGATCCGGTGTTCCGCGTCTGGGGTCTTCCCGAAGCGGCATCCCGCCCCATCTCGACCGTGATCGCCATGGCGACCGCCACGATCTTCTCGATGATCATCGGCGAGCTGGTCCCCAAGAACTTCGCGCTCGCGGTTCCCCGCCAGACGGCGAAGCTCGTCATGGGGTTCCAGACCGTCTTCACGACCGTCTTCAAGCCCGCGATCCAGCTGCTCAACGGCAGCGCGAACGCGGTGCTGCGGGCGATGGGCGTCGAGCCCAAGGAGGAGCTCTCCGGCGCGCGCACGGCAGAGGAGCTCTCGAGTCTCGTCCGGCGCTCGGCGAGTGCGGGCGTCCTCGAGAAGGACACCGCGTCGCTGCTCGATCGCACGCTGACCTTCTCGCGCCTGACGACGGCCGACGTCATGACCCCGCGGCCGAGCGTCCACGCCGTCGCCGCGGACGACAGCGTCGAAGAGGTCGTCCAGCTCGCCCGGCGCACCGGCCACAGCCGGTTCCCCGTCTACGGCGAGTCGATGGACGACATCACGGGCATCGTCCACCTGAAGCAGGCCGTCTCGGTGCCGCGCGAGCGACGCGCCGACGTGCCGGCCGCCGCGATCGCGGAGGAGCCGCTGCGCGTCCCCGAAGCGGTGCACCTCGACGGGCTGATGTCGGAGCTGCGCTCCCGCGGCTACCAGATGGCGATCGTCGTCGACGAGTACGGCGGCACCGCCGGCGTCGTCACCCTCGAGGACCTCGTCGAGGAGATCGTCGGGGAGGTGCTCGACGAGCACGACCGCAACCGTGCGGGCGTCGTCCGCGGCAAGGGGTCCATCATCTTCCCCGGTGACCTCCGGCCCGACGAGGTGCTCGACCGCACCGGCATCCGCGTCCCCGAGGGGGACGTCTACGACACGGTCGGCGGCTTCATCATGGCCACACTGGAACGCATCCCCGCCGTGGGCGACCAGATCACCCTCGACGACGGGACCATCACCGTGCAGCGGATGGACGGCCGCCGAGTCGACCGCGTGAAGTTCGTGCCCGCTCCCGTGCCGGTCGGCGCTGAGACGGAGAGGGGTGAGCGGCGATGAACGACTGGGCTGGAATCGCGTGGCTCGTCGTCCTCCTCGTGGCGAACGCCTTCTTCGTCGGCGCGGAGTTCGCCGTCATCTCGGCGCGACGATCGCAGATCGAGCCACTGGCCGAGAAGGGGTCGCGGTCGGCCAAGACCGCGCTCTGGGCGATGGAGCACGCCACGCTCATGCTGGCGACGTGTCAGCTCGGCATCACCATCTGCTCGCTGCTCATCCTGAACGTCTCGGAGCCGGCGATCCACCACCTGCTGGCGGTGCCGTTGGAAGCCATCGGCCTGCCGTACGCGGTCGTCGACGTCACGGGCTTCGTCATCGCGCTGCTGCTGGTGTCGTACCTGCATGTCGTGTTCGGCGAGATGGTCCCCAAGAACCTCGCGTTCTCGCTGCCGGATCGCGCCGTGCTCCTCCTCGCGCCCCCGCTCGTGTTCGTCTCGCGGGTCTTCCACCCGATCATCGTGGCGCTCAACTGGATCGCGAACCACATCGTGCGGCTGTTCCGCGTCGAGCCGAAGGACGAGGCCGCCTCGACCTTCACGCTCGACGAGGTCGCGACGATCGTCAACCAGTCCCGCATCGAGGGCGTGCTCGACGATGCGTCAGGCGCGGTTGCGATGGCGGTCGAGTTCACCGACAAGAAGGCGAAGGATGTCGCGGTTCCGCTCTCGGAGCTCGTCACCCTGCCCGAGAACACCACGCCCGACGAGATCGAGCGGGCCGTCGCCCGGCACGGGTTCTCGCGGTACGTGATCGTCGACGACGAGGGGATGCCGCTCGGTTACGTCCACCTGAAGGACGTGCTGCGCGCGGCCGAGGGGGACGACTCCGAGAACACCGTCGCGCAGCCGATCAAACCCAAGCGGATCCACCACATGATCCCGATCGGCGAGACCACCGACCTCGAGGACGCGCTCGCGCTCATGCGTCGCTCGAGTCGGCACCTCGCTCAGGTCCGCGACACGGCGGGGGAGACGACCGCGGTGCTGTTCCTCGAGGACATCATCGAGGAGCTCGTCGGCGAAGTGCACGACGCGACGCGCCGCCTCTGACCAGGCTCAGCGCCGGCGGGCGCGGAGGTACTGCGGCGGCCACAGCGTCGCAGCCTCCGCGTCGCCGAGGTCGTCCGCGGCCTGCAGGGCGAAGTTCGGGTTCCGCAGCCAGCCGCGGCCGATCATGACCGCATCGGCGAGGCCGTCCTGGAGGACGGCCTCGGCCTGCGGGCCATCGAGGATCTCGCCGACCGCCGTCACGAGGAGCCCGGTCCGTTCGCGGACGGTCGCCGCGAACGGGACCTGGTACCCCGGTCCCGTCGTGATCTTCTGGTGCGCGACCAGTCCGCCCGTCGAGATGTCGATGACGCTCGCGCCGCGCTCGCCGACCCAGCCGGCGACCGTCGCGGTCTCGTCGACGCCCCAGCCGCCGTCGGCCCAATCGGTCGCCGAGAAGCGCACCGCGAGGGTGCGGCGGGGCGCGGCATCCCGGACCGCGTCGACGACGCGGAGGAGGAGGCGGGCGCGGTTCTCCAGCGACCCGCCGTACTCGTCGGTGCGCTCGTTCGACAGCGGCGAGAGGAACTGGTGCAGCAGGTAGCCGTGCGCCGCGTGCACCTCGAGCAGGTCGAAACCGGCCTCGTCCGCGCGGCGGGCGGCGTCGCCGAACGCGACCACGAGGGCGTCGATGCCGCTCGCGTCGAGGGCGACCGGCTCGGCGTAGCCGTCGAACGCGACGGCGGAGGGGGCGACGGTCGTCCAGCCGCCGTCGGCGGGGGCGACGCTGCCGCGAGCGTCGTCGAACGGACGGTGCGTCGAGGCCTTCCGCCCCGCGTGCGCGAGCTGCACGCCCGCGAGGGCACCGCGGGAGTGGATCGCCGCGACGATGGGGGCCCAGGCATCTCGCTGCGCGTCGTTCCACAGCCCGGTGTCGGACGGGGTGATCCGTCCCTCGGGCACGACGGCCGTCGCCTCGGCGATGACCACCCCGGCACCGCCATTCGCGAACTGCGCGAGGTGCACGTGGTGCCAGTCGTTCGGCACACCGTCGACGGCGGAGTACTGGCACATGGGCGAGACCCAGAGGCGGTTGCGGGCGGTCGTACCGGACAGCTCGAGCGGGCGGAAGAGGAGGGTCATGAGCGGACTCCGTCGCATAGGGTGGGCGCCATGACGGCGCAGGGGTGGAACGGTGCGGACACGGCAGCGGTCCTCACCGAGCCAACGGCCGACGACGACAAGTATTCCCGCGGTGTGGTCGGGATGCGGACCGGATCTGCCGCGTTCCCGGGAGCTGCGGTGCTCGGCGTCGAGGCCGCCTGGCGCACCGGCGTCGGCATGGTGCGCTACCTCGGACCCGAGCGAGCAGCCGATCACGTCCTCGGCCGTCGGCCCGAGACCGTGACGGCGGACGGCCGCGTGCAGGCGTGGGTCATCGGGTCCGGGACGGATGCCGCCCACCGCTCCGCGCGCGAACGTGCGGCGCTCCGGGGCATCCTCTCCGGCGAGGCACCGGTCGTCGTGGATGCGGGAGCCCTGGACCTGGCCGCCGGAGCATCGGCGCCCCTCGTGGCGACGCCGCACGGACGCGAGCACGCCCGGCTGCGGCAGATGCTGGGACTCGACCCGGAGATCGACGACCCTGCGGAGACGTCGGCCGCGCTCGGCGGTGTCGTCGTCCGGAAGGGGGCGACCACCGTCGTCGCCGCACCCGGAATCGAGCCGATCGAGATCACCGCGCCGACCTCGTGGCTGGCGACCGCCGGGACGGGCGACGTCCTCGCGGGGACCGTCGGCGCCGTGGTCGCGGGTGTCATCGGGCACGGGACGTCGCCGGCCGACCTCGGCGCACTGCAGCGGGCCGCGGCATCCGCCGTCTGGTTGCACGGGCACGCGGCCGCGCTCGCCGTCGCAGCGAACGGCGGCGGACCGATCGTCGCGCTCGACGTCGCCGAGCACCTGCCGCACGCCGTCGCGGCGGCTCTCGCGGGGTGACGCCGGCGCGTCGCCCTAGGCTGGAGGGCGTGACGAACCGCGTGCTGCTCTGGGCCGCGTTCGCCCTCGTCCACCTCTTCGTCGGCGCTCTCGGCTTCCTGCTGCCGAACGAGCCCATGGGCGATGTCTACCGGGTCTACGAACCCTGGTCGCGCGCCGTCTTCTCGGGCGGCGGGATCGTCGGCGTCACGCAGGACTGGGTCTATCCGCACCTCGCGCTCCTGCCGATGCTCCTCGCACACCTGCCCGGAGCGCTCGTCGGGAGCTACACCGTCGGGTGGGCGATCCTCGTGACAGCCGTCGACGGGGTCGCCTTCGCCGTGCTGATCGGCGCCGGTCGCTCGCGCGGTCGTCTCACGGCCGCGGTCTTCTGGCTCGCCGCGATCGTCGCCCTCGGGCCCGTCGGGATGTACCGGATCGACGGCGTGTCGGTTCCGCTCGCGATCCTCGGATGCCTGTGGCTGCTGCGCCGGCCGGGTATCGCCGGAGCGCTGCTCGCCGCAGCGACCTGGATCAAGATCTGGCCGGCGGCACTCATCGGGGCGGCCGTCGTCGCCGTGCGTCGACGGAGCGTCATCATCGGGGCCGGCGCCCTCGTCAGTGCGCTCATCCTGGGGATCGTCGTCGCCGCGGGCGGTGCCGACCACGCGCTCGGCTTCGTCAGCGGGCAGACCGGGCGAGGGCTCCAGGTCGAGGCGCCGGTGAGCGCCGTGTACCTGTGGGGCGCGCTGCTCGGAGCCGACGGGTGGACGGTCGACTACGACCAGGGGATCCTCACCTTCCAGGTCACCGGGCCGCTGCTGAGCGTCGTGTCGGCGCTCATGACCCCGGCTCTCGTGCTGGCCGCCGCCGCGGTCGTCGCCATCGGCGTCGTCAAGATCCGGAGGAAGGTGCCGTTCGTGCGGCTCTTCCCCGCCCTGGGGCTCGCGCTCACGACCGTCCTCATCGTCGTCAACAAGGTCGGCTCGCCGCAGTTCCAGACGTGGCTGTTCGCGATCGTCGTCTTCGGGCTCGTGGTGGACCGTCGCCGGTGGATGGCACCCGGCATCCTCGTCCTCGTGTCCGCCGCGCTGACGCAGCTCGTCTATCCCGTGCTCTACAACGGCATCGTCTCGCCCGAGATCGTCGCCGTGAGTGTGCTGACCCTCCGGAACCTCGCACTGGCCGTGCTGATGGTGTGGATGGTCGTGCGCCTGTGCCGTCTCCCCGCCCGCTCCATCCCCTGATCCGGAGGTCCCCATGATCGTCGCCTTCTCCGTCGCCCCGTCCGGGAACGGCAACCCGGACGGTTCCGTCCACGACGCGGTCGCGGCCGCCGTCGCCGTCGTCCGCGCCTCGGGCCTGCCGCACCGGACCACGAGCATGTTCACCGAGATCGAAGGGGAGTGGGACGAGGTGATGGCCGTCGTCAAGGGCGCCGTCGACGCCGTGCAGCCGTTCGGCTCCCGCGTCTCGCTCGTCCTGAAAGCCGACATCCGCCCCGGCTACACGGGGGAGATCAACGGCAAGATCGAGCGTCTCGAGTCCGCGCTCGAATCGATTCGTCCCCAGGAGGGGAGCGGGACTACGATCCCGGAGTGACGTCCGCTCCCACCCGCCCCCGCCGCGCGCTGCTGGCGCTCGCCATCGGCAGCTTCGCCATCGGGATGACGGAGTTCGTCGTCATGGGGCTCCTCCCCGAGATCGCACGCGAACTGCTGCCCACGGCGTGGGCCGCATCGCAGGAGGATGCCATCGCCCAGGCGGGCTGGCTCATCACGCTCTACGCGCTCGGCGTCGTGATCGGAGCCCCGACGATCGCGGCATCCGTCGCGAAATACCCGCGACACCGGGTCATGATCCTCCTCGCCGGTGCGCTGACGCTCTGCAACGCGCTGACGCTGATCCTGCCGACGTTCGAGCTGGTCGCGGCATCCCGTCTGCTGGCCGGTCTTCCGCACGGCGCCTACTTCGGGATCGGCGCCCTCGTCGCCGCCGACGTCATGGGGCCGGGCAACCGTGCCAAGGGCATCGCCTTCGTCCTCACGGGACTGACGGTCGCCAACGTCGTCGGTGTACCGCTCGGCACGTTCCTCGGCCAGAACCTCGGCTGGCGCTGGGCGTTCGTCATGGTCGTCGTCATCTTCGCCGCAGCGACGGTCGCGATCGCCCTGACCGTGCCGCACCGAGCCGGTGAGCCGTCGCGGACGCTGCGCGCGGAGCTCAAGGTGTTCCGCATCCCGCAGGTCTGGTTCGCGCTCGGGATCGGCGCGATCGGTTTCGGCGGCTTCTTCGCCGTCTACACATACGTCTCGCCGCTCGTGACCGAGGCGGCAGGGGCGCCCGCCTGGCTCGTTCCGATCGTGCTCGTCGTGCTGGGACTCGGGATGACCGCCGGGAACCTCGTCGGTGGTCATCTCGCCGACGTCAACCTCGTCCGATCGATGCTCGGCCTCCTCGGCCTCCTCGTGGTCACGCAGCTCCTGCTGGCACTGACGTCGGGCTGGATCGTGACCGTGATCGTCTTCGTCTTCGCGGTGGCGTTCGCCTCGTCGGCCGTGAGTCCCACGGTGCAGACACGGCTCATGGACGTCGCCGGCGACAACCAGTCGATCGCCGCCGCCCTCAACCACTCGGCGTTCAACACGGGCAACGCCGTCGGCGCCGCCCTCGGCGGTGCGGTCATCGCCGCAGGGCTCGGCTACACCGCCCCCGTCTGGGTCGGCCTGCTGCTCGCCCTGGGCGGACTCGTGATCGGGATCGTCAGTGTCACGGTCGAGCGCCGCACCGCGGCGCGAACGCCGGCCGTTCGCTGACACGCTCCGGGGGAGGGCGCAACCCCGTCCGTCGCGCGCACCTCGAGTCGATAGCGTCGAGGCATGTCCCGCAACTCGCGTGTGTTCGCCTGCACCCCTGACGACGTCTTCGCCGTCCTCGCCGACGGGTGGCTCTTCCCCTCGTGGGTCGTCGGCGCGTCGCGGATGCGCGAGGTCGCCGAGACCTGGCCTCGGGTGGGTTCGCACCTGCACCACTCGTTCGGTGTGTGGCCGGTCCTCATCGACGACGAGACCGAGGTGCTGGCCTACGACCCGCCGCGTCACATCCTCCTCCGTGCGAAGGGGTGGCCGATGGGCGAGGCGCAGGTCGACATCCAGGTGAGGCCGCACCCGGACGGTGCTGTCGTGCGAATCCAGGAGGAGGCCGTCGCCGGACCCGGAAGCCTCATCCCGACGGCGCTCCTCGACCTCGGCCTGCAGCTGCGGAACGAGGAGACCCTGCACCGCCTCGCCTACCTCGCCGAGGGGCGTGCCGCGCGACCGACCGATGAGACCACCGCCGAGGACGAGGGCGTCGGCGAGTGAGCGACCTCGACGCGATCATCGTCGGGGCGGGCCCGAATGGGCTCGCCGCCGCGGTCACGCTGGCCCGTGCCGGCCTCGCCGTGCGTGTGTACGAGAAGGGCGGCACCATCGGCGGCGGCGCGCGGACGATGGAGATGACGCTCCCCGGGTACCGGCACGACGTCTGCTCGGCGGTGCACCCGCTCGCGTTCGAGAGTCGGTTCTTCCGCGAGTTCGGGCTGCGGCAGCGGGTGGACTTCGCCGTCCCGGATGCCTCGTTCGCGCAGCCGCTCGACGGCGGACGCGCGGCGATCGCCTACCGCGACCTCGACCGCACAGCCGCCACGCTGGGCCGCGACGGCGACGCGTACGCCCGCCTGATGCGTCCGCTCGTGGACCATGCGTCCGGTGTCGCGGACTTCACGGGGCACGCGCTCATCCGCGTGCCCGCCGACCCCGTCGCGGCCGTGTGGTTCGGCCTGCGGACCCTGGAACAGGGGAGCGGAGCATGGAACGCCCGGTTCCGGGAGGATGCCGCACCCGCCCTGCTCACGGGCGTAGCCGCGCACACGATCCTCTCCCTGCCGAGTCTCGCCGCCGCCGGGGCGGGTCTCGCGCTCTCGACCTACGGTCACGCGCGCGGCTGGCCGATCCCGATCGGCGGCAGCCAGAGCATCGTCGACGCGATGGCGGACGACGTGCGCGCGCACGGCGGCGAGATCGTGACCGACCACGAGGTCGGGTCGCTGCGGGAGCTCCCCGCCGCCCGGGCGGTGCTCCTCGACGTCGTCCCGCGTGACTTCCTGCGGATCGCGGGCGACGACGTGCCCAGCGGGTACCGGGGCGCTCTCAAGCGGTTCCGCTACGGCGGGGCGGTCGCGAAGGTCGACTTCGCCCTGTCGGGACCGGTCCCGTGGGCGAACGAGGAGGTCCGCTCGGCGGGCACCGTGCACGTCGGCGGCACGCGCGCCGAGATGGCGGCATCCGAGAACCTCATCTCGCGCGGCGGACTGCCGGACGCGCCCTACGTCCTGGTGGCGCAGCCGTCGGAGTTCGACCCGTCTCGTGCGCCGGCGGGCGGTCACGTGCTCTGGACGTACACGCACGTGCCGTCCGGCAGCACCGCCGACCGTGCCGAGGTCGTCATCCGGCAGATCGAGCGGTTCGCCCCGGGCTTCCGCGACCTGATCGTCGGGGTGAACTCCCGGAACGCCGTCGAGGTCGAGGCCGAGAATCCGAACTACCCCGGCGGCGACATCGCGGCGGGAGCGCCCGCGCTGTGGCAGCTGCTGAAGCGGCCGGTCGTGTCGCCGGATCCATGGCGCACCCCTCTCGACGGGGTCTACCTGTGCTCGGCGTCGACGAGTCCCGGTCCCGGCGTGCACGGCCTCGCCGGCTGGCACGCGGCGCGGTCGGCGCTCCGCCACACGTTCGGCACGCGGATCTCGCCCGACCTGTCGCCGAGGTAGCGGGCGTCAGCTCTCGAGCAGGCGTCGCAGGTGGCGTCCGACGGGTTCGGTCTCGATGAGGAACCCGTCGTGACCGAAATCGCTCGCGAGGACGACCGTGTCGTCGTCGATGGTGGTCCGGATGCCGCGGCTGATCCGGTGCTGCCCTTCGACCGGGAACAGCCGGTCGCTGTCGACCCCGAGGACGAGGGTGCGCGCCGTCACGCGGGCGAGGGCGTCCTCGACGCCACCGCGGTCACGGCCGACGTCGTGCGAGTTCATCGCCTCGACGAGGGTGAGGTAGGAGTTGGCGTCGAACCGCCGCGTGAAGCGGTTGCCGTGGAAGTCGAGGTAGCTCTCGACGGCGTACCGTCCACCCTCGCCGAAGGGGCTCTTGTCGGACTGCCATGACCGCTGGAACCGCTGGTTGAGTTCGGTGGGCGTGCGGTAGTTCAACAGCGCCATGCGCCGCGCGAGCGACAGGCCACGGTGGGGTCCGTCGCCGTCGGGGGCGTCGTAGTAGGAGCCGCCGGCGAAGCGCGGGTCCATCTGGATCGCCGCGAGCTGCACGGAGTTCAGCGCGACCTGATCAGCGGTCGTCGTCGGCGGCGAGCACAGCACGCCCAGGCGCTCGACCCGTTGCGGGTGCGTCACTGCCCACTCAAGAGCGTGCATGCCGCCCATCGAGCCTCCGATCACTCCGGCCCAGACGTCGATGCCGAGAGCGTCCGCGAGCATGACCTGCGCGGCGACCTGGTCGCGGATCGTGAGGAACGGGAACCGGGACGCCCACTCGTAGCCGTCCGGGGCGATGCTCGCGGGGCCGGTCGAGCCCTGGCATCCGCCCAGCATGTTCGGGGCGACGACGAACCAGCGGTCGGTGTCGATCGGGGCGCCGGGGCCCACGATGTCGCCCCACCAGCCGTCCGTCGCGTGACCGGGGACGGCGTCGCCGCGGACATGGCTGTCGCCGGTCAGGGCGTGCAGGATCAGCACCGCGTTGTCACGGGCGGGCGAGAGCTCGCCCCACGTCTCGTAGGCGAGGCGGATGCCGGGCAGGCTCGGTCCGCTCTCGGTGGCGAACGCGCCGAACTGCGCGAACCTCCGCTCGCCCACCGGGTCGCCGTCGCGCCAAGCGCCGGTCGCCGGCGGGCGTCCGAGCAGCAGCCGGGCGTCGGCCTCGGTCACCGGAGCCGAGGGCACCGTGTCCTCCGAGGTCTGCCAGTCCATACCTCTATTGTCCCGGGCGAGGGTGAGGGCCAGCGCAGTGTTACGGGAGTGTGTGGCCCCGGGCGTGGGACGCGGTGCGTGCGCGCTCGGCACCGTCGAAAGTTTCCACCGAAAGGTGGGCGCGGGGTCTTTCGAACCCTCGCTAGCGTCGGGGGAATCGCCATTCGGCGACCGGATCGCTCCCCGCGAAAGAGACCTCGATGACACGTTCCTGGCGCAACGCCGCTTCCTTCACGCTGGTCACAGCGCTCCTTGCGTCGAGTGTCGTGGCAGCGCCCAATATCGCTTCGGCGGACGACGACGTCGACTTGGCTTCGCTGGCCGTCGCTGCAGAATCGCTGGCGAACCTGGATGACTCGCTGCTGCTCGAAGCAGCCGAGGGATCCGGTCCGGGGGAGGTGCAGACCAGCCACGGCGACGTCGGTGTTCCGTCGAGGTTGGTCGATGGGGTGTCGATACATCATCCCGGGCGGTCGCCGCTGACGATCGATTTTCCCGAGGCGCATGCGGCGGGCGAGGCCGTCCTCCTCCCGGAAGGTGCCGTGACCTACCCGGGGGAGTCCGTGACCAATACCGTGATCGTCGGCGATGCGGGTGTGCAGATGCTGACGACGATCGCCTCCGCCGACGCACCGGAGTATCTCGAATACAGGGTCGCTCTCGGGGCCGGCGAGACGATGCGATCGACTGAGGACGGCGCGGTCGTCGTCGCCGCTGACGGTACCGTCGTCGCCGTGGTCGCGAGAGCGTGGGCACTCGACGCCGAGGGCGACACCGTGGCGACGCACTACGAGGTGGACGGTTCGACTCTCATCCAGTTCGTCGATCACCGTGCGGCGGGGGTCGCCTACCCCGTGGTGGCGGATCCGATCTGGATCGCTCCCTGGGTGTTCAAGTGCCTCCTCGGACTCGGCCTCAAGGGGCCGCAGATCACTCAGGCCTTCGCGACCGGTACGATCTGGGGCGGCCTCGGCGCCGCCGCGCTCGCTTGCGCCCTGGGGAAGTGATCACCGTGCGACATGAGGAACTGTCTCGTCGGATCGCGGAGGTGGATGCGCAGATAGCGGCCCACCCGCTGTCGAGCGAACCCGTCACGCAGGCCCACGCTGTCATCGAGGCGCATGGGAGCACGGACGACTCCGACGCGATCTCGCGCGAACTGGCTTCTCGAGGGCTCCCGAGTCTCGTCGAGCTCGGCCGCATCCAGGCCCGCAGCTCGTTCAGCTGGTGGCGGCTCCACCGCAAGCGGCGGGCGCTCCTTCGTCGCGCGGACCGCTAGGCGACGCGCGCGCGGCGTACCGAAGAGACGATCGAGGCCAGCACGACGTCCGGCTGACGCAGCAACGAGCGGGACGCGGCATCCTCGACCAGACGCTCCATGAGTAGCTGGGTCCGCGAGACGATGGGGTGCCAGTAGCCGCCGGGATGGTGTCGGTCCAGCTCCAGGCGCACGGACTCGTCTCTTGTCGTGAGCACCGCCGTGCCGGGTTTCAGGTCGAGCTCCGGATCGGTCTGCGTGATCATGACCAGGAGCGAACTCCACGCGCCCGCGAACGCTCCGGGGAAGGGGAAGCGGGTGGTCTGCAGGTCCAGGGTGGCGCCGCGGAGCTCGGCCCAGCCGATGTCCCGCGTCACGGTGACGCCGTCTCGGTGGCTGACGGTGTGTGCGCCGAGCACCAGGTGACGCCGACCGGGGTCGCCGATCGCGAGCCCGTCGGGCACAGCGTGAAGAGGTCCGTAGCGTTTCATGGTCGTGTCTCGAGCGTATCGGCCCGGACGCACGACACCCCGCCGGGCCGGGGCCGGGCGGGGTGTCGGTCTCCTGAGGAGGGGAGGTCAGGCGCGGGCGGCCTCGGAGTGACGGCGCGCGACGGCGAGGGCCTGCTCGAGGTCGGCCTTCAGGTCCTCGATGTTCTCGAGGCCCACCGACAGCCGGACGAGGCCCGGGGTGACACCCGAGGTGAGCTGCTGCTCCGGGGTCAGCTGCGAGTGGGTGGTGGATGCCGGGTGGATCACGAGGGAGCGCACGTCGCCGATGTTCGCCAGGTGGCTGAACAGGGTCAGGGCGTTGACGAACTCGCGGCCGGCGGAGACGCCGCCCTTCAGCTCGAACGACAGGACCGCGCCCACGCCCTTCGGGGCGTACCGGTTCGCCGCGGCGTACCAGGGGGAGGTGGGCAGGCCCGAGTAGTTCACCGAGGCGACGTCGGAGTGGTTCTCGAGCCACTCGGCGATCTCCTGCGCGTTCTGCACGTGGCGCTCGATGCGCAGCGACAGGGTCTCGACGCCCTGGATGAGGTTCCACGCACTCTGCGGCGAGATGGCGGAGCCGAGGTCGCGCAGCAGCTGGACACGCGCCTTGATGATGTAGGCGAGGCCGTCACCGACGGCATCCGTGTACACCGCCCCGTGGTACGACTCGTCCGGCGTCGTCAGGCCGGGGAAGCGGTCCGAGTGCTGGGACCAGGGGAACGAGCCGCCGTCGATGATCACGCCGCCGATCGTCGTGCCGTGGCCGCCGAGGAACTTCGTGACCGAGTGCACGACGATGTCGGCGCCGTGCTCGAAGGGGCGGATGAGGTACGGCGTCGCGATCGTGTTGTCGACGATGAGCGGCACACCGGCGGCGTGGGCGACGTCGGCGACGGTGCGGATGTCGAGCACGTTGATCTGCGGGTTGCCGATCGTCTCGGCGAAGAACAGCTTCGTGTTCGGGCGGACGGCGCGGCGCCACTCCTCGGCGTCGTCCTGGTTCTCGACGAACGTCGTCTCGATGCCGAGCTTGGCGAGCGTGTACTTGAAGAGGTTGTACGTGCCGCCGTAGATCGAGCTCGACGAGACGATGTGGTCGCCGGCCTGCGCGATGTTGAGGACCGCGAAGGTCGAGGCGGCCTGGCCGCTCGCGAGGACGAGGGCGCCGGTGCCGCCCTCGAGGCCCGCGAGGCGCTGCTCGAGGACGTCCTGCGTCGGGTTCTGGATGCGCGTGTAGATGTTGCCGAACTCGGCCAGGGCGAACAGGTTCGCGGCGTGGTCGGCGTTGTCGAAGACGTACGACGTCGTCTGGTAGATCGGCGTGGCGCGGGCCTTGGTCACCGGGTCCGGAGCGGCGCCGGTGTGGATCTGCTTGGTCTCGAAGCGCCAGTTCTCGGGTGCGGACATGACATGGCTCCCTGCGTGTGTGGTCGGGTGGTGGTCTGCGACGGATGCCGCGGGCCCGACACCGACGTTACGAGTCCCGCCCGACGGGGACAACGGAACGGGACATGCGGCGTAACGTGACGCGGTCCGCGGGCGCCCGCGGAGTCACTAGCGTTGAGCGCATGGCGAATCGACGTGCAGTGGTGACCGGTGCGAGCTCGGGGATCGGTGAGGCGGCCGTCCGCGCGCTGAGGGCGGCGGGGTGGGACGTCGTGGGCGTCGCGCGTCGAGCCGCCCGACTGGAGGCCCTCGATGCCGAGATCGGATCGCAGTCCTACGCCGCCGACCTGACGAGCGAAGCGGATGTCGCGGCGCTCGCCGCGCACCTGGAGGACACCGGCCCGGTCCACGCGCTCGTCCACATCGCCGGCGGCGCGCGAGGCACGCAGCGCGTCGAGAACGGTGACCCCGACGACTGGCGCTGGATGTTCGAGGTCAACGTGCTCTCGGCTCAGCTCGTGACCGCCGCCCTCCTCCCGCTTCTGCGCCGCGCGGCGGAGGTCGACGGTCACGCCGACACCGTCTACGTCACCTCGACCGCCGCGCAGACCGCCTACCCGGGAGGCGCCGGGTACAACGCGGCGAAGGCGGGCGAGGCGATGCTCGTGCACGCCCTGCGGCTCGAACTGAACGGTGAGCCGATCCGCGTCGTCGAAGTCGCTCCCGGCATGGTGCAGACCGAGGAGTTCTCGCTCAATCGGCTCGGCGGCGACCGGTCCGCGGCCGAGAAGGTCTACGACGGCGTCGACCAGCCGCTGACCGCCGGCGACGTGGCGGATGTCATCGCCTACGCGCTGAACGCGCCGGGCCATGTGAACCTCGACCTCGTCACGATGCGACCGGTCGCGCAGTCCGCGCAGCACCTGCTGGCGCGCGGTCCGCTCCGGCCCCACACGATCGAGGGCTGAGCGCGCTCACGCCTCCGGCGGGGCGTCGGCGAAGGCGACCTTCGGGACGAGGATCAGCAGGAGCGCGGCGAGGAATCCGCCCGCGGCGCAGATGGCCCACACCGTGAGGTAGCCGCCCAGCGAGCTCGCCGTCTGCCCCGCGACGGCGCCCGCGCCGGCCGCGAGGACGACGCCGAAGACGGCGGAGGAGAACGCGCCGCCGATCGTCTTCGTGGTGTTCGTCATGCCCGACGCTTCGCCCGTCTTGCCGAACGGCGCCGCCGCCGCGGCGGCAGCGGGCATCGCGCCCACGAGGGCACCGCATCCGATGCCCGCGATCGACAGGTTCAGGAGCACCTGCCAGACCTCGAGATGGAACGGCAGGAACAGCGCGTAGCCGACTCCGACGAGGACGGCTGCGGCGATGAGCGCGAGACGCGGACTGACCCGCCGCGACGTCACCGCGAACAGGACCGCGCCCACGATCAGGGACACGAGGTAGAGGCCGATCACGTACGAGCGCTCGGTGGCGTCGAGCCCGAGGCCGTAGCCGAGCGACGAATCGGTGCCGGCGTAGGTCGACAGCGGCCCCTGCGCGCCGAGCAGGCTGATGCCGATGAGGAACGCCGTCGCCTGCACGGGCCACATGTCGGGACGCGCGAGCACGCGCATGTCGACGACGGGATGCCGGTGGCGCAGCTCGTGGCGGACGAACCAGACGAGCACGCCGACGCCGAGCACGAACAGCGCCGCGACCCCCGCCCACGTGCCCGCGCCGAGGCCGAGCTCGCCGATGAGCCGCATCCAGGCGAGGGCGCCCGTCACCAGCAGCAGTCCCCAGGCGAGGAGGATCACACCCACGGTGTCGAGGCGGCGCTCGCCGCTGGGGGTCGATTCGGGCACCCACAGCCAGATGACGATCACGACGAGCGAGACGGCGATGGCGGGGACCATGAGGGTGAGCCCGAGGTCGCCCGTCGCCGCGTAGATGCGTCCCGCGGCGAGGGCGCCGACGATCGCCCCCGCTTCGAGCCCGACGACGAGCAGCCCCGCAGCACGCCGGGTGAGCGAGACGCCGCGGTTCTGCTCCCGCCCGCGCTCGAAGATGAGGGCGACCTCGAGCGGCAGCCACACGACGTAGAAGCCCTGCAGCGACCAGAACAGCAGGAAGGTCCAGAACGAATCGGCGAAGACGAGGCCCCACGAGGCGAGGGCGGTGAGGACCGCGGCGACGAGCAGGATCCGTTTGTGCCCGAACATGTCGCCGAGCTTGGCGAGGATCGGGACGACGAGGGCGCTCAGCAGCAGCTGCCCGGCCTCGAACCAGTTCACGTCGGCGTCGCGGATGCCGAGCTGGACGACGATGTCGCTGAACAGGGGGACGTAGAACCCCTGCAGGATGCCGCTGACGAGCTCGACGACGATGAACCACCCGATGAGTCCCGCCGTGATGCCCAGCGTGGACGAACCCAACCGCGACGAGCGCGTGGCGGACGAGCGCAGCAACGGCGCGGAGGAGGGCGGGATCCCGGTCACGAGCGCGAGCCTAGCGCTGGAGCAGCCCGCCGTCCCGCAGGTCGTAGTCTGGGAATCCATGGACGAGGGGATGCCGGTGGCCGCCGAACGCGAGACGCTGACCTGGGATGATTTCGGCGGGGCGACCCGCGACCTGGCGCGCGGCATCGTCGCGGACGGGTTCGCTCCCGACATCGTCGTCGCGATCGCCCGCGGGGGTCTCCTGCCGGCCGGGGCCATCGCGTACGGACTCGGCGTCAAGAGCTGCGGAGCGCTGAACGTCGAGTTCTACACCGGGATCGGGACGGTCCTCGACGCGCCCGAGATCCTCCCGCCCGACCTCGACCTCAGCGCCCTGCCGGGCAAGCGCGTGCTCCTCGTGGACGACGTCGCCGACAGCGGCCGCACCCTCGCCCTCGCCGTTCAGCTCCTGAGCGACGCCGGCGCGGACGTCCGCTCGGTCTGCATCTACACGAAGCCCGGCTCCATCGCGATGCCCGACTACTCGTGGCGCGAGACCGACCGCTGGATCGATTTCCCGTGGTCGTTCCGCGGGACGGTCGTCCAGGAGGACGCGGGCCTCCCCGCCGGGGCATGAGCGGCCGCTCTCTCGACGCCCTCGCGGCCGACGGGCACATCCACCCCGAGTGGGCGGATGCCCTCGCTCCTGTCGCCGCGGACATCGCCGCGCTGGGCGACCGGCTCCGCGCGGACGAGCGCGGGTACCTGCCCGCGGGCGACCACGTCCTGCGTGCGTTCAGCCGGCCGCTCTCGGCCGTCCGCGTGCTGATCGTCGGCCAGGATCCGTACCCGACGCCGGGACACCCGATCGGGCTCTCGTTCGCCGTCGATCGCCACGTACGACCGCTGCCGCGGAGCCTCGGGAACATCTACGCCGAGTTGTCGACCGATCTCGGCATCCCTCCGGCGGCGCACGGCGACCTCTCGGCGTGGACCGACCAGGGCGTCATGCTGCTCAACCGCGTCCTGACCGTCGCACCCGGTGAAGCCGGCTCGCACCGCGGCTGGGGCTGGGAGCGTGTCACCGCCCACGCCATCTCGACGCTCGTCGCGTGGTCCGAGCCGCTCGTCGCGGTGCTCTGGGGGAAGGATGCCGCGACCCTCATCCCGATGCTCGGCGAGACCCCGCGCGTCGAGTCGGCGCATCCGTCCCCGCTGTCGGCGCGGCGCGGCTTCTTCGGCTCGCGCCCGTTCTCGCGGGTGAACGCCCTGCTCGAGGCGCAGGGGGCTGCTCCCGTCGACTGGCGACTGCCCGACTGAGCCGTATGCTGGCGGCATGCTGGAGGACGAGTACGAGCGCGATCGCCGCCGCCTTCCCCGTCATCTCCGCCGTCGCCCCGAGCCCGAGCGCGAGTTCTCGTTCGAGTTGCGGCCCGCTGTCCGAACCGACATGGCCGACGTGCGCGAGATCTACAACCACTACGTGGCGAACTCGGTCGTGACCTTCGACGAGAAGCGGTGGACGCACAAGCAGTGGGTCGAGAAGTTCGACTACCTCGCGAAGCTCGGACTGCCCTTCCTCGTCGCGGTGTCGCCGAGCGGGCAGATCCTGGGGTACGGCCTCGTCTCACCGTGGACCGGCAAGAGCGGGTTCCGCTACACCGTCGAGAACTCGATCTACCTCGGACAGGCCGCGACGGGCAAAGGCCTCGGTCGGGCGCTGCTCGAGGGGCTCATCGCCGCGTGCGAGGAGAAGGGTATCCGCGAGATGGTCGCCGTCGTCAGCGACAAGGGCGCCGACGCCTCCCTGGCCCTGCACGAACGGCTCGGGTTCGTCGAGGTGGGACGCATGGGCAAGGTCGGGTTCAAGTTCGGGCGCTCGCTCGGCACGATCTACCTGCAGAAGCACCTGGCCCCGAAGAAGAAGGACTCCCTCCTCACGCGTCTGCGTTCCCGCTGAGGTCGGCCGGCCGGACGGCCGCGCCGTCCGCCTGCACCCGGTCGATGAGCGCGCGCCACGGACCGCTGGCATCGCCCACGACCGCTCGGCGATCGTGGGTGCCGTGGATGGCCGCGACCTCCCACGAGAACCGGTCGGCGCCGGGAGCGGATGCCGCAGGCTCCTCCCACGGGCACGCGTCGAGGAGCGGCATCCACGCGTCGACGTCCGTCCCCGCGAGCTCGACGCGCCACGCGCGACGGAGCCCGGCGAATCCACCGGTGCGGACGACGGTGATCGTCAGCGGATCAACGGGATGCGGCATCCTCCACGACTCCGACGCTCGCCCACGCGGTGCGGACGGCGACGGCCTCCTCAGAGTCCTCACCGTACTCCGACACCGCTGTCTCGGCGGTGGCGGCCGCGAACTGCGCGAAGGTTGCCGCCGTCGAGAGGGTGCCCGAAACGAGGGTGAGGTACCAGATGCGCCCGGCGCGTTCCCAGGCGTAGCCGCCGAGAGCCGTCGCGACGAGGTGGAACGCCTTGTTCGGGATGCCGGAGTTGATGTGCACGCCGCCGTTGTCGCCCGAGGTCTCGACGAAATCGCGCATGTGCGAGGGCTGCGGATCCTTGCCGAGGACGTCGTCGTCGTACGCCGTCCCGGGGGCGGCGAGGGAGCGGAGCGCCGATCCCGTGACCGCGTCGGTGAAGATCCCGGCGCCGATGAGCCAGGTCGCGGCATCCGCCGTCTGACCCTGGTGGTGCTGGTCGGCGAGCGCACCGAAGACATCGGCGATCGACTCGTTGAGGGCGCCCGACTGTCCCGAATAGTCGAGACCGCCGGCCGACTCGATCACGCCGTGGCCCAACTCGTGCGCGATGACGCTGAGCGATCGCGTGAAGCCGGCGAACACCTCGCCGTCGCCGTCGCCGAACACCATGCGCTCGCCGTCCCAGAACGCGTTGTCGTAGGCGCGACCGTAATGGACCGTAGCGGCGAGGGAGCCGCTCCGCCCGTCGAGGCCGACCCGCTCGAAGGCGTCCCACAGGAAGGTGAAGGTCGCGCCCAGCCCGTCGTACGCTTCGTCGACCGCCGCGTCGCCGGTCGGAGCGGCGCCCTCGGCGCGCGCGGGTGTGCCGGGCAACTCCTCGCGGTTCTCCGCGTCGGAAATCAGACGATCGGAGTCGGGTGCGGCGGAGACGACGAGCGCGTCGCCGTCGACCGACAGGTCGAGGTGGGCGCGCATCGGCGCGTAGGCGCGCGGGACGGCGAGGGTGGCACGGGCCGCGGCGACGGCGTGCGGGAATCGTTCGGCCGGAGCGGCCGCGAGGCGGGCGAGCAGGTACGGCGGGACGATGGCGTGCATGCCGCCACGCTAGTCCCCTCCGCCGACACGGTGACCGGCGGTCTCACCGATCGCGTGGGTCGATGATCGGGATCGAGGCGAGGAGGCGCCGCGTGTAGGCCACCTGCGGCTCGAGCAGCACCTTCTCTGTCGGGCCCTCCTCGACGACGCGCCCCTCCGTCATGACGACCACGTCGTCGCACAGGTTCTGCACGACGCCGATGTCGTGCGAGACCATCACGAGGGTGAGGCCGTCACGCCGGCGGAGTTCGCGGATGAGGTCGAGGATGTGCGCCCGGACGGTCACGTCGAGGGCCGACAAGGGTTCGTCCCCGACGAGGACGTCGGGGCGATGGACGAGCGCCCGCGCCAGGGCGATCCGCTGCCGCTGTCCGCCGGAGAACTCGTGCGGGAACCGTTCGGCGGCGTCGGAGGGCAAGCCGACGTCGTCCAGGACCTCGCGGACGCGGGCCCGGTGATCGCCCGGGATGTCGAGGGCCGAGAGCGGCTCGGCCACGATCCGCCCGACGCTCATCCGAGGATCGAGGGACCCGTAGGGGTCTTGGAAGACGATGCCGGTGCGCCGCCGCAACCAGTGGAGCGAGCGCGCCGACGCCGATCCGTCCACGGGGCGTCCATCGAACACGACGGAGCCCGCGTTCGGTACGTCGAGACCGAGGAGCAGGCGCACGAGCGTCGACTTGCCCGAGCCCGACTCGCCGATGATCCCGAGGGCGCTTCCCGCCCGGACGTCGACGTCGACGTCGTCGAGCGCGGTGGTCCACCGGGCCGGCTCGAACGGCCGGGACCGCGGCATCCGGTATCGGCGCGTCAGACCACGTGCCCGCATCAGGTCGCTCACGCGCGGCCTCCCGGTCGCCAGAGGGTGGCGGTCGCGTCGCGGAGCAGTGCTTGGGTGACGGGGGAGGCGGGGGAGCGCAGCAGCATCCGAAGCGGCCCCGACTCGGCGACGCGACCCGATTCGAGCACGACGGCGTCGGTCGCGATCTGCGACAGCACCGCGAGGTCGTGCGTGATGAACACGAGCGCCATGCCGTCCTCGTCGGCGAGGTGGTGGAGGAGCTCGAGGATCTCCGCCTGGATCGTGACGTCGAGCGCGGTAGTCGGCTCGTCCGCGATCAGCAGCCGGGGACGGCACGCGAGGGCCATCGCGATCGCGACCCGCTGACGCTGTCCGCCCGAAAGCTGGTGCGGATAGCGACGGACGATGGCCTCGGGGTCGGGCAGCTTCACCCGACGCGCCTCCTCGACCGCCCGTGCCCACGCCTCGGCACGGGAGACGCCGCGCTGGTGGATGCGGATGGACTCGGCGATCTGCCGCCCGACCGTGCGGATGGGGTTCAGCGCCGTCTGCGGCTCCTGGAAGACCATGCCGATCTCGTCACCGCGCAGGCGCGCGAGGTCGCGATCCGGCATCCCGATCAGTTCCCGGCCCTCCCAGTGGATGCTGCCGCCGACCCGCGCGTCGTCGGGCAGGAGTCCGAGGACGGCGAGGGCTGTCAGCGACTTGCCCGATCCGGACTCGCCGATCAGCCCGACGCGCGCGCCGTCGGCGACCTCGAGGTCGACTCCGTCGACGACGCGGCGGCCGGCGATGTCGATCGTCAGACCGGTGATCGATAGCGTCATGCCGTCACCGCCGCGGGAGGCTCGGTGCCGCGCGGCGCGGATCCGCGGGACAGGGTCGGATCCGTGGCGTCGCGCAGGGCGTCGCCGAGGAGGTTGAAGCCGAGGACGGTGAGCGTGATCGCGAGCCCCGGCCACAGCACCGACAGCGGGTGGACGCTGATGAAGCGCTGCAGATCGGCGAGGAGCAGCCCCCACGACGGCTGGGTCACGGGGGCGCCGAAACCGAGGTACGACAGGCCCGCTTCGGCCAGCACGGCGACGGCCATGCCCCACGACAGTTGCACGATGAAGACGGGCGCGACGTTCGGGAGGAGGTGACGCCAGAGGTTCTGGGGCGGCGAGAGTCCCGCGGCGCGTCCCGCGAGGACGAAGTCGCTCCGGAGGATGCGGCGCAGCTCGGGGCGCGTGACGCGGGCGATGTTGACGCCGAACCCGATCCCGACCGACACGATGACGACCAGGAGCGAGCCGCCCCAGACGGCCGAGATCATCATCGCGATGAGGAGCACCGGGAAGGCGATGAGGATGTCGACGATCACCGTGACCCCCTCGCGGACCGGCCGCGGAGTGAGCGCACCGAGCGCGGCGAGCACGAGGCCGATGGCGGTCGCGATGACCCCGGCACCTACAGCGACGAGCACCGTCGTGCGCGAGCCTGCCATCAAGAGACTCAGGATGTCGCGTCCCGACCCGTCGGTCCCGAGCAGGTGCGCGGCCCCGGGTGCCGCCCAGCGGTTCGCGATGTCGACGCGTTGCGGGTCGAGCGGCGTCCAGAACAGGGAGACGAGCGCCGTCGCAGCGATGACGACGACCACGATCACCCCGAAGCGACCGGTCCCCGACGCCCAGACGCGCCTCGCCCACTGCAGTCGCCGCATCACTCGGCCTCTCGCTGGCGCGGATCGAGGACGCGGTGCACGAGATCGACGACGAACCCGATGATCAGGACGAGACCCGTCAGGACGAGGAGTTCCCCCTGCACCTTGACGAGATCGCGGTTGCCGGTGTCCTCGACCAGCATGCGCCCGATCCCGGGCAGGCTGAACAGCTGCTCGATGACGACCGCCCCGACCATGATGCCGGCCACCTGGACGCCCAGCACCGTGATGACCGACAGGCCGACACTCGGGAGCCCGTGGCGCAGGAGCGCCCGCGTGCGCGTGAGCCCTTTCGCTGCGGCGGTCCGCACGAAGTCCTGACCCATGGCCTGCAGGGTCGCCGAGCGGACGAACCGCAGCAGCACGGCTCCCTCGACGACGCCGATCGTGACGGCGGGGAGGACGAGCGCCCGGAACGCCGCCGCCGGGTCGGACCAGCCGGCCCGGGGGAACCCCTGGGCCGGCAGCCATCCCAGGGTCACGGCGAAGACGACGACGAGCATCATGCCCGCCCAGACGACGGGTACAGCGGCGAGGGCCTGCGCGCCGACCGAGACGGCGACGCCGTCCGGCCGATGCCGGCGCACCGCCGCGAGCACGCCGAAGGGGAGTGCGACCAGCAGGGCGACGACGAAAGCGAGGATGCCGAGGGGCACCGTCACCTCCGCTTTCTGCAGCAGCTCCGAGACGACGGGGGTGCCGGTGAGCTGCGAGGACCCGAGGTCGCCGCTGAGGATGCCGCCGATCCAGTCGCCGTACTGGACGGGGAGCGGCCGGTCGAGCCCCAGCCGTTCGCGGATGCCGGCGAGCTGCTCGGGGGTGGAGTTCACCCCGGCGATCAGCTGCGCGATGTCGCCCGGCAGGATCCGGAGGGTGGTGAAGATGAGCGCGCTGGCGACGAACAGGCCCAGCACCAGCAGGGCCAGTCGCGTCAGCGCGTAGCGGATCACCCCTCGCTCTTGGCCAGCTCGGCGACGTTGAGGCGCTCGTTCACGTTGACCGTCGGCATCCCGCTGACGTTCCACGCGACCGCGAGGACGGACTGACCGTTGTAGAGCCAGTCCGCCGCGTCGTCCTCGGACACGATGCGCGCGGCCTGCTTCAGCAGGTCGGCGGCTGCGGCGTCGTCCGTCGCGGCGACGGCCTCGGTGTAGAGCTTCTGGACCTCGGGGTTGTCGTAGGTGAAGTAGTAGTCCGGGTTCGCCCAGTTCTCGAAATCGTGCGCCTCCGTGTGGAGGACGAAGCTCAGCTCGTAGTCCTTGTTCACGTAGACGTCGTTAATCCAGGTGGGGAACTCGACGGGGTTCACCTTCAGGGTGATACCCACATCGCGCAGGTTCGAGACGAGGATCTGCGGAATCGTCGTGCCGTACGCGGAGGGGATCGTCAGGGTCAGGGAGAGGTTCTCCGCGCCCGCTTCGGCGAGCCGCTTCCGTGCCGCCTCGGGGTCGAACGGAGCGACCTCGGACAGGTCCTCGTATCCCGGGTCGAGCGAGGGGATCGGGCCGTACATCGTCTTGCCGGCGCCGAGCGCCTCGACGATCGATTTCTTGTCGATCGCCTGTCGGATGGCCTTGCGCACGCGCACATCCGCCAGCGGACCCGAGGTCTGGTTGAAGGCGAGCGTGCCCTTGTCTGTCGAGTCGCCGAGTTCGAGGGTGAAGTCGCCGTTCGCCTCGACCTGATCCTTCAGGTTCGCGTCGAACCCGGTCAGGACGTCGAACTCACCCGCGAGGGCGCCACTGAGTGCCGCCTGATTGTCGCTCACGTAAGAGAAGACGACTTCGGCGGCCGACGACGGCGTGCCCCAGTAGTCGGCGAACCGCTCGAACACGATGCTGTCGCCCTCGCGCCAGTCGGCGAGGCGGAAGGGACCGGTGCCGTTGGCCGCGGTCTTGCGGTCGATCGTGTCGCCCTCTTTGAGGACGAGGCCCGCGCGGCCGGTCAGGCTCCACAGCAGCGTCGAGTCGGGCGCCTTCAGGGTCAGCGTGATCTTCTGGCCCTCGGCCGCGATGGTCGCGACGTTGGCGAGACGTGCCGAGTCACGGTAGGTCGGGGTGTCCCGCTCCTGCGTGAGCGACCAGACGACGTCTTGCGGCGTGAGGGGCTGCCCGTCGTGGAACGTGACGCCCTCGCGCAGGGTGAACGTGTAGGTGAGCTTGTCGGCGGAGACCTCGTAGTCGCTGGCGAGCGCCGGCACGATCTTCTGGTCGGGCGTGCGGGCGATGAGACCCTGATACACGTTGTCGATCAGGATCTGGTCGAGGGCCGATCCGGCGGTCTCGCGGATGTCGAGGTTGCCGGGCTCGAGCACGAGACGCACGTTGACGGTCGCGTCGGGGTCGGGGGTTCCCGCCGATCCGGACGGAGCGGGCTGCGAGCCGGTGCAGCCCGAGAGGAGCAGGGCTCCGGCGGCGAGGAGCGCCGTGGCGGCCAAAGCGGTGCGGCGAAGCATGTGAGTGGGGGTCCTTTCGGCGTCGATGGGCGTCGTCGCTGACGCCGGCCCATCGCGGTGCTCGGTGCGCGTTACAGCCTAGAGTCCCGCGCGCGCAGTTCGGTCACCGGTCGTCATGCGCCGTGCGGATGCTCGCGGCGAGTTCGGCGGGCCGTTCCTCCTGGACGTTGTGGGCCGAATCGAGCTCGATCCGGCGGGTTCGCGGCATCCGTCGGAAGAACTCCTCGCGATCGGCGTCGGTGAGGAAGCCGCGTGTGCCGGTGACGAGGGTGACCGGTGCGGTGACGGCCGCGAGGTCGTCCCACCCTGCGGCGGAGAGGATGCCGGCGTTCGCCCGTTGCGCCTCGTCCACCGCGGCGGCCCCCGCAGGGTCGGCGGCGAGCCGGTTCGCGAGGTGGGCGAAGTGGTGCTTCCACTCGACGCGGCCGTCGGGGCGGACCCGCGAGTTCAGTGAGACGCCGCGTGCGGCGGCGTCGCGCGAACCGCCGAGTCCGAAGCTCAGCGCGCGTTCGACGAGTTCGTCCCGGCTCGCCCAATCGATGGGGCCGGCGAAGAACGCGCGGATGGATGACGCCGCGCCGTCCGGGTCGATCCCGGGGGAGATGTCGACGAGGACGAGGGAGCGGACGAGGTCGGGGTGCCGCGCCGCGAGCGCCGCCGCCGTGAGGCCGCCGAGCGAGTGTCCGACGAGCACCTGCGGCACGCCACCGGTCCATTCGCGGATCGCGGGTTCGATGTCAGCGGCCAGGGTCCGGCCCGTGTAGCGGGCGTCATCGCGCCACGAGGAGTCGCCGTGGCCGGGAAGGTCGAGGACGAGCGCGTCCAGGCCCAGATGCAGGACGGTCGTGTCCCACGTGTGCGCGTTCAGCCCCGCACCGTGGAGGAACGTCACCGGGGGAGCGGAGCCCGAGTCGCCGAAGCGCAGCGCGCTGATCACGCGCCCGTCGCCGAGCCGGTGCGTCAGCCGGCGCACCGGTGGCACCGGGATGCCGAGGGCATCGGCCTGCGCGGGGAGGTAGGAGAACTCGTCGAAGGCGGCGTCGCTCACGCAGACCATTCTCTCCGACGCCGACCACGACGGGCGCGGATAGGGTGACGGCATGAGCGATCAGCACCGCGTGCACCTGGCCCGTGCGGCCCGCCCGGCCTACGACGCCCTCGAGGCGTTCGCGACGACGGTGGGTGACCTCGCCGCCGAGGCGGGCATCGACGCCCGACTGCGCGAGATGGCCCTCATCCACGCCTCGCAGCTCAACGGCTGCGCGTACTGCGTCCGGGTCCACTCCGATCGGGCGGCGAAGGCCGGCGTGAGCTTCGACCACCTCGCTCAGATCCCGGTGTGGCGGGAATCGAGCGTGTTCACGGAGCGTGAGCGGGCGGCGCTCGAACTGACCGAGTCCTTCGTCTTCATCCACGAGGAGGGCGTCTCGGACGAGGTCTACGACCGTGTCGGCGGCATCCTGTCCGAAGAGGAGTACGTCGCGCTCAGCTGGCTCCTCGTGTCGATCAACGCGTTCAACCGCATCGCGATCGCCGGACGCTACCCCGTGCCCGAACGGCGCGGCGCGCCGCCGACGACGTGAACCTCCACGACGTCCCCGGCGCCTTCAACTTCCGGGACGTCGGCGGGCTCCCCGCCGGGGCGGGGCGGACCCGATCCGGAGTCCTGTTCCGCTCGGGGAATCTCGGTCACCTCACGGCGGCGGGGAGGGAGCGGGTCACGGCCCTCGGTATCCGTCGCGTCGTCGACCTGCGGGACGACAACGAACGTCGCAGCGAACCGTCGCGCCTCGACGGTCTCGGCATCGACACCGTGCATCTGCCCATGTACGCCGGGTCGGTCGCGTCGTTCTTCGACGACGACCTCTCGCTCGCCGATGTGTACCGAGCACTCATCGACGGCTCGGCGGCGCGCCTGGTCGAGGCGGCGCGCGCCGTTCTCGACGTGCAGCCCGTGCTCGTCCACTGCACGGTCGGCAAGGACCGCACCGGGCTGTCGGTCGCGCTCGTCCTCGCCGCCGCGGGCGTGGACGAGGACGCCGTGATCGCCGACTACGCGCGCACCGAGCAGCTCCTGCCGCTCGGGAGGAACGAGAGCGTCCTGCGCTTCCTCCGCCACAGGTACCCGGACGCCCGGCACCTGGACGACCTCGTCACCCGGTCGCCCGCGGCCGAGCTCCGCGCCGTGTTCGACGATCTGCGACTGCGCTACGGCGGGCCGGTCGATTACCTGCAGGCGCACGGGCTCACCGAGGCGGAGATCGGCGGACTGCGTCGTGCGCTGGTGGAGTGACGCTCCCGGTCAGCGCGGGATGTACCGGCCGTCGGCCAGCCCCGCGTCGATCTCGAACCTGTTCCGCAGTGGGTTGCGCCCCGCCAGCGCGTAGAGGAGCGGCATCAGCATGCCGTAGCGGCGCCACTGCTCGCGGTGGACGCCCTCATGCGCGAGCAGCCGATCGTCGATCGGGCCGTCGCCGGTGAGGAAGCACCCCCCGACGCAGACACCGCCGCGGCCGAACGTGACCCCCGGCATCCCCCGGAACACCCACAGTCCCGCGCGCCGCTCGACGCGGCCCGTCGACCAGAGCGTCCCCCACACGAACCCGAACGCCGTCCCGGCGAGGTAGCCGAGCCGGCTGATCGGGGAGTCGAGGAGGATGCCGGGGATCCACCGATCGAATCGGCGGCCGCGCTCGACGGCGCGCGCGGCGTGCGCCTCCCATCCCGCCGGGGGTACGGGGCTCACGCGACCGCTCCCACGAGACGGAGGATCGTGCCGAGGTCCTCGACTGCGGCGTCGCGGGTCGCCGGCGCGAAACCGGAGATCGATGCGCCGACCAGCGGCATCCGCTCGCGCAGCCGTGCGAGGGAGGCGGTCACGTGGGCCGGGTCGGCACCGAACGGGACGGGCTCGAGGAGGCCCACGATGGCGGCCGGGTCGAGGACGTCGAGGTCGATGTGCACGTACACGGCGTCCGCTCCGGTGGCCGTGACGGCGTCGGCGAGGGCCTCCGTGTCGGCGAGGGCGTCTGCGGTCATCCGCGTGATGGGCGAGTCGGCCAGGGCGTCCGCCTCGGCGTCGTCGAGGGCGCGGGCACCCACGAGAACCGTGCGCGCGGGGGCGGCAGGCGGTGTCGGGGCGAAGGGACCCGGCTCGATCGCGGCGCGGAGGGCCATGCCGGCGAGGGCTCCCGAGGGCGACGAGTCGGGCGTGTGGAGGTCGCCGTGGGCATCGAGCCAGACCACCGTGAGGGACGGATGCCGCGCGGCCGCCGCGGCGATCGCCGGGACAGCGACGGCGCAGTCGCCGCCGATGATCACGGCGGGCTCGTCCGTGCTCTGCAGGAATTCGCCGATCGCGTCGCGGACGCGGCTGAGGGTGCTGAAGCGACGGATGCCGGTTCCCACCGCCTCACCCGCTTCGGCGGGGACCTCGACGCGGGTCACGGCCGAGCGCGGCAGATCCTCGGCGATCGCCTCGGCCCCGTCGATCAAGCGCATCGCGCGGGACGACGGCGAACCCTGCCACTGCGGGACGACGAGGAATCGGGTCATGCGTACCTCCGGGGGGAGCACGGCGGCGCCGGACCCGTGGGCCCGGCGCCGCGTCTCGCGTGCGGTGCTTACTGCTCGATCGCGCCGGCGTTGCCGCCAGTCTTCAGCGCGGCCAGGCGCGCCTCGACCTCGGTGAGCTCGCCGAGGTCCTCGAGCTGGTTGAACTGCGCGTCGATCGTCGAGGCGGCGATCTCGGCCTTGCCGGCGGCGAGGGCCTCCTGGCGGCGGACCTTGTCCTCGAAGCGGCCGAGCTCGCTGGTCGGGTCGAGCACGTCGATCGACTTGACGGCGTCGTGCACCTTGTTCTGGGCCTCGGCCGTCTTGGCGCGGGCGAGCAGCTCGGAGCGCTTCGAGCGAAGCTGGTCGAGCTTCTGCTTCATGCCGTTGAGGCCGTCCTTGAGCTTGTCGACGACCTCGGTCTGCGACGCGATGGACGGGGCGATCGCCCGGGCCTCGTTCTCCTCGCTGATCTGGCGCTGCAGGGCGATCTTGGCGAGGTTGTCGAACTTGTCGGCATCCGTCGTGTTCCCGGCGGAGCGCAGCTCGTCGGCCTTGCGGCTGGCGGCGATGGCCTTGTTGCCCCACTCGGCGGCGGCCTTCACGTCTTCGTCGTGGTCGCGCTCGAGCAGGCGCAGGTTGCCGATGGTCTCGGCGATGGCGGTCTCGGCGTCGGCGATGTTGTTCGTGTAGTCCCGCACGAGCTGGTCGAGCATCTTCTGCGGGTCCTCGGCGGAGTCGAGGAGGGCGTTGATGTTCGCCTTCATGAGGGTGGAGATGCGGCCGAAGATGGACTGCTTTGCCATCGGGTTTCCTTTCGATACGAGAGGTCGTGCTGTCGAGGTCTGTGAGGTGCGGCGCCGGAAGATCAGAATCGGCCTCCGCCTCGTCGCGAGCGGGATCCGCCGCTGCTGCGTCCGATCGAGCCGCCGCCGAACCCGCCACCGCCGAATCCGCCACTGCGCCGCGACGACGAACCGCCGAAGCCGCCGCCGAATCCACCGGAGGAGCGTCCCGATCCGCCGCCGCCCAGAAGGGAGCCGAGGATGATGCCGCCCAGCATGCCGCCGAAGTCGCCCCCGCCGCCAGTGTTTCCGCCGCCGGCGAACGATCCGACGTCGCCCTGTGCGCGCTGCATCGCCTCGCCGGCCAGCGCGGCGGCACGGTGCGCGAGATCGAGGGCGCGCTCGGGATCGCTCTGCTGCAGCTGCGTGGCCTGGACGAGGGCCGCACCGGCTTCGGCGAGACGGGTCCGCGCGGTGGCGCCGACGGCGCCTCGGCGGGCGCTGATGAAGTCCTCGGCGGCGGAGACCTGGGCCTTCGCCTGCAGGAGGGTCTGCGACAGGACGCTGCGGGCACGGTCGGCGCGCTGCTGCGCGTCGCGCACCTCGCCGAGCGCGCCGTCGATCGCGGCGTTCGCCTGTTCGAGGAGGGCGACGGCGGACAGCGGGTCGCGCGCGCTGCCGGTCAGCCTCTCGCGGGCGGCGTCGAGGTTCTGGCGCGTCGACGCGATGACCGGTGCGAGGCGCGAGTCCGGGTCGGGGGTCGCGGCTGCCGCGGCGAGGTCGGCGTCGAGTTCGGTGACGAGGGCGGCCCCGCCCCGTTCGGCGTCGGCGAGGTCGGCGGCCAGCTTCTCGATCGCCTCCTGCAGGCGCGACGCCTGATCGACGGCCTGCTCCGCGGCACGGATACCGACGGCCGCCCCCGCGCCGTCGCCTGCCGCGACCTCGCTCTGGGCCTCGGTCAGACGGGCATCGGCGAAACTCAGTCGATCGCGGGCCTGCGCGGCGTTGTCCGCCACGGCGGCGAGGGCGTCCGCTCGGTAGTTCTCGCGCAGCTGCGCGAGACGGGCGTCGACACCCTCGAGTCGCGTGCCCGCATCGGCCCGCAGCTGCTGAACGCGCGCGAGGGCCTCGGGTGCGTTCTTCGCGAGATCGCGCAGCGCGTCGAACGCGTCGGCCTTCTCGGCGAGGGCCGCCGAGGCGCTCCGGCAGAGGTCGAGGATCTCGCCGTACCAGGCGCGGCGCTGCTCGGGGGAGTCGGGGACGTCGTCGTCCATCTGCTGCTGCAGCGCGAAGGCGCGGTCCAGAGAGCTGCGCGCCGCCGCGATCGCCTGCTCGAACTCGGCGGTCGCGGCATCTCCGAACTCCGCTTTCGCGAAGGCGAGTTCCTGTGCACTCGTGGTCATTGCGTCGTCCGTCTGGACGAGGGCAGCACCGGCCTGCCGTTCGAGTTCCTCGAGCGGGATCGGTCGCGAGCCGGACGATCCACCCGCGGCGGCGCGGCGTCTGCGCACGAGCGCCCACACGAGAAGCGCACCGAGGATCGCGGCGACGATCACCACGACCCAGATGACGCCTCCGCCCCCGCCGGAGCGGGTATCGGCGAGTCCGTCCGCTGCGGCGATGCCCGCACCGGCCCAGTCCTCCTGCTGCAGAGCGGGGAGCACGCGGTCCTGCTCGATCGCCGTGATCCGGTCGTCGGAGACGGGGCCGGACGAATCTGAGGAGAGGTAGTAGGCGCGACCCTCGGTGGCGACCGCGAGGAGGTACTGGTCCGGACCGAGGTTGTTGAGCTCGGCGGTGTCGGAGGCCCATTTCTCGGCGCTGGTCGGGCTGGTGAACCTGTCGACATAGACGACCCAGAGGTCGAGGCCCGTGTCAGCCGTGAGTCGTTCCAGGTGAGCGTCGAGGTTCGCCTCCTGCGCGTCGGTCAGGACGTCGGCCTGATCCCACACGCGACCGTCGCCGAGGGTGACGGGCTCGGTCGCCGACGCCGGCACCGCGAATCCCAGGGAGCCGACCAGGACCGCGAGCGAGACCGCGACGACGGACGTCAGTCGGGATCGCATCGGTGGGTCCTCCGGGAGTCGCTCGGTGAGTCACTCGGCGGTCGTAACCGCTTGTCGCGAGTCTATGCCGCGGCTCGTATGTCTCGATACCGGGTTGCCGTCGGAGCGCCTGTGGGTTCCCTTTGCGTTGCTCATCTAGGCTTCCCGAGGTTTCGGGAGGTATCCGGGCGTTTGGAGGAACCTGTGGACGATCGGTACGGCGGCGACGTGCTCGCTGCGGGATGGCGCGACAAGGGACGGCCGACGGTGACGACGGTGCCCGCCGAGAGGGGCCTCGTCGTCGAGGTCGCCCTCGACGACTTCGTCGGCGCGGTGACGGGCGTGACCGCGGGACACGTCGAGCTCGAGGACCGGCACGGCCGCGTGCGGCTGTTCCCGATCGGCGGCGGCTTCCTCGTCGACGGCAAGCCGGTCCAGCTCGTCCCCCCGCGCGCCGCCGCTCCCGCCGGCCGCACGCGCACAGCATCCGGCTCGTTCGCCGACCCGCAGGCCCGCGCCCGCGTCGCACGGGCGTCGCGGATCCTCGTCGAGGGGCGTCACGACGCGGAACTCGTCGAGAAGGTCTGGGGCGCCGACCTCCGCATCGAGGGCGTCGTCGTCGAGTACCTGCAGGGCGTCGACCTGCTCGAGGACCTGCTCCGCGCCGAGCCGCCGAGTGCCGAGCGTCGCTACGGGGTCCTCGTCGACCATCTCGTCCCCGGCTCGAAGGAGACGCGGATCGCCGAGCAGATCCTCCGTGGGCCGCACGGCCCGCACCTGAAGATCGTCGGCCATCCCTACATCGACGTGTGGCAGTGCGTCACGCCGCGCGCCCTCGGCATCGCCGCCTGGCCCGAGGTCCCGCGGGGGATCGAGTGGAAGAAGGGCGTCAGCCGCGCCCTCGGCTGGCCGGCCGAGGACCAGACCGACATCGCCGAGAACTGGCAGCGCATCCTCGCCTCGGTCACGACTTTCCGCGACCTCGACCCCGCCCTTCTCGGCCGCGTCGAGGAACTCATCGATTTCGTGACCTCATGAGCGGGCGACGTCGAGGCAGGCCCGCGGGGACCCCGGACACCGCGGGATACCCTGGTCGCATGCCCGATCCCGACGCGCCCGAGTCCGCGCCGCGCTTCCGCGACAAGCCGGTCTCGTTCGTGCGTCGGAGCGGCCGGATGAGCGATGCGCAGGAGCGCGCCTGGGACGACCTCTCGAGCACATATCTGCTCGAGGTGGAACGGGATGCCGCGGCCACCAGCATTCGTCCCGGTTCGACGATCGACCCGGTCGCCGAGTTCGGTCGGGACGCGCCGCTCGTCGTCGAGATCGGCTCGGGTCAGGGGCACGCGATCGTGCACGCCGCCGGGCAGTCGCCGGAGCGCGACTTCATCGCGGTCGAGGTGTTCCGGGCGGGACTGGCCCGCACGATGCTCGATGCGGATCGTGAGGGGGTCCGGAACCTCCGACTCGTCGAGGCGAACGCGCCCGAGGTCCTCGAGCACCTGCTGCCCGAGGCATCCGTCGACGAGGTCTGGATCTTCTTCCCCGACCCGTGGCACAAGAACAAGCACAACAAGCGCCGCCTCATCGCGGACGGCTTCCCCGCGCTCGCGGCCCGCGCCCTGCGCGACGGCGGGATCTTGCGGCTGGCGACCGACTGGGAGGACTACGCGCTGCAGATGCGCGACGTGCTCGCGGATGCCGCCGACTTCGAGGCGTCGTTCGAGGGGGAGTGGGCCGACCGTTTCGATGGCCGCATCATGACCGCGTTCGAGCGGAAGGGCATCGCGAAGGGCCGGGACATCCGCGACCTGACCTACCGCCGCCGCTCGCGGTCGGCGTGATGGTGCGCGCGGCGACGGGGGCGCGACCGCTCGTCGACGTGCGCGTCGCGCCGGCGCTCCTCGTGTGCCTCGCGGCGCCCGCCTTCTTCGTGCTGCTGACGCCCTGGCTCGGCTGGCTGCTCCTGGCTGCGGGCCTCGCCGTCGCGGTGATCATCGAACGACGGGATGCCGCGGCATCCGGCCCGTCGATCACCCGCGACCTCTCGCTCATCGCCCTCGGCCTGCTGATCGTCAGTGTCATCCCGCTGAAGGCGGAGCTCGACAACGCGGCCATGATCCGGTTCACGCTCGCCCTCGGCGGGGCGGTGCTGGTGCCGTATCTCGTGTCGCGATTCGTCTACCGCGACCACGCCATCCGGTTCCCGTGGCGGGGCGGCGGTCGCTGGACGGGGTGGCAGTGGGCGTGGCTCGTCGCCGTGCTCGTGCTCGGGTGGCTGCTGCTGCCGTTCTACTTCATCACTTCGGGCGTCTACGAGAACTGGCCCGTCGTCGACACCCCCGACCTCATCGTCCGCCTGTTCGTCGGCGTTGGGGCCGTCGGCATCTGGGACGAGCTGTTCTTCATCTGCACCTGCTTCGCACTGCTGCGCCGTCATTTCGCGGATGCGACCGCGAACGTCCTCCAGGCGATCGTCTTCGTCTCGTTCCTGTGGGAGCTCGGCTACCGCGCGTGGGGGCCGGCGCTGACGATCCCGTTCGCCCTCCTGCAGGCGATCATCTTCCTGCGGACGAAGTCCCTCGCGTACGTCGTGACCGTCCACCTGCTGTTCGACGCCGTCGTCTTCGGTGTGCTGGTGCACGCGCACAACCCGGGGCTGCTCGACGCGATCTTCCTGGTTCCCGCGCCCTGATCGCGTCGCCGCTCAGACCCTGATCGCGGGCGCGACGGTGCGCGACGAGGTCGCGAGCGCGACGCCCCCCACGGCGATCACGACCGCGGCGGTTCCACTCGCCACCATGAGCACGGAACCCCCGGGAGCGTGATCGCCACCGCTGATCCCGAACGCGTCGGCCAAGGCCATCCCCGGACCGAAGGACGCCACGAAGTATGCAGGCGCGCCGGCGGCGATGAGGGCGAGGTAGCCCGCGGCGACACCGGCGGTCGACGTGCGGCGCGCGACGACGGAGAGGACCAGGACGGCGACGGCGAGGGCCACCCCGATGGCGGCGAAGACCCAGGGTGCGGGCGTGAAGACCGACTCACCTCGCGTCGCGGCCTGCGAGCCGATTTCGGCGAGGGATGACCCGGGGACGGCGGCCAGCGGGTTCCAGACGCAGATCTGCAGCACGAGGACAACGGCGTACGCCGCGACGGCGGCCGTGCCGACGGCAGCGACGAGGGTACGGTGCGGTGACAGCGACATACGGCAAACCTGGCACATCCCCCGCGACGCCGCATCCGTCCTCCCAGACGACACGGCTGTCAAGCCCCGCGGGCGCGGCCCGCGCCGGTGCGAGCCTGACGCGGAGACGAAGGAGGGCCCCATGGCCACCGAGAAGGATCCGCACGCGACGCTCATCGACCTGCTGCCGAAATTCCGCTTCGCGATGGTCACGACGATGAACGAGGAGGGGGCGCACGTCGCTCGCCCGTTGACGGTGCAGGACCGGGAGTTCGACGGAGACCTGTGGTTCATCGTCGGTCGCGACTCGTCGGTCGTGGCGCACGTCGCGGCGCGCCCCTCGGTCGGCGTCGCGCTGAGCGCGAACGACGCCTGGGTGTCGCTTGCCGGCGACGCCGAGGTCGTGGACGACCTCGAGCGTCTGCGCGAGTACTGGTCGCCCGCCGTCGAGGCGTGGTTCCCCGACGGTCCGGAGGACCCGAACGTGACGCTCCTGAAGATCGACGCCGCGTCGGGGGAGTACTGGAGCAGCCCGGGCGGCGCGGTCGCCTCGATCATCAGCCTCGTCAAGTCGAAGGTGACGGGGGAGCCCTACGAGGGTCGCAACGACACCGTCGATCTCTGATCGGATGCGGCTGTCAAGGCCCTCTGCCCGCGGCGGCGGCCTGCGTACCGTCGTCCTCACGTGACCGACAGCGACCGGAAGGACCGCGATGAGCGACACGAACGGCTCGGACGAGCACAACACCCACGGTGTCCCCGACGACCAGTCCGAGGCGGACACCGCATCGGGCGGCTCGCCCGATGAGAACCCGCCGGTGACGACGGACGAGGACGGGACTCCCATCGAGAACCCCTCGGGCGGCTGAGCCTCCCGACGTCAGGACCGCCGTCGTGCGGGGACCTCGGTCCTCAGCGCGACGGCGGTTCCTCGTTCCGGCGGGCGCGGGTCGGTGGCCAACCGGGCATGGGTTTCGACGTCGTATCGCTCGTCGCCGTAGCGGAGCTTCTCGCGCTCGACACCCTCAGCGAGGTATCCCGCGGCATGCGCGACGCGGCAGGATGCCGGGTTGTTCACCCGGTGACCGAGTTCCAGCCGGTGGAGCCCGGCGTCGAACGCCCATTCGCTGACGCGGACGAGAGCGCGGGCCGCGACCCCCTGCCCGCGGGCGGCGGGGGCGAGCCAGTACGACATCCACGCCGTCTGGTGGCGGAACTCGATGCCGGTGGCCGCGACGTTCCCGACCGCATGGCCGTCGACCTCGATCGCCCAGTTCTTCGCGGCGTCATCGAAGCGCAGGATGCGCTCGATGAAGCTCCGCGCCGCAGAGGCATCGGTCAGGTCGGTGCCGCCGAACTGCGACGCGAGATCGTGGCCGGCGCGAGCGGCGCGGCTGAGGTCGTCGGCATCGTCGGGGGTCCAGGGGCGCAGGAGGATGGGCATCTCCGGCATCCTGCCAGCTGATCAGAAGTGCGAGAGCAGTGACGGGCCGAAGGCGACCGCGAGCGCGATGGGAACGATGAGGAGGCTCGTCGCCGCGATCCCGATCGCGAGGATGGTGCCGAGCACCGACAGCACGGCGGCGCGGGTCGTGGTTGCTCCGTGCGAGCGGGAGTGCGGGGTGGTCGAGAGTGTCGCGGTAGCCATGTCTCGACGCTACGAACCGGCGCGTTCGTCGGCATCAGCCCTGGGGTTCGAGGGCGTCATCCTTCGGGATGATGTTGCGTCGGCATGGCAGGATCGGGCCATGCCGACACCACTCGACATCGATGGGCTCGCCAACGTGAGAGAGCTGGGCGGCCTCGAACGGGGAGACGGCTCGCGCACCCCGACCGGAGCCTTCATCCGTGCGGAGACGCTCGACCGTGTGAGCGACGCGGGGTGGGATCGCCTGCGGGCCCACGGGGTGCGGGCGGTCATCGATCTGCGCCGGCCCGAAGAGACGAGCGGCGAGGTTCCCGCCGACATCTTCCGTCAGCAGATCGATCTCGACGGTGACGAGCGGGACTTCTGGGCGTCCCGCGAGAGCGACGGTCAGTGGGGGACCCCGCTCTACTACGCGGACCACCTCGCCGAGCTGCCGCATCGGCTCGCCGGTGTCCTCGACGCGATCGCGCAGGCGCCTGACGGAGCGGTGCTGTTCCACTGCGGCGCCGGGTGGGATCGCACCGGCCTGGTCGCGGCGGTCCTCCTCAAGGCTGTCGGTGCGACCGAGGATGCCGCGGCAGGCGACTACCTCGCGTCGTTCGACAACGCCCCGGCGATGGTCGACCTCCACGCCCGCTCCTTCGACGTCGAGGAGCGTCTCGCCGTGCTGGCCCGCTTCGGCCACAGCCCGGAATCGGCGTTCCGCGCCATGTGGCGCGGACTCGACCTCGACGAGTGGCTTCGCGCTCATCTCGACGCGCACACCGTCGAGATGGTGACGACGTGGCGGGGCACCGTCGGGCCCGCCCCCGGCCTGTCCAGCGTCGATCGGTAGACTCGAAGCGGGCCCCGATCCGGCCCCCGGACGACGGTTCAGTACCCGGTGAGCGACAAGACTGGCCAGGGGGTCAGTCATCGTGTCATGGATCGTCCTCATCATCGCCGGCGTGCTCGAAGCCGTGTGGGCGACGGCACTCGGTCGTTCCGAGGGGTTCACCAAGCTGTGGCCCACCGTCGTCTTCGCCGTGGCCCTCGTCGCCAGCATGGGCGGCCTCGCCTTCGCGCTCCGCGACATCCCGACCGGCACCGGCTATGCCGTCTGGGTCGGCATCGGCGCGACCCTCACCGTGGTCTGGGCGATGGTGACCGGGGCGGAATCGGTCTCCCTCGTGAAGGTGTTGCTGGTCCTCGGCCTCGTCGCCTGCATCGTCGGACTGAAGCTCGTCTCGGACTGACGCCCCGAGCTGTCAACCCCGAGCGGTCGCGCGGCGCGGGACGTTAGCGTCGGCTCCACGCAGACGACACCGACCACGGAGGACGACATGTCAGGCGACGAGCGCAGCACCGACGACAACGGCTACGAGGGGCCCGATGTGGAGCTCCCCACCCACGACGGTGCGGTGCCCGGCGGCATCCCGCCGTTCGGTCATCCTGTCGATTCCGACGCCGACGAGACCGACTGACCCGTACGCGGGAACGACGAAGGGGACCCGGCTGATGCCGAGTCCCCTTCGCTTCATTGTGCCCCCGGAGGGATTCGAACCCCCGACTTCTGGTACCGGAAACCAACGCTCTATCCCCTGAGCTACGGAGGCGTACCGATCGAGACTATCACCGGTGCGGCGGCCCTCGCGCCCACCGTCGACCCGTCGCATAGCCTGGCTGCATGACGTCTTCCGCGCCCGTCCCCGCCGCGCGGGCGCAGCTGATCGACCTCGTCGCATCGGTCGCGAGCGGCGCCCCGCAGCCCGGGTTCGAGGTCCTCCGTGGGATGCCGGCGGTGCCGGGAGCGCGGCCCGCCGCCGTCCTGATCCTCTTCGGCGTCCTGGACGACATCCCCGCCGATCGGGAACACCCCGACGGCGCGATCTCCCGTGATCTGGACGTCCTCCTCCTCTCGCGCGCCGAGACTTTGCGCGCGCATCCCGGTCAGGTCGCATTCCCGGGCGGACGCGTCGATCCCGGCGATGTCGACGTCATCGCGGCATCCCTCCGCGAAGCGCGGGAGGAGACCGGCCTGGACGTCGACGGCGTGGAGATCGTCGGTGCGCTCGACCCGATCCCGCTCGAGTTCTCCCGTCACCTCGTCACTCCGGTGCTCGCCTGGTGGCGCCGCCCGTCCGCCGTCGGCGTCGTCGACGAAGCCGAGTCGGCGGACGTGTTCCGCGCACCCGTCGCCGACCTGCTCGACCCCGCGAACCGCGGCGTGACCGTCATCAGGACCGATCGCGGCGAGTTCCGCGGCCCCGCGTTCCTCATCCCCACGGCGCGCGGCGAGAGGCTCGTGTGGGGGTTCACCGCCATGATCCTCGACGGCCTGTTCTCGCGCCTCGGGTGGACGGAGCCCTGGGACCGCGACCGGGTGATCCTCCTGCCGGATCAGAACGCGTAGTAGTTCGCGTAGTCCGTCAGCAGCAGATCGGTCGCGTCCTCGGGGACGAGGTAGGCGACCAGGCCGGTCACCTTCTCGCCTTCGTCGATCATCCCGGCATCCCGGAGGAGCGTCGTGTCGTCGTCACCCACCACGAAGGCGTTCGGGTACACCGCCCCGTCGGGTGTGGCCAGGGCCAGGTCATAGGTCGGGAAGGTGGCGGAGACACCGTAGGGGTCGAGTCCGGTCACCGTCATCTCGACGAGGACGTACCGCTGCCCGTCGATCGCGGCGCCGTTGTACGAGTTCCATGACAGCACCTCGTTCGTCGCGTCGTCGTTGACGATCCGGATGTCGGCCGAGTATTCCTCGCCGATCGAGGACGCCGACACGTAGGGGAGCGGCAGGGGGTCGCCGACCGAACCGGGACCGCTCTCGGGAGCATAGGGCTGGATGCCGGGGGCCGAGGGAGACGCCTCGGGGAGGGGGTCCGCGGTGCCGTAGTCGTCCTCGGAGGAGGAGGTCGCCGGGAACCAGATGAGCGCCGCGATCGAGAAGGTCACGAGCGCCGACCAGACGAGGGCGAGCCCCGACAGGACGGTCCCCGTCACCGACAGCCCCTTCGGCTGACGCCGCACGAGGGCCATGATCCCGAAGACCGATCCCGTGATCGCGACCAGGAGCCCGAAGAAGGGGATCCAGGCGAAGATCATCGCCGCGATGCCGATCGAGAGCGCGGCGATGGCCAGCCCCTGCTGCTTCGGCGGCGCATACGGCGCCGTCGAGTAGCCCGGATACCCCGAATACACCGGAGGCGTGACGGGCGCCGAGTTCGCATACGGCGGGACCGCGGGCGGAGGCACAGGCGCGCCGGGAGCGGGGGAGGCGGGCAGGTAGGCGGGCGCCGCGTGCCAGGCCGATCCATCCCAGTAGCGCAGTTCGTTGCCGGCATGCGGTGCCGGGTACCAGCCGGCTGGCGTCGTCTCGCTCACGTCTGGATCCCCCTCGTCGATGCGAACGGAACGCGGACGGTGCCGCCTTCCACGTCGAGGGTACAAGCGCAAGGGGACGAGCATCTGCGGCCGTCCACCGTAGCGTCGGGGATTGACGAAAGGAGCCTCCCTATGGCAACCATCACGATCATCGGCGGACACGGAAAAGTCGGCCTGCTGCTCGCCCCCCTCCTCGTCGACGCGGGGCACCAGGTGACCTCCGTCATCCGCAACCCCGACCACCGCGACGACGTCGAGCGGACGGGCGCGACCGCCCTCGTCGCCGATGTCGCGGCATCCGACACGGACGCCATCACGGAACTCCTCGCCGACAGCGACGCGGTCGTGTGGTCCGCGGGCGCGGGTGGCGGCTCGCCGGAGCGGACCTATGCGGTCGACCGGGATGCCGCGATCCGTTCCATCGACGCGGCGGTCGCCGCCGAGGCGCGCCGGTACGTCATGGTGTCGTACTTCGGCTCCGGACCCGACCACGGCGTCGACCCCTCCGACGACTTCTTCGCGTATGCGGAATCGAAGGCCGCGGCCGATGAGCACCTTCGCGGTGCGGACCTCGACTGGACGATCCTCGCCCCGTCCGCTCTGACGCTCGACGACCCCACCGGTCGCATCGACCCGGGTGCCGACAAGGGCACGTCGGTGTCGCGGGCGGACGTCGCCGCTGTGATCGCCGCCGCCCTAGCGGATCCGACCACGATCGGCCGGACGATCTCGTTCAACAGCGGCGACCAGCCGATCGCCGAGGCGATCCGGGCCTGAGCCACCCGCGGTCAGGGGCCGACGGGTTCCGGTGCGTCGTCGCGGGTCGCACCGGCATCCGTCGTCGCACTGCGATCGGTGAGGGCCGCGAACAGCTTCTCGGCGAGGTACTCGTGGCCCCGGTCGGAGGGGTGTTTGCGGCCCGCGCCGGTGTCGATCATCTCGAGGTAGTTCGCCGGGGTCAGCCACTGCTCCTGCAGGGGCGAGATGTACCACCAGTGGCGGGCGTCCGCGGCGGCCTCGAGGTCGGCGTCGATGCGGGCGGTCCCCTCGTCGACGGGGAACTCGTGGGGCGTCGGGCCGAAGATCACGATCTGCGCGCGGGGGTAGAGCCGCTCGAACGTGTTCCACGTGGCATCCACGGCCTCGCGGTACCCGCGCTCGCCCTGATGACGGTCGTTGATGGACCCCTGGATGACGATGAGGTCGTAGTCCGCGGCGGAATCTAACGCCTCGGCGCGGCGGCGGAAGTCCGGCCCGTCGTAGCCGGGCCTCATGTATCCCGATCCGCGGACGCCGTCGACCGTGACGTTCCAGCCGCTCAGCCAGCCCAGGCGGTACGCGTAGCCCTCCGTCGGAAGGGTCGCCGCCGATCCGTACGTCCAGGAGTCCCCGAACACGAGCACGTCGGCGTTGGCCGGGATGGACAGGGGCTCGACCTCGGAGACGGCGCCGACAGAGGTCGCTGCCTCCACGCTCGGCGTCGTCCGCCAGGGTTGCCATGCGGCGAGAGCGACGATCGCCGCCACTCCGCCGGCGACGATGCTCAGCCCCCAGTTGCGCGCGCGACGATCAGACCCCATGCGACGAGGGTAAGCGATCATCGGCGGTGTCTGTGCCACTGTTCACCTGGCCGACACATGTCGTCCGCGTGCGAGGATTGCCCGGTGCAGCGTGTCGTCCGAGCCGAACTCGATCTCGACGTCGAAGGGGAGCTCGACCTCATCCTCTCGATCGCCGTGGCCGACGGCGTGCCGGTCGTCCACGAGGATCTCCGTCTCGAGCGGGACGGTCGCGTGCTCGTCCCGACGGTGATGACGGATGCCGCGGGCACACGCCTCCACCGCCTCCGGGTCGACGCGGGCCCGGTTCGGGTGTCCTACGACGCCCGCGTCGTGGGGAGCGCGGCGCCGCAGCCCACCAGCGCTCTCGACACCGCGGTCTACCTCCGCCCCAGCCGGTACGCGCCGTCGGACTCGGTGTTCGCGCAGGCGCGCCGCCAGTTCGGGGGGCTTCGGGGAACGGACCTCCTCGCCGCCGTCGAGGCGTTCGTCGCCGAGACCGTCACCTACTCCCCGGGGCTGTCGCTCGGCACGGACTCCGCCGTCACGACCCTTGCGAGCGGGACGGGCGTCTGCCGCGACTACGCGCACCTGGTGATCGCGCTCCTGCGCGCGATGGACGTTCCGGCTCGGTACGTCGCCTGCTACGCGCCCGGCCTCGTGCCGATGGACTTCCACGCGGTCGCGGAGGCGTGGATCGACGGGCGCTGGCTGGTCGTCGACGCCACGCGATTGTCCAACCGTCGGGGCCTCGTCCGGATCTCGACGGGAAGGGATGCCGCCGACTGCGCGTTCCTCAGCTACTACGGCGCCAATCTGGGCCTCCGACGGATGTTCGTCGACGCACGCGTCGAAGCGGACGACGCGGACCCCGAGGCGGCATCCGATGCACTCCGGGACGATCGCGCGAGCCTCGTCGCGCTGGCCTGAGCGTCATGGGACATCGCCGCACGGTGGCTCGAGCCGTTCTGATGATTAGGGTGGGGCACAACACATGGGGGAGCTGAACGTGACAACCGCCGACGACGCGATCAGACGCGCCATCATCGAGGAGTACGGCGTGCTCGGGGGAGCCCCCGAGCCCGACCTGCAGGGCCTCGTCCAGTTGGCCGCCACGGTGTGCGGGGTCCCCACCGCCGTGATCAACATCATCGACGATCGCTTCCAGCATCAGATCGCTGCCGTCGGGATCGAGCCGGCTGTCTGCAGCCGTGAGGATTCGATGTGCGCCGTCGTGTTCCGCAAGCCGGGGCACACCGTCGTCAGCGACGCGGCTCTCGACGAGCGCTTCGCCGCCAACCCGTTCGTGACCGGTGAGGTCGCCAACGTGCGTTTCTACGCCTCGAGCCCCCTCATCACCCCGATGGGCGTCCCGATCGGCACCATCTGCATCTTCGATGACGTACCCCGCGAGATGCCGGAGGACGAGAGCGCCGCCCTCGCCCTCATCGCCCATCAGATCGTCGACGTCCTCGAGCTGCGCCGCCTGACCCGGGAACTCGGCGAGTCGAACGAGCAGCTCGAGAACTTCGCGGCACAGGTCGCGCACGACCTCCGGAACCCTCTCACGGCTCTGACCGGGTACATCGAGCTCGCCTCCGAGGTGCCCGAGGTCGCCGAGACCCCCGCGGCGTCTCGCGCGCTCGCCCGCGCCGAGTCCGTCGCCGACCGCATGTCCGGCATGATCGCCCGTCTCCTCGACTACGCGAGCGTCGGCGGTGCGCCGATCCGCCGCACCGCGGTCGAGGTCGGTCCGCTGATCGCCTCGACGATGGACGACCTGAGGACCGCCGGCCTCGACAACGGCGCCGACGTGACGGTCGACGCATCCGTCCCCGTGCCCGCCGATCCGACCCTCCTCGGCGTCCTGCTGCAGAACCTCGTCGGCAACGCCGTGAAGTTCGCGGGCGCCGGCGGACGCGCGCCGGCGATCACGGTGTCGGTCGGAACAGTGGCCGCGGGTGTACGGATCACGGTCGACGACAACGGCCCGGGCGTCCCGGTCGCCGAGCGGGACCTCGTGTTCGAGCCGCTCGAGCGCGGATCGAACGTCGACGTCCCCGGCTTCGGCATCGGCCTCGCCACGTGCAACCGGATCGTCCAGTCCCACGGCGGCCGCATGGGCATCGACGAGTCGCCCTCCGGCGGTGCCCGCGTCTGGGTGGTCCTGCCGTCGGCGTGAGGACCCCCTGAAACGTAGACTTGACGGGCTATGACTCCAGAAGCCCTCTCCGCAGCCCTTCTCGCCGTCGTGTCCCCGCTCGTGGAGGCGCGACGACCCGGCTCCGGTGAGGCTCTGACGCTCGCCGACTTCCCCGTCGAGCGCCCGAAGAACCGCGACCACGGCGATTGGGCGTCCAACGCCGCGCTGAAGCTGTCGAAGCAGGTCGGTGCGAACCCGCGCGAGTTCGCGGCCGAGGTCGCCGACGCGCTCGCCGCCGTCGACGGCATCGCCTCTGTCGAGGTCGCCGGCCCCGGGTTCATCAACATCCGACTGGATGCCGCCGCCGCAGGCGCGCTCGCGAAGACGATCGTCGAGGCGGGCACGGCCTTCGGGCACGGGCGCTCGCAAGAGGGCAATACGATCAACCTCGAGTTCGTCAGCGCGAACCCGACCGGTCCCATGCACATCGGGCACACGCGTTGGGCGGCTCTCGGCGACGCGATCGCCCGTCTGCTGCTCGCGAGCGGCGCGACCCTCGTCCGCGAGTTCTACATCAACGACGCCGGCGCGCAGATGGACCGGTTCGGTCGCTCGGTGCTCGCCCGCATGCAGGGCGAGCCGGCTCCCGAGGACGGCTACGCCGGGGCCTACATCGACGACCTCGCGGCGCGTGTCGCCGAGGCCGAGCCCGGCATCGCCGACCTGCCCGAGGACGCACGCGTGGCCGCGGCCCGCGACAAGGCCTACGAACTGCAGCTCGCGGAGCTCCAGGCATCCCTCGAGAAGTTCAACGTCCACTTCGACGTCTTCTTCAGCGAGCGGACGCTGCACGCGAAGAGCGCAGACGGTGGCCCGAGCCTCGTCGACGAGGCCGTCGACCGCCTGCGCGCGCAGGGTCACGTCTTCGACGCCGACGGCGCCGTGTGGGTGCGCACCACCGACTTCGGCGACGACAAGGACCGCGTCATCCGCCGCTCGAACGGGGAGTACACGTACTTCGCCGCCGACGCCGCCTACTACCTGAACAAGGGCGACCGCGGTTTCGCGCACAAGATCTACCTGCTCGGCGCCGACCACCACGGTTACGTGCACCGCCTGAAGGCGCTCGCCGGAGCGGCCGGCGACGACCCCGAGAAGGACATCGAGGTCCTCATCGGGCAGCTCGTCTCCATCAACGGAGCGCGCCTCTCCAAGCGCGCCGGCAACATCATCGAGCTCGACGACCTGCGCGAATGGCTCGGGACCGACGCGCTGCGTTACTCGCTCGCGCGCTACCCGGCCGATTCGCCGCTCACGCTCGACCCCGAGATCCTGCAGAAGCGGACGAACGACAACCCGGTCTTCTACGTGCAGTACGCCCACGCGCGCACCCACAACGTGGCCCGGAACGCCGCCGATTCCGGCGTCGCGCGCGACGCGTTCGCTCCCGAGCTGCTCACGCACGAGACCGAGTCCGCGCTCCTGGGCGCGCTGCAGGAGTTCCCGCGCCTCGTCGCCTTCGCGGCGGAGCTGCGCGAACCGCACCGCATCGCCCGTTACCTCGAGGAGCTCGCGAGCCTCTACCACCGCTGGTACGACTCGTGCCGCGTCACCCCGCTCGGCGACGAGGAGGTCACGGACGTGCACCGCACGCGCCTGTGGCTGAACGACGCGACGGGTCAGGTCCTGCGCAACGGACTCGACCTGCTCGGCGTCAGCGCGCCCGAACGGATGTGACGTGGCGACCGTGACCGAGGTCCGGCCTGCTCGCCGTCGTCCCCGTCGAGGGGTCACCTGGGCGGTCGTCATCGTCCTCGCGGTCGTCGGACTCCTCGTCGCGGCGGAGGTCGCGGCACGCATCGTCACGCCGCAGATCATCCGCGATCAGATCGTCCAGAACGTCGGCCTCCCGGCCGACCAGAAGATCGACGTCGACATCCCCGCGCCGCTCCTGCTGCCTCTCGTCGTGGTCGGACAGTTGCCCGAGATCAGGCTGAGCGCTGACGATGTCGAGCTCAACGGCATCACGGCGGACGTCGACGTGACAGCGGACGACGTTCCGATGTACACCGGTGCCGATTGGTCGTCGGCGAACGCGACGGTCGTGTTGGATCAGGCTCAGACCCGCGCCCTGCTGTCGAAGGTGGACGGCTTCCCCGCGGAGTCGGTGACGCTCGATCCGCCCGACGTCGCCCTCGACACCGCGTTCCCGATCCTCGGCACGTCGGTCCCCGTGGGGGTGACCCTGTCGCCCGCCGCCCGCGACGGCCAGATCGTCCTGTCGCCCACGACCTTCCGTCTCGGCGGCGCAGATGTGTCGGCCGACGCGCTCCGCCAGCAGCTCGGTCCGCTCGTCGGCTCGATGCTGGAGGAGCTGCCGGTCTGCGTGTCTCAGTACCTGCCGAAGGCGATGACCCTCACGGGTGTCTCCGTCGCGGAGCGCGGGATCGTCGCGGACTTCGAGATCGACAGTGCCATCCTCCGCGACAAGGCCGCGCAGGAACCCGGTTCCTGCGACGGCGACCGCTAGCGTCACGGAGCCGGGGTGCTCCGCCCCGGTGCCCTAGACTGTGGGCACCGTCGGGGCGTGGCCACACCGCCCGACGTACCCGTTCCCACCCCGATTGGTGCCCCTGCGTGTCCACCACCTCCGACCGTCCCGCCGTGCCCGAGTGGCTGACTCAGCCGCATGACGCGAACGCGCTCGTCGAGGCCGTGTGGCCGGAGGGATCCGTCCGCGACGACGCCGGGGCGATCGTCTTCGGAGGAGTGTCCGCGGTGGAACTCGCCGAGCGGTTCGGCACCCCGCTGTACGTCGTCGACGAGGACCTCGTCCGCGCTCGCGCCCGCGAGGTGCTGACGGCGTTCCAGGATGCCGCGGCCCGCCACGGCGGCACGGCCCGGGTCTACTACGCGGGCAAGGCTCTGCTTACGACCGACGTCGTGCGCTGGGTCACCGCCGAGGGCCTCGGTGTCGACGTCGCCAGCGGCGGCGAGCTCGCCGTCGCGCTCGCGGCGGGAGCGGACCCCGCCCGCCTGGGTCTCCACGGCAACAACAAGCTGCTGCCCGAGATCAGCCGCGCGGTTCGGGTCGGCGTCGGCTCCATCGTCATCGACTCGCTCGTCGAGATCGAGCGGATCGCCGCCGAAGCCGAGTCCCAGGGGCGCGTCCAGACCGTCCTCATCCGCGTCAACAGCGGCGTGCACGCCGAGACCCATGACTTCCTGGCGACGGCCCACGAGGATCAGAAGTTCGGCTTCGCGCTGACGGATGCCGAGGCCGCCGTCGCCCGCATCCGAGAACTTCCGTCGCTGCGCTTCGCGGGACTGCACTGCCACATCGGCTCGCAGATCTTCGGGACCGCCGGCTTCGCCGAGTCCGCCGCTCGTGTCGTGGAGCTGCACGCTCGGCTCCGCGAGGGAGGCGACGTTCCCCTCCTGAACCTCGGCGGCGGCTTCGGCATCGCCTATACGTCCAAGGACGACCCGACCCCGATCGCGGAGCTCGCCGACGGCATCGTCGCGGCGGTCGCGCGCGAGTGCGAGAGCCGCGGCATCCCGATGCCCGAGCTCGCCTTCGAGCCGGGCCGCACCATCGTCGGACGCGCCGGGGTGACCCTGTACCGGGTCGGCACGGTGAAGCCGGTGCGCGTCTCGGACGACCTCGAACGGCTCTACGTGAGCGTCGACGGCGGCATGAGCGACAACGCCCGCACAGCCCTGTACGGCGCGGACTACAGCGCGCGCATCGCGAGCCGCCGGAGCGACTCCGCCCCCGCTCTCACGCGCGTCGTGGGGCGCCACTGCGAGGCGGGCGACATCGTGGTGTCGGACGAGTACCTCCCCGGTGACGTCGAGCCCGGCGACCTCGTCGCCGTCGCGGCGACAGGCGCCTATTGCTTCTCGCTCGCGAGCAACTACAACTACCTGACCCGACCTCCCGTCGTGGCCGTGAGCGCCGGCACAGCTCGGCTGATCGTCCGCGGCGAGGACGAGAACGACCTGCTGGCGCGCGACCTCGGCGTCGCACCGGCATCCCGCACCTCCGAGGAGTCCGCATGATCGAACCCCGCCGCCTGCGCGTCGCGCTCCTGGGAGCCGGCGCCGTCGGATCCCAGGTCGCCCGGCTGCTGCTGACCCACGCCGACGAACTCGCCGACCGAGCCGGAGCACCGCTCGACCTCGTCGGGATCGCCGTCCGCGACGTCGACGCCCCGCGCGAAGCGGACCTTCCCCGCGACCTGTTCACGACCGACGCCGACACCCTCATCGCGGGCGCCGACATCGTGATCGAGGTCACCGGGGGGCTCGAGCCCGCCCGCACCCGCATCCTCCACGCCCTCTCCTCCGGCGCCGACGTCGTCACGGCGAACAAGGCGCTCCTGGCGACCCACGGCAGCGAGATCTTCGACGCCGCCGACCAGGTCGGGGCCACCGTCGCCTACGAGGCGGCCGTCGCCGGCGCGATCCCGATCATCCGGCCGCTCCGCGACTCGCTCGCCGGCGACCGGGTGCGACGGATCATGGGCATCGTCAACGGCACGACGAACTACATCCTCGACCGCATGGACCGCGAAGGTCTCGGCTTCGACGAGGTGCTCGCCGAAGCGCAGCGGCTCGGCTACGCCGAGGCCGACCCGACGGCGGATGTCGAGGCGTACGACGCCGCGCAGAAGGCGGCGATCCTCGCGAGCCTCGCCTTCCACACGACCGTGCCGCTCGACGCCGTGCACCGCGAAGGCATCACGGCCGTGGATGCCGGCGTCATCGAGGCCGCCCGCAAGGCCGGCTACGTCGTCAAGCTCCTCGCCGTGTGCGAACGTCTCGTCGACCAGCCCGACGCCGCGCCGCACGGCGAGGCGATCTCTGTCCGCGTGTACCCCGCTCTGGTTCCCCGCGAGCACCCCCTCGCCTCGGTGCACGGCGCGAACAACGCCGTGTTCGTCGAGGCCGAGGCCGCCGGTGACCTGATGTTCTACGGCGCGGGTGCCGGGGGAGTGCAGACCGCGTCCGCCGTCCTCGGCGACGTCGTCTCGGCTGCGCGGCGCCACGTCGCGGGCGGACCCGGAGTCGGCGAGTCGACGCGCGGCGGCCTGCCGATCGTGCCGATCGGCCGCATCCGGACGAGCTGCCAGATCACGCTCGAAGTCGATGACCGGCCGGGTGTGCTCGCCACCGTCGCCGGCATCCTCAGCGACGGGAACGTGTCCATCGCGACCGTCGAACAGACCACCTCGGGCGGCGCCGTCGCCCAGGACAGCGGGGATGCCGTCGCGCACCTCGTCATCGGAACCCACACGGCCCGGGAGCAGGACCTGGCCGACACCGTCGAGCGCCTCGCTGCCACCAGCGCGGTGCGTCGGGTGGTCTCGGTCCTGCGGGTAGAAGGAGACTGACATGGCACACGTCTGGCGCGGAGTCCTCCGCGAGTACGCCGATCGACTGGGCGTCACCGACGCCTCGACCGTCGTGACGCTCGGCGAGGGCGGCACCCCGCTCATCCCGGCGGCGTCGCTGTCGCGCATCACCGGTGCCGATGTCTACATCAAGTTCGAGGGCATGAACCCGACGGGCTCGTTCAAGGACCGCGGCATGACCGTCGCCCTCTCCCGTGCCGTCGAGCACGGAGCCGAGGCCGTCATCTGCGCCTCGACCGGCAACACCTCGGCATCGGCGGCCGCCTACGCCGCGCACGCCGGCATCACAGCCGCCGTCCTCGTCCCCGAGGGCAAGATCGCGATGGGCAAGCTCAGCCAGGCCGTCGCCCACGGCGGCCAGCTCATCCAGATCCGCGGCAACTTCGACGACTGCCTCGAGATCGCGCGCGAGCTCGCCGGCGGGTACAAGGTGCACCTCGTCAACTCGGTCAACCCCGACCGCATCGAGGGACAGAAGACGGCCGCGTACGAGGTCGTCAGCCAGCTCGGCGACGCCCCGGACTTCCACTTCATCCCCGTCGGCAACGCCGGCAACTACACCGCCTACTCGCGCGGCTACCGCGAAGAGGCCGAGCGCGGCGTCGCGACGCGCGTGCCCCGCATGTTCGGCTTCCAGGCCGAGGGCTCCGCGCCGCTCGTGCGCGGCGAGGTCGTGAAGAACCCCGAGACGATCGCCTCGGCCATCCGCATCGGCAACCCCGCGTCGTGGGACCTCGCCCTCGAAGCCCGCGCAGCCACCGACGGCTGGTTCGGCGCGATCGACGACGAGCGCATCCTCGCGGCGCAGAAGCTCCTCGCGGGCACCGTCGGCGTCTTCGTCGAGCCGGCGTCGGCGATCAGCGTCGCCGGTCTGCTCGACCGTGCCGAGGCGGGTGTCATCCCGAACGGCGCCAAGGTCGTCCTCACCGTCACCGGCCACGGCCTGAAGGACCCGCAGTGGGCGCTCCGCAACCCCGACGGCTCGCAGGTCGAGCCCATCGTCGTGGACGCGGCGACCAGCGAGGTGGCCTCCGCGCTCGACCTCACCCGCGTGGCGGGATGACGCTCGCGGGGCGCTCCGTCGCCGTTCGCGTCCCCGCGACGAGCGCCAACCTCGGGCCCGGCTTCGACACGCTCGGTCTCGCCCTGAGCGTCCACGACGAACTCGTCGTGACCGCGCTCGACGGTCCGGGCCTCGAGATCGAGGTTTCGGGGGAGGGGGCCGCCGAGGTTCCGACGGATGCCTCGCACCTCGTGGTGCGCTCGATGGCGTACGCGTTCGAGGCGGCCGGCCGGCCGATGCCCGGCATCCGTCTGCGCGCGCACAACGTGATCCCTCACGGCCGCGGGATGGGATCCTCCGGTGCCGCCGTCGTGGCGGGACTGCTCGCGGCGCAGGGACTGCTCGAGGGCGACGTCACCCTCGGCCCCGAGACCCTCTTGCGCCTGGCGACCGAGCTCGAGGGGCACCCCGACAACGTGGCGCCCGCTCTGTTCGGCGGGCTGACCATCGCGTGGATGGACTCCACGGGGCCGCAGCACAAGAAGCTGGCCGTCCACCGCGGCGTCTCACCGCTCGTCTTCGTCCCCGAGTTCACGATGTCGACCTCGGTCGCGCGCGGTCTCGCGCCGCTCCACGTCACGCGCGAGGACGCCGTCTTCAACGTGTCGCGGTCGGCGTTGCTCATCGCGGCGCTGACGCAGAGCCCCGAACTGCTCATGGCGGCGACGGAGGACAAGCTCCACCAGTCCTACCGGGCGCAGGCGATGCCCGCGACGGATGCACTCGTGCAGGGCCTGCGTGCCGCCGGGTTTGCCGCCGTCGTCTCGGGGGCGGGACCCAGCGTCCTCGTCCTCGCCGACGGGCCGGGACGCCGACTCGAGGCGGTCGAGTACGCCGCGACGTCGACGGACACGCCATGGAAACCTCTCCTGCTGGCCGTCGATGTGCGGGGTGGTACAGTGAGGGACCATACGGAGGATGCCACGTAATCACGTGAATCTGCCCTCCACTCGCAGTCTGCGAACCACCGCACACCCCTCCTGACGGGCCTGCGCAACTCTGTGCCTGCGCGAACACCCCGCTGAGGATTCGGATCCGTCGTGGACGGAACCACCTGCGGTTATGACTTTCCACATCTGAAAGGGAGAACTCGTGGAGTCCATCTCCGAGATCCAGACCGGCGACGACGTCGCCACCGGCGGCGCTGCCGCCGACGAGACCACCACGGCCGCCGCGCAGGACGCGACGACGGATGCCGCTGCGGACACCGCCGACTCGACTGCCGTCGAAGCCGCCCCCGTCGCAGACGAGGCGACCGAGCCGTCCACCGACGAGGCCGCCGCGCCCGCCGAGGAGCCCGTGCAGGCGAAGCGCCCCGCACGGAGGACCTCCGCGAAGAAGGCCGCTGCTGCAGCCGAGCCCGTCGCAGACGAGGCCGTCGCAGACGAGACCGTCGCCCAGGACGCTGCACCCGCAGTCGAGGCATCAGCTGACGAGAAGCCGGCCGACGAGAAGCCGGCGAAGGCGCCGCGCAAGCGTGCGCCGCGTCGTGCCAAGAGCGGTGACGCTCCTGCCGCCGAGGCAACGCCTGCCGCCGACGCCGCTGCTGCCGCCGACGCCGATCCGGCAGCCGCTGACGCCACGCCGGCGGACGCTCCGGTGACCGAGACCAGCGCCGCCCCGGCCGCAGCCGAGGCACCCGCCGAGCAGGCATCCGACGACGCGAACGTGTCCGCATCGAGCGACGCGAACACCGCGGCATCCGGAGACGACTCCGAGGGCTCCAGCGAGGGGACCGGCCGCAGCCGGTCGCGCAGCCGCAGCCGCAGCCGCAACCGCAACAAGGGCGAGAACGGCCAGAACGGCAACCAGGGCGGCAACGGCCAGGGCGGCAACGCTCAGAACGGCAACGCTCAGAACGCGCCCGCCGACAAGCCTGCCGCCGAGTCGGTCTCCGACGACGAGCAGGGCCAGGGCCGCGGCCGCCAGCGCAACAAGCGCCGCGGGCAGTCCACGGGCGACGAGTTCGACACCGAGATCGGCGAGGACGACGTCCTCATCCCGATCGCCGGCATCCTCGACGTCCTCGACAACTACGCCTTCGTCCGCACCACGGGTTACCTGCCCGGGCAGAGCGACGTCTACGTCTCGCTCGGCCAGGTCAAGAAGTACAACCTGCGCAAGGGCGACGCGGTCGTCGGCGCGATCAAGCAGCCCCGCGAGGGCGAGCAGTCGAGCCGCCAGAAGTACAACGCGCTCGTCAAGGTCGACGCCGTCAACGGCCTGTCAGTCGAGGACGCCGCCACGCGTGTCGAGTTCGGCAAGCTGACCCCGCTCTACCCGCAGGAGCGCCTGCGCCTCGAGACCGCGCCCGAGAAGCTGACGCAGCGCATCATCGACCTCGTCGCTCCCATCGGCAAGGGCCAGCGCGGCCTCATCGTCGCGCCTCCCAAGGCCGGCAAGACGATCGTCCTGCAGCAGATCGCCAACGCGATCGCGACGAACAACCCCGAGGTCCACCTCATGGTCGTCCTCGTCGACGAGCGTCCCGAAGAGGTCACCGACATGCAGCGGACGGTCAAGGGCGAGGTCATCGCCTCGACCTTCGACCGCCCCGCCGAGGACCACACGACGGTCGCCGAGCTCGCCATCGAGCGCGCCAAGCGTCTCGTCGAGCTCGGTCGCGACGTCGTCGTCCTCCTCGACTCGATCACGCGCCTCGGCCGCGCCTACAACATCTCGGCGCCCACCTCGGGCCGCGTGCTCACCGGTGGTGTCGACGCCTCGGCGCTCTACCCGCCCAAGCGCTTCTTCGGCGCGGCGCGCAACATCGAGAACGGCGGATCGCTCACGATCCTCGCCACGGCTCTCGTCGAGACCGGCTCCAAGATGGACGACGTCATCTTCGAGGAGTTTAAGGGCACCGGCAACAGCGAGCTGCGCCTGTCGCGTCAGCTCGCCGACAAGCGGATCTTCCCCGCCGTCGACGTCAACGCGTCGAGCACCCGTCGCGAGGAGATGCTCCTCTCGGCCGACGAGGTCAAGATCACGTGGAAGCTGCGTCGCGCCCTCGCCGGCCTCGACCAGCAGCAGGCCCTCGAGGTCGTCCTCGGCAAGCTGAAGGAGACGACGTCGAACGTCGAGTTCCTCGTGCAGATGCAGAAGTCGATGCCGGCCCCCGCCGCCGGCGGCCACGCGCACGAGAACAGCATCCGCTGAGCCTCGAGCCGTGTTCGAATCCGTCCAGACGCTGATCGACGAGCACCGCGCGGTCCAGGAGGAACTCTCCGACCCCGCGGTGCACGCCGACGCGTCGCGCGCCAAGCGCGTCAACCGGCGGTACGCGGAGCTCTCCCGCATCGTCGCCGCGTACGATGCGTGGCACGGAGCGGAGGAGGACCTCGCCGCCGGTCGGGAGCTGGCCAAGGAGGACGACGCCTTCGCTGAGGAGGTCCCGGCGCTCGAGCAGCGCCTGGCCGAGACGCAGGAGAAGCTCCGGCGCCTGCTGATCCCGCGCGACCCCGACGACGCCCGCGACGTGATCCTCGAGATCAAGGCGGGCGAGGGCGGCGCCGAGTCGGCGCTGTTCGCGGCGGACCTCCTTCGCATGTACCTGCAGTACGCGGCATCCCGCGGCTGGAAGACCGAGCTCCTCGAACGCAACGAATCGGACCTCGGCGGGTACAAAGACGTCCAGATCGCGATCAAGGGCTCGTCCAGCGACCCGGCGCAGGGCGTCTGGGCGCACCTGAAGTACGAGGGCGGCGTGCACCGCGTGCAACGCGTGCCCGCGACCGAGTCGCAGGGGCGCATCCACACCTCGACGACCGGCGTTCTCGTGTTCCCCGAGGTCGACGAGCCCGAAGAGGTCCAGATCGATCCGAACGACCTCAAGATCGACGTCTTCCGCTCGTCCGGACCGGGCGGGCAGTCGGTCAACACGACGGACTCCGCCGTCCGCATCACGCACGTGCCGACCGGCATCGTCGTCTCGATGCAGAACGAGAAGAGCCAGCTGCAGAACCGCGAAGCCGGTATGCGCGTCCTCCGCGCACGCCTGCTCGCCAAGCAGCAGGAGGAGCGGGATGCCGCGGCCTCCGACGCGCGCAGATCGCAGATCCGCGGCATGGATCGCTCCGAGCGGATCCGCACCTACAACTTCCCCGAGAACCGCATCGCGGACCACCGCACCGGGTACAAGGCCTACAACCTCGACCAGGTGATGGACGGCGCGCTCGGCCCCCTCATCGATTCCGCGATCGCCGCGGACGAAGAGGCGCAGCTGGCCGCGGTCGGCTCGGAGGCCTGAGCCGGGTCAGATGTGGTACTCGGGCGCCATGAGGATCGCCCGGGTGTCCTCGTTCGCCGTGCGCCGACGCGCGCGTGCCGGTACGCCCACCAGGACGGAGTCCGCGGGGGCATCCTTCGTCACGACGGCGTTCGCCCCGATCACCGAGTGCGCCCCGATCACGATCGGCCCGAGGATCTTCGCGCCCGCGCCGACGGCGACGCCGTCCTCGAGGGTGGGATGCCGCTTGCCGCCGTCCCGGGTCCGGCCGCCCAGCGTCACCCCGTGGTACAGCATGACGTCGTCCCCGACTTCGGCGGTCTCGCCGATGACGACACCCATGCCGTGATCGATGAAGAACCGTCGCCCGATGGTGGCCCCCGGGTGGATCTCGATCCCGGTCAGCCAGCGGGACACCTGCGAGAGTGCGCGCGCCGGGAACCGCCTGCCGCGCCGCCACAGCGCGTGCGCGACCCGGTGACTCCACACGGCGTGGAGTCCCGGGTAGAGCAGCGCGATCTCGGCGCCGCCGCGGGCCGCGGGGTCGCGCAGCTTCGCGGAGGCCACGTCCTCACGGACGGACCGCGCCGCGGCGGCGACGCTGCGGACGAACGAGGGGGCGGTGCGGGGCACGGCGGACCTTCCGGGTGTCGGCGTGCGGGTCAGTCGCGGAACTCCTCGAAGAGCGCGGTCGACAGGTACCGCTCGCCGAACGAGGGGATGATGACGACGATGTTCTTGCCCTCGGCCTCGGGGCGGGCCGCGACCTGAAGCGCGGCCCAGATGGCGGCACCGGACGAGATGCCGACGAGGATGCCTTCGGTCGTCGCGACCTTCTTCGCGGTCTCGATCGCGTCGTCGAACGTGACGTCCTGGACCTCGTCGATGACGCCCTGGTCGAGGATCGGGGGGATGAAGTTCGGGCCGATGCCCTGGATCTTGTGGGGACCGGGCTTGCCCTCGGTCAGCAGCGGCGAGTCCTTGGGCTCGACGGCGACGACCTTCGCGGACGGTACCCGCTCCTTGAGCACCTGACCGACACCAGTGATGGTGCCGCCCGTGCCGATGCCGGCGACGAAGTAGTCGACGGCGCCGTCGGTGTCGCGGAGGATCTCCTCGGCGGTCGTCTTCCGGTGGATCTCGACGTTGGCCTGGTTGGCGAACTGCTTGGCGAGCACGGCGCCCGGGGTCTCGGCGGCGATGCGCTCGGCTTCGCCGACCGCGCCCTTCATGCCGAGGGAGGGGTCGGTGAGAACGAGCTCGGCGCCGTAGGCGCGCAGCAGCATCCGGCGCTCGACCGACATCGACGAGGGCATCGTCAGGATGACCTTGTACCCGCGGGCTGCGCCGACCATCGCCAGGGCGATGCCGGTGTTACCGCTCGTGCCTTCGACGATCGTGCCGCCGGGCTTCAGCTCGCCCGAGGCTTCGGCGGCGTCGACGATGGCGATGCCGAGGCGGTCCTTGACCGAGGATGCCGGGTTGTAGAACTCGAGCTTGGCCAGGATGGTCCCGGGCAGACCCTCCGATACGCGGTTCAGTCGGACCAGGGGAGTGTTGCCGAATGCGCTGGTGATGTCGGAGTGGATGCCGGTCATGGGATGCCTTCCGTGCGGATGGAGATCTGGGTCGCGGTTCAGGTGCCCGCGATGCGTCCCCCAGCCTAAGGCGCGCCTGCGGCCGGTGGCCCTGTGTGACGATGCGGCGCGCGGTATCCTGGGCTTTCCCATGTCGACTTCACGGATCTCCGACGCGCCCGCCGGCAGCGACCTCGCACCCCTCGTCCGCACCGCGGCGGCGCGCCTCGCCGCCGCGGGCGTCCCGTCGGCCGATGTGGACGCCGAACTCCTCGCGGCCCATGTCCTCGGGCTCGGCCGTGGCGAGCTGGCTGCCGCGATGATGCGGGGCGATCGGATGCCGGAGCTCGAGGCGACGCGTTTCGCCGAGTTCGTCGAACGCCGCGCGGCGCGCGAACCCCTTCAGCACCTCACCGGCCGGGCGCCGTTCCGGCACATGGAGCTGCGGGTCGGTCCCGGCGTGTTCGTCCCGCGTCCCGAGACCGAGATGGTCGCCCAGCTCGCGATCGACGCGCTCCGCGAGGCTCCCGGCCCCGAGCCCGTCGCGGTCGACCTGGGGACGGGCAGCGGAGCCCTCGCCCTGGCCTTGGCCACCGAGGTGCCGCACGCGCGCGTGCACGCCGCCGAGAACTCGGTCGAGGCGTTCATCTGGGCCAAGGAGAACTTCGCGGAGCAGGCACCGCACGCCCGGCTCGCCTTCATCGACCTCGCCGACGCCTTCCCCGAGCTCGACGGCACCGTCTCGGTCGTCGTCTCGAATCCTCCGTACGTTCCCGACGACGCCGTCCCGCGCGACCCCGAGGTCCGCTTCTGGGATCCGCCCGCGGCCCTCTACGGCGGCGCCGACGGTCTGGACGTCGTCCGCGTCCTCTCGGGCGTCGCGCTGCGCCTGCTGCACCCCGGCGGCACTCTCGTGATCGAGCACGGCGAGTGGCAGGGTCCCGGCATCCGCGAGATCCTGACCGCCGACGGGTGGCGCGGCGCCGCCACCCACCCCGACCTCACCCTGCGCGACCGCGCGACGACCGCCCTCCGCCCCTGATCTCGACCACGTCCCTCTGACGCCCTCCTCCCGTGTTCTCGCAGGTGCAGGAGGGGCGCTCCTCGTAGAATGCTGCGGATATGTCTCCCGTTCTCGACTGCCGTGACGCCGACCAGCTGCTGCCCGCTCTCCGCCAGGCACGGCAAGCGATCGGCCGCGGCGAACTCATCGTGATGCCGACCGACACCGTCTACGGTGTGGCCGCGGACGCCTTCAACGCGTCGGCGGTGGCTCGCCTGCTCGCCGCGAAGGGTCGCGGGCGGCAGTCGCCGCCCCCCGTCCTCGTCTCGGGACCCGACACGATGCGCGCCCTCGTGGCCGAGGTTCCCGAACCCGTCGAGCGTCTCGTCGAGCGTTTCTGGCCGGGCGGGCTCACGATCGTGCTCCCGGCTCAGCCGTCGCTCCGGTGGGACCTGGGCGAGACGCGCGGCACCGTCGCGGTGCGGATGCCGAACGACCGTTTCGCCCTCGAGCTCCTCGAGGAGACGGGCCCGCTTGCGGTGTCCAGCGCGAACCTGACGGGCAAGCCCGCCGCGCTCGGGATCGACTCGGCCGTGCAGATGCTCCGCGACAGCGTCTCGGTGTACCTCGACGGCGGCCTCGTAGAGACCGGCGTCGCCTCGACGATCATCGATGCGACCGGCCTCGTCGGTCGCGACCGGCGCCCGGTGACGGTCCTCCGCGACGGTGCCGTCTCGCGCCAGGGCCTCCGCGACGTCCTCGGCGACCTCCTCGAGCCCGATCCGGTCGACCCCGAAGAATCCGACGCCGCGTGAGGGACTACCTGCTCGCGTTCGTCATCACCGGCGCCCTCACCTTCGTCTTCTCGTGGGTCGTGTGGCGCGTGGCGATGAGATTCGGGCTCCACCCGGCGATCCGCGAGCGGGACGTGCACAAGACCCCCACGCCGCGGCTGGGCGGCGTGGCGATGTTCATCGGGATGCTCGGATTCTTCGTCCTGTCCTCGCAGCTCCCCGCCTTCGCGATCGTCTGGCAGGAGCCGTCGATGGTGTGGTCGCTCCTCGGGGCCGCCGCGCTCATGGTCGTGGTGGGTGTCGCCGACGACCTCTGGGACCTCGACTGGATGATCAAGCTCGGCGCCCAGTTCGTCGCCGCCTGGATCGTCGTGTTCCTCGGCGGCATCCAGATCTTCTATCTGCCCTTCGGCCAGCAGGTCGTCGTGTCGAGCTGGGTGAGCATCAGCCTGTCGATCCTCCTGATCGTGATCGTCATGAACGCGGTCAACTTCATCGACGGTCTCGACGGCCTCGTCGCCGGTGTCTGCCTCATCGCCAACGCGGTGTTCTTCGCCTACTCCGCCATGCTCGTGCGCGATTTCGACAACAGCGAGCAGAGCAACACGGGTGTGTTCATCGCCATCGTGCTGCTCGGCATGTGCGCGGGCTTCCTGCCGTTCAACTGGAATCCGGCGCGGATGTTCATGGGGGATGCCGGTGCGCTCCTGCTCGGGCTCATGATGGCGTCGTCCGCGATCGTCGTGACGGGCAATCTGCCGCCGAACCTGCTGAGCGACAACGACCTCTTCGGCCGCTCGCAGCTGCTCGGTGCCTTCATCCCCGTCATCCTCCCCGTGGTCATCGTGCTGCTCCCGCTCGTCGACTTCGGTCTCGCCGTCGTCCGCCGCATGGCGCAGGGCAAGTCCCCGTTCTCGCCCGACCGCAAGCACCTCCATCACCGGATGCTCGACATGGGGCACACCGACCGCAACGCCGTCTTCGTGTTCTACGCATGGACCGCGGTCGTCTCCCTCTCCGTCCTCCTGATGTACATCGGCACGACGAAGGGGTGGCCGGGGCGGTACTGGCCCGGTGTCGCCTTCCTGATCATCGGATGCGTCGCGTGCGTCCTCGTCACCCTTCCCCCCGCGCGCCGTGCACGTCCGGTCGCGCCCGAGCGAAAGGCCCTCTCATGAGCGCCCTGTCCTCCACCCGCATGCTCCGCACCGCTCTGGTGTGGTCGGGCATCGTCACCCTGGTCCTCGCCGTCGTCGGGGGAGTCGTGGGTCTGCTCGTGGCAGGCGTCTCGGGACTGTCGAGCGCGCTCGTGGCGGTCCTCATGGCGGCCGTCTTCCTCGCGTTCACGATCGTCTCGATCCTCATCGCCAACCGCTTCTACGGCGACCCGCTGTTCGTCCCGATCTTCTTCGGGTCGGTCATGGGCGGATGGATCCTGAAGTTCGTCGTCTTCCTCGTGGTGCTCTTCGTCCTCCGCGACCAGCCCTGGCTCACGCCGATGGTGTTCCTCATCTCCCTGATCGTGAGCATCGTCGCCTCGCTCGTCGTCGACGTCGTCGTCATGATGCGCATGCGGATGCCGGCAGTCAGTGACACGACGCTGCCCACCGCCGCAGAGGTCGAGGCCGCAGAGGTGGAGGCGGGGGAGCGTCGGCACGGGGACACCAGCACCCCAGAGGCCTGATAGGCTGTTTCCGAGCCCGCCTGAACCCCGACGGGAACGCCTGCGGAGTCAGCTCACCGACCATCGTCGCCCGATCGATAGATCGACGCCCCGAAGCTGGAGCCAGCGCTGTTTACTCAAGCTGCGACCCTGATCGCTACTGCCGCCGAAGACGCCCCTGACGAGTTCCATGGACCGTCGATCTCGGAGTTCTTCCCCGATGCGGTCTTCTCGATCGGCCCCCTCGTCGTCAACCGGATCCACCTCATCCAGATCCTCGCGACGATCGCCATCGTCCTGATCTTCTGGTTCGGCACCCGCCGCATGTCGGTCGTCCCCGGCCGCTTCCAGAGCGTCGTCGAGATGGGCCTGGACTTCGTCCGGGTCAACATCGCCGAAGACCTGCTCGGCAAAAAAGACGGACGCCGGTTCCTGCCGATCCTCACCACGATCTTCTTCATGGTGCTGTTCATGAACATCACGGGTGTCATCCCGTTCCTGAACATCGCAGGCTCGTCGATCGTCGCGGTGCCTCTCCTCCTTGCGCTCGTCGCGTACGTGACCTTCATCTACGCCGGTATCAAGGCGAGCCCCGGGAACTTCTTCCGCAACTCGCTGATGCCTCCCGGGCTGCCCTGGTTCCTCTACATCCTGATCATCCCGCTCGAGTTCCTCTCGACGTTCATCATCCGGCCCGTCACGCTGACGCTCCGACTGCTGATGAACATGATCGTCGGGCACCTCATGCTCGTCCTGTTCTTCGCAGCGACGCAGTTCTTCCTCATCACCCTGGGCGGCTGGTTCTCGGCGCTCGCGGCCGGAACGCTCGCGTTCGGGTTCGCCTTCACGATCTTCGAGATCTTCGTCGCCTTCCTCCAGGCATACGTCTTCGCCATCCTCACCGCGGTCTACATCCAGCTCGCGGTGGCAGAAGAGCACTAAGCGGTCCGGCGCACGCCGAGCCATCCAACCGAAAGGAAACACCTCCGTGGACGCAACTACGGTTCTCGCCGCCCTCGAGGGCAACGTCGCGACGATGGGTTACGGCCTCGCCGCCATCGGCCCCGCTATCGGTGTGGGCATCGTCGTCGGCAAGACGATCGAGGGCGTGGCCCGTCAGCCCGAGCTGGCCGGTCGCCTGCAGGTCCTGATGTTCATCGGTATCGCCTTCACCGAGGCGCTCGCCTTCATCGGCATCGCGACCTACTTCATCTTCCAGTAAACCGCGACTCAGATCACTAAGGAGACAGGATGCTGAACGCTCTTGTCGCGTACGCAGCCGAAGAGGGCGGGTCTCACAACCCGCTGATCCCGGCTTGGTACGACATCATCTGGTCCGGGGTCTGCTTCGTCGTGATCCTGTTCGTCTTCTGGCGGGTCGCCCTCCCGAAGATGCAGGTCCTGCTCGACCAGCGCGCCGCTGCCATCGAGGGCAACATCGCGAAGGCCGACGAGGCTCAGCGCAAGGCGGAAGCCGCCCTCGAGGAGTACACGGCCCAGCTGGCCGAGGCTCGCAAGGAGGCCGGCGAGATCCGCGAGACCGCCCGCGAGGACGGTAAGAAGATCGTCGCCGAGGCCAAGGACAACGCGTCGGCCGAGGCCGCACGCCTGACCTCCGCTGCGCACCACCAGATCGAGGCCGAGCGCCAGACCGCGCTCGTCTCGCTGCGGAGCGAAGTGGGCACCCTCGCCCTCGACCTCGCCGGTGGTGTCATCGGCGAGACGCTGTCCGACGACGCCAAGGCCAAGGCCGTGGTCGACCGCTTCCTGGCCGACCTCGAATCCTCCGAGAAGGCAGCGAAGTAATGGGCAGCGCGACCACTCAAGCCCTCGCGGCGACGACGTCGGCCCTCACGGCCGCGCCGGGCGTCGACCTCGGTGTCGCCCGCGAGCTCTTCGCCGCGGTGCGCACCCTGGCCGGCTCGTCGCAGCTGAGCGGCGCGCTCTCGGATGCCTCGGTGCCCGCCGAAGCTCGACGTGCGCTCGTTTTGCGCGTCTTCGGCGGGTACTCGGCTGCGACCGGGTCGGTCCTCGACGCGGCCGTCGCCGAGCGCTGGTCGTCGTCGGCGGACCTGATCTCGGGGATCGAGGAGGCCGGCGTCCGCGCCGCCGCCATGGCCGAGCCGCAGGTCGACGTCGAGGCCGAGCTCTTCTCCGTGGCGCGCACGATCGCCGCCAACCCCGAGCTTGAGCTCGCGCTGGGCAGCCGGCTCGGTGACGCATCCGCCAAGGGCGCGCTCATCGAGAGCCTGCTGAACGGCCGCGCCGCCGCATCGACGGTTGCGATCGTGTCGTCTCTCGTCCAGGTACCGCGGGAACGACGGGTCCGCTCGATGCTCAGCCGTGCGCTGCGTGTCGTCGCGGACCAGCGGGGACGCGCCGTGGCCACCGTCTTCGCGGCCGCGGAGCTCACCGACGAGCAGACGTCCCGCCTCCAGCGCACCCTCGCGGCGCGCTACGGCACCGAGGTCTCGCTGAACGTCGTCCTCGACCCCACGGTCGTCGGCGGTGTCCGCATCGAGATCGGCGACGACGTGATCGACGCCACCGTCTCGTCCCGACTGGGCGACCTCCGCCAGCGTCTGGCGGGCTGACTCTTCCCGCTCCACCGAGGAGCGGACCCGGCAGGCCAGGTGCCCGCCACAAGACCTCACTAAGAAGGAAGACCATGGCAGAACTGTCCATCAGCCCCGACGTCATCCGTGACGCGCTGAAAGACTTCGTCGCCGCCTACGAGCCCACCGGGGCAGCGGCGACCGAGGTCGGCACCGTCGTCGACGCCGCGGACGGCATCGCCCACGTCGAGGGCCTGCCCGGCGTGATGGCGAACGAGCTCGTGCGCTTCGAGAACGGCGTCGAAGGCCTCGCGCAGAACCTCGACGAGCACGAGATCGGTGTCGTCGTCCTCGGTGACTTCTCGGGCATCGAAGCCGGCCAGAAGGTCACCCGCTCCGGCGAGGTCCTCTCGGTCGGTGTCGGCGAGGGCTACCTCGGCCGCGTCGTCGACCCGCTCGGCAACCCGATCGACGGTCTCGGCGAGATCGCCACGACCGGCCGCCGTGCCCTCGAGCTGCAGGCGCCCGGCGTCATGCAGCGCAAGTCGGTCCACGAGCCGATGCAGACCGGCATCAAGGCCATCGACGCGATGATTCCAGTCGGCCGCGGTCAGCGCCAGCTGATCATCGGCGACCGTCAGACCGGCAAGACGGCCATCGCGATCGACACGATCATCAACCAGAAGGCCAACTGGGAGTCGGGCGACGTCACGAAGCAGGTCCGCTGCATCTACGTCGCGATCGGCCAGAAGGGCTCGACCATCGCTTCGGTGAAGGGCGCCCTCGAGGACGCCGGTGCCATGGAGTACACGACGATCGTCGCGGCCCCGGCATCCGACCCCGCGGGCTTCAAGTACCTCGCTCCTTACACCGGCTCGGCCATCGGTCAGCACTGGATGTACGAGGGCAAGCACGTCCTGATCATCTTCGACGACCTGTCCAAGCAGGCCGAGGCCTACCGCGCGGTATCGCTGCTCCTGCGTCGTCCGCCGGGCCGTGAGGCGTACCCCGGTGACGTCTTCTACCTGCACTCGCGTCTGCTCGAGCGTTGCGCGAAGCTGTCCGACGAGCTCGGTGCCGGTTCGATGACGGGTCTCCCCATCATCGAGACCAAGGCCAACGACGTCTCGGCGTACATCCCGACCAACGTGATCTCGATCACCGACGGCCAGATCTTCCTGCAGTCCGACCTCTTCAACGCCAACCAGCGTCCCGCGGTCGACGTGGGTATCTCGGTCTCGCGTGTCGGTGGCGACGCCCAGGTGAAGTCGATCAAGAAGGTCTCGGGAACGCTCAAGCTCGAGCTCGCCCAGTACCGCTCGCTCGAGGCCTTCGCGATGTTCGCATCCGACCTCGACGCCGCGTCGCGTCGACAGCTGGCTCGTGGTGCACGTCTGACGGAGCTCCTGAAGCAGCCGCAGTACTCGCCGTACCCCGTCGAGGAGCAGGTCGTCTCGATCTGGGCCGGAACGAACGGCAAGCTCGACACGATCGAGGTGGAGGACGTCCTCCGTTTCGAGCGCGAACTGCTCGACCACCTGAAGCGGAACACGTCGATCCTCGACACCCTGCGCGACTCGAACGTGCTCGACGACAACACCGCCGGCGAGCTCGAGAAGGCCGTCGACGCCTTCGTCCTCGAGTTCCAGGGCGGCAAGGGTCAGGCACTCGGCACGCCGGGTCACGAAGAGGTCGCTGCTGCGGACGTCGATGACGTGAACCAGGAGAAGATCGTCAAGGGCCGCCGCGGCTGACGCCGACGGGAGACTCATAACCTATGGGCGCACAACTCAGGGTCTACAAGCAGAAGATCTCTTCTGCTCAGACGACCAAGAAGATCACGAAGGCGATGGAACTCATCGCGGCTTCGCGCATCCAGAAGGCGATGGCTCGCGTCCGCGCGTCCAACCCCTTCGCGCGGGCCGTCACGCGTGCCGTCTCCGCCGTGTCGACGCACTCCAACGTGCAGCACCCGCTGACCACCGAGCGGGAGCAGATCCGTCGTTCCGCCGTCGTCGTCTTCGGTTCCGACCGCGGCCTCGCCGGCGCGTTCAACTCGCAGGTCATCCGCGAGGCTCTGCAGCTCGGCGAGCTGCTGCGCAGCCAGAGTGTCGAGCCGGTCTACTTCCTGGTGGGCCGCAAGCCGGTCGGGTTCTTCCAGTTCCGTCGCATCGCGACGGCGGGGGAGTGGATCGGTGACACCGACACCCCGGCGTTCTCGACGGCCGAGGAGATCGCGGCGGCACTGATCGCCGCGTACGAGCTCGGCGGCGGCGAGGGCGGCGTGGATGAGATCAACCTCGTCTATAACCGCTTCGTCAGCATGATGACGCAGACGCCGGAGACGGTCCGTCTGCTGCCCCTCGAGGTCGTCGAGGCGGAGGACACGGCATCGAGCCAGGTCTACCCGCTCTACGAGTTCGAACCGGATGCCGAGACGGTGCTCGACGCGCTGCTGCCGGTGTACGTGCAGAGCCGCGTGTTCAATGCGCTCCTGCAGTCGTCCGCCGCGAAGCAGGCCGCCACGCAGAAGGCGATGAAGTCCGCCAGCGACAACGCCGACAAGCTCATCACCGACTACACCCGCCTGCGCAACAACGCGCGTCAGGCGGAGATCACGCAGCAGATCGCCGAGATCGTCGGCGGCGCCGACGCGCTGGCGTCGGGCAAATAGACCACACGAAAGAAGAGAAGCCATGAGCCTCACCGCTGAGAAGACGGAGACCCCCGTCGTCGGCCGCGTCGCGCGCGTCACCGGCCCGGTCGTCGACATCGAGTTCCCGCACGACTCGATCCCCGAGATCTACAACGCTCTGAAGACCACGATCGTGATCGGCGACCAGTCGACCGAGATCACCCTCGAGGTCGCCCAGCACCTGGGCGACGACCTCGTCCGCGCCATCTCGCTGAAGCCGACCGACGGCATGGTCCGCGGCCAGGAGGTGCGCAACACCGGCGGTCCCATCACGGTTCCCGTCGGCGACGTCACCAAGGGCAAGGTCTTCAACGTCACGGGTGACGTCCTGAACGCCGCACCGGGCGAGACCATCGAGGTCACCGAGCGCTGGGGCATCCACCGCCAGGCGCCGAACTTCGACCAGCTCGAGTCCAAGACCGAGATGTTCGAGACCGGCATCAAGAGCATCGACCTGCTCACCCCGTACGTGCAGGGTGGAAAGATCGGTCTGTTCGGTGGCGCCGGTGTCGGCAAGACCGTCCTCATCCAGGAGATGATCCAGCGCGTCGCGCAGGACCACGGTGGTGTGTCGGTGTTCGCCGGTGTCGGTGAGCGCACCCGTGAGGGCAACGACCTCATCGCCGAGATGGAAGAGGCGGGTGTCTTCGACAAGACCGCCCTCGTCTTCGGCCAGATGGACGAGCCGCCGGGGACGCGCCTCCGTGTCGCCCTGTCGGCGCTGACGATGGCGGAGTACTTCCGCGATGTCCAGAAGCAGGACGTGCTCCTCTTCATCGACAACATCTTCCGCTTCACGCAGGCCGGTTCCGAGGTCTCCACGCTGCTGGGCCGCATGCCCTCCGCCGTGGGTTACCAGCCGAACCTCGCCGACGAGATGGGCGTGCTCCAGGAGCGCATCACCTCGACGCGTGGTCACTCGATCACCTCGCTGCAGGCGATCTACGTCCCCGCCGACGACTACACCGACCCGGCTCCGGCGACCACGTTCGCGCACCTCGACGCGACCACCGAGCTCTCGCGTGAGATCGCATCGAAGGGTCTGTACCCCGCGATCGACCCGCTGACCTCGACGAGCCGCATCCTCGACCCGCGCTACATCGGTGAGGATCACTACCGTGTGGCCACGTCGGTGAAGCAGATCCTTCAGAAGAACAAGGAACTGCAGGAGATCATCGCGATCCTCGGTGTCGACGAGCTCTCCGAAGAGGACAAGATCGTCGTGTCGCGCGCACGCCGCATCCAGCAGTTCCTCTCGCAGAACACCTACATGGCCAAGAAGTTCACCGGCGTCGAGGGCTCCACGGTCCCGATCAAGGAGACCATCGAGTCGTTCGACGCGATCGTCAAGGGTGACTTCGACCACGTGGCCGAGCAGGCCTTCTTCAACGTCGGTGGCATCGGCGACGTCGAAGAGAAGTGGGCTCAGATCCAGAAGGAGAACGGCTGACATGGCGCTGACCGTCACCCTCGTCTCCGCTGAGGCGGAGGTCTGGCACGGCGAGGCGAGCCTCGTCGTGGCCAAGACGGTCGAGGGCGAGATCGGCTTCATGGCCGGTCACGAGCCCGTGCTCGCGATCCTCGCCGAAGGACAGGTCCGCATCACGCAGTCGAACGGCGAGAAGATCGTCGCGACGGCGGAGGACGGTTTCCTCTCGATGGAGAACGACGAGCTCACCATCGTGGCCGGGAACGCAGCCCTGCAGTCCTGACACCCCTTTCACGCAGCGCCGCCCGGTTCGCCGGGCGGCGCTGCGCTTTTCCCTGGAGGTCGCGTCGTGCTGATCCTGCTCCCGCCATCCGAGACGAAGCGCCCCGGCGGCGACGGACCGCCGTGGCATGCGGACGCTCTCTCGTTCCCGGGCCTCCGCGCCGAACGCGATCGGGTGGTCGATGCGCTCGTCGCGCTGAGTGACGACGAGGACACCGCGGCCCGGGTGCTCAAGTTGTCCGCCCGGCAGCGGGGGGAGATCGCCGTGAACGCCGCGCTCCGGACCTCGCCCACGGTCCCCGCCGCGGACCGGTACACCGGCGTGCTGTTCGACGCCCTCGACGCGTCGACCCTGGATGACGCGGCCCGGGAGTGGCTGCGGACCCGTGTCGCGATCCACTCGGCGCCCTTCGGCGTCGTGGGGGCACTCGACCCGCTTCCCGCTTACCGGCTGGGTGCCGGCATCCGCCTCCCCGGTCTGCCGTCGATGAGGTCGGTGTGGGCGGATGCCGTCGGTGCCGCGATCGCGGCTACGGCGCCGTCGTTCGTGCTCGACCTGCGGTCGGAGGCGTATGTGACGCTGGGGCCCGTGCCGGCGGAGATCCCGCAGGCCTATGTGCGGGTCGTCTCCGAGGGGCCCGACGGCGCTGTCCGCGCGCTCAACCATTTCAACAAGCACGCGAAGGGGGAGCTGGTCCGCCGCCTCGCCTCGACCCGGCCCCACACCACGGATCCGGCCGGGCTCATGCGATGGGCGCAGGACGAGGGGATCGTCCTGCGCCCATCGGGGGCCGGAGAGCTGGAGCTCGTCGTGCCTCCCGTTACGAGATGAGGCGGAGCGTGACCGGGTAGCGGTAGCTTCCGCCGGCGTTGACGCGCACCCCGCCGAGGATCGAGAACACGATGTTCACGACCCACAGGGCGACGGGGAGAAGTCCGATCAGCAGGCCGATGACCGGGATCCAGCCGAGCACGAGCGTGAGGATCCAGGCCGCGACCATCGCGATCGTGAACGTGATCTGCCAGTTGAGCGCTTCTTTGCCTTCGGCGTTCGTCCGGGGTCCCCGGTCCTTGAAGATCAGCCAGATGACGAGGGCGGGAACGAATCCGATGACGCCGCCGAAGTGCGCGAAGGATGCCCACTGCTTGTCCTGGTCGGGCGGAAGCGGACCCGAGGGCGCCGGTTGGGCGTAGGGCTGCGACGGAGGCTGCTGCCCGTAGGGCTGCTGCGCTGGCGGTGAGTAGGGCTGCTGCGGCGATGCCGGGTGGTCGTTGGGCGCCTGCCCGGGGGGCGGCGTCGGACCGCCAGCGGGAGGAGTGGGCCCGCCGTTCTGCGGGGGATTCGGATCTGACATCGCTGTGTCCTCCTGTCGGGGTCGCCGCGGGCGCGGCGTCCGGCGCGCGTGCGCCGGTTCAGCGAAACCGTAGTGCCCTCCACCAGTGCAGGGCAACGGCTTGTGCCGCGAGATGACGGGGGTGGTGTCCACTAGAGTGTGAAGACGCTGCACCGATCAGGAAAGAAGGCGGAGCGTGCCCGAAGTCGTCACCTCATCCCGCGTCGTCACCACCGGCACGGGTTCCGTCGAGGTGCGCTGGGCCGAGGTCACCCACCAGGGCCGGCGACGCGAGAACAACCAGGACGCCGTCCTCTCCGCGTTCCCCCTCTTCGTCGTCGCAGACGGCATGGGCGGTCACATCGGCGGCGAGATCGCGAGCTCTCGGACCGTCGAGCGACTGTCGGCCGCGGTCGATCGTGGAACCGTCTCTCCCGAAGTGATCGAGGACGCCCTCGAGCGCGCGGTCGATGACATCGCGTCGCATTCCGAGACGACGGACGACGGCACCGGCACGACCGTGACCGGCGTCTACCTCGACCTCACGGGTGACGAGCCGACCTGGGTGACTCTCAATATCGGCGACTCGCGCGTGTATCTCCTCCGCGACGGCGCCCTCGCTCAGGTGACGACCGACCACTCGGTGGTCCAGGAACTCATCGCCGCCGGTCGCCTCAGCCCCGAAGAGGCCGAGAACCACCCCTACGGGAACGTCATCACCCGTGCCGTGGGACCGAGCGACGGTGTCGTTCCCGACTACGTCCGTCTCGAGGTGGTCGACGGCGATCGCTTCGTCGTCTGCAGCGACGGGCTGACCAAAGAACTCACCGACTACGGCATCCTCCACTTCCTTCTGCAGCACCACGATCCGGCCGCCGCAGTCGACGCGATGCTCGAAGCCGCGCTCGAGAACGGCGGCCGCGACAACGTCTCGATCATCGTCGTGGGTGCGCGGTTCCTCTCGGCGGACGACGACACCGCGACCGTCGAGATCTCCTCCCCGGTCGCCTCCTGACGGATTCCTTCCACAGGCCGTCGTCCCCCGCGTCTGCGGGTGGTGTCGTCTGACGAGAGTGGATGCGTGTCCACTCTCGCTCCCGATGACCCGCTGACCCTCCCGCGTCGACCCGCGCCGACACCGCGTCCGCCGCTTCCGGTGATGACCGCCGTCGTACCGGTCATCGGCGCGGTCGTCCTCTGGGCGGTGACGGGATCGGCCTACGCCCTCCTGTTCGCAGCGCTCGGACCCCTGATCGCGGTGGCCTCGGTCGCGGACGCCGCGCGCACGTCGAGGCGGACCGCGAAGAAGGATGCCGCAGCCCTCAGGCGCGAGCTCGCGCAGGCCGAAGTCGAGGTCGCCCGCAGACACGAGGACGAACGCGAGCAGCGGTGGGCGACGCATCCGGACGTTCAACGGTTCCTCGCGATGCCCGAATCGATCTGGCGCTCCGTGGCCGAACGCGAGGCCATGCTGGTCGTCGGGTCCGGTGATGACGCAAGCGCTCTCCGCGTCACGGGCGGCGACGGTGATGACGAGGCGACCGCGCTGCGTCGCAGCGCCGGCGTCCTCAGCGACGTCCCCGTGCCGATCCCCCTGACGACCGGGGTCGCCGTCATCGGACCGCCCCGACTGGCGGCGGCCGTGACGCGCGCCCTCGCCCTGCAGATCCTCCTGTGCCTGGCTCCCGGTCGGGTGCGGCTGGGCGACGGCGGGCCGGCGTGGACGGATGCCGCTCCCCACCGCGCCGCGGTGGTGGGACCCCTCCTCCAGATTCTGGAAGAGGGAGGTCTGGTGGGCGGCGATGTCGACGTCCCGCTCGTCGTCGTCCCCGAAGGCGCCCCGCCGCCCCCGCGGTGCGGGGCGGTCCTCAGGCTCACCGGCCCCACGACGGCACGCCTCGACCTCGACGGTCGATCCCGCGACGTGACCGTCGAGGTCGTGTCGGAGCACCAGGCGGCACGGGCGGCGGAGCTGCTGTCCGAGCGGGCGACCCGAGCACTGGGGAACACGGTCGACCTGCCGATCACGCTCCGCGACGCGATGCGCAGCGCCCCCGCGGCGGGGCCGGGGTCGCTTCCCGCAGCCTTCGCCGCGGCCGGCGGTGCCGTGTTCCCGATCGACCTGGTCCATGACGGTCCGCACGCCGTCGTCATCGGGATGACCGGAGCGGGCAAGAGCGAGCTCCTCACATCGTGGGTGGTGTCGTTGTGCGCCGCGCACACGGCTTCGCAGGTGGGGCTCCTCCTCGTCGACTTCAAGGGAGGGAGGACGTTCGACCATCTCGCGTCGCTGCCGCACGTGACGGGGGTCCTGACCGACCTCGACGAGCCGACGACCGTCCGCGCGATCGAGAGCCTCCGCGCCGAGGTGAGGTATCGGGAGCGGACCCTCGCCGCGCGAGGCGCCCGCGACATCGACGAAGCGGGCGACGCGCTCGGCCGCCTCGTGATCGTCGTCGACGAATACGCGGCGCTCGTCGCTGCGCATCCCGTCCTCCACGATGTGTTCGGCGACCTCGCGGCGCGCGGCCGGGCGCTCGGCATCCATCTGATCCTCGCGGCGCAGCGGGCGAACGGTGTCTTCCGGGATGCGGTCCTCGCCAACGCGCCGCTCCGCATCGCGCTCCGGGTGGCTGACGGATCCGACTCGCGCGCCGTGCTGGGCGTCGACGACGCCTGTCGACTCTCCGGGCGGCCCGAGGCGCGCGGCACCGCACTCGTCCGCCGCAGCCGCGACACGGCGCCGCAGGCGGTCCGGGTAGCCTTGTGCGACGGCGCAGTCATCGCCGAGACGGTCGAGAGCCGTCGTGGTGACCGTGCGCGGCGCCCGTGGCTTCCCGCGCTCCCCGAGCGGATTCCGCTGTCGCCGTCGCCGGGCCGGGACGGGGTGCTGCTCGGCGTCGCCGACGAGCCCGAGCAGCAGCGCCAGCGCGAGGTCATCTGGGAGGATCCCGCCCTGGTGGTCATCGGCGGCCCCGGCAGCGGCAGGACCGGCGTCCTGCGCGCCGTCGCCGCGCAGTCGACGGTGCGGGTGGTGCCGCCGGACCCCGAGGGAGCGTGGGACACCCTCACCGGTATCGAGGGGATGCCGGCCGGCACGACGCTCCTCGTCGACGATCTCGACGTGGTGCTGTCGGCCCTGCCGGGGGAGTACGGCGCCGTCGCGGCGGAGGCACTGGAGAGCGCGCTGCGCGCGGCCCGGGCCCGCGGCATCCGGGTCGTGCTGACGACGCAGCGCGTCGGCGGCGGCGTGGGGCGGATCCTCGAGCTCGTGCCTCGGCGGCTCATCCTGGCAACGGCATCCCGCGCCGACCATGTCGCGGCGGGAGGGGAATCGGCCGACTTCGTCGTGGACCCGCCACCCGGACGCGGAAGGCTCGGTCGCACGCTCGTCCAGGTGGTGGATGCCGGTGAGCTGCCGTTGCACGGGCCCAGCGAGGGGCCGCCGGTGTGGCAGCCGGGCCGGCGTCCCGCAGCGGTGGTGGTGCCCGCGGGGCCACGATCGCGTCGGTTGACGGAGGCGTGGGAGCGGATGGGGATCCGGGTCGATTCGGTCGACGGCGAGGCTCGCCTGGCCCGCGGCGGTGTCGTGATCGGATCACCGGACGCCTGGCTCGCACAGTGGCGCCTGCTCGCGGCAGCGCGTGCCGACGGCGACCTCGTCATCGATGCCGCGTGCGCCGCCGAGTACCGGTCGCTCGTCGGTACGCGTGACCTGCCGCCGTTCGCCGTCCCGGGGGCGTCGCGGGCCTGGGTGCACTCTCCCGACCGGCCCGTGCGCCGAGTGCTGCTTGCCGGTGAGGGGGAGGGGGCCGGCTGACAGGGCTCAGACGGTGGGTCGGATGACCCCGACATCGCGGCCGCCGCCGGTCACCGTCAGCGGCAGATCGCCCAGGGTGCGGGCGACGTCGGCCGCCTGCAACGCCCCCGCCCGCACGAGCAGGGTGAGGGCGGTGACGACACCCGCCCGGTTGCTCCCGTCGAGGATCTTGAGGACGACCGTGGTGCCGTCGGGGGCGACCATCGCCATGACCCCTTCGGCACCGTGCTTGGCGAACACGCCGAGCCGCTCGGTCACGATCGAGTCCGGCAGCCCCGGGCCCTGGATCACCCACGGGTGCTCGCGGACGGCGCGCACCAGCATGCCGGCGCTCCGGTGCAGGGCGAAGGGCGAGCGCTCCGAAGACGCCCCGATGCGATGGATCGCGCGCGCCAGTGCGGCGAGCGTCATCGCGTGCACCGGGGCGCCGCATCCGTCCACCGCCGTCGCCGTGATCTTCGTGCCGGTGAGGCGCTCGACCACCTCGCGCGTGTGGACCTGCAGCGGATGCTGCGGCTCGAGGTACGTGGCCATGTCCCACCCGTTCGCGTGGCAGGCCAACAGCATCGCCGCGTGCTTTCCCGAGCAGTTCATCCTCACGCGCTGCGGGCCGATGAGCTCTCGGGTCATCTCGTCGCGCGCTGCCGCATCCCCGGGCCAGGCCGGCGGGCACAGGAGCGCGTCCTCGCCGACGCCGGCGGCGTTCAGGATGTCCGTCACGAGCGCGACGTGACGGTCTGTCCCCGAGTGGCTGGCCGTGGCCACGGCGAGATGAGCGCCTTCGAGCGCGGCTCCTGCCGAGACGCTCGCCAACGCCTGCATCGGCTTGAGGGACGAGCGGGGGAGGATCGGCGCCTCCACCGCGCCCAGTGTCGACACGACGACGCCGTCGGGATCCAGCACGATCGCCGATCCTGCGTGACGGGATTCCACGAATCCGCTGCGTTCGACGACGGCGAGTTCGACGGCATCCGTCACAGCGAAGGTCTCAGGCACCCGTTCAGCCTACCCAGCGGGCTCGGGTCCACCGCCGTCCGAAGGTGCGAGACTGGCGGTGTGCGCGACGAACACCACTACCGAGTGAGCACCCTGTGGACCGGCGACCGCGGCACCGGCACGAGCGGGTACCGCGACTACGACCGGGCCGTCACCCTCCGCGTCGAGGGGAAGCCCGACCTCTTGGGCTCGAGCGACAGGCCCTTCCGCGGGGATCCGACGCGCTGGAACCCCGAGGACCTCCTGCTCGCGGCGCTGTCCGAGTGCCACCTGCTCTCGTACCTGCACGCGTGCGTGACGGCCGGCGTCGTGGTCACGTCCTACGAGGACGACGCGGCCGGGACGATGGTGCTCGACGGGAAGGGCGGGGGAGCGTTCCGCGAAGTGACCCTGCACCCGCGGGTCACGGTCGCCGACCCTGCGATGATCCCCGCGGCGGAGGCGGCGCACCGACAGGCACGCGAATGGTGCTTCATCGCGAATTCCGTGAACTTCCCCGTGCATCACGAGGCGACGGTGACTGCTGCCGCACCTCACGAGTCCTGACCCGGCTGCGCCGACCGGTCCCGCTCAGCGTCGCTCGTGCGGGAGCACCTGTTTGAGCCGCTCGACCGGGTTCTGCGCGGGGACCTCGTTGTACGCTCCGGCCAGCTCCTGACCGGAGAGCGCGTGGATCGCGGTCATGATGTCGTCCGTCGCCTGACGGCGGGCGCGACCGGAGGATGCCGCGCCGTGGTGGGAGAGGTCGATGGGTTCGCCGTACCGGATGGTGACCCGGGGGGACAAGCGCGGCCACTTGGCGCCGACGGGCATCGCCGCGTTCGTGCCGACGATGCCGACGGGCACGACGGGGGCGCCCGTCTCGAGAGCGAGGAAGGCGACGCCGGTGCGGCCCTTGTACAGACGCCCGTCCAACGACCGCGTCCCCTCGGGGTAAAGCGCGATGGCCTTCCCGGACTGGAGGATGCGGCGCTGCTGATCGAGCGCATCGAGGGCGGCCTGGCCGGCACCGCGCTGAACGGGCGTCGCGCCGAGGGCGCGGAAGAACCGGTTGCTGAACCAGCCCTTCAGGCCGGTGCCGTCGAAGTAGCTCGACTTGGCGAGGAAGTACACGGGGCGCGGCGCGAACAACGGGAGCACGAAAGAGTCGATGAAGCTCAGGTGATTGCTGGCCAGGATGATGGGACCCGTGCGCGGGATGTTCCCGACACCCTCGATCCGCGGCCGGTAGATGAGTCGAGCCAGGGGACCGAAACCCCAGCGGACCAGGTAGTAGAGGGCCCCGGCGCGCGCGAGTTCATCGACAGATGACTCGGCAGAGGGCTCGGGGGGAGTCTGCGCTTCGGTCACCAGAAGAGGGTACTGCCAAACCCATACGCGTCAGGACATGACGGAGCAGCAGGTCGCGGCCGGATTCGGCGCCCGACTCACACCCCGGACAAAAGATCATGGGGGAGTATGGACGGACACCCCGTATCTCTGTGAGGTTCTTTCGTGCGTCTTCGTCCCATCGCCGCCCTTTCCGCCGCTGCCGTGGCCGTCCTGCTGCTGGCCGGGTGCGCATCCGGCCAGGGCACCGCGCAGCCCACCGGAACGGCGGCTGCCGATCTCTGCGCCGCGCAAGCCAAGCCGGGCGAGGCTTCCGATTCCGTCAAGGTCGACGGCGAGGTCGGCAAGCCGTCCAAGGCGACGTTCGAGAAGCCGCTCGAGCCCAAGGCGCTGCAGGTGAGCGTCCTGGACGAGGGCACGGGCGACGCCGTCAAGCCGGGCGACTTCGTCTCGTATGCGATGACGGCCTACAACGCCAAGACGGGCGAAGAGCTCGCGACGGTCGGCTACAAGCCGGGCGAGTTCCTGCCTTCGCAGCTGTCGGCCGCAACTGTCCTCGGACAGGTCTTCGGGTGCGGCAAGATCGGCGAGCGCGTCGTCGCCGCCTTCCCCGCGAGCGACACCGCCCAGTCCGAGGTCTACGTCCTCGACCTGCTCGGCACCGTGCCGACCGCAGCGTGGGGCGAGCCCCAGGCCGAACCCGCGGGACTCCCGAAGGTGAAGCTCGCCGACAACGGCGCCCCGACCATCACGATCCCCGAAGGCCAGGACCCGCCCACTGCGACGGAGGTCGCGACCCTGAAGAAGGGCGACGGCTACAAGGTCCAGCAGGGCGACTACACGCTCATCCAGTACACGGGCGTGCGCTGGTCGGACGGCAAGACGTTCGACTCCACCTGGGAGAAGAACACTCCGGCGACCCTCACCACGACCCAGGTCGTCAAGGGCTTCCAGAAGGCGCTCGAGGGTCAGACCGTCGGATCGCAGGTGCTCGTCGTCATCCCGCCCGCCGAGGGATACGGCGAGGGCAAGATCAACGAGGCCGACCTGAAGGGCGAGACGCTGGTCTTCGTCGTCGACATCCTCGGAGCGCAGTCGGCGACCGCCGGCGCCGCAACCGAATGACCCCGCGGCGGGCGCTTCGGCGCCCGCCGGTAGGGTGAAGGCCATGCGACGCATCCTGATCCTGGGCTCGACCGGTTCGATCGGGACGCAGGCGCTCGACGTCATCCGCGCGAACCGCGACCGGTTCGAAGTCGTCGGCCTCGCCGCGGGTCGTGACCGCGACGGGATGCAGGCGCAGGCCGACGAGTTCGGGGTCACCGAGACCGCGCTCGGCGCGGTCGACGCCGAACGCCTGGTACGCAGCGTCGAGGCCGACGTGGTCATCAACGGCATCACGGGTTCCGTCGGTCTCGGTCCGACCCTCGCGGCCCTCGAATCCGGAGCGGTCCTCGCCCTCGCCAACAAGGAGTCGCTCATCGTGGGCGGGCCGCTCGTGACGAAGCTCGCGGCACCGGGCCAGATCGTCCCCGTCGACTCCGAGCACTCCGCCATCGCGCAGTGCCTGCGGGCGGGGGATGCGGCCGAGGTGCGACGTCTCGTCCTCACCGCGTCGGGCGGCCCCTTCCGTGGTCGCTCCCGCGACCGGTTGCAGGACGTCACACCGCGCGAAGCGCTCGCTCACCCGACGTGGGACATGGGCCGCGTCGTCACGACGAACTCCGCGACCCTCGTCAACAAGGGACTCGAGGTCATCGAGGCGCACCTGCTCTTCGGCATCCCGTACGACCGGATCGACGTCACGGTCCACCCGCAGTCCATCGTCCACTCGATGGTCGAGTTCGTCGACGGGTCGACGATCGTCCAGGCGTCCCCGCCCGACATGCGTCTGCCGATCTCGCTGTCGCTCGACTGGCCGCACCGGGTCGCCGGGGTCGGGGAGCCGCTGGACTGGAAGACCGCGTCGACCTGGACGTTCGAGCCGCTCGACGAGGATGCCTTCCCGAGCGTCGCGCTCGCTAAGCAGGTCGGTGTGGCCGGCGACACGTATCCGGCCGTGTTCAACGCCGCGAACGAGCAGGCCGTCGACGCCTTCCACGAGGGCGCCCTGCCGTTCCTCGGGATCGTGGAGACCGTCGCGCGGGTCGTCGACGCGCACGAGCGCCCGAGCGAACTGACTCGGGAGTCGCTCGCCGCCGCCGAGCGGTGGGCCCGCGACACGGCGGACCGGCTCATCGCCGCGCGCTGAGCCGCGTCAGTCGGGGACGGGCCAGCCGCCGCGACGCAGCGCGTCCTGCGCGGCTCCGACCGCGTCGAACGGGGTGCGGATGCCGGCGATCTCGCGATAGTGCTGGTGGCCGGGTCCTGCCCAGAGGATCGCGTCCCCGTCTCCCGCGAGCGAGACGGCGGCGGCGATCGCGTCCTCGGGCGGGGTGACCTCGTGGATGACAGCATCGGGCCGCGACGCGCGGGCACCGTCGATCAGTGCGCGACGGATCGTCGCCGGATCCTCGGAGCGGGGATGCTGGTCGGTGACGACGAGGATGTCGCTCCCGAGCGCCGCGGCCGCGCCCATGTCGGCGCGCTTGGTCGTGTCGCGATCGCCGTTCGCGCCGCACACCATGATCACGCGCCCGGGTGTGACGCGTCGCACGGCGTCGAGGGTCTTGGCGAACGCGTCGGGGGAGTGGCCGAAGTCGAGGTACAGCGCCGGCCCCCGGCCGCCCGACAGGCGTTGGATGCGGCCGGGCAGGTGCGCGTCGATGCGCTCCCCGTCGATGAGGTCGACGAGCGCGGACCACTGCCACCCCGCTTCGAGCAGCATCACGATCGCGAGTCCCGCGTTCGAGGCCATGTGCGGGCCGATGACGGGGACGGTCGTCGTGAGCCGGCCGGCAGGTCCCGCGAGCGTGAACGTCGTGCCCGTGGGGGTCTCCGACACGATCTCAACCGTCCAGTCGGCGGAGACCGACGGATCGTCCGCGATCGCCGGCGTGACGACCGTCGTCACCGGGATGTCCGCGGTCGCCGCGATCTCGACGCCCGACGGCTGATCGACGCAGATCACGGCCCGCCGCGCGCGTGCGGACGTGAAGAGGGCGGCCTTGGCGGCGAGGTACTCGGCCATGTCGCGGTAGTCGTCGAGGTGATCGTGCGACAGGTTGGTGAATCCGGCCACATCGAAGTGCAGCCCGTCCACTCGGTGACGGGTGAGGGCCTGGGCGCTCACCTCGACGAGGATCGCGTCGACGTTCCGCTCGCGCATGAGCCCGATGAGGGCATGCATCTCGGATGCCTCGGGGGTCGTCAGCCGCGACGGGATCACCTCGCCGGCGATGTGCCGCTCGGCCGTCGAGGACAGCCCCGTCACGACGCCGAGCCCCTGCAGCATCCCCTCCATGAGGTGGGTGACGCTGGTCTTGCCGTTGGTGCCGGTGACGGCCAGGAGCGGGGGGAGAGCGGCATCCGCTCCCGTCCCGTAGACGAGGGCGGACAGGTCGCCGAGGACCGCCCGCGGGTCGTCGACCACCAGGACGGGGACGTCCGCGCCGGCGAGCAGGGCGGCACCGTCGGCATCCGTCACGACGGCGACGGCGCCCTTCGCGATCGCGTCGGGCGCGAACTCGGCGCCGTGGCGGTGGACGCCGCGGACGGCGACGAACAGCTCGCCGGCGCGGAGGTCGGCCGTGGCGAGGGTCACTCCGCGGGCGAAGACACCGTCGAGGTCGTCCCGTGCCGCGATGCCCAGGTGGGCTGCGACGTCGACGAGGGGCACGGTCGGGGGATCCGACGGCCGGAGGACGGGTGGCAAAGCGGAGGGGTTCTGCATGGTCCCTCCATCATCGCACCCGGCCTCCGACCGGCTCGGGTCCGGACGCGCGTCAGGCCCGGCGGCGGTTGAGGATCGCCACGACGAGTGCGGCGGCGCCCAGGATGAGCGCACCACCGCCGAGCCACGTCGCGATCGGTTCGGTGGAGGTCTCGGCCGCCGCGGGAGCCGCGGCCGCGTGCTCGTCGTGGTCGCCGTCGTCGTCGTGGTCCGACGCGGTCGCCGCCGACGCGGGCGCGACCGCCACGACCGGGGCGGGCGACTCGAGCGTCTCGGGGTCCTCGCCGTCCTTCGCGATCTGGTTCCAGTCGGTCTGCCCGGTCACGCACTTCTGCGTCACGGGGAAGGCGATGTCGGTGTCGCCGACCTTCGACGAGAAGAGCGCGTCGAAGGATGCCGAAGCCGCGAAGCCATCTTCGATCGGGGTGACCGCGGTGTAGGTCAGCTGGGTGGGCACGTTGTTCTGCCCGAGCACGCGGCTGACCTTCCACACGCCGTCGACGACGGGCGTGACGTTGTCGACGCCCTCGGGGATGTCGAAGACGAGCGCGGAGGTCGCCGCGCCGTCGCAGCCGTGGCTGAACGAGAACTCCAGCCGCGACGTCGCGCCGGCGGCGGCATCGTCGGAGTGGACGTGGACGTGAGCGGATGCCGCCAGCGGAGCGGCGAGCACGAGGGCGCCGCCGAGGGCGAGGCCGGTGAGGGTGAGCGCCGAACGGCGCGCGGGACGAAGGGTCATGAGCGAGGTCTCCCTGAAAGGTGCGGACTGGTGTCCGCGGGTGGATGGTGAGCGTCGTGCCGCTGCGGGAGCGGCCGGCTCAGCGGGGAGGGCCGCGGCGGGAGAGATCGGCGAGGAGCAGTCGCGGGCGCAAACGCTCCGGACGGGCGGCGGCCACGGCCGGTGCGACCGGGGCGAGCGGGAGAAGGGGCAGGACGGCGGGTCGCAGGAGGGAGCGGATGCCGCGGGCCACGGCGCGCAGCATCCGCTCGCCGTGACAAACCGCGACGGCCGTGAGGATCGCCGCCGCGACGTGACCGGCGAGCATCGACCCGTCCGGGGTCATGGCGGAACCGGCGACCGGTCCGAGGGCGAGGAGATCGTGGTGGTGGCTTGCGAGCGCGCCCGCGCTGGGGGCGGTGTCGCCGACGAGCGCGAACGCGCCGTGGAGGAGCGCCTGCGCGGCGGCGACAGCGAGACCGGTGCGGAGGGCGGACGGGCGCGAGCCGACGATCACGAGGGCGACGGGCCAGGCGAGCAACGTGACGGTGAGCACGAGCCACGCGGCCGGTGGGGTCCCCCCGCCGAGGGTGTGGGCGGTGGCCGCCGAGAGTGTCGCGACCGCCGAAGCCCCGCCTGCGCGGACGACCCGCACGCGGCGCGAGTCGAGGAGGCGGGGGATCACCCTCCCAGCCTAGATCGGCCGGGTGTCGACGGCGGCGAGGAAGGTCATCGCCGGTTCATAGCGTGCACGGGTAGCGTGTGGGCTCGTGACCGTTCTCGCATTCATCATCGGCGTCGTCGTGCTGGTGGTCGGGCTCGCCGTATCCATCGCCCTGCACGAGGTCGGCCACCTCGCCCCCGCCAAGGCGTTCGGCGTCCGCGTCGGCCAGTACATGATCGGCTTCGGTCCGACCGTCTTCTCGCGCCGGGTCGGCGAGACCGAGTACGGCTTCAAGCTCCTGCCGCTCGGCGGCTACATCTCGATGGCGGGCATGTACCCGCCCTCGGAGGCCGCCGAGAAGGCTGCGGCGGAGGGGCGTCCGCCGCGCCGTCGTCGGCTGTTCGAGACGATGATCCAGGACGCCCGCAGCGTCAACGACGAGACGCTGCAGGGCGACGGCGCCGAGCGCGCCTTCTACCGCCTGCCGGTCTACAAGCGGGTCATCATCATGCTCGGCGGCCCGGCGATGAACCTCATCCTGGCGATCATCCTGTTCGCCATCATGTTCTCCGGTATCGGGGTGCAGACCGCCACGACCACGATCGCCTCCGTCAACGAGTGCGTCCTTCCTGCCGGCACGTCCCAGACGTCGTGCACCGCGGGCGACCCCGCCTCGCCGGCGGCCGCTGCCGGCATCCGCCCGGGGGACGTCATCGTGTCGGTCGACGGGACTGCCGTCGACACCTTCGCCGAGGCATCCGCCATCATCCAGAAGACGCCGGATGCCACCATTCCGATCGTCGTGGAACGGGGCGGCGCGCGGGAGACGCTGCAGGTCACGCCCGTCCTCGCGACGCGCGAGGTCGCGGCAGCCGACGGGACCACGAAGACCGCCGAGGTCGGATTCGTCGGGATGTCGGCCACGGTCGGCTTCGTGCCGCAGCCGATCTGGGAGGGCCCGCAGGCCGCCCTCGAGCAGACCGGACGTGTCGTCGGGATCATCTGGCAGCTGCCGGCGCGGGTCTACCAGACCGCGGTCGACACGTTCACGGGCGCGGGCCGTGACCCGAACGGCCCGCTGTCGGTCGTCGGTGCGGGCCGTCTCGCGGGAGAGGTCGCGGCCACCGAGGCACCGATCCTCAACCGTGTCTCGGGCATGCTCGCCCTGCTGGGCTCGCTGAACATCGCCCTGTTCGTCTTCAACCTGGTGCCGCTCCTGCCGCTCGACGGCGGACACATCGTGGTCGCCCTGTGGGACGGCCTCAAGCGCGTCTGGTCGCGGCTGACGGGTCGGCGTGCCCCGCGACCGGTCGACGCGACCAAGCTGGTGCCGGTCACCTACATCGTGGTGATCGCGCTGGTCCTCATGGGCGGGACGCTGATCCTGGCCGACATCGTCAACCCGGTGCAGCTCTTCGGCTGAGCCGCGCGGTCACGCCGCCGTCGTGCCGAGCGCGTGGGCGACGAGACGCTCGAGCGTGATGAGCCCGTCGCGGGACAGGATCGATTCGAGGTGCCCCTGCACCGACGCGTACGCCGGCCCGCGCAGCGCGTACACGTCGCCCGTGACGGGATCGGCGGCGATCTCGGTCGCACCCACGTGGTCGATGCCGGGGGCGACCCGCGCGGTGAAGGTGTTGTAGAAGCCGATGGATGCCGCGGCTCCGAACACGTCGACCGTCTTCTGCAGTCCCTGGTGAGGGCTGGCCAGCGGAGCCAGGTCGAGACCCAGACGGTCGGCGAGCACCTGATGGCTGAGGCACACGGCGAGGAGCGGCGCTCCGGCGTCGAGGCGCGCGGCGACGACCTCGCGGATGCGGGCGATCCGCTCGCTGTCGATGTCGCGGGGGTCTCCGGGCCCGGGCCCGGAGACGACGAGGTCCGCGGCGGCGACGGCGTCACGGGATGCCTCGGACCAGTGCGCGATCGTCACGTCGACACCGAGGTGGCGCAGCTGGTGGGCGAGCATCGTGGTGAAGCGGTCCTCGGCATCCACCACCAGGGCCCGCGTCCCCGCGAACGGCCCGCGTGCGGGCTCGCCCTGCGGGTTGAGCCAGAAAGCAGCCAGGCGCGCGTTGCGCGAGGCGAGGAGCTCGGCGATCACCGGATCGTCGCCGAGCGGGCGCGATGCGGCGGGGGCGTCCTCATCGGCGGGGGCCGCGACGACGTCGCGCGGGATCGCACCGATCGCACCGAGGACGCCGGCGGCCTTTCCGTGCGTCTCGCCGACCTCGCCGTGCGGGTCGGAGTGCCGCACGAGCGTCGCGCCGACAGGGACGCGCAGGCGGCCGTCGACGACGTAGGCGGTGCGGATCAGGATGGGGGCGTCGAGGTCGTGCCCTCCGTCGGCGCGCGGCGTGAAGAGTGCCGCGACACCCGAGTAGTACCCGCGCGGGCTCTGCTCGTGCCGGGCGATGACGGTGCACGCGTTCTGCATGGGGGAGCCGGTGACCGTGGGGGCGAACATCGTCTCGCGGAGGATGTCGCGCGGGTCCATCGTGCTCGTACCGCGCAGCATGTACTCGGTGTGCGTGAGACGCGACATCTCCTTGAGGTGCGGCCCCGTGATGCGGCCGCCGTCGCTGCAGACGGCCGACATCATCTTCAGTTCCTCGTCGACCACCATGAACAGCTCCTCCGTCTCCTTCGTGGAGGAGAGGAACTCGGTGAGGGTCTCGGCCGTGGCCCCGCCCGCCGGGTGGCGGAAGGTCCCCGAGATCGGGTTCATCGTGACGACGCCGTCCTGGGCGCTGACGTGGGCTTCGGGGCTCGCGCCCACGGCGAGGTGGCCGGGCGTCGAGACGAGGAAGGTCCAGTAGGCGCCGCGCTCGTGCTCCAGGAGCGCACGGAACCAGGTCAGCCCGGCCGTGAGCGGGTCGCCGACGACGCCGGCGACGTAGTCGCGGCGGATGACGAAGTTGGCGCCCTCGCCGCGACCGATCTCCTCGGCGATGACGCGGCGGACGATGTCGGCGTAGGCCTCGTCGTCGATGTCGAACCCGGCGTCCTCGAGGGGGATGCGATCCGTCGGCAGCTGCGCGAGAGCGTCGGCCAGCGGGAGCGCGTGACGCTCGCCGACGACGAGGCACCGCAACGGTGCGGCATCGTCGTGGCAGGCGAAGCCGCGCTCGACGACCTGCCGGAAGGGGACGAGGGCGAGCACCTCGCGCGCCGCACCGGTCGCATCGGTGAGGGGGATGTCGGCGAGGAGCGCGACGTCGACCACGTCGCCCGTGAGGACCTCGACGGTCTCGCCGTCGCGGGCGAGAAGGGCGAAGGGGATGCCGCGGGCGGCCAGGTCGGCGAGGAGGATCGGGGCGTTACCGGACATGGGGTTCTTCCGTTCGGGGCGGTCGCCGGTGAAACGAGAAACGACCGCCGGGCTCTCAGCTCAGGCGGTCGTCGGGATGCTCGCAGCGTCCGCCTCAGGCGGAGCGCCACCACGTGCGGTTCACGAACATGGGGTGAACCTACCACAGGCGGCTTTGGCGGCATCCTGGGGGTCCCCTTCCGTGCCGAGTGGTCCCCGGCGGCTTAGGCTGGAGACGTGCCAGCTGTCAACATCGGGATGCCCCGCGTGCCGGAGGTCCTCGCGCCTCGTCGCAAGAGCCGTCAGATCAGGGTCGGCAAGGTCCTCGTCGGTGGCGACGCGCCCGTCAGCGTCCAGTCCATGACGACGACGCCCACGACCAACATCAACGCGACCCTCCAGCAGATCGCCGAGCTCACGGCGTCCGGTTGCGAGATCGTCCGCGTCGCCGTGCCGCACCAGGCCGACGCCGACGCGCTGAAGATCATCGCGATGAAGAGCCAGATCCCCGTGATCGCCGACATCCACTTCCAGCCGCGCTACATCTACACCGCCATCGACGCCGGTTGCGGCGCCGTGCGCGTGAACCCCGGCAACATCCGCGAGTTCGACGGCAACGTCGGCCAGATCGCCGCCGCGGCCAAGGCCGCCGGCGTCTCGCTGCGCATCGGCGTCAACGCCGGGTCGCTCGACAAGCGGATCCTCGACAAGTACGGCAAGGCGACGGCGGAAGCCCTCGTCGAGAGCGCCGTGTGGGAGGCATCCCTCTTCGAGGAGCACGACTTCCACGACTTCAAGATCTCGGTCAAGCACAACGATCCGGTCGTCATGGTGAAGGCCTACCGGATGCTCGCGGAGCGGGGCGACTGGCCCCTGCACCTCGGCGTCACCGAGGCCGGCCCCGCCTTCCAGGGAACGATCAAGAGCGCGACGGCGTTCGGCATCCTGCTCGGCGAGGGCATCGGCGACACGATCCGCGTCTCGCTGTCGGCGCCGCCCGCCGAAGAGGTCAAGGTCGGCCACCAGATCCTGCAGTCGCTGAACCTCCGCGAGCGCAAGCTCGAGATCGTCTCGTGCCCGTCCTGCGGACGCGCCCAGGTCGACGTCTACACGCTCGCCGACAACGTCACCGAGGGTCTCAAGGACATGACGGTGCCATTGCGCGTGGCGGTCATGGGCTGCGTCGTCAACGGTCCCGGTGAGGCGCGCGACGCCGACCTCGGCGTTGCCTCGGGCAACGGCAAGGGCCAGATCTTCGTCAAGGGCGAAGTCGTCAAGACCGTCCCCGAGGAGGACATCGTCGCGACCCTCATCGCCGAGGCCAACCGTCTCGCCGACGAGATGGGTCCGGACGCGCCGCTCGGGACCGCGCAGGTCGTCACCTCCTGACACGACACGGATGCCGAGGGCCGGGCCCCCGGCATCCGCTTCTCGTCAGCTCCAGAGGGAGTGGTACGCGTTGATCGCGGGTTGCCCGCCGAGGTGCGCGTACAGGACCGTCGAGTCCTTCGGGATGTCGCCGCTCTGGACGAGGTCGATGAGTCCGGCGAGCGACTTGCCCTCGTAGACCGGGTCGGTGATCATCGCTTCGAGCTGCGCGCCGAGCGCCATCGCCGACATCGTGGAGTCGACCGGGATGCCGTACAGGTCGCCCGCCCAGCCCTCCAGCACCTGGATCTCGTCGTCGCGCAGGTCGCGGCCGAGCTCGATCAGCTCCGCCGTGTTCCGGGCGATGCGCGCAACCTGATCGCGCGTCTTCTGCAGCGTGGCAGACGCATCGATCCCGATGACGCGCCGCTTCACGCCGGTCAGCTCTTCGAGCGCGGCGAAGCCGGCGATCATGCCCGCGTGGGTGGACCCCGTCACGGTGCAGACGACGATCGTGTCGAAGAAGACGCCGAACTGCTTCTCCTGCTCGGCGACCTCGAACGCCCAGTTCGCGAACCCGAGACCGCCCAGACGGTGCTCGGACGCACCGGCGGGGATCGGGTAGGGGGTGCCACCGGCATCCTCCACCTCCTGCAGGGCCTGCTTCCACGAATCGCGAATGCCGATGTCGAAGCCGGCGTCGTCGAGGCGGGAGTCCGCGCCCATCATGCGGGAGAGCAGGATGTTGCCGACCTTGTCGTTCACCGGCTCGTCCCACGGGACCCACTTCTCCTGCACGAGCCGTGCCTTGAGGCCGAGGTGGGCGGCCACGGCCGCGACCTGGCGGGTGTGGTTCGACTGGTAGCCGCCGATCGACACGATCGTGTCGGCACCGCTCGCGAGCACGTCCGGGACGATGTACTCGAGCTTGCGCGTCTTGTTCCCGCCGAAGGCCAGCCCACTCGAGACGTCTTCGCGTTTGGCCCAGACCTGCGCGCCGCCGAGGTGCTGGGTCAACCGCTTCAGCTGGTGGATGGGGCTCGGCCCGAAGGTGAGCGGATGCCGGGGGAACTGGTCGAGGATCATGCGGGCTCCTGGGGTGTGGTGTCGGTCAGCAGGTCGAGCCAGAGGCCTTCGGCGACGGATGCCGCGGCCTGGGCGTCACGGGCGGCGCAGTGCCGGATGAGCTCGGCGTGGCGCGCCGCCGAGGCATCCGCGTCATCCGACGAGAAGCGCAGACGCTCGGCGCGCTCGAGCACCGGACCGTAGAGGGCCAGCACGGTGCGGACGGCCTCGTTGCCGGCCCGATCGACGGCGACCGCGTGGAAGTCGTGATCGGCGCGCAGGGCTGCGGCGGTGTCCCCGGCGGCGTGGGCGGCCACGAACGCCTCGTTGGCCCGCCGCATCCGATCGATGTCGTCGTCGGTGAGCAGCGGTGTCGACTCGACGACAGCGATGCGGTGCATCGAGGCGACGACCGAGGCGGCATCGCGTTCGGCGCGCCCATCGATCGGCGCGACGATCGTGGAGCGACCGGGCTGAGCGAGGACGAGACCCGAGCGGGCGAGGTCGAGGAGCGCCTCGCGGACCGGGGTGCGTGAGACCCCGAGCCAGGCGGACAGTTCCGCATCGCGCAGCTGCTCGCCGGGGGCGAGCGTGCCGTCGACGATCGCGTCGCGCAGCTTGGCGCGGACGTCATCGCGGAGGAGACCGCGGGGAGGGAGGGAGGTGGCGGGGACCGGCATGCAATATATTGCACACGAGGAGCCCGGCTCGTGCAAATCGACGCGCCGCGGTCAGACGGCGACGAACTCGCTCTTCCCCCGGGCGACGTCCGTGGCGACGAGGCGGACGCGGACCACGTCGCCGGGCTGTGCGTCCACGTCGGCGACGACGGTTTCGAGCGGCGGCAGGGTGAGCGCCACGCGCGCCCCGCCTTCCCGCTGCCGCAGGACGACGGCGTCGAACTCCTCGCCCTCGCGACCCGTGAGGACTGCTGCGGCGACGCGCTCGATGGCCGCAGCATCCACCTGGGATGCGATGCGCGCGGACCCCTCCATCGTCTCGGGGAGGTCGGTCAGCGAGGATCGCACGTCATCCGGAACGGGCCGACCGTTGGCGAGGGCATCGCAGACGAGGAGCGCCCAGCGGTCGACGAGCCGTCGCAGCGGCGCGGTGACGTGCGCGTACGGCGCGGCGATCGCGGCCTGCGTCGTCAGCTCGGGGAGGTCGCCGTCGAAGGCCGCGTATCCGGCGCCGCGGAACAGAGCGGCGGCGTGCTCTCGGACCGCACGCCCCACGGGCGTCCGCGGCAGGTCGCGGAGGTAGTCGCCGTACGGCACGGCCTCCCGCCACGGCAGGCCGAAGCCGATCGTCTGCGCCCGGAAGGCCGCGACGTCGTCATCGGATGCCGGGGGCATCGTGCGGATGATGCCCACCCCGCCGCTGATCATGATCTCAGCGGCGGCCATGCCGGTGAGGAGCGACACCTGCGCGTTGGCGTCTTCGAGGGGCACACCCTCGTCGGCCTCGAGTGCATATCCCTGCGGCGTCGTCACGACGCGGATCTCGGGGAGGCTGAGGCTCGCTCCACCCCGCTCGATCTCCCGGCGGGCGCGTTCCTCGCCGAACCAGACGAGGTGTCGGATCGCATCGGGCGCGTCGCCCTTCTCGAGCGCGGCCTGCGCGTCGACGTAGGACCACTGGGCGCGGGAGCGGACGACCCCGCGGGTCAGCGACGTCGAGGTGGGGCGGGCTCCGGCATCCAGCTCGAAGCGCCAGACGTAGGCGCGGCGGTCGCGGTCCGGCAGGAGTGAGGCGGCATCCTCACTGAGGACGGCGGGGTGCAGCGGGATCCTCCCGTCGGGTGCGTAGATCGTCTGGCCGCGACGGCGGGCCTCCGCGTCGACCGCCCCGCCCAGGGTCACGAAGGCGGGGACGTCGGCGATGGCGTAGTGCAGGATGCCGCCGCCGTCGGCGGTCCGCTCGAGGTGCAGCGCCTGGTCGAGGTCGGTCGAGCCCTCCGGATCGATCGTGAGGAACGGGATGCCGCGGAGGTCCGCCAGCCCCGCGACCGCAGGATCGACGGGGACGGTGCGGGCGGCGTGCTCGGCCTCGGCGTGCACGTCGGCGGGGAAGTCCGCGGGGAGGTCGAACTCGACGCGGAGGGCCGCGAGCGCGTCGCGGAGGTCCGACTGGGCGGGGGAGACGAGACGCGCGCGACGGATGGGCACGCCGTCAGTGTAGGACGACTGGTCAGCGGACTCGTCGGTCCTGTCCAGGCGCTCCATAACGCGGGCGCATACCGTCTGCGGCATGAGCAAGCTCTCCCGACTGATCGGCATGGCCACGAAAGCGCTCGACGCGAAACCCGGTGGCACCGGGCCGTCGGGCTCGCCGAGTTCTTCCCGCACGGGCGACTGGCGCGGGATCGTCCGCTCGGCCGCCGATGCGTTGACGGGCGACGGGCGGGCTCCTGCACCCGCCACCCCCGCTGCCGGCGCACCGGCAGCGACGCCGGGCTCTTCGTCGGCGTCGCTCACGCCTCCGCCCGCATCCCGCGGCCAGGCATCCGCCCACCCGGCTACGGACGCCGATCGTCGGGCGATCGCTCGCTACGACTACCTCATGCAGACCGCCGATCCCGCGCAGATCGAGCAGATCCACCAGGAGGCCTTCGCGAGGCTGACTCCCGATCAGCGCGCGCAGGTCCAGGCGCGGATGGTGGCGGAACTGCCGACCCACGAACGACCCCGCTCCGCGGCTCCGGCCGATCTCGCCCGCGCGGCGGCGCGCGGAGAGGCCTCACGGCCGGGGCTGATGACCGGGTTGCTGTCGCGGGCGAGCCGCGGCGGGGGCGCATCCCGCGTCGCCGGCGGCGCCGCCCTGGGTGCCGGTGTCGGGATCCTCGGCGCGGTCGCCGGCGGAGCCATCGTGACGTCCGTCGCCGGCCCGCTTCTGGCCCAGGCTGCGGGCATGGGCGTGGACTTCGACGCGCTCGCCCAGGGCCTCGACGTCGATGCGCTCGCCGAGGGCGCCGTCATCGGTGTCGGCGAGCAGATCGCGGGCGTCGGCGATCAGGTCGCGGGGTTCGGGGAGAACCTCGGCGGGTTCGATCTGCCGGGCCTCGGTGACCTGTTCGGCCGCTGAGGTCGCCCTCTCACGACGGATCGACCTGTCGCGACAGATCGACCTGTTACGACAGATCGCCGCCGGCGATGCTGAGATCCGCGTCGGCGTCGAGGCAGGCGCGGACGGCGATCTCGACGGCGTCCACGATCTGCTCGAACGGCAGGGCTGACGCGCCGACGGGACCCGTACCGGCGGCCCACGGAACGTGGACGAACCCGGCGCGCGTCGGCGTCCCGGCGGTCGCATGCAGCGCGGCGTACATCGTCGCGTTGCAGACGAACGTGCCCGCCGAGTGCGACACGGTGGACGGGATGCCGGCGGCACCGAGGGCCGCACTGATCGCCTTCACCGGGAGCGTGGCGAAGTAGGCGGCCGGCCCGCCCTCCACCACCGCGGCGTCCTGCGGTCGATATCCGGCGTTGTCGGGGATGCGGGCGTCGGCGAGGTTCACCGCGATCCGCTCCGGGGTGACGGCGGTGCGGCCGCCGGCGAGACCCGTGGCGACGACGATGTCGGGTCGATGCTCGTCGAGCAGCACCGCGAGCCGCGCGATCGCACCGTCGAACGTGACGGGCAGCACCTCGGTGACGAGGCGCGCCGGCCCGGTCCACCGCTCGCCGACGGCGCGGACGGCGTCGCCCGAGGGATTGGTGCCGTCGCCCGCGAAGGGCTCGAATCCGGTCAGCAGCACAGGAGGCATCCCTCCAGGCTAAGCCGCTTGCCGCCACGCGCGACGGCTCCGCGCACCTAGACTTGACGCTCGTGGTCACCCGTCTCTCGACATACTTCCTCCGCACGCTCCGCGAAGACCCGGCCGACGCCGAGGTCACCAGCCACCGCCTGCTGGTGCGCGCCGGCTACATCCGCCGCGCCGCACCCGGCATCTTCACGTGGCTGCCGCTGGGTCTGCGCGTGAAGGCGAAGCTCGAGCAGATCATCCGCGAGGAGATGGGGAACGCGGGAGCGTTCGAGGTGCACTTCCCGGCGCTCCTGCCGCGCGACCCCTACGAGGAGTCCGGGCGCTGGACCTCCTACGGCGACGGCATCTTCCGTCTGCAGGACCGCAAGGGCGCCGACTACCTGCTCGCGCCGACGCACGAGGAGATGTTCACCCTCCTCGTGAAGGACCTGTATTCGTCGTACAAGGACCTGCCGCTGACGATCTACCAGATCCAGGACAAGTACCGGGATGAGGCGCGCCCCCGCGCGGGCCTGCTGCGCGGTCGCGAGTTCACGATGAAGGACGCCTACTCGTTCGACTACACCGACGCGGGCCAGGACGTCTCGTACCAGTCGCAGCGCGACGCGTACGAGCGCATCTTCACGCGTCTGAACATGGAGTACGTCATCGTCGCGGCCGACAACGGCCTCATGGGCGGTGCGCGCAGCGAGGAGTTCCTCCACCCGATCGCCGTCGGCGAGGACACCTTCGTCCGCTCGGCCGGCGGGTACGCCGCGAACGTCGAGGCGTTCACGACCGTCGTCCCCGAGAACCTGCCGATCCCGGGCGGTGCCCCTGTCGTCTTCGACTCGCCCGGCACGCCGACGATCGAGACCCTCGTCACCCACAGCAACGCGCACCTCGACGCGCCCGCGCCCGGCATCGCCGGCCCCGCGACCGAGGGTGCGACGCAGTGGACCGCTGCGCACACGCTCAAGAACGTCGTGCTCGCCCTGACGCACCTCGACGGCACCCGCGAACTCGTCGTCGTCGGGCTCCCCGGCGACCGCGACATCGACGACAAGCGCGCCGAGGTCGCCTTCGCGCCCGCAGACGTCGAGGCCGCCACCGAGGCGGACTTCGCGAAGCACCCCGGTCTCGTGAAGGGCTACATCGGACCGTGGTCGCCGAACGGTGCGGTCCTCGGTGAGGAATCGGCCACCGGCATCCGCTACCTCGTCGACCCCCGCGTCGTCGAGGGCACCGCGTGGGTGACGGGAGCCAACGAGCACGAGAAGCACGCGCACTCGGTCGTTTACGGCCGCGACTTCACCGCCGACGGCGTCGTCGACGTCTCGGACGTCCGCGCCGGCGACCCCGCCCCCGACGGCTCCGGCCCGGTCGAGCTCGCCCGCGGCATGGAGATCGGTCACGTCTTCCAGCTGGGCCGCTTCTTCGCCGACAAGCTCGGGCTGAAGGTCCTCGACGAGAACGGCAAGCTCGTCACCGTCACGATGGGCTCGTACGGCATCGGCGTGACGCGCATCCTCGCGATCCTCGCCGAGCTCAACAACGACGACCGCGGGCTCATGTGGCCCGAGTCGATCGCGCCGTTCGACGTTCACGTCGTCGCCACGGGGCGGGATGCCGCGGCCTTCGACCTCGCCGAGAAGCTCGCCGCCGACCTCGAGTCGGCGGGGCGCGACGTCCTCCTCGACGACCGGCCCAAGGTCTCGCCCGGCGTCAAGTTCGGCGACGCCGAACTCGTGGGCGTCCCGTGGATCCTCATCGTCGGCCGCGGCGCCGCCGAGGGGCAGGTCGAGCTCTGGGACCGCCGCTCGGGCGAGCGCACCACTCTCGCCGCCTCGGAGGCCGTCGCCGCACTCACCGCCTGAGCGGCAGCATCCGTCACCGGCGGAAACCCTGCCGTTCACCCGTCGGATGCCGGATCGTGACAGCCTGGAGGCATGTCGCCGAGTTTCACCACCTCCCTCGACGGTGACGTCACCGACGCCATCCGTACGCTCCTGTCCGATGCGGGTGTCGAGGAGGATGCCGACCTCGTCGCGCGGATCCTCGTCACGGGCGTGGGGCTCGGCGTCGACGGCACGGACCGGCTCGATCTCAAGATCGCGTCGGCCGCGTTGTCGGAGATGCGCTCGGCGTTCTCGCTGTTCGCGCCGTACAGCACGTCGCCGAAGGTGACCATCTTCGGATCGGCGCGGACCCGGCCGAACGATCCGCTCTACCGCGCGGCCGCCGACATCGCACGCGCGCTGGCCGACCGCGGCTGGATGGTCGTGACGGGGGCGGGACCGGGCATCATGCAGGCCGCCGCCGAGGGGGCGGGGCCCGATCACTCCCTCGGCGTCTCGATCCGGCTGCCGTTCGAGGAGAAGCCGAACGCGGTCATCGCCGAAGCCGACCGCGTCGTCGCCATGAAGTACTTCTTCACCCGCAAGCTCATGCTGGTCAAGGAATCCCGCGGGTTCGTCTGCGTCCCGGGCGGGTTCGGCACGCTCGACGAACTCTTCGAGCTGCTGACGCTGCAGCAGACCGGCAAGGCCGAGCCCACCCCGATCGTCCTCCTCGACGCTCCGGGCGGCTCGTTCTGGCAAGGGCTCGAGCGCTTCGCCGAAGACCACCTCATCCCGTCCGGCGTCATCTCGCCCGACGACCTGGACCGCGTCCTGGTGACGGACTCGGTGGCGGCGGCGGAGGCCGAGATCACGGGTTTCTGGCGGAACTACGACTCGCTCCGCTGGATCGGGTCGCGACTCGTGCTGCGCCTGTGCGCCGAGCCGACGGATGCCGAGGTGGCAGACCTGTCCGCACGTTTCGCGCACCTGCTCACCGGTGGCCGCATCGAGCGCACGGCGCCCCTTCGGCGTGAGCGGCAAGACGCCGATCGCCTCGACCTCCCGCGATTGCTCATGGACTTCGATCGGCACCGCGTCGGCGAGCTCCACCACCTCATCCGCGCCGTCAACGCGCTCGAATCCGCGCCGCCGGCCACCCCGCCGATCGAACCGCACGCCGTATCGTGAGCGCATGAGCCGGACGCCGGGGCCCCACCACCAGGCACGGCTGTCTGCGCTCTCGACGCTCGTCGCCGCGCTGATCGCCTTCGGGGGTGCGGCGTCGGGCTGTTCCGCTCCGTCACCCGGGCCGACGCCAGGGCCGACGCCGAGCTCGTCGGACCCGGGCATCCAGGTCTGGATCCACCAGCAGCGCGGCGACGAGCAGCGCCGCCGGGCGTCCGTGCGCGTCGAGAACGATTCGCCGCAGGCGCTCGAGATCTCCGGCATCCGCCTCATCGACGATCGGCTGAGCGGAGTCGTTGTCGTGGAGGGCGGACGGGTCGCCGCGGGGGAGTCGTTCGATTTCCCCCTCACCCTGCCCGCATCGACCTGCGACGGAGGCGCGCCGGAGCGTCGCTGGGAGCTCGACCTCGCCGACGGTGCCGACCGAACCGGCATCCTGACCGACGCCCTCGGATTCCTCGACGGCCTGAACGATCGGGACTGCCTCGAGAAGGCGCTGGCGGGGTCGCTGCGCGTGTCTTGGGGCGACGCGGTGCTCCCGGCGTCCGGTCTCGGCATCCTCCCTCTGGAAATCACGCCGACGGGCACCGGGGGCGACGCGCGCGTGGTCGCGGTGCAGTCCACGCCCCTCCTGCAGTTCGGAAGCCGGCTGACACGATTCGCCGTCCCCGACGGCTCGGCGCTCGTCGAGGTCCCGATCGAGCCGCAGCGCTGCGACCCCCACGTTGTCCAAGAGGACAAACGCGGCACGGTCTTCGCCCTCGACGTCGAGGTCGACGGCAGGAGCGGTGTCGTCGACGTGCCCGTCTCCGACGAGGAGCGGGGGCGGATTCTCAGCTGGGTCGCCGAACGGTGCGACTTCGGCGGGTGAGTCAGAGCTTCGCGTAGCGGGCGCGGAGGAAGCTGAAGGCGGCGTAGGCCACAAGGCCGAACCCGATGAGGAAGACGAGGAACGGGCCGAGCATCTGCTCGAGGAGTGCCTCGATGGCGGCGTCGAACCCGCCCGCCGCGGCCGCCTCCTGCTTCACGGCCGCGACGATCAGCAGCACGCCGACGATCGCGACGGACAGGCCCTTGCCGAGGTAGCCGACGACGCCGGTGGCGGTGACGGCGATCCCCATGCGACCCCGCGGGATGCGGACCTGCTTGTCGAACGAGCGCCTCACCCCGATCGAGGCGAACACGAGGCCGCCGATGCCGAGCCCGAGGCCCGCCGCCGCCACGACGAACACCCCACCGGGGGTCTCGAGCAGCCAGTGCGCGACCTGCTGTGCACTCCGGTCGCCGTCGAGGCGGGCGCCGAGGGCGACCGTGACGGCGATGGCCGCGAGCGCGGGATAGACCACGGCCTGCCCGGCCGCCGACGATCGCCGTCCCCAGGCGGCCGCATCCGTCCCCTTCGCGAGGAAGGCGCGCAGCACCTGGAACAGGCCCAGCGCGGCGAGCAGCAGGGCGAGCAGCCAGACGAGCGCCAGGCCGAGCGGGGCGTCGAGGATGGCGCGGAACACACCCGCCTGATCGGACTCGCCGCGCCCGCCGAAGGAGATGACGATGACGATCACGCCGAAGAGCAGGTGGACGACGCCGTTGGCCGCGTAGCCGCCTCGCGCCAGTCCCCGTGCGATGGGGGAGCGGCGCACGCTCTGCGCAGCGTCCTCCACGGCATCGGTCATCCCTCGATCTTCTCAGGTCGCCCCGCGGGGGATCGGGTAACGTTGACGGGATGCCGCGACGCACCGGAACACCGGGTGCGAGCGGCGCCGTGTTGAGCAACTGAAAAAGGGAGGCACCTATGGACATCGACCTGGGGCTGCTGCGGACCGTCGAACGCGAGCGGGAGATTCCGTTCGAGGAACTGATCCGGATCATCGAGCAGGCCATCCTGACCGCTTACGCGAAGCACACGTCTCCCGACGGTGAACTCCCCGACGGCGCCCGCGCCCACCTCGACCGCAAGAGCGGACACGTCGCCGTGTACATCCCGCTGCGCGATGAGGACGACGTCATCATCGGCGAAGAGGAGTCGACGCCCGACGACTTCGGCCGCATCGCCGCCTTCGCCGCGAAGCAGGTCATCAGCCAGCGGCTCCGCGACATCGCCGACGACGCCGTGCTCGGCGAGTTCAAGGGCAAGGAAGGCGACATCGTCGCCGGCGTCGTCCAGCAGGGGCCGAACCCCCGCATGGTGCACGTCGACCTCGGCACGATCGAGGCGATCCTGCCCCCCGAGGAGCAGGTGCCGGGCGAGAGCTACGCGCACGGCTCGCGCCTGCGCGTCTACGTGACGTCGGTCTCGAAGGGCATGAAGGGTCCCCAGATCACCGTGTCTCGCACGCATCCGGGGCTCGTGCGCAAGCTCTTCGCCCTCGAGGTACCCGAGATCGCCTCGGGCGTCGTCGAGATCATCTCGCTCGCCCGCGAAGCCGGCCACCGCACCAAGATCGCGGTCAAGGCCAACGACCCGGCCGTCAACGCGAAGGGCGCCTGCATCGGCGAACTCGGCCGCCGCGTGCGCGCCGTCACCGAGGAGCTCGGCGGCGAGAAGATCGACATCGTCGACTACGACGAGACCCTGCCGAAGTTCGTCGCGAACGCGCTGTCGCCCGCGAAGGTGACCTCGAGCTTCGTGCTCGACCAGGCCACCAAGGCCGTGCGCGCGCTCGTCCCGGACTACCAGCTCTCCCTCGCGATCGGCAAGGAAGGTCAGAACGCCCGGCTCGCGGCGAAATTGACCGGCGCGAAGATCGACATCCAGCCCGACAGCATTCTCGACGAGTCCTGACGCGGTAGGATGGAACCTGTTCGAACGTGCGTGGGATGCCGCGCGCGTGCCCCCCGGTCCTCGTTGCTCCGCATCGTGGCCAGGGACGGTGCCCTCGTCATCGACGAGAAGGCCGTCCTTCCGGGTCGGGGCGCGTGGGTGCATGACACGGACAGATGCGTGAGCACCGCACTCAAGCGGCGCGCATTCGGACGAGCACTACGGGCATCCACTCCGCTGGACACAGCGGAGCTGGATGCGCGGACCACCAGAGAATCCCTCCAGCGAAACGGCTGAACGGCTATGGACACAAAGTGAACGGCTCGAAATGAGACCCGTCCGCGAATGACGGTCCGCCCTGTCCGGGGCGGGCCCCAGACAGGAGAATTGTGGCAAAACCACGCGTGCACGAGATCGCTTCCGAGCTCGGCGTCGACAGTAAAGTCGCCCTCGCGAAGCTGAAGGAGCTCGGCGAATTCGTCAAGAGCCCTTCATCCACCATCGAGCCCCCCGTGGCTCGCAAGCTCCGCGCCGCCCTCGAGGCGGAAGGCGTGAAGGCACCCGCCGCCGCGCCCGCGAAGCCCGCCGCCAAGGCACCGGCATCCGGCGCAACGCCCGGACCGCGCCCGTCGGCACCCAAGCCCGCTCCGGCTCCCGAGCCGGCAGCACCCGCAGCCCCCGCCGAGCCGGCGGCTGAGAAGCCCGCTCCGGCCGCGGCCGAGTCCGGCGCTCCGACACCGGGCGCCGCTGCTCCCGCAGCGACCCCCGGCAAGCCGGGCGCACAGCCGCCCCGTCCGGGTGGTGCGCCGCGCCCCGGCAACAACCCCTTCGCCAGCTCGCAGGGCATGGGCCAGCGTCCCGCCGGCCCGCGTCCGGGTAACAACCCGTTCGCATCGGCTCAGGGCATGGGTCAGCGACCCAACCCGGGCAACATCCCGCGTCCCCAGGCTCCGCGTCCCGGTGCCCCTCGCCCCGGCGCCCCGCGTCCCGGCGGTGCGGGTCGTCCCGGTGGCGGCGGTCGTCCCGGCGCACCCTTCCAGCAGCGTCCCGGCGGCCCCGGTCGTCCCGGCGGCGCCGGTGGCTTCGGCGCCGCCCGTCCGGGTGCTCCCGCCGGCGGTTTCGCCGGTCGTCCCGGCGGTGGTGGCGGTCGTGGCCGTGGTCCCGGCGGTGGTACCGCAGGTGCCTTCGGTAAGGGTGGCGGCAAGTCCAAGCAGCGTAAGTCGCGTCGGGCGAAGCGGCAGGAATTCGAGATGCGGTCGGCGCCGGTCGTCGGCGGCGTCAACGTCTCCAAGGGCAACGGCGAGATCATCCGCCTGCGTCGCGGTGCGTCGATCTCGGACTTCGCCGACAAGCTCGAGGCCCTGCGCGGGTACAACGTCCAGCCCGGCACCCTGGTGACGATCCTCTTCAACCTCGGCGAGATGGCCACGGCCACCGAGTCGCTGGATGAGGCGACGTTCGAGATCCTCGGTGAGGAGCTCGGCTACAAGATCCAGATGGTGTCTCCCGAGGACGAGGACAAAGAGCTCCTCGAGGGCTTCGGTCTCGACCTCGAGGCCGAGCTGGAGGCGGAGAGCGAGGACGACCTCGAGATCCGTCCTCCCGTGGTCACCGTCATGGGCCACGTCGACCACGGTAAGACGCGACTGCTCGACGCGATCCGTCAGACCAACGTCGTCGCCGGTGAGGCGGGTGGCATCACCCAGCACATCGGTGCCTACCAGGTCTGGACCGAGCACGAGGGCATCGAGCGTGCGATCACCTTCATCGACACCCCGGGTCACGAGGCGTTCACCGCCATGCGTGCCCGTGGTGCGCAGGTGACCGATCTCGCGATCCTCGTGGTCGCGGCCGACGACGGCATCATGCCGCAGACGGTCGAGGCGCTGAACCACGCTCAGGCGGCGAACGTCCCGATCGTGGTCGCGGTCAACAAGGTCGACAAGCCCGACGCGAACCCCGCGAAGGTCCGTCAGCAGCTCACCGAGTACGGCCTGGTCGCCGAGGAGTACGGCGGCGACGTCATGTTCGTCGACGTCTCGGCTCGTCAGGGCACCAACATCCAGGCACTGCTGGATGCCGTCCTCCTCACCGCCGACGCGGGTCTGGACCTCACGGCCAACCCGAACAAGGCGGCGCGCGGTGTCGCGATCGAAGCGAAGCTCGACAAGGGTCGCGGTTCGGTCGCCACGGTGCTGATCCAGTCCGGAACGCTCCACGTCGGCGACGCGATCGTCGCAGGCACGGCGTACGGCCGTGTCCGCGCCATGATCGACGAGAACGGCGATGCCGTGGACGAGGCCTACCCGTCGCGTCCCGTGCAGGTGCAGGGTCTGAACTCCGTGCCCCGCGCCGGTGACGTGTTCATCGTCACCGAAGAGGACCGCATGGCCCGCCAGATCGCTGAGAAGCGTGAAGCGGTCGAGCGCAACGCCCAGCTGGCCAAGGCCCGCAAGCGCATCTCGCTCGAGGACTTCACCCGCGCTCTCGAAGAGGGCAAGGTCGAGTCGCTCAACCTCATCATCAAGGGTGACGTCTCGGGTGCCGTGGAGGCCCTCGAGGAGTCGCTCCTCAAGATCGAGGTCGACGACAGCGTCCAGCTGCGCATCATCCACCGCGGTGTGGGTGCCGTCACCGAGTCGGACATCAACCTGGCGACGATCGACAACGCGATCGTCATCGGCTTCAACGTCCGCCCCGACACGAAGGCCCGCGAGCGTGCCGCCCGCGAGGGTGTGGACGTCCGGTTCTACTCGGTCATCTACAACGCGATCGACGACGTCGAGCAGTCCCTCCAGGGCATGCTCAAGCCGGAGTTCGAAGAGGTCCAGTCGGGTGTCGCCGAGATCCGCGAGGTGTTCCGCTCCTCGAAGTTCGGCAACATCGCCGGTGTCATCGTCCGCTCGGGAACGATCACGCGAAACGCCAAGGCGCGGGTCATCCGCGACGGCGTCGTGCTCGCCGACGGTCTGGCCATCGAGTCGCTGCGCCGCTTCAAGGACGATGTCACCGAGGTCCGTACGGACTTCGAGGCCGGTATCGGTCTCGGCAAGTACAACGACATCCAGATCGGTGACGAGATCGAGACGACCGAAATGGTGGAGAAGCCGCGCGGCTGATCCTCAGGTTGCTACGGACTCGGATGTCCGTCCTCGGCAAGAGCGGGGCCCCTGCCCCGATTGCCTCGGACGGACATCCGAGTCCTCCGCAGTTTCCGGCCCGCCGTATCGCGGGCCGGGTAGAGAAGGAGAAGGACATGGCCGGAGAACGGCAGGCACGGCTGGCGGACCGCATCCGCGTGCTCATCGCGGAGCGCCTCGAGAAGGGGCTGCGCGACCCGCGGCTCGGATTCGTGACGATCACCGACGTCCGTGTGACGGGTGACCTGCAGCACGCGTCCGTCTTCTACACGGTCTACGGCGATGACGACGCGCGCACCGACTCGGCCGCTGCCCTCAAGGCGGCGACGGGGATGCTGCGCAGCGAGGTGGGGCGTCAGCTCGGCACGCGTCTGACCCCGACCCTCGAGTTCATCCTCGACGCGCTCCCCGAGAATGCGGGTCACATCGAGGACCTCCTGCGCGAGGCGCGCGAGCGCGACGCACAGGTGGCGGGGATCGCGGCATCCGGCTCGTACGCCGGTGACGAGGACCCGTACGTGAAGCCCCGCGAAGAGGGCGACGAGGACTGAGACGTCCTCTGCTGACGCGCGCTAGCGCGGCAGGTGCAGCATCCCGTCGACGGCCTCGACCAGGCCGTCGACGATGAGTGAGTCGATGGCCCGGTCCCGCTGCTGCGGGTCGGGCCATTCGGCGATCACGGCGGCGGCGGGCGCGACGTGGCCGTCGGCATCCCGCAGTACCTTCAGGACCGCTCCGCGCGCCTGGCGGTCGCTGCCCTCGTAGCGCGCCTGCTTGCGACGGTCGTCGCCCGTGTCGGGGTATCCGGCGGCGCGCCAGGCGCAGAGGTCGGCGAGGGGGCACGCCTCGCATCGCGGAGTGCGCGCCGTGCACACGACGGCGCCGAGCTCCATCGCGGCCGCGTTGACGACCGCGGCGTCGCCGTCGTCCTCGGGCAGGATCGCGGCCATCGCGGCGAGGTCCGCCTTCGCGGGAGGTCTCGGCTGCGAGCGTCCCTCGACGGCGCGCGCGAGGACGCGTCGGGTGTTCGTGTCGACGACGGGATGCCGGTCGCCGAACGCGAACACCGCCACCGCCCGGGCGGTGTAGTCGCCGATCCCGGTGAGCGCGAGCAGGGCATCGACGTCCCGGGGGACCATCCCGTCGTGCCGGTCGCGGATCTCCGTCGCCGCGCGGTGCAGCCAGAGGGCGCGGCGGGGGTAGCCGAGGTTCGCCCAGAGGCGGACGGCGTCGGCCGGGGGAGCGGCGGCGAGGTCGGCCGGTGTCGGCCAGCGCGAGAGCCACTCCTCGAGGCGGGGGATGACCCGGGCGACGGGCGTCTGCTGGAGCATGAACTCGCTCACGAGCGTGCCCCAGGCACCGAACCCCTCGCGTCGCCACGGCAGGTCCCGGGCGTTGTCGCGGTACCACGCGATCAGCGGCGGGGCGAGGTCGGGCACCGCTCCAGCCTAGGCTGGAAGCCATGCACCAGAGTCAGGGGAGCGGCGGGATCCTCCTCGTCGACAAGCCCGGCGGCGTCACCAGCCACGACATCGTGGCGCGCGCCCGCCGCGCGCTGAACACGCGCAAGATCGGCCACGCCGGCACCCTCGACCCCATGGCCACGGGCCTGCTCGTCCTCGGGATCGGTCACTCCACGCGCCTTCTGACCTACGTCGTCGGGCTCGACAAGACCTACGAAGCCACCATCCGCCTCGGCGTCACGACGGACTCCGATGACGCCGACGGCGTCGAGACCTCGACGACGGATGCCGGTGGCGTCACCGATGAGGCGATCCACCGCGGCATCCGCTCACTGACGGGACCCATGGCGCAGGTGCCGAGCACGGTGTCGGCGATCAAGGTCGGCGGGCGCCGCGCCTACGACCTGGCGCGCGCGGGGGAGCAGGTCGAGCTGAAGGCCCGCGACGTCGTGGTCAGCCGGTTCGAGGTGCGGGAGATCCGCCGCGGTGACGGCGTCATCGACGTCGACGTCGTCGTCGACTGCTCGAGCGGCACCTACATCCGCGCGCTCGCGCGGGACCTCGGCGCGGACCTCGGCGTCGGCGGCCACCTGACCGCGCTCCGCCGCACGCGCGTCGGCCCGTTCGACGTCGCCGAAGCCGTCGTGGAGCTGACTCCCGAGGTGCCGCTGGAGGATGCCGCCGAGGTCGCGGCATCTCTTCTCGGCGCCTTCCCGGTCACCGCCGACGAGGCGCGCGACCTGCGCCACGGCAAGCGCCTGCTGGGCGCCGCGGACCGCCTGACCGGCGAGAATCCGGCGGCGATCGATCCCGACGGTGTGCTCGTGGGGATCGTCGGACGGCGCGGGGCGGACGTGAAGAGCCTCATGAACATGCCCGAGGAGCAGCCGTGATCGCGTGGTTCACCGTCGTCCTCATCGCCGTCGCCTGCATCGCCGGCCTCCTCTGCACGGTGCTGGGGCTCGCAGGCCGACGCCCGAGCGATCTGTCGGTCGGCACGCAGGCGCTCATCCTCGTCCTCCTGGTCGTCCAGGTCGTGATCTCGATCATCGCGCCGTTCGTGGGCAACCCGCCGTCGGGCGATCTGCTGGAGTTCTGGGTGTACCTCGTCTCGGCGGTCCTGATCCCGCCGGCCGCGGTCATCTGGGCCCTCATCGAGCGCAGCCGCTGGAGCACCGTCATCATGGGCGTCGCCGCCTTCGCGATCGCGATCATGGTGTGGCGGATGAACGTCATCTGGACGATCCAGGTCGCCTGAGCCCCGCCGCCTCCGACGGCGAGGCCGGCCCGCCGCGGCCGTAGGATTGACATGCCATGCCTGAGACCGCGCCGACCCCGCCCGCTCCGTCGGCCGCATCCTCATCCCCGCGTCGGATGACCGGTGTCGGCCGTGTTCTCGTCGTCGTCTACGCGATCATGGCCCTGGGCGCGACGGGACGCTCGTTCGTCCAGATCGTCCGGGAGTTCGACGACGCCCCCGTCGCGTACTCGCTCTCGGCGCTGTCGGCCCTGGTCTACATCCTGGCGACCCTCGCCCTCATCTTCAGCGCATCGGAGCGGTGGTACCGCGTCGCCTGGGCGGCCATCGTGTTCGAACTCGTCGGCGTCCTCGTCGTCGGCACGCTGTCGCTGACCCACCCCGAGCTCTTCAACCACCCGACGGTCTGGTCCGGCTACGGCATCGGGTACGTGCTGATCCCGCTCGTGCTGCCGTTCCTGGGCCTTTGGTGGCTCATCGCGCACCGCCGCGGACGGACGACGGGCGGCGCGGCGTGATCGTCTTCCGCGACCCCGCCGAGATCCCCGCGGGGTTCGGCCCGAGCGTCGTCGCGATCGGCAAGTTCGACGGCGTCCACTCCGGCCACCGCGCCGTCATCGACCGTGCCCGGGTGACGGCGACGGATGCCGGGGCCCGCGTCGTCGCGGTGACCTTCGACCGCAATCCCCTGAGCCTGCTGCGCCCGGAGCTCTGCCCCGAGGCCCTCGTCAGCGTCGACCAGAAGATCGCCTTGCTCCGCGACGCGGGGGTCGACGCCGTGCTCGTCCTCCGCTTCGATGAGGCGCTCGCGGCGCTCGCGCCCGAGACGTTCGCCGAGCGGATCCTCGTCGATGCGCTCGGTGCCGTCTGCGTCATGGTGGGCGCGGACTTCCGCTTCGGTCGCGGCGGAGCGGGCACGCCGGAATTCCTCGTCGAGTTCGGCCGCGGGCACAGCTTCACCGTGGACATCGTCGGCGACGTGCAGGGCGGTGGACGTCGCGTCTCGTCGACGTGGGTGCGCGAGCTGCTCGCCGCGGGCCAGGTCGAGGACGCCGCGCGGCTGCTCGGCCGCCCGCACGCGGTCCGCGCCGAGGTCGTGCACGGGCTGAAGCGCGGCCGCGAACTCGGCTACCCGACCGCGAACCTCGCGACCGACGCCGAGGGGTTCATCCCCGCCGACGGCGTGTACGCCGGCTGGCTCGTCGACGAGGGGACGGATGCCGGCGGTTACGCCCCCGCGACCCGTTACGCCGCGGCCATCTCGATCGGCACGAATCCGACGTTCGACGACGTCCCCGTCCGCCAGGTCGAGGCGTACGTCCTCGACGAGACCGGCCTCGACCTCTACGGGCACATCGTCCAGGTGCAGTTCGTCGCCCGTGTGCGCGGCATGGTGGCCTTCGAAGGCATCGACAAGCTGATCGCTCAGATGGATGCCGACGTCACCGACGTCCGTGCCGCGCTGCGGTCCGGCGGGTGACGAACCGACGCTGACGGACCGACTCAGTACGAGGAGTCGTCGACGGCGCCGGTGGCTGCGGCCCCGGCATCCACTCGACGTGCTTCACCGAGGATGACGGCGCTGCCGCTGGTGCCCAGGCGCGAGGCGCCGGCCTCGATCATGGCGAGCGCGTCGGCGTAGCTGCGGACACCGCCTGATGCCTTCACCTCGACGCCCGCGCCGACGGTGCGTCGCATGAGTTCGACGTGGGGGACCGTCGCGCCGCCGCCGGCGAAGCCCGTGGAGGTCTTGACGAAGTGCGCGCCTCCCGCTTCGGTGAGGCGGCTGCCGCGCTCGATCTGCTCGTCGTCGAGGAGTGCCGTCTCGAGGATGACCTTGGTGACGCGACCGCCGGCCGCTTCGACGACCGCGCGGATGTCGCTGACGACGACGTCGTCGAACCCGGAGCGGAGGGCGGCGATGTTGACGACCATGTCGACCTCGGCGGCGCCGTCGGCGATGGCCTGACGGGTCTCGGCGACCTTCGCGACCGTCGACGTGGTGCCGTGCGGGAAGCCGATGACCGTGCCGACCGCGACACCGGTGCCGGCGAGGCGCTCGACGGCGTGGGGGATGTCGCTCGGACGCACGCAGACGCTGAAGACGCCCCACTCGGCCGCGATGTCGAGCTCCGCGTCGATGTCGGCCCGGGTCAGCTCGGGCTTCAGGATCGCGTGGTCGATGGTGGCGGCGAGTTCACGTTCGGTGGGCATGGTTCCCAGCGTACGCGCCCACCCGCGAGGCGACGTTCGGGGTCGCGAGGACACGCTAGACTGGGGGAGAAGGATCCTTCCGTCGCCGCAGCTCGCAGAAGCGAGTGCCCGCAGCCGGGGGATCCGGGGACCATATCGCACCGCGACTGCACCGTCGCGGTCCCGTAAGACCGTCGTCATCGACGGCCACCGCCGGCACCGCCGGTGTCACGCTCAGGAGGAGCATGCCGACCACGGCAGCCACCGCCCCCAAGACCGCCGCTCGGCGTCGCCGGGGATCGTCGTCGCGTCGAGACGACGAAGCACCCCTCATCCCGATCCTCGCCCGCAAGGTGCGCGAGGTCGAAGCCAAGGCGCAGCGCGGAAAGCTGGGGCCGACCAATCGGGTCAAGTTCCAGGTGATCGCGTTCCTCGTCCGGGAGGAGCGCGCCCGCGTCAAGGCCGCGACCGACATCGCCGACGGCGCCCGCGCCGAGCTGCTCAAGCGGCTCGACGGCGTCGCGACGATCCTCGCCAAGACCGCCGCGCGCGACACCTCGCTCATCCAGCTGCTCGAGGTCGACCAGGCGACGTCGCCGGTCGCCCGTCGCATGCGTCGCGACTGGCTCATCGAGTCGGGCGCCGACCTGCCCGAGGATGAGCTGATCATCACCGATGCGAAGCCCGCGCAGACCCCCGTCGTGCCCGAGGGCGTCGCCGACCGTCAGGTCGTGCCGCCGCAGGTCGAGGCGCGCAAGGAGTCGAACCCCTTCCTGTCCCCGGACGCCGCGCTCCGCGCCGTCGCACCCACGCCGCGTCGCCGACTCGACGGCTGGGAGCTCATGGGCCCGCTGTACAAGGCCTTCGAGACGGGCGCCGGCGGGGGCGCCGCGTCGATGGATCTGCCTCCGGTGCCCGAGTTCGACCGCCTCTCGCCCAAGGGCCTCGAGGTCATGCAGCACCAGTCGCGGTTCCTCGAAGCCGTGCGCTCCGGACACCGCAGCTTCCTGCTCGCCGACGAGCCGGGTCTCGGCAAGACCGCGCAGTCGGTGCTCGCGGCATCCGTCGCCGACGCCTACCCGCTCCTGGTCGTCGTCCCCAACGTCGTGAAGATGAACTGGGCGCGCGAGGTCGAGCGGTGGACGCCGCAGCGACGCGCGACCGTCATCCAGGGCGACGGCGAGACGATGGACGCCTTCGCCGACGTCTTCATCGTCAACTACGAGATCCTCGACCGTCACCTCGCCTGGCTCAGCTCGATCGGGCTGCAGGGCATGGTCGTCGACGAGGCCCACTTCATCAAGAACCTGACCTCGCAGCGGTCCCGGAACGTGCTCGCCCTCGGTTCGCGGATCCGCGAGCAGGTGCGCGACCCGCTTCTGCTGGCGCTGACGGGTACCCCCCTCATCAACGACGTCGAGGACTTCGACGCCATCTGGCGTTTCCTCGGCTGGACGAACGGCGAGAAGCCGGGCCCCGAGCTCATGGCGCGCCTCGACGAGACCGGCCTGACCCCGGCCGACAAGGCGTTCTACCCGGAGGCGCGCTCCGCCGTGATCTCGATGGGGATCGTCCGACGCAAGAAGAAGGACGTCGCCGCCGACCTGCCCGACAAGCTCGTCGCCGACCTCCCCGTCGAGCTCGACGACGAATACGGCCGGTCGATCCGCGCTGCCGAGCGCGAGCTCGGCGATCGTCTGGCGGCGAAGTACCGCCGGATCATCGAGGCCCGCGGCGACCGCGTTCTCCGCGGCGAGGCCGACGAGGACATCGTGCGACTCGTCGCGCACGGTGAGCTCGAAGAGGCCAAGGCCGCCGGCAGCGGCTCCGAGAACGTCTTCACGATGGTCCGCCGCATCGGTCAGGCCAAGGCGCACCTCGCCGCGGACTACGCCGTGCAGCTGCAGCGCTCGGTCGGCAAGGTGGTCTTCTTCGCGAAGCACATCGACGTGATGGATGCCGCCGAGGCGCACTTCGCGTCGGCGGGGCTCCGCACCGTCTCGATCCGCGGCGACCAGACGACGCCCGTCCGCCAGCAGGCCATCGATGCCTTCAACGGCGAGCCGGACGTCGCGATCGCGGTGTGCTCGCTGACGGCCGCCGGTGTCGGCCTCAACCTGCAGGCCGCCTCGAACGTGGTCCTCGCCGAGCTCAGCTGGACCGCGGCCGAGCAGACGCAGGCGATCGACCGCGTGCATCGCATCGGCCAGGGCGAGCCGGTCACCGCGTGGCGCATCATTGCGGCGCACACGATCGACACGAAGATCGCCGAGCTCATCGACAGCAAGCAGGGACTCGCTCAGCGCGCCCTCGACGGCGACGCGGTCGACCCGTCCTCGAGCGACTCCGTGCAGCTGTCGGCGCTGATGCACCTCCTGCGGCAGGCCCTCGGCGCGGCCTGAGGTCGCTCCGCTGGCAGGGGATGCCGCCGCGACGCTAGTGTCGTGGAGGCAGCGTCGCCCCCAGCACCAACCCGATATCACCCAAAGGACCACCCATGAAGATCGGTATCCTCACGAGCGGCGGCGACTGTCCCGGACTGAACGCCGTCATCCGGGGCATCGTGCTGAAGGGCACGACGACCTACGACATCGAGTTCGTGGGCATCCGCGACGGGTGGCGCGGCGTGGTCGACGGTGACTTCTTCCCCCTGACCCGTCACGAGGTGAAGGGTCTGTCGAAGGTCGGCGGCACGATCCTCGGGACGAGCCGCACCAACCCCTACGAGGGGCCGCGCGGCGGCGCCGAGAACATCTCCAAGACGATGTACGGGCACCGTCTCGACGGCATCGTCGCGATCGGCGGCGAGGGAACGCTCGCCGCGGCGGACCGCCTGCACAAGGACGGGATCAACGTCCTCGGCGTCCCGAAGACGATCGACAACGATCTGCACGCCACCGACTACTCCTTCGGTTTCGACACCGCCGTGAACATCGCCACCGAGGCGATGGACCGGCTGCGGACCACGGGCGACTCCCACCAGCGCTGCATGGTCGCCGAGGTCATGGGGCGCCACGTCGGCTGGATCGCCCTGCACTCGGGCATCGCGGCGGGCGCCCATGTCATCTGCATCCCCGAGCAGCCCATGTCGATCGACGACATCGCCGAGCAGGTGACGAAGGCCCACGACCGTGGCCGCGCGCCGTTGGTCGTCGTCTCGGAGGGCTTCAAGCTCACCGGCATGGACGAAGCCTTCAGCGACAAGGGCCTCGACGCGTTCAACCGCCCGCGTCTCGGCGGCATCAGCGAGATCCTCGCGCCCGAGATCGAACGGATCACGGGCATCGAGACCCGCTCGACCGTCCTCGGTCACATCCAGCGCGGCGGATCGCCGTCGGGCTTCGACCGCGTCCTCGCCACCAGACTGGGCCTGCACGCCGCCGACGCGATCGTCGACGGCGCATGGGGTCAGATGGTCGCGATGCAGGGCACCGAGATCGTGCGCGTCCCCTTCGCCGAGGCCCTCGGGTCCCTCCACACGGTTCCGCCGCACCGCTACGAAGAAGCCGCCGCGCTGTTCGGCTGAGCCGATCGGCGTGACGACTGCGACTCCCTCAGCCCCGGCATCCCTCTCTCCCGCCCTTCTGGGGGCGGTGTCGGTCGGTGTGCTCACCGCCGTCCAGGCCCGCATCAACGGGCAGCTCGGCGTGCGCCTCGAGCACGCGATGGCCGCCGCCGTCGTCTCGTTCGCGAGCGGACTGCTCCTGATCGCGCTCATCAGCGTGCTGACGCCCGCGGGCAGGCGCGGCGCCGCCGCCCTGGCCCGCGGCATCCGGGATCACACGATCCCCTGGTGGATGCTGGTGGGCGGCGCGGCCGGTGCGTTCACTGTCGGGACGCAGAGCTTCGCGGTCGGCATCGTCGGCGTCTCGCTGTTCACCGTCGGCATCGTGGCCGGACAGACGGTGGGCGGCTTGGTCTTCGACCGGATCGGCTTCGGCCCGGGAGGCGTCGTGGCCGTCACAGTACCGCGCCTGGTCGGCGGGGTGCTCGCGCTCGGTGCGGTGGCCGTCATGCTGATCGCCGGGGACGGACTGGCCGGGGTACCGGTGTGGATGGTGATCCTGCCGGTCTTCGTGGGTGTCGGCCTCGCGTGGCAGCAGGCCACCAACGGCCGGCTGCGCGCCCGCCTGGGTACGCCCCTGACAGCGACGCTCGTCAACTTCGTCGTCGGCACCGTCATCCTCACGGTACTGGCGGTCATCGTTACCCTCGTAGGCGGACCACCCGCAACGCCCCCGGGTGAGCCGTGGCTCTACCTCGGGGGCGTCCTGGGTGTGACATACATCGTCATGTCGGCCGCGATCGTGGCGCGGACCGGTGTCCTGCTGTTCGGCCTGGCGGCCGTCTCGGGCCAGCTCGTCGCCTCGCTGGTCCTCGACGCCCTCTGGCCTGCGCCCGCCGGGCCCGGTCTCCTCGTCGAGGCGATCACGGTCGTGATCGGTCTCGCGTCGGTGTCGGTCGCAGCGTTCTGGCGCGTGCGGCGCTGAGCGCCGCGACGGATCAGGCCCCGTCGCCCTTCGGGGTGAACGACAGCGACAGCGAGTTCATGCAGTAGCGGTCACCGGTCGGCGTGCCGAAACCGTCGGGGAACACGTGCCCCAGGTGCGATCCGCAGTTGGCGCAGCGGACCTCGGTGCGCACCATGCCGTGGCTGTTGTCCTCGATGAGTTCGACCGCCTCGGGGCGCACGGACTCGTAGAAGCTCGGCCACCCGCAGTGCGAGTCGAACTTCGTGCCGCTCTGGAACAGCTCCGACCCGCACGCGGCACAGGTGTAGAACCCGGCCCGCTCCTCGTCGAGGAGTTCGCCGGTCCAGGCGCGCTCCGTGCCGGCCTGGCGCAGGACGGCGTACTGCTCGGGCGTCAGCTCCTCACGCCACTGCTCGTCGGTCTTCTCCACGCGATAGCTCATGTGTTCTTCCTTCCCTCGTCCTATTCAACCGGACGAACCGCCCGGATGTTCCGCAGTGTCGCCCGATGACGGTCGTACGGTGGGGGAGTGCCCCTCTCCGATCGCGACCGAGCCGTCCTCGACTTCGAGGCGCGGTGGCACCGGCATTCCGGCGCCAAGGAGGAAGCGCTCCGAGCGGAGCTCTCGTTGACGCCCGCGCGGTACTACCAGCTCCTCGGACGCATCCTCGAGTCCGCGGATGCCGTGGCCCACGATCCGGTCCTGGTGCACCGCCTCCGGCGTCTCCACGCCGACCAGGAGCGCGAGCGCCGCAGCCGCGCCAGGATCCTCCCGGCCTCCGCCCGATAGGATCCTCGGGTGCCGTCTCCGACATCCCCGCCTGAGCAAGAGCAGCCCGACCCGACGGCCCTCTCCGCCTCGACGGGTCGTCCCGCCGCCACCGACCGTTTCGACGACGTCTCCCCGAACGTGTCGCGAGTCGGCGCGCACCGCGCCGAGAACCCCCGGCTCCGGATCGGGCTCATCGTCTTCTGGTCCGCCGTCGCGACCGTCGCGATCGTCGCCGCGGGTGTCTTCGGCACGCTGCTCTCGACAGGACGCCTCTCCTTCGGGCCGGCGGCCGGGCCCAGCGGCACCTCCCAGGTCGTCGCTCCCAAGGTCGACACCTCGTACCAGGTCCTCGTGCTGAACGCGACGGCCGAGACGGGCCTGGGTGCCCGGATCCGCGATCAGGTCATCGCCGCGGGCTGGGCCGACGCCGACGTCGAGGTGAGCAACGCGAGCTCCACCGACTTCCCGACGACCACTGTCTACTACGCGCAACCAGCGGACGAAGCGGCTGCCCGCGGACTGGCGGACGCGATCGGCGGCGCCGAGGTGTCGCTCGACGACACGTATCAGGTCGTCGCGCCGCCCGAGACGACGGCGGCGGACGGCGCGAGCCGGCCCCAGTTGGTCGTCGTGGTCGGCCTCGACTTCGGCAGCGAATGACGGAGCACACGTCGCCCTCCCGGCGGCGTGTTTCGACGCCGTAAACACTTCGGTTCGGGGGCGTCAACAAAGTCCCGAACGGCGTCTGCGAGCGCGGAGCCGTGGCTAGCATTTCGATGTCCCACAGCTTCAGGAGATTCGCATGACCCAGGGAACCGTCAAGTGGTTCAACGCCGAGAAGGGCTTCGGCTTCATCACCCTCGGTGACGGACAGGACGTCTTCGTCCACTACTCCAACATCGACATGTCGGGCTTCCGGGTCCTCGAGGAGGGGCAGGCCGTCGAGTTCACCGTCGGCGCCGGGCAGAAGGGCCCGCAGGCCGAGTCCGTCCGCGTCGTCGCCTGAAGCCTGTCAGGTCTCGTATCGGCTCAGGAAGCGTCCGCTCAGCTCGGGCGGATTCAGCTCTCGGGCGGAGCGGTTCTCGATGGCCTCCGTCTCGTCGCTGTCGGTGACGGAGACGAAGAGGGTGACTCCGGCAAGCGCTTCTGCGCGCTCGGCCCGCAGGTGCGCGAGGGCGGCGATCAGCGCATCGATGTGTTCCTCGAACCAGCCGTCGGCGTCGTCCGACGAGTCCTCGAGCAGCCGGGAGATCGGCGAGAAGTGCTCCCAGCCCGCCAGTTCGTCACGCCACTCGGCGGTGTCCCACCGCAAATAGGCGTCGTACCCGGGGGAGGCGAGGTCGCCGGCGGCATCCGCTTGCGACCTCTTCGACTCGTAGTGCTCGACGGTGGTGATGCAGAGCCCGGCGCTCATCGCGCCGTCATCCGTGGTCAGGGCGACCGCGTACACCCGCTCGCCGGTGAGGGTCTCGATCGTCTCGTCGAAGGCGGCGACAGTGGCTTCCCGCAGCGCTCGTCGCACATCGTCACGGTTCACGGAACGATCTCCTCTCGTAGAGCTGGACCCGTTCGACACCCGCGGGCATCGGGCGCCGTCGCAGGCATCGGCGCGGCGCCGACCACGGTAGCGCGGGTCGCGGCCGCGCGGCTTGCACTCCCTATGGTCGAGTGCCAGAATGATTTAGCACTCACTCATCCTGAGTGCCAGAACGATCCCGCTCCCAGTCCCTGGGGGCACGGTACTGAACCTCACGTCCGGGAGGGACGACACACTTATGGCAAAGATCATCGCTTTCGACGAAGAGGCCCGCCGCGGCCTCGAGCGCGGCCTCAACACCCTGGCCGACGCCGTCAAGGTGACGCTCGGCCCCCGCGGCCGCAACGTCGTGCTCGAGAAGAAGTGGGGCGCCCCCACGATCACGAACGACGGCGTGTCGATCGCCAAGGAGATCGAGCTCGACGACCCGTACGAGAAGATCGGCGCGGAGCTCGTCAAGGAGGTCGCCAAGAAGACCGACGACGTCGCCGGTGACGGTACGACGACCGCTACGGTCCTCGCCCAGGCGCTTGTGCGTGAAGGTCTGCGCAACGTCGCAGCCGGCGCCGACCCCATCTCGCTCAAGAAGGGCATCGAGAAGGCCGTCAAGGCTCTCTCCGACGAGCTGCTCGCCGGCGCGAAGGAGATCGAGACCAAGGACCAGATCGCGGCGACGGCATCCATCTCGGCTGCCGACCCCGAGATCGGCGCCCTGATCGCCGAGGCCATCGACAAGGTGGGCAAGGAAGGCGTCGTCACCGTCGAGGAGTCCAACACCTTCGGCACCGAGCTCGAGCTCACCGAGGGCATGCGCTTCGACAAGGGCTACATCAACCCCTACTTCGTCACCGACGCCGACCGTCAGGAAGCCGTCTTCGAGGACCCCTACATCCTCATCGCGAACCAGAAGATCTCGAACATCAAGGACCTTCTGCCCGTCGTCGACAAGGTGATCCAGGACGGCAAGGAGCTCCTGATCATCGCCGAGGACGTCGAGGGCGAGGCTCTCGCGACGCTCGTGCTCAACAAGATCCGCGGCATCTTCAAGTCGGCTGCCGTCAAGGCTCCCGGCTTCGGCGACCGCCGCAAGGCCCAGCTGCAGGACATCGCGATCCTCACGGGTGGCCAGGTCATCACCGAGGAGGTCGGTCTCAAGCTCGAGAACGCCACCCTCGACCTGCTCGGCCGCGCGCGCAAGGTCATCATCACCAAGGACGAGACCACGATCGTCGAGGGTGCCGGTGACGCAGCGCAGATCGAGGGTCGCGTGACCCAGATCCGCCGCGAGATCGACAACACCGACAGCGACTACGACCGCGAGAAGCTTCAGGAGCGCCTCGCGAAGCTCGCCGGTGGCGTCGCCGTCATCAAGGCCGGAGCCGCGACCGAGGTCGAGCTCAAGGAGCGCAAGCACCGCATCGAGGACGCCGTCCGCAACGCGAAGGCAGCCGTCGAGGAGGGCATCGTCCCCGGTGGTGGCGTCGCGCTCATCCAGGCCGGCGAGAAGGCGTTCGCAAAGCTCGAGCTCGTCGGTGACGAGGCGACGGGTGCGAACATCGTCAAGGTCGCCATCCAGGCTCCGCTGAAGCAGATCGCCCTCAACGCCGGCCTCGAGCCGGGTGTCGTCTCGAACAAGGTCGCCGAGCTCCCCGCGGGCCAGGGCCTCAACGCGGCGACCGGCGAGTACGTCGACATGTTCGCCGCCGGCATCATCGACCCGGCCAAGGTCACCCGCTCGGCGCTGCAGAACGCGGCGTCCATCGCCGGCCTGTTCCTCACCACCGAGGTCGTCGTGGCCGACAAGCCCGAGAAGGCGGCGGCTCCGGCCGGCGACCCGACCGGCGGCATGGACTTCTGATCCAGCGCTGACAGCCAGCACGAAGGGCCCCTCCTCCGAGAGGGGCCCTTCGTCGTTCGCGGACGCGTCAGCGGAACATGCCTGCGGCGGCCATCTCGGTCTGCGCGTACTGCTGGCCGACGGTGGCGAGCGCGGTGCTGATGTCGCCGAGGGCGGCATCCAGTTCCCGCTGTGCGGCGCGCCAGCGCTCGACCACGCCCTGGAAGGCGACCGACGCGCTGCCCGTCCACGAACCCTGCAGCTGGGTCAGATGACCGAGCATCGCGGCGGTCTCGGATTGCACACGGTCGCCCGTGGCACGGATCGTGGTGGTGGCGGCGAGGACGGCGTCGCTGTCGACGGTGAAGGCGGTCATGACGGTTCCTTTCGAATGGGATGCCGCCACGCTAAAGACCCGCGCCGGGCCCTTCGCGCATCCTCGCCGCCTGGGGAGAGGCATCCGTCCCGTCGTGCGCTGGGGAGGAAGCTGTTCAGCTCTCGTTGCGCGGTGTCCGCGGGAGCGGCTGCGTCGCGACGTCGAGAGCCGCCCCGGCGGTCGCGCGATCCGTCGCGAGCGGGAGCGACACCGTGAACGTCGCCCCGCCGCCGGCGGTGTCGGTGACCTCGATCGTGCCCTGCAGCGTCGCGACGATGGAGGCGACGATCGACAGACCGAGGCCGGAGCCGCCCGTCTCGCGCGTGCGCGAGGAGTCGGCGCGCCAGAAGCGCTGGAAGATCTTGCTGCGGATCTGCTCGGGGACGCCCTCGCCGTGGTCGGCGACCGAGATCCAGCCGCGTCCGGTCTCGAGGTCCGCCCCCACGGAGAGTTCGATCGGCGATCCTGCCGGGGTGTACCGGCGGGCGTTGCCGAGGAGGTTGGCGACGACCTGGCGGATGCGGTTCTCGTCACCGAGGACGATCGGCACGACCGGCTGCGGCAGGTGCAGCAGGATGGGTTCGGTCGCCTGATCGGGGGACGCGGCATCCGCTCGATTCCGACGGCGCAGGAGACGGCCGGCTCCCGCGATGGCGCCGCCTCGCCGCTTCGGCGAGGGGTCCTGCGCGGGGAAGACCGCCATCGGGACCGGGGAGGTCGAGGTCTGACCCAGGAACGAGACGTCGCGATCGGGGGATGCCGCGCGCGCGTCGAGTGCGGCATCGCGGGCGATCGGGCGCAGGTCGACCGGCACCACGGCGACGTCGCGCTGTTCGTCGAGCCGTGCGAGGGCGAGGAGGTCCTCGACGAGGGCGCCCATGCGTATCGCCTCCTTCTCGATGCGCTCCATCGCCTGCGCCGTCTGCTCCGGATCCTGGATGGCGCCCATGCGGTAGAGCTCGGCGTAGCCGCGGACGGTCACGAGCGGCGTGCGGAGTTCGTGGCTCGCGTCGCCGATGAACCGACGCATCCGATCGACCGTCGAGTCCCGCTCGCCCAGTGCCTCGTCGATCCGCTCGAGCATGACGTTGATCGCGGTCTTGAGGCGGCCGACCTCGGTGCCCGGCGCGATGTCGCTCATGCGCTGGCTGAAATCGCCCTGCGCGATGGTCATGGCGGTGGACTCGACCTGGCCGAGGCCGCGGAACGCCAGGGTCACCAGTCCGCGGGTCAGGATCGCGCTGCAGACGATCGTGAAGAGCGCGAGGGCCGTGTAGATGCCGATGTAGTTGGCGACCGTCCGGTTCACGTCGTTGAGCGGCAGGGCGACCAGCTGCGTGTAGTACTCCCGTGAGCCCGGGATTGGGAGGGTGTCGACACTGGCGCGGTAGCGCACGGTCCCGTCGGCCGACGGCAGATCGAACGGCGCGGTTCCGTCGAGCACCGTCTGATCGAGCGAGAACGTCTCGGGGAAGGCAGGTGGCGAGAGGGTGTCGTCACCGCCCGCCACGGCCAGACGCTCGCCTTTGCCCTTACCGCTGTACACCGCGACCGAGAAGTCGGTCGGCGCCGCGGCGATCGGGGTGAAGGTGGCTTCGCCGTCGTCGAGCGTGACGTTCATGAGGTTGCTCGCGATGTCGGTCGTGACCGTCTGGGTCAGCGACTGATCGACGGCACCGAGCTGGGCGTTCCGCAGGAAGATCATGGTGCCGACGCCGGCGGCGATCATCCCGAATGCCAGGATGCTCACCGTCACGCCGGTGACTTTCGTGCGCAGGCTGAGACCGCGCCACCAATGGGTGACGCGGTCCTGCGATGCCGTCGGGCCCAGGGGGCGCCTCCGTTCAGGCGGTGCGGTCGGCCTTCAGCATGTATCCGAACCCGCGCTTGGTCTGGATGAGCGGCTCGGAGGAGTGCGGATCGATCTTGCGGCGGAGGTAGGAGATGTAACTCTCGACGATGCCGGCGTCGCCGTTGAAGTCGTACTCCCACACGTGGTCGAGGATCTGCGCCTTGCTGAGCACCCGGTTGGGGTTGAGCATCAGGTACCGCAGGAGCTTGAACTCGGTGGGCGAGAGGTCGATCGAGACATCGCCGACCTGGACGTCGTGGGTGTCCTGGTCCATCGTGATCTCGCCGGCCTTGATGATCGAGTCCTCGTCGGCCTGCATCGTCCGGCGGAGGATGGCCTGGATGCGAGCGACGATCTCGTCGAGGCTGAACGGCTTGGTGACGTAGTCGTCGCCGCCGACGTTGAGGCCCTCGATCTTGTCCTCGGTGGCATCCTTCGCCGTGAGGAAGAGGATGGGGGCCGTGTAGCCCGCACCGCGCAGCCGCTTGGTCACGCTGAACCCGTTCATGTCGGGCAGCATGACGTCGAGGATGATCAGGTCGGGTTCTTCTTCGAGGACGGCCGAGATGGTCTGGGCGCCGTTCGCGACGGCACGGACCTGGTATCCGGCGAACCGGAGACTGGTGACCAGCAGGTCCCGGATGTTCGGCTCGTCGTCCACGACGAGGATGCGCGCAGCGGTCATGAGCCCATACTGGCACCGGAATCCATCGGTTTGCTGGACATTCCGTTCCCGGGTCGCTCCGGAGTACGATCCCCGCGCGCGGTGAGACAGGATGGAACGGTGACCGTCCCGCATCCCGCCCCCGTTCCGCCCCGACCCGCGCCGACACTGCCGGCCGACGTCACCGGTCCGGGTGCCGCCTTCCATCGGCTGGTGTTCGCACGGCAGCGCCGCGGGTGGTGGACGCCGCTGGCGACCGGTGCCATGGGCGTCGTCCTCTACCTCGTCGTCAGCACCGTCATCGGTCTCGTCTTCGGCCTGGTCGTCCTCGCCACCGATCCCTCCGTCGACATCTTCGCGCTGACGGACCGGCTCCTCACGATCGACGTCAGCGACCCGATCGGACTCGCCATCATCCTGCTGTCGCTCGCGGTGATGTGGCCGATCTACCTGCTGTCGTCCTTCGTCGTGAACGGTCGACGGGTCGGCTACATCTCCTCGGTCGCCGGAAGGCTCCGATGGAAGTGGCTCCTCCTGTGCATGGGTGCCGCGGTGGTCGTCTACATCGTGATCTCGGCCCTGTCCTTCCTGCTCCCGGCAGAGGAGGGGAGCGGCAACGTCGTCGCGCCCGCGGACAACCCGGCGTTCGTGGCATCCCTTCTCGTCGTCCTCCTGCTGGTGCCCTTCCAGGCGGCCGCGGAGGAGTACATCTTCCGCGGGTACCTCATGCAAACGGTCGGGCGGTGGTTGAAGCACCCCGCATGGGCGATCCTGCTCCCCGTCCCGCTGTTCGTGCTGGGGCACATCTACGACTGGGCCGGGCAGGCGAGCGTGGCGGTGTTCGCGATCGCCGCCGGCTGGCTGACCTGGCGGACCGGTGGGCTCGAAGCGGCGATCGCCCTGCACATCGTGAACAACCTCGCCGCCTTCGGGTTCTCGGTCTTCGGGCTCAGCGATGCGGCGGCGACCGACACGAGCATCGTCAGCCTGGTGTCCTCCGCCGTGATGATCGCCGCATTCGTCGGTGTCGTCGAGTGGCTGTGGCGCCGCGGTGACGGGCGCCGCACCGTGCGCCTCACGCCGCCGCCGGAGCCGGTGCACGCTCCCGCCGCCTACGCATACCCGCCGGTGTACGGCCAGCCGCCTGTCTACGGCCAGCCCCCTGTGTATGGGCAGCCGCCGGTGTACGGTCAGCCGCCGGTCTACGGCCAGCCGCCGGTTTACGGGCAGCCCCCTTTGTACGGACAGCCCCCTGTGTACGGCCAGCCCCCTGTGTACGGGCAGCCGCCTGTCGATCCGACACCTACGCCCGCGCCGTACGACGGACCGCCGTTGCAGCCGCACCAGGCGCCGCGGTGGGGCGAGTACGCGCCCGCTCCCGACGCGACCCCGACGCCCGACTCCCCGTCGCCGTCGCCGTCGCCGTCCGACGGTGGCTCCGGGTCGATGGGATCGGATGCCGGGGGCGCCGGCGGATCGGACGGCGGCTCGTCCGGATCGTCCTCGTCCGACTGACGCTCGTCAGGCGGCGAGCAGGTTGTCCGCGTCGAGGATCGTGTAGCTGTACCCCTGCTCGGCGAGGAACCGCTGGCGGTTCTGCGCGAAGTCCTGGTCGACCGTGTCGCGTGCGATGAGCGTGTAGAAGCTCGCCTTATGCCCGTTGGACTTCGGGCGGAGCAGACGGCCGAGGCGCTGTGCTTCCTCCTGTCGCGACCCGAACGATCCCGAGACCTGGATCGCGACCGACGCGTCGGGCAGGTCGATCGAGAAGTTGGCGACCTTCGAGACGACGAGCACGGGGATGCGTGCGTGCCGGAACTCGTCGAACAGCACCTCGCGCTCATCGACGGGAGTGGACCCCGTGATCTTCGGTGCGCCGAGCTCTTCGGCGAGGATGTCGATCTGGTCGAGGTACTGGCCGATCACGAGGATCTGCTCGCCCTCATGCTTGGTGACCAGGTCGCGGACGACGTCTATCTTCGCGTGCGCGGTCGCCGCGAGGCGGTAGCGCTCGTCGTCCGCCGACGCCGCGTACTCGAGCCGGTCGGATGCCGGCAGGTCGATGCGTACCTCGTAGCAGACGGCGGGGGAGATGAAGCCCTGCGCTTCGATCTCCTTCCACGGGGCGTCGAAACGCTTGGGGCCGATGAGGCTGAAGACATCACCCTCACGGCCGTCCTCACGCACGAGGGTCGCCGTGAGGCCGAGGCGGCGCCGCGCCTGCAGGTCGGCGGTCAGCTTGAACACCGGTGCGGGCAGCAGATGCACCTCGTCGTACACGATGAGGCCCCAGTCGAGTGCGTCGAGGAGAGCGAGGTGCGCGTACTCGCCTTTCCGCTTCGCCGTGAGGATCTGGTAGGTCGCGATCGTGACCGGCTTGACCTCCTTGGACTGACCGGAGTACTCGCCGATCTCCTCGGGGGTGAGGGAGGTGCGCTTGAGCAGTTCGTCTCGCCACTGGCGCGCGCTGACGGTGTTCGTCACGAGGATGAGGGTCGTCGTCTTCGTGTCGGCCATGGCCGCCGCGCCGACGAGGGTCTTGCCCGCGCCGCAGGGGAGGACCACGACGCCGGAGCCGCCCTCGCTGAAGATGTCGACGGCCTTCCGCTGATAGGGGCGGAGCGACCAGCCGTCCTCGTGCAGCTCGATCTCGTGGGGGGTGCCCGGAGTGAAGCCGGCGTGGTCCTCGGCGGGCCAGCCGATCTTCAGCAGTTCCTGCTTGATCTGACCGCGCGCCCACGCGTCGATGACATACGTATCGGGTGTCGGGTGGGCGATGAGCAGGGGCTGGATGCGGCGGTTCCGCGCGATCTCGGCGAGCACCGGCTTGTCGGTGGAGCGGAGGATCAGCGTCCCCTCGTCATCGCGCTCGATGATGAGGCGGCCGTAGCGGCCGACGGTCTCGCGGATGTCGATCGAGACCGACGGCGGGACGGGGAACTTCGCCCAGCGTTCGAGGGTGGCGAGCATGTCCTCCGCGTCGTGCCCGGCGGCGCGGGCGTTCCACAGCCCGAGCCGCGTCACGCGGTAGGTGTGGATGTGCTCGGGGGCGCGCTCCAGCTCGGCGAAGATCGCGAGTTCGTGTCGCGCGTTCTCCGCGTCGGGATGCGCTACTTCGAGCAGCACGGTTCGGTCGCTCTGGACGATGAGGGGGCCGTCAGCCATAACGGGCAAGTCTACCGGCCCCGCCGGTCACACCGGCCGGACGCTGACGATGCTCGACAGCGGCAGAGTCCGCTCGACGTCGGCGGCGCGGTCGCGACCGCGCAGGCGACCACCGCCGAGACCCGCGGCCTCCAGGGTGACGTCCCGGCTCGACCCGTCGGGCATGCGGACCGTGATCTCGATCGTCGCGCGCGTGCGGACCGCCTGATCGAGCTCGCGTTCGAGCCAGGCGGCATCCGCGTCGTCGGAGAGGCTGGCGCGCAGGGTCTCGATCAGCGGGCGGTATCGATCGGATGCCGTCGGTTCCGGCGCCGCGCTCTCGGTGACCTCGTGGCGGCCCGGAGCCCGCGGGGCACCGTCGGCATCCACCGCCAGAACGGGGTAGCGCGCGTCGGAGAGCATCCAGAAGGTCGTGTCGGCGCTCGTGCGGGTGACGAGGTCGTCGCCGTCGGTCACGAGTCCGAGGGGGCGGAGTGCCTGATCGACGTTGATGGCATCGAGCAGGTCGCGGTCGCCCGAGACCCGGGTGTATCCGAGACGGTCGACGCCGACCCGCAGGGTGCCGTGCCGGGCGGCCGCACGCTCGATCTCGTAGGCGAGCGGCTGGGGCACGCCGGTGAGCGACAGTTCGCTGAGGAACGCCGTGAGGGATGCCGAGGTCTCGCCTCCCGCGAAGGCCGCGCCGATCGTGTCGGCGGTGAAGCGGTACGTCGCCGCCTGCGCGCGGGACTCGCGGCGGGCGGTGGTCCGCAGGCGCTGGTCGAGCTGGGGTTCAAGGGGGCCGGGGGCGATGGCCGTCAGGTCGTTCTGCAGGTAGACCTTGTCCACCTCGTGCGGCAGCAGGGAGCGGAGCGCGGCGACATCGGCGTCCTTGCCGGCCGCGAGGCCCGCGGCCCACTGCGGCGTCGTGCCCGCCGGGGTGAGCACGGCCCACTGCGTGAGCATCGCGGCGAGGCGGCGGACGCGATCGGGCCAGGCCGGATCGAACGGGTACGCACCGGGCCACTGCGACGGGTCGCGCCATCCGCCCGAGGCGTTCCGCAGCGCGGCGGGCAGCCGGTCGCGCAGGCGACGGGCGACCTCGATCCACCGCTCCACGGTGCGGATGCCGAGCCACGCCGTTCCCGACTCGGTGACGCTCCAGTTGCGTTCCGACCCCGCGAGCAGGCCGGACTCGGCGGCGATCGCGACGAGGGTGTCGGCTGCGTCGGAGGTCGCCGCCGCTCCCGCTTCGACCAGTCGTCGTCGGTCACCGGCTCCCAGGGCGCCGGAGCCGATGCGGCCGAGCGGGGTGCGGGTGGCCACGTGGAGGATGTCGGCGAGCGAGGCCACGGCGTCGAAAGCGCGCTCGGCACTCGCGGCATCCGATTCGGGCCCGCCCTCGAAGATCACCGGCGACTCGACGGGGGAGGCTCCGCCGAGGGCCGCCGCCACGGCGGCGTAGGGCCGACCCTCCTCGTCGGAAAGGGCGCGTGAGACCAGACCGGCGCGAAGACCGGGGGTCACTGCCGCATCGGCGTCGACGGCGTCACGGAGCGCGGCCGCCTCGAGGTCGGAGACGTCGGCGAGAGCCCGGCTCAGCTGCGCGGGGTCGAGCAGCGCATCGGCCGCGTCGAAGAAGTCGGTCCACGACGTGTTCGGGGCGATGCGGCGGGCATCGAACACCGCGGCGAGGGCATCCGGATCGAGCGTCGCGAGGCGGGTCGCGAGGGCACGAGCATCGGAAGCTGTCACGTCAACGGCCCTTGTTGGCCCGTCCCCGTCGCACGAAGGTCATGATCAGCAGCGCGAGCAGCAGTGCGAAGGCGACCGGCGGCGCGACGTAGACGATGAGGCTCACCACGGGCCAGATGCCCGAGGCGAAGTCGGCCTGCTCCAGTCCACCCGGACCCGACGCGATGATGATCGAGAAGAAGCAGACGACCGAGAGCACCAACAGACCCAGGGACATGAACGCCAGGATGCGGTCTATGCGACGGACGGGAAGGTCGCCGGCCGGGGGCGGAGTGCTCATCCGATCAGAGTAGCGGCTCGCCGCGGTGGCTTAGGGTGGAGGGTGGGGCTGAGACGGTCCCACTTTTCCATGCCCGCACGCGGGCTCGAGCAGCGAGGTTCGACACATGCCCACCGGCAAGGTCAGGTTCTACGACGAGGCGAAGGGATTCGGCTTCATCACCGGCGACGACGGTCAGGACGTTTTCCTGCACGCGACCGCGCTCCCCGCCGACACCACGACGATGAAGCCCGGCACCCGGCTGGAGTACGGCGTCGCCGACGGTCGCCGTGGTCTGCAGGCGCTCGCCGTCCGGGTGCTCGATGCCCCTGTCAGCCTCAGCAAGCGCAACCGCAAGCCCGCCGACGACATGGCCGTCATCATCGAGGACCTCGTGAAGCTCCTCGACGGCATCGGCGGCGATCTGCGCCACGGGCGGTACCCGAGCGGCGCGCACGGCAAGAAGGTCGCCGCTGTGCTCCGCAAGGTCGCTGATGACCTCGATGCCTGAATCGACCGAACCGGCAGAACCGGACACCGCGTCCGTCGAGTCGGCTGACGCCCCTGTCGAGCAGACGGAGGCATCCGCCCCCACCGACCCGCGCCTGTTCGAGGCGCACGACCTCGCGCGCGCGGCGCTTCTCGAGGTGACTCCCGAGGCGACCGTGGGCGATGCCGCGGGGTATCAGCTCGAAGACGGAGGTGTCGTCTCGCTCCGTTTCGCGAACCGGATGGCCGGTTACCCCGGCTGGTTCTGGACGGTGAGCGTCGCCGTCGTCGAGGGATCCGACCCGACCGTCCTGGAGGTGGAGCTGATGCCCGGCGACGGCGCGCTGCTCGCTCCCGAGTGGTTGCCGTGGGCCGAGCGGCTCGCGGAGTACCAGGCGGCTCAGGCCGCGTCGGGCGAAAACACGTCCGACGAGGACGATGACGTGGACGACGACGACGAAGACGCCGACGAGGATGACGCCGACGAGGATGACGCCGACGGCGAGGACCTCGATGCCGGCGACTTCGAGAGCGACGGTTCTCCGATCCTTCACGCCGGCGATGTCGACGGCGTCGACATCGACGAGCTCGACGAGTCGGAAGATGACGTCTCATCCGATGAGGACGACGACGAGTCCGACGAGGACGAATCCGACGACGATGACGATGACGATGACGACGAGAACGATGACGACGAGAATGCGGAGGTGCTGCGCGAGTACTGACGCGCGGCATCCGCTCTCACACGAACGCGGCCCCGGGGATCACTCCTCGGGGCCGCGTTCGTCGTGCGGGGTCAGCCGGCGAGGTGCTCGACCGTGTAGTCGATGGCGCGGATGAGCTGACGGACGTCGTCGGGCTCGATCGAGACGAACGTCGCGACGCGCAGCTGGTTGCGACCGAGCTTGCGGTACGGCTCGGTGTCGACGATGCCGTTCGCGCGGAGGCTCTTCGCGACGGCGGCCGCGTCGACCGAATCGTCGAAGTCGATCGTGACGACGACGGGGGAGCGGTCGGCCGGGTCGGAGACGAACGGGGTCGCGAAGGACGCGGCATCCGCCCACTCGTACAGGGCGCCCGAGGACTCCGCCGTCCGGGCGCCCGCCCAGGCGAGGCCGCCGTTGCCGTTGATCCACTGCAGCTGGCTGTCGAGCAGCTGCAGTGTCGCGATGGCGGGGGTGTTGAGCGTCTGCTGCAGGCGCGAGTTGTCGAGCGCGTTCTTCAGGCTCAGGAACTCGGGGATGTACCGACCGGATGCCGCGACGCGTTCGATCCGCTCGATGGCGGCCGGCGACACCGCGGCGTACCAGAGGCCGCCGTCGGAGCCGAGGTTCTTCTGAGGCGCGAAGTAGTAGACGTCGGCCTCGGCGATGTCGATGTCGATGCCGCCGGCGGCGCTCGTCGCGTCGATCACGGTGAGGGCGCCCGGGTCGCCGTGGACGCGCGAGATCGCCGTCGCGACACCTGTGGAGGTCTCGTTGTGGGCCCAGGCGTAGACGTCGACGCCGTCGACGGCTTCGGGCTTCGCGCTCGTGCCGGGCTCGGCGCGGCGCACATCGGGGGCCTCGAGCCAGGGGGCGGCGGCAGCCGCGGCGAACTTGCCGCCGAACTCGCCGAACACGAGGTTCTGCGCCCGCTTCTCGATGAGCCCGAAGGCCGCAGCGTCCCAGAACGCGGTCGATCCGCCGTTGCCGAGGATGATCTCGTACCCCTCGGGAAGTCGGAACAGCTCGGCGAGACCGGAGCGGGTGCGGCCGACGAGGTCCTTCACGGGTGCCTGGCGGTGCGAGGTGCCGAAGAGCGATGCCCCCTGGGTGACGAGCGCCTCGAGCTGCTCGGCACGGACCTTGGACGGGCCGCAGCCGAATCGTCCGTCGACGGGCAGGATCTCGCGGGGAAGGGTCACAGTCGCCATGGCGAGAAGTCTAAGGCGCAGGCCCCGGCGGCTCCGGTTCCATGACGCTCCGCGACCGGATGCCGGATAGGCTGGGAACGCACTGTCTCCCGCGCGAAAAGGCCTTCATGACCGACCTCATCGACACCACCGAGATGTATCTGCGCACCATCCTCGAACTCGAGGAAGAGGGCATCACGCCCCTTCGTGCGCGCATCTCCGAGCGCCTCGGCCACTCCGGCCCCACGGTGTCGCAGACGATCGGCCGTATGGAGCGCGACGGTCTCGTCGTCGTCTCAGAGGACCGCAAGCTCGAACTCACCGACCCGGGCCGGCAGAAGGCCGTCGACGTCATGCGCAAGCACCGTCTCGCCGAGCGCCTGCTGTCGGACGTCATCGGCCTCGACTGGGCATACGTCCATGAAGAGGCGTGCCGCTGGGAGCACGTCATGAGCGAGCTCGTCGAGCGTCGGCTCATCGAACTCCTCGACCACCCGACCGAGTCCCCGTACGGCAACCCCATCCCGGGCCTCGACCAGCTGGGCGACGTTCCGGCCAACGCGTTCGACAACGGCGTGGTCGGCCTCGTGCGTCGGCTGAACGACGCCGGCGGGCCGGTGACGGGCAGCATCCGTCGTCTGGCGGAGCCGATGCAGGTCGATCCCGAGCTCCTGACGCAGCTGCGCGACGCGGGTGTGGTCCCCGGGCGCACCGGCTCGTTCCGCTTCAACGAGGGGTACGTCCTTGTCGAGATGGACGGTGTCGACGAGGCGCTCGAGCTCCCCGTCGAGGTCGCCTCGCACATCTTCATCGTCGACGCGCGCGAGATCTGAGCCGTCGCCGCGGCCCCGCTCACAAGAGCGGGAGCGTGACTTATTCGTTACCTTCCGGTAGCCTCGGAGGGTCCATAGGCGAGAAGCCCGCCACGGACCGCCTCGCGAGTTGCCTCTCCGGCTCGTCATTCGCCTGGTGTCCCCTACATCCGTGCCCGACACGGAGTGCCGACGAGCCAGCATCCTCACCCGCGGATGCGGAGGCGCTGGAGGACAGCTTGGCTGAAGAGTTCCACCCGTCGAACGAGATTTCTGAGGCATCGACGGCCCCCCGCAGAGGTCGCTTGAGCAAACGTGTCGCCGCCACGGCGCCCGCCACCCGCTCGACGTCCCCGCGCCCTCACCCCGTCCGCAGCTTCCTGACCGTCGCCGCCGTCGCCGGCATGGTCGCGACCGTCGCGATCCCGGCGTTCGCCGCCGCCGATCGGGGCGACGTCGCCGAAGCGCGCACGCTGCAGCAGGTCTCGGCCGACGACGCACAATCGCTCGTCGTCGCATCCGAAGGCAGCCCCGAGACCCTCGCGCGCGGTGGGTACTCCGCCACGACTCCCGAGGAGATCGAGGCAGCGAAGGCGAAGGAGGCCGCAGAGAAGGCCGCCAAGGCCGCGCTCGCAGCCCGACTCGCGTCAGCCTCGTCCTCGTCATCGTCGTCGCGCAGCTCGTCGAGCTTCTCGTCCTCGGTCCCGCTCGTGTCGCCGGGCTCGGGCACGGTCCGCCGTCCGCTCGCGCACTTCAACAACTTCGGCACGCCCTACGCGGGCCACAAGGGCACCGACTACATGGTCGGCCGCGGCGAGCCGATCTACGCCGTCGCCGACGGCACCGTCGTCGCGTCCTCCGAGTCCGGACCGGGCTGGGGTGTGTACGTGAAGATCGCTCACAACATCGGCGGTGTGCGGGTGACCTCGCTCTACGCGCACATGGACTGGGGCACGCGTCGCGTCTCCGTCGGCGACAAGGTCTCGGTCGGCCAGTTGATCGGCCAGGTCGGTTCCACGGGCCGTGCCAACGGCACCCACCTCCACCTCGAGATCCGCATCAACAACGGGTACACGAACGCCGAGTCCTGGCTGCAGGCCAACGCCGGCTGACGAGACACACAGTCATCGTTCTGCTGATGTTCGCCCTGGGGCATCCCGGCGTGTAATACCCTGACCCCGACGCTCGTTCGAGCCGAGGGGAGCCGTATGGACATCCAACCCCGCATTCGCAACCGGAATGCGCTAGGTCGGCATGTGCTGCGGCATCGTGTGCACGATTGCCACGACGTCGGTCGTGCGAATAAGGCGCTGTCTTCATGACGGCGCCTTTTTTCGTACCCGCACCCCTCTCGACCCGGACCGCGTCGACGACACGGAAGGCCGTGAAGCCGTCTCGGCCGTTCGAGAGGACACCCCTATGCGCACCCTGGTGCTGAATGCAGGTTACGAACCCCTGGCCGTCATCTCCTTCAAGCGAGCCCTCGTGCTCGTCATGACCGAGAAAGCCACCATCGTCGAACGCGTCGAAGAGGACCCCGTCTGGGGGACCCGCGACGTGTACGACCGTCCGGCCGTCATCGTGCTGACCCGCTATGTGCGGATCCCGGCCGGCCGGCGGGTCCCGGTCACCCGCCGTGGCGTGCTGCGTCGCGATGGCCACCGGTGCGCGTACTGCGGCAAGAGCGCGTCGACGATCGATCACGTGCTGCCGCGGTCGCGCGGCGGAGCCGACTCGTGGGAGAACCTCGTCGCGGCGTGCCTGCGCTGCAACAACGTCAAGGGCGACCGCACCCCGCAGGAGATGAACTGGGAGCTGCGATGGATGCCGCAGCCCCCGCGCGGAGCCGGCTGGCGCGTCCGCGGCACCGAGCGCACCGATCCCGCGTGGGAGCCGTACCTGGCGCTGGCGGCGTAGCGCCCAGGTCAGACGCCGGATTCGACCCAGGCGTAGGGCAGGAACTTGCCGTCGATCGTGATGACGACCCGGTCCCCGTCGGGGTGTGCGACACGATCGAGAGAGATGCTGCAGTTGATCGCGCTCATGATGCCGTCGCCGAAACGGTCGTGGATGAGGGCTTTGAGCGCGGGCCCGTAGACCTGCACGAGTTCGTGGAAGCGGTAGATCGTCGGGTCGGTAGAGAGATCTGCCTCGGCGGCGCGGTTCGGCTGGCGGGTGAGGGCGTCGACGAGCGCGGCGTCGAGTCCGAGGGCGTCGCCGAGGCGCTCCGCTTCGGCCGGGGGGAGGGCGTGCATCCCGAGAACGGCCGCGGCGGTCCACACCGGCGGACGGCCGATGAGCTCGCTCACCGCGTCCCACGAGAGTCCGCTCTTGCGTCGCACCTCGTCGATGGCGGCACCGGCGGCCTGCTTGCTGATGATCTGGGGGAGCGTCATGACGTGTCCTCTCGTCGGTTCGTTCCATCGGACCAGTCCCGGAGCGTGAGGCGGCAGGAAGAACGCGCACGGATGCCGTCGTTGTGCGCACGTGTGACACGGTCGAAACGCGCGCGACGCGCCAGGGCAAACCTCGGTGCCTAGCGTGGGCCCATGGCGGCGATCGAGCGGTGGATGCAGGCGGTGGTGGATGCCGTCCCGCAGCCGCTGTGGGTCATCGGACCCGGTGGCGCCGTCGCCCACCTGAACGAGGCCGCCGGGCGGTTGCTCGGATACTCCGATCCCCGCCGGGTCGTGGGAGGTCCGAGCCACGAGGTGCTGCACGGGCATCGCGCAGACGGCTCCGCCTACCCCGCGCACGAGTGCCCGATCGTCCACGCGGCGGATCACGGCGGTGACCCGCGGGGCAACGAGGTGTTCGTCACCCGCGCGGGACGGCCGCTCGACGTCGCGTGGCAGGTGGCGGAACTGCCCCTGCCCGAGCATCGACTGCTGTCGTTCGAGCCGCAGGCGCAGGTTCCGGCGATGCGCGGGGTGCCGTCGGCATCCGCTCTGCGTGCGCAGATCGCCGCGCGGCACCGCGACCCGGAGTTCTGCGTCGACGTGCTCGCGCGGGATGCGCACGTGTCCGTGCGGACGGCGCAGGCCGTGCTGGGGCGCGAGGGGGAGAGCCCTGCGGCGCTGATCCGCGAGTACCGGCTCGGGAGCGCGCAGGGGCTGCTCCGCGACGGGATGCCGGTGGCCGCCGCGGCGTACAGTGCCGGCTTCCGCGATCCGGACACCTTCGCGCGCGCGTTCCGGCGCCGGTTCGGTGTAGCGCCGGGAGCGTTCGCCCGCGACGCGGGCTGAGCCCCGGCATCTGGCCTGTGCGTTGACGCGGGTTGTGGGGAGTGCGCCCGCGCGGGAGACCGCTCGCGTAGCGTGAGGGGCTCGATCGAGACCGATGCCCCGTAGGAGCTTCATGGATACGACGACGGTGGTAATACTCCTGATTCTGGGATTCCTCGTGGTGGGCTTGGCTACCTGGGTGGTGTTCTCGCACCGCCGGCACACGCGTCGATTGGCGGGTCTCGCCGAGACGGCTTCCGCCGAGCGCCAGCAGTGGGAGATGCATCTGCAGCAGGTCGTGCAGGAGGGTACGGCAGCGCATCTCGCCGATGTCGCGGCCGAACGGCGGGAGAAGGAGGAATCCCAGGCTCTCGTCGCTCGCTACCACCAGGCCTACACGGCGTCCCTCAAGTGGGAGGTGGGGAGTCGGGCGAAGCTCCTGGAGATGGTGTCGGCGCACGGACTGGACGGCGTCTTGTTCTCGGGGATCGTCTTCGCCACGGGTGGCCGGGAGCAGCCGAAATATGTGACGCAGCTCGATCATGTGCTGCTCATGGACGATCGCGTGATCGTGATCGAGGCGAAGAACTGGAAGGGTGTCGTGTTCGACGGGGTCGCTCCGTCGTCCGTGCACGCGGCGTTCGGCGCGCTGATCGACGCCGGTTCGGACGGCGAGTTCGCCATCCAGGTGCGGCGAGAGGATCAGGGAACGGGGCTCTCGATCACACGGCACCCGGACCCGAGCGGTACCTCGGAGAAGCACTCCGTGGCTCCGCGCGTGCAGGTCCGAAGGCAGGCCTTCGCGCTGCGCCGGCTCATCGAGGCCAGGACCGGTGAGGACCTCAGCATCGACGCCTGCGTCTTCTACTCGCACAAGAGCGTCCGACTCTTCACGCCGCGGAAGGGGGCACCGTCACGGACGCCGTACACCCCGGTCTTCGATACCGCGGGTATGCGCGCCCACCTCGGCGCGCTCGGACCCGGTCGCATCGGACCGGGCCTCATCGAGCGACTCGCGCCGGGCCTGGCCTCGATGGCGACGGATGCGACGGGCGTCGGTGCGTACGCCGAGGAGTGGCAGAGCGTTCTCGACGCCGTTCAGGGTGAGCAGGTGGACTGAGGCTCGGCATCCGCTCGTTCGGAGTGGGGGAAAGCGGGCGCGGGCGATGTCGGAACCCGTGCGTATCTTCGACGTAGACGGCTTGAGTCGTTCGAACAAAGCTTCTACCATGTCGAGGTGAGATCCATCGTGCGCGACACCGCTACCGCCCAAGAGGTGCAGCGGCTGCGCGCGCAGATGGCTCAAATCCAGGGGCGCAAGCTCGAGGCGCCGCCCCTTCCCACCCATCCTGCCCTGGCCGAACTGCTGCCGGGCGGGGGGCTGCGGCCGGGATCGTCGTATTCGATCGGCGGCTCGATGTCGTTGCTGTTCGGCCTGTTGGCGCAGCCGTCGCAGACCGGCAGCTGGTGCGGGGTGGTCGGGATGCCGGGGTTCGGCGCCGAGGCGGCCGAGAAGGCGGGCGTCGACCTGTCGCACCTCGTGCTGATCCCCGAGCCGGGTCCGCGCTGGCTTGCCGTGACGGCGACGATCGCCGACGTGCTGCCGGTCGTCGCGGTGCGGCCGCCGACTCGGGCGAAGGATGCCGAGATCTCGCGGCTCGCGGCGCGCATGCGCGAGCGCGGCGTGGTGCTGCTCGTGCAGGGGCCGTGGCCGCAGACCGAGGCGATGATCGATGTGACGGATGCCCGGTGGTCGGGCCTCGGCGACGGCTACGGCGTGCTGTCGGATCGGGAGCTGACCGTGACGGTCACGAGCCGGCGTTTTCCGGTGCCGCGGTCGTCGCGGATGCTGCTGCCCGCCCCCGATGGGGCGATCGCGGTGCGCGAGCAGCCCATCGCCCCGGTGGTCGACCTGCCGATGCGGGCGGTGAGCTGATGGATCCCGCACTCGTCGACACCGGGATCGAGCCGGTGCGGAGCCTCGTCGTCTGGGTGCCCGACTGGCCGGTGGTCGCGCTGGGTCTCGAGGGGCTCGCCGAGGCCGAGGGGCCGATCGCCGTCTTCGCGAAGGGGATGGTCGCCGCGACCTCGCCGGCTGCGCGGGCGGACGGGGTGCGGCGGGGGATGCGGCGCCGCGACGCGCAGGCGCGATGCCCGCAGCTCCAGGTCGTCGACGCCGACGACGCGCGCGACCACCGCACGTTCGCCCCGCTCATCGCCCGGCTCGAGGAGATCGCCCCGGGTGTGCAGCTGCGCGAGCCGGGGCTGTGCGCCCTGCGGGTGAAGGGCCCCGCGCGGTTCTACGGCGGCGAGGCGGGTGCGGCGACGGCGCTCACCGGCGCGCTCGCCGAGCTCGGCGTGAACGATGTGCGCGCGGGGGTGGGGGATGGTCCGTTCACGGCGGAGCAGGCCGCCCGCACCACGGGCCCGGACGCCCCGATGCGGATCGTGCCGCCGGGGGCGGCTGCCGCGTTCCTCGCGCCGCTGCCGGTGACGGCGCTCGAGGACGAGTCGGTCGCGAGCCTGTTCGCGCGTCTCGGCATCCACACCCTCGGTCAACTCGCCGCACTGCCGCCCGCCCGGCTCATCGAACGGCTCGGACCCCGCGGGGCGCGACTGCACGCCCTCGCGTCGGGGCTCGACTCGCAGCCCGTGCAGCCGCGCACGCCGCCGCCCGAGCTCGAGCGTGAGGTCAGCTTCGAGCCGCCGCTCGAGATCGCCGATCAGGTGGCGTTCGGCATCCGTCTCGCCGCGGAGCAGTTCATCTCGGGGCTCGGCGCCGTCGACCTCGTCTGCACCGAGCTGCGCGTCGCGCTGACGGGGGATCGCGGCGACCACAGTGAGCGGGTGTGGCTGCATCCGGGGGCGTTCGATGCGGCCGCGGTCGTCGACCGGGTGCGGTGGCAGCTCGCGGAGCGAGGGCTCAAGAGCGCCGTCGCGAAGGTGCGGATCGTGCCCGAGAAGGTGGACGCGGCATCCCATCACGTGACAGGTCTGTTCGGCTCGGGGCCCGAGGAGCGCGTGCACTCGGCGCTCTCGCGCGTGCAGGCGATGCTCGGACATACCGGCGTCGTCACCCCGCAGGTCGGCGGCGGACGGTGGCTCGCCGAACGGCAGGTGCTCGTGCCGTGGGGGGACCGCGCCGTCATCGCCGAGCGGGCGCGGCCGTGGCCGGGGAGCCTGCCCGACCCGCTGCCAGCGACCGTCTTCCCCGAGCCGGTCCCGGTCGCCGTCATCGATCGCGACGACGACATGGTCGCCGTCGACGGCCGCGGCGAGCTGACGGCCGAGCCGATCGCGCTGATCCTGCCGGGAGCGCCGGACGCATCGGGGGCGCGGAGGCCCCGGCATCCGCGTCGCATCGCCTCGTGGGCAGGACCCTGGCCCGTCATGGAGCGGGGGTGGGATGCCGCGCGCACCCGTCGCGCGCACCGGTTCCAGGTGGTCGACGAGGCCGAGACCGCGTGGCTGCTGGTGTGCGAGGAGGGCGTCTGGCACGCCGAGGGCAGGTACGACTAATGGGGTGGGGCAACAACCCGTCGGTCTCGTGGTCGGAGATGGAACGGATCCTCAGCGACCGGCGGCGACCCGAGGGGGCACCGGCGGGCACCGACGGCGGCGACAGTCCGGCGTGGTCGCACAAGCGTGGAAAGTACCGCACACCCGAGATCGAGCGGCCACTCGACGCGGTGCCGTACGCCGAACTGCACGCGCACTCGTCGTTCTCGTTCCTCGACGGGGCGTCCTCGCCCGAGGATCTCGTCGAAGAGGCGGAGCGCCTGGGCCTGCACGCCCTCGCGATCACCGACCACGACGGGTTCTACGGCATCGTCCGCTTCGCCGAGGCGGCCGAGCACCTGCAGCTGCAGACCGTGTTCGGGGCGGAGCTGTCGCTGGGTCTTCCCGGTCCGCAGAACGGCGAGCCCGACCCGCACGGACGGCACCTGCTCGTGCTCGCCCGCGGCGAGGAGGGGTACCACCGGCTCGCCGCAGCGATCACGCACGCGCAGCTGTCGGGTGGCGAGAAGGGGCGCCCGGTCTACGACCTGCACGACCTCGCCGATCGGGCCGGCGGGCACTGGCAGGTGTTGACCGGATGCCGCAAGGGCGCCGTCCGGCAGGCGCTCGCCGTCGACGGGCCGGCCGCCGCGGCGTACGAGCTCGACCGGCTCGTCGACCTGTTCGGGCCCGAGCGGGTCGACGTCGAACTCATCGATCAGGGCGCACCGACGGATTCGCGCGACAACGACGTGCTCGCCGCGCTCGCCGCCGAGCGGGGGCTTCCGGCCGTCGCATCGAACAACGTGCACTACGCCGTGCCCGAGAAGGTGCACCTCGCGGCAGCGGTTGCGGCGGTGCGGGCGAACCGCGGGCTCGACGAGCTCGACGGCTGGCTGCCTTCGCACGCCAGCGCGCACCTGCGGTCGGGGGCCGAGATGGCGCGGCGGTTCCGGCGGTATCCGGGCGCGGTCGAGCGCACCGTCGAGCTCGCCGACGCGCTCGCGTTCCCGCTGCGACGGGCCAAGCCCGCGCTGCCGAAGATGCAGGTGCCCGAGGGGCACACGCCGATGACGTGGCTGCGGTACCTGGTGTGGGAGGCCGTGCCTCGCAAGTACCCGGATGCCACCGATGCGAACCGTGCGCGCATCGAGAAGGAACTCGGCGTCATCGAACAGAAGGACTTCCCGGGGTACTTCCTCATCGTGCACGGCATCGTGCAAGAGGCGCGGCGCCGCGGCATCCTGTGTCAGGGGCGGGGGTCCGCCGCGAACAGCGCCGTCTGCTATCTGCTCGACATCACCGCGATCGACTCGATCTTCTACGACCTGCCGTTCGAGCGGTTCCTGTCCGCGCTCCGCGATGAGGAGCCCGACATCGACGTCGACTTCGACTCGGACCGGCGCGAGGAGATCATCCAGTGGGTCTACGAGACCTACGGACGGGAGCGAGCGGCGCAGGTCGCGAACGTCATCCAGTACCGGCCGAAGAACGCGATCCGCGACATGGCGAAGGCGCTCGGGCATTCGCCGGGGCAGCAGGATGCCTGGTCGAAGCAGGTCGAGCGCTGGGGTGCGATGCTCGACACCCCGGGCAACCACGACATCCCCGATCGGGTGATCGCGTACGCGGGTGAGCTGTTGAAAGCGCCTCGGCACCTCGGCATCCACTCGGGCGGCATGGTGCTGACCGATCGTCCGGTCGGCGAGGTCGTGCCGATCGAGCACGCGCGCATGGAGAACCGCACCGTCATCCAGTGGGACAAGGACGACGCCGCGTGGATGGGGCTCGTGAAGTTCGACCTGCTGGGGCTCGGGATGCTCGCCGCTCTCCAGTACTGCTTCGACATGATCGAGGTGGCGACGGGGGAGCGGTGGAGTCTCGATGCGATGCCGAAGGAGGAAGCGGCGGTCTACGACATGCTGTGTCGCGCCGATTCGATCGGGGTGTTCCAGGTCGAATCCCGCGCGCAGATGGGGCTTCTGCCCCGTTTGCAGCCGCGGAAGTTCTACGACCTCGTGGTCGAGATCGCCCTCATCCGACCGGGGCCGATCCAGGGCGGCGCGGTGCATCCGTTCGTGCGTCGCAAGCTCGGCGACGAGCCGATCACGTACGCGCACCCGAAGCTGAAGCCGGTGCTGGAGCGGACCCTCGGCATCCCGGTGTTCCAGGAGCAGCTCATGCAGATGGGCATGGCGATCGGCGATCTGTCGGGGGAGGATGCCGATCTGCTCCGCCGCGCGATGGGATCGAAGCGCGGGATCGAGCGGATTGATTCGTTGAAGAAGAAGCTGTACGAGGGGATGGAACGGAACGGCCTGACGGGTAAGGCCGCCGACGACATCTACGTGAAGATCCAGGCGTTCGCGAACTTCGGCTTCGCCGAGAGCCATTCGCTGTCGTTCGGGCTGCTCGTGTACGCGTCGTCGTGGCTGAAGCTGCACTACCCGGCGGCGTTCCTCGCGGCGCTCTTGCGAGCGCAGCCGATGGGCTTCTACTCGCCCGCGACGCTGACCGCCGACGCGCGACGGCACGGGGTCGAGGTGCGGCGTCCCGACCTGCACGCGTCGGGGGTGGAGGCGGGGCTGGAGCCGGTGTCGGAGGGGGCGACCTACCGCCGCGACCCGACGGGCCGGGACTCGTGCGCCGACCGCATCCAGCCGCCCGTGCCGGAGTTCGACCGGTCGCTGCCTGACGAATCGGCGGCGCATCGGCGCGACGGGAACTTCGCGGTGCGGCTGGGGCTCGCCTCGGTCACGGGTATCGGGGTGCCGCTGGCGACGAAGATCGTGGCGGAGCGGGAGGCATCCGGTCCGTACCGGGACCTGCGCGATCTCGTGCGGCGCACCGGTGCGACGGCGGCGCAGCTCGAGGCGCTGTCGACGGCGGGCGCGTTCGAGAGCCTCGGGATCACGCGGCGCGAAGGCATCTGGTTGGCGGGGGATGCCGCGCAGGACCGGCAGGAGTTCCTCGAGGGATCGCTGGTGTCGGTGCAGCCGCCGCTTTTCCCCGACCAGTCGAGTTACGACGTGCTCGCCGCCGACCTGTGGGCGACGGGGGTGTCGGCCGACGACCACCCGCTGACGCACTACCGCTCGCAGCTCGACGCGCGCGGGGTGATCACCTCGTGCGGCATGCGCGAGCATGAGATCGGTCGGCGCATCGAGGTCGCAGGGTTGGTGACGCACCGGCAGCGGCCGGCGACGGCATCCGGGATCACCTTCCTGAACCTCGAAGACGAGCACGGCGTCATGAACGTGATCTGCTCGGTCGGGGTGTGGAACAGATACCGGCGCATCCTGCGCGACAGTCCCGCCCTCATCGCGCGCGGCATGCTCGAGCGCTCGCCCGAGGGTGTGACGAACCTCGTCGCTGACGGGTTCGAGGACCTGCGAGTGGGAGTGACGCACCGGTCGAGGGACTTCCAGTGACCTGCCTAGGCTGTCGTGATGGACGACCTGGGCATTCGATTCACGATTCTGATCCTGCTGGCGGCGATGGGGGTCCTGCTCATCTGGGTCGCCACCGCAGCAGCGTCGGGGCGGTTGACGCGCAACCACATCGCCGGGATCCGCATCCCCAGCACGATGGCCAGCGACGAGGCATGGCTCGCCGCCCACATCCGCGCGAAGCGTCCCACGGTCTGGGGTGGGGTCGCTGCCCTGGTCGCCGGGCTCTGCGCGTTCCTGCCCGTGCCGACCGAGTCCCTCTCGATCGTGGTGATCGGGGCATCCGTCGTGGTGCTCGCCTGCGTCCTCTACGGCGCACGCGTCGGCAGTCGCGCCGCCGTCGAGGTCGAGCGCGACAAGCGACGGGCTGTCTGATCACTCCCTGCTGCGGGAGACCTGCCACGTCGGGAACGGATCCTCGAAGGTCGCCCATGCCGACGGTCCCGCCGCGAGCTCGTCGTCGGTCAGCGCCGTCTCGTCGAGGGCGGCGCGCAGCGCGCGGTGGTGCAGATCGAGCCCGATGAAGGCGATGTCCTCGCCGACGGCGAGGAGCCCCTCAGCCTCCGCCATCCCGTCGTCCACCTGGACGGGCGAGAAGGCGATCATCGACCCGACGTGATCCCACTGCGCGATGACGTTCGAGCGGGTCGCGAAGCGGCAGAACCCCGCCGAGCGGATGACGGAGCCGAACTCCCCGCTCTCGATCCGTTCGTCGAGCAGAGTGTTCAGACGTCCGGGATGCAGCGGGCGGACGTTCTCGTACCGCAGGGCGCTGATCCGCGGGTCGGTCATGTGCGGCGCGAACTCCCCGTTCAGCAGCTGCACCCATCCGGGCGCGTCCTGGTGGGAGCGAATCGGGATCGGTGCGATGGGCAGCAGATCGACGGCCGGCTGATGCAGACGCAGTCGCGCGGACGGGGCGAGGTGGCTGACCAGCGCCATCGTGATCGAGAGGTCCGGAGTCGACAGTCCCGACCAATTCACGAGCATGATCGTCGACGCGTACTCGAGCTGCTGCACCGCGAGCAGGGCGTGAGCCGTGTAGCGGGTGCGCGGCATCCCGCTGTCGTCGACCTCGGAAGATCCCGCGTAGGTCTCGCGTCGGAGGTCGTCGAGGAGGTGGGGCGCATCGACGACGCACACGACGCTGCGCAGGCGCAGCCCGCTGCCGCGCTCGGCGAGCGTCCCGATGACGTCGAGAATCGAGGCATCCGACGGGAACTCGGCCACGACACCGCTCCCGACGTCGAGCCACGGCAGAAAGGCTGCTGCGCTCGACCCCGGGTCCTGCGGGGCGAGTCGGGATGCCGCGAGGAGGGGCCTCGACGTCGCCTGGCTCAATCGCGCCGCGTAGCGCGCCCGCTCGGGACCGCATGCTCCCATCACGGCGATCACGTCCGTCTCGATCATCCGACACCTCATTCCATCCCGGCGTGTGTAGCCTTGATGATAACCGTTCTCAATTAGGAGTGTGTCATGAAGGTCCGAGCGTCCCTGAAGTCCCTGAAGAAGCAACCCGGCGCGCAGGTCGTCCGCCGACGCGGGCGGGTGATCGTCATCAACAAGCTCAACCCGCGGTTCAAGGGCCGCCAAGGCTGACGCCGGCCCGGCGTGCTGGGCCGGCGTCACCTGGTACTGACCCGCTGATCTCGGGGCCGCGCCTTACCCCGCCGCGGCGCGCCGCCGCTGCACCGCATCCACGATCACGTCGACCACGACGAACGCGGCGAGGGTCCACCCGACGAGCGGCAGCGCGAGCCCGACCAGCACGCCGCCCGCGACAACGGCCGTGACGCCCCACCAGGGGGCACCGTCGAGCACGCCGCGCCGCGGCGGCATCCCGACCCGTGCGGCCTTGGTCGGCCGCCGCTTGACCCACATGACGTAGCCGAGCACGACCATGCCGGCGATCGAGAGGGCGAGCAGGAACATGACGATCTGGTTCGCGAGTCCGAACATGACGCCCATGTGGATCGCGACGCCCCACGAGGCGAGCTTGGCCGGCAGCGAGAAGTCGGCGAAGTCGACACGGTCGACGGTCTGCAGCGTCGTGCCGTCGATCGCGACGGCATCGAGATGGCCGGGGAAGCCGCGGTCGATCTCCTGCACCTTCCACGCCTGATCGGCCGCGGCGGGCGGCGTGATCTGCACCATCCCCGTATCGATGTTGACCTTGCGGGCCGCCGCGAGCACGTCGTCGAACGTGTTCGGGTCGACGGTGAGTGCAGCGGATGCCGCGCCGTGCCCCGCGTGCTCATCCCCGCCGCCGGCCGCTCCGCCGAGGCTCGTCGACACGGCGGGCGTGGTCCAGTCGAGCGCGGCGCGCAGGTTCGTGACGTTCTGTCCGCCGTAGGTCGACCACGTGATCCCCGTCGCAGAGAGGAACACCGCGCCGAGCGCGATCCAGATTCCGAGCGAGGTGTGCCAACTGAAGAAGCGTCGGTACCCGGTGTAGGCGCGCGCCGGCCGGACGAAATCCTTCTTCGTGCGCGCCGTGCGGATGCGGATGACCCACATGATCACCCCGGCGACGACGACGATGCCGAGCCACGATGCCGCGAGCTCGCTGTAGAGGCGGCCCGGGTCGCCGAGCCCGAGGCTGCGGTGGGTGTTGCTGATCGCGGTGCGAAGTGGCAGCGATCCGCTCGTACCGTAGACGGTCTCGTCGCCGCGGACCTCACCGGTGCCGGGGTCGACGAACACGGCACGCGACTCGCTCTCACCGAGGCCGTCCTGCAAGAACATGACGCGCGTCGTGTCGCCCGGCTCGGGAGCGGGCCGCACGGCCGACAAGGTCGCGGCGTCACCGACGTGCGCTTCGGCGATCTCGACCTGCTGGCCGAGGCTGACCTGCGTGTCCGTGATCGGCGCGTGCAGCTGCCGCGCGTACACGGCCTGCTCGATCGTCGGGGACAGGGCGTAGAGGGCGCCGCTGAGCGCGGCGACGAGGATGAACGGTCCGACGAGGATGCCGGCGTAGAAGTGCAGACGCACGAGGAAGGCGCCGAACCAGCCGGGTCGTCGGGCGGGTCGGGCGGTGGCGGGTGGGGTGGGCAGGGTGGCGGTCATGATTGCTTTCGAGAAGAAGGGTGCGGCAAGAGGGCGCGCCGATGACACGGCGCGGCGCACCGCGGCATCCCCCGTCGAGAGCGGACCGGCGGCGCGCGTCAGATCGCGAGTGCGCGCGGGGGACCGCGGCCGGCCGCGACACGGACGGCGACCGATCGCAGCACCGGGACGTCAGCGGACGCGGGTGCCGGAGTCGGACGGTCGACGGCCTCGAGAGCGAGGACGGCGGTGAGGATTCGGCGGCGCACCCACCGGGCGATCTCGGCCGCGACGGCGAGCAGGCGCTGCGCCGCGCGTTCGCCGCGGTGCAGCAGCGCGATGGTGAGGACGGCGGCGAGGCCGTGCATGGCCCACATGAGCGGGTCGGCGCAGATCGCCGCGGCGGTGCTCCCGGCATCCGTCATCAACGCCATGTGGTGCTCGTGCGGCATCGCCGACGGGGTGATCGTGCCGATCACGAAGAGGGTGTGGAACAGCAGCTGGCTGCCGGTGACCGCGAGCGCCAGGCGGGGGAGCGAGAGGCGTCGCCCTGCGAGCGCCGTGCAGACGAAAAGGGACAGGGCGAAGGGGACGGCTATGCCGAGCCAGCCGGGGACCTGTCCGCCGCCGGCGACGTGCGAGAGCAGTGCCGCCCAGGTGGCGACGGATGCCGCGAGTGCACCGCGAGCGACGCGGGAGACTCGGGACGGACGCACGGCTCCATTGTGACAGGGACAGGAGCCCTTGCGATGTGGACCGCGCTGCGCAAGCCCTGGGGAGAAGCCGATGGGCGCGGTTACCGTGAGAGGACTTTCACCGGTCGGAGGGCATCATGACGAACCAGGCGCAGCGGAACGACGCGGTCCAGCGCAAGCAGATGGGCTCGGGCGCGTTCATCGCGATCTTCATGAGCCTCGTGTTCCTCGTCGTCGCGGCGGGTTTCGCGATCCTCGGGGTGCTGTTTATCACGAACCCGATGCCGGTCGTCGTGCTCGGCGTGCTGATGCTGATCGGTGCGGTGGCCGTGCTGGTCCTGTCGGGCGCGTGCATCGCCGCGTCGGTGCGGACGCTTCGGGCGCCGGCGAAGGCTAAGCAGCGCGTCGAGCGCATGGCCTGACGCGCGCGGAGCGACGTGCCATGATCGTCGCATGCTGGCTGAGATCTTCGAGGTACTCGGCGACGCGCTCGTGGCCGTCGGCGATGTTCGGCGGGGTCCGCGGCACGTGCACAGCCGGATCCGGCTGACACGCGGCGAGATCGAGGGTCTGTCGTCGCGGGAGGACGTGGGCGGGGAGGTGGCGATCGACCATCGCACGATCGCCATCAACGACGTGACCCTCACGGGCGTCGCCATCGCGCCGCAGCCGCTTCGCATGTCGTACCTCGACGACATTCAGCAGGGAGCTCAGGTGGTCCGCATCGAGTTCGACGGCGGCGCCGCCGAGTGGACCATCCCCGAATCGACCAACCTCCGAAAGCTGCAGAAGCGCATCGGCGCCTCGTTCTGAGACGCGGGACGCGCTTCTGAGCGCACGAAAGCCCCGGACCGCGCGGGTCCGAGGCTTTCGAGAAGCGTCTGGTCAGACGGCCTGCGCAAGCGCGAAGCCGACCGATCCGTCCTCTTCGAGACGGGCGTCGAGGATGCGGTCGTCGAGCGCGACGCTCGCCGTCGGCGCGACGAACACGCGAGCTCCATCGCTTTCGACGACGGTGTCGCCGTCGGCCGGAGCGGGAGCGAGAGACAGTGCGTACCCGTTCTGCGGGTCTGCGGCCTCGGCGATCCGGAGTCCACCGGTCTCGGTGGGGATCTGGGTGGCGAGGCTCTTGACGGCGGTGCTGGCGTTCTCGGTGAGAGTGAGCATGATGCTCCCTTCCGTGGATTGCGGGCGTGAGCGGGCAACGATGCCGAGAATCGGATGCCGCCGCAACCGCTGACACACCATTCCCGCGCACTCACACGGCTTACGGAGGTTCGCACATCATCCCCGCGGCGTACCCCGGATCATCATGCGGGCCGATTCGCCCGTGAGGCCGCACGGCTTGACTCGAGTCATGACCCACACTCGTCTCCGTCTCGCTGCCGCCGCCGGCCTCGTCGCCCCTCTGCTCGTGCTCGCGCTCGCCGCCTGCAACCCGATGGACACTCTCGAGAAGGTGCACTCCGAAGAGTTCGCCGATCGCGCCGCCGCCGCGGAGGGGTGGGTCGGTGTCGAGATGCCCGCGTGGATCCCCGCAGGCGCGACGTCCGTGAAGAACACCGCGACGACCAACGAGACCAACGCCGTCATATCGGTCGAGGGCGGAGAACTCGAGGACTGCGCCGAGATGGACCGCCGTGGTCTGCCCTTCGACAGCCGGTACGGCAGCCTCGGCGAGCCGCTGCCGGCGACCGTGTTCGCCTGCGGACCGTACGAGGTCGTGAAGACCGATGCCGGCTGGCTCGGCTGGTTCAACGCGACCGAGAAGGGGCAGACGCCGGCCGAGGCGTGAGCGTCAGCTCGCCCGCATCCGCTCCCGCAGGTCGGTCGCGTCGGATGCCGGGGAGCGCCCGTACGCGGAGCGGTAGTCGCGCGAGAAGTGCGATGCGCTGACGTACCCGACAGCGGCGCCGGCCTGCGCGGCGGTGTCGCCATCGGTGATCAGCAGGCGTCGTGCCTCGCCGAGGCGTAGCCGCTTCAGATACCGCATGGGCGTGAGGCCGGTGAGTTCGCGGAAGCGACGGCTCACCGTGGTCGGGCTGGCGCCGACGGATGCCGCGATCGCGCCGAGCGTCCACGGCTCGGCCAGCCGGCGGGTCAGTGTCGTGATCGCGGCGGTGATGATGTCGGCGTTCGCGTGGGTCGCCGCGGCGAGCACGCGCGCGGCCTGGTCGCTCTGCAGGAGGCGGACGATGAGCTCGCGGTTCAGCAGCGGCGCGAGGACGCCGGCTTCGGCGGGGGCGTCGAGGAGCGCGAGCATCCGGTCGACGACGTCGGCGATCTCCGCCGTCATGGTGCCGAGCCGCTCTGGCGCTTCGGGCGCGGCGGGCAGCGGTAACTGTCCGGCGACCTCGGCGACGACGGCGGGGTCGATCCGCCAGTTGACGGAGACGAAGTCGCCCGCCGGCCCGGTCTCGGTCACACGGGCGAATAGGGGCAGGTCGACGGGCGTGATGAGGAAGCGCTCAGGACCCCATTCCTCACCCGCCGCGGAGTCGTCGCCCGAGACCTTGCGCCCCGCGAGGACGACCGAGACGCACGGCTTGTACTGCACGAACATCGTCGGGCTCGGGGCGTTCGTGCGACCCAGGATCAGCCCGAGCGACTCGGCCGCGGCGACGCGGTCGATGTGCCGTCGCACGCGGTCCGCGGCGCGGTCGAGGCTCGTCCGGGTCCGCTCGTCCATGTGCCCATTGAAGCGGATGCCGGGCCTCCCGGCTCCGGCAGGGTCGCCACGACCGGGAACCGGCAAGCATCCGACCGGATCAGGCAACCCGATCGGGCGCCCGCCCGTCACGGTGGAGGAATGACCACGAACCTCCTCACCCTTCCTCGCGACCAGCGCCTCGCCGGTCGCACTGCCATCGTCACCGGATCCTCGAGCGGCATCGGCGAGGCGATCGCCCACGTGCTCGCCGCCTCGGGCGCGCATGTCGTCGTCCACGGTCGCGACGTCGGCCGTGCCGAAGCCGTGGCCGCGGCCATCGCGGACGGCGGGGGCGCGGCATCCGTCGTCACCGGCGACCTGGCCGAGAGTCCCGCCGCCGCGCGGGCGTTCGCGGCGCAGGCGACCGAGGCGTTGGGCGGCCGTGTCGACGTGCTCGTGAACAATGCGGGGATCTTCCCGATCGGTCCGACGCCGGACCTGTCGGACGACGACGTGGCCGCACTCCTCGCGACGAACGTGCGCGTGCCGCACGACCTGGTGGGCGCGCTCGCTCCCGGGATGGTCGCGCACGGGTCGGGCGTCATCGTGAACATCACCTCGTGGATGGCGCACATCGGCACGCCCAACGTCGGGCTGTACCCGGCGACGAAGGCGGCGCTCGAGCACCTGACCCAGGCGTGGGCCGCCGAGTTCGGTCCCCGCGGCGTGCGGGTCAATGCCGTCGCGCCGGGAGCGATCCTCACCCCCGGCAACGCGGCGGCACTCGAGATCCTGAAGATGATGACGGCGGTCTCGCCCGCGGGGGAGCCGGGGCGGCCGATCGACATCGCGCACGCGGTGCGGTTCCTCGCGTCGGACGAGTCCGCGTACGTGCACGGTCAGGTGGTCAGCATCGACGGCGGGATCGTGGCGGCGCGGGTGGGGTGATCGGCGGTGCGGTCGTCGGCGGCCCGCCGCGGGTGAGATGGTTGACCTGTCGACGAGACGGAGGACACCGTGGCACGCAAGACGACTCTGGTGGCGGGTGCGCTGGCGATCGCGGCGCTGATGCTGGCAGGCTGCGCTCCCGAGCCGTCCCCGACGCCGACGATCTCATCGCCCTCGCCGAGCGCGTCGTCGCCGAGCCCGACGATCCCCAGCCCGACGATTCCCAGCCCGACGCCGAGCGGTGAGCCGACGCCGGCGACCCCGAGTCCGGGCGTCTCGCCGACGACCCCGCCGGCCGGTCCGCCCGCGACGCGTCCGGTCGAACCCCCGAACGGCACCGATCCTGATGGCGACCCGGATGCCGCGGGCATGACCGCCGGCCAGGCCGGGACGCTGTGCGCCAAAGAGCACCGCACGGGTCAGAGCGCGGGTGACACGCAGATCGGCCAGCCGACCGTGTACGAGCGGTCCGTCTCGCCGCACTGGTATGTCACGATCCTCGCCGAGAACGAGTTCGGCCAGTACTACCAGGAGTGCGTGCTCGGCGGGCCCGAGAGCAACCCGGAGTGGTCGCTGACGCAGGGCACGCCGAAGGATCAGATGACGAAGGCGCACATCCAGCAGATGCGCACGCAGAACGAAGAGTTCGACGCCGACCACTGACGGCCGGATACGGTGAGGCATGGCCATCACCGTTTTCCCGCCGCGCGACTTCGCCCTCGACGGGCAGCGATGCCGCGTCCACGTCTACGACGTCGTGACCGGCACCGACCGGGTCATCTTCGAGACCGATGAGGTCCTGCTCGAGGCGCCGAACTGGGCGCCGGAAGGTCTGCTGCTCAACGGCGGCGGACTGCTGTGGTCCATCGACGCGGATGCCGGCGGTGCTGACTTCGTCGAAGTGCCGTTCACCGGCATCCCGCCCATCAACAACGATCACGTGCTGGTGCCGAAGTCGGGTGACATCCTGTTGTCCGCGAATGACGGACAGATCTACCGGGCGCCCCGGACCGGCGGTGAGGGCGTGCGGATCACGAATCCGGATGACCCGTTCATGCACTTCCTGCACGGGGTGAGCCCGGATGGCGCGTGGATCGCGTACACGGCGCTCTCGATCGAGGACGGCGAGGTGCTGTCGGCCGACCTGCGGACCGCGCGGATCGACGGTTCGGAGGACGTCCCTCTGACGACGGGTCAGGTCGCCGACGGCAGCGAGTGGTCGCCGGGCGGGTCGTGGATCTACCTGAACACCGAGGAGTTCTCCCAGGCGCCGGGGCATGCGCAGATCGCGCGGATGCGCCGCGACCGTTCGGGTCTCGAGCAGTTGACGTTCGACGACCGGGTGAACTGGTTTCCGCACCCGTCGCCGACGGGGCGCGATGCGGTCTACATCAGCTTCCCGCCCGGGACGAACGGGCATCCGGCGGATGTCGAGGTCGAGCTGCGCCTCGTGCGGAACGGGCACTGGCACCACCCCGAGACCGTCGCGACGGTGTTCGGCGGGCAGGGAACGATCAACGTGAACAGCTGGACCTCGGACGGATCGCGTTTCGCGTACGTCGACTATCCGGTGGGATCGTGATCGAGCTCAGTCCACGGGGCGCTCGAGGAATTGCGGCTTCAGCGGGATGACATCGCCGGGGTGGAGAACGGATGGTTCGTCGGTCCCGGTAAGCGACCACATGAAGTAGTAGTCGAAGCAGAACCGGTCGCGGATGCCGCGCCAGGTGTCGTTCGAGGCGACGGTGTAGTCGATGAGGTCGCCCGCAGAATCCGTGCGGACTTCGCCCGTCGCGCCGCGGGCGGCGCCGGTGTCGCGTGGGGTGCCTTGGACGTTCGCCTGATACGTCTTGTCCGACTCGTCGTCGGCCCACCAGCTGATCGAAGCGACGAGCGGATTGTCGTTCGTGGAGACCGGGCACGCGGGGAAGTTGTATCCCGAGGCGCGGCGCGCGTCGGCGCGCGACTCCGGCTGGAGGGCGATGTATTCGTCGGCGATGAGCTCGTCGCCGTGGTTGTAGGTCAGGCGCAACTCATCCTTGTCGAGGCAGAAGCGGCCTGCGATGTCCTGGAACGTGTCGTTGTACGCGACGGCGTAGACGGTGGCCAGGCCGTTCGCGTCCTCTTCATAGACCTCGCCGTTCGCACCGTCGCGCGAGCCCAGATCAGCGCGTGCGGGGGAGGACGCGCAGGCCTCGGGTAGACGGGCCGGCGCCGGCGCAGGATCGGTCTCCTCGACTGGTGCCGTCTCCACCGTCGGCGCGGGCGGCGGCGGAGAGGGCTCCGCGATGTTCACGGTGCAGCCGGCGAGCGATGCCGCTCCGAGAAGAGCCGGGAGGAGGGCGGTCGTGCTTCTCGCCGATGCGGGGCGCCGTCCGGACGGGGGCGGGAAAGCGCTCATCCCCGCACGCTATCGACGAGGGACGCCGCTCGCCAGTCGCAGTCTTGATAGGCAAGTGGGTGCTTGCCTATACTTCCCGCATGGGCGACGTCTACAAGGCTCTCGCTGACGAGACGCGTCGGACGATCCTCGACGACCTCGCCGAGCGTGACGGTCAGACCCTGTTCGAGCTGTGCGTGCGGCTGGCCGATCGCGGCGTGACGCACTCGCGGCAGGCGGTGTCGCAGCATCTGGCGGTTCTCGAAGAGGCGGGCCTTGTGCACAGTGAGCGTCGCGGAAAGTTCAAGTTCCACACCATCGACACCCGGACGCTCGCTCAGATCTCGGAGCGCTGGCCCCTTCCCGCAGGAGAGTCATGAAGATCCAGACCGTGAGCGTGTTCGTCGACGATCAGCAGCGCGCGCTCGAGTTCTACACCGAGAAGCTCGGCTTCGCCCTGGCCGCCGACGTCCCGATGGGGGAGTTCCGGTGGCTGACGGTCGTCGACCCCGCGGCGCCCGAGGGCACCCAGCTGTCGCTCGAGCCCAAGGCCCACCCCGCCGTGCCGCCGTTCACCGACGCGCTGCTCGAGGACGGCATCCCGTTCTTCGTCCTCGGCGTCGACGACGTGCAGGCCGAGTACGAGCGGCTGCAAGGGCTCGGTGTCGAGTTCACGCAGCCGCCGATCGACCACGGGCCGGTGACGACCGCGGTGCTGAGCGACACGGTCGGGAACCTGCTGCAGATCGCGGCCTTCGCCTGAGTCAGAACGCGATCGCCGCGAAGCGCTCGCCGATGAGGCGATGCGCCTCGGGGCTCGGGTGCAGCCGGTCGGGGAGCGGGTGGGTGGCGGCATCCGCTTCGCCGTAGAGGGCGAGGCCGTCGATGAGGTGCAGGTTCGGGTCGTCGCGGTGCGCGAACACATCGGCGAGGGCGTCGCGGATGACTTCGAGGGTGAGGCGTCCGCCGGCGGTGTCGCCGGGGGTGCCGGCCGCGCCGAAGAGCAGCGTGCCGGTGGCGAAGGACTCGGGGTCGATGGTGCCGGGGCCGGGGGTGTTCTCGTGGATGCCGCACCAGATCGGCGTGATGAGATGCAGCGGCGTGTCGGGGTGGCCGTCGCGGATCGTGTCGAGGAAGCCGTGCACCGCGGGCACGAACGCGCGCAGTCGCATCGCGTCGGCGTTCACGACGTTGATGCCGAGCGCGACGCTGATGACGTCGGCGGGGGTGTCGCGGATGACGCGCGCCATGAACGGGTCGACCTGCGCGCTGCCGCCGACGCCGAGGTTGCGCAGGTCGAGTCCGGCGCGGCGAGCGGCGAGCGACACCCAGGTGGAGCTCGGCTGCGTCGCGTTGGAGCCCTGGCTGATCGAGCTGCCATGGTGCACCCAGCGCGCGCGGTCGGTCGGGTCGGCGGAGGCGGGTGCGTCGGCGCGCAGCGCGATGAGCTCGATCGTCTCGTTGTGCGGCAGCCAGAGCTCGACGAGCTTGTCGCGCGGGTCGAGTCCGTCAACGATGATGCGCTGCGTGGGTCCGTCGACGAGCTGACGGATGCCGGTGGCCGGGTCGGTGTCGAGGGTGTCGCCGCCGTCGAGCTCGACGCTGTCGTGCAGGGCGCCGTCGACGCGGACGTCGACGCGTCCGCGTCGACGGGAGAGTCCGCGCAGGGTGGCGCGCGTCGAGTGAAGGTCGAGTTCGAGGCGGGATGCCGCGGTCCGCACCGCGATGCGCGCGCCGGCGGGCTGCGCCTCGACGCCGAGCAGTTGCGGCTCGGGGTACTGGGTGCGCACCCATGCGGGCAGGCGGTGCAGCCGCAGGCCGCGGCTCGTGGGGTCGAGCTCGGCGAGTCCGCGGACGGTCGTGGTGTCGAGGGTGATGTCGATCATGCGGGGTCCTTGGGGGTCCAGGTGCGGAGGGCGCGGTCGAGGGCGTCGAGGGCGCGGTTCCACGAGGCGTCGGTGGTCTCGTCGCGGTGGGCGAACGAGTCGGCGGCTTCGAGGGCGAGATAGCCGGCGATGGTGGCGCTCGCGAAGCGGACCGCGTGCACGGTCTCGCTCGCGGGAAGGGCGTAGTCGCCCAGCGAGCCGACGACGAGCGCCGAGATGCGGGATGCCGCCGGCCCGGTGATCTCGTTGTGCTCGACGGGCCGCGAGATCATCGCCCAGCGCGCCGGGTGCGCGAAGGCGTAGGCGCGTTGCGTGTTCGCGAGGTCGCGGAGCGTGGGTGCGTCGCCGATCGCGTCGGCGAGCTCGTCGAACACGGCGGCCTGGACGGCGCTTCGGAGCGCGGCGAGGTCGCGGACGTGCGCGTAGAGGCTGGCGGTCTGCACGCCGACGCGGCGGGCGAGCGCCGACATGGAGAGTGCGTCGGGTCCGTCGGTGTCGATGAGGTCGAGCGCCGCCCGGGTGAGGGCGTCGGGGGAGAGGTTCGCGCGGGGCACGAGGAGTTAACCTACACCCTTTAGGTTTTGAGTGTCGTGCGAGCATGGCCGCATGAACCCGGACGACGAGCTCCCGCGTATCGGCCATTCCGCTGTAGATCCTGCTGCTGTGTCCGGCGAGGGTGAACCCTTCGCCGATCTCGCCGCCCGGCTTGGAGTGGAGCCCATCGAGGCGCAGGTGTCGGACGGGTGGCGGGTGCTGCGGCAACGTGGCGACGAGGCGGTCGTCGGAGCTCCGCTGGACGCCGAGCGGACATCGTGGTGGGTTGCGTACCTGCGGCCGGGGGAGGAGGTGTGGTTCGTCGACAGTCCTGAGCGGCTGCGGGCCAGTCACGCCGAGCGCCGTCGCGGCCTCGCTCTGCGGTGGCCGTCGGTGGCCCGGCCGGATGCCGGTCCGGATGGTTTCGTGATCGATGTCGTCAACACCGGCAGTCAGCGCTGGGAACCCGACGGTGACTCGTTCCAGGTGGTCGGCTCCGTGACCGGTGCGCACGAGTCGAGGGTGCTCATGACCTGGGCGGCGTCGGGCGGGATGCCGGCGGTGCCGCTCGACCCGGGCGAGTACGCGCGCGTGCCGGTCGATATCCACGAGGATGCGTGGGCGGCGGTCGTGCCGGGCGAGAACACGTTGCATGCCTGGCTGGTTCCGCTTCGGGTGGTGGCCGAGCCGCTGCAGATTCAGGTGACTGCGGAGTCCGTCAAGAATGCCCAGGCGAACGAGCGTTGGGAGGGATCGGACCAGAACCGGGCGGCTCTGGCGGCGGATCTCCTCGAGCAGCGGGCAATTCTGGATGCCGGCCCTCGCCTCCCCGAGATCGCTTCGGCGATCGCGGGCACGACGACGGAGGAGGCCGCGGTCGCGGCGGTCGAGTCGCTGCTCGGAGTCGGTGCGAGCGTCGCGAAGGCCGTGTTCCGCCGGGCATCCCTCAGCGATCTGCACGTGTCGTCGGCGGAGTGGCGCCGCGAGCGCATCGCCCACACCGAGCAGAAGCTCGCCGAGTAGCGATCTCCGCCGCGCGGGGGAGGCGTGCCGCGGTGCCCGCCGCCTACCGTCGTTGAGGACGGAAGGAGCACGCGATGGCTGAACCGAAGAACGAGACTCCGGTCGCGGTCTGGTACTTCATCGGCGCGACCTTCGCCGGCACCCTGCCGAACCTGCTGTTCCCGGGCCTGAATGCCTGGGTGCGGGTGCTGTTCATCGTCGTGGCGCTGGTGCTCATCTCCGCCGGGTTCGTGCAATTGCGGCGCGAAACCGGCTGGGGGAAGAAGCGCGAGAGCGACGAGCCGCCGTCGGGATCGTCGCCCGACGCCTGAGCGCGTCAGGCGCCGGTCTGCGGCAGTCGGGACTTCTTGAACTGGCCGAGCGCCAGCAGCAGGAGAATGACCGCGGCGCACGCGAGCCAGCCCGGCCAGCTGAGCGGTGACGCGGCGAGCGGCTGCAGATCGGGCGTAGACACGAGGAACGCGAACCCGGCGGCGGCGTTGAACGCACCGTGGCCGAGGACAGCGGGCCACACGTTGCCGGACCGCAGGCGCAGCCAGCCGAGCAGGATGCCGAAGCTGAGGCATCCCATCACCATGAGGGCGAGCCCGAACAGGTTGGGCTCGGCGAAGTTGTAGCCGAGCAGGATGATCGGCGCATGCCAGAGGCCCCAGATGGCGCCGCTGATGAGCAGGGCCGGCCAGGTGCCGAGGGGGCGGAGGGCGGAGAGCAGCCAGCCGCGCCAGCCGAGCTCTTCGCCGAACGCGAGGAACGAGTTGATCACCGCGCCGACCGGGATGAAGGCGAGCTGGGTGATGACGAGCGTGGCGACGGGGATCGGAAGGTCCGGCGTTCCGGCAGCGTCGAGCTGCGCCTGAAGAGCTGCGGCGAAGCCCGAGAAGTTCACGAGGTCGAGCTGCAACGCTCCGGTCGCGGCGGCGATGAACGTGGCGAGCACCGGCACGAGCACGGCGATGGCGAGGCCGATGCCAAGCAGGCCGAAGAAGCGGCCGAGCGGCTTGATCGGGACGACGGCGAGCATGCGCCAAGCGCGCCGTCCGGCGGTGCGGCGCAGGAACAGGGTGATGATGAGCGCGGCGAGGGCCGGCGTGAACATCATCACCGGCAGGAGCAACGGTGCGACCGGGGTGGCGAGGCCGTCGCCCAGCCAGAGGGGGAGCGTGACGAGCCACGCGAGCCCGCACGCGATGAACGTGAACGCGATGACGGCGATCCACGGGACGGTGGTGGTTCCGCGCGTTTCCGGAGTGAGGGGAGTGGATGCCGCGGGTGCGGGGTCCGTGGTCATGGTGGGGTGGCCTCCTGGTGGCGAGGTGCTTCCGCCGGTGTGGTCGATGGGCGAGCGGCGCCAGGAAGTCCGACGACCTCGCTCTCTCCGTTCAAACCTAACGAGAGGTCGCGCTACTCGCAGGTCTCGAACACGTACCCCGGATCGTCCGGCGTGACGAGATCCGATCCCGCAGAACGACGGATGCCGGCGTCTCTGGGTCAGCGCAGACCTCATCCCACGGGCGGGGGAGGTTGTCGGTGTACTCAATCGCGAGGACGTGATCGCCGTAGACCTCGGTGTAGGCGAAGCACTCTTCGTAGGCCGCGCATTCCTCGACGACGGCGAAGTCGAACCCGGCGCGCGAGCGGAGGAAGCGAGAGCGCGTCAGGTCCGTCGGCGTCCATGGGGTCGAGCGCCGCGCGGATGAGGGCGTCGGGGGAGAGGTTCGCGCGCGGCCCGAGGAGTCGATCTGCACCCTTGAGGTCTCATGGGGGCCTGGGACTGAGGGAGCGCCTACTAGCCTGAGGCGATGTTCCTCCCCGCACCGAAAGGCCTTCGGTCCGCGAAAATCCTCGACGAGCGTCTCGAGATGCTCACGACGATCCCGAGTGTCCAGCCCCTACGCGAGTGGGCGTCGGATCTGGAGCAGCGCGCCGACGGCCGCGTCGTTCCTCGCTTCGATCCCGCGGAGGCGGGCGTCGATGCCCGCGTGCTCTTCGTTCTCGAGGCCCCGGGGCCAATGGCCAACGCTCTCAGTGGCAATGTTCGTCCCGGTTCGGGCTTCATCTCGGTCGACAACAACGATGCGACGGCCGCCAATCTCTGGTTGGCGCGGGATGCTGCTGCGCTCCACGATCATTTTCTCGCCTGGAACATCGTCCCCTGGTACCTCGGCCCCGCGTCCGTCAAGCCGAACGCGGCCGAGCTCGCTGAAGGGTCGGCTGCACTGCGCGAGCTGATGCAGTTACTTCCGGTGTTGGAGGTCGTGGTTCTATCGGGACGATTCGCGCAGCGCGGATGGCGAAAGTTCGTCGACCCGTCGGGTCGGTTACCGGTGAGCGTCGTCGACACTTGGCATCCCGGACCGCAGTCGATGGCGCAGCCCGGGAAACGCGACGCTCTCGTCGCAGACCTGAGGGCCGTCGCAGGGACGCTCTCGAGGCGCTGAGTTGCGCGCAGAGTAGCTGCTGGCGGGAATGGTTGGCTCTCCGAGAACCGTCGATGAGGGCGAGCAATGGTGAGAGCTCGACAGCGACAGGTTCCTTGTCGTGGGTGCAGTGACGTTTGTAGCCGCCGGGGTGACCGGTTCGGAGGGTAGGCCGTCCCCCATGAGAGCTACGACGTAACCTCGCCTTGTGACAGATATGCCCTACGAACCTGCCGAAGCAATGTCGACGCCGAGTCCGACGGAAGAGATTGCGAACCTCATTCGAGACAACGACGGACGGCTCGGCGAGGTGTTCCGGCTAGACGAGCAGGGCTTTGCGCCTGATGAGATCGCTCAGCAGCTCAATGTCGCAACCGTTGGTTTTGTGTACTCCTATCGGACGTACGCGAACGCCGCGCTTCATGGAAAGGTGCCAGGTGGGTCCACGCTTCGAAAGGCGACACTCAGTTCGCTGAACTCTCTGGTCAAGGCTGGGCGTGACGTGCTCTCTCGCGACGCCATGCAGCTTCTCTTGGCGCATCGATCAGCCGTCGAGGCAGCCGAGTCGGACGCTGAGCCCACCGTCCAGGAGGTTGAAGATAACGAGCAGCAAGAACGCGACGCTCTCTCGACTTTGGAGCGGCTTCGAGGGGTTCCCGGGATCTACGCGTTCTCATACGGGTGGTACCTCGAGAGCCCCGTCGACCAGGCCCGGGGCAACACGCTCATCAAGGTCGGGCGGGCCGAGGATGTCAGCGCTCGTATCAAGCAACACTCGAGTGGAGCCCGAGCCCACATGCCGGAGCCGCTCGCGCTCCTCCGCGTCTACTCCGTCGAGACGCCGGAGCTCGGTCACACGGAGCGAATGTTCCATCAGCTTCTCGACACCGCGGGGCATGGCAATCCGCGGCGTCGTGGCCTCAATCGCAGTGAGGTCGGGAAGGAATGGTTCCTCACGAACGAGGACTTCCTCGACACCGTTGCTAAGGCGCTGAAGCTGACGACGCTGTACATCGGTCGGTCGGAGTTCGCGGACGAGTAGCCTCGGCGCTCAGCCGCACGTCTCGAACACGTACCCCGGATCATCCGGCGTGACGAGATCCCGATCCCGCAGAACGACGGATGCCGGTGTCTCCGGGTCGGCGCACACCTCGTCCCACGGGCGGGGGAGGTTGTCGGTGTACTCGATGGCGAGGACGTGATCGCCGTAGACCTCGGTGTAGGCGGAGCACTCCTCGTAGGCCGCGCACTCCTCGACGACGGCGAAGTCGAAGCCGGCGCGCAAGTGGAGGAGCGAAGCATCCTCGGCGGCGTTCTTCTGCCCGGCTGCGAGTCCGACGTCGTGCGCGGTGTCGACGAGCATGGTCGCGAGGCCGAGCGCGTCGTCGCGGCGCAGCGCGCCGTCGGTGCGGGTGTAGGTGTCGAGATTGTCGAACTCGACGGCGTCGAACCCGTCGGACGCGCAGTCGCGGATCCACGGCCCGACGATCTCCGCGATCTCGTCCGCCTTGCGGGTGTCGAGGATGACCTCGTCCGGCCAGTCCGGGTCGATGACCGGCTCGCCCTCGTCATCGCGGAGCAGGAGCTCGTCGGGCCAGGCGTCGAGCTCACCCGGCTGCGTCTGGAAGCCGTTGACGTAACAGACGGAGTAGAGGTCGTCGACGGATGCCGCAGTCCGGTCGCGCACCACGATGTCGACGCCGCTGGGTGGGTCGTACGCGCCGCCGAGCTGGTAATCGAGCTGGGCTCCGGCGGGCGGCAGCTGCGGTCCAGCGGGCCTGTCGTGCGGCGGAGGTGACTGGCCGGCGCATCCGGCGAGCAGCAGCACGGTCGCGGCGAGCACGGGGATTGCGCGCCGAACGGTCATGTCGCGAACCTACCGGACGCCGGGGGATCGGTAGACTCGACGGGCCAGCCTCTGTAGCTCAATGGAAGAGCAGTTCCGTCCTAAGGAAACGGTTGGGGGTTCGAGTCCCTCCAGGGGCGCCGCTCGCCTCACGAAGGATTGCTCGGGAAGGTGCTGGATCGCCGATAGTGTCGTTATGTGCGACGCAGGGGGTGTCGCCGAGTAGGAGACTCACCATGCTCGACGACGAGTCATTGGCAGCCTCGCTTAGGCACGACTCGTGATGCTCAGCGACTACCAGTCGAAGTACTTTGCGCACGAGCTGCAGCGCAGCTACGCGAACGATCACGTCGGCAAGTTGGCCGGATTGCTCTTCGACGCGCAGGTAGAGCCAAAACCACATCAGATTGATGCTGCCCTGTTTGCCTTGCAGACGCCGTTCCTGCCCGGCGTGATCCTGGCGGATGAGGTTGGACTCGGTAAGACGATCGAAGCGGGAATCGTCATCTCGCAGTACTGGGCCGAGCGAAAGCGGCGCATCCTCATCATCGCGCCGTCGAGCCTGCGTCAGCAGTGGAAGCAGGAACTCTTCGAGAAGTTCCTGATTCCCTCGACGATCATCGATGCGAAGACGAAGGACACGCTGCTCGCCAAGTCCGAGACGCGCTCGGCTGAGGTATTGATCTGCTCTTACGAGTTCGCACTGCGTCACGAGACATCGCTTCTCAAATCTTGGGATCTCGTCGTCGCCGATGAGGCACACCGCTTGCGAAGCTACTGGAACGGCAAAGCCAAAATGGCCGAGGCTGTCTCGCATGTAGCTCGGAGTGCGCATAAGACCGTGCTGCTCACCGCGACGCCTCTCCAGAACAAGCTCGAGGAGCTCTACGGACTGGTCTCAATCTTCGACCCGGACTACTTCTACTCCCTTGATGCCTTCCGCGAGCGGTATATCAAGAACCGTGACCTGACTGGTGACGACGATCTGGTCGAGCGTGTCGCGGCGATCTCGAAGCGCACGCTTCGCAAGGACGCCAACAAGTACATTCGATTCACGCAGCGCATGCCGTTGACGGTCGAGTTCACGCCTTCGCCTGAAGAGGTCCGGCTTTACGATCTCGTGAACGACTACCTGCAACGCGACGAGCTCTTCGCGTTCGCCGGGAGCCAGAGGCACCTCTCGGCGCTCATCATTCGCAAACGTCTGGGTTCGTCGACCTTCGCAGTCGCGAGCACCCTTGAGAACATCGCCAACCGCCTCGCCGACGAGGTGGCGTCTGGAATGCGCCGTGACAACCGAGGCGGCCTCTTCCTGGCGGACTTCGAAGCCGATGATGAAGTCGACGAGGAGATCGTCGAGGAAGCCGAAGCAACTGCGGCTCAGCCAAGCTCCGCGAGGCTCAACGAAGAGACGCTCAAACTGATGCGTGCTGAGGTCGACGAGCTGCGTGAGTATGCCGCCTTGGCTCGTTCGATCACGGCCAACCAGAAGGCCGTGAAGCTGAACGAGGCGCTCGATCTCGGATTCGACCGACTCAGAGAGTTGGGCGCCGCCGAGAAGGCAATCATCTTCACCGACTCGACGAAGACGCAGCAGTACATCGCACGAACGCTCGCTGATACTGGCCGCGGCGAGGGTGTCGTACTGTTCAACGGCTCCAACAACGCGCCTGAGCAAACTGCCATTTACAACGCCTGGCTCAAGGCCAACCAGGACAGCGACCTGATCACTGGCATCCCGGCAGTCGACCGGCGCAAGGCGCTCGTTGAATACTTCCGCGAGCACGGCACGATCATGATCGCCACCGAGGCCGCAGCCGAAGGTATCAACCTGCAGTTCTGCTCGATGCTTGTGAACTACGACCTGCCCTGGAACCCGCAACGCGTCGAACAGCGCATCGGGCGCGTGCATCGTTACGGTCAACAGCACAACGTCGTTGTCGTGAACTTCAGCAATAAAGGCAACCTCGCCGAGCAGCGCATCCTTGAGCTGCTGACAAACAAATTCCAACTGTTCTCAAGCGTGTTCGGTGCAAGTGACGAGGTGCTTGGCGCCGTCGAAGACGGACTCGACTTCGAGAAGCGGATCAGTGACATACTCACCCGCTGCAGGACTGCTGGCGAGATTGATGCCGCGTTCAAGGAACTCGAGGATCAGTTTGCGGGTGAGATCTCGCAGGAGATGGCAAGCGCCAAGGCGAAAGTCTTCGACAACCTCGACCCGCACGTACAGGACCGGTTAAAGGCATACGACGAGCAGTCGGGCGATGTGCTCAACAAGTTCGAGCGTCTTTTGCTGGCGATCACGCAGTACGAGCTCCGCGATGTTGCTTCGTTTGACGAGGACGGCCGCACCTTCGTCCTGAATGAAGCGCCAACGAGTGATGCAAAGCCGGGCCGGTACTTCTTCAAGTCGAAGCCCCTACCGAACGCGCATCAGTATCGGTACGCCAGTCCGCTCGCACAGCACGTCGCGGAGACCGCCAAGTCGCATCAGACTCCGCCCCGCGAGCTTACGTTCTCTATCAGCCAATCCTCCCGCGCCACGAACGCTGTCAAGAAGCTCCAGGGACAGAGCGGCGAGCTAAACGTCGATCTCCTCACCTTCACCATGCGAGCACGCGACGAGGACATCTCAGAGTCGTACATGCTTGCCGGCGGTATGACTGACCACGGCGTTTACCTCGATGAGGAGTACGTCGCCGACATTCTCGACCTCGCTTGCCTTCAGGTCGGCGCAGAGCCGGCCTCGGTCGCCGCTGACCAGCTCGAACCTCATCTCAACGCCCGTGTTTCGGAGCTGGAGAAAGAGGTTCAGGGGCGGAACTCCCGCTACTACGACCAGCAAGAAGAGCTGCTTTACAGGAATCAGCAGGACCGCAAGGCCGAGCACGAGGGCAAGATCCGCGAGTACCGCGCCAAGGAGAAGGACGCACGCAAGGCTGCGCGCCAGGCCGATGACCCGATGGATCAACTCAAGCTCAAGCGCGAGGCGCGCAAATGGGAGCGTCGCGCCGACGAAGCCGACGATGACTTCCGTGATGCCCGCAAGAAGCTTCAATCGGAGATCGACGAAAAGCTCGACATGATCGAGCAGTCGCTCCAAGGAACGCAGAGTACGGAGCATCTCTTCGCTATCCGCTGGCGGATCGTCCCTTGACCCGCAGCGCGCGCGAGCGCCGAGCATTCACAAAAGATCCTGACATTGTCAAACTGAGAAAGAGAAATACCCGATGAGCGACGAAATTCACGAAACACCGCCTACTACCCCAAACTTCCAGACCGAGCTCGCAGCGCAGCTTGCCGATCTGATTCCCGAGGCCATCGCCGATGGCAAGGTGGACGTGGAGAAGCTCAAGGAACTGCTCGATGGCGACGCGGCCGACGGTAGCGAACGCTTCGGTCTGTTCTGGCCTGGCAAGAAGCGTGCGCTGCGCGCTGCTCAGGAGCCCACCACGGCAACACTTCGTCCTGATATCGAGAACTCGAAAGACTGGGACACGACGAAGAACGTGTTCATCGAGGGCGACAACCTCGAAGTCCTGAAGGTCCTTCAGAAGCACTATCACGCCAAGATCAAGATGATTTATATCGATCCGCCCTATAACACCGGTAACGACTTCGTCTACCCGGACAACTTCAGGGAGGGCCTCGAGACCTATCTCGACTGGACTCGCCAGGTGAACGAGGAAGGTAAAAAGCTCTCGTCCAACGCTGAAACCGAAGGGCGCTACCATTCCAACTGGCTGAACATGATGTACCCGCGACTCAAGCTCGCGCGTAATCTTATGACCGCTGATGGAGTTATCTTCATCTCAATCGATGACAATGAGATCGATAACCTTTCACGGCTGTGCAAGGAAGTTTTCGGCGAGGATAATTTCTCGACCACGTTCATTCGACAGAAGAAGAAAAAGCCATCGTTCTTGCACAGTAATGTCGGTTCGATGACGGAGTATGTCGTCTGTGTTACGCGCAATCGCAGGTTCACCTTTCCCTTCTCAGTAGACACAACGACGGCAGGCAAAAAGTATCCGCTGAATAACGCCGGCAATTCGCTTGGGAAATTGACGTTCCCGGCTGGATCTGTTCGATTCGTAATGGCCGATGGTGTTGTGGCGCCGCAGGACATGAGCGAAGGTAAAATCGTGACTCGGCTCCTAGATGAACTCACCATTGAGGATGGTTTCAATAAAGATGCTTTTACTCTTGAGGGAGAATGGCGCTATAGCCAGAGTCGCGTAGACGAGATTCTCGCGGCCGGCGAGGAAATCACAATTTCAAAGATCCCGTTCCGTCCGAACCATGTGAAAGTCGGTGGAGAGGTCAAGAAGATGCACAATCTTCTTACTCCCGACTCATATGGCGCAGGGACGAACGAGGACGGCACTGAAGAAGTTATCAAGTTGCTCGGCGGCGACTATTTCGATAATCCGAAGCCGTCGAGTCTCCTTCGTGTGCTGGTTCGCGCAGTCACCTACGACGATCCGGATGCAATCGTTTTGGACTTCTTTGCGGGCTCTGGGACCACTGCGCACGCGGTGATGGCGCTTAATGCTGAGGATGGTGGAACGAGGCGCTCAATCCTTGTCCAATTGCCTGAGCCGGTCGTCAGCGGAACTGACGCTTATGCTGCCGGCTATCGCACGATCAGCGCAATCTCGCGTGCTCGAATCAAAACCGCAGCGTTGTTGCTCGACGCTGGTCGTGCAGATCGACTGGGCGGAGTCAACGATCTTCAGGACACTGGTTTCCGCGCCTACGTTCTCACAGATACTAATTTTTCGAAGTGGCGGGTCTCGAGCGATATCGACCGTAATGAGCTCGAGCAGCATCTGTTCGATCTGCGTGAATCGAGCAGCGCTAATGAGGCATCTGCGGATGATCTTCTTTCGGAGATTTTGCTCAAGCAGGGCTATTCGCTGACCGAATCGATCGCCGATCTCGACGTGGCGGGCCTCGACCTCCGATCGGTCGGCGATGGCATCGTCCTCGCCTACCTCGACGAACATGTCAAGCCGACCCTCGAACAGCTTCGCGCGATCGTTGATGAAGACCCTTCCCGACTGATCGTCCTGGAAGACGCGTTCCAGGGCGATGACCAGCTCAAAACCAACCTGGCTCAGCTCTGCAAGAGCAAGGGCATCGAGCTCTGGACTGCGTGATGAGCAGCGGATTTGAGTTCGATTCAAGCCAGCAGTATCAGCTCGATGCGATCGAGTCTGTCGTCGACCTCTTCGACGGCCAGCCGAAGGACGCCGAGAAGCTAGAAACCACATTGCGCGGGCAGGTCGCTGCAATCGACGAGTCGAGCAACGCGGCGCTCGATCTTGACCTGTCTCAGGAAGTTGGCGCTGTTGGCAATCGCCTGGTGCTCGACCGCAACACGGTCCTCGCAAATCTTCAGCGTGTGCAGGACAAGAATGGTCTTGAGGTGTCCTTGAAGCTGTTCGACCGTGCGCTCGACTTTGATATCGAGATGGAGACGGGCACCGGCAAGACCTACGTGTATCTCCGCACGATCTTCGAGCTCGCCGAACGGTACAACTTCACGAAGTTCGTCATCCTCGTACCAAGTGTGGCGATCCGCGAGGGTGTCAACACGAGTATCCGGCTCATGCGCTCTCACTTCGAAGACCTTTACAAGAAGCGCAACATCACCTTCGATCCGTCCGTTTATAGCGGTCAGAACGCAGAGGAGGTGCAGTCATTCGCGACATCGACCAACGTGCAGATCATGGTGATGACGATCGCCTCCCTACGCGGCGATAAGAACACGCGCGTCATGCATCAGACCCGTGACAAGCTGAATGGCCTCCGGCCGATCGACTACCTCAAGGCGACGCATCCAGTCGTCATCATGGACGAGCCGCAAAACATGGAGTCGTTGCTGTCGCAGTCGGCTGTCGGCGAGCTCGATCCAGTGTTCACGCTCCGATACAGCGCTACGCACAAGAAACTCCGCAACGTCGTCTACCGGCTCGACCCCGTCGATGCTCACGACCTCGGTCTGGTTAAGCAGATCGTCGTCGCCGACGTCCAGCAGCAGGGCGCTGATGCCACCCCCTACATAAAGCTCGTCGATGTCCGAAACGACAAGGGCTGGGTTGCGCGTCTCGAGCTGTCGTGCCGCAAAGCAGATGGCTCGCTCGAGCGGCGAGTTGTCACCGTCAAGCAGAACCAGGAACTGTCAGATCCACGCCTGACGGGCAACGCTCGCTACGAGGGATGGCGCATCAACGAGATGAGCCTGGAGCCTTCATTCGTCGACTTGACGCTCCACTCCGGCTACCTGCATCAGGGCGAGGCCATCGGCGGAGCTTCGGGTGCGATCTACAAAGAGATGATCCGCGAGACGATCAAGGAACACCTGCGCAAGGAAACGCAGCTGCGCTCCAAGGGCATCAAGGTGCTCAGCCTGTTCTTCATCGACAAGGTCGAGAGCTTCCTAGGCGAGGGCGCTAACAACGTCGATGCGAACGGCCAATTCGTTCAGTGGTTCGACGAGCTGTTCCGAGAGGAGCGGGCGAAGTCCCAGCAGTGGCAGGAACTCCTGCCCCAAGATCCGGCCGACCTACGACGCGGGTACTTCTCCGTGCTCAAGGGAAAGAAGGGCGCCGCCGACACGTTCCAGGACACCACTGGCGCAACGAAGGCTGACGACGACGCATACGAACTGATCATGCAGCAGAAGGAACGCCTGCTCGACGAGAACGAGTCGGTGCGCTTCATCTTCAGCCACTCGGCGCTCCGGGAAGGCTGGGACAACCCGAACGTGTTCCAGATCTGCACGTTGCGTGAGATGGGTGCGGAGACGGAACGGCGACAGACGCTGGGCCGAGGCCTACGGTTGCCGGTCGCGCAGCGCGAAGGCGGCTACGAACGTGTTGCGGATCGCGGCATCGCGACGCTAACTGTCGTTGCGAACGAGTCGTACAAACAGTTCGCGGACGCACTGCAGAAGGAATATAAGGACGCGGGAGTCGAGATCGGGCGAGTACGCAAGGCGGAGTTCTCCAAGATCCCGCTGCAAGCGACGGACGGGTCACTCACGGACGAGAACCTCGGCTACGCCGGTTCTGTGTCGATCTGGGAGCATCTACTGTCTCAGCGCTTCATCGACCAGGACGGGGTCGTCCAGCCGAAGTTCCAGCCGAACACACTCGGGTTCAGCTTGAACATGCCAGTCGACTTCGCCTGGGCAGAGCCCTTTGTGATTGAGCTTGTCGGACGCGCCAATATCGGCAAGTACATAAAGCCCAAGAGCAAGCGGCAGGCGCGAACGCTCAACAAGCAGCTATTCGCGAACCCTGAGTTCGAACAGTTCTGGGAGACGATCAGCCGCCGGACGACTTACCGCGTCAAAGTCGAACGCGACACGATCGTCGAGAAGTCGATTGACGCCATCAAGGCCGCACCCGACATCGAACCGCTGCGCATTCAGATCACGCGCGCGGGTGTAAAGGTGCTTCGCGGCGGTGCCAAGGGCCAAGAGCTCGGCTCGCGCCAGCAGGAACTCAAGGGCAGCTACGACCTCCCCGACATTGTTGGCGAACTCCAGGAAGTGACTTCCCTCACCCGTAGGACCATCGTCGACATCCTCGTTGGGAGCGGGCGGCTCGAGGAATTCATTGCGAACCCCAACGACTTCATCGCGATGGCGAAGCGCATCCTGCGCAACACGCTCGCAGAGCTCGTCGTCGACGGCGTGCAGTACGAGCGGATCGCTGGTTCCGTCTATGAACTGCGCGAATTGCGCAAGGACGGCGAGGAGGAGAAGGAGCGTTTCCTCGACCAGATGTACAAGCTCGAGAACGCCGATAAATCGAACTTTGACTACGTAATCTACGACTCTGATCCGGAGCGCCAGTTCGCCGAGCTCCTTGATGGGCGCGAAGACATCAAGCTCTTCATGAAGCTGCCAGACAAGTTCAAGATCGACACCCCGGTGGGCCCGTACAACCCGGACTGGGCCATTGTGAAGCACGAGGACGGCGAGGAGCGCGTGTACATGATTCGCGAGACGAAGAGCACCGAGGACGAGGTGAAGCGGCGCCCGACTGAGAACGCCAAGATCAGGTCCGCGAAGCGTCACTTCGAAGCCATCGGGGTCGGCGATTACAAGGTGTCTGTTCCAGGGAGTTGGAAGGTATGACAGATCCGAACGCCCCGGGGGCGCGATGGGTGCGAACGGCGCTACAAGTAAACCCGTACATGTACGAGGGGAAGAACGCGCCCTCAGCGACTTTCGACACGGAGTCGGAATACAACACCGCCATGCTCGACGCTTGCGTCGCGCAGGGCATCGAATTGATTGCGATCACCGACCACTGGAAGGTCGACTCAGCGCTTCGACTCATAGCCGACGCTGCAGGGCGCGGCATAGTCGCGTTGCCCGGCTTTGAGGCCAACTCCGACGAAGGTATCCACATTCTCGTCATCTTCGACGCGGGAACGGACGCTGCGACCATCAATGCTGCAATCGGAGCGTGCGGCGTTTCCCCTGGTTGCGCGAATGGCACGACCGGAGCGCCCTTCGCCACGATCCTGGAGAAGATGACTGCTCAGGGGGCGCTCGTCATCCCGGCACATGTGAACATCGCGAACAGTGGTCTACTCACGGGGCGTGGTGGGCAGCCGCTCGTCACGAAGATCAAGCATCCTGACCTGCACGCTATCGCTGTGACCCCCAGCCAGCCAGACGGCCTAGACCAGGCAGCTATCATCGCGGGCACAAGGCCCTACGATCGACCCCATCCTCTCGCAGTGATCTACTCCGACGATGTCACTAAACCGGCGGCGTTCGCGGGTGTTGGCGCGAGCAGCTGGTTCAAGGTCAGTCGCTTGGCGGTGGACAGCCTGAAGCTTGCCGTCAGAACACCGACGACTCGCGTATCGCTGGTGGACCCGGCATCTGACGCCCGTCCGACACTCAAAGAGATTTCGTGGACGGGCGGATTCCTCGACGGCGTGACGATTCCTCTCTCTTCGGACTTGACGGCGCTGATCGGAGGCCGAGGGACGGGTAAGTCAACAGCTATCGAGAGTTTGCGGTTTGTGCTCGGGCTAACGCCAATCGGGGCGGAGGCGAAGAAGGATCACGAAGCGATTATCAGGGGCGTTCTCAAGGCAGGCACGGTCGTTCGACTGGTCGTCGAAACAACCGCTCCGACGCTGCGCAGATTCACGATCGAGCGATCCGTGAACAACCTCCCGGTCGTCAAAGATGAAAGCGACTCTGTTACCAATCTGCAACCGATGGACGTCATCCAGAACGTTGAGATCTTCGGTCAGCATGAACTAGCCGAGCTGACCAACGACAGCTCGAAGGTGGCGAGCATGCTCCAGCGATTCCAAGGTAATGGCCACCTCAGTGAGGCGCACCTGGGCACCCTGGCACAGCTAGAGGCCAACCGTGATAGCCTCGCGCGCGCAGAGAGAGATCGCGCAGACCTGGAAGAAGAGCTCGCAGACATTCCGCGCCTTGAGGAACAGGTCCGGCACTACACCGACACGGACGTGCCGACGCGACTCGCGGAGGTGACACGCCTTACTCATGACGAAGCCGTTTTCACCGAGGCGAGTAATCGAGTGACCGCAGCGCAGACCTCCCTTACCGCCCTGACCGATCCACAGCTCGTGACCAAGCTCGAGGCCCGCTTCGAGGGCATCGAGGATTCACCCGAGGCCGACCTGCTTATCCGCGCGCAGGCCGCATCCACTTCGCTAGCTGCGAAGCTGACCGAACTCGCGACGCAGGCTCGCGACGCAATCGATGGCGCAACGTCCGAAATTGCAGCGGCAAGGACGGAATGGACGAGCAACGTCCGAGAACAGCGCGAAGAGCACGATGAGGTTCTCCGGAAGCTCGTAGAGGAAGGCCTTGAGCCGAACAAATACCTCGACACAAACAAGGCACTCGAGGCGCTCAAAGCAAAAGAGTCGCGACGAACCGGCTTGGCAACAAGCATCCGGACTCTCCAGTCCGAACGAGCCACCCTTCTTCGGACGCTGGATGCACATGAGAACGATCGAGCCCGCGAGTTGACTGAGGCTGTTCGGGCAGCCAACAGCGCCACTGGCGGTGTCGTCATCGTGAAGCCTGTACCTGCGTCGGATCGCCAGAGCATCAAGTCACTCATCGAGCGCTCGATCTCTGGACAACGAAACAGAATCATGGCCGCGATTGACCGCGACGACTTTTCTACCCGCGCATTCGTGGAAGCGGCTCGGAGCGGTGAGACGGAACTGGCCTCTCAGTTCTCCGTAAACGGTGCTCAGGCTCGAGTGCTGATCGAAGCTGGTGAACCACTCTTCCGGGAACTCGAGGAGCTTTCCGTCGGGCAGGCGGTTGAGGTTCAACTGGATGTCCAGGCCGGAACAGGGACTCGCGAGTTCAAGAAGATGGACGATCTCTCCAAAGGCCAGCGAGCAACCGCTTTGCTCTTGCTGTTGCTCGGAGCATCCAACGCGCCCCTGGTGATCGATCAGCCGGAAGACGACCTCGACAACCGATTCGTCTATGACGGGATAGTGACCAACCTTCGCAACCTGAAGGGCAAGCGTCAGATCATCGCGAGCACGCACAACGCCAACGTTCCGGTTCTGGGTGACGCGGAACTGATCGTGGCTCTTGAGGGGAACGGGCGGAACGGCCGCGCCGCTGCTGATGGCATCGGCTCGCTAGACGACGTAGCTATTCGATCTCACGTGGAGAACGTTCTTGAGGGCGGACCGGCGGCGTTCAACGCGAGGCAGCATCTCTATGGCTTCTAAGCTCCTCGCCTTCAACTCGACGCAGCTGGTCATCGGATGGCACCGTCTGGCGATGCTCGCAATCGATGTCGTCGCTCGTCGCTATCGTGACCGGCGTTACGCGACGAGAGGTGTTTGTTCATGATATTCGAGCCGCACTCCTATCCGGTTGCCATTGCGCGGCTGAGCGAAGGCGAGACCTCACGTGAACCGCAGAACCTGCGCGCGACCCGATGGCTACTCGATCAACCGGGAGGATCTCTTGTCGTAGTAACGCCACAGAAGCGAACTAACGGAGTCAGCCTCAACCGGCTCATCGAACACCCAGGCGTTCTCCACCTCAGTTGGCGTGGGCTTTCAACCAGTGCGCTTTCCGGACGTGTGCTGTTCGCCTGGCCGGATCGCAAGCACCTCAATGAGCTCTGGGGTGCAGATGTCGATGCCCTCGCCGTGATCGAGTGGAACGAGAACGAAACTGAGGAGTGGATCAAAGATGCTCGACCCATCCAGTTGTATGCGGACCACGACATCGAGCCCGAGGTACTCACGTCTCAGGCAGTTGTAACGGAGCCCCTTCCAAACGGCGTGGACGGGATCCTCGAGCACATCGCCGGAATGACTGCAGGGTATTCGTCTGGCCTGAAATGGAACGAAGAAGTCAAACTCAAAGCCGACATGATGAATCGGCCGGAGCGTGGGCGCCGATCACTGTTGAGCAAGTACGTGCCAAGTGTCGCGCCCTCGGGATGCGCCCCGAGGACGTCGATACCATCGCGGGCTACCTCCAGCGACGCAAAGAAGGGCGGCGCTTCAACGTGCGAAGTTCATATCGTACGTTTCGCTTCAGCTGAGCCGAGGGAGCGTAGGCACGAATGCCGTCCGCTGGCGAGTGGATCAAGTCAGGTATCAGAATTGCCCTGATCGAGCCCAAACTTCCCACCGGTAACAGCTACTGCGATAAGGCCGATGACGGCGACCCCGCCGAGGATCGTCTTGGCGTGCGCGCCGGCTTTCGCAGCCTTTGCTTCCGCATTAAGCCGGTGCTGGCCCGCGACCGTCTTAGCGATTTCGGCATTGATGCGGAGCTTCTCGTCAAGCGAAAAGTCAGGCTCCTTGAGCATCTGATCAAGAATCGCTCTCTGCTCTCTGTAAGCATCGTGAACCTGACGGTCGCCCTCGTCGGCGGACTTCAGAAAGACCTTGAAGCTCTTATCGAGCGAGTCCAGTGCGCTACCAGCGAGCTGTCGAAACTCGGGCAGCTGCTCGATGAGCTTCTTCTGCACGTCTTCACTCATGTGCTGCACCTGCATCGCGAACTCGCCGTAGTTCTTCGACGCGAGCTTCTTCAAAGATTCGAACTTACGCGGCGAGAGCTCGTCGCTGTGGTCGTCGCTGGTCGCTTCGTCGCCAGTGCTCTCACTCATACCCGTCCGATCTTCGCGCCTACGCGATCCAGCATAGGTGCGTGAACGAACCGTGACAGCGGCAGGAGCGGGAGGAACGTATCGGTGACAACGGATCGTTAGTGCTGGGAGGCGCTGGCGGGAGGATGTCATCATGCCCGGCTGCCCGCGCGTCGCGATCCAGACCTGTAGCCGAGGTCTGCTCCGACGCGCCTTTGCGGTGGCAAGCTTGCCTGAGATGCGACATCCGTTAGCCTGACGTCCACGCGGCGCGACGACCAGGAGAGGCGAGCATGATCCACGACTTCTTGCGTATGGTCCTCAAGGTTCTCGGGCTGCTCGTCGCCGTCGATCTGTCGCTGAGCGGCTCCGCGCTCACCGTCGCGCTGCTCGCACTCGCCGTCCTGACGCTCGCGCTCCTCGCGACCGCCGTGCATGCGAGCACGCGCGGAGCGGTGCCGCATCCCACCCGTCGCATCGAGCTCACGGCGCCGCTCACGCAGAGCGATCCCGACGCGGCAGGACACGTCCGCCGTCGCGGGCCCGATCAGGTGACTGCGGCCGCGTAGCGTCGAACCGTCCGGGCACCTGGTGCCCCGGCATCCGTTCGCGGCCGATCAGCCGACCCTGATCGCTCCGACGAACGGAACCCCGTGGACATTACCACCCTGCCTGTCATCTCCACCCTGCTCGACCTCACCTCCCGCGGCCTCATCGGCCTGACCTCGCTCCTCACCCCGTGGACGGGAGCGTTCGCGGGCGCGCTCGCCATCGTGCTCGTAACTCTCGTGGTGCGGGCGGCGCTCATACCGGCTGGCATCGCCCAAGCCAAAGCCGACCAGGCGCGCATCCGGCTCGCTCCGCGCCTGCGGGAACTCCAGACCCGCTACCGCGGCAACCGGGAACGCCTGCAACGCGAAACCATGGAGCTCTACCGCTCCGAGAACGTGTCGCCGTTCGCCAGCTGCCTGCCGGTCCTCATTCAGGCGCCGATCGTCGGCCTGCTGTACTCAGTGTTCATCCATCCGAGCCTCGCCGGGCACGCCAACGAGCTGCTGTCGCAGACCCTGCTCGTCGTCCCGCTCGGCACGAGCCTGCTCCACGCCGTGTCGACCGGAACTGCAGACCTCGCGACCTGGCTGGTCATCGGATGCCTCGTCCTGGCGATCGCGGCGGTGGGGGAGATCACGCGGCGGGCGTTTCGGATCACGCCAGTGGAGGGGGTGCCGGGTGTTCCGGTGGCGATGCTCGGGGCGCTGCAGTTCATGACCGCGGTCGTCGCGGTGTTCGTGCCGCTCGCGGCGGGGATCTACCTGCTGACGACGGTGACGTGGACGCTGGGGCAGCGGTTGGTGCTTAGACGGGTGTATGGGTGAGGGCGCTAAACGTGTGCGCAACCTTCGCACTGGTTGCGGGTCCGGTCCTGGTCTTTACCGCTGACGAACAACCAAAGCATCAAAGGCAGTGCGAGTGTTATCGCCGCGAGGGTGATCCAAGAGGCGAGCATCAAATCTAGGGTCACGCCCAATCTAAGCCCGGCGACAACAAAGGCGGCGGTGAGTGCGCTCACCGCCATCAGCTTGCCGAAGTGGTCTGCCTTCTTCGCCCAGAACTCTCGTCCGTGGGCTACGGCCCTGAGCATGCCACCCACAAGACCGATCAGACCGCTGACTAGCACGACTGTCCCTAGGGTCGTGGCGGTGCGGTTCGCCTCGGCGGTCGATTGGAGGAACTCCTCGCGAGCGAGAATTGCGAACTGGAGAGGACCGGGCGAGACCCCGGCGATTCCCGATCGATAGTTCTCTAGCGGAAGCAGCGAATCGGTGGCCAGAAGGAGGGCAATCGCAATTGCCCATCCCGCACCAATGCCCAACGCGACCAGAACTGAATTGCCCTGACGAAGAGACGTCAACTGAGAAAATCGGCCGATCAGCGCACGCACCTGGACATCCTCGCACGGCATACGACCTTCCGTCAGAGCGGCGAGATCCGAGGGAGCCCCTTATTCGCGAGCCAGGGCCAGGATTACGACCTCACGGCAAGATGCTGTCCACGTAACCCCCGTCGACGCGCAGCGCACCACCGGCCGTCGTCGACGCCAACGGCGACGCGAGATACACGACCATGTTCGCTATTTCCGCGGGCTCGATCAGCCGACCGATCGGCGACTGCGGACGCGCGGTGCGCATGAACTCGCGCTGCGCGGCGTCGCAATCGAGGGGCCGGTCCACCAACTCGTAGACGAAGTCCTCCACGCCCTCCGTGTCCGTCAGACCAGCGATCACAGAGTTGACCGTCACGCCGGTTCCGGATGCCGCCTTCGCGTACCTGCGCGACATCGCGAGCAGCGCGCTCTTCAATGCGCCGTAATGGATCATGTCCTTGGGGATGACGATCGCCGAGTCGCTCGCGATGTTCGGCACGCGACCCCAGCCGCGCCCCGTCATCCCGGGCAACACCAGCCGCGTCAGCCGCGCCGCATTCAGCACGTTCACCGCGAAGAGCCGACGCCACTCGTCGTCGTCGATCTCGAGCGCCGGCGTCGAACCGAAGATGCCGAGATTGTTGACGAGCACGTCGACGGCACCCGAGGCATCCACCAGCGCCTCCGCACCCTGGGCCGCCGTCACGTCCGCCGTGACGCCGCGACGTCTATCGATGCTTGCAGACGAACGCGGCCCTTTAGCCACCGGGCGGTGGCACGCTTAAACCGTGACCACCTCCGCCCCTCCGCGTGTGGCGCGGCTTCGCGCCCGCCTGCTCACCGCGCTCGCCGGTGACCCGACCGGGATGGCGCCCTACGTCCGCGCGCTCGCCGACGGCGACGACGCCGGATACTTCGTCGAGAACGGTCCCGCGTGGACGGTTCACGCCGGCATGGGCACCCTGGTCGCCGGCATCCGCGCCCTGCTCCTGCAGGCCCTGCACCCGGGCGCCCTCGCCGGCGTGCACGACTGGTCGCGCTACCGCGACGATCCGATCGGGCGCCTCACCGGCACCGTCCGCTGGGTCATCACGCTCACCTACGGGTCGACGACACAAGCGGATGCCGAGACGGCCCGTGTCGGCCGCTTCCACCAGCGCGTGCAGGGCGAGTACGTCGCCGGCGACGGTTCCGCCCGCACCTACACCGCCGAGCAGACCGACCTCGTGCGCTGGGTGCACCTCGCCTTCACCGACGCGTTCCTTCGCAGCCACGAGGCGTACGGCGGCTCGATCCCCGGCGGCCCCGACGCCTACGTCGCCGACTGGGCGACCGCCGGGCGCCTCATGCGCGTGCCCGACCCGCCCCTCACCGAGGCCGCGCTACGCGCCGAGATCGACGGCTTCCTCGACCGCGGCGAGCTGCGCCGCGATGAGCGCGTGGACGAAGTCGTCCGGTTCCTGAAGAAGCCGCCGTTCACCGGGATGATGGGCGTCGCCTACCGCGTGCTCTTCGCCGCGGCGGTCGCGACCTTCCCGCCGCGGATCAGGCGCATGCTGGGCCTTCGCCGCTCGTGGCTGCCGGTGAAGACCGCGACCCGCCTCATCCTGCGCGCGACCGAGCGGGCGCTGGGGTCCGGACCGCGCGCGCAGGACATGGCGCGGCTGCGACTGCGGCGGCTGCAGGGCTAACGCGCGCCCGGGCCACACCATGCCGACATCGTCAAGAGCGGCCCCGGACATAGCGAAGGGTGTGACACTCGCCTCATGCGAACAATCGTCATCACCGGCGCCAGCGACGGGATCGGAGCCGCGGCATCCCGTCAGCTCGTCGCCCGCGGCCACCAGGTCGTCCTCGTCGGACGCTCGCCCGAGAAGACCCGTGCCGTTGCCGACGAGGTCGGGATGCCGCACCATCTCGCCGACTTCTCCGACCTGGCGCAGGTGCGCCGGCTCGCGGGCGAACTGCTCGCCGCCTACCCGCGCATCGACGTGCTCGCGAACAACGCCGGCGGCATCTTCGGTCCCCGCAAGCTCACCACCGACGGGTTCGAGCAGACGTTCCAGGTGAACCACCTCGGACCGTTCCTGCTGACGAACCTGCTGCGCGAGCGGCTGGTCGAGAGTGAGGCATCCATCATCCAGACCGCCAGCGCCGCCGCCCGCATCTTCTCGCGGTTCGACATCGCCGACCTGAACGGTGCGCGCCGCTACTCGGGACGCGTCGCCTACGGCAACGCGAAGCTGTCGAACATCCTCTTCACCCGCGAACTTCAGCGCCGGTGGGGGAGCGAGGGCATCTCGGCCGGAGCGTTCCACCCCGGCGTCGTCGCGACCGGCTTCGCGGGCAACCTGACCGGACCGTTCCGGTTCATGTACCACAGCCCCCTCGCCAAGCGACTGCTGACGACGACCGACGAGGGCGGCAAGCGCCTTGTGTTCCTCGCCGACGGAACCCCCGGCACCGACTGGCTGCCCGGCGCCTACTACGAGAACGACCGGGTCACGAAGACGCACAAGCTCGCCACCGACGAGCAGCTCGCGCGCGAGCTCTGGGACCGCAGCGTCGAGATGGTGAAGCTCGGCTGAGAGAAGCCACGGAAAGGATGCCGCCATGCCGCAGTACGCCGTCCTGATCTACACCGACGACTCCGCACACGCGCTCGACGCGTCGAACGAGCAACTCGCCGAGCCCAACGCACACGGTGACGAGCTCGCCCAGTCGGGGGCGCTGCGCGCGGCCTACGCGTTCACGCCGCGTGAGCTCGCCCGTTCCGTCCGTGTCGACGGGGTGACCGACGGGCCGTTCGTCGACTCCGCGCAGGTCGTCGCCGGTGTCTACGTGATCGAGGCGGACGACGAGGACGCAGCACTCGCGATCGCGGCGACGAACCCCGCCATCCGCGGCGCCGGCGGTGTCGAGGTCAGGCTCATCCACAGCGGCACCTGAAACCGTAGGCGAGCGCGGCGTGACCCACCCCAGGGCCACGCCGCGCGGCATCCGTCAGCTCTGGATGAACGCCAGGATGTCGGGGTTCAGCACGTCCGCATGCGTCGTCAGCATGCCGTGCGGGTAGCCCTCGTAGATCTTCAGCGTCGAGTTCTGCAGCATCTCCGCCTGCTGCAGCGCCGCCGCCTTGTACGGCACCACCTGATCGTCGTCGCCCTGGATCACGAACACCGGTACCGTGATCGCCGCCAGGTCCTCGCGCTGATCCGTCTCACTGAACGCCTTGATGCCCTCGTAGTGAGCGAGCGCGCTGCCCGTCATGCCCTGCCGCCACCAGTTGTCGATCACCGGCTGCGACGGCTCGACGCCGTCGCGGTTGAACCCGTAGAACGGACCGGATGCGACGGCCTCGAAGAACTCGGCACGGTTCGCCGCGAGCGCCTCACGGAACCCGTCGAACACCGACAGGGGAGTGCCCTCGGTGTTCCAGTCGGTCTGCAGCATCAGCGGCGGCACGGCCGCGACCAGCACCGCCTTCGCCACGCGGCCCTGCGGCTCGCCGTACTTCGCGACGTACCGTGCGACCTGACCGCCACCCGTCGAGTGACCGATGTGCACCGCATTCTGCAGATCGAGGTGCTCGACGACCGCGCTCACATCGCTCGCGTAATGATCCATGTCGTGTCCGGTCGCGATCTGCGACGACCGGCCGTGACCGCGACGATCGCTCGCGATCACGCGGAACCCCTTGCCGAGGAAGTACAGCATCTGCGCGTCCCAGTCATCGGACGACAGCGGCCACCCGTGGTGGAACACGATCGGCTGGGCGCTCTTGTCGCCCCAGTCCTTGAAGTAGATCTCGGCGCCGTCGTCGGTGGTGATGAAGGGCATGGGCTTGTCTCCTTTGTGTGGGTGGGGCGGTTCAGCCGAGGTCGGCGATCGCGTCGGTGATGACCGTCACGACCTCGTCGGGGTGGGAACGCATCACGAGGTGCGGTGCGTCGAGTTCGATGACCGAGCGGAAGCCGGCGCGCTCGTACCCGAACCGCTCCACGTCCGGATTGATCGTGCGGTCGGCCGCCGAGACGACACCCCACGCGGGCTTCACCTTCCACGCCGCGACTGGAGCCGGCTCGCCGAACGCGAGAGCCGCCAGCGGACGCTGCGACACCGCCAGCACCTCCGCGACCTCCCGATCGACCCCGGCGGCGAAGATCTCGGGGAACGCGTCGATGTTCACCGAGACGTCGGTGCCGGGCTCGCCGCCGTCGACGGGGAACGGCGTGTAGATGAGGTTCGCGGCGAGATCCGAGTCGGGGAAGCCGCCCTGCAGCTGCCCGAGGCTCTCGCCTTCGTCCAGCGCGTAGCCCGAGAAGTAGACGAGACCGACGACGTTCTCGGCGACTCCGGCGACCGTGATCACCGCGCCGCCGTAACTGTGCCCGACGAGCAGCACCGGACCGTCGATCTCCTCGACGACGGAGCGGATGTACGCCGAGTCGCCGAGGAGGCTCCGGTTCGGCACGGCGGGCACGTGCACCCGGAAGCCGCGGTCGAGGAGCAACCGCGTGACGGGGGCGAAACTCGCGGCATCCGCGAACGCCCCGTGAACGAGAACGACGGTGGGTGACGACATGGCGGGCATCCTTTCGGAAGGGGGATGCTCGTCACGCTAGAGCCGGCTCACCGGCACTGTCGTGGCCCTCGCAGTACACGTCTCAGCGCGTCGCACCCCGGTGCTTCGCCAGCCGACTGCCCGAGGTGGGCGTATCCGTGTCAGAGGCCGGAATCGTCACCGTGCCGGCGATGAGATTCGCCCGGAGATCGACCAGCGCGCGCTCCCCGACCGTCCCCGGGATCCCGTAGCAGATCACCGTGTAGAGCCCAGGGTGCGCCTCGAGGATCTGCCATTTCATGTCGACCCAGCCGTGCTCGGGGAAGTGGTTCGGCGCCGTGCCCGAGGTGAGGGGGAGCGCCTCGTGCTGGTCCCACATCTCGGCGAAATCGGCATCGTCGAGAAGCAACCCGATGATCTCCTGCCAGCGCGGATCGGACGGATTGCCGTAGTACCGCACCCGCGATACGGTCGTGCGCGCGCCGTCCTGCCACGAGTCGAGCGCACGCACCTCGGGCGGCGCTTCGAACTGCATCAGCGCGAGGTTGTTCCCCACCTCGACGTACCCCGGGGCGACCGCTCGGATGAGGTCGTTGACGACCACGATGTCCTGGTTGCGGTCGATGATGTACGCCGCCGTGTGCTCCCAGTGCGTGATCATCTCGACGAGGTCCGGCGGCGGCTCCTCGCCCTGATGCACCTCGTACGGCGCCTCGGAATCCGGCAGGGCGAGGCGCTGCAGGTACGCCGTCCCCGCTCGGTCGAGGTGCAGTGCGCGCGCGAGCGAGTTGCACACCTGCAGCGACATCTGGTGTCCGCTGCCCTGCTCGAGCCGCCGGTAGTACTCGGCGCTGATGCCGGCCAGCCGCGCGACCTCCTCCCGCCGCAGCCCACGCACACGGCGACGGGGTTCGGGAGGGATGCCGACGGCATCCGGCGTCAGCGCAGCGCGGCGCGCGCGGAGGAAGCTCGCCAGCGCGCTCTTCTCCGAGCCCGGTCGATCAGATGTCACGCCAGGCATTCTGCCCGAGGTGTGTTTCGTGTGGGGGTCAGCGCGTCAGGCGTTGCCGCCCATGACCAACATCATGAAGGCGCTCGTCGAGATCAAGCCGGTGATGGCGGCAATCGATCCGAGCGAACCGCCCACCAGCGCCATCACCTTCGACTGGCCGCGCGTCAGCGCGTAGATTCCGAGGCCGAACGCCGTCAGACCGAGGAGAAGCCCGGCCCACGGGACGAGTCCGGTGAGGAACGCGACGATCCCGACGACCAGGGTCGCGACGGCGAGGCCCTTCTTCGGTTGCGCGTTCGTGGGGAGGGGCGGCGACGCCCGGCGGTCCGGTTCGAACCGACTTGGTAGCTCGGACATCGCTCCCTCTCTCATCGACTGCCCCCTCACGCTACCGGGCGGCTGCGCCGGAGCGATGTCGAAGGCGATGTCGGAGGCCCTCACCACAATGGAGGTATGACCGAACGGCCCCGCATCAGCATCGACGAGCACGTGACGCTGCTCGCCGGTGTCGTGCACGACGCGGTCAGCGTCGAGCGGCTGCTGTCGCACCTCGAGGTCGTGAAGGTGAAGGTCCTCGCCCGGGCCAGCGCGCTCGCCGAGGCGAACGCCGCGGGCAGTGCGAACGAGCGCGACATGGCCCTGCGCGAGATCGCCGCCGAGCTCGGGGGAGCAGTCGCGGCATCCGATCGGGTCATGCAACGTCGCATCGACGAAGCCCGCACCATCGTGGAGGACTACCCGGCGGCCCTGAAGGCGTGGGAACTGGGTCGCATCACTCGCGGTCACGTCCGCGTGATCACGGATGCCGGGGCGAACCTCCCGGGCGACGTCCGCCCCATGTTCGAGGCGATCGCCGTCGAGCGGTGCCGCCATGACACCCCCAACCGGGTGCGCGCCGAGATCGAGATCCTCGCGCACCGGATGCACCCGCGCTCCTTCACCGAACGGCACCAGGATGCCGCGGCCCGCCGGTCCGTGCGCATCGTGCCCGGCCAGAACGGCATGTCCGAGCTGATCGCGAACCTGCCCACGGTGCTCGCCGAAGGTATCCACGACCGGCTCACCCAGCAAACCCGCGCGATCATCGACACCCGCAAGGAGCGCGGCGGCATCGAAGCCGTCGCGACAGACGAGCGGAGCACCGACCAGGTGCGCGCCGACGTGTTCGCCGACCTGCTGCTCGCGGGAACGCCCGCGCTCGACGACACCCGCGACACGACCGCCGGTCCGCTCGGCGCCATCCGCGCACGCGTGCAGGTCGTCGTCCCCGCGACCGCCCTCGCCGGCGAAGACCCCGCGTGCGACCTCGTCGGACGTTCGCCCATCGACGCCGACACCGCCCGGCGCCTCGCCGGCGGCACCCCATCGTGGGAACGCCTCGTCACCGACCCGGTCTCGGGCACCGTCCTCGCCGTCGACACGTACCGTGTGTCGCTCGCCATGCGGCGCTACCTGCAGGCCCGCGACCAGCACTGCCGATTCCCCGGATGCCGCATGGCCGCCATCCGCTGCGAGGTCGATCACACCCACGATCACGCCCTCGGCGGCCAGACCGAGGTCACCAACCTCGGTCACCTCTGCCAACGGCACCACTCGATGAAGCAGTTCACCAAATGGCGGGTGCGACAACTCGGGGGTGGCGTCCTCGAATGGACCTCACCCCTCGGCAGAACGTATCGCGAAGACGCACCGACACCGGCCGTCGCGTTCGCTCCTGCCTGAAATGCCCGAGACTGTCGACATGGCCGGTTTCCATCACATCGAACTCTGGGTCGCCGACCTCTCCGCTGCGCAGGCCGAATGGGGATGGCTGCTCGCCGAGCTCGGGTTCGCCCGCGAGAGCGTGTGGACCGAGGGGGAGTCGTGGGCAGCGGGCGACGCCTACCTGACCTTCACGACGTCGCCGAACCTGTCGACGAGCGTGCACGACCGGCGCGCTCCCGGGGTGAACCACATCGCCTTCTCCGGCGGATCGCGCGCCGGCGTTGACGCGATCATCGCCGCCGCGCCTGACCACGGCTGGCGCCCGCTCTACCAGGAGCGGTACCCGCACGCCGGCGGCCCCGATCACTACGCGGGGTGGCTCGAGAACTCAGCCGGAGTCAAAGCCGAGATCGTCGCCGACACACCCTGACACGACCGGCTCCGCTGCGGTGCCAGGATGGTGCGGTGGCCCCTGACGTGAACGCGCTCCAGAACCATCCCGGTGACGTCGAGTACCCGGTCCGGTCCCGTCGCCGGTACGCCCGCGTGCTCGAAGCCAAGCGCAAGGCCGACCCCGCCGAGATGCGCCGACGCGCTCTGCCCGTCACCCTCATCGCCGCCCCGTTCGGCATCACGGGCTTCGTCCTTTCGTTCGTGTGGCAGGTCGACGACGTCATCGTCAACTTCTTCGCCTTCGCTGTCGGCATGGCGGTCGGTCTCCTCGTCGCCTCGATCATCCTGGCGCGCCGGGATGCCGGAGCCCCCCGCCGAGCCCAGCTCGCCTACATCGCGGCATCCGGTCGACAGCCGCTCACGACGCGGCAGCAGCAGATCCTCGCGCTCGACTGCGCCAGCGACTTCGCCGCCCGCGGCTGGAACGGGTCGCTCGCGTTCACGCCCACGTACGCCGAACTCCCGCAGGAGCTGCGCATGAAGCACCAGGACGGCGAGAAGGGGTCGCCGTGGTTCTCGCTGCCCGTCGCGTCGCTCAAGCAGCTGCGCGGCGCCCTCGACGAGCAGTTCAAGATCGTCACCAAAGCCGATGCCGAGCTGCTCGTCGCCGACACGCTCACCATGGGCCTCAACTCGCAGCGCTTCGCCGAGGTCGTCCACAGTGACGGCGGCGAGCACATGATGACGCGCGTCGCCGGGCTCACCGACCTGGCGGTCTTCGACATCCAGGACCTCGCCCGCGGCACCGAGGAGCACCCCGCCCGGCTCCTGCTCGCCGCCGACATCGAACGCGGCATCGGCGGCATCCGCTACGCCTACGTCGCCGGCTACTTGACCGCGCAAGAGACCTGGACGCTGCTCGAGCCGCTCGCCGAGAAGGCGTTCGCCACCTACCGCAGCTGGGACGAGTACTGGCGCGAGGTCATCATCGCCACCGCATTCCGCACCGACTCGCTGCAGGCCGTGCAGAGTCAGCGCGACGCGCTCGCCGACCTTCGCAGGTCGTCGTGGCCCGCGGCATCCGTCACCTGGCCGGCCAGCGGGGCGCGCGCATGAGGATCGCGACCGACCTCGCCGAGATCGAGCTCGACGTCGTGCACCGTTGGCTGTCCGAGGGCGCGTACTGGGCGCTTGGCCGCAGCCGTGACGTCGTCGAGCGCGCCGCGCAGAACTCCCTGAACTTCTTCGCCCGGGACGACGACGGGACGCCCCTCGGCTATGCCCGCGTCGTCACCGATTCCGCGACGTTCGCGTGGCTCTGCGACGTCTACGTCGACCCGGCCGCGCGCGGGCAGGCCGTCGGCAAGGCGCTCGTCGGAGCCGTCGTCGCCACGCTCGAGCCGATGGGCCTGAAGCGCACGCTCCTCGTCACCGCCGACGCGCACGGACTCTACGAGCAGTTCGGGTTCGAGCCGTACCCGACGCCGGAGCGCCTCATGCAGCGCGGCTGACCTAAGCCCCGATCACTTCGCGACCTCGCGGCCCTCCGCGATCCAAGAACCCGTGCCGCCTTCGACGTTCGTCGTCTCGAGACCGTGATGCTCGAGGAACGCGGCCGCGCGTGCGCTGCGTCCGCCGGCCTGGCAGATGAGGTGCAGGTCGTCGAGCTCGCGCAGCTCGTCCACGTGGTCGGGCACCGTGGCGAGGGGGATGTTGCGCGCGCCGGGCACGTGACCCGCCGCGAACTCGTCGGGTTCGCGGACGTCGATGATGTTCGCGGGGGAGGCCTCGGCCAGCTGCGCCGTCGTGATGGAGTGCATACCTCGATCGTCGCAGATCAGAGCGGATGCCGGGCGGTCAGGCTCGTCAGATGGTGCTCCAGCAGACGGCGCGCGTGCGTCTCGGGATCCGCCGGATCGGCCCACAGCAGGTGCAGCGCGAGCCCGTCGAGGAGCGCCTGCAGACGGAGTATCTCGAGCGCGATGTCGATCTCGTCGGGCAGGTCGAGCTGACCCAGTGCGACGCCGCAGATCAACCCGACACCGTCGTGCAGGTCGCGCACACTCTCGGTCAGGGTCGCGTCCGTCAGTGCGAGACTCCCCAGCTGCAGCTGCGCGATCAGCTCGACCCGGCGAGTCGTGTCGAGCGGCAGCAGCTCGAGCAGGACGGCGATCGCCAGCGGCATCCCCTCACCCGTCAACCCCGTCACGCGTGCGGCGACGGCGTCGTGGATCCGGTCGACGCAGTACCGGCGGAGCGCGAGCTGGGTCGGGAACGCGCGGCGGAGGGATGCCGTCGCCAGCCCTGCCTCATCCGCGATTTTCCGCACCGAGAGTGCGGCGAGTCCGTCACGGGCGAGGACGCGCATCGCGGCGTCCCCGATCGCACGGTCGCGCTCGTCGTGGTCGATCAGTCGCGGCATATTTCCATCATGCCGCGACGGCGGGTGCCTTCTTCGGCCAGACGGTGTAGCCCAGCGCCCATAGGACGTCGATGCCGATGACGACCCCGAGGATCGGGAAGAACCGCAGCAGCTCCGACGTGCGTTCGGGAGCCCCGACAAGCAGGATCAGCCCGCCCAGCACGGCCGCCGCGATGGCGACGGCGAGCAGCGTGCGGGGGACGTCCTTCCAGCAGGCGCGTGCGTAGTCCCACCCGTAGCGCGCGGGGCGGGGTTCCGCGCCGCGGAACCACTCGGCGAACTTCGCATCGGCCCAGGCGACCATCCGGTGCCCGTACGCGACCGAGATGCCGATGTAGAGCGCGGCCAGGCCGTGGTGCCACGAGGCCGTGCGGCCGCCCAGCAGGTCGACACCGACCAGGACGAGCAGGATCAAGTCGATGACCGGAGCCGCGAGCAGGAGCATCGCTCCCAGACGCGGGCGACGGAAGACGTAGCGGGCGACGAGACCCGCGATGATCGCGAGCCAGAAGCCGATTTCGCAGGCGATGATCGCCACCAGGATCACGAGGATTCCTTACGTCCGAACGAGTCAGATCAAAGTAGCACGGCTGTGCTAAATAAGCCGGCCGCCAGTCGCGATAGCGTTCCTCCGTGATCCCGATCGAGAACCTCCTCGCCTTCGCCCTGGCGTCGATGGTGATCATCGTCATCCCGGGTCCCGGGGTCCTGTTCGTCATCGGCCGATCCATCGCACTCGGCCGTCGCGCGGGCGTTCTCAGCGTGCTCGGGAACTCGCTCGGCAACATCCCCGCGATCCTCCTCGTCGCATTCGGCGTGGGAGCGATCGTCGCGTCGTCGGTCATCGCCTTCACGGCGATCAAGGTCGTCGGCGCGATCTATCTCGTCTACCTGGGCGTCCAGGCGATCCGGCACCGGAAGCACCGAGCCGAGCGGGACGGGCGAGCATCCGCATCCGTCCTCACCCTGCTGCGACAGGGGTTCGTCGTCGGCCTCACTAACCCGAAGACCATCGCGTTCTTCGTCGCCGTCCTGCCGCAGTTCGTCGCACGGGATGCCGGTCCGGTCTGGGCGCAGCTGCTGCTGCTCGGCCTCATCTTCCAAGTGATCGCTCTCGTCTGCGACAGCACGTGGGCGGTCGCCGCAGGCACCGCACGTGTCTGGTTCGGCCGGTCGCCGGGACGCCTGGCCACGCTGTCGGGCGCGGGCGGATTCCTCATGATCGGGCTCGGCGGGGCACTTGCGCTCACCGGCGCGAAAAGCTGACCAACGGGAATGTTCCGGAGCGCTCCTGCGCTGGAACACCCCATGACGAACAACACGAAGCCTGCACAGTCGTCCGGCACGTTCCGCATCGGCGGAGACCTCGAGGTCACCCGCCTCGGCTACGGAACCATGCAGCTCACCGGCCCCGGCGTCTGGGGTCCGCCGAAGGACCACGATGAGGCCATCCGGGTCCTCCGCCGCAGCGTCGAACTCGGCGTGAACTTCTTCGACACCGCCGAGTCCTACGGCCCGTACGTCGCCGAGGAGCTCCTCAAGGAAGCCCTCCACCCCTACGCCGACGACGTCGTCATCGCGACGAAGTCCGGCCTCACCCGCACCGGCCCGAACGTCTGGCCGCCGCTCGGGCGCCCCGAGTTCCTGCGTCAGGGCGCGGAGATGAGCCTCCGGCGCCTCGGCCTCGAGCGCATCGACCTGTTCCAACTGCACCGCATCGACCCGAAGGTCCCCCTCGCGGACCAGGTCGGCGAGCTGAAGGCGCTGCAGGACGAGGGCAAGATCCGCCACATCGGCCTCTCCGAGGTTTCGATCGACGAGGTCAAGGCCGCTCAGGAGATCGCCGAGATCGTCACGGTCCAGAACCTCTACAACCTGCAGCACCGCGACGCCGAGGACCTCCTCGACTGGTCGGAGGAGCAGGGCATCGGCTTCATCCCGTGGTTCCCGCTCGCGACCGGCGGCCTCACCGGCCCCGACTCTCCGCTGACCGACATCGCCGAGCGCAAGAACGCGACCCCCGCCCAGGTGGCTCTCGCGTGGCTGCTCAAGCGCTCGCCCGTCATGCTCCCGATCCCGGGCACGTCGAGCGTCGCCCACCTCGAGGACAACCTCCAGGGCGCTGTCATCGAGCTGACCGACGAGGAGTTCGCGGAGCTCTCGAAGCTCGGCAGCTGAGCCCCGGCATCCCTGGCGTCACGCGTCCACCTCTGCAAGGGTGGGCGCGTGACGCATTTCAGTGGTCAACCCGTCGTCCGGATGTGGACCGGTGTGGTGCGCGCTGAAGACGCCGACCGCTACATCCGGTACGTGGAGCGCACCGGCATGGATGCGTATCGCGCCACCCCCGGCAACCTCGGAGCGTGGCTGCTGACGCGCGATCTCGGCGACGGCCGCACGGAGATCACGACCCTGTCGCGGTGGGAGAACCTCGCCGTGATCGCTGCCTTCGCCGGCGACGACATCGAACGCGCGGTGTTCTACCCGGAGGACGACGAATTCCTCATCGAGCGCGACGAGCGGGTCCGTCACTATCGGCAGGCGTGACCGTATCTTCTTCACCTGATCCCGCGTACGGTGAGCACTATGTGGACAGTTCTCATCATCTTGTTGATCATCTGGGTGGTGCTGTCGATCGTCGGTTTCGCGTTCGAGGGTCTCTTCTGGCTCGGCCTCATCGGCATCGTGCTCTTCGTCGGCACCCTCGTGTTCGGCTTCATCCGACGGAGCGCCGCCAAGAAGAAGGTCTGACCGGGGCTACGCCTGCCGGTGGTGCACGCTAGAGCCATGGCTGCTGTCTCGTCGCTCTACCGGTATCCGATCAAGGGCTTCACGCCCGAACCCCGCACCGAACTCGTCGTGCAGGCCGATGGGCGTATCGCCGGCGACCGCGTGCTGGCGTTCCGCTTCGCCGACGCCACGGCTCCCGAGGACGATGACGGCCTCGACTCCTGGCCGAAGAGCCGCGGCCTCGCGCTCATGGACTTCCCCTCCATCGCCCGCCTGCACGTCGAGGTCGACGACGGCATCGTGCGCATGAGCGACGACGGCACGCTGCTGGTCGAGGCGGGGCTCGACGACACGGGTCGCCGTGAACTCGAGGACGCCGCCACCGCCTTCGTCGCGCGCTCCTCCGAGGCGAGACTCCTGCAGCGCGAGGGCGTCCTGCCCCTCCGGCTCATCGGCGACGGTGTCACGTCACGGTTCCAGGATCGCGCGCGCGGCTACGTCTCGCTCCACGGCGAGTCGACGGTCGCGCAGGTGGATGCCGCGGTCCCGGCATCCGTCGATGACCGCCGCTTCCGCTCCAACATCGTGGTGTCGGGCACTGCGCCCTGGGAGGAGCTCGACTGGTCGGGCCGCGTCCGCATCGGCGACGTCGAGTTCGAGGTCCAACGCCCCATCGGTCGATGCGCCGCGATCACCGCGAATCCCGACACGGGCGAGCGCGATGCACGACTGCTGCGCGTGCTCACGACCGAGTTCGGTCAGAGTGAGGCGACCCTCGGCATCCTGCTGCTGCCGGTCGGCGACGGCGGCACGGTGCACGTGGGGGACGAGATCGTCGCCGACCGGAACTGACCGCCTGGGAGCGATCCCATAGACTCTTCGTCGGCATTCCCCATGCACTCTCCGATCCACACCCCCGCTCCACCGCGCCGCGACATCCAAGGCCTTCGCGCCCTTGCCGTCCTCGCGGTCATCGGCGCACACGCCGCCGGATGGCCGGCGGGCGGGGTCATGGGGGTCGACGTCTTCTTCGTCATCTCGGGATTCCTCATCACCGGGATGCTGCTGCGCGAAGCGCGTGACACCGGCCGACTCGCGCTCGGCTCGTTCTACGCGCGCCGAGCGCGCCGCCTGCTGCCCGCGGCGCTGACCGTGCTGATCGCCGTGACTGTCGCCGGCTGGTTCCTCTTCAACCGCACCCGCGGCGAGCAGACGCTGTGGGATGCCGCCTGGGCCGCCGTCTTCGCCTCGAACTGGAACTTCGCTGCGCAAGGCACCGACTACTTCGCCGACACCGGAGCCGTCTCGCCGCTGCAGCACTTCTGGTCGCTGTCGGTCGAAGAGCAGTTCTACCTCGTCTGGCCGCTGCTGCTCGTGATCGTCGTCTCCCTCGTCGGTCGCACGCGGGTCAGGATCGTCGCGGGTGTCCTCGCGACAGCGGTCGTGGCGGGGTCGTTCGGCTGGGCGCTCGTCCAGTCCGATTCGCAGGCGACCGTCGCGTACTTCTCCACGCTGACCCGTGCGTGGGAGCTCGGCCTCGGCGCGCTCGTCGCCGTTCTCGTCCCCCTGCTGCGCCGCATCCCGCGCGCGCTCGGAGGCGTGATGCAGTGGACGGGCGTCGCGGGGATCGTCGCGTCGCTGCTGATCATCGATCCGACCGGGGGAGGCTTCCCCGCCCCGTGGGCGGCGGCGCCCGTGGCCGCCACGGCGCTCGCGATCGCGGGCGGGGTCGGGGGAGACCCGCGGCACCGTCACCTCTTCCCGCTCACCAACCCGGCGTCCGTCTTCATCGGCGACGCCTCGTACTCGCTGTACCTGTGGCACTTCCCGGTGGTGGTCTTCGCGGCAGCGCTGCTCCCCGCATCCGAGTGGCACGTCTGGATCGTCCTCGGCGCGAGCGTCGTCCTCGGCCTCGCGTCGTACCTGATCGTCGAGCAGCCCCTGCGCTACGCGCCGTTCCTCGGCGGGATGCCGCGCGCCGAGGCCCGTGAACCCGAACCGGAGCCGGAGCCCGTCCCCGTGCCGGTCGTTGCGGTCGCAACGACGCGCCCCGCGGGATGGACGCCGGGGACGCGATACTTCCCGGGATCATCCCGGCCGCCGGCTCCGCGCATCGAGCCCGCCGCGATCGCCGCGGCGCCCGCCCCCGTCGCCGAGCCGGTCGTCGCCGAACCGGCCACCGAGCCGCGCGGGAGTGCGCTGGCCGCATGGCGCGAGCGCTTCGCCGCGCAGGTCTTCCTCGCGACGGCCGGACTCGTGGTCGTCGTACTCGCGGGCGCGCTCGCGGTGACAGCATCCGGTCATGGTCCCCGGTTCGGTCTGCCCGAACTCGCCCCCGCAGCGTCGGCGCCCACGGTCTCGGGCGACCCCACCGCCGATCTGCAGGCGGAGCTGGCCGCCGCCGTCACCGCGGACGCGTGGCCCGACCTCACCCCGTCGCTCGATCGCGTGATGGCGGCATCGTCGGGAGCCAATCCCGCGCACGACTGCTTCTCGCCCGGCGCGGCGACGGCCTGCGGGTGGGGGAGCGGCGATGCGCCCGTGCACATCTGGCTCGTCGGCGACTCGACCGCCATGGCGTACGCGCCCGCATTCCGCCGAATCGCAGACGACAGCGGCGGCGGCATCCGCGTCTCGGCCATGGGCATGTACGGATGCCGCTTCACCGACGTCCTGGTCGAGAACGACGACCCGCAGGTGATGGCGAGATGTCAGGAGCGGAAGGCCGCTGTGCGCGCAGCGATCCTCGCCGACAAGCCCGACCTCGTCGTGATATCGAACGCCTTCACGCTCGGCCGCACAGCCGACGGCACCGACCTGTCGGCGGACGCGCTCATCGCCGCACAGCGACGCGAGGCCGACTCCTACGGGATGGGCGAGCGGATGCTGCACCTCGCCCCGCCGCCCCAGGGTGTGAGCCTCGCCGCCTGCTACACGCCGACGTCGTCGCCCCGGGCGTGCGACAGCGCGGTCGACGGGACGTGGCGCACGATGGAGGCCCTCTCGGAGCGCGCCGCCGCGGACGCCGGCGACCACGCGATGTCGTCGCTCGCGTTCACATGCGCCGACGAGGTCTGCCCGCCCTTCGCGGGGTCGATCCCGACGAAGTACGACCAGACCCACCTGACCGTCGAATACGCCGAGCACATCGCGCCGGCGCTGCGGCAGGCGCTCGACACCGCGGGTCTGCTGACCACGCGCTGACGACCTGCGCCAAGATGGCGGGATGCCTTTCCTCCCCGCCCCGCGCCTCATCGACCCCGCCGCCGTCCCCGCCCTGCGCTGGGGTGTCATCGGTACCGGGATCGCCGACCAGTTCGTGCACGCGATCCACACCCATACGACGCAGCGCGCGGTGGCCGTGACGGCACGCGACACGACGAAGACCCACGCCTTCGCAGAGCGGCACGGCATCGCGCGCACGCACGACTCCGTCGATGAGCTGGTCGCCGACCCCAAGGTCGACGTCGTTTACGTCGCCACGCCGCATCCGCTCCACCGCGAGCAGGCGCTCGCCGCCATCGCCGCGGGAAAGCACGTGCTCATCGAGAAGCCGATCGCGATGACCGCGGCGGACGCGCGCGAGATCCTCGATGCCGGACGCGCGGCAGGCGTGCTCGTCGCCGAGGCGATGTGGACCCGTTACCTGCCGCAGGCCGACGTGGTCCGCCAGCTGCTCGAGGCGGGGACCCTCGGCGAGATCGACCTCGTCCGCGCCGACTTCGGGTCGCTCGTCCCCTTCGACCCCGCGAGTCGGATGTTCGCCCCGGCGCTCGGAGGCGGCGCCATGCTCGACCTCGGCGTCTACATCGTCGCGTTCGCCTCGTCGATCATCGGACCGCCCACGACGATCCGCGCCGTCGGCACCCTCGCGCCGACCGGTGTCGACGACAGCGCCACGATCGCCCTGAAGACGGATGCCGGGGCCCAAGCCGCCCTCACGACGACCTTCGGCGCGGTCACGCCGATCGAGGCATCCGTCTTCGGCTCCCGCGGCCGACTCGATGTCCTCAGCCCGTTCTACGGGCCGACGGGGCTGCGCCTCAGCGTCGATGGGCAGGTCGAGGAGTGGCGCGACGACACCCTGCCGCAGGTGCACGACGGGCTCGGCTATCAGGCGACCGCGGTCGCCTCGTTCGTGGGAGCCGGGCTCGTCGAGTCCCCGCTGCACCCGCACGACGAGGTCGTGTCGGTGCTCGCCACGATCGACGAGGTCCGCCGTCAGATCGCCGCTGGTTGAGCACGTGCTGGTGGCCCGGGGTTAGCCTTGATCACCATGACCATCCAGCACACCGTCATCTTCGCCCTGCACCACGCGGAGGATTCCTCCGAAGAGAAGACGTTCCTGACGGACGCGCAGCGGTCCCTCTCGGCCATCCCCGGCGTCCAGCAGTTCCGCGTCAACCGTCAGATCAGCCCGCGCAGCGACCTGCGGTGGCAGTTCACGATGCTGTTCGATGACCAGGCCGCCTACGACGCGTACAGCGCCCACCCCGACCATGTCGCCTTCGTCGAGAGCCGCTGGAGTCACGAGGTCCGCGACTTCCAAGAGTTCGACTTCGTCGCCGGCGACTGATCGGGGCGGGCGGGGCGCTCAGCGCTCCGAACGCACGTCCGCGAGCGACGGGTAGTCGGTGTAGCCCTCTGCTCCGCCGGTGTAGAAGTACTCCGGACGCGGCTCGTTCAGCTCGGCGCGCTGCTCCCACCGGGTCGGCAGATCCGGGTTGGCGATGACCGGGCGGCCGACGGCGACGGCATCCGCCCATCCCTCGAGCACGAGCTCCTCGGCCTCTTCACGCGTCGTGACGACCCCGAAGCCCGAGTTGAGGATGGTGGGTGCGCCCGCCGCGTGGCGGATGTGCTGCACGATGTCGCTCTTCGGGTCGGCGTGCAGGATGTCGACGAACGCCAGACCCAGCGGGGCGAGGCCCTCGGCGAGGGCCGTGTAGGTCGCACGCGCGTCGGCGTCATCGCTCTCGAGGACACCGGGGATCTGGTGCTGCGGCGAGAGACGGATGCCGGTGCGCTCCGCCCCGACCGCCTCGGCGACCGCGCGGGTCACCTCGATGCCGAAGCGCGCGCGGTTCTCGGGAGATCCGCCGTACACGTCGTCGCGGACGTTCGACTCGGGGGAGAGGAACTGGTGGACGAGGTAGCTGTTCGCGCCGTGGACCTCGACACCGTCCATGCCCGCGGCGATCGCGTTGCGCGCCGCCTGCACGAACTGCGCGACGGTCTCTGCGACCTCCGCCGTCGTGAGGGCGTGCGGGACGGGGAGGTCGACCTTCTCGCCCGTCATCGTGCGCCCCTGGCCGGGGGAGGCGATGGCGCTCGGGCCCACGACCAGGTCGACGCCCGAGATCTCGGGGTGCGAGACGCGCCCGCCGTGCATCAGCTGCATGACGATCGTGCCGCCCTCGGCATGCACCGCGTCGGCGACGCGACGCCAGCCGGCGATCTGCTCATCGGTCTCGATGCCCGGCTGGCCGGGGTAGGACTTGCCGGCGACCACGGGCCAGGTGCCCTCGGTGACGATGAGGCCGACACCGGCGCGCTGGCGGTAGTACTCGACCATCACATCGTTCGGCACACCGTCCTCCGCAGCCCGCGTGCGGGTGAGGGGTGCCATGACGACACGGTTGGACAGATCGAGGGCGCCGAAGACGGCGGATTCGTACAGGCTCATGTCGAGGGGCAACGACACGTCAGCACGGTCGTATTCCCCTCCACTCTCACTCGGCCGGGGGAGCACCCTCCTCGGCCGGTGCCGCGTCGACCAGGTCGTCGTGCGCCTGCTCGAACTGCGAGCGGTAGAGGCGGTAGTAGGCGCCCTGCTGACCGATGAGCTCTTCGTGCGTGCCCTTCTCGACGATGTCGCCGTGCTCCATCACGAGGATGAGGTCGGCGTCGCGGATCGTCGACAGGCGGTGCGCGATGACGAACGAGGTGCGTCCCTCGCGCAGCGCCGCCATCGCGTGCTGCAGCAGGAGCTCGGTGCGCGTGTCCACGGATGACGTCGCCTCGTCGAGGATCAGCACCGCCGGCTGTGCCACGAAGGCACGCGCGATCGTGATGAGCTGCTTCTCGCCGGCCGACACGTTCGAGGCGTCCTCGTCGAGGAGCGTCTCGTAGCCATCGGGCAGCGAGCGGACGAACCGGTCCACGCGCGTCGCGACCGCGGCATCCACGATCTCGTCATCGGTCGCCGAGGCGCGGCCGTAGCGGATGTTCTCGCGGATGGTGCCGGCGAACAGCCACGGGTCCTGCAGGACCATGCCCGTCCGCGAGCGGACGTCGTCGCGCGAGAGCTGCGCGATGTCCTGCCCGTCGAGCAGGATGCGGCCGCCGTCGAGCTCGTAGAAGCGCATCAGCAGGTTGACGAGCGTCGTCTTGCCCGCACCCGTCGGGCCCACGATCGCGACAGTCTGCCCCGGCTCGACGCGGAACGACAGATCCGTGATGAGCGGGTGCTCGGGTGCGTAGGCGAACTTCACGTGCTCGAACTCGATCACGCCGCGCCCTTCGCCGCGGGCCGGCGCGTCAGCGGCATCCGGTTCCTGCTCGTCGGCGTCGAGGAGCTCGAACACGCGCTCCGCCGACGCGGTGCCCGACTGGACGACTGCGGCCATGCCGCCGAGCTCGGACAGCGGCTGCGTGAACTGCTGCGAGTACTGGATGAACGCCTGCACGTCACCGAGACGCAGCTGACCGCTCGCGACCTGCAGCCCGCCGAGCACGGCGATGCCGACATAGGTGAGGCTGCCGACGAAGGTCATCGAGGGCATGATCATGCCCGAGAGGAACTGCGCCTTGAACGCGGCCTGGTAGAGCTCCTCGTTCTCCTCCTGGAACTTCGCACGGGCATCGGCCTCGCGGCCGAACACGCGCACCAGCGAGTGCCCCGAGAACGACTCCTCGACGCGGGCGTTGAGGCGGCCGACCTTGCGCCACTGCACCCCGAACGCCTTCTGCGACTTCGGGCCGATGACGCCGAAGATGATCGCCATGAGCGGCAGGGCGATGAGGGCCACGATCGCGAGCTGCCACGAGATCGAGAACATCATGACGAGCACGCCCACCACGGTGAGCACCGCCGTCAGCGCACCCGACAGCGACTGCTGCATCGTCTGGGTGATGTTGTCGATGTCGTTCGTGACACGGGAGATGAGCTCGCCGCGCTGCACACGGTCGAAGTGCGACAGCGGCAGACGGTTGAGCTTCGCCTCGACGTCTTCGCGCAGGCGCCACATCGTACGGACCATGATCACGTTGATGACGTAGCCCTGCGCCCACGTCAGGATCGCCGACACGACGTAGATGACGAGCACCCACGTGATGATCACCTTGAGGGCGTCGAAATCGACGCCCGAGCCGGGGGTATAGTTCTGCATCGCGGCGACGATGTTGGCGAAGTCGTCCTGGCCCTGACCGCGCAGCGCGGCGACCGTCTCAGCCTGGCTCAGCCCGGCGAACGCGGGGTTGTCACCGAGCATGTTCGACAGGAACCCTTCGAAGACGATGTTCGTCGCCTCGCCGAGCACCTTCGGAGCGATCACCGCGAGGACGACACCGATCGCTCCGGCGAGCGTCACGAGGCCGAACATCCACTTGAACGGCGCTAGCAGGCCGATCATGCGGATGAAGCTGGGCCCGAACTGCGACGCCTTGCCCGGCGCGACCGAGTCCCACGATCCGCTGTTCAGGCGCGCCTGCTCGGCGAGCTCGGCTTCGAGCTTCTCCTCGTCGGTCATCTGCGTGTCCGGCGCGCTCATGCGTCCACTCCCAGCTGCGATTCGACGATCTCTCGGTAGGTCTCGTTGGTGGCCAGGAGCTCCTCGTGCGTTCCGACACCGACCATGCGGCCGGCGTCCAGGACGACGATGCGGTCGGCGTCGGTGATCGTCGACACGCGCTGCGCGACGACGATCTTCGTCACCTCGGGCAGCTCGCGCCAGAGCGCCTGACGCAGCCGGGCATCGGTGGAGAGGTCGAGGGCCGAGAACGAGTCGTCGAAGACGAGGACGTCGGGCCGGTGCACGATCGCGCGGGCGATCGAGAGCCGTTGACGCTGCCCGCCGGAGACGTTCGTCCCGCCCTGCGAGATGCGGGCGTCGAGCCCGCCGTCCATCTCCTCGACGAAGTCGCGGCCCTGTGCGATCTCGAGAGCGTGCCAGAGTTCCTCGTCGGTCGCGTCCTCGCGCCCGAAGCGGAGGTTCGACGCGATGGTCCCGGTGAACAGGAACGGTCGCTGCGGCACGAGGCCGATGCCCTTCCAGAGCTCGTCGAGGTCGGCTTCGCGGACGTCGACACCGGCGACCCGGACCGACCCCCCGGTGACGTCGAACAGGCGGGGGATAAGCGAGACGAGCGTCGTCTTGCCGGCGCCGGTCGACCCGACGACGGCGACCGTCTCGCCGGGCGCGGCCGCGAAGGTGAGGCCCTCGAGCACGGGCGCATCCGCGCCCGGATAGGTGAAGGCGACGTCGTCGAACTCGACCGCACCGGGGCGCGGGAACTCCCGCACCGGCTTCTCGGGACGTGCCAGCCCGCCCTCGACCGCGAGGACCTCGCCGATGCGGTCGGCCGAGACGGCGGCGCGCGGGATCATGATCGTCATGAAGGTGGCCATCAGGACGCCCGTGAGGATCTGCCCGATGTACTGCATGAAGGCGAAGAGGGTGCCGATCTGCACGCTGCCCTCGTTGACCTCGATGCCGCCGAACCAGATCACGCCGACGACCGTGATGTTCAGCACGAGCATCGCGAGCGGGAACATCAGCACGAACAGCGACCCGACCTTGCGGCCGACGACGAGGATGTCGGTGTTGGCGCCGCGGAAGCGCTCCTCCTCGATCGGTTCGCGCACGAAGGCGCGGACGACGCGGACGCCGGTGAGCTGCTCGCGGAGGATGCGGTTCACGGCGTCGAGCTTCTTCTGGTAGCTGCGGAACAGCGGCACCATCCGGCTGATGATGAGGATGCCGATGACCAGCAGCGCCGGCACCGAGACCCCGATGAGCCAACTGAGCCCGACGTCCTGCTGCAGCGCCATGACGATGCCGCCGATGGCGAGCAGCGGAGCGGTCACGAGCATGGTCGCGCCCATCATCGCGAGCATCTGGACCTGCTGTACGTCGTTCGTGTTGCGGGTGATCAGCGACCCGGCGCCGAACTGGGTGACCTCGCGCTCCGAGAAGCCGCTGACGCGGTCGAAGATGTCGCGGCGGATGTCGCGCCCGACCGCCATGGCGGCCCGCGCGGCGAAGAAGGTGGCGACGATCGAGGCCACGATCTGGCCGAGGGCGATGACGAGCATGAGCACGCCGTGCGACCAGATGTAGCCGACGTCGCCCTGCGTGACGCCCTTGTCGATGATGTCGGCGTTCAGGCGGGGAAGGTACAGCGCAGCCATGGCGGAGGCGAACTGGAAGAGCAGCACGCCGATCAGCAGCCAGCGGTAGGTCCGGAGGTACCGGACCAGAAGGGTTCCGAGCATATTGTCAGAGTGCCACCACCCGCCGACATCCGCGTCCCCCTGCGGGCGGATGTCCGCTCAGAGCGTAGGCGTCAGCTCGCGAGTTCGAGGAGCTCCTTGACGTGGCCGACGACCTCGCGGGGTCGGAACGGCTTGGCCACCACCTCGTCGACGCCGGCGCGGATCGCGTCCTCCTGGTCGGAGCTGTGGACGCGCGCGGTCAGCATGATGATGTGCGGCTGCGGGATGTCGGTGCTCCGCCGGATCTCGCGGGCCGCCTGGATCCCGTCCGTCCCGGGCATCATCCAGTCCATGAGGACGACCCGCGGCCGGTCCGCGCGGACCCGCTCGACGCCCTCGCGACCGTTGCCCGCGCGTGCGGTCGAGATCCCGGCGCGCTCGAGACTCGAGACGAGGAGCATAGCGATGTCGTCGTCGTCGTCAACCACAAGAACCGAAATCGCCACCCCCGTACTCTGACACCGATCCTGCGGTGCGGGTAATCCGAACCCCGCCGCCGGCTCGTCGGGGGCTGTCCCCGGCACGGGAGGGGGACCCGAGCATGAGTGAACGTCCGATGTGGAAGCCGATGCGACCCGAGGAGCTGTTCTCGCGGCTCCAGCTCCCGTTCGTCGCCGGGGTGACGTTCGTCGTCATCGCGGCGGGTCTCGCCGTCCCGAGCCTGTGGTCCGCCGGACCCGTCCTCGCCGGCGTGGGTCTCCCGTATGCGGCATCCGCCTTCTTCCTCCTGCCGCAGCGCGCCTGGCTGCTGACGCCCTGGGGGATCGTCGTACCGCTCGTGGACATCGTCGCGCTCGCCCTGCTGCGCGCCTCGCTCTTCCCGTACATCCCGACCGTCGGCGTCCTCTGCCTCATGCCCTTCGCGTGGATCGCTCTGCGGTACCGCTGGCAGGCCCTCGCCCTCGTCTTCCTGGGCGGGCTGCTCATCTCGGCACTTCCGCTGCTCCTGCAGGTCGAGTCCGTGTCGACCCCGCTGATGGTCCTCAACCTCCTCACGCTGCCGTTCCTGACCACGGGCATCTCGGTCGGCATCCACCTCGCTGTGAGGAGCTTCCGCAGAAGCCGGCAGGAGGTGGAGGATGCCGCGCGCCGCCTGCAGGCGAACCTCGAACAGTCGCGCGACGACGAGATGGTCCTGCGAACCGTCCTCGACACGGTGAACGGAGCCGTCGCGTTCTACAACGCGGAGGGCCGACCCGTTCTGGCCAATCGCGCCGCGCACAAGCTGACCGGTGTGGTCGGCTTCCGTTTCGACGAGGCGCCGTACGCCGGGCCGCACGTGTTCAAAGCCGACCGGAAGACCCCGGTTCCGTGCGCCGAGCAGATCATCCCGCGCGCCCTCCGTGGCGACGCCATCCGTAACCACCTGGAATGGTTCGGCCAGCCCGGCGACCAGGTCGCGATCCTCTCGTCCTCGGGTCGCGTGCATCGCTCGAACGGCGAACTGCTCGGCACGGTGGTCGCGGCCTACGACGTCACCGACCTCGCCGACGCCATCGAGGCGCGCGAGGAGTTCCTGACGACCGTCTCGCACGAACTGCGGACGCCCCTGACCTCCGTCGTGGGGTACGCCGAGCAGGTGATCGACATCCTGGGCGAGGACGCCGAACGCCTCGGCATCGGCACGGCGCTGGGCGCGATCTCGCGCAACAGCGAGGTGCTGCTCGAACGCGTGTCGCAGCTGCTCACGGCCGGCAACAAGAAGATGGTCCTCGCGCCGACGGTCGTGGACGTCGCGGAGCTCGTCGAGGAGACGGTCGCCGTCATGGTGCCCCTCGCGCGGCAGGCCGGCGTCGCGCTGTCGCTGGAATGCGACGAGAACGTCATCGCCGAGCTCGACGCCCGGCGGATCGAGCAGGCGGTCGAGAACCTCCTGACGAACGCCGTCAAGTTCACGCCGTCCGGGGGCTCGGTGTCCGTGAGGGTCACGCACGTGGCGGACGGCGACCAGGTGCGCATCGCGATCAGCGACACCGGCATGGGCATGACGGCCGACGACGCGCGCCGTGTGTTCGACCGTTATTACCGGGCGACCGCCGTGCGGAAGAACGCCGTCCAGGGCATCGGGGTCGGCCTGTCGATCGTCAAGTCGATCGTGTCCGCCCATGCCGGCGATGTGGGCATCGAGAGTGAGCCCGGCGAGGGGACGACGATCACGCTGTGCCTTCCGCGGATGCGCGAGCCCGTCGCGCCGGCGGAGGATTTCGCGCTCTCGGCGTGACGACGGCTCCGTCGCTATGCTGTCGCCGTGACAGGCCCCGGAGACGAGCGCCGCAGCCCTCACCGGGCGCGGGACGCGCGGTGGCTGCGCGAGGCGACTGATCGCGTCCCGACGGCGTGGATCCCCGGCATCCTCACCGCGGTGTTCCTCGGTGCGGCCGCGGCGTTCGGCGGGCTCGAGGCGGTCGCCGCCCCGCCCGTTGCGACCCTGCAACCGGGGGAGACGCACGTGAACGACATGCTGTCGATCACGGTCGAACGTGCCGTGCTGATCGACACGCTGAGGGACGCGGGTCTGTCCGCGGACCCGGACAAGGGGGAGCGTGTCGTGGCGGCCGTGGTGCGGGCGGAGAACGTCTGGGACACCGCTCTGCCGGCGGCGGCCCAGGGGAAGGGGCTGTCGGGGTCGATCATCGCCAGTGATCTCGGTGGGCGGCATCCCGACGCGGTGGCTCGACTCGACGACGGGAACACGGGCCCGTGGTTGCAGCCGGGGGTCCCCGTCGAACTGGTCGTGGGGTGGATCATCACGAAGGACGAGCTGACGGATGCCGATGAGCTGTCGCTCGAGATCCGCGACTTCTCCCTCGTCACGGGGAAGTTGGTCGTGAACGGGGAATGGTGGGACAGCCCGGTGGTCGTCGCGAAGATGGACGTCCCGCTCACCGATGTCGGCGCGGGCGCGAACCAGCCGAGCCAAGGGGCATCCCGGTGAAAAGCGTCACGGTGTGGGCCGGGGGCATCGTCCTGCTGGTCGCGGCGTGGGGAGTCACGCAAATCCCCGCAGGCCAAGCGTTGACAGAGTCGTCCTTCGTCCAGTCCGTCGACGTCACAGACCGCGCCGTCGGACGGCAGATGGCCGTCACCGTCACGGACGTCGCCGCAGCCGAGCGGATCTCGGATGAGGTCGGCTGGGCTGCCGACGGGGCGTGGGTCGTCGTGGACCTCAGCGTCGAGGCCGTGAACACGGAGGAGGGCGCCGTCCTCGGCCTGGCCACCCTCCTCATCGACGGCGACACCTACCGCGCCAGCGAACGACCCGTGTCGCTGCTCGGCAAGGCGCTGCAGGTGGGGGTGCCGAAGACGGGGAGTGTCGCGTTCGAGCTCCCGGCGGGGATGCGGGACGGCACCGCCGTCATCCGCTTCACCGTGAGCGATCGCGACTGGCGTCTCGATTCCGTCGTCGAGTTCACCGTCGATCTGGGCAGCCTACGCTGGGACGACGAACGCGAGCTCGCCCCGCTCGCGGGGGGTGGCGTGTGAGTGCCTGGTGGCGCAGCAATCGGCGGGCCCTGCTCGCGCTGGTCATCCTCGTTCCGCTCACCTCGGGAGTGTTCCTCGGGTGGGAATGGTGGAAGGTCGCGCGGTACGAGCCCAACTTCCCGACGGTGGCCGAGCAGGGACGCGGCGCGGACTTCGCCGGCATCACGTTCGGCCCCGCCACCGCGACGGAGGTCTCGCTGCTGGGCGTGACGGCTCCCGAGGGGACGAAGATCCTCTGGGTCCGCGTCCCCGTCGATCGTCACGGCGCGGCGACCGGCTGCACGCTCACGGGGTTGCGCGAGCTGGGCGGACAGGGCCGGTTCTGGAGGGACGAGTCCAAGACGATCGAATGGGACTACCGCCGGTACACGACCTGCCCGGTGGACCGGGAGAGCGAACTATTCCCGCGCGGGGCGTTCCAGATCGATGTGCCGTTCATCGTCCCCGACGACCTCGAGGGCCCGCTCGGTGTCGAGTTCGTGATCCCGGACGAGCTGCCGGGCTACGTCCGACTCGTCGTCGTGCCCTGACGCGACGACGGGCGCCCCGATGAGCGCGCCCACCGTCGCGTCGTAGGCCCCGGCGATCACCACGGTGCGTATCGGCTCGATGACGACCGGGGCGATGAGGAGGAACAGTGCTCCTCCCGCGCGCCAGAACTCGTCGGGGCTCTGCGGTCCGACCAGGCGGGTGACCCCGAAATCGATGAGGTCCTGCCCGAGCACGATGAGGACGTAGGCGAGGACGTAGCAGCCGATCAGCACCGGTCCACCGCGCCACATCAGGACGACCGCTCGCCAGATCGGCTGGAAGCGCGAGCCGAGGCTCGCGCCGATGTCACCGAGGCGGCGACGCAGCCGCTGCGGGATGCTGCCGTACCGCTGCCGGGCCCGCTCGGCGATCCGGCCGCGCCACTGGACCCCCTGCGGTGCCACGGCCTGGCCGTAGATGACGCCGGCGACGGTGAGCCAGGCGAGCGGGACGGCGACGAGTCCCACGGCTTCGCCAGCGACCGTGGCGACGGCATCCCACACCCATCCCAACGGGGCGAACCAGTCGCCGATCGACTCCCGCAGCTGGCCCACCCACGCGATCGCGCGGCGGGACTGCACCCACGCGGTCAGCTGTCCGGTCGCGTCGCCGATGAAGTAGGCGGCGAGGAAGATCCAGAGGCCGTCGAGGTAGGTGGCGACGAGCGAGCTCCAGCGGGGCAGTCGACCGCGCCACCGGCTCCACACCCACCGTCCGACGAAGGCGAGCACGACCACCGTGATCGTCATCGCATCCCACGGGAGCTTGTCAATGGCGCCGGAGACGTCGGCGTCCACTCCGGTGACGATGCCTTCGGCGATTCTCCCGTTCGTGACCTGAAGCGCGGTGTCGAGATAGGTCGCGACGTCCTCGTTGAGGAAGCCGAGGGCGGTATACACCGCCAGGAAGGGGAGGACAGACGACAGCATCGCGTCACGGAAAGCGACTCGTCTGCCGGGTCCATCGGTCGGAGGCGGCGCGATCGCGCCGAGGCGCGTCATCCCGTCCCGCAAGACGAGGAACATCCCGACGAGGCTCACGAGCTTCGCGAGGATCGCGAGGGGGATGACCAGCATGCCGCCGAGCGCCGTGTAACCGCCGACGTATCCGGCCGCCTCCAGCCCGATGTATCGGCCGAGGACTCCCGCGAGATACCACGCGACGAGCGCGGGCCAGTGGCGCACGAGGAGGCGCCACGTCATCCCGAGCATCGTCCGCACGGTCTTACGGTAGCGGCAGGTCGGATGCCGCGTGGGGTTAGCGTGAGCCTCATGACAGCCACGTTCACCGAGGTCACGCGCGCGGCCTGCGCGCCGGAGGAGCTCTTCACCCTCTCGCTGTCGATCGACGTGCATCTCGCGTCGATGGCACGCTCCGGTGAGCGCGCTGTCGCCGGGGTCACGAGCGGGACCATAGGGCTGGGAGAGACGGTCACCTGGCGGGCGCGGCACTTCGGTGTCGTGTGGACGATGACGTCCCGGATCACCGCGCTCGAGCACCCGCGTCGGTTCGTCGACGAGCAGGTGCGGGGGCCGTTCCGATCGTTCCGCCACGAGCACCGCTTCGAGCGCGACGGGGACGTCACCGTGATGACGGATGTCGTGACGCTGCGCTCGCCGCTGTTCGGCCCGATCGTCGAACCCCTCATGCTGCGCCCGTATCTGCAGCGGCTCATCCGCGCCCGAAACGCCGTCCTCGTCGCCGCGCTGTCCGAGCCACGGCCGGATCCGACTCCCTGAGAGCCGTTCATGCCCGTCCAGCGGGGATTTCGGGGCCGCGCGCGATAGCGTGGGAAGGCGCACTCCGTCGGCGCACGGAGACTGTCTGAGTTCGTCGCTCGCGCCGCCGGCCCCCGGATCGGTCCGCTCACGCAGCCGGTCCACCGAAAGGAACCCATGAGCACTGGCAGTGAACCGGCACGCGCGTACGCGCACGTCACCGGCGGAACCGCACGGTTCACGACGGTCGACGGTGCCGAAGAGACCCTCGAAGCCGCCGACGTCGACGCCGTCCGTCGCCTCCTCATCGACCGGGTGCGAGCGGATGCCGTCGCTTCCGGTGCGCCCATCGAGCTCGTCACGAGCGGCGACCGCGGCGAGCACCACCTGCTCGTAGACCCGACGGGCGACATCGACGTCGAGGTCGACGACCGCACCGTGACGCGTGCCGAACTGCGACAGCAGGCCTGGTGGACCACGGAGCCGGAGGCCGAGGCTGAACCTGAGGTCGAGGCCGAGGTGGAGGTGGAGCCTGAGGCAGAGGTCGAGGTCGAGCCGGAATCCGCGGCCGAGCCCGCCCTCGTCGCCGAGGTGCCCGCGTTCTTCCCGCCGGCCCGCTCCGACGCCGCCGCGATCTCCGAGGCGCCCGCCGCGTACGACGACGGCGACGACGACGACCTGGACGACGACGTCGTCGACACCCCCGCGGAGTGGGTCCCCGCCCGCGTGGCCGAGATCCCCGCCGCAGCACCGGCCGCCCCCATCGAGGCCGACGCCGCCAGCGCCGACAACGGCACCGACGCCGCCAGCGCCGACAACGGCACCGATGACGCCGACGCCAACAGCGGCACCGACCCGGTCGACGTCGCGCGCGCATCGTTCGAGTCGGACGAGCAGCCCCCCATCGATGCGCCGCCGACGACCGACGCCGCTCCCGCCGCCGACACGCCCTTCGAGGCATCCGCTTCCCAGGGGCCGCGTCCGTCGTTCATCGAACCTGCCGGCGAACACCCCGCCACCGTCTCCGGGTGGCGCTCGTTCTTCGTGCGCCTCGGCATCCCGATCCGCCCGTCGAAGGCCGAGCTCGAGCGCGCCGAGCGTGAGCGGGCCGTCTCCCGCCAGTGGGCCGGATGCCGCGCCATCGCGGTCGCCAACGGCAAGGGCGGCGTCGGCAAGACGATGACCACCGCTGTCCTGTCCGCGGTCTTCGCACGCCACGGCGGAGGCAACGTCCTCGCGTGGGACAACAACGACACCCGCGGGACGCTCGGCTGGCGCACCGAGCAGGGCGACTACGACACGACGATCCGCGACCTGCTGCCCGAAGCGGCGAGACTGCTCGAAGCGACGGCATCCGTCTCGGACATCGCCCGCTTCGTCCATCACCAGTCCGTCGACCGTTACGACGTGCTGCGCTCCAACCCCGAGCTGCTCGCAGCGGACCAGCGCATCACGACGGCGGACTTCGATCTGCTCGCTCAGGTCGCGGCCCGCTACTACCGCATGGTGATCTTCGACTCCGGCAACGACGAGTCGGCCGATCGCTGGTTGCGGATGATCGACTCCGCCCACCAGCTCGTCGTCCCGACGCTCGCCGCTCCCGAGTCGGCGGAGTCGGCGGCGCTCCTTCTCGACGCCCTCCGCAAGCGCGACGAGCACTCCCGTCGCCTCGCCGACGGAGCGGTCGTCGTGGTCGGGCAGTCCGAGCGGGCCGGGATCAGCGCGGCGCAGCGCATCGCGGCGGGCTTCGAGGGCCACGTCCGCGCGGTCGAGATCATCCCCTTCGACGACTCCCTGAAGGCGGGCCGCATCCGCTACGACGCGCTCCAGCCCCGAACGAAGGACGCATGGATGCGCGCCGCGGCCGCGGTGGCTCAAGGACTGTAGGTCCGGTGTGCGCATCGCCACGGGGGTGATGTTCGTCCTTGCCGTGCTGGCCGGACTGATCCTCGTCGGCGGCCTCTTCCTCGACACCCGGGAGAGCGCGGACGCGCGGTGCTGGTTGGACGATCACCCGGCGGGTGTCGCGGTGTCCGAAACGGCCCTCCTTTCCGCGGAGGCGACCCTGGTGCCCGTGGGCCGCCAGTGCACCTGGGCGGCGGCGTCGGGCGGCGACGCCATCGTCACGCAGACGGGGTGGCCGAGGACGATCGGCTTCCTCGCCGTGACGGTGGTCTCGGCGGGCCTGGCGGTCGTCGGTGCGATACGGCGGCGCGCCGGCGCTGTCGCCCCGCTGGTCGTCTGCGTCCTCGCTCTCGGAGCCGCCGCCTTCTGGGCGAACTGATCAGGCGCGGACCGCTCGAGTGGGACGGCGCTGGAGATCACCGCCGCAGTTCGGGCACGCGGCATCCGTGAACCCGACGACACAGGACGCGCACCACGTGCACTCGTACGAGCAGATGAAGGCCTCGGCGGCCGCGGGCAGGGCGCGGTCGCACGATTCGCAGGTGGGTCGCATCTCGAGCATCCTCCGACGATACGAGTGCCGACATCGCCGCCGAAGGGGAACGGATGCCGGAGGTCGAAGGAATCCTGCCGATCCGAGGCGTCGGGCATGCGGGAGGATGGGCGAATGACCGGTCCCGATCACGACACCCGGCTGATCGAGGTCGCCGCGCGGCTCAGTGTCGCCCCGGCCGGTGTTTTCGTCGCGCAGCGGACCGCCGCCGCGAAGGATGCCGAGGATCGAGATCTCGCCGCGGCCATCCGTGGCCTGCGGAAGCCCGTCCTCGCCGCGTGGGTGGTCAACCTCCTCGCCGCAGAAGACCCGCAGGCGCTGGCGCCCGCCGTCGAGCTCGCTGAGGCGTTCCGTGACGCCGCGGATGCCGGCGACGCACGCGCGCTCGCCGAGCTCACGACGCGGCGCCGCGGCATCCTCCACGACCTCGTCGACCGTGCCCTCGCCCTCGCGGCCGACAACGGCGTGGACGTCGGTGCCACCGCCCGCGCCGCGGTCGAGCAGACCCTGGATGCAGCGCTGCGGGATCCGGATGCCGCGGCCGCCGTCGCGAGTGCGCGGTTGCTGCGTCCCATCGAGGCGACCGGCATGGACCGGCCCGATCTGACCGACGCGGTGTCGGGTCCGTTCGACGCGGGCTCTGCTGAGCCGGGCGGAGGGGACGAGCTCGCCGATCGACGCGCCGCCCGCGACGCCGCTCGAGCAGCGGCAGAGGCCCGCCGCCACGCCGAGACCACGGAGAAACAACTCGCCCGCGCGGAGGATCGGCTGGCGGCCGCCCGGGCGCGGGTCGCGTCGCTCGAAGAGCGCCTCGCCGAGATCGACCGCGAGCGTGCCCGGACGGCAAACGACCTCGACGCCGTTCAGGAAGAGGCGGCCCAGCTCACCGAGGAACGCACTGCCGCGCGCGATGCTGCACGCCGGGCGAAGAAGGCCGCTGAGGCGGCGTCCACATGATCAGCTGCGCGAGCGGTGCTGATCGAGCGCGGCGGTCGCGGTCGACCAGACCAGGGTCTGCACGACCTCTTCGGCGCGGTCGTAGCGGGCGCCGGACAGCACGACGTACACGGCGCCGACGACGTCGATGAAGCCGGCCACCTGGCCGCCGATCCGCACTTCGTAATGAGCGTCGCCGATCAGATCCCACTGGATCCGCGAGGCCCGGGTCGCGGCATCCGCCGGTCGACGGGCCGGTAGCGCGCGCAGCGTTTCAGGATCCACATACATCTTCCGCACCTCGTCCCTCGCACCCGGCCGACACTTGTCCCAGGGGACTACCATCGCCCGGGCTGCGGTCGGTGCAGAGGGGATTGACGGGATGCCGCGAGGTCGCTACGCGAGGACGGGGGAGTCGGCTGCCGTCTGACGCACGGCATCCGTCACCGTGTCCAGAAGCTCGGACGACAGGTTCCACCGCTGCCAGTACAGCGGGACCTCGATCGTGTCGTCGGCGAGGACGACGAGGGATCCGTCGGCGATCCCCGCCTCGAACTGGCCGGGGAGCAGCATCCCCCAGCCGAGTCCCAGGACGATCGCCTGCGCGAACTCGGCCGACGCGCTGATGACGTGGCGTGGCGGCTCCCGCCGTGCGCCGTGGCGATGTGCGAAGGAACTCTGCAGGGTGTCGTGGCGGTCGAAGTCGACCCGGGGAGCGCTCTCGAGCGCCGCGCGGTCGAGCCCCCGCGGGAACCATCGTTCGGCGAAGTCTTGCGTCGCGACGGCGGTGTACCGCATCCGTCCGAGCGGGGAGGCGACGCACCCGGCCACGGGCTCCCGCTGCGACGTCACGGCGGCCATGACGGTACCGGCGGCCAGCAGCTGCGCGGTCCGTTCCTGGTCCTCGCGGTGCAGTTCGAACGTGACCGGCCTCACCGTGGTGGCGGCGGCGAGGGCCGGCAGGAACCAGGTGATCAGCGAGTCCGCATTGACGGCGAGCGACACGAGAGGAGCGTCGGTGTCGTCGCCGAGCGCCCGCCGCGCGTCGTGCTCGAGAAGGTCGAGCTGGCGCGCCAAGCGCACCAGTGGCTCGCCCGCCTCGGTGGCGGCGATCGGCTTGGTCCGGCGCAGCACCGGCCGGCCGACGCGCTGCTCGATGACACGGATGCGCTGACTCACGGCGCTCGGCGTGATGCCGAGGCGTGACGCCGCGCGGTCGAGCGTGCCCGCGTCGATGGCCGCCACGAGGGTGCGCAGGTGCTCGAACGGGATGTCCACGCCCGTCACTCTACTGAAGGAACGCTTCAGATCCTGAAGAATCTTTCGCTGTACTGCACACTCACGGATCCCTAACGTGGACGACGTGTCTCCCGATCTCGCCGCCTTCCTGTCCGCCCTGGGCCTCTGTCTGGGTCTGATCGTCTCGATCGGCGCGCAGAACGCGATCGTCCTCCGACAGGGGCTGCGCCGGGAACACGTGGGCATCGTCGTCCTGGTCTGCGTCGTCAGCGACGCGATCCTCCAGACGCTCGGCGTCGCAGGTGTCGCGACCCTCGTGACCGCTCACCCGTGGCTCGAGACACTGGCCCGGTGGGCGGGAGCCGTCTTCATCGCGGGCTTCGCGATCGTCAGCGCACGTCGCGCCTGGCGCGGCGGAGGCAGCCTCGACGCCGCCCCCGACGACCAGGCAACGGATGCCGCGGCTGGCGGCACCGTCCTGACCCGGCCGCGCACGGCCACCCGGACGGCGACGCTCCTGACGATCCTGGCCGTGACCTGGCTGAACCCGCACGCGCTCGTCGAGACCACCGTCGTCCTGGGGTCCGTCGCGGCGACGCACGGCGAAGCGCGCTGGTTCTTCCTCGCCGGCGGCATCACCGCCAGCACGCTGTGGTTCGTCCTCTTCGGCTACGGTGCGCGCTACTTGGCGCCGCTACTGCGCACCGAACGCGCGTGGCGCATCCTCGACGGCGGGATCGCCGTGATCATGCTCATCATCGCCGTGACCCTCGTCCTCGGGTGAGTCAGGGGAGCGGAGGAGCGTCAGTGCGCGGCGTCGTACGCGTCGAGCACCTGCGCGGGAACGCGGCCGCGCTCCGACACCTGGTAGCCGTTCTTCGCGGCCCACTCGCGGATCGGCGCGTAATCGCGCTGGCCGGAGCGCTTCTGCACGCGGCCGCCGCCGGACGAGCCGGCCGGGCGACCGGCGGACGTGCGGTTCGACACGCGCCGGGCAGCGTCGATGTACGGTGCCAGCGTCTCGCGGAGCGCGTTCGCGTTGTCGTGGGTGAGGTCGATCTCGTAGGCGGTGCCGTCGACGGAGAAGAGGACGGTCTCGCCGTCGCCGACTTCGAGGACGGTGCCGTCCAGGTCGTCGACGAGCTGATGCACGATTTTGCGGGCCATGCGCTGAGCATAGTGGCGCCGGTGGCGGCTACGGCAGCAAGCCGGCCCGGCGCGCCTTGGCGACGGCCGCGTGGCGGGTCGAGGCATCCAGCTTCGCCATCGCCGCCTGCAGGTACGACTTGACCGTCCCCTCCCGCAGAGACAGTGAGGCGGCGATCTCGGCGTTGGTGGCGCCGAGGGCGCAGCAGGCGAGCACGTCGAGCTCGCGAGGCGAAAGGGCGACGTCGAGCGGAGCGTCGGCCGCGGCGGGCCGGGCGATTCCGGCGAGTCGTCGCTCGACGGCGGCGATCCGCTCGCGCAGGTCGGGATCGCCGACGGATGCCGCGATGCTCCGCAGCTCCGCATAGCTTTCGCGGAGGTCCTCCTGCGCGGCTGCCGGGAGAGCCGGCTCGGCGGGGAGGAGGGCTGCCACGCGGCGGTCGACCTCGTCGCGCACGCGGAGTTCGGTCGCCAGCATGTCGGCGGCACGGAAGGCGGGGCGACTGACGAGGTCGCCGACCGGCCCCGGGGTCCACGAACCGCAGTAGACGATGCCGCGCGGACGGCCTGTCACCACGACGGGGACGGCGAGGAGAGTGGAGATGCCCTCGCCGAGGATCGCGCGGTCGTAGTCGTGCGTGATGGTGCGAGCGGTGCGGTAGTCGAGCGCCAGGCGCGGACGCCTCTCGAGCATCGCCGCTCCGCCGAGGCCTCGGCCCGCTTCGACGACGAGACCCTCGATGCTGCGCGTGCGGGTCCCGGCGATTGCGGTGACATGGACGGCGCCACCGCGCTCGAGTCCGCCGAAGACGACGGGAAACCGGGTCTGACGAGCCAGATCCGACACGGCTCGGGAGACGAGCCGCGTGTCCGCGTCGCTCTCTGCCGACGATCCCACGCGTACCTACTTCCGGGGGTGACGGCACCTCTGCCGCCTTCGTACGGTCGAACCTACCACGCGGCTGATTCCCAGGAACGGCCCGTGAGAGCACTGTCGCTCACCCCATGAGGCAAGGAGGCCACATGTCGTCCCAGTCCCCCCACGGAGGCGTGGAAGGGAGTGCCATCGACTACGTCGCGATCGAAGGATCGCCGCGTTTCGTCGAACTGAAGAAGAAGCATCGCAGCGTCGTCTTCCCGCTCGCCCTGCTCTTCCTCGTCTGGTACTTCGTCTACGTCCTGCTCTCGTCCTTCGCGCCCGACTTCATGGCGCAGGAGGTCTTCGGCCACATCACCATCGGCCTGCTCCTGGGCCTCGGCCAGTTCGTCACGACGTTCGCGATCACGATGGGCTACGTCGCGTTCGCGAACCGCACGCTCGACCCGATCTCGTCCGAGATCCGCTCCGACCTCGAGCGTCAGGAGGCGCGATGACCTCCGTCCTGCTCGCTGCCGCACCCGCCACCGCTGCGGAGAACAACCCCGTCCTCAACATCTCGATCTTCGGCGCGTTCGTCGCGGTGACGCTGTTCATCGTCATCCGGGCGAGCCGCAACAACAAGACGGCGGCCGACTACTACGCCGCCGGTCGCTCGTTCACCGGCCCTCAGAACGGTTTCGCCATCGCCGGTGACTACCTGTCGGCGGCATCCTTCCTCGGCATCGTCGGCGCCATCGCGATCAACGGCTACGACGGCTTCCTCTACTCCATCGGCTTCCTCGTGGCGTGGCTCGTCGCGCTGCTGCTGGTCGCCGAGCTCATGCGCAACACCGGAAAGTTCACGATGGCCGACGTGCTGTCGTTCCGTCTGAAGCAGCGCCCCGTGCGCCTCGCGGCCGCGATCACGACGCTCGCGGTCTGCTTCTTCTACCTGCTGGCGCAGATGGCCGGTGCCGGTGGACTCGTGTCGCTGCTGCTCGGCATCACCGAGCAGATCGGGCAGTCGATCGTCGTCGCCGTCGTCGGCGTCCTGATGATCGTCTACGTCCTCATCGGCGGCATGAAGGGCACGACCTGGGTGCAGATCGTCAAGGCGTTCCTGCTCATCGGCGGCGCCATCGTCATGACGATCTGGGTGCTCGCGATCAACGGGTTCAGCCTCGACACGCTCCTCGAGTCGGCCGTCCAGAAGTCGACCACCGACCCGCAGGAGGCGATCCTCGGTCCGGGCCTGCAGTACGGCGCGAACCCGTGGGACTTCATCTCGCTCGCGATCGCCCTGGTGCTCGGCACCGCGGGCCTGCCGCACGTCCTGATGCGCTTCTACACGGTGCCGACCGCCAAGGAGGCTCGTCGCTCCGTCGTCTGGGCGATCTGGCTGATCGGCCTCTTCTACCTGCTGACGCTGGTCCTCGGCTACGGCGCCGGTGCGATCGTCGGGTCGGAGACGATCAAGGCGGCACCCGGTGGCGTCAACTCCGCGGCCCCGCTGCTCGCGGCGGCTCTGGGCGGACCGGTCCTGCTGGGCTTCATCTCTGCGGTCGCCTTCGCGACGATCCTCGCGGTCGTGGCCGGACTGACGATCACGGCGGCGGCATCCTTCGCCCACGACATCTACGCGAACGTCGTGAAGAAGGGGAACGTCCCCCCGGACGGCGAGGTGAAGGTCGCCCGACGCACGGTCATCGTGATCGGTGTGCTCGCGATCCTCGGCGGCATCGGTGTGCAGGGCCAGAACGTCGCGTTCCTCGTGGCGCTGGCCTTCGCGGTCGCCGCCTCGGCGAACCTCCCGACGATCCTGTACTCCCTGTTCTGGCGCAAGTTCACCACCCGCGGCGCGGTGTGGAGCATGTACGGCGGTCTCGCCACCGCGATCGTGCTCATCGTCCTGTCGCCGGTGTTCTGGGGGACCGAGACGAGCGTGTTCAAGAACGTCGGCACGGCGATCTGGCCGCTCAACAATCCGGGCATCATCTCGATCCCGGTGGGCTTCCTCCTCGGCTGGCTGGGGTCGGTGACCTCGCGCAAGGCGGAGGACGCCACCAAAGCCGCCGAGATGGAAGTCCGCTCGCTGACCGGGTACGGCGCCGAGAAGGCGGTCGACCACTAACCGAGCGGATGCCGCGACGAGGCGGGCAGGGACGGCCTACACGTCCCTGCCCGCCTCCGTCATGCTCGGCCCGTCCCCGAGGCGACCCGCTCCTCGAGATCGAGGAGGAACCGCTTGTGCTCGGGCCGACCCCCGTACTCGCCGATCGACCCGTCGCTGCGGATCACCCGATGCGCGGGAAGCACGATCGACCACGGGGTGCGGGCGCACGCGGTCCCCACCGCGCGATGCGCCCGCGGCGCCCCGGCCGAGATCGCCACCTCGGCGTAGGACGCCGTTTCGCCGTACGGCACCTCGGCGATCGCCTCGAGCGCGCGTCGGGTGAAGCCCGCGGTGAGTCCCCAATCCAGCGGAACGGTGAACTCCCGACGCTCGCCCGCGAAGTACTCGTCGAGTTCGGCCGCGGCGGCGGCGGACGGACCGTCGTCCTCGGTGGGCACGGCATGCAGCAGCAAGCTGAGCCGGGCCACCTCGACGTAGGCCGGGCCGTCCAGGACGGACAGCGCGGCGAGGCCCTCGCCGGTCGTCACCAGGAGGGCCTCGCCGATCGGTGTCGGGTGCACCGAGTAGGTTGCGTTCGTCATGCCCTCATCATGGCGCGGGGTCACCCGGCGCACGTCGGGGGAGCGGCCGGGTGGGGAGGAGCGGCATCCCGAACCGGATGTGGAGGAAACGGGGCACAGACGGCAGCTGATCCGCGAAACTCGGCCGTCGATCCCGCTTTCCCAGCGCGACGCGCCTAGTGTTTCTCGTGTGTGGCGAGCAGAGAGCGGTGCTGTGCGCGGCGAGACGGCCGAGCAGATGCCCTCGGTGACCCCGGCGGACGTGACGCTGTCCGACCCGGAGGTGCTGGTCATGCACGCGGCGGTGCCCGAGCGGAAGCGTCTGCGCGAAGAAGCGGCGCAGCTCGGCGGTGCGTCGACGCTGCTGCACTACCGCGACGACGGCGATGCCGGCATCGACATCACCAAGGCGCACCCGGGCAGCCTGCCCCAGTTCATCACGGGGCGGCCGACGCTCCTGTCCAACATGTTCCGCGACGAGGTCGCCCTGCGCACCGCGCGGTTGGCCGCCGAACGCATCACCTCGAAGGACGTCGAGCTGCGCACCGCGCGCGGGCTCGACACCGTGCACCTGGCCATCGGCATGGCGTCGTGGCGCATCGGCAGCACGAGCTGCATGGCCCCCGTGCTGCTGCGCCCCCTGACGATCCGCCGGCACCACACCGATTTCGACCTGCGCCTCCACGGCTTGTTCCGCGTGAACCCCGAACTCGTCACCGCCGCGCGCCTCCACTTCGGTGTCGACCTCGACGGCGACGCACTGGCGGCCCTCGCGTACGACGGCGGGGTGTTCCAGCCGCAGCCGGTCATCGATCGCCTCCGCGCCCTCACGGCGCAGGTCCCCACCTTCACGGTTCAGCCGCGACTGATCGTCTCGACCTTCGCCGACGTCGCCTCCGACATGGAACGGGATGCCGTCGACCTCGATCATCCCGTCCTCAACGCACTCGCCGGCCACCCCGCCGACCGCGAGCGCCTGTCGTTCGTCCGGCCGCAGCCCACGTCGATCGGTCTCGACGACCGCACGCCCGCCGCCGACCGGCTGCTCCTCGACGCGGATGCCGAGCAGGAGGCAGTCCTCGCTCGGATCACGGAGGGGCAGTCGCTCGCCGTCCACACGCTCCCCGGCACGGGCGGTACGCAGACGGTCATCAACGCCGTCGGCGAACTCGTCCGCTCGGGCAAGCGCGTCCTCGTCGTCAGCGCGCGCCGCTCGACCCTCGACGGGGTGCGGCACCGCCTGACCGGTATCGGACTGCAGGGTCTCGCCGTCTCACCCACGCGTCTTCACCGCGACCTCGTTCGCGCGATCGGTCGCAACGAGAAGGCCGAGCAGCCCAAGGTCGCCGAAGTCGACGACGCGCTCGTGCGCCTGCGCTCGGTCCTCCGCGACTACCGCGCCGCGCTGACGCAGCGTCACGCCTCGGTCGGCGTCTCGCCGCTCGAAGCACTCCGTGAACTGACGCGCATCGGCGAGCACGAGCCGCAGCCCTCCGCGACGACCCGTTTCGACCTCGCCACCGTCCAGCGGCTCGCCACCCGTCGCGTCGAGGCGGCCGAGGCTCTCGCGGCATCCGCTCGGCTCGGCGAGTTCCGCATCGGACCCGACGACTCACCCTGGTACGGGGTCGCGTTCTCGACCACGGAAGAGGCGCGCGCCGCGCACGCCCTCGCCGGTCGACTGCACCGGACCGAGGTGCCCGGGCTCCTGGAGCGCGGGTACGAACTCATCGGGCAGACCCGGATGCGGCCGTTCACGACGATCGCCGAGATGGGCACGTACGTCCAGCTGCTGCAGGGCATCCGCGCGTCTCTCGACCGCTTCAGCCCCACGGTCTTCGAGCGGCCCCTCACCGACCTCATCGCCGCCCACTCGTCGCGTCGCGACTCGGCACAGATGACCCCCGCGAACCGGCGCCGGCTGCGTCGCCTGTCGAAGGAGTACGTGCGTCCCGGCATGCACGTCACCGACATGCACGAGGCGCTGATGCGGGTTCAGAATCAGCGTGCGCAGTGGCAGCAGCTCGTCGACGCGGGCGTGACGCCCGAGATCCCGATCGGGCTCGACGACGTCGCCTCCGCCTGGCAGCGCGTGAACGCCGATCTCGCCGACCTCGACCGCGCGCTCGGGCGGACGGAGGGGCTCGCGTCGCTGCCCGTCCCGCAGCTGCTCCGGACGCTCGCCGGGCTCGCCGCGGCATCCGACGTCTTCGACAACCTCGTCGAACGTGCGGCCCTGCGGAGCGAACTCGCCCAGCTGGGGCTCGAGCCGCTGCTCATGGAGCTCTCGACGCGTCACGTGCCCGAATCCGAGGTCGCGAGCGAATTCGAGTACGCCTGGTGGCGCTCCGCCCTCGAGGCGATGCTGCGGTCGGACCGCGCCCTCCTCGGCGCGAACACGCAGGTGCTGGACAGACTCGAGCGCGACTTCCGTCTCGTCGACGAAGCCCACGCGTCGTCGTCCGGACCGCTCCTGTCGTCGGAGCTCGCCAAGCGCTGGCGCATCGCGATCGTCGACGAACCGCGCGAGGCCGCATCACTGAAGGCGGCGCTGCGCGGCGGGACCGCGTCGGCGGACGAGCTGGTCGCGGCGGCCCCGACCCTCATGCGGGTGCTCGCTCCGGTGTGGCTCGCCTCGCCGTACGAAGTGCCGCACGTGCCCGACCATCCCGACTTCGACGTCGTCATCATCGCGGATGCCGCGGCTCTCTGCCTCGCCGAGGCGACGCCCGCGCTGCGACGCGCACGCCAGATCGTCGTCTTCGGCGATCCGGTCACGCAGAAGCCGACCCCGTTCCGACTCTGGTCGGGTCGCGGCGAGGAGTTCGAGGAGCCCGAGGTGCCCTTCGACGACCGGAGCGTGTTCGACCGACTGAGCGAGCTCCTCCCCGTCGAGACACTCACCCGCAGCTACCGCGCGGGTGGAGAGGATCTCGCCGAGCTCGTCAACGACGCCTTCTACGGGGGAGCTATCAGCTCGCTGCCGTGGGCCGGTTCGTACCTCGGCCGCGGCAGCCTGAGCGTCGACTACGTCGAGGGCGGCACGGGCGCGCCGGATCCCGATACGGGAGCGGTGGAGAGTCCGGATGCCGAGGTCGCCCGCGTCGTGACCCTCGTCGTCGAACATGCGATCAACCGCCCGGCCGAGTCGCTCATGGTGGTGACCGCGTCGGCGCGCCACGCCGATCGCATCCGCGCCGCCGTCGCGAGTGCCTTCGCGGGACGCTCCGACGTCACAGACTTCGTGGGTCGCGAGACGGCCGAACCGTTCGCCGTGCTCGGCCTCGAGGAGTCCGTCGCCGAGAGCCGCGACCGCGTCATCTTCTCGCTCGGCTTCGGGCTCACGAAGCACGGGCGTGTCCTCAGCGACTTCGGCGACCTGTCGACCCCCGACGGTGAGCGGCTGCTGACGGTCGGGATGACGCGCGCCCGCCGGTCCATGGTCATCGTCTCGTCGATCCGTCCCTCCGCGTTCGACGAAGGACGCCTCACGCACGGCGCCGCGACGCTCATGTCGATCCTCGGGCGCATCGCCGCGCGCGGCCGCGACGCTCGCCTGGAGGACCTCGCCGACCCCCTCACGCTGACGCTCGCCCAGCACCTGCGAAGCCTCGGGGTCTCGGTCGACGTGCACTACCGCGGTGGTCAGCTGCCTCTCGTCGCCCAGTACAAGGGCAAGGCCGTCGTGGCAGACCTCGACCCCGAGAGCACGCACGACAGCCTCCGCGAGACACTCCGTCGTCGTCCCCAGCTACTGCGTCGCCTCGGGTGGCACTACGTTCGCGTGCACGCCTTCGAGGTCTACAACGACCCCGCCGCCGTCGCTCTGCGCATCGCCGGTGTCATCGGCGTGCAGCCCGAGACGCCGTCGGCCCCCGGTTCGACCCAGCCGATCGATGTCGACTGAGCGCCAGCGCGTCGAGAGGGTCGCGGGCTCCCGGCGCGCGAAGCTGACGCCTGCGCCCGGGACGGACACGACCCCCGAGACGACGAACGGGCCGGACGCGGGGGAACCCCCGGCATCCGGCCCGAACGATGATCGCCTGCGGAACGACGTCCCGCCGCACTACTGACGCGTCAGATCGACGGCGACGGCGGCTCGGCCGACCGGCGGGTCGCCGGCGCGGGTGCACTGCCCTGCTGTTCGAGCAGGTCGCGGATCTGGATCAGCAGCTCGGCTTCCGTGGGGAGCTTCGCCGCCTCCTCGACAACGCCCGCCTTCGCGGCCTGGCGTTCCTTCCACTTGTTCATTGGGACGACGAACACGAGGTACACGACAAGCGCGACGGCGAAGAAGCTGATGACAGCAGTGAGCAGGCCGCCGAGAGGAAAGGTCACTTCATCGCCATGGAGACCGACGAAAGTCGGGCCGATCGCTCCCGTCTTCTCGTCGGGCTTGTAGACGAGGGCGATGAGCGGATTGATGATGCTGGTCACGATCGCCGTCACGAGCGCCGTGAAGGCACCGCCGATGACGACAGCGACTGCCAGGTCGATGACGTTGCCGCGCATGATGAAGTCTTTGAAGCCTTTGATCACGGCTACTCCTTCCGATGCCGGCTTGCGGCCGGGTGTTACGAACCCGCGGGGGCGGGCGAAGCGGACGCTCCGGATGATGTCGATGATGTCGAAGAAGACGAGCTCTCGCCAGAGGGCTTCGACCCGCTCGACGAACGCGAGTCCGTGCGGTAGAAGCCCGAGCCGTTGAAGGTGACGCCGATCGAGCCGTACTGCTTGCGGAGTGCGCCGCCGCACTCGGGGCATTCGGTGAGGGCGGCGTCGGAGAACGACTGGACGGCGTCGAAGCGGTGGCCGCACGACGTGCAGGCATAGGCATAGGTGGGCATGAGACCTCGGTGGATCAGCGGGTGGGAAGGAGGACGGTGCGGGTCGGTGTCACGACACCCGAGACGGGCTGGTCGTGCACCTCGCGGGGGACGGAGTCGATGAGCTCCGAGTCGAAGATGACGGCGTAGACGGGCGGGCACTTCTCCATCGAGCCGATGGTCTTGTCGAAGTAGCCGCGTCCCCAGCCGAGCCGCATCCCGGTCGTGTCGACGGCGGCCGCGGGGATGACGAGCAGGTCGACGTCGTTGACGGCGACGGGGCTGAGGAGTTCGCCGACGGGTTCGGGGAGCCCGAACATGCCCTCGGCGGTGTCGCCCTCCTCTTCGGCGACGGCCCAGTCCAGCAGACCGTCCGCGCGGGTGACGGGAAGGAGGACCCGGATGCCGCGCGCCACCGCCGCGGCGATGAACTCACGCGTGCCCGGTTCGGTCGGGGTGGAGAGGAAGCAGGACATGGACCGGACGCCGTGCTCGGTCACGAGGGCGTCGAGCTGGGCCCGGATCCCGGCTGCGGCCTCCTCGAGGGAGGCGGCGGAGCGCTGCTGTCGGCGTTCGCGGAGCTCGGCGCGCAGGGCGCGCTTCTCGGTGTCCAACGGGCCGGTCATGGTCCGATTCTAAAGGGACACGCCCGCGCCCCGACGTGTCCTCCGCGAGACGTGCGGCATCTGTAGGGTGAGGGGCATGTCTGCTGAGCGCATCAAGGCCGTCATCCCCGCCGCCGGCCTGGGGACTCGCTTCCTGCCCGCCACGAAAGCCATGCCCAAGGAGATGCTGCCCGTCGTCGACAAGCCGGCGATCCAGTACGTGGTCGAAGAGGCCGTCTCGGCAGGGATCGACGATGTCCTGATCATTCTCGGGCGCAACAAGAACAACATCTCGAACCACTTCGACTCGGTCCCCGAGCTCGAGTCCAACCTCTCCAAGAAGGGCGACCACGAGAAGCTCAAGCGGGTGCAGGACTCGTCCGACATGGCAGACATCCACTTCGTCCGCCAGGGCGAGCCGAAGGGGCTCGGGCACGCCGTCCTCCGGGCACGCTCGCACGTCGGCGACAGCACTTTCGCCGTGCTCCTGGGTGACGACCTCATCGACGCGCGCGACGTCCTGCTCGAGAAGATGCTCGAGCAGAACAAGAAGACCGGCCTGACCGTGATCGCGCTGATGGAGGTCTCGCCCGACCAGATCCACATGTACGGCGCGGCAGCCGTCGAGGAAACCGGTGAGACCGACGTGGTCAAGGTCACGGGCCTCGTCGAGAAGCCGAAGAAGGAGGATGCTCCCTCCAACTACGCGATCATCGGCCGATACGTGCTGACGCCCGGCGTCTTCGACATCCTCGAGCGCACCGAGCCGGGCAAGGGCGGCGAGATCCAGCTGACCGATGCGCTGCAGGAGCTCGCTTCGACCGAGGGCGTCCTCGGCGTCGTCTTCCGCGGTCGTCGCTACGACACCGGTGACCGCGCCGATTACATCAAGGCCATCGTGCAGCTCGCCGTCGACCGCGACGACCTGGGGGCGGAGCTTCGCCCGTGGCTGAAGGACTTCGCCTCGGGCCTCTGAGCCCGGCGGGTCGCTGATGGGCATGGAGGGCCCGGTCGTGCGCGCGCACGGTCCGATCTCGATCCGGCTCGTGCGTCCCCGCGATGCGAAGCCGCTGCAGACCGAGCTCGAACAGAACAGGTCGTGGCTGCGGCAGTGGGAGGCGACGAGCCCCGACGGTCCGGTCTCGCTCGACATGCGATCCGGGGTGCGGCGACTGCTGCAGCAGTACCGTGACGGCTCGGGCGTGCCGTTCGTCATGGAGTACGACGGCGAGGTGACCGGTCAGCTGAACGTCTGGGGGATCGCTCGCGGTTCGCTGTCGTCGGCCACCATCGGCTACTGGGTGAGCGAGCGCTTCGCCGGCCGGGGGATCACCCCGACGTCGGTCGCCCTCGCCACCGACGTGTGTTTCGAGGATCTGCGCCTCCACCGCATGGAGATCTGCATCCGACCCGAGAACACGAAGAGCCTCCGAGTCGTCGAGAAGCTCGGTTTCCGGTACGAGGGACTGCGTCGTCGGTACATCCACATCGACGGCGACTGGCGCGACCATTACGCGTTCGCGCTCGTCCGTGAAGAGGTCCGCGAGGGCGTCCTGAACCGGTGGCTGGCCGGGCGGGCGCCGGCGGATGCGGCATCCATCCCGCCCTCCGACCGTTAACCCTCAACCAAAGGTTCAGACACGCCCAGCGGATGCCGGGCCGCACCGCTTCGGGAACATACGGTGAGCGACATGGGTGAGCAGGTGATGGGTGGCGGGGTGATCGTCCTCGTCGCTGTCCTCTTGTGGCTGTTGTACCTTCTGCCGTCGTGGCACAGCCGTCATCAATACCAGGCCGCCGAGCGGAACGCGGTCCGGCTCAACCAGGCGTTGCGCGTCCTCGCCGAGACGAGCGAGACCCCCGGTGAGGTCCGCCTCGAGCTGAACGCGCGCACCGCCCTCGCCCAGCAGAAGCTCGCGCGTCGCGTGCAGGCCGAGAAGGAGAGCGTCGGCCTCGAAGCCGCGCGCGCCGAACTCGCCGCCGCGAAGGCGCAGGCCGCCGTCGACCGCGAACTCGCCAAGGCCGAGCGGCGTCAGGCTGCCGCCGACGCCGCGGCCCGGCGCGAAAAGGCGCGAGCGGATGCCGCACTCGCGCGCGAGCGCGCGATCGCCGAGGCCGCCGCCGCCCGCGCCACTCCCGCCGTCCGCCGTGCGCGGACGCGTCGCCGGGTGCGCCTCACCGCTTCCGTCGTCGGTGTGCTGGCTCTCGGCGTCACCGGTTTCGGTGGCTACCTCGGCGCCATCGGCGCCGGCTGGACTCTGCTCGTTGCGGGCGGAGCCGTCGCCCTCTCGAGCCTGCTCGTACTCGGCCGGATGAACACGGTCGCGAGACGCGCGGCATCCCGTTCGGTCGAGATCGAGGTCGTCCGCGAGGCGAGCGCACTCCAGGACGTCGTGCTCGAGTCGGACCGTGTCGAATGGACGCCGCGCACGCTGCCGCGTCCGCTCACCGCGTCGGCCGGGTCGCGCGCAGCGGCCGTGCTCGACGCCTCGGACGCCCGCGATGCGCTCCGCCAGGCAGCCGTCGAAGAGGCTCTCCGCGAGCGGGTGGCACAGGCCGCGCCGCCGTCGATCGACACCGCCCGTCGCACCCGTGCCGCCGAGGTCGCCTTCGCCGGACCGGCTGATGACGAGCGCATCGAAGCGCACGTGCGCGACCTCCTCGCACGCCGCGCATCGGGCCAGTAGGAGCCCGCCTCGCGTTCGAGCGGCCCGATCGGTCGTGGTAATGTTGAGGCTTCCGGGCCTGTGGCGCAGTTGGTAGCGCGCTTCGTTCGCAATGAAGAGGTCAGGGGTTCGAATCCCCTCAGGTCCACCACCGGAAAGACCCCCGTTCGCGGGGGTCTTTCGCCGTTATCGGGGGAGTGCGACCGCGGCGCGCGCGGCGTCAAGCTCGGTCGCACGGCGCTCCGGCGACCAATCGAGCTCGGTGCCCGCGACATCCGCCGCCGCCGACAGGACCTCGTCGCCGGGGTCGCCGCGGCGGCCGATGCCGGTGCGGTTCAGCAGGATGTCGGTGAGGTGCACGGCGGCCTCGTGTCGGGCCGCGAACGCGACACCGGCGAGCAGTTCACCATCATCCGTCGCCTCGCGTGAGAGGACGTCGGACTCGGATGCCACGGCCCGGAGGGCACCGGCATCCGATCCGTACAGCCGGTCGATCAGGTCGGCCGTCCCCGTGTCGGCGAGGTCCGCGCCGTCGAGCGGCACGTCGGCGGTGCGGCTCGGCGCGGCGACGCGGCCGATCGATCGTGCGAGCGCGGGGACGACCTTCTCGGCGAACGCGCGCGCCGTCGTGTACTTGCCGCCGGTCGCGGTGACGATGCCGGGGACGCCGTCCTTGGCGTGGTCGACGAGCTCTGACGCACGCGAGGCGCGGTAGGTGTCGGTCCCGCTCGTCTCGGTGAGTGGCCGGAGGCCGCCGTACGCGGCGACGACGTCCGACATCGACAGTTCCACCGGCAGGCGACCTGCGGCGTTGATCTCGCTGAGGAAACGTTCGATCGATTCCCGCGTCAACCGCCAGTCCGAGACATCACCGGTGTAGGGCGTCTCGGTCGGACCGATGAGCGTCCGCCCGCGCCACGGCGCGAAGCTGAAGTGACCGCCCGACGACACGGTCAGCACCATCGTCTCGGTGATCGGCCTCGTGATCAGGTAGATGCCCTCCGACCGCACCTCGGGGCGGGGGCCGGCAGCGCGCTGCAGCAGGCCCTCGGCGGCGAGCACTTCGTACGCCCACGGTCCGCTCGCGTTCACCGTCACGCGGGCCCGCACCTCGTGTGCCGTGCCGGTCACGAGGTCGGTCACGCGGGCCCCGCGAACGCGTCCGGCCGCGGAGATCAGGCCATCGGCCCGCACGTGGTTCGCGACCCTTGCGCCCTGCGCGACGGCGGACCGCACGAATGCGAACGTCAACCGTTCGGGCGAGAGCATCATCGCGTCGTGGAAGAGGATCCCGTGCTCGAGATGCCCCAGCCCGCGCAGCCGCAGCTCTTCGCGGCTCAGGCTCCGATGACGGGGGATGCGGTGGCTCGCCGGCACGCGGTTGCGATCGAACGACAGCACGTCGTACGCCGTGAGGCCGACGTGCTCGATGAGCCCCGGGTCGGGGAGGACCATCGCGATGGGGGAGACGAGCCCCGGAGCGATGCGCGACAGGGTCCGCCGCTCGGCGAGGGACTCACGGACGAGACCCACTTCGAGGTTCTTCAGGTAGCGGAGACCGCCGTGGATGAGCTTGCCCGTCGCGGCCGAGGTCGCGGCGCCGAAGTCGCCCTTCTCGACGAGCGCGACCGACAGCCCGCGACTCGCGGCCTCGTAGGCGATCGCCGCTCCGGTGATGCCGCCGCCGACGACGAGGACGTCGACGACCTCACCCTCGGCGGGCAGGGAACGCCGGACCGTCGTCGTCATCGGGCGATCACCGACCGGATGCCGCGCAGCAGACGCTCGCGCTCGCTCGGGATGTCGAGCATCCCCAGCCGCAGCACCCGCGCGGCCGTCGCCCACCGGTCGAGGCGGGCCGTCGTCATTCCCGTCACGTCGAGGTACTCCTTCAGATACATGCGTCCCATCGCCCCGCGCGCCGCCCCGTAGACGAGCAGCTGCGCCCTGGTCGCCCCCGGGAACAGCTCGGCCTCGGTGAACAGCAGCCGGGTCATCGCGACGTCGGCCGCGGGATCACCGCAGGCGGTGGACTGCCAGTCGATCGTCGCGATGCCGCCGCCGTGCCGGAACACGTTCATCGGGTGGAAGTCGAGGTGCAGGACGCTCTCGCCACCGGGGAGCGACGCGAGGTGATCGAGGAGCTCTGCGCGCTCGCGCGCGGCGAGACCGGCGAAGGGCGCAGTGCCGACGAGGTCCGCCGCGACGTCGCGCACGTCGGGGAAGCGGTCGCTCGCGACCCGGTGGATGCGCGCGTGCTCCTGCGCCAGCGCGCGGGCGACGCGCCCCATTCGCAGCGGGTTCTTCTCGGCGACGGTGGTCAGGGCGACCCCCTCGATGCGGTCGAAGACGACCGCGCGCCGGCCGTCGGCATCCGCTCTGCCGCGGCAGCGGATGGGCGTGAGGCCGAGGTCGAACGCGGCCGTGGCGTCCTCGACCTCGCGGCCGATCGCCTCATCGGGCCAGTCGTCGTGGAAGACCTTCACGACGGTTGCCGTCGTCAGGGAGTGGACGTCTGCGGAACGCCCATGCGCCACGAGCTCGCCGACCGCGGTCACGCCGACACCGGCTTCGTCGTTCCGTACCCGAGGCGCATCGCGTGCGAGACGACCTCCTGCTGCTGTGCGGGGTCGAGTGCCCGCGGCGTGCCGACGCTCGCGGCGCGCAGGTAGAGCTCCGCGAGCCACTCGACCAGCAGCGCGTGCTCGACGGCGGTCGTCAGATCGGCGCCGAGCGCGACCGTGCCGTGGTTCGCCATGAGGGCTGCGAGACGGCCGTCGAGGGCCGCGCCGACGGCGGCGGCCAGGTCGGGCGTCCCGAACGCGTGGAACGGGGCGACGCGGAGGGATCCTCCCAGGACGAGTTGCTGATAGTGCACGACGGGCAGCTCGTCCAGGACGAGCGAGAGTGCGGTGGCGTTGGGCGCGTGCGTGTGGACGACCGCCGACACCTTCTCGGCCGGCGCGGAGCGCAGGACCCCGAGATGGAGGGCGAGCTCGGACGTCGGGGCGAGCGTTCCCTCGACCACGGCACCGCCCAGATCGACGACGGTCACATCGTCGGCGGTCGCCTCACCCAGGACGACGCCGGTCGCCGTGACGGCGACAACGTCGCCCGCCCGGGCGCTGACGTTGCCGGCGGTGCCGATGAGCAGGCCGTGACCGGCGAGAGCGCGGGATGCCGCGGCCACAGACGCGCGGAGATCGTGATGGTGCGACTTCATCGTCATGCTGCTAACGTTGCCGCCACCCCTAACCAAAGTCAAGTTTGATTCCATGGACACCACGGACGACACCCCTCAGGACTGGGCCGCCCTCGGCCTGCGCCGGACCCCGACGCAGCAGCGGTCGCGCCAGAAGCTCGCGCAGGCGATCGCCGCCGCCGAGGACATCGTGCTGCGAGAGGGCGTCGACGTCATCACGCTGCCGCGCGTCGCCGCCGAGGCCGGGGTCAGCGTGGGGGCGCTGTACCAGTACCTGCCCGACCGTGAGGCGATCCTCGCCGCCATCGTCTCTCGGTACCACGACCGCCTCGAGCGCCTGCTCGACGACGCGATCGAGCGTCTCCGCAGCGACCCGCGCGGCGAGGACCCCGTCGGTGGCGTGCTCCGTGCCGTCGTCGCCGTCTACCAGGACGAGCAGTCCGCCAGGTCGCTCGGTACGGTCGCGATCTCGGCCGAGGCCGATGCCGCGCGTCGCCGCCACAAGCGGGCGATGGCCGATCGCGTCCACACGCTGCTGCGCGAAGCGGGTGTGCTCGACGGAGTGGACGACGAGCGCGGCGCGGCCGTCGCCCGGGTCGCGTTCGCGTCGGCCGACGCCGTGCTGCACGACGCCTTCGCCGCGCCCGAGCCGGAGCGGGCCGTGCTGCTCGCCGAGCTCGAACGCGCGCTCCGCGCCTCGCTGGGTACCTGAAGAGCGGGGTGCGTGAAGCGCCGGGCACCCCAGCGGCTCAGCCGGCGGTCCGACGCCACGCCGGGACGGCCGCGACGAGGAGGAGTGCGGGCAGGAGGAATGCGATCCCCGAGCCGGTGACGTCGGTGAGCACCCCGACCCCGACGGCCCCGAGGACGGCGCCGGCGTAGTTGAAGAGGTTGACCCGTGCGATGACCTCGTCGCTGCGCGCTGGATCGATGGAGCCGGCGAGCCCGAACGCGATGGGGACCAGCGCTCCGACGGCGAGACCGCTCACCGCGAAGGCGACGATCGTGACGACGGGCGAGGGGACCGCGGCCACGACGACCGCACCGGCGACGCCGAGGACGAGGCCGACGGCGAGCAGACGCGCGCGACCGATGCGGCGGACGACGGCATCCGTCACCATCCTCGCGATGAGCACGCCGCCCTGATAGGCCGCGAGGCCGACGGGGGCGAGCGCGACGGCGGCGCCGATCGACTCGAGGTGGATCGAGCCCCACGAGCTCACCGCCGAGTCGACCGTGTACGCGGCGAGGATGACGAGTCCGACGACGGTGATCGCGCGTCCGTCGAGCCTCGGACCTCGGGGTCCGCTCCACTCCGCGCTCCGCGCCGCCCGCTCGCGGCTGAGCAGACGCGCCCCGAAGGCGACGAACGCGATCTGCAGGACCGCGGCGGCGACCAGCGCGGCGACCGCGGGCGCCCCGGCGGCGAGGATCCCCGCCATGCCGAGCGCCCCGACGATCGACCCTGCCGTGAGCGTCGCGAAGAAGCGTCCGAGCAGCGGGGTCGCGCGCCCGCGCTGGGCGAGGACGCCCTGCATGTTCGAGGACGCGTCGATCAGCCCCAGCCCCAGGCCGTAGAGCAGCACGGATGCCGCGAGCATCGCGGTTCCCGGCGAGAACGCCGTCGCGACCAGTCCCACCGCCTGCAGCGACAGGCCCACGACGACACCCCGACGGCTGCTGGCACGCCGGGCGATCGCGTCGGCGACGAGCGAGCCGAGCGCCGCGGTCACGCAGACTCCCAGCAGGATCGCGGCGATGCCCGTGGCATCCAGCCCGGTGCGTTCCTGGAAGGCGGGGAGCGCCGTCACGATGACGGAGTATCCGAGACCCTGCAGGCCGTACACCGCGGCTGTCGCGGCGACGGTGCGGGGTGTCGTCGCGGATGGTGCCGTCGTGGCGGTCACCTCACACCACCGCGGGGTGGCGCATCCGGAGGGCGGCGAAGGCGTCGGCGGCGATCTCGATCGTGCGGTCGACGTCGGCCTCGGTGACCGCGGCGTTGAGGAAGTGATTGTGGTGCGAGGTGAGGTACGCGCCGCGGCGCACGCACTCGGCGATCCAGTCCTGATGCAGCATGAGCGAGTCCGCCGGATCGGCCACCCGCAGGTAGAAGAGGGCGGGTGCGCCCGAGGCCACGAGCGTGTAACCCGCGTCGGAGGCCGCCTCGGTGAGGCCGTCGGTCAGCCGTCGGCCCAGGCGCTCGAACAGCGCGGGGGCGTCGAGCTCGCGGAGCTTCTTCTGCGTCGCGATGCCGGCCGCGAACGGCACGGCGCTCATCCAGTAGCTGCCCGTGTAGGTGATCGAGCTCACCGCCTCCTTCAAGGACTCGCGGCCGAGGAGCGCCGAGACGTTGTAGCCGTTAGCGAGCGCCTTGCAGAAGCAGATCAGGTCGGCCTCGAAGCCGAAGTAGTGGTCGCTGCCGGCGAGGTCGAGGCGGAAGCCTGCGCGCACGTCGTCGATGATCAGGACGACGCCGTGCTCGTCGCAGAGCTTCCGCACGGCCTGCCAGTACCCGTCGGCGGGCAGCTGGTTGTCGACGAAGTTGCCGTGCATGTACGGCGTCGAGATGAGGGCGGCGACCTGCCCGCGGTTCTCGGAGAGCAGCGCCCGGAGCGCGTCGAGGTCGTTCCACGGCACGTAGAGGTTGTTCGCGACGTCCTCCTCGAGGACGCCGGGGTAGTCGAGCTTCTGCGTCCACGGCGCGACCCCGTGGTAGAACCCCTTCACGAACACCACCTTCTTGCGCAGCGTCGCGGCGCGGGCGGTCATGATCGCGAGCGTCGTCGTGTCGCCGCCGTTCTTGGCGAACATCGCCCAGTCCGCGCTGGCGACCTGGTCGACCAGCTGCTCGGCGAAGTCGATCATGACGGTCGACGGCAGCGAGACGACGTCCTCCTTCTTCGCCTGCGCCTGAGCGGCGGCGGCGACGTCGGGATCGTTGTAGCCGAGGACGTTCGGCCCGTAGGCGCACATCCAGTCGATGAACTCGTTTCCGTCGAGGTCCCAGAACCGGGTGCCCTCGGCGCGGGCGGCGAACTTCGGGAAGCCGTCGTTCGGAAGGTGCAGTCCCTCGGTGGGACCGAGGTGCCCCGGGATGCCGCCGGGGATCACCCGCTGCGCGCGGCGGAAGGCGGCGAGGCTCTTGTCGAAGGTGTACACGGGGAGCTCACTTTCCGAGGTAGTGGCCGACGCGGTCGAGGATGCGGCTCGTGTTGTCGACGAGGGGGATGTAGCCGCGGATGGCGATGCGCCCGTCACCGACGCACGCGAGCGCGCTCTCCCGGCCCGCGAGGACGTCGCCGGCGGTCTGCAGGTCTGCGAACCGGAAGACGGCGCGGGGCGCGGCATCCGTCACCGGAACGCGAGACAGCCGGTGCTCCTGCACCCGCAGGCGGTGGCGGAGCGCGTCGCCGACGGCGATGTCGAGGTCGCCGTCGGTCATCTGGCCTGCACTGAAGCGGCCGGAGCGGTCGCGGTTCGCGACGATCGCGATGGCTCCCACGGCGACCTCGAGGAGGAGCACCCGGTGCGCATCGCTGAAGGCCGGGTCGGCGAGGTCGGCGTCGCTCGGGCGAAGGTATCGGCCGAGCAGGTCGCTGATCGGGGTGAACACCTGCGTGAGGAAGCGGATGCCGGCAGGCCCGGCGATCGGCAGCGGCGACCCCGTGCCGTCGAGCACGGCGTTCAGGTGCGCGGGGGAGCGGAACACGAGGGTCGCTCGCGTCATGCCGCCACGGTCGCCCTCCGCCGCGCGGATGCCGTCCCGAGCGAAGACGAGGCTCATGGACTCGCCGCCGATCACCCGAGCGGTCAGACGCACAGGCTGCGCGAGCCCTGCGAGCAGGCGCGACGCGTCGGGCGCGACCTCGGACAGCTTCGGCAGAGCGCCGAGGACGGCGCGCAGGTTCACGGCCGCGAGGACGCGCTCATCGATCTCCGTCAGCACGGGGACTCCCTTCGGTCGGTGCCCCGAGCGGGGCGGATGCCGCGGCGAACGCGGCGGCGGCGAACGATGCCGTGCGACGCGCGGCATCCGAATCACCGTCCGCCAGCCACGTCGTCGTGATCCCGTCGACGACGACGACGAGGTGGCGGGCGAGGTCGGCGACCGGCTCGGTCCACCGGTTGCCGGTGATCTCGGCCGCGTAGGTCAGCATCTGCTCGGCGGCCCGGAAGTACGTCTGCCACTGCGCGCGCATCTGCCCCTGCGGGTCGCGCCGGCGGGCGACGAGGGCCAGCTCGAGCAGGGCGATCTCGTCGGCCGGGTCGTGCTCGAGCATGTCGATGTAGCCCTCGAGGCCTGAGCGGATCGCCGATGCCAGGGACGTCGGGTCGATCGCGCGGGACTCGGCGGCGAAGCGCTCCTGTTCGATGACGGTGTCGATGACGGCCGTCATCAGCTCGTCCTGCGTGCCGAAGATGTAGGTGAAGGCTCCGAGGGGCATGCCCGCCTCGGCGGTGATGGCTCGGGTCGTCGCCGCAGCCACGCCCTGCCGGGCGATGACGCGGATGGCGGCGGCGATGAGTTCGCCGCGGCGCTCTTCGGGAGGCATCCGTCGCATCAGGAGCCTCCCACCGCGCGTGCGGCGACGTGCAGGCGGAGGCGCCGCGGCGAGACGCGCGCCACCCAGCCCTGCACGCGATTGGCGGCGCCGACGGTGCGGACGGGGGAGGGGCGGGACGAGTCCAGCGCGTCGAACGCTTCGTCGAGGACGTCGTCGACGGTCTTCGTCGCGCCGACCTTGAACGTCTCGGACCCCGCTGCGGCGAAGAACTCCGTCTCGGTCGGACCGGGGCAGAGGGCGAGGACGGTCAGACCGGTACCGCGCGTCTCCTGCCAGATCGCCTCGGTGAGCGAGGTGACGTAGGCCTTCGTGGCGGCGTACACCGCGAGTCCCGGCAGCGGCTGGTGGCCGGCATTGCTCGACACGTTCACGAGCACCCCGCGTGCCTCGATCAGCTGCGGGAGCAGTTCGCGGGTCAGCAGGGTGAGGGCTGCGACGTTGACCTGCACCTCGGCGGCGACGCGCGCAGCATCCTCGTCGACGAAAGCGGATGCCGTCCCGAAACCCGCGCTGTTGACGAGACCTGCGGGACGGATGCCGCGCTCGGCGAGTTCGGCGGCGATCGCGGCCGGTGCGGCCGGGTCGGCGAGGTCGGCGGCGAGCACGGTCGCCTCGACGCGGTGCAGCCCGCGGAGCTCCTCGGCGAGGGATTCGAGGCGCTCGGCGCGGCGGGCGACCAGGACGACGTCGTGGCCGCGCGCGGCGTAGCGCCGGGCGAAGCCGGCACCGATCCCCGAGCTCGCTCCCGTGATGACGATCACGCCGGGCATGGGGCCTCCACTGAGTTGTACAGATGAACAAGTGCACTCAGTATGGAGGTCGACGCCGGGCAGGTAAAGAGCTTTCGTAATAACGTCACGGCCCCGTAACGCCGGGAAGGCCGGCATTGCCCGGGGCCGCCCGCCGTAGCGACGCGGACCCGGGCGGCGGGTCAGACGCTCGCGGGAACGCGCGCTCCCGTCGACAGGCGCTCGGCCGCGTAGGCCTCGGCCGCGTCGAGCGGGGTGACCCCGCGGGCGGCGGCATCGTCGAAGAGGCGCCGCAGCGTGTCGCCGATGCCGTCGATGCGGGTCGCGATTTCCTCGCGGTGCCCGGGCGTGCGCGCCTCGACGTCGAGGTAGATGACACCGCCCGCGTTCGCGACGAAGTCGGGTGCGTACAGGATGCCGCGATCCGCGAGTCGCACGGCGCCGGAGCGTTCGGCGAGCGGGTTGTTCGCGGGACCGCAGACCGCGGTCGCCGCGAGGGCGTCGATGACCTCGTCAGTGAGGACGCCGCCGATGCCGGCGGGCACGAACACGTCGGCGGGCACGAGGTGCTCGGTGCCCGGCTCGACCCACGTCGCGCCGAGCTCGGCGGCGAGCGACATCTTCGCGGGGTTCACGTCGGTGACGGTGAGGATCGCGCCCTCACCCGACAGCCGGACGGCGAGGCGGCTGCCGACCTGGCCGAGTCCCGAGATCGTGATGCGGCGACCGGCGACATCGGGCGAACCCGCGACGCGCTCGAGGGTCGCGCGGAGCGCCGCGTAGACACCGCGGCTCGTGGGGCCGGCGGGCTCCCCCGATCCGCCCACCGAATCCGGGAGACCCACGACGTGCGCAGTGCGCTCGCTGACGACGAGCATGTCGTCGGTCGTCGATCCCACGTCCTCCGCCGTCCGGTACTGGCCGCCGAACGACTCGACGGCGTCGCCGAGGTCCAGGAACGCCGCCCGGCGCCGATCGTCGTCGAGGGTGTCCGCCTCGCTCAGGGCGATGACGGACTTGCCGCCCCCGGCATCCAATCCCGCCGTCGCGTTCTTCAGCGTCATCGCCGCCGACAGGCGCAGAGCGTCGCCCATCGCGTCGGACCAGTGCGGGTAACGCCACAGGCGCGCACCGCCGAGAGCGGGGCCGAGCGTCGACGAGTGCAGGGCGACGGTGACGACGAGGCCGCTCCGCCGGCCCGTGATCACCTCCACGCGCTCGTGGGTGAAATCGGGCAGGGGCAGAGAATGCGTCATCGCGATCCTTGTCGACGGGCCTTGTGGGCACTGCGGTGCGGATGCCGCCGATCTGCGGCATCCGTCATCATTCTGCCTCGCATATCGGCCGCCGCCTAGGCTGTGGCCTATGCAGACCGAACGCTATTCCCACGGCCATCACGAGAGCGTCCTGCGGGCGCACAGCTGGCGGACGGCGGAGAATTCGGTCGGGTACCTGTTGCCGCATCTTCGCACCGGCGCGTCTCTCCTCGACGTCGGATCGGGCCCGGGCACGATCACGGTCGACCTCGCGCGCCGGCTCGATCCCGGTCGGGTCGTCGGCCTCGACTCCTCGGCGGAGGTCGTCGCACAGGCGCAGGCCCACGCCGCCGCCGAAGGCGTCACGAACGTCTGCTTCGAGACGGCGGACGCCTACGCCGTCGACGCCCCGGACGGCTCCTTCGACATCGTCCACACGCACCAGCTCCTGCAGCACCTCGGCCGGCCCGTCGATGCCCTGCGCGAATTCCGTCGCCTCGCCGGGCAGGGCGGCCTCGTCGCAGCGCGCGACGTGGACTACGCGGGCATCATCATCCACCCGCACGTCCCCGCGCTCGACGAGTGGCTCGACCTGCTGCTGCGCATCGGTCGTAACAATGGGGGCGAGCCGGCTGCGGGGCGGCGCCTCAAGGCGTGGGCCCGCCAGGCGGGGTTCACCGACGTCGCCGTGAGCGCGTCGACGTGGCTGTTCGAGACCGACGAGCAGCGCGCGTGGTGGGGCGGGTCGTGGGCCGATCGCGCCCTGCACTCCTCGTACGCCGAACACGCCGTCGAGCAGGGCCTCGCCGACCGGGCCGACCTCGAGCGGATCTCGGCGGGGTGGCGCGAGTGGGCCGCGGCTCCCGACGGCTGGCTGCTCATGCCGCACGGCGAGATCCTCGCGCGGGGCTGACCGGTGACGGAGAACCTCAGCGCACGCAGCCGCCTCGTCCACGACGCGCTGCGCGCAGCCGGCATCCCGGGCGAGATCGTCGTGCTGCCCGACGCGGCCTCGACCGCGGTGCTCGCGGCCGACGCCCTGGGCGTCGAGGTCGGCGCGATCGCGAACAGCCTCGTGTTCCAGTGCGACGGGCGGCCGCTGCTGGTGATGACCAGCGGTGCCCACCGCATCGACACCGCAGCCCTCGCCGCACGGATCGGGCGAGGCAAGATCAGCCGCGCGACCCCGGAGCAGGTGCGCGAGGCGACGGGCCAGGTCATCGGCGGGGTCGCCCCCACCGGCCATCCGGCTCCCCTCGAGACGCTCGTCGACGAGGACCTCGCCGGCTACCCCGAGATCTGGGCGGCCGGTGGCACCCCGCACACCGTCTTCCCGATGACGTTCGATGAGCTCGTGCGGCTCACCGGCGGACGGGTCGTCTCGGTCGTCTGACGCGTGCTCAGGTGTGGATGAGCTCACGCCAGTTCAGGGGCACCCGGCCGCGCGGGCCGGGAGCGGGCTGATCGGCGGGGTGGCTGGTGGGCTCGGCCAGTTCGGGGCCGGTGAACATGGTCTCGTCGACGTAGTCCCAGAACCAGTCCTCGCCGGGCTCGAAGCTCTGCACGAGGCGGTGCCCGGTCTCGCGGAAGTGCGCTGTGGCGTGCTGGCCGGGTGACGTGTCGCAGCATCCGACGTGTCCGCACGCCGCGCAGCGGCGCAGGTGCACCCAGAACCCGTCCTGCTGATCGCACTCGGCGCAGCCCGCGCCCGAGGGGGCGACGTTGGTGTCGATGTCGGAGCTCATCTCATCCTCTCGATGGGTCAGTAGGCCAGGGCGCGGTGCACCGAGGCGACAGCGCTCGATCCTTCGCCGACGGCCGCGGCGACGCGCTTCATCGATCCGCGACGCACGTCGCCCGCAGCGAACACGCGCGGCGCTGACGTCTCGAACGGGAACGGCTCGCGCCCGAGGTCGCGCCACTGCGCGATGGACTGCACGGCCACGTCGGTGCCGGTGCGGATGAAGCCGTCGGTGTCGCGGTCGATGGCGGGCAGCCACGACGTCGCCGGGTCCGCCCCGATGAAGCAGAACAGCCCGCGCGCGTCGACGGCCCCGGCGGAGTCGATCGTGACGGACTCCAGGGTGCCGTTCCCGTCGAGGGCGGTGACCTGGGATGCCGTGTGCACCCGCACGCGCGGATCCTCGGCGAGCCGGTCGGCGAGGTAGCTGGACATCCGGGTGCGGAGGTCCGTGCCGCGGATGACGAGGTGCACGGGGGAGCCGTGGGCCGCGAGGTAGAGCGCGGCCTGCCCGGCGGAGTTCGCGCCGCCGACCACGACGACCGGCTTGTTCTGCACCTGGCGGAGCTCGAGCGGGGTCGCGGCGTAGTAGACGCCGGAGCGCTCGAAGTCCTCCCACCGGTCGAGGGCGAGACGACGGTAGGCCGCCCCCGAGGTGACGATGGCGCTGCGCGCGCGGATGACGCGGTCGTCGGAGAGAGTGACGTCGAGCAGGTCCGGGCCGACCTGTGCGAGCGCGACCGCCTCGCACGGTGCGTACACGCGGACGCCGAACTTCAGCGCCTGCAGGACGGCCTGGCCGATGAGATCGCCGCCGCTCACGCCGAAGGGGAACCCGAGGAAGTTCTCGATGCGCGAGGTGGATGCCGCCTGCCCGCCCGGCGCGACGGCGTCGAGCAGCACGGTGCTCAGCCCCTCGGAGGCGCCGTAGATGGCGGCCGCGAGTCCGGCCGGTCCGCCGCCGACCACGACGAGGTCGACGATCTCATCGGACTCGGCCCGGTAGCTGAGACCGAGGCGTTCCGCGACGAGCCCCGGGGTGGCGCGGGGGATCGGCTCGCCCTGGACGTAGGCGACCGGCAGGTCTTCGGCGGCGACCTCGTGCACGTCGAGCGTGTCGAGGTCGCTGGGTGCGAGGGCCACGGCCTTGTGGACGAGGTCGAGTCGTTCGGCGAAGCGCCGGAGCGACAGGAAGTCGTTCGAGGTTGTCGTGCCGACGAATTTCAGCGTCATCGCGGCGGGGCCGGTGCGGAGCGACTCGCGCCGCGCCCACAGCGCGTGCAGGATGAGGTCGCAGAGCTCGTCGTCCTCGCTCATGATCTCGCGGAGTGCCGCACGCGAGAGGCGGTGCACGCGGCCGGCTTTCGTCACCCGGGCCGACAGGAACGCGCTCTGACCGTTCAGGATGCCGAGCTCGCCGGCGAACCGCCCGGGACCGACCGTCGTGATGACCGCTTCGCCGATCCAGCGGAGCGCGTCGCGGACGATCTCGACCTCTCCCGACTCGACGAAGATCAGGTCGTAGCCCGCCTCGCCGGTGCGGAAGACGTAGTCGCCGACCTCGACGTCCTGCGGGACGGCGGCCGACACCAGTCGGCGCCAATGCACGTCGGAGAGGTCGGGCGACATCATCGCGTCCATGATCATGGGAGCGTTTTCTTGCGCCATGGCGCCCAACCTATCGACCCGCGGGCGAGACCGGTGCGTCGGATTCCGATTGCAGTGCCCGGATGAGCGACTGCGCGTCGTACGGGCCGGTGTGACGGCGGCCGTTGACGAAGAAGGTCGGCACCGAATGGATGTTCATCGCCTCGGCGTCGAACATGTCGTCGCGGACGCGACTCGCCACGTCGGGCGCGGTGAGATCGCGCTCGAACCTCGGCACGTCGAGTCCGAGACGCGCGGCCAGACGCACGATGTCGGACGGCAGCTGGTTGTCCTGGTCGGCGAACAGCCCCCGCTCGAACTCGAAGAACTTGCCTTGCTTCGCCGCCGCCTCCGATGCCTCCGCCCCGGCGAGGGCGTTGGGGTGCTGCACCGTGAGGGGGGCGTGCCGCCACACGTAGCGGAGGTTCGGTCCGAGCTCGTCCATCACTTCTTGGATCGACCCGGACGCCTTCAGGCAGAACCCGCACTGGAAGTCGCCGTACTCGACGATCTCGAAGGGAGCGTCGGCGGACCCGAAGATGTGGTCCCGGCGCGGGTCGACGGGACGCACGAGCGTCTGTCCGACCTCCTCCTCGGGGCTCCGGGCGTCGGCGATCCGGAACAGGAGCGCGCCGAGCCCCAGGGCGATGACGGATGCCGCGAGCACCCCCACCCGCGCCTGGTTCTGCGCGTCGGGGTCCTCGATCGCCAGGTCGATGATGAAGAGAGAGATCGTGAAGCCGATGCCGGCGAGGGCCGCGCCACCGCCGATGCGGTCGAGGGAGAGTCCCGGACCGAAGTCGCCGATCTTGAGGGCTTTGAGGACGGCGGTCGACCCCCAGATGCCCGCGAGCTTTCCGACGACGAGACCGACCACGACGCCCCACGTGAGAGGTGAGGTCGCGGCGGCGGCCAGGATGTCGGGGCTGAGCGAGACGCCCGCGTTCGCGAGGGCGAACAGCGGCAGGATGACGTATGCGACGTACGGCGCGTACGCGGTCTGCAGGCGTTCGTTGATCGAGATCGACTCGCGCAGGCTGTTCGCCGCGGCCCGGGCGTACTCGGTGCTCGGCGACTGCCGGAACGTGCGCGCGAGCTCGAGCGCATGCTCGACGTCGCGGCGGTCGGGCCGGTAGACCGGCACGAGCAGCGCGATCGCGACGCCGGCCAGGGTGGGGTGCACGCCCGAGGCCAGGAATGCGAGCCACACGATGACGGCAAGGGTGGCGTAGATCGGTCCGCGTCCGCCGCGCAGGTAGCGGACGAGGTAGATGCCGACGAGGCCGACCGCGGCGATCAGGAGCGGCATCGGTGTGAACGTCTCGGTGTAGACGAGGGCGATGATGCTGAGCGCCCCGATGTCGTCGACGACGGCGAGGGCGAGGAGGAACACCCGCAGGCGTCCCGACCCGCGCGGCCCGATGAGCGCGAGGGCGCCCACGAGGAAGGCCGTGTCGGTGGAGATGACGACACCCCAGGCATCCGCGTTCCCGCTCGGGCCGGCGATGAGGACGAACAGGAGGGCGGGCAGGGCGAGTCCGGCGACGGCGGCGATCACGGGGACGACGGCGCGCGACCAGCTGGTCAGCTCGCCGATCGCGAACTCCCGCCTCACCTCGAGCCCGACGGTGAAGAAGAAGATCGCCATCAGCGCGTCGTTGACGAGCGCGTGCAGCGTGAAGTCGAGGTGGATGTCGCCCAGCCCGATCATCAGGTGGGTGTCCCAGAATCCGGCGTAGGTCTCGGAGGAGATGTTCGCCCACACGACGGCGGCAACGGTCGCGAGCAGCAGCAGGAGCGCGCCCATCCGGGTGCGGCCCATCCTGCCCACGTGGTCCGCGATCGAGGCGAGTTTCTGCGGCATGCATCCTCCGGGAGGGGTCGAGTCGGAAGTCAGTCTCCACCCGCCGGCGGGGTTCTGTCAGCCGGTCCGCGTGGCGATCTCGTGACAGACGACGGCGGCTGCCGCCGACCACGCCTGCGGCCGACAGGCTGCGGGGTAGGGAGCCGGCACGGTGACGTCGCTCGCGGCGTCGCCGGCGTGGAGTTCCGGCATGCGGTAGGCGAACGCCTCGGCGGCGGCGAGCATTCCGTCGACCAGCACGCGTGCCTGGTCGGTGAGGCCCGCCCGCGCCATGCCCCGCGCGACGATCGCCGTGTCATGTGCCCAGACGCTGCCGCCGTGATAGCTGAGCGGCCAGTAGCCACCGGCATCCGTCGACATCGTGCGGAGGCCGAAGCCGGACGCCATGGAGGGGCCGACGAGCAGATCGGCGACGGCGCGTTCCTCGTCGGGATCGAGGATGCCGGTGCCCAGCAGGTGGCCCGCGTTCGAGGTCAGGGTGTCGACCGCCCGACCGTCGCGGTCGAGAGCGATCGCCGGGTACCGGCCCTCCGGCGTCTCGACCCAGAAGCGCTCGCGGAAGCGCGTGCGAAGGTCCGCCGCCCACGACCGCAGACGCTCGGCGCCGTCCTCTTCGAGAGCGTCCAGGAGATCCGCGGCGCGGACCGCGGCCTCGTAGGCGTAGCCCTGCACCTCCGAGAGAGCGATGGGGCCGTCCGCGAGCGACCCGTCGCGCCACTGGATCGAGTCGCCCGAGTCCTTCCACCCCTGATTCGACAGGCCGTGGCCGGTCTCGTCGACGTAATCGAGGAAGCCGTCCGCGTTCGCCGACGCGATCACCCAGTCGAGGGCGTCGTGCATCGTCGGCAGGAGATCGCGCACCTCGGCCTCCGGCATCCCGGCCTCGTGCGCCTCGGCGAGCAACGTGATCCACAGCGGGGTCGCGTCGACCGTGCCGTAGTAGAGCGGCGGCAGCGAGATGCCCTCGCCCGGCATCGTGAGCGTGCCGGCGCGCAGCTCGTGGACGATCTTGCCCGGCTCCTCCGCGGTCGCCGGGTCGGCGGTGGAACCCTGGAGCCGTCCGAGCACGCGCAGAGTGGATGCCGCCATCCCCGGGTCGACGGAGAGGAACAGGCGTGCCGTCCACAGCGAATCGCGCCCGAAGAGGGTGAAGAACCACGGTGCGCCGGCGGCGAAGAACTCGTCGGCGTTGCCGGGCAGAGTCAGGCGCAGGGCGTCCAGGTCGTCGAGCGCCTGCCGGAGCCAGCGGAACAGCCGCGGATCGACGCCGTCGACGGGCTCGAGCGCCCAGTCGACCTGCCGCGTCGTGCCCCGGACGACGAGCGACGGGTCGTCGAGGTCCACGTGCCAGGACACCATCGCGGTCGACCGCGACGGGCAGGTCACGCGCCACGTGAGGATGAGGTCGTCGCCGGCTGCGGTCACCTCGGCGCCCGGCGCCTGCAGGCGCATCGACGCGTCGCCCGAACTCACCTCGACGGCGTCGCCCGAGAAGGTCCGTTCGACCGGAGCTGCGCCGTCGGTGCCGGATTTAACGTCCTGCATCGGCGTCGCGTCCGGAGTCACTGCGACCTCGAGCACGAGCTCCACCGCCTCCTCCAGATGAGAGACGAGGGTGAACTCCTCTCTCATCCGCCCGTCGGCGACGACGCGACGCCGCGTCAGTCGGATCTTCGGGTCCGGCGTGCGGTCGTCGAGGCGTCGCAGCAACGCCTCGAAGCGCGCATCGGATGCCGACGCCGCCGAGCGGGAGATCCACTCGGGCGCGAGGGTCGCGGCATCCGTCCCGTAGCGGACGCGGGTCGCGCGGATGAAGCGCGTGTCGCCGTGGAAGACGCCGTCGATCGACGCGGTGTCGAGCGAGTGCGGGCCGATCTCACCGTCCTCGCGGGACCACACCTGGGTGGGCGCGCGGAGGACGGCGACGGCGTCGGACAGGAAGGGCTGGAGGCCTGCGGTCATCCCTTGACTGCTCCTTCTGAGGTGTTCATGATGCGCTTCTGGAAGATGAAGAAGACCACGGCGACGGGGATCGTCATGAGCGCCGCGGCGGCGAGCTTCAGCGGATACTGCGTGCCCTGACTCAGCTGCCCGGACGACAGGCTCGCGACGCCGCGCGTCAGGGTGAACAGGCCCGGGTCCTGAACAGAGACGATGAAATGGGTCAGCTCGTTCCATGACCCCTGGAACGAGAGGATCACGATCGTGATCAGCGCCGGTCGCGCCATCGGCAGGACGACCGACCAGAACACCCGGAAGGTGCCCGCGCCGTCGATGCGCGCCTGCTCCTCGACCGAGGGAGGGATGGACTCGAAGAAGTTCTTCATGATGAACACGCCCGCCGCGTCGACGAGCAGCGGCAGGACCATACCGGCGTACGAGTCGTACATCCCGAGCTGGTTGAGCACGAGGAAGCGCGGGATCAGGAGCACCACCGACGGCACCGCCATGACGCCGACGACGAGCGCGAAGATCAGACCACGCCCGCGGAATCGCAGTCGGGCGAGCGCGTACCCGGCGAGGGAGACGAAGAACACGCGTCCGAGCGTGACGAGGATCGTGACCACCGCCGAGTTGGCGAACCACAGCGGGAAGTCGCTGTTCAGGAACAGCCGCTCGTAGGCGGCCGTCGTGAAGGTCTGCGGGATCAACGAGATGGGGTTGGATGCCGCCTCCTGCTCGCTCTTGACGGAGGTCGCCACCTGCACGAGGAACGGATAGATGTAGACGAGGGCGAGCAGGGCGAGGACCCCGTACAGCGCGATCTGTCCGAGACGGGATGCCGGGGTGATCCGGCGCCTCCGCTGCGGCGCGCGGTCGATCGGCTCGTCGGTGAGCGTCTTCGTGCGAGCGAGGGTCCTGCTGTCGGTCACGACCGTGCCCCCTTCGGCGTGTAGGCGCGGATGCGGCGCTTCGAGACGGGGCGCTCCCGCAGGAGCCACCGCTGGAGCAGCGTGAACGCGATGATGATGAGGAACAGGATGAAGGCGATGGCCGCGCCGATGCCCCAGTCCTGATTGCTGAACGCCGACGTATACGACAGGTAGGCGGGGGTGATGGTGGTCTTGCCCGGTTGGCCCTTGGTGCCGGTGTAGATCTGGTCGAAGACCTGCCAGCAGCCGATGAGGCCGAGCGTGATGACCGTGAAGAGCGTCGGGCGCAGCTGGGGGAGCGTGATCCGCCAGAAGCGCTGCCACGCGCTCGCGCCGTCCATCATGCCCGCCTCGGTCAACTCGTAGCCGACGTTCTGCAGCGCCGCGATGAACAGGAGCATGAAGGTGCCGCTCGTCGTGAACACCGCCATGATGATGAAGGCGCTCATCGCGACGGAGGGGCCCGCGATCCAGTCCCAGCCAGACAGCCCCAGGAAGCCCGGCTGAGAGATCGCGGCGGGCGCGGCATCCACCCCGAACACGCCGAAGAGCAAGTGCACGATGCCGCGGGGGTCGTTGAACCAGTTCGGTCCCTTGCCGCCGGTGACCGCGGCGATGAGCGCGTTGACGGGGCCCGCGGCGCTGAAGAGGAAGATCCACAGCACGGTGATGGCGACCGAGCTCGTCACCGACGGGAAGTAGAAGGCGGTGCGGAAGAAGCCGCGCGCCTTCATCATCCGGCGGCTGACGAGCACCGCGAGGAACAGCGACAGCGCCGTCTGGAGAGGGACGACGAGGAAGACGTACCAGGCGTTGTTCCGCAGAGCGGTGCCGAAGTCGCGGCTGCGGAGCCCCTGTCCCGAGGTCAGCTCGCCGTAGTTGTCGAGCCCCACGAAGTTGACGCTCGGCGAGAGAGGGCTGCCACGGCCGCCCCAGTCCGAGACGCTCACCCACAGCGCCATGAGGACGGGGAGGAAGAGGAACACCCCGAGGATCACGACGACGGGAGAGACGAACAGCCACCCGGCGACACCCTCGCCGCGACGCAGACCGCGTGAGCGGTGGTCGCGGCGAGGGGTCTTCTCGGGTGCCCGCTCTGTGATGACGGGCGAGGCCATGTCAGCCGACGATCGCCTCGAGGTTGGACTGGACGCTCTTCAAGATCGTGGCGGGGTCGCCGTCCTTGAGGGTCGCCAGCTGCGCGTTGAAGTCGGTGAAGACGTCGGACACACCGTCGTTGGTCGGCACGCCCTGGGCGTAGTCCGCACCCGAGAGGAACGCCTCGAGGTCGGGGTTGTCGGTCGTCCACTGCTCGGCGGCCGACTGCACCGACGGCATGGGGCCGAACGCCTTCGAGAAGGCGAGCTGCTGCTCGGCGGTCGTCAGGTATTCGACCAGGCTGAGGGCTGCCTCCTGGTTGGGGCTGTCGGCGGCCATACCCCAGCAGTTCGTGAACTGCAGCGTGCCCTTGCCGGCGGGGCCGGCGGGCAGTTCGACGACGAGCGGGTCGACGTCGGGGTAGTCGCCGAGGGCGCCGGTGATCCAGTTGCCCTCGATGGTCATCGCGCCCAGCTGCTTGCCGAGCGCCTCTCCGCCCCAGCCGGCACCCACGTCGGCGGCGTAGGCGAACGTGCCGTCGGCGAGGTGCTCCTTCACGTAGGCGAGGGCGTCGGCGTTCTCCTGGCTGTCGGCGACGGCCGTCGTGCCGTCCTCCGACACCAGGCGCCCGCCGGCTTCGGCCATGAAGGCGCCCACCCGCTGGTATTCGCCGCTGAAGACGAGACCGGTCGTGTTGCCCGAGGTCAGCTTCTTCGCCGCTGCGGCCAGCGAGTCCCAGTCGGTCGGGATGTCGGCCTCGGTGAGGCCCGCCTTGTCCCACAGGTTCTTGTTGATGATCAGCTGGAGCGTCGAGAAGTCCTTCGGCGCGCAGAAGAACTTGTCGTCGTAGGTGAAGTTCTGCACGAGCGACGGGTAGAAGTCGCCCTTGTTCTCGAGCTGGTCGCCGTAGGCGATGACCGAGCCGTTGTCGGCGTAGCCGGCGAGCAGTTCGGTCGCGAGGTAGAAGAGGTCCGGCGGGTTGCCGCCGGCGAAGCCCTGCGAGAGCTGCTGGGTCAAGTCGGTGGCGGCGATGACCTCGGCGTCGACGCCCGAGTCCTTCGACCACGCTGCGACGGCCTCCTTGACCGCGGCCGTCTCGGCGTCGCCCGACGAGCCGATCATGATCGTGAGGGCGTCGTCCGACGAGGTGAGGCCGCCGCCGTCGGTGCCGTTCGCCCCACCCGAGGCGGCGGGGCCGTCGTCGAAGCCCGAGCCGCCGCATCCTGCGAGGGCGAGTGTGGCGGCGAGGCCGACCCCGCCGAGCGCCATGAGTCGTCTGCTGTGTCGCATGTCCGTATCTCCTTCGATCCCGGTGCTGCGATCGTTCCGACCGTGCTGATCTCGGTCGACTTTGAACGATCAAATTGTGGAATGATGCCCAAGGTAAGAGGGTGGTCCCATCACTGTCAAGGGGGCGGGGGCGTCGATGAGTGAGAAGTCGATAACGATCGAGGACGTCGCTGTCGCTGCCGGCGTCTCGCGCCAGACGGTCAGCAACGTGCTGAACACGCCCGCCATCGTGAAGGCCGCGACCCGCGAGCGGGTGCAGGAGGCGATCTCCCGCCTCGGCTATTCGCCGCACGCCTCCGCGAGGCGGCTCCGTACGCAGCGGAGCGCGACCATCGGCATCCACCTCGATCCGTACGCCGGAGGGATCTCGGGCGTCGTGCTCGACAGGTTCGTCCACGCCCTCACCGAGAGCGCCGGCGACCGGGGCCTGCGCGTGCTCGTGTACGCGGCATCCGATCAGGACGAGGAGATCCGGCGGATGTCGGACCTCGTCCACGCCGGCGACGTCGAGGCGGTCGTCGTCACGGGCACCCGGTACGACGACCGTCGACTCGCCTGGCTCACCGAGCGCGGCGTGCCCTTCGTCTCGTTCGGACGCCCGTGGGATGCGGCGTCGCCCGAGGAGTCCGCGCACCTGTGGGTCGACGTCGACGGCGCATCGGGCACGCGCGCCGCCACCCAGCACGCGCTCACCGTCGGCCCGCGGGTCGCGTTCCTCGGCTGGCCCGCGGGCTCGCCCACGGGCGATGACCGCGAGCGCGGGTGGCGCGAGGCGATGACGGATGCCGGTGCCCGCCCCGACCTGCGCCTGTCAGCGGAGGAGCGGGTCGCCGACGCGCGCGAGCAGGTCCGCGAGCTGCTCGCGACGACCGAGGTCGACGCCGTCGTGTGCGCGAGCGACACCCTCGCCGTCGGAGCCCATGTCGCGGCCGTCGCCGCGCAGCGCGCGGACCTCTCGATCATCGGCTTCGACAACACCCCCGCGGTCGAGGCTCTGGGGCTCGCGAGCGTCGAGCAGCTGCCCGAACTCGTCGCCGCCGGCGCCCTCGACCTGCTGATGGCGGGCGGGACCCGCATCGAGCGGCGCGCGGCGGGGGCAGGCGAGGGGCACGTGCTCGTGCAACCGCGTCTCGTGGTCCGCTGAGGCGGTTCGGAGCCTGGCGGGTCCGCAACGCCGTGCGAGCCGCGGACATCCGGGCGACACGCCGTGGTTGGCGACGTCCCACCGGGCGCGTCGCCGGGGATCTCCGCCGTTCGACGCCGGGGGCGGTATCGGATCGGTGCCGCCGCCGGGAGCCGGAGTGGTGCTGGCGCACGCCCGGCTACCGGAGGCTCCGGGCGACAACCGCGGAGTTCTCGGTCGCTGCGGGCGGGAACCGGCCTCCTCGCGCCGCGAACGGCGGAATCTCCGAGGTTGGTGCCGGGCTGAGGGTGGCTACCGCCGGCCGATGCGGCGGGAGAGGTCGGCCGCCGCGTCCGTCGCGAGCGCGGCGAGACGGTCGGGGTCGACGTCGGCACCGTCGGGCCAGGTGATGGCGATGGCGGCGGCGGGCCAGTCGGCGTGGTCGCGGACGGCGACACCGACGGAACGGAATCCCAGCGTGACCTCGCCGTCCTCGGTCGCGTAGCCGTCGGCTCGGGCCTGCCGGAGGAGTTCCCGCAGCTCGCCGGGCCGACCCGGTCCGCGGCCGGTGCGCTGGACGGAGAGGGATGCCGCGTCGGGGAACAATGCGCGGACCTGCTCACGGGGGAGGGCGGCGAGCATCGCGCGGCCCGTCGCGGTCAGGTGCGCGGGCAGGCGTACGCCGACGTCGGTGATGAGCGTCGGCCGTCGCGGCGCGCGCTCCTCGACGATGTACAGCACGTCGCGCCCGGTCATGACGGCGAGGTGCGCACTCTCGCCCGCGCGGTCGGCGAGCTGAGCGACGATGGGACGGCCGAGCCGGGCGAGGGGCTCCTGGCGGGCGTACCCGCCGGCGAGCTCGAACGCAGCGGTGCCGAGACCCCAGCGGCGGTCGCCGTCGAGGTGGACGACGAACCCGTGCGCCGCCATCGCCGCGAGCAGGTGGTACACCGTCGATCGGGGCAACTCGAGGTGCGTCGCGATCGTCTGCGCCGCGACGGGCCCGCGCTGATGCGCGAGGAAGCTCAGGATGCGGAGCGTCTGGTCCGCCGCGGGGACCTTCGGCTTGTCTGGGACCGGCGCCTGCAGCTTGTCTGGGATCACAGACAAAGGATGCCACGACCGCCTCCCGCGCACGGTCGCCGCGCGCTGGAATCGACTCATGCCCGTCCCCACCACTGTCACCCTCGGCGACGCCCCGCTCACCCCCGCGGAGGTCGTCGCCGTCGCCCGGCACGACGCGCACGTCGTCGTCTCGGACGCGGCGCTCGCCCGCACCGCCGAGACCCGCGCGCTCATCGAGCGGCTCGCCGACGACCCGCAGCCGCACTACGGCATCTCGACCGGGTTCGGCGCCCTCGCGACGACGTTCATCGCGCCCGACCGGCGCCGCCAGCTGCAGGCGAGCCTCATCCGCTCTCATGCGGCGGGCACGGGGCCGGAGGTCGAGCGCGAGGTGGTCCGGGCGCTCCATCTGCTGCGCCTGCAGACCCTGGCGACGGGTCGCACCGGCGTCCGCCCGGTGGTCGTCGAGACGTACGCCGCGATGCTGAACGCGGGCATAACCCCGATCGTGCACGAATACGGCTCGCTCGGCTGCTCCGGCGACCTCGCCCCACTCTCGCACATCGCGCTCGCCGCGCTCGGCGAGGGTCCGGTCCGCACGGCGGACGGCGCGCGGATGGATGCCGCGGACGCCTTGGCGGCCAGCGGCATCCATCCCCTCGTCCTCGAGGAGAAGGAGGGTCTCGCCCTCATCAACGGCACCGACGGCATGCTCGGGATGCTGTCGCTCGCCCTCGCCGACCTCGACACCCTCCTGGCGACCGCCGACCTGGCCGCCGCCCTGTCTGTCGAGAGTCAGCTCGGGACCGATGCCGTCTTCGCCGCCGACCTCATGGCTCTGCGCCCCCAGTCCGGGCAGGCGGTCTCGGCCGCGAACCTGCGCCACGCGCTCGCCGACTCGCCGATCGTCGCGAGTCACCGCGATCCGGCTGTCTGCACCCGCGTGCAGGACGCCTACTCGCTCCGGTGTTCGCCGCAGGTGCACGGTGCCGCGCGCGACACCCTCGACCACGCCCGGATGGTCGCCGAGCGTGAGCTGGCCTCGGCGGTCGACAACCCCGTCGTCACGCCCGACGGCCGCGTCGAGTCGAACGGCAACTTCCACGGCGCGCCGGTCGCGTACGTCCTCGACTTCCTCGCGATCGCCGTCGCAGACGTCGCCTCGATCTCGGAGCGCCGCACCGACCGGGCGCTCGACCGTACGCGCAGCAACGGGCTGCCGCCGTTCCTCGCCGACGAGGTCGGCGTCGACAGCGGCCTCATGATCGCCCAGTACGCCGCGGCGGGGATCGTCTCGGAGCTCAAGCGTCTCGCGGTGCCGGCCTCCGTCGACTCGATCCCGTCGTCGGCGATGCAGGAGGACCACGTCTCGATGGGGTGGGCTGCCGCCCGCAAGCTGCGCCGCGCGATCGACGGCCTCGCCCGCGTGCTCGCCATCGAGGTGGTGACCGGATGCCGCGCCCTCGACCTGCGCGCCCCGCTGCAGCCCGCGCCGGTCACCGGGTCGGTCCGCGACCTCGTCCGCACGGTCGTCGAAGGGCCCGGGCCGGACCGCTTCGTCGCGCCCGACCTCGAGGCCGCGACGCAGCTCGTCGTCTCGGGCGAGGTCGCCCGCACGGCGTTCGGGCCGTCCGCCGAGCGGGCATCCGCCCCCGCGAGGACGAACGACCCCGGATCCGTCCGCTCGAGCGCAGATTCCCGCTCGGGCGCCGCACCGTTCGAAGGAGAACAGGCATGACCGACACGACCACGACTCGCACGGTCCGCGCGGAGCGAGGCGCCAAGAGAACGGCGAAGAGCTGGGGCGCCGAAGCGGCGAAGCGGATGCTGATGAACAACCTCGACCCCGAGGTCGCCGAGCACCCCGAGGACCTCGTCGTCTACGGCGGCACGGGCAAGGCGGCACGCTCGTGGGAGGCGTACGACGCGATCGTCCGCACCCTCGACGAGCTCGAGCCCGATGAGACCCTGCTCGTGCAGTCGGGTAAGCCGGTCGGCGTCTTCCGCACGCACGAGTGGGCGCCCCGCGTGCTCATCGCGAACTCGAACCTCGTCGGGGACTGGGCGACGTGGCCCGAGTTCCGCCGCCTCGAGCACCTCGGCCTCACGATGTACGGCCAGATGACGGCCGGATCGTGGATCTACATCGGCACGCAGGGCATCCTGCAGGGGACGTACGAGACGTTCGCGGCCGTCGCCCGCTCGCTCGGCCGGGACTCGCTCGCGGGCACGCTCACCCTGACGGGCGGCGCCGGCGGCATGGGCGGCGCGCAGCCGCTCGCCGTCACGATGAACGGGGGAGCCGTGCTCGTCGTCGACGTCGACGAGTCGCGCCTGCGCCGCCGGGTCGAGCACGGCTACCTCGACGAGCAGACCGCCGACCTCGACGCCGCGATCGACCGTGCACTGGCCGCGAAGGACGCCCGCGAGGCGCGCTCGATCGGCGTCGTGGGGAACGCGGCTGACGTCTTTCCCGAGCTGCTGCGCCGCGGCATCCCGATCGACATCGTCACCGACCAGACGAGCGCGCACGACCCGCTCGCCTACCTGCCGTCGGGCGTCGCGTTCGAGGACTGGAAGGCCGAGGCGTCGGCCGACCCGGACGGCTTCACCGAGCGGTCCCGCGCCTCGATGGCGCGGCACGTCGAGGCGATGGTCGGATTCCAGGATGCCGGGGCCGCGGTCTTCGACTACGGCAACTCGATCCGCCGCGAGGCCGAGCTCGGCGGCTACGATCGTGCGTTCGCCTTCCCGGGGTTCGTGCCCGCCTACATCCGGCCGCTGTTCGCGGAGGGTAAGGGGCCGTTCCGGTGGGTCGCGCTCTCGGGCGACCCCGAGGACATCGCGAAGACCGACCGCGCCGTCGCCGAGCTCTTCCCCGAGGACGCCGCCCTGCACCGCTGGCTCGAGAAGGCGGCCGAGAAGGTCCATTTCGAGGGCCTACCCGCCCGCATCTGCTGGCTCGGGTACAAGGAGCGCCACCTCGCGGGCCTGAAGTTCAACGAGATGGTCGCGTCGGGTGAGCTGTCCGGTCCGATCGTCATCGGGCGCGACCACCTCGACGCCGGCTCGGTTGCCAGCCCCTACCGCGAGACCGAGGCAATGGCCGACGGGTCCGACGCGATCGCCGACTGGCCGCTGCTGAACGCCCTCCTCAACACGGCGTCGGGAGCCGCGTGGGTGTCGATCCACCACGGGGGCGGTGTCGGCATCGGGCGTTCGATCCACGCCGGCCAGGTCACGGTCGCCGACGGCACGCCGCTGGCCGCCGAGAAGCTCGCCCGCGTCCTCGTCAACGACCCCGGCACCGGCGTCATGCGCCACGTCGACGCGGGGTACGACCGGGCGAAGGAGGTCGCCCGGGAACGCGGCCTGACCGTCCCGATGCTGGACGCCTGACATGGCGACGCTGTTCATCGGCATCTCCGAACTGACGACGAACGCGGATGCCGCGGCCCCGACCGCGACGATCGCCGACGCCGCCCTCCTCGTCGATGGGGGGCGCGTCGCGTGGTCGGGTGCGGCCGCCGGCGCCGAGACAGCAATCGCAGGCCGAGACAGCGGTCTTTCGCCGCTGTCTCGGGCCGCCGCTGCTGTCTCGCGATCGGAGATCGAGGTCACGCGCGTCGATCTCGGCGGTCGCGCCGTCATCCCGGGATTCGTCGACAGCCACACGCACCTCGTGTTCGCCGGCGACCGGGCCGACGAGTTCGAGGCACGGATGACGGGCACCCCGTATGCCGCGGGCGGCATCCGGCGGACCGTGGCGGCGACGCGGGCGGCGACCGACGACGAGCTGCGTGCTCGGCTGGCGGCCCTCGTCGCCGAACTGCACGCGCAGGGCACGACCACGTTCGAGGTGAAGACCGGCTACGCACTGACGGTCGACGGCGAGGAGCGTCTCGCCCGGCTGGCTGCCGAGGTCACCGATGAGGTCACGTACCTCGGCGCGCATGTCATCCCCGAGGGGGCCGAGCGCGAGGCGTACGTCGACCTCGTCTGCGACGGGATGCTCGCTGCCGTCCGGTCGCACGTGCGCTGGGTCGACGTGTTCTGTGAGCGCGGCGCGTTCACCGACGCCGAGAGCGAGCGGATCCTCCGTGCCGGCGCGGAGGCGGGGCTCGGCATCCGCGTGCACGGCAATCAGCTGGGCGAGGGACCGGGTGTGCACCTGGCGGTGCGGCTGGGCGCGGCATCCGTCGATCACTGCACCCATCTGACGGATGCCGACATCGCGGCGCTCGCGGGGTCGGACACCGTCGCGACTCTCCTGCCGGGTGTGGAGTTCTCGACGCGGCAGCCGTATCCCGATGCACGGCGGCTGATCGACGCCGGTGTGACCGTCGCGCTCGCGAGCGACTGCAACCCCGGGTCGAGCTTCACGAGCTCGATGCCGCTCATGATCGCGCTCGCGGTGCGCGAGATGGGAATGACCGTCGGCGAGGCGGTGTGGGCGGCGACCGCCGGGGGAGCGCGTGCCCTCCGGCGCGACGACGTCGGACACCTCGGCCCGGGTGCGCACGCCGATCTGGTCGTGCTCGATGCACCGAGCAGACGGCACCTGGCCTATCGCCCCGGCGTACCGCTCGTGCACCGCGTCTACCGCGGCGGCGAGGAGATCAGTCCGCGCTGACGTCCCGCGGGGTGTCGATGTTCCAGCGCGCCGGCGGGGTCGCCGTCGCGACGTCCCAGTCGTCGGTGTCCCACACGAACGTCGCGACGGCGCACGTCGGCATGGCACCGATGCCCCCGTCCGAGAGCTGCTCGGCGAGCACCGTCATGCCGGGGTCGTGCGCGACGACCACGACGTCGGTGACGCCACTCGCGGCCGCGGCGGCGAGGAGCTTCGCACCCGGCGCGCCGTAAAGCCCCTCGTCGGTCTCGACGGGGACTCCGAGCGCGTCGGCGAAGACCTGAGCGGTCGTGCGGGCGCGGACCGCCGTCGACGACAGGATGCGCGCGGGCCGCACACCCGTCGCCGCGAGTCGACGCGCCATCGCCGGCGCATCCCGCCGACCGCGGTCGTTGAGCGGGCGCTCGTGGTCGTCCTGACCGGTGCCCCAGTCGCTCTTGGCGTGACGGATGAGGATGAGGGTGATCATGCGAGTGCCCTTCCGGCGAGCAGTTCGAGGACGCAGAGTGCGGCGAGTCTGACGGTGCGGCCGTCCGAGGCATCCGCGGTCGCGTCGACCTCGACGACATCGGCGCTCACGATGCGCCGGTCGCCGGCCGCCGCGCGGACCAGGGCGCGGAGCTCCCACGCCTCGAGTCCGCCGGGGACGGATGCCGGGCACCCCGGCGCGACGGAGCGGTCGCAGACGTCCACGTCGATGTCGAGGTGCACGTCGCCTCCGGCCCCGGCGATGGCCAGGGCTTGGATCATGACGTCCTCGGCGCCGCGGCGGCGCACCTCATCGAGGGTGATGACGGTGATGCCGAGGTCGGCGGCGCGTGACGCGTAGGCGACCGAATTGGCGAAGTCGGCGATCCCGATCTGCACGATCCGACGGGGGTCGAGTCCGTCCTCGACGAGACGGCGCACGGGGGATCCGTTCGAGACGCCGTCGCGGAGGTCGAAGTGCGCGTCGAGGGTGATGAGGCCCGTGACGCCCGCGCCCTGCGCGGTCGCGTAGGTCACCGAGTTGTCGCCGCCGAGCGCGATCACGAGGTCGGCGTCGGCCCGCAGTGCGCGGACGCGCTCGCGCACACGATCCTCGCCCTCGGGACCGTCCGGATCGTCGACGTCGCCGGCATCCGCGATCCGGAGCGCCTCGTTCAGGTCGACCGGGGGAGGCCCGAGCAGCGTCGGGCTGAACCGTCGGAGCGCTTCGCGGACGGCGGCCGGCGTCGCGTGCGCCCCGGTGGGCGACAGCGAGGTGCGGAAAGCCGGCAGGCCGAGGATCGCGGCATCCACTCGTCCGTCCGGCGCGGGCCAATCCCCGGCGCGCGGCCAAAGCGGGTCTGCGGAGAGGGGGGAGTCTGCGGAGAGCGCCATGTCAGGGGAGCAGCAGGTGGGCGACGGTGAAGATCACGAGGCCCGCGAGGGTACCCACGACCGTGCCGTTCAGGCGGATGTACTGCAGGTCGCGGCCGACTTGCAGCTCGATCTTCTGGCTCGTCTCGTCGGCGTCCCAGCGCTCCACCGTATCGGTGATGATCGACGCGATGTCGTGGCGGTAACGGTCGACGAGGAAGACGGCGGCATCCGCGATGCGCTTGTCGACGCGCTCCTGCAGCGCGGTGTCGGTCGCGAGACGGTCGCCCAGGTCGCCGAGGGCGGCGGTGACGCGGCGGCGGAGAGGGCTCTCCTCGTCGGCGAGCGAGCGCAGCAGACCCGCTTTCGCGGTATTCCAGGCGTCGGCGGCGAGAGCGCGCACGCGCGGGCTGTCGAACACGGCGCTCTTCGCACCCTCGAGACGGCCGATCGTCTCGGGGTCGTGCTGCAGGTTGTCTGCGAGGCGTTCGAGGTACTGGTCGAGGGCCTTCCGCGCCGGGTGCTCCGGGTCGCGCTGCACGGCCGCGACGAACTTCGTGGCCTCGTGGTAGACCGTGTCGTCGACGAGGCGCATCGCGACCGACGGCACCCACGACGGCAGACGGCGCGAGACGAGCCCGTCGAAGGCTTCGCGGTTCGCGTCGAGCCACCGGGCGATGCTGTCGACGCCCAGGTCGACCGCGCCGCGGTGGGCGTCGGCATCCACCACCCGCGACAGCCACGTGCCGAGCGAGGGACCCCACGAGGGCGAGAGGAGGTGCTCGTGAGCGAGATCGCTGATGAGGTCCTGCACCTCGTCGTCGCTGAGGGCGGTGAGGATGCCCGAGGCCATCGTCGACGCCTCGGCCGCCACCGTCTTCGCGTGAGCGGGATCCTGCAGCCAGGCGCCCGCGGTCTGCGCGATGTTCGTCGACTCGAGCTTCTGGCGGACGACGCCGCCCTCGAGGAAGTTCGTCTCGACGAATTCGCCGAGGGTGCGACCGATCTCGTCCTTGCGCTTCGGGATGATCGCGGTGTGGGGGATCGGGATGCCGAGCGGGTGTCGGAACAGCGCCGTCACGGCGAACCAGTCCGCGAGAGCGCCGACCATGCCGCCTTCGGCCGCCGCGCGCACGTAGCCCCAGCCCGAGAGGTCCTTCTCGAGGATGAACGCGATGACGAAGACGATCGCCATGAACAGCAGGGCGCCGAGGGCCACCGCCTTCATGGTGCGGAGCCCGCGGTACCGCTGCTGGTCAGCGGCGCTCAGCGAGTCGTACGGGATGCGGGCCATTCGGCCATCCTGCCACGGAGGCCCTCAGGCGCCGCGGCGGCTCACGGTTCGATCGGCCCCAGCCAGGCGTTCGCCAGCGCACTGTGCACCGACTCCGGGTCGGAAGGATGGAACATCCCGGCGAGCACGTCGCGGTAGAGCCTGCTCACCTCGTTGCGGGTGAAGAAGGAGGACCCGCCCGCGACGAGCATCGCCTCATCGACGACCTGCTTCGCCGTCGTCGCGGCGCGGTGCTTGATCGCGGACAGCTTCGGGAACCACATCGCGCCGTGGTCGGCGAGGTGGTCGACGTCGGCGGCGAGCGACTCGACCTGCACGGGCAGGGCGTCGTAGGCGAGCGCCATGTCGGCGACGCGCCACCGGATGTCGGGGTCCTGGCTGTAGGTGCGGCCCGTTTTCTTCGAGGTGCGCGTGCGTGCCGTCTGGACGGCTAGGTCGAGGGCGCGGCGGGCGATGCCCGTGTAGACCGAGGCCAGCAGGATCTCGAAGGCGCTGAAGATCCCGAAGACCAGTGGATCGGGACTCGGACCGACCGGCAGCCGGCGGACGATCCGGTCCGCCGGGGCGACGGCGCCGTGCAGTTCGGTCGTCCGGGATTGGGTACCCCGCATCCCGAGGGTGTCCCAGTCGTCGCGGGTCACGACCGCGTCGCTCCGGGGGACGAACGCGAACACGAGTCGCGGGTCCTCGGGGTCGGACGTGTCGAGGCCGTGGAGCCCCAGGTGCGTCCACACGGGCGCGAGCGACGTGAAGATCTTGGTGCCCGTGAAGGCGTACGAGCCGTCGGGGCGGGGCGCGGCATCCGTGTCACTGCCGAACAGGACGAGGTCGTTCCCGGCCTCGCTGATGCCGAACGCGAAGACCTCTCCCGCCGCGGCGCCCTCTTGCACGAAGCGGAGGGCGTCGTCGCCGCGGTTTGCCATGACCTTCGCGACGCCGGTCCAGACGAGGTGCATGTTGATCGCCAGCGCCGTCGCGGGAGCGGCGCCCGCGAGGCGCTGCTGCAGGACGGATGCCTCTCGGAGCCCGAGCCCGGCCCCGCCGAGCTCGGTCGGCACGAGGATCGCGAGATACCCCGCGTCGCGGAGCTCGGCGAGGTCCTCGTCCGGGAAGCGGTTCTCGGCGTCGACGGCGGCGGCGCGGGAGCGGATGCGCTCGAGCAGATCGTCCGGCAGGTGAGCGGCGGGATCGAACGTCATGACGGCAGCCCCCACGTCCGGACCGCGTCGAGCAGGGCTCCGGCCGCGGCATCCGGAGCGTCGCGGTGCGGCGAATGCCCCGTGCCCGGTACGACGGACATCGAGACGACGGGGTTCTGCAGCACCGCGGCGGCAAGGTCGCCCGTGAAGATCGAGTAGACCGCCGGGTCTCCCGCGATGACGTGGGTGGGGACGGCGAGACGGGATGCCGCCTCCCGCACGTCCCACGGCGTGTTCTGCAGCCCCGTCTGCTCGACGGCGAACCGGCTCGCCTGCTGGGCGGCGACCGCCTTTAACTCGATGTCGAGCTCGAGCCATTCGGGGTGCGCGGCCCGGACGGCGTCGACCGAGGTGTCGGCGAAGGCCTGCTCCTGGCTCGCGCGGACGGCGTCGCGATCGGCGTCGGCGAGGTGGATCGCGGGATCGACGAGGACGAGGTGACGGGTCCAGGCGGGATCCGTCGATGTGGCCACGGTCGCAGCCGCGCCGCCGAGCGAGTGGCCGAGGACGAGGTCCCACGGCGCGTCTTCGCCGGGCTGCGTGTGGACAAGGTCGGTCGCGTACGCGGCGATCGTGTAGTCCAAGCCGCGCGGAGCGGTGCCGTGGCCGCGCAGGTCGACCGCGTCGACACGCCAGCCGGCGTCGGCGAGGGCGACGGCGTAGCGCCACATGAGCGCTCCGCTCGAACCGACGCCGTGGACGAGGAGTGCCCGGCGGTCGCTGCGAGGATTGCCCCAGCTCAGCCGGGGGAGAGTGACGGGTGACGGCATGCTCTCAGCCTAGGACGGGCCCCACCGGTCAGCGCCGGGCCAGGATGGGGGGATGATCTCCACCGACCTGGCACGCGAGCTGCGCGCGAGCGGCCTGATCTGGCGTCCGCGTTCCGGCGACCGGTTCCAGCTCGACGAACCCGAGTTCGAGGCCGACGTCTACACCGTCAGCGACATGACCGTCGAGGCTCGCAGCTACCCCACCGGCGATCTGCTCGCCTTCAACGGGACGACCGAGTGGGCGCTCGATTCGGTCGCCCTCGAGGACGCCCTGTGGCTGCCGTCCGAGGCGCAGCTGCGCGAGATGCTCCGCGGCACGTTCCGTTCGCTCCGTCGCCTTCCTGACATCCACGAGGTCGAGATCGAAGTGGATGCCGCCCCCCACCTCTTCCGGCACCCGCAACCCGCCGACGCGTACGCGCAGGCCGTCCTGTTCCTGCTCCGCCGCGCCGCGTGACGCGCTCGCTCAGGTGATGAGCGGGACGGGCTCGGTGTCGGGGATCGGACTCGCGTCGCGGCCGCGCAGGTCGGGGAACCCGCGGACGAACACGGCGGCGACGAGCGCGCCGGCGACGGCGAACCCGGATGCCGCGATGAACGCGCCGACCGAGCCGACGCCGTCGATGAGGAAGCCGGCGACCGCGGAACCGGCGGCGGCGCCGATGAGCTGACCGGTGCCGATCCACCCGTAGGCCTCCGCCGTCTCACTGAAGCGCACGCTCGCGCTCGTGATCGCGAACATGACCGCGAGGGCCGGGGCGATGCCGAGGCCGGCGACGAAGAGCGAGGCGCCCATCCACCAGGCGTTGAGGCTGATCATGACGAGCGAGACGCCGACGGCGACGATCGCGAGCCGGCGGGCCATTGCCCAGCGTCCGATCGGGATGTGGCCGAAGCCCAGGCCGCCCGCGAGACTGCCGACCGCGAAGACCGCCAGGACGATCCCCGCCTCGAGGCCCTCGTGTCCGAACGAGGCGACCACGCCGGCCTCGACGGCCGCGCACGCCCCGATGAGCAGGAAGCCGGTGACGGTCGACAGCAGCACGACGGGCTTGCCGAGCACGCGCCCGAAACCACGACGGCTGCGGGGGATGCGGACGCGTCCGACTTCGGGGGAGGCGATGAACCACGCGCATCCGCCGATGAGGATGACGACGATCAAGAAGAGTGCCGGCACGGTGCCCGCCTGGGTCGCGACGATCGTGATCAGCACGGGAGCGAAGATCCAGATGATCTCCTGCAGGCTCGCATCGAGCGAGAAGAGCGGCGTCAGCTGACGCGACGTCACGATCTTGGGGTAGATCGTCCGGACGGCGGGCTGCACCGGGGGATTGGCGATGCCGGCGAGGAAGCCGAAGACGATGAACCCCGGCATCCCGAACGGATTGACAGCGAGCGCGAGGACGGCGGCCGCGCAGACGGCCGCGGTCAGGGTGAGGACGCGGCGCATGCCCCAGATGCCCATCCACCGGCTGGTGACGGGACCGGAGATCGCTTGGCCGATCGAGACGGCGGCGAGGACGATGCCCGCATAGCCGTAGGACCCGGTCGACTGTTCGACGTGGAGGAGCACCGCGAGACTCGTCATCCCACTGGGGAACCGAGCCGTCAGCTGTGCCGCGATGATGCGCGCGACACCCGGTGCGCGCAGGAGCTCCGAGTATCCCGCCACCCCTCCAATCTACCGTCGGCGACCGACATCCCAGATGTGGGGGTCAGGTCTCGCGGCGACACGCCGACGACACGCCGGGGCGCCGGATTCGCTCCCCATCCGATGTCGGAGGCCCCTCGTATCGTCCGACCTGTGGACAACCTGCCGAGCTCCGCGGTGTTTCGGCCGGATTCCTGGCCTTTTCGTCTCCGCTCGGAGGTTCCCGAATTGGGGATGAATCGGTGGACAACCTGTGTTGTATCTGTGAAGAGATGCGGAAAAACTACACGGATGTAACTACTACCCCTTGTGGTGCTTCCGGGTGTCCGTACCCATATGTAGTATTGAGCTCCCGGCGGGCCCCAACCCCTCGGAACCAGGCGGACGGGTACCTCACACCCGCGACCTGCAGACAGATTTCACCGAATCACACGGACCCCGCACCGGCGGGATCCAGAGGCAAAGAGAGGGTCGACTGATGGCGATCACCGTGTACACGAAGCCGTCCTGCGTGCAGTGCAACGCGACGTACCGCGCGCTGGACTCCAAGGGCATCGACTACGAGGTCCTCGACCTCTCCGAGGACCCGGCGGCCCTCGAGCACGTCAAGTCGCTCGGGTACCTGCAGGCTCCGGTCGTCGTCACCGACGAGGACCACTGGTCGGGCTTCCGTCCCGACAAGATCGACGAGCTCGCGTCTCGCCTGGTCTGACCGATGAGCGCGGCCGTCATGACGAACGTGCCGCTGCTCGTCTACTTCTCGAGCGTGTCGGGTAACACCGCCCGTTTCATCGAGAAGCTCGGGATGCCGGCCCGCCGCATCCCGATCCACTCTTCCGACGGCCCGCTTCGTATCGACGAGCCGTACGTCCTGGTCACCCCCACCTACGGGGGAGGCCAGGGCAAGGGGGAGGAGAAGGGCGCGGTCCCCAAGCAGGTCATCCGCTTCCTCAACGACGAGGCCAATCGGAGCCTGCTGCGCGGAGTCATCTCCGCGGGTAACAGCAATTTCGGCGAGTCCTTCTGTCTCGCCGGAGAGATCATCAGCCGCAAGTGTCGTGTGCCGCACTTGTATCGCATCGAAGTATTCGGCACGCCTGAGGACGTCGACCGCGTGAGCGGCGGATTGGAAGACTGGTGGAAGCTGCAGTGACCGACAAGGCCTTCAAGACGGAGGTTCGCTTCGAGGGCATGGATTACCACGCCCTGAACGCGATGCTGAACCTGTACGGCGAGGACGGGAAGATCCAGTTCGACGCCGACAAGCGTGCCGCGCGGGAGTACTTCCTGCAGCACGTCAACCAGAACACGGTGTTCTTCCACTCCCTCAAGGAGAAGCTCGACTACCTCGTCGAGAAGGAGTACTACGAGGGCGCCGTCATCGAGGCGTACCCGTTCGAGTTCATCCAGCAGATCCACGACCGTGCGTACGCGGCGAAGTTCCGCTTCGACACGTTCCTCGGCGCGTTCAAGTACTACACGAGCTACACGCTGAAGACCTTCGACGGCAAGCGCTACCTCGAGCGCTTCGAGGACCGCGTCGTCATGACCGCCCTGGCGCTCGCCGCGGGTGACCAGGACCTCGCGAACAAGCTCGTCGACGAGATCCTCTCGGGCCGCTTCCAGCCCGCCACACCCACCTTCCTCAACGCCGGCAAGGCTCAGCGCGGCGAGCTCGTCTCGTGCTTCCTCCTGCGCATCGAGGACAACATGGAGTCGATCGCCCGCGGCATCAACTCCGCCCTCCAGCTCTCCAAGCGCGGCGGCGGCGTCGCCCTGCTCCTCTCGAACATCCGCGAGGCGGGCGCCCCGATCAAGCAGATCGAGAACCAGTCGTCGGGCATCATCCCCGTCATGAAGCTGCTCGAAGACAGCTTCAGCTACGCGAACCAGCTCGGAGCGCGTCAGGGCGCCGGCGCCGTGTACCTCTCGGCCCACCACCCCGACATCATGAAGTTCCTCGATACCAAGCGCGAGAACGCGGACGAGAAGATCCGCATCAAGACGCTGTCGCTGGGTGTCGTCGTCCCCGACATCACGTTCGAGCTCGCCAAGAACGACGAGGACATGTACCTGTTCTCGCCGTACGACGTCGAGAAGGTCTACGGCGTGCCCTTCGGCGACATCTCCGTCACCGAGAAGTACCGCGAGATGGTCGACGACGCGCGCATCAAGAAGACGAAGATCAAGGCGCGCGAGTTCTTCCAGACCCTCGCCGAGATCCAGTTCGAGTCGGGCTACCCGTACATCATGTTCGAGGACACGGTGAACAAGGCCAACCCGATCAAGGGTCGGATCAACATGTCCAACCTGTGCTCGGAGATCCTCCAGGTCAACACGCCGACGACGTTCAACGAGGACCTCTCGTACGACCAGATCGGTAAGGACATCTCCTGCAACCTGGGCTCGATGAACATCGCCCTGGCGATGGACGGCCGCAACCTCGCCGGCACGGTCGAGACCAGCATCCGCGCCCTCAGCGCGGTCAGCGACCAGAGCCACATCCGCTCGGTCCGTTCCATCGAGGACGGCAACGACAAGTCGCACGCCATCGGCCTCGGCCAGATGAACCTGCACGGATACCTCGCCCGCGAGCACGTCCACTACGGCTCGGAGGAGGGTGTCGACTTCACGAACATCTACTTCTACACCGTGCTGTTCCACGCACTGCAGGCCTCGAACAAGATCGCTATCGAGCGCGGCAAGGTCTTCGACGGCTTCTGGGACTCGAAGTACGCCTCCGGTGAGTTCTTCGACAAGTACACCGAGCAGGAGTGGAAGCCGGCGACCGCCCGCGTCGAGGAGCTCTTCGAGGGCATCCACATCCCGACGCAGGAGGACTGGCTCGAGCTGAAGGCATCCGTCCAGAAGCACGGCATCTACAACCAGAACCTCCAGGCCGTCCCGCCGACCGGCTCGATCTCGTACATCAACAACTCGACGAGCTCGATCCACCCGATCGCGTCGAAGATCGAGATCCGCAAGGAAGGCAAGATCGGCCGCGTGTACTACCCGGCTCCGTTCATGACGAACGAGAACCTCGAGTACTACGAAGACGCGTACGAGATCGGCTACGAGAAGGTCATCGACACCTACGCCGCCGCCACCCAGCACGTCGACCAGGGCCTGTCGCTGACGCTGTTCTTCAAGGACACCGCCACCACCCGCGACATCAACCGGGCTCAGATCTACGCCTGGCGCAAGGGCATCAAGACGATCTACTACATCCGTCTGCGTCAGATGGCGCTCGAGGGCACCGACATGGCCGAGTGCGTCTCGTGCATGCTCTGATCCGGTCCGAGATTCGATAGAGGAAAAGATATGACCCCCGAACCCCTCAAGCTCCTCGGCTCGGTCCAGGCGATCAACTGGAACCGCATCCAGGACGACAAGGACCTCGAGGTGTGGAACCGCCTCGTCAACAACTTCTGGCTCCCCGAGAAGGTGCCGCTGTCCAACGACATCCAGTCGTGGGCGACGCTCACCCCCGAAGAACGCCAGACGACGATGCGCGTCTTCACCGGTCTGACGCTCCTGGACACCATCCAGGGCACCGTCGGCGCCGTCTCGCTCATCCCCGATGCGATCACCCCGCACGAGGAGGCCGTCTACACGAACATCGCGTTCATGGAGTCGGTGCACGCGAAGAGCTACTCGTCGATCTTCTCGACGCTCGCCTCGACGCCTGAGATCGACGACGCGTTCCGCTGGTCCACCGAGAACGAGAACCTTCAGAAGAAGGCTCGCATTGTCATGGACTACTACCGCGGCGATGAGCCCCTCAAGCGCAAGGTCGCCTCGACGCTGCTCGAGTCGTTCCTCTTCTACTCGGGGTTCTACCTGCCGCTGTACTGGTCGTCGAAGGCCAAGCTGACGAACACGGCCGACATCATCCGCCTCATCATCCGTGACGAGGCCGTGCACGGCTACTACATCGGCTACAAGTTCCAGCGCGGACTCGAGACGCTCGGCCAGGCCGAGCGCGACGAGCTCAAGGACTACACGTTCTCGCTGCTCTACGAGCTCTACGACAACGAGGTGCACTACACGCAGGACCTCTACGACGGCATCGGTCAGACCGAGGACGTCAAGAAGTTCCTGCACTACAACGCGAACAAGGCGCTCATGAACCTCGGCTACGAGGCCATGTTCCCGGCCAGCGTCACCAACGTGAACCCGGCGATCCTGTCGGCGCTCTCGCCGAACGCGGACGAGAACCACGACTTCTTCAGCGGGTCGGGTTCGTCGTACGTCATCGGCAAGGCTGTGGCGACCGAGGATGACGACTGGGACTTCTGAGCCCCTGACGAAGACCCCCGGCACTGCTCGTACGAGCGGATGCCGGGGGTCTTCGTTCGTGCACGCGCCCGGTGACGGATGCAAGGGGTTCCTCGCGACACGCCGGGAGCGGGGGAGCGTACGACGGGGTGTCGTCTCGGATCCCTTGCATCGACTCGCGGTCGCGGCCCTGGGACCTGCACCGACGCTGAAAGACCCCCGACCCGTTCTCGCGAACGATCGCCGGGGGTCTTTCGCTGTCCCGGTCGACGGCGCACGCTGCCCGTTGCGTGCGGAGCGTTCCGGGACCCCGATGCCGGCTCGGGGCGAGCGCGGACGTCGGGGACGCACGGTGCTCGCTCATCCCCTCAGTGAGCTTCACGATCAACGCGAGATGCGGCCCCCAAGCCGCAGTGAGCACCTCGCCATCTCGTCCTTCGGAGCGGACGTCGGATCGGATCGGAGGCGAGTCGATCGTCCCGCAGCGTCGTCGCCTCTACGGTGGGGCATTGTGATCCCCACCCGCTCGCGCGCCGGCCTCTTCGGTCTGCCTGCGACGTTCTTCGGCTTCGTGGCGGCGTTCGCGTTCTCCGACATTGGCGACTCGTTCCGAGTCCTCGCCCTCGACCTCTGGTATTTCGAGCTCACGGCGGGTCGGGAGGGCGCCCGACTGACGCTTCTGCTCGCGACGGTACTCCCGGCCCTGTTCCTCGCTCCCGTTGCGGGCGCGGTGGCCGACCGGTTCGATCTGCGCACCGTCTTCATCGTCACCACCGCACTGCGCGGCATCCTGAGCTTCGGGCTGGCTGCCGCCGCTGCGGCCGGGGGACCCGGCATCCACTCGACGGTCCTGGTCGCGGCCGCCGCGATCGCCGGGGTCTTCTTCGCCTCGTCGGCGTTCGTCTTCGTCCCGCGGCTCGTGCAACGAGACATGCTTCCCCGAGCCAACGGCATCCTCGAATCGACGACGTGGGCGCTGGCGAGCGTCGGACCAGCCCTCGGCGCCGGTGCGTACGCCATGTGGGGGCCGGCGCCGTCGTTCGCCGTGGACGGCGTCTCCTTCCTCGTCACCGCAGCACTGTTCGCGCGCATCCTCCCGAAGACGACGGATGCCGAGTCGTCGACGCCCGCACGGCGGCGGGCCCGCATCCGGCTCGGCGTCGATGCGCTGGCGTCGACCGTCCGCGGCATCCCACCCGCCGCCCGTTACCTCGCCGGCCACCGCTTCGCGCTGGGACTGCTGCTCGCCTCGTACGGTGTGACGATCACTGCGGGGACGAACGCGTACGCGCTCATCTTCCTCGTGTCGGACGACCTACGGCTACCGAGCGAGGTCCTGGGTCTCGTCCTCTCGTGGAACGGCATCGTGGCGGTCATCGCAGCGCTGACGGTCGGGTTCGTCGTCCGGCGGTCGCGGATGCCGCTGGTCTTTGTGGTCTGCCTGGCACTGTTCGCCGTCGCCCAGGTCGTGATGGGGGCCGCGCCGAACGTGACGGTGCTCCTCGTCGGCGTCGCCCTGAGTGCCCTCGTCAACGCGCCGTACAACATCGCGGTCACGACCCTGTTCCAGACGTCTATCGACGACCAGTTCCTCGGGCGGGTCGAGGGTCTCGACACGGCCGTCGAGAGCCTGCTGCGCATCGCGGTGCTGCTCGGCGCGGCCGCCGTGGTGACGCTCTGGGGAGCGCGCGCCGCCGTCATCGCCTCGGCCGGGGTCGCCATGATCCTCCTCGTGGCCGGCGTCCTGCTCATGGCGCGACGCCGAGCGGCCGCCACCGACGCCGGCCGCCGATGAGGCCGGGCGGCGCATTCCGCTTAGACTCGCGTGGTGACTCAGCTCGTCGACGCCCCGGGTGGGCCCCGTAACGCACCGCCCGCATCGTCGCCGGAAGCACCGCGCCACCGCGTCCGGGCGGACATCCAAGGCCTCCGCGCCATCGCGGTCGCGTCCGTCGTGGTCTACCACTTCTGGCCCTCCCTCCTCCCCGGTGGCTTCACCGGTGTCGACGTGTTCTTCGTCGTCTCGGGGTTCCTGATCACCGGGCAGATCCTGCGCGACGTCGACCGCCACCGTCCCCTCCGCTTCGCCGCCAGGTTCTGGGCCGCCCGCGTCCGACGGATCATGCCGGCCGCGCTCCTCGTGCTCGGCTTCGTGCTCGTTGCCTCGTGGTTCATCGTTCCCGCCTCCCAGTGGCCCGAGATCGGCCGGCACGTGCTCGCGTCGGCGCTCTCGATCGAGAACTGGGTCCTCGCCGGTGACGCGGTCGACTACGGCGCGGAAGGCGCCGCGCCGAGCCCCGTCCAGCACTTCTGGTCGCTGTCGGTCGAGGAGCAGTTCTACCTCGTCTGGCCGGTGCTGCTCCTGCTCGCCACCCTGTTCGCACGGCGCTTCGGTCCGATCGGCCGCCTGGGACGCCGGGGCGTCGTGGGAATCGTCATGGGTCTCGTCCTGGTGGCGAGCCTCTCCTTCTCGTTCATCTTCACGAACGTCGATCCCGGCGCCGCGTACTTCGTCACGCCGACCCGGATGTGGCAGCTCGCCGCCGGCGGTCTCGTCGCCCTGATCGCCGTGCGGGGCATCCGCTTCGCTCCGTGGGTCGGTGTCGCCCTGATCGGGGTCGGGTTCTTCGTCCTGAATGTGGACATGCCCTACCCGGGCATCGCCGCGATGATCCCGACGGTCGGCGCCTGCCTCGTGCTGCTCGGGGGGCCGGACGGACGATTCTCGTTCGACCGCGCCGTGAGCGCCCGACCGATCCAGCACCTCGGCGACATCTCCTACTCGGTGTACCTATGGCACTGGCCGCTGCTGATCATCGTCCCGATCGCGCTCGGACACGAGCTGAGCATCCTCGAGGCCTTCGGTCTGCTCGCCATCATCCTCGTTGTGTCGGAAGCGAGTTACCGCTTCATCGAGCAGCCGTTCCGACGTGGATGGCTGCTGCGGACATCTCCTCGAAGCCTCGCGCTCGGAACCGTCGCGGTCCTCATCATCGTCGCCGGCGCCGTCAGGTTCGACGCCAGCGGGCAGGCTCGGATCGAGGCCGCGGCCGCGGAGTTCGAGCAGACCATCGCCTCCGCCGACGAATGCTTCGGCGCCGCCGCGCTCGACAACACATGCGGGGATCCCTTCGCCCCGGTCGACGAGGCCGCAGCACTCGCCGGCAACAACGACCTGCCGATCGCCTCACGCAAGCCGCGCTGCTCTGACGACACCGGCCCGTTCAGCGAGGTCATCTGCCACTACGGCGATCCGAACGGAGCCCGCACGGTGCTGCTGTGGGGCAACTCCCATGCGTCGGCGTGGAGCGACGCGATCGACGCCGCGGGAAAGCGCCTCAAGTGGAACGTCATCGTGGCGTCGCGCTCCGGATGCCCGGCGACGCTGGGCACCCCGCCGCCGAACGAGATCCGCAAGACGTCCCAGGAAGAACAGAAGGGCTGCGCCGAGCGCAACGAGTGGGTCGTCTCGACCCTCGCCCCGAAGGTCGACCTCGTCGTCATGTCCGACCTCCGCGCCGGCTACGCCGACGGTGCTCGCAGCGTCGACGGTTTCGTCGAGGCGATCACGCGGGTTCGGGAAGCGGGCGCCACAGTCGTCTGGCTCGGCGACGTCCCGTTGACCGACGGGATCACCACCCGGCGCGACGGCCCCGACTGCCTCGAGCTGAACGGCCAGTGCTCCAACCCCGTCAGCAAGGCGCTCGTCGCCCGCAGCGTCACCGACGAGGTCGCGGGGCGCGTACCGGACCTCCTCACGATCGATCCGACGGACCGGTTCTGCGATGACGAGCGCTGCTACTCCGCCGTGGGCGGAGTGTCGGTGTACTTCGACGGGCTTCACCTGAGCGGGACGTACTCGCGCACCCTCGGCCCCTGGCTCGCCCGCGAACTGAAGGCCTGCGCACAGGGCGCATCCTCCTGCCCCGCGCTCTGACGCCCTCCAGGGCGTGAGCGCCTCAGCGCTCGACGCGGCCGCAGGAGGACACGGCGAGGATGTCGAGCGCCACCGGCGCGTCGGCAGCGCGTTCGGTGATGTCGACGGACACGCCCGATCCCGCGCGGTTGAGGCGCACGGTGGCGAGATCGACGTCGATCCCGACGGGCTCGACGGCCCAGCCGTCGCCGAGTGCGGTCGGCAGGTCCGCGATGACGGATGCCGCGTCAGCGGCGCCCGGCAGCGTCACCTGCCCCTGGATCGTCGCGAATGCGGTCCCGCGGGGGCCGTCGACCGTGGCCGTGCCCGTTCCGCAGGGCGTTGAGGTCGGGTCGCCCGACGCCGTGTACGTCGACCCCGTCGGCATCACCGCCACGACCTCGGTCACCGCCTCCTCGGACTGCGCGCGCACCGCGTCGAAGGTCGGGCCCGCGGCGGGGGCGCATGCCGTGAGGCTGAGGGCCAAGGTTCCGACCAGCACCGTTGCTGCGACGGACCGGGCGGGCATCAGCCGCTGCTCTCGTCGGCGAGGGAGGTGAGGAGCAGTCGCACGTCCTTCAACACCGTCCCGTTCGCCGACCCGTCGCCGCTGAAGAGGCGGTTGTGAAGCGTGAGGCCCTCGGCGAGCATCGCGGCGACGGTGCCGGTCGGCTTCTCGGAGAATCCCGGGTCGACGATCGTGATGCCGGGGAACTCCTCGGGGCCGATGCCGTAGCCGATGTCGCCCATCTGGAATCCGGCGTAGTAGCGGTTGATGTCGTCCTTGGCCTGCGTGGCGTAATAAGCCGTTCCGGGCACCGTCGTGTACCCGTCTGTGGCGCCGACTCCCGCGGCGAGGAACCGGGCGGTGAATCGTGCCCCGGCCATCTCGGCGGCGCTTCCGACCTGGGACCCGGCGCTGTGCTCGTAGCTCAGCGTCGGAAGTCCGGGCAAAGCGGCGTCGATTCCCTTCACGATGCGAGCGTAGTCCGCCCCCGCCGCGGTGGCGATCGTGTTGTTCTGCGGGCCCGAGGCGAGATCGACCGAGATCTGCGGCATGGGTGCCGCGAGGACGGTGAAGGCGAGGATCGGCGCCGAAGGATCGGCGTGCCGGACCTGCCAGTTCGCGAAGGACGTGACGGGGTCGTCGTTCATGAACGTCGCGATCGACGCATTGGTCCCCGGCACGACGAAGAGGATGCCGGTGGCCGCCGCCGGATCCCCCGCCATCTCGACGATCGAGCCCCGGACCGGGTTGTACAAGTAGAGCTGGACGAGGCCGAGGGCGACTTTCGTGAGATACGCACGTTCGCGTTCCAGCGCTTCGAGGTCGCCGGCGGAGGGCGAATCCTCGTGCGTCACGAGTCCGGTCAGGAGGACGTCGAGTCGTCCCAGGCGTTCCCGGGCTCCGACACGGTTGGCGGCGACACGGACCTCGGCGGGCAGCCCGTCGAGCGCACCGATGAGATCCGGGACGTCGTGCACGAGCTGTGCCCGCGTGGCGAGGGTGAGGCCGCCCCACCAGGCTGAGGCGACGGTCGGCGTGGTGGAGTCGAGGATGCTCTGCTGGGCGGCGGGGGAGTGGGCGACCTCCGCCGTCAACTGCGCATGCGAGAGGGTGGCGATGTCGTCGAGCGTGAGCTGATGGGCGGAGCTCGCCAGGGCGGCGCGGACCTGCGGGACCGATCGCTCGTCGTCGGCGGAGGGGGCGTGCGAGCCGAGGGCGAACACCATCGCGGCTGCGGCGAGCGCAGCCGTCGGCAGATGGATCGCGCGGAGCATACCGCTGATGATACGGGCGCGCGGGATCTCACATGTTTCGCAGATGAGAACTCGTTCATCTCTTCCGTCGTGGCCGGAAAATCGCTACCGAATCGCGGTGGCGCGGATGCTGACCGCGGCGCGGCGTGACTCATAGACTTCTGCCGTGGCAGATACCCCCGCAGAGGATGCACCGCGCTTCAGTCCCGTCATCGCGCTCCTCGCCGTTTCTGCCTCGTGGGAGGCCCAATTGGCGGCCGAACTGCGTGATCTCGGGATCTCGACGCGCAAGTTCGGCCTGCTCGGTCACATCGGCGCGGAGCCCGGGATCTCCTTCTCGGAACTCGCCCGCAGATCCCGCATCACGGTGCAGTCGGCTCATGCCGCCGTCCACGCCCTCGTCGACGACGGGCTGGTCGCCGACGCGACGGCGCAGGCCGGAGCGGCGAGCGACCTGAGCGTCACCGAGCGTGGGGCTGAGGTCCTGCGGGACGCGCAGGACCGTCTGGAGCGGCTCGACGAGTCACTCTCGCACTCGTTGCCGCGGGTGGCCGAATCGCTCGGCGGCATCCGAGCGGGTGTGATCGAGTGAGCGCGCGGGCCGCGACGATCCGTCGACGCGAGGGCGCGCTGCGGAGCATCGCCCGCGTCGGCCTCGCGGTCCTGTTGACGGCCGCCGGCGTCGCGCACCTGACGGTGCTCCGGCGCGGGTTCCGGATCGCCGTTCCGGACTGGGCGACGCGCCTGTTCCGGACCGACAAGGACACGATCGTCGTCGTGTCCGGTGTCGTGGAGGCGGGGTTGGGGGCCGCCCTCATCGCGCTGCCGCGTGAACGGCGCCGCGTGGGTCTGGCTGTCGCGGCCCTGTTCGTCGCCGTGTTCCCCGGCAACGTCCATCACTGGCGATCGGGTCGCGACGTGCCGGGGATGGACTCCGACGCCAAACGCTTCGCCCGGCTGTTCTTCCAACCGGTGCTCGTGCTGTGGGCGCTGTGGGCCACGCGGCGATGACGCGACCGACGCCATCCTTCAGGTAGGCTGAAGGAGTGTTCCGCACCCCTCTCTCGATCTTCCGCATCCTCGCCATCGCCGAGGTGTTCTCCTGGACCCTCCTCATCGCCGCCCTCATCGTCCGCGCGGTGGGAGGTCCGGCCGTCGCCGTCACGATCGGCGGCGGCATCCACGGCTTCGTCTTCCTGTCGTACGGGGCGACCGCCATCCTCGTCGCTCTCAACAACCGGTGGAGCCTCGGCACCTCGGTGCTCGCGGTGGGTTCGGCGGTCATCCCGTACGCGACGCTCCCCGTCGAGAGGTGGCTGCACCGCACCGGTCGCCTCGACGGTGCATGGCGGCTCGAAGAGACCTCGGACCCCCGCGACCGGCGGCCGATCGACCGGCTGCTGCGCTGGTTCCTGCGCCACGCGGGCATCCTGGTCGCCCTCATCGTGGTGGCGGTGGTCGCCCTCTACGTCATCCTGCTGCTCGTCGGTCCTCCCGGAGGACGGTGAGCGTCACCGACGCGTCGACACCGTCACGGTGAACTTCGCGTCGCGCGCGACCTGACGGGTGGGCCCGACGAGGCGCTCGAGATCACCCCGGTACCGCATCCCCGAGTTCCAGACGCACCACAGCTCACCGCCCGGACGCAGCACGCGTGCCGCGTCCGCGAACAGGCGGAACGCGAGCCGCTCGGTCAGCGCCGCCCCGCTGTGGAACGGCGGGTTGAGGGCGATGAACGACGCGGATGCCGCGGGCCGGCCCGCGAGCAGGTCATCGCGGGCGACCTCGACCCGACCCTCGACACCGTTCGCGGCGGCCGTCGCCCGTGCCGAGGCGACCGCCGCGGCGGACTGATCCGAGGCGTAAACGTATGCCGCCGGATGCCGCGTCGCGAGGTGCGCGGCGACCGCACCCGTCCCGCACGCCATGTCGATGAGCGGGTCCTCCGGCGATCCGCCGGCGGGGTCCTCCGGCAGATGTGCGATCAGGAGCCGCGTGCCGTTGTCGAGCCGTGCCCCGGCGAACGCACCGCCGAAGGCGCGGATCTCGAGGTCGCCCTCGCGTCCCGCCGCCGGTGCGGGCTCGTGGCCCGCGCGTGGGTCGCGCGCGAACAGGACGCGTGACTTCTGCCGGGCGTGCGAGACGTCGATCCGTCCGAAGTGCTCGCCGAGCACGTCGTTCATCGCGAGGGTCATGTGCTTGAGGCGGCCGCCGGCCACGACGACGACGTCGGGGGAGGCGTGCGCGGCGACGAGCGCGGCGACGTCGCGGAGGGCGTCGAGCGCGCGGGGCAGGCGGAGGAGCACGACCCGCGCGTCGCTGACGGCGTCGGCGTCGAGACCGACGACCCGGATGCGATCGCTCAGCCCGAGCTCCTCGGCGTTCCGGGAGATCGCCCGCTCACCGGCCAGCGCATCCTGGTGCACACGGACGTCCCGCGCGCCGTCGTGCGCGGCCGCCAGGGCGAGAGCGCCGTGGGTGTCGCCGATCGCGACGATCGACCCGGTCGGTGCGTCGGCGCGGAGGCCGGCCGATTCATCCAGGATGAGGCGGTCGGCGGCATCCGATGCCACCAGGTCGGGACCTTCGACGTCGGGGCGACGGGAGAGCCGGTCGAAAGGGAACGGGGTGGGGCTCGACACCTCACCAGCGTAGGCGAGGGCGCCGCCGGCGCCCGGCGGGGGGATACTCGGAGGATGAAGACAATCGCTCGCTGGGCTCTCGCCGGCGCCATGGTGTTCGCCGGACTCAGCCACCTGTTCTGGGCGCGCAAGGAGTTCCAGGCGCAGGTCCCCGACCTTGTGACCGACACCCTCCCGATCGACAGGGACGGCGTCGTCGTCGCCTCCGGGGCCGTCGAGATGATGCTCGGCGCCGCGCTCGTGGTGCTCCCGAAGGAGCGGCGCCGCATCGGCGTCATCCTCGCCGCCTTCTTCGTCGCGATCTTCCCCGGCAACCTCGACCAGGCGCTCAAGAAGCGCGACGGCTTCCGGCTGGACAGCGACACCGCGCGCTGGCGTCGCCTGCTGTTCCAGCCTGTGCTCGTCGCCTGGGCGCTCTGGTCCACGCGCGACTGATCCGGCCGCGAACGACGATGCCCTCGACCGGTGAACGGTCGAGGGCATCGTTTCGTGCCGAGGGGTCAGGTGCGCATCCCGCCCGTCCGCAGCCGCGACAGCGCGTCGACGGTGGCGGCGAGGATCAGGACGCCACCCGTGACGAGGAGGTTGAACCCCGCGTCGAGCTGCAGAAGCCCCAGTCCGTTGATGATGACCGCGATGACGAGAGCGCCGATCGCTGCGTGGATGAGGCGTCCTCGACCACCGAACAGACTCACGCCGCCGACGACGGCCGCCGCCACTCCCGAGAGGACGATGTCGCGACCGACGGCACCGTCGACCGAGCCGACGCGCGCCTGGTTGAACAGCAGTGACACGACGGCGAGGCCCGAGGCGGCGACGAAGCACCACCACTTCACCCACCGCACCTTGATGCCGGCGCGGCGAGCCGCCTCGGCATTGCCGCCGATGGCGTAGACGTACCGGCCGAACCGGGTGCGGTCGAGGACGAACGTGCCGATGAAGAGGATCGTCAGCACCACCGGGACGATGATCGGCACGCCCTCGATCGGGATGATCGACTGCGACCGGTTGAGGTTCAGCACGAAAACGGCCACTCCGCCAAGGATCGCGAGCACGGCGAGCTTGGCCCACACGAGGGCGATCGGACGGTTGGGCACGCCGGCGCGGGTGCGGCGTCGGCGATCCCAGTACGACAGGCCGCCCGAGATCAGCAGCATGACCAGCAGCATCACCCAGCCGCCCCAGACGGGCAGGCGTCCGTTCTGCAGCGCCAGCAGCTCCGGCGCCTCGATCGGGTAGAGACCGCCGGCACCGATGATGAGCAGGGCGAGGCCCTGGTAGCCGAGGAACAGACCGAGGGTCACGACGAATGACGGGATGCCGATCCTCGCCACGAGGAATCCGATCAGCGCTCCGGTGGCCAGGCCCACCACGAACCCGATCGCCAGGGCGGGCGGCCACGGGATGTCGAATTTCACGTTCAGAACGACGAACGAGGCGACGCCGACTCCGCCGGTGACACCCGCCGACAGGTCGATCTCGCCGAGCAAGAGGACGAACACGAGCGCCATGCCGAGCACGACGAGGGATGCCGCCTGGCTCATCAGGTTCGCGAAGTTGATGGGGGTGAAGAAGTACTGGCTCAGCGTGCTGAACAGGATCACCAGCAGGATGAGGCCACCGACGGCGGGAAGGGCGCCCATTTCGCCGCCGCGCACGCGCTGGAGCCACGCCTTGATCTGGTCGCCGACGCCCCCTTCGACGCCGCTGCCGATGAGGTCGCTCACGACGGGGTCGGGTGCCGCCGCGGTCCGGGTGCTGGTGCTCATGCGTCGCCTCCGACGGGGATGGTGGATGTGCCCACGAGCTGAACGCCCGGCGGGATCTTGGTTCCGGTGATGTAGCCGACGATCTCGTCGCGGGTCGACTCGGCCGTCGGGACCTGGGCGACCATCTGGCCGAGGTACAGCACGGCGATGTCGTCGGCGACGGCGAAGACATCAGCCAGGTTGTGGCTGATGAGGACCACGGCGACGCCCTGATCGGCGAGGCGCCGGACCAGGTTCAGCACCTGCTCCGTCTGCGCGACGCCGAGGGCGGCGGTGGGTTCGTCGAGGATGACGACGCGCGCCTTCTTGAGGACGGCACGTGCGATCGCGACCGTCTGACGCTGACCTCCGGAGAGGCTCGACACCTTCTGCCGGACGCTCTTCACGGTTCGCACCGACAGGGAGCGCAGCGTGTCCGAGGCATCCTTCTCCATGCGGCCTTCGTCGAACGTGCCCCCGATGACCTCTTCGCGTCCGAGGAACATGTTCTGGACGATGTCGAGGTTGTCGCAGAGGGCGAGGTCCTGATAGACCACTTCGATGCCCAGGGCGCCTGCTTCGCGGGGGGTCCGGAGCGACTGCTCCTGACCGTCGACGAGGATCTCGCCGGTGTCGTAGGGCTGCACGCCGGCGAGGCCCTTGATGAGGGTGGACTTTCCGGCGCCGTTGTCGCCGACGAGGGCGGTCACCATGCCGGGTCGGACCGTGAGGTCGACGCCTTTGAGGACGCTGACCGGTCCGAAGGACTTCGTGACGCGGCGGAGTTCGATGATGGGTTCGCTCATGCGGGTTCTCCAGGGAGGTCGAGGGGTGTCGCGCAGACAGAGGGGAGTGGGGATGCCGCGGATCGCGGCATCCCCACTCCCGTCAGATCACTCGACGCCGAATTCGGTGCACTTGTCGGCGAGGCTGACGCCGGCGATCTCGCCGGTGCAGACGTCCGAGGCGGAGGCGTCACCGGCGGCGACGACGTCCTTGACCTTGTCGGGGCCGACGAGCTGCGGCGTGACCGAGATGTACGGCGTGCCGTCGTCGAGCTTCTGGTCGGCCGTCGGCGTCGACCCGTTCAAGAGGTCCGTTGCGACCTTGATGGCGGCCTCGGCCTCGTCCTTGACGGGCTTGTAGACGGTGGCCGTCTGCCATCCGGTCAGGATGTTGCGCAGGCCCTCCACGTTGGCGTCCTGGCCCGAGACGGCGACACCCTTGAGGTCGCGGTCCTGGAGCACCTTGATGACGCCGTCGGCGTTGGTGTCGTTGGCGGCCCAGACTCCGTCGACCTTGCCGCCGTTCGCGGTCAGTGCCTGCTCGAAGTTGGTCTGGGTCTTCGCGCCGTCCCAGACTCCCGGGGGCTCGGCGACCGGCTTGATGCCCGCCGCTTCCATGACCTCCTTCGCGCCCTTGAGGAACATCGCGGCGTTGCCGTCGGTCGGGTCGCCGCCCATGTAGAAGACGGCGGCCGTCTTCGGGTCCTTGTTCGCGGCCTTGAGGCCGTCGAGGACGGTCTGCCCCTCGAGCTTGCCGACCTCGACGTTGTCGAAGGAGACGTAGTAGTCCGCGCCCTTGAAGGGGCGGTCGTACGCGATGACGGGGATGCCCTGAGCCTTCGCCTTGGTGGCGACGCCGACGGCGGCGCCGTTGTAGTCGACGAGCATCATGACGCCGCAGCCCTTGGTGAGCTGTTGGTCGGCGATCGTCGTGTACTTCGACGTGTCACCACCGGCGTTCTGGATGTCGACCTCGAAGCCGGCGCCCGTGAGGCCCTCTTCCAGGTACTTGCGGTCGAAGTTCTCCCACCGCGGCGACGACGCGGCGTCGGGAAGGATGACGCAGGCGCGCCCGGCTTCAGCGGGAGCCGCGCCACCGCTCGAACCGGCGGGCGCCGGGGTGCTCGTGCTGGAACAGCCGGCGAGCAGGAGTGCAGCGGCCCCGAGGGCTGCGGCAACGGACAGGGACTTCTTCATCGTTCGCCTTTCGACAGTGAAATCGAGCGAGCGCGACATCGCGCTTGACGATGATCTTGATGTGTTCACGAAATGAAGTCAAGATGTGAACATAACGCTTTCGTCACCGTCGACGGTCGGCCCGAACCCTCCGAGGAAGCGCTGCGCGGCGAGCGTACGGACTAGGTCCGACCCGTGCCGAGGCGGCTGCGGCGAGTGACGGCATCCAGCGCCACGGCGAAGACCAGCACGGCTCCGGTGACCATGTACTGCACCGACGAGCTGAGGTTGATGAGCGTGAATCCCGACGAGATCGCCTGGATCACGACGACGCCCAGGAGCGCGGCGAACGCCGACCCGCGTCCGCCGAACAGCGAGGCGCCGCCGATGATGGCCGCCGCGATCGCATTGAGGTTCGTATCCGCCGCGCCGGTGCTCTGGTTGGCCGCCGCGAGCCGGGCCGCGGCGAGGATGCCGCCCGTCGCCGCGAGCACCGAGCACAGCACGAACACCGAGACCACGACGCGGTCGACGCGGATGCCGGCCCGTCGCGCCGCCTCGATCGAGCCGCCGACCGCGAACACCGATCGGCCCCAGCGGGTGCGCGTCAGCGCCAGATGCGCGACCACGACGAGGACGACGAAGAGGACGAACATGAGTCCCACGCCGCGCGAGAGGTTGAGGTACCAGGATCCGCCGGCGAGACCGACGAGGAGCAGGGCGCCCCGGATCACGATGATGACCGTGCGCGTGCTCTCCAGTTCCGCGGCTGCTCGTCGCCGGGCCCGGCTGAGGAGCGTGGCGGTGTAGGCCAGCGCGGTCGCGGCCGACAGCACGTACGACAGCCAGGGCGGGAGGTACATCTGCTGGGCGAACTGCACGATCCACGAGTCGAAGGGGAGGTTGATCGAACCGGCGTCGCCCAGCACCCACAGCTGCACGCCGAGCAGGCCGAGCAGCCCGGCGAGCGTCACGACGAAGCTCGGCAGGCCGAGCGTGCTGCGCAAGAGCCCGTAGACGGCTCCCACGATGCCTCCGGCGGCGACCGCGGCGCCGATCGCGAGCACGAAGGGCCACTGCAGCTGCACGGCGCCCACCGTCAGGATCGCCGCCGCCACCCCCGACATCGAGCCGACCGACAGGTCGATCTCGCCGATGAGGAGGATGAGGACGATCCCGAGCGAGATCGTGCCCATCGCAGCGCACTGCATCAGCAGGTCGCTGAGGTTCCGGCTGGTCAGGAAGACGGGGTTGAGCGCCTGGAACACGACGGCGATCACGACGAGAGCCAGCACCACCGGCATCCGTCCGACGTCGCCGGATCGCACCCGGGTGAGAACGAGGCTGAGGATGCCGCCCTCCCGGTTCATCGGTCGCCGTCCACGCGGCGCCGGGCATCCGCGAGCGGGATGACGGGAGCCCGGGGTTCGTCGGGCGGGCTGACCGGCCGAACCGGGTCGAAGGCTCCCGTGATGGCGGCGATCAGCACTTCGCTCGTCGCCGTCTCGGCGTCGAACTCGCCGTTGTTGCGGCCGAGGCGGAGGACCACGATGCGGTCGGCGACGGCGAGCACATCGGTGAGGTTGTGGCTGATGAGGACGACCCCGTGGCCCCGGTCGCGCAAGCGCTCGATGAGGTTGAGGACCTCGGCGGTCTGTGCCACGCCGAGGGCAGCGGTCGGTTCGTCCAGGATCACGATGCGCGGCTCCCCGATGAGCGACCGGGCGATCGCGACGGTCTGACGCTGGCCACCCGACAGCGTCGAGACCGGCACGCGGACCGACGGGACCTTCGCCGCGAGTTCGCGCAGCAGCATCCAGGTCCGCTCTTCCATGCCCACCTCGTCGAGGCGACCGCGCTCGATGAGCTCCCGACCGAGCCACAGGTTGGCGACGACGTCGAGGTTCTCGCAGAGCGCGAGGTCCTGGAACACGGTCGCGATGCCGAGGTCCTGCGCGTCCGCCGGGCTCGAGAGCTGCACGAGCTCGCCGTCGAGCTCGATCGTCCCGGCGTCGGCGGGGTGGACGCCGGCGAGGATCTTCACGAGCGTGGACTTGCCGGCGCCGTTGTCGCCGACGAGGGCGACGACCTCGCCCTCGCGGACACGGAAGTCGACACCGTTCAGGGCGCGGACGGCGCCGAAGCGCTTGTCGATGCCGCGCATCGACAGGACGTGATCGCCGGTGCGACGGGGGGAGACGCTCACGCTCGGTGCTCTCATTCCAGGCCTGCGGCGGCGCAGGCCTCGGCGTAGGTGGGGGTGCAGATGTCCGCGATGGTCCAGAAGCCGTCCGCGACGACAGTGGAGGCGATGTTGTCCACGGTGACAGCGACGGGGGTCAGCAGGGTGGCCGGGATGCCGTCGATCGTCGTGTCGCCGGAGGGCTTGTCGCCGGCGGCGAGCTGCACGGCGACGTCGGCGGCGATCGTGGCCTGCGTGCGGATCGCCTTGTAGACGGTCATGTACTGATCGCCCTCGACGATCCGCTGGAGCGCGGTGAGCTCGGCATCCTGCCCCGTGACGATGGGGAACGGCGAGACGTCCGCGGCGCGGAGGGCGGCGATCGCACCGCTGGCGGTGCCGTCGTTGGCGGCGTACACGGCGGCCACCTCATCGCCGTACTGCGCCAGCTGACCCGAGACCCACGCCTGCGCCTTGTCGGGACTCCAATCCGGGGTGTCGTACTCGGCGAGCACGCGCAGACCCGCCGCGGCGATCACTCGGCGGGCGCCGTCGCGGAACTGCGCCGCGTTGCTGTCGGTGGGAGCGCCGTGGACCATCAGGATGCCGCCGTCGCTGCGACCCTCCTTCTCGAGGCCTGCCACGAGGGCCTCCGCCTGCAGTTCGCCGACACGCTCGTTGTCGAACGACACGTAGTACGCGGGCTTCCCGCCGCCGATGATCATCCGGTCGTACGAGATGACCGGCACGCCCTCGGCGGTCGCCGCCGCGAGGATGGATGCCGCGGCCCGGCCGTCGACGGGGTCGAGGACGAGGACGGCGGCTCCTGCGGCGAGCGCGGACTCCGCCTGCTGCTGCTGCCTCGCGGCATCCTGATCGGCGTTCGTGTACAGCACCTGCGCGTCGCCGAGCTCCGCGATGCGCTTCTCGAAGACGGGCCGATCGAAGGTCTCGTAGCGCGCGGTCTTCTTGTCGGGGAGGAGCAGCGCGATGATCGTGCGCGGCGATGAGTTGTCGGGGAGGGCGCAGCCCGAGAGTGCGGCAGCAGACGCCGCCACGAGCAGGACGGCCGTGAGCAACCGTCTCATGCGGGGAACGCGACCAGATCTGCGTCGACGGCCACGTGATCGAGGGCCAGGGCGATCGCGCCGCGCGTCTCGGCCCACTCCGCGAAGGCGGACGCGACGATCTCGGGCACCCCGCCGCCGAGGATCGCGCGCTCCAAGGCGTGCCGGAGCGGAGCGAGGAGGATCTCGCCCGCGCGGGCCAGCTCGCCTCCCACGACGATGCGCTCGGGGTCGATGAGGTTGCACAGGCTCGCCGCGGCGATGCCGATGTGGCGGCCGGCATCCGCGATCGTGCGCTGCGCGGCGGGTACGCCGTCGCCCGCGGCCGTGACGAGGTCACGGAGGCGATGGATGCCGTCGGCCTCGCTGAAACCGGCCAGGAGCGCAGGACCGGCGGCCACCGTCTCGAGGCAGCCGCGGTTGCCGCAACGGCAGCGGCCACCGTTCTCGTCGATCGTCATGTGACCGATCTGTCCGGTGCGTCCGCTGGCCCCGCGAAAGAGCTCACCGTCGACGAGGAGACCGGCGCTGATCGAATGCCCCACGGTCACGTAGACGGACGAGGATGCCCCGCGGGCGGCGCCTTCGCGGGCCTCGGCGAGTGCGCCCAGGTTCGCTTCGCTGTCGACATGGACGGGACGCCCGATGCGCGCCGAGAGGCTGCGGGCGATGTCGACACCGTCCCAGCCGGGGAGGAGACCGGGCGTGGAGATGACCGAGGTGCGGGGATCGACGGGGGCCGGCAGCGCCAGACCGACCGCCAAGAGGTCGGACAGCGATCCGCCGAGACCCTCGACCATGTCGCCGAGCAGCAGGCTGAGCCGGTCCAGCTCGGCGTCGTGTCGATGATCGGGGGCGAGGGGGAGCGAGGTCTCGGCGACGACCGAGCGGGTCGCGTCGGCGATGGCGACGTGGAGCTTCCGCGTGGAGAAATGCGCGCCCGCCACGAGCCCGACCTGTCGGGCGAGCGAGACGAGGGTCGCGCGGCGACCACTGCGCGAGGTGAACGAGGTGTGCAGAACCCCCGTCGCCGTGAGCTCTTTGACGATGTTCGACACCGTCGCGGGGGAGAGCCCGGTCGCGCCTGCGAGCTCGATCTGCGTCAAGCGCCCATGCCGCTTGAGCGAATCGAGCAATCGTGCACGATTCGCCTCTCGCAGTGAAGACTGCGAGCCGGGCGGAGTTGACCGGCGAGCCACGGGGCCACCCTACCGTGCGGCGTGGTCGCGGGCGGGGCTCTTCGGGTCAGGAGGCGTCGACGGCGCGGACGCGGACGATGTTCGTCGACTCGTCCAGCTCGGCGATCTTCGGGTGCGCTTTGACGAAGTCCGAGAACGAGCGGTGGCCGAGGGACTTCTCGCTGAACGACGGGTCCATTCGTTTGAGCAGGTTCTTCACCGCCGACAGGTGCATCCACTCCTCGTCGGTACGGACCTGCTCGAGGCGCAGCGCGCGCGAGAGGAGCTGTTCGACGGGGTCGACGGCCTTCCGCCGACGGCGGCCCGCCTGGGGCGTGCTCTCCGGGGCGGGTTCGGGCTCGGGGGTCGCGACCCCGGGGAGGGCGTCGTACGCGTCGAACTGGTCGCACGCCGCCGCGAGCGATTTGGCCGTGGACCCGGCGACGCCGACGGCGACGACGAAGCGCCCGAGCCGCTTGCACCGCTGCGCGAGCGGGACGTAGTCGCTGTCGCCCGCCACGATCACGACGTGGGTGAGGTCCTCGAGGCGGAAGAGGTCTTCGACGGTGTCGACGGCGAGACGGATGTCGGCGCCGTTCTTCGCGTAGGCGGCCGCGGGGAACAACTGCACGAGGTCGACCGCGCGGGCGACCAGCTGTTGGCGGTAGAGCGAGTTCACCGGCGACGACCAGTCGGCGTAGGCGCGGGTCAGGACCAGGGTTCCGAAGGATGCCGCGTAGTCCATGATCGCGCCGACGTCGATCATGGCGGCGGCCAGGCGCTCCGAGATCTCCTTCTCGTCGGGGTCGGCCGCGATCCGTTGCCGATCCCGCGAGTAGCTGTTGCGACCGTGGACCCGGTCGTACCAACTCATGACGATGTTGTCGAAATCGAGGTAGACCGCGACGCGGGGGATGGAGGAATCCGGCATCCCCCCAGTCTTACAGTTCGCGTGCCGCCGATGTTCCGGGAACCTGATCGCGCAGGCCCAGAACGAACTCGAGGATGTCGCGTGCGGGGGCGGAGCGGACGGTGCCACGACCGAGTGTCCAGCCGTCATCGCTCGCGCGGAGCGAAGAACCCGCGACCGCAGCGCGCCGGTCGAAAGACATGCGCGTGACGGCATACAGCGCGACGGCGCCGCTGGTGGTCGCAGAAAGGGCGATCGGCCGGTCGCCGGCGAGCTCCAGGAGGGCGCGCGTCGCCGCGACGAGGGAGCGGATGCGCACGCGGCGTCCGGCGAGGATGGCCTCGACCACATCGGCGAATCCCGGATCGTCGGATGCGGGGAGACCGGCGGCGCCCAGGAACGCGACACGCTCATCCGCGGTGCGCGCCAGGGGAGCAGCGAGTCGCACGACCTCGGCGAGGGCGGTGCGCCAATCGCCCGTGACACCGGCTTCGTCGACGCGTTCCCGATTGCTGAGCGGCAGGTGGCGCGACACGTCGGACATAGCGGTCAGCATAGGTGCGGCGCGCACGTCCGGCTGCGGCGAAAGGCTCGGCGTGCATAATGGGCCTCGGTCCGTGTGACCGTGAACATGGCCCGAGGGGGACCGATGAGCGACGATGCCGGCGGCCGGAGGGCGAGTATCCGCGACGTCGCGCGCCGAGCGGACGTCTCGCACCAGACGGTCTCACGCGTCCTCAACGACCACCCGAGCATCCGGCCCGAGACCCGCGATCGGGTCCTCGCGGCCATGCAGGAACTGTCGTACAGCCCGAACCCCGCGGCCCGTGCGCTCGTCACCAGCAGGTCGAGGACCATCGGGATCCTGGCGGCGTCGTCGACGCAATACGGTCCGGCGTCATCGATCGCGGCCATCGAGGCCGCCGCGCAGGCGCGGGGCTACTGGGTGTCCACGGCCAACATCGACCCGACGGACCCCCAGTCGATTCCCGACGGGCTGTCGTACCTCATGGCGCAATCCGTCGAGGGGCTCGTCGTCATCGCCCCGCAGGTCCGGGTGATCCGGGCCCTGGCCGCGCAGGCGGTCGGCGTGCCCTACGTGACCCTGCAGTCGACCGACGTCGACGCCGGCCACACCCTCGCGGTCGACCAGATCGCGGGCGCGCGCCTGGCGACACGCCACCTCATCGAGCTCGGGCACCGCTCGATCTACCACCTGGCCGGTCCGCAGGACTGGATGGAGGCGGAGTCGCGGATGCGCGGCTTCCTGGAGGAGATGAGCGCCTGGGACATCGCCACGACGGCGCCGATCCTCGGCGATTGGACGGCGGACTTCGGGTACTACGCGGGGCGCGAACTGCTGGGTTACCGGGACTTCACGGCGATCTTCTCCTCGAACGACCAGATGGCGCTGGGGCTCCTGCACGCCATCCGCGACGAGGGCCTGGACTGCCCGCGCGATGTGAGCATCGTCGGCTTCGACGACATCCCCGAGGCGGGCCACTTCTGGCCGCCACTGACGACGGTGCGCCAGGACTTCGCCGAACTCGGCCGGCGCTGCGTCGAACTCCTGCTCGACGGGTCGGCCGCCGCAGCGGCCCCGGTGCTCACGCCGGACCTCATCGTGCGTTCCTCGACGGCGCGCGCAGCGTCCGTCTGACGCCGTCCGCGCGTCGTGTTGACACGGCCCGGGTCCGAGGTGCATAGTCATCCGATGTGAACGGTCACATGACCGCCTCCGATGTCGGTGGCGGTGACCGCGCAAGACGAAGGAGTCGGGCAAGTGGTGTCGAAGGACGACGCGGAGCGGTACGTGAACGGGGTGAAGACCGAGGTCGCCGTCGCGCGCATCCGCGAGCGGGTGGCATCCCTCCTGGTCGATCTCGCCGGTCGCGGCCTCGCGTCGACGACGCTGTCCGAGCGGGTCCCCGACGCCGACCTCTTCGTGACCCGGCCGGTGTTGGCCGACGACGAACTCGCTCCCGAGAACATGATGGTCGTCTCGCTCGACGGACTGTCGGTCCCGGGCACCCCCGGTGACGACGGCGTCCTGCCCGACGACGTGGAGCTGTACGCGGCTGTCCTGAAGGATGCCGGCGCCGTCGCCCTCGTGCACCTCGAAGCCGGCCATGCGGCGGCGTGGGCCGCCCGCGGCGCCGCGATCCCGTGTCTGACGGCGCAGGCGGCACGTGAGTTCGGCGGCGCGGTGCCCGTCATCGCAGGTCCGGACGTGTCGGCGCCGGCGGTCATCGATTCCCTCCGTGAGGCGGATGCCCCGGCCATCCTCGTCGCCGGGCTCGGCGCGCTCTGCGTCGCGGCGAGCGCCCGCGAGGCGGTGCGTCTCGCCCAGGTGCTGGAGGGCGTCGCCCGGACAGCGAGCCTCGCGTCGGAGGCCGAGCCGCTGGGAGCGGACCTCATCGCCGACCTCTCCGGCCGTGCTCGCGCACGCCGGTCCACGATCACCGACGGCCGCCGGTAGCCCGATACCGGGCGCGGCCACTCAGAAAGACCCTCACCAGGGGTAATGCGCACAACCGAACACCACGACACCGAAGTCCAGGGAAAGGGACCACAGTGAAACTCAAGAGGATCATCTTCGTCGGCATCGCAGCCGGCGCGCTCGCGCTCTCCGCGTGCTCCACCGCATCGACCGGCGGCGGCTCCGAAGGCGGCAAGGGCGACGGCGGCCTGATCGGCGTCGCCATGCCGACCAAGAGCTCCGAGCGTTGGATCCAGGACGGCAACGCCGTCAAGAAGGCGCTGGAGGACCAGGGTTACAAGGTCGACCTCCAGTACGCCGAGGACGACATCCCCACGCAGGTCTCGCAGATCGAGAACATGATCACGAAGGGCGCCGAGGCGCTCATCGTCGCCTCGATCGACGGAACCACCCTCACCGAGGCACTGCAGAACGCCGCCGACGCCGACATCCCCGTCATCGCCTACGACCGCCTCATCAAGGGCACCGAGAACGTCGACTACTACGCGACGTTCGACAACCAGCTCGTCGGCAACCAGCAGGCGTGGACCGTCCTGAACGGCCTGGGCCTGACCGACCTCGAGGGCAAGCCGGTCGCCGACCCGCCCAAGGGACCGTTCAACATCGAGCTGTTCGCCGGATCGCTCGACGACAACAACGCGTTCTTCTTCTTCAACGGCGCAATGGAGGTGCTCAAGCCCTACATCGACAACGGCACCCTCGTCGTGAAGTCGGGCCAGACCACCATCGAGCAGGCCGCGACGCTCCGCTGGGACGGCGAGACCGCTCAGAGCCGCATGGAGGACATCCTCACGGCCAACTACAGCGACGGCACGAAGGTCGACGCGGTCCTGTCGCCCTACGACGGCATCTCGCGCGGCATCATCTCGGCGCTGGCCGATGCCGGCTACGACGTGGGTGACGAGTGGCCGATCATCTCCGGCCAGGACGCCGAGGTCGACTCGGTCAAGGCGATCCTGAGCGGCGAGCAGTACGCCACGATCTTCAAGGACACGCGCGAGCTCGCGAAGGTCGCCGCCGGCATGGCCGTCGACGTGCTGAACGACGAGAAGCCCGAGGTCAACGACGAGGAGACGTACGACAACGACGTGAAGGTCGTTCCCTCGTACCTGCTCGCGCCGGTCCCCGTCGTCAAGGACAACGTGAAGTCCGCGCTGGTCGACACCGGCTACTGGACGGAGGCTGAGCTGGGTCTGTGACCCGGTTCGTCTGATCACCACCTGCGTCGGCGGCGGGTCCGCCCGCCGCCGACGCATCCCATCCCCCCACCACGGAAGTCGGAGATCGTGACCGAGACCATCCTCGAGATGCGCGGCATCACCAAGACGTTCCCGGGCGTGAAGGCGCTCTCGAACGTCAACTTCGCCGTCGGGCGCGGCGAGATCCACGCCATCTGCGGCGAGAACGGCGCCGGCAAGTCGACCTTGATGAAGGTCCTGTCGGGCGTCTACCCCCACGGCACCTACGACGGCGAGATCCACTACGCCGGCGACGTCGTCGAATTCAAGAACCTGCGTGACAGCGAAGCGCGCGGCATCGTCATCATCCACCAGGAGCTGGCGCTCAGCCCGTACCTGTCGATCGCCGAGAACATCTTCCTCAACAACGAGCGCAGAGGCGCCGGCGGACTGATCGACTGGAACCAGACGAACTTCCAGGCCGCCGCGCTCCTCAAGCGCGTGGGTCTGCGCGAGAACCCGACGACGAAGGTCAACCAGCTCGGCGTCGGCAAGCAGCAGCTCGTCGAGATCGCCAAGGCCCTGTCGAAGGAGGTCAAGCTCCTCATCCTCGACGAGCCCACGGCCGCTCTCAACGACGAGGACTCGGACCACCTGCTCGAACTGATCCTCAGCCTCCGCGAGGAGGGGATCACGTCGATCATCATCAGCCACAAGCTCAACGAGATCAAGAAGGTCGCCGACACCGTCACGGTCATCCGCGACGGGAAGACGATCGAGACGATCGCGAAGACCGATGTGACCGAGGACCGGATCATCAAGGACATGGTGGGCCGTGACCTCGAGCACCGCTACCCCGACCACGAACCGCAGATCGGCGACGAGCTGCTCCGCGTCGAGAACTGGACGGCCCACCACCCGCAGGACCCGAGCCGCGTCGTCGTCGACGACGTGTCGATCACGGTGCGTGCGGGGGAGATCGTCGGGATCGCCGGCCTCATGGGCGCCGGTCGCACCGAATTCGCGATGAGCCTGTTCGGCCACAGCTACGGCACCCGCATCTCGGGCAAGGTCTTCATGCGCGGCAAGGAGATCCGGACGCGCACCGTCTCGGAGGCGATCGCGAACGGCCTCGCGTATGCGACCGAGGATCGGAAGACCTACGGCCTGAACCTCATCGACGACATCAAGCGCAACATCTCGGTGGCATCCCTGAAGAAGCTCGAGAAAGCGGGGCTGGTCGACGACAACGAGGAGTTCGCCGTCGCCAACCAGTACCGCAAGAGCATGAACATCAAGGCGCCGACCGTGCTCGCCAAGACGGGGAAGCTCTCGGGCGGCAACCAGCAGAAGGTCGTCCTCTCGAAGTGGATCTACTCGGATCCCGAGGTGCTGATCCTCGACGAGCCGACGCGAGGGATCGACGTCGGAGCGAAGTACGAGATCTACACGATCATCAACAAGCTCGCGGCGGCAGGCAAGGGCGTCATCGTGATCTCGTCGGAGCTGCCTGAGCTCCTCGGTATCTCGGACCGCGTGTACGCACTCTCAGAGGGTCGCATCACCGGCGAGGTGCCCATCAGTGACGCCACCCCCGAACACGTCCTCAAGCTCATGACCATGGAGAAGCCCCGCTGACGGGGCAGGAGACACACATGTCGAACACCACCACAACCCCGGAAACCGCCGCCGGCGGCGGCATCAATCCGCCCGAGAACCGGGTCACCCGCTGGGTGACGACGGTCCTGTCCGATCTCGGCCGCAACGGCATCTTCATCGCGTTGATCGCCGTCGTCGTCCTCTTCGCGATCACGACCGAAGGCATCCTGCTGCGCCCGCAGAACCTGTCGAACCTCGTCGTCCAGAACGGGTACATCCTCGTCCTGGCCATCGGCATGGTGATGATCATCATCGCCGGTCACATCGACCTGTCCGTCGGCTCCGTGGCGGCCTTCATCGGCGCCGTATCCGGCGTCCTGGCCGTCGACATGGGACTCCCGTGGGGCGTCGCGATCATCCTGTCGCTGCTCATCGGCGCCCTCGTGGGCGCCTGGCAGGGATTCTGGGTGGCCTACGTCGGCATCCCCGCCTTCATCGTGACCCTCGCCGGCATGCTGATCTTCCGGGGCCTTGCTCTCGTCGTCCTCGGAAACCAGAACATCGGCTCGTTCCCGACTGAGTACCGTTCGCTCGGTAACGGGTTCCTCTCCGGTCTGTTCGGCGAGTCCGACCCCGACGTGTTCACGCTCGTCGTCGGTGGCGTCGCCATCATCGCCCTCGCCGTCCAGCAGGTGCGCACCCGGCTGGGACGACAGAAGTACGACCAGGACGTCGACCCGCTGCTGTGGTTCATCGTCAAGCTCGCTCTCATCGCCGTGGTGATCGGTTGGTTCACGTTCGCCCTCGCCTCGTACAAGGGCATCCCCGTCACGCTCATCGTGCTGGCGGTCCTCGTCCTCGTCTACGGCATCGTCATGAACCGCAGCGTCTTCGGCCGCCACATCTACGCCATCGGCGGCAACCGTCACGCGGCGGAGCTCTCGGGCATCAAGACGCGGCGCGTGGACTTCTGGCTGTTCGTCAACATGGGCGTCCTCGCCGCTCTCGCCGGTCTCATCTTCACGGCGCGACTGAACCTCGCCGGCCCCAAGGCGGGCGAGGGCTTCGAGCTCGAGGCCATCTCGGCCGCCTTCATCGGCGGCGCGGCGGTGCAGGGCGGTATCGGCACCATCGGCGGTGCCATCATCGGTGGCCTCATCATCGGTGTCCTGAACAACGGCATGTCGATCATGGGCATCGGCATCGACTGGCAGCAGGCGGTCAAGGGACTCGTGCTGCTGTTCGCCGTCGCCTTCGATGTCTACAACAAGCGACGGGCCGGTCACTGACATGGCGAAGACGTCGAACACCGCGTCCGACCTCGAGCGGCCCCGCGTCACGACGGCGCGCATCACGATGTGGATCTGCGGCGGCGCCGTCGGGATCTACATGGTTGTCAGCGGCCTGATCGGTGCGCTGACCACCGGCTGATCCATCCGTTCGGATTGTCGACCCGCATCCCCTCTCTCCCTCGTGGAAGAGGGGATGCGGCGTCTCACCGCCCGCTCATAGACTCTGGCCCATGCCTTTCGTGATCTCGCTCCTCGTCCTGGCGGGGATGATCTTCGCGCTCGTCGACATCATCACGCGGGACCAGAGCCTCGTGAAGCACATGCCGAAGACGGTGTGGCTGTTCGTCGTCATCCTGCTGCCGTTCCTCGGAACCGTGCTGTGGTTCGCGATCGGGCGCGAGTACCCGCAGCGCGAGGTGCGCCGGGCGCCGCAGTTCGCGCCGTGGGCGACCGAACCCCCTGCAGCGCCGACGGGCGCGCACGACGCCCGGTCGACCGAGCAGCAGCTCGCCGACCTGGAACGCGAGATCGAGGAGGAGCGGTTGCGCGCCGAACTCGCCCGACGTCGCCGGGAGCTCGGCGACCCGGCCTGATCCGCGTCAGCTACGCGGGTAGACGACGCCGATCTGACGTCGGATCTCGTCGAGGGTGCCCATGATGGCGATGCTCTCGTCGATCGGCAGCAGGTCGCTGTCGGTGCGCCCCTCGGCGATGAGTCGTTCGGCGTAGAGGGCCTGGAACTGCATGCCGCGACCGTCGATCTCGGTGCGGAACTCCTCGACGAGTGCGCCGTCGACATCGAAGACGCGGAAGGACGTCGGTGCGTAGAAGACGCCGTCGATCTCGATGCGACCCTTCGTCCCGACGATCTGCGCGGCGTTGGCGCCGGCACCCCGCATGGACGTGAGGAGCGAGGACACCCCGCCCGCGGCGTGACGCACGGCGATCGCCACATCGGTGTCGGCGCCCGTCTCACCCAGCTGCGCCGTCGCGAGGACCTCGGCGGGCGCACCGAGGACGTCCCAAGCGAAGGAGACGGGGTAGATCCCGAGATCGAGGAGTGCACCGCCGCCGAGGGCGAGATCGTTGAGCCGGTGATCGGGGTCGGTGGGGAGGTTCTGCGTGTGGTCGGCGCTGAGGACCCGCACCTCGCCGATGACGTCGGCGGCGAGGACCTCTCGCAGGCGCACCATGTGGGGCAGGTACCGCGTCCACATCGCCTCCATCGCCAGCAGGCCGTGATCGGCGGCGAGATCGCGGATCGCGACGGCCTGGTCGGCGTCGAGGGTGAGGGGCTTCTCGATGAGCACGTGCTTGCCGTGTTCGAGGGCGAGGGCCGCGCACGCGAGGTGGTGACTGTGCGGCGTCGCGATGTACACGATGTCGACCTCGGGGTCGGCGACGAGCTCGTCGTACGACCCGTAGGAGCGGGGGATGCCGTACTGCGCGGCGAACTCCTGCGCCGACTCCGTGCGGCGCGAGCCCACGGCGGTGACCGTCAGGCCGGCTGTCTTCAGGTCGGCGGTGAAGGCGTGCGCGATGCCACCGGTGGCCAGGATTCCCCATCGAAGTGCGGTCATGTCCCGAGCCTATCGGCGGCTGGCGTCCACCCGACCTAGAGTCGACTCGTGGTCACGACTCCCGACGCCGCCCTCGACCGCTTCCGCGAGCTCCTGCGGATCCCGACGGTGTCGCTCGACCCCGATGCCCCGGATGCCGACGGCACGGCGTTCCTGCACTTCCACGACACCGTCGCGCGGCTCTATCCGCACCTGCACGCGTCGCTCGAGCGCGAGGTCGTCGCCGAGTACTCCTTGCTGTACCGCTGGCGCGGGAGGGATGCGGCATCCCCGCTCGTCCTCATGGCGCACATCGACGTCGTCCCCGTCGTCCCGGCGGAGTGGACGCACGACCCGTTCGCGGCGGAGGTCGTCGGGTCCGGCGACGCGGCCGAGGTCCACGCCCGCGGGGCCGTCGACGACAAGGGCTCGCTCGTGGCCGTCCTCGAAGCCGTCGAGTCCCTCGTCGCCGAGGGGTTCGCACCCGAACGCGACGTCTACCTCGCCTTCGGGCACAACGAGGAGGTCGCGGGCGACGGTGCGCAGGCGATCGTCGAGGTGCTGCGGGACCGCGGCATCCGCCCCTCGCTCGTCCTGGACGAGGGCGGCGCCGTCGTGGAGGGAGCCCTGCCGGGAGTGACCGTCCCGACCGCCGTCATCGGCGTCGCCGAGCGCGGCGTGATGACCGTGCACCTCACCGCCCGCGAGCTCGGCGGTCACGCCTCGACGCCGCCCCGCGATCCCGCGACCGCGCGACTCGCGCGGGCCGTGCTGCGCCTGCACCGCCGTCCCTTCCCGACGCGGCTCGTGCCGCCGGTGCGGGCGATGTTCGAGACGGTCGCGCCGCACACGACAGGGCCCCTCCGCCGTGTGTTCGCGAGCATCGGGCTGACCGGGCGGCTGCTCGTGAAGGTGTTCCCGCGTCTCGGACCCGAGCTGAACGCGCTGGTGCGGACCACCGCCGTCGTGACCGAGCTCTCCGGGGCGACGGGGGCGAACGTCCTCGCGACGTCGGCGCGGGCGAGCGTCAACGTGCGCCTGCTCCCGGGCGACACCGCAGCCTCGGCGGAAGCCCGCATCCGCCGGGTCCTCGGCGATCCGCTGATCGAGGTGGAGGTGGTCTCGGCATCCGATCCGTCGCCGGTGTCGCCGTGGTCGGGTCCCGCATGGGATCGGCTGGTCGCCGCGACCCTCTCGGCGCTCGGCGACGACGTCCTCCCCACGCCCTACATCCAGCTCGGCGCGAGCGACAGCCGGTGGTTCACGGCGATCAGCGACCACGTGTACCGCTTCACGCCGTTCCACCTCACTCGCGGCGAACGCGAGGCGCTGCACTCGCACGACGAGCGGATCCGCGTGGGCTCGTGGTTGCGAGGGATCGGGTTCTACCGCGACCTGCTGCGGAAGAGCTGACTCAGCCCGCCAGCGCCTTCGAGATCCGCTGCAGCGACACGGGCTCGGCGGTGCCGAAGCGCTGGGCGAACAGGCTCACCCGGAACTCCTCGAGCAGCCAGCGGGCGTGCTCGAGGCGTGCGGGCGCGCCGGCCGGCAGCGGGAGGGTGCCCCCGGCATCCGCGAACAGGACGGCGGCGCGCTCGTACTCGGTCATCCGCTGCCGGTCGCGGCCCGGGTTGTCCGCGAGTCCGTCCACGCGCTCCTTCGCACCCTGCAGGTAGCGGGGCAGGTGCGCGAGGCGCGTGGTTCCGGTGCGCGAGAGGAACCCGGGGTGGATGAGACCGGCCAGCTGGCTCTTCACGTCGCCGAGTGCGGCGAGCAGGGTCATGGAGTTCTGGTTCTTCACCGCGCGCTCGACGTCGCGCTGGAGGGTGAGGATGCGGGCGGCCAGCGACACGGTCTGGAACAGTTCGTCGACGACCCGAGCGGAGAACGCGTCGCGGGCGGCGGTGAACGCAGCCTCGGTACGGATGACCGCGTCGCCCATGACGGCGTCGGCGACGGCGACCCGCGCATCCTCGATGAGCGCCTTGGCGGACGGATACGGCGATGCTGCCAGGGCGAGCTTTTCGGGCGCCGTCAGGTGGTCCATGACGTACGCGGTGGGAGAGGGCACAGCGAGCAGCAGCAGACGCCGGGCGCCCGCGCGGGTGAGCTCGGCGGCGCGTTCGGCGGTCGCCTCGATGCGCAGCGACACCCCGTCCTTCGCGTCGACGAGGGCCGGGTAGCCGCGGACGACACCGCCGGCGACCTTCGTGTCGACGACCTCGGGGAGGTCCCCGACGTCCCACGTCGTGATGCCGGTGCGCTCGATCGGAGCGCTCGCGGCGGCGACGGCCGCGGTCGGGGATGCCGCCGGCTGCGGCCCGCGCTTCGGCGCGAGCGAGCGGGCGACCGACTCGCGGGCACGGCCGGCGAGTCGGTCCTGCAGCTCGCGCAGGTCGCGGGACGACCCGACGGTGCGTCCGCGCTGGTCGACGGCGCGGAACGAGACGCCCAGGTGGGCGGGCACCCTCTCGAGGTCGAAGTCGCGCTCGGTGACCGGCTGATGCGCGATGCGCTGGATGCGTGCGGCGAGGGCTGCGCGGAGAGTGGATGCCGGGAGCCCGTCGGTGTCCTCGGGGCCAGATCCGCGCAGCTCGTCGCCGAGGGTGGTGGCCCAGTCGGCGGCGGGGACGACGTGCCTGCGGATCGCTTTGGGGAGCGCCTTGATGAGGCCGGTGACGAGCTCGTCCCGCATACCGGGGACCTGCCAGTCGAAGCCGTCGGGGCGCAGCTGTGCGAGCAGGGCGAGCGGGACGACGACGCTGACGCCGTCGTCGGGGGCGCCGGGCTCGAAGCGGTAGGCGAGCGAGAGCACCTGGTCGCCCTGACGCCAGCGCGTCGGGAAGTCGCGCTCGTCGGTCCGAGCGGACTCGCCGAGCAGGTCGGCCTCGGTCATGTCGAGCAGCTTCGGGGTGGCGGGCTGCGTCTCGCGCCACCATGTCTCGAACGAGCGCACGTCGAACACGTCGTGCGGCACGCGCGCGTCGTAGAAGGCGTACACGGCCTCGTCGCCGACGAGGATGTCGCGGCGTCGCTCCCGCTCCTCGATGCGCTCGAGCTGACGGCGGAGCTCGCCGTTGCGTCGCTCGAACGCGGTGAGGCGCTTGTCGAGGTGCTGACTGTTCCACTCGCCCTCGACGAGGGCGTGACGCAGGAACAGCTCCCGCGCCAGGTCGCGATCCCGTCGGGCTAGCTGCACCCGGCGGCGCGGGATGATCTCGACACCGAAGAGAGTCACCTTCTCGGCCGCGACGGCAGCGCCGGCATCCTTCGACCAGTGCGGGTCGCTCAGACTGCGGTTCGCGAGGTCGCCGGCGAGATCCTCCGCCCAGGCGGGGTCGATCGCAGCGACGGTGCGACCGAACAAGCGCGACGTCTCGACGAGCTCGGCGGCCATGACGGCGTCGGGGGAGGCCTTGCGCAGACCCGACCCGGGGAACACCGCGAACGACGCGCCGCGGGCGCCGCGGTACTGCGGCAGGGGCTTCCGCGCGTTCTTCTTCGCGGGGTCGGTCGTGACCGAGCGGGTGTCGAGGATGCCGATGTGCGAGAGGAGTCCCGACAGGATCGCGCGGTGCAGCGCATCCGGGTCGGCGGCTCCCGACGCCTGACGAGGGGCATCCTTCGGCGAACCGGAACGGGAGAGCGTCGAGAGCTGACGGTGCACGTCGAACCACTCGCGGACGCGGACGTAGTTGAGGTGCTCGCTGCGGCACAGGCGCCGGAAGGCGCTCGAGCCGAGCTCTCGCTGCTGCTCGCGCAGGTGGTTCCAGAGGTTCAGCAGGGTGAGGAAGTCGCTCGTCGGGTCGACGAAGCGCACGTGCAGACGGTCGGCCTCCTCGCGGCGCTCCTCGGGACGCTCGCGGACGTCCTGGATCGACAGTCCCGACACGATCGCGAGCAGGTCGCGCGAGACGCCCAGCTTCTCGGCCTCGAGCAGCATCCGCGCGAACCGCGGATCGATCGGCAGGCGCGCGATGCGGCGGCCGAGGCTCGTCAGGCGCAGGGCGCCGGTGCGCCCGCCCACGGCGCGGAGCTCGGTGAGCAGCTCGACGGCCGCCTTCACGCCGCGGCTGTCGGGCTTCGTGAGGAACGGGAACTCGGTGACGTCGCCGAAGCCGAGCGACAGCATCTGCAGGATGACCGAGGCGAGCGAGGTGCGGAGGATCTCGGGCTCGGTGAACTCGGGGCGCGCGGTGAAGTCGTCCTCGCCGTACAGACGGATCGCGATGCCCGCCGACGTGCGACCGGCGCGCCCGGAGCGCTGCTGCGCCGAGGCCTGCGAGATCGCTTCGATCGGCAGCCGCTGGATCTTCGAGCGCACGCCGTAGCGGGAGATGCGCGCCGTGCCGGTGTCGACGACGTAGCGGATGCCGGGGACCGTGAGGCTCGTCTCGGCGACGTTCGTGGCGAGGATGATCCGGCGCCTCACCCCGGCGACAGCGGACGGCTCGAACACGCGGTGCTGCTCGGCGGAGGAGAGTCGGCCGAACAGCGGCAGCACCTCGGTGGGGCGGGCGTCCTTCGCGTAGAGGCCGCGGACGGCATCCATCGCGTCGCGGATCTCGGCCTCGCCGGGGAGGAAGACGAGGACGTCGCCGTCGGGCTCCCGGTCGAGTTCGCGGAGGGCGGCGAGCAGGCCGTCGACGTCGTCCTCGGACTCCTCGTCGTGCGCGCGGTAGCGGATCTCGACGGGGTACGTGCGGCCGGAGACCTCGATGATCGGGGCGGGGACGCGCTCGCCGTTCGGGCCTGTCGCCGCGAAGTGGGCGGCGAAGCTCTCGGGGTCGATCGTCGCCGAGGTGATGATCACCTTGAGGTCGGGACGCTCGGGCAGGATGCGGGCGAGGTAGCCGAGCAGGAAGTCGACGTTCAGCGACCGCTCGTGCGCCTCGTCGACGATGATCGTGTCGTAGCGGCGGAGCAGTCGGTCGCGGTGGATCTCATTGAGCAGGATGCCGTCGGTCATCAGCGTGACCTGCGTGGCCTCGGTCACCTCGTCGGTGAATCGGACCTTGTAGCCGATCGCGCCGCCGAGGGGCACCTGCACCTCGTGCGCGAGACGCTCGGCGATCGACCGGGCCGCGATGCGGCGGGGCTGGGTGTGCGCGATGCGGGTGCGGCCGAGTTCGAGGCACATCTTGGGCAGCTGGGTGGTCTTGCCCGAGCCGGTGGCACCGGCGACGATGACGACCTGGTTCTCCGCGATGGCGCGCGAGATCTCGTCCCGCGCGGCGCTGACGGGCAGCTCCGGGGGATACGAGATGACGGGGGCGGGTGCGGACACAGCCTTCGATGGTATCGCGCGGGCGGATGCCTCCGGTCGCCCGGCCCGCCGGCGGTGCGGCTCAGCGGTCGGAGTTCTGCGGTTCGTCGAGCAGCGGCAGGTCCGCTGCCGTCACGAGACGTGAGAGCACCGCGTGCTCGACCAGGCGCGCGCGGCGGTTGGTGGCGAGCTTCCCGGCGCCGCCGCGGAGCCCCTGCACTCCCTCGCGATCGAACTTGTCGCACACGTTGTCGAGCTTGCGGTTGAAGGTCGTCAGCGGCCAGCCGAGCCGCTCCGCCGCCTTCGCGGAGGTCGGGATCTGACTCGAGCCCATCATCCCGCCGCGCAGGATCGGCTCGCAGAGGGCGATCAGAAGCAGGCGCTGGGTGGCCGTGAGGGGGACCGCACCGATCGTCGTCCCGCCGTCCGTGCTGTCGCCGTCCAGCTCCACCGCGCGACCCGTGAAGCGCGCGGCGCCGTTGCGGATCGTGAACTCGTACGTGAACGCGCCGGCGGTGAACATGACGACGAGTTCGGGGAAGACGAGCGGCACGCGCGTCCCCGGTCCGAGCATCGCCTGGTACGCCCCATCCGAGGTCGCGAGGGCCACCGAGATCGACCGGCCCGTGTTCGTGAGCCACCACATGCCCTGCGAGGACTCGATCTCGAGCAGGCGACGGTGCAGGTACGGGTTCGTGTCGATGACGAGGTCGGCGTCCCGTCCGATCGAGAAGGTCTCTCCGGGCGTCGGGTGGAACCATTCGCCGCAGAACTCGATGCCGAGCTCGGCGGCGTCGGTCTCGGCCGTCATCTCTATGTCTTCCGCCATCACATTCCCCCTTGGACGATCACGATGATTCCCCACACGGCGCCCGCCACCACGGCGGCTCCGCCGATCACGACGGCGACGACGCCGCCCCGTCGGGCACGTCGGCGCGTCCTGCGATCCGGTCCGGTCGGCGGGGAGAGCGGGGCGCGGACGACCTGCGGCGCCGGCTCCGAACGTCGGGGTGCGTAGACGGCGCCGGAGACCAGGGTGCCCGGCGACGAGGCCGTGCGGGGCGTGTCGGCCCGCCCGTGCGCGACCGCCGGGGACCCGGCATCCCGCACGACACGGCGCTCGGTCACGCGTGTGCCCTCGCCCGTGCGGCGTTCGGCCACCAGCGTCTCGTCCGCCCGCCGCTCGGCGAGGCGTGTGTCGTCGTCGGCGCGGCGTGCCGCGAGGAGCGTCTCGTCGTCCGGTACCCGACGCGCGGCGAAGAGCGTCAGGTCGTCGGGCTCGCTGTCCGGCACGCGTGTCCCGCCCCGTCGGTCCGCCCGGTCGGCGCGACGCGTGGGGTCGTCGATCGGGTCAGTCATGGCGCCTCCGGCGCGAGGGGACCGTCTCGACCTCGATCGTGCCCGTGGCCGGTTCGCTCGTGACGAGACCGCCCGTCGTGTCCTCCAGGCGGGGGTGGATGCCGCCGCCCACCACGTCGATGACGATGGCGGTGACGTTGTCCCTGCCGCCGTGCGCGAGCGCCTGCGCGATGAGCGCTCCCGTCGTCTGGGCGGGCGAGGCGCCCGTCAACAGTCCGGCGCGGATCGCCTCGTCGGTGATCTCTCCCGACAGGCCGTCCGAACAGATGAGGAGCCGCTCTCCCGTGACGACCGGCAGCAGCCAGAAGTCGGCCGGGCTGCGCTCGCCGCCGACGGCACGCGTGATGACGTTGCGCCCCTCGAAGGTCGCCATGTCCTCGCGCGCGAGGCGACCGGCATCCACCATCTCCTGCGCGATCGAGTGGTCGACCGTGAGCTGCTCGAGGCGCTCGGACAGGAGGCGGTAGACGCGGGAGTCGCCGATGTTCACGACGAGCCACCGGTTCTCACCGTTCTGCTGCACGGCGATGACGCCCGTGAGCGTCGATCCGGCGCCGCGCGTCGTGCCGCGGGCGATCTCCTGCACCGACCGGTGCGCGCGCTGGACGGCCTCGGCGACCTCTTCGGGTGCCACATCGCTCCGACCGACGAAGTCGCGGAACGCGTCGATGACCGCGGCCGATGCCAGATCGCCCGCCTCGTGGCCGCCCATGCCGTCGGCGACGAGGAACACGGGGAAGCTCGCGAGGTGCGAGTCCTCGTTCACGCGACGGCGGAGGCCCGTGTCGGTGAGAGCGCCGCTGATGACGTCGAAGGGAGGGAGCGGTCCGGTGGTGGGGGTCATCGCGATCCTGCGTCGAGGGTGAGCTCCGCGTCGCCGAGGAGGAAGCGGCCGGCAAGGGGGACGGGGGTGCCCACGGTGATCTCGGTGTCGCTTGTGCCGACGACCACGCCGTTGGTCGAGGCGAGATCGGTGATCGTCCAGGCGTCGCCGGTCCGCCGCAGCAGCGCGTGCGTCTTGGACACCGTCCGGGTCGTGTCGTCGATCGCGATCGGCTGGGCCTCGGGGGCATCGGACGGCGGTGCGGGGTTGCGGCCCAGCACGATGGTGTCGGACGTGAGGGCGACGGTCTGTCCGGTGGGCAGACGCAAGGACGCCGCCGGGCGGCGGTGCGCCGCGAGGACCGTGTGCTCCTCGAGCTCGGTCTGCTCGCCCGGGGCCACCGCGGGCGCCGCCGGGGGAGCGGCGGGCGCGGCCGGCGCCGGCACGGGTGCGGCGACCGGAGCCAGCGGAGGCGGCGACCAGGGATGGACCGGGACGGATGCCGCGGCCGGCGTCCCGGGCCCCGGTGCTGAGGTCGGGGCCGGGGGCGCGAACCCGGACGTGTCGGCGGGAACGCCGCGGGTGTCGACGGCGACAGGTTCCGCCGCGAACGGCGTCGGGGGCAGGCCCTTCTGCGGCAGCCCCTGCCAGCGTGCCGCTCCCCACCCGATCGCCGAGGCCCAGACCGGCAGCAGCAGTGCACCGAGGGCGACGAACCCGCCGCCGCGACCGAAACCGCGGTTCAGGGGGCCCATCATCCGCACCAGGAGGATCACGACGCCGGCGAGGAAGACGAGGAACAGCAGGGTCGGGACGACGGATGCCGCCAGGATCGCGCCCGCTCCATCGCCGCCGCCGCCGAACGCGGCCTCCTGAGCGGACTGCAGCAGGAGCGATCCTGCGACCGAGGCGATGACGGCGGTGAAGAGGCCGCCGCTCACGATGACCGCCGCCCACCACCCCTTCATGCCGGCGAGCTCGAAGAGCATCCAGATGTTCAGCACCGGAACCCAGGCGCGACCGCTCGGGAGACCGGCCTTGCGGAACACGGCGGCCAGGGCGAGCGAGGTCCAGACGTACACGGCCGCGAGCAGGACGAGCTGCACGAGCACGCCGAGGAGCGACACCGCGAGGGCGCCTCCCACAGTTCCGGCGGCATCGCCGATCGAGGCCAGCGGGTTCCCCGTCGTCACGCTCAACATCTGTCCTCGTCCCTCTTCGACTTCCCTCGGTCCCGCATCGCACACCCTATCTGCGGGCGGCCCGTCTGCGCGGCAGCAGGGAGCGCAGTGACAGCCGCGCCCCGAGCCGCGCCCAGAAACCCTTCTCCCCGGCGAACCGGGTGCGCTCGGCGGCCACGATCCGCCAGAACTCCTCGCTCTCGGCTGCGCTCGGCGGCGAGACGTCGAAGACCGACCGATCCGCCCAGCCGGCCAACCGCCTGCCCGGCGCCTGGTCGGCCCCGCCGGCGAACAGGCTCGCCAGTTCCTGCCTCGTCAGGTGGGCCGATGCGGGGTAGCCGTGGTCGACCGCGGTGTCGACGTACTCCTCCCAGCCGCCGGTGAAGCGCTCCGCGACGTCGCCGCGCCGCCGCCGGTTGCGTCGGCGGACGGCCTTGACCGCCAGGACCGTCACGAGCGGCCCGATCAGGACGATGACCGCGAGCAGCGACACGCCACCGATACGGACGGCAGCCCACACCGCCGACAGGTCGGTCTCGTCCGCGGGCGCCTGCTCGTCCGGCAGGTCGCCGTCGGACGGAGAGGCATCGGCCGGGAGCACCGTGTCCACCTCGTCGCGGCGGACGTCCGTCGGGTTCTCGGGGTCCCGCCGCTGCTGCACATCCGGCGAGGGGAAGCTGTCGTGCTGCGGCGTCGCATCGACGGGGACCCACCGGCCGGCGGCATCCTGCACCTCGATCCACGCAGCGAGATCGCCGCCGCGGCACGAGCCGTCCTCGCAGACGGGCAGGTCCTCGGCTGACGTAAGACGGGTGCCGACGACGACCCGCGCCTCGAAGCCGAGGTGATCGGCGATCAACATGGCGGCGACGGCGAACTGCTCGTCGTCGCCGACGGCGGCGACGAGCTCCGCGTCGGAGCGGTCCGGCGCCTCGGCTTCGCGCGTCAGCAGCTGCGCGAACATCGTCCCGATGCGGTCTGCCGAGTGACCCGCCCGCGACGACTGGAACCCGCTGCCACCGAGGCCCGCCAGCCAGGACGGGGTGTCACCGGTCGGCACCTGCAGGGCGTGGCTCAGATAGCCCCGGGCGCGCAGGCGCTCCACCAGGGTGTCGAGAGCGGCGCCACCGGTGCCCGCGTCCTGCGCCTCGATCCATTCCACGAGCGAGGCGGGAACGACGTCGGCGGGCAGGGACGGTCCGCTCCGGGCGGGGGTGAGGGATGCCACCGATTCGGCCTGGCCGTCCGGGACGACCGACAGCCGGTACGCGTCGCCCTCGCCGAGACCGGGGTCGGCGAGCTCGATCGCGGCGCCCGTCGCGGCGTTGTGGAAGAACCCATCGGACAGGTCCGTCGCCCGGGTCCCGTCGAACGCGATGGCGCGGAGGCTGCCGACGGTCGGGACCCAGATGCCCGCGCCCGCTCCCATCCGGACCGAGACGCTCGCCGTGCCGTCGCCGCCGAGGCTCGAGGGCACGCGGGTGAACGCCGTCGCCGGGTCGGTGGGGCCGGCATCCGGATCGATCGCGCGCACCGTGCGACCGTCGTAGAACGGCAGGGTCGCGAGGCGCACGCGGTCGATCGTCTCGGGAGCGGCGACCGTGAACAGGACCTGGTCGTAGCGATCGTCCGCGAACGACGCGCGGTAGTCCGCGAGCGGGCTGGGCGCGCGCTCGAGTTCGAGCACCGGTGCCACCGCCGCCCGCGCCACCTCGCGCGGCTGCCCCGCGAGTGCCCACGGCCCCCAGACGGCCGCAGCGGCGGTCGCGACGACGACCATCCCCGCGGCGGTCGCCGCGCGGGTGGCGGTGCCGCGCCGCCGGGCGGTCGGGCCGCGACGCATCCCGGTCGCGTCGGCCGCGGTCCGGAGTGCGCGGCGCCGGTCGTGGGCGGTCCGCCAGACGACCGCGACGAGAGCTGCGACGACGGACGCCGCCCCGACGAGCGTCTCGGGTTGGAGGGGGACGGCGCCGACGAGCAACGGCGCGGCCAGGGTGCGGGCGCCGAAGACTACGCCGAACGCGGTCGGGATGAGCGCCACGGCGACCGCCGGCATCCACACCGTCTTCGCGCGCCACGCGATCGACAGGGCGGTGACGGTGACGGCGAGGAAGAGCAGGAGCGTCGGCGCGAGGGTCGCCTGGTAGGCGCCGAGCGGCAGGTCGAGGGTGAGCAGGTCCTTCCACCCGGTGACGGGCGCCGTCGCGACGTCGACGAGGGCGCGGAGCGCCGCACCCGGGGAGGCCAGCGAACCGGATGCCGCGACGAGAACTCCCAGCGCAACGTAGGCGCCCAGCGCGGTGAGGGCGACCCACCATCCCGACCAGCGCCAGCGGGTGCCGACGGCCGCGACGACGTGACCGGCGACGATCCCGGCCGTCACCGCGACGATGAACGCGGTGCTCCGGTAGATCGGCCATGCGGCGACCGCTCCCACGGCGAGGACGAGATCGAGCACGATCGCCTGGCCGATGAAGAAGCCCGCCCGCGACGGTGCGGGGCGCGGGCGGCGGGCGTCGCGGCGGAGGGGGACGGTCACGATCGCCCACCCCTCGCGAGCATCTGTCGCAGGTCGTCGAGGAGCCCGATCGAGATGACGGTCATGCTCCCGAGGCGCCGGATGCCGGGAGCCGCCGTCGGATCGCACACGAGGGCGACGACGGCCACCTCGGAACCGAAGGCGAGCGCGGCGCTCTGCAGCTGCGTGGGCGTCAGCGTCGATCCGCAGACGAGGAAGGCGATCGACGCATCCGGATGGCGCCCGGCCGCGAGCGCGGCGACCTCGCGGAGCGGGCTCGGGTTCTCCCCGCGACCGATGGCGGCGAGGTCGTCGAGGAGGGTCCGCGACGAGATCGTCGTCAGGGTGCGGAACGTCCGCATGCGGCCTCGCGCGAACTCGGGGATCTCCGCGCCGGCGACGACGTCGACGTCCCGTCCGTCGCGGAGCCCCCGGACGCCGATCGACGCGGTCGCGCTGACGGCGAGTTCGAACTCGTCGTCGTCGGCGTACTCGTCGCCGCCGAGTCCGAGAACGAGGATCATGCGGGAGCGGCGGGTCTCCTCGTACTGACGCACCATCATGGCGCCGGTCTTCGCGGTGGATTTCCAGTGCACCTGGCGCGGTGAGTCGCCCGGGACGTAGGGCCGGAGCGCGTGGAACGAGAAGTCGGCGTCGACGATCGTCCTCGACGGGCTCCCCTCGAGGTCGCGGATGAGTCCCGTCGCGGTGCTCCGCAACGCCGTCGTCACGGGGTGCACGTAGAGCGTGCGGGTCTCCTGCCAGGTCGCTTCACGGGTGAGGATGCCGAGGGGGTCCCCGCGCACGGTGCGGGCGGGGCCGACGGTGATGACGCCGCGGCGCAGGGTCGGGATCGCGACATCCTCGCTGGTCTCGTGGCCAGGGCGCAGCAGCGGCACGGCGACGTCGACGAGGCCGTCGCCGACGGGCAGGTCGACCCGGCCGGGGAGCGCGACGCGCCGACCGACGTTGGCGACGACGAGGGCACCCTCGACGGGCGTCCCGGCGACGACGCGGTCGTGCTCGAGGCGGAGGGTCACCTCGTAGGCGCGCGCACCGAACAGGAACGGAACCGAGAGCGCGAGGAGCAGAACGGCCGCCCCGCCCGCCACGGCGAACTCGAGCCAGCCGAGGGCGAGGCCGCACGCGAGTCCGATGACCGCGACGGCGAGGACGATCCACCCCGCGGGCGCCACGGTCTCGGCGAACCCCCGCGCCGCCCGCGCGCTCGCGCGCCGGAGCCGCCGCCATCCGCGCACCCCCCGTACCGCCAGGCGCGTCGTGGCGGGCGCCGAGCCGTAGCCCGTGCGCGTGTATCCCGTCGCGGCGAAGGTGCGGGTGAGGCGGGACTCGGTGGAGGAACTCACACGTTCTCTCGCTGACCGCGTTCGTCGAGACGCTCGCCCGACGGCGGGACGACGTCGAGGAGGACCTGCCCGATGACCGCCTCGGCCGTGACGCCGTCGAACTCGGCTTCGGGGTCGAGGATCAGACGGTGCGCGAGCACGGGCACGGCGAGCGCCTTGACGTCGTCGGGGGTGACGTAGGTGCGGCCGTGGGCCAGCGCCCACGTGCGCGACGCCTTCGTGAGCGCGAGTGCTCCTCGGACGCTGACCCCCAGCCGCACCTCGCGCGCGAGGCGGGTGGCGTCGACCACGCGCGCGATGTAGTCGAGGACGAGCGGGTTCAGGTATCCGCCGCGGGCGATGTCGGCCATGCTGACGATCCCCTGCGGGGTGATGACGGGGGAGACCTCCCGCGTCGCATCGCCGGAGCCCTCGAGGATGCGGATCGTGGCGGCGCGATCCGGGTAGCCGAGCGAGGTCTTCAGCAGGAAGCGGTCGAGCTGCGCCTCGGGGAGCCGGTAGGTGCCGGCCTGCTCGACCGGGTTCTGCGTCGCCACGACGAGGAACGGGACGGGTACGTCCCGCGTGACGCCGTCGACCGTGACGTGACCCTCCTCCATCACTTCGAGGAGCGCCGACTGCGTCTTGGGCGATGCGCGGTTGATCTCGTCGGCGAGGACGACGTTCGCGAAGATCGGCCCCTGGTGGAACTCGAACTCGCCCCGGCGCTGGTCGTACACCGTGATGCCCGTGACGTCACCGGGGAGGAGGTCGGGGGTGAACTGGATGCGGGACGCCGTCCCCTGTACCGATCGCCCCATCGCGCGCGCCAACGACGTCTTGCCGGTACCGGGGTAGTCCTCGAGCAGGAGGTGACCCTCGGACACCATCGTGGTGAACGCGAGTTCGATCACGTGCCGTTTGCCGAGCACGACCTGCTCCACGTTGTCGACGAGCGTGGTGAAGGTCTCGGCGAACCAGGCGCTCTGCTCCTGGGTGATCGTCATCGTGTTCCTCTCGGGGAAGGGGTCTCGGGGCCGCGCCGCTCAGGGAGCCGGCGGGGTGGTCTCGGTCGGGTCGGGGGATGCCGGCGGCTCCGTCTCGGGCGGCGGCGGCGTGATCTGACGGCAGTCGACGCTGACGGTGATCGGATTGAGCGCGCGGAGGGCGCCGGTCCACCCGAGGGTGTACTCGACACGCTGCGGGCCGAGGTCTCCGTCGATCACGGTCTTCCGCACCGTCGCGACGTCGGTGCCGATGTTCCGCGGGAACCAGTCCGACACCTCTTCGTCCGACCGGCACCGCGGCACGTCGTCCGTGGCCACGTACACCGGCCAACCCGCGCTTCCGCGTGCCGCGACGATGGGTGTCCGGTCGGAGCACTCACCGACGACGCCGAGGAAGGTGTCGCACCACTCCGCGGTCCACCGGTCGTCGGGCCTGTTGGGGCGCGGCTCGAAGGAGTCCCGAAGCTGATCATTCAGTCGGTACCGCAGCGTCGCTCCCTCGAACGGCGGCCGGCCGGGGTCGCTGGCCGCGCTCGCCGCGTACGTGAACCCGGAGGCCTGATCCCCGCGTGGCGTCGTCGACACCGTGTAGGTCATCGGCTCGGGCGCGGCGACGTTCCCGGTCGGGCGGGCGGTGATCGCGTCGGAGGTCACGCCGAAGCCGTCCTGGCCGTCGAAGGTGCTCGTCGCGCAGACGTAGACCGTCTTGCGTTCGAACGCGCGCGCCGCGAAGGTGCGTCGGGCGTCCCGCGAGTCCGGGCTGCACTCCGCGGCGGACACCTCGCTGAAGCCGAACAGCGCCACGGTGCCGGCGCTCTCGGCCGTCACCCGTGCGGTCACCGTCAGCGAGTCCGTCGTGGTCGTCTGCGAGAGCTCGATACTCGGGGCACCGACGCCGTGGGCGCGGAGCTCGAGTGATCGCCCCTCGGTGGACCCTCCGGCGATGGGCGGGAGGTCGAATTCCGTCAGCGGCGTCGCCGTCAGCGTCTTCGGGTCGTTCGAGCCGACTCGGTAGCCGGTGAAGGTGGCGGTCCCGCCGCGGACGGCCTGCGTCGCGCTTCCGGCGACTCCGCCGGCCAGGCGGACGCTGCCGGTCGTGTCGTCGAGCCCGGTCACGGTGACGGTCGCTACTCCGCCGTCGCGTCCGTTCGGGACCGGCGTGAACGTGGCGGCGGCGGGGCGGGAGGGCGGACGGTAGGCCCACGCGGTCGTCCGCACGGTGCCGCGCGAGGCGCCCACCTCGTTGACCGCACGCGCTTCGTAGACGCGCTGTTCGCCCACCGGGGCGGAGATCGGCGCGCACACCCCGGAGGCCGGGCAGGTGGCGACCTCGCGTCCTCCCGTCGTGATGCGGTACCCCTCTACGCCCGGGTAGGAACCGGCATCCGAGGTCACCCGCAGGGTCACGGCGTCGTCGGTGTACGAGGTCCACTCGAGGCGGGTGGGGCTCGCCGGCAGACCTCGCAGGTCGAGGACGACGGAGCCGTTGCGATCGCCGCTCGACTGGCGCCCCTGCGCGTCCTCGACGACGAAGGTGCCCGCGCAGCGCGCCGCGCCCTCGGCATCCGTACTCCAGCTCGCTCGGACGGTGCGGTCGCCGGCGGGGGAGAACCGGACGCCGTCGCAGTTGCCGGCGCTCGATGCAGCCACGACCCGGAGCGGCGTGCCGGGGAGCGGGTTGACCTCGCCGTCGGCTCCGACGACCTCGATCGTGCACGAGGACTGGCCGTCCGACTGCGAGCAGGTCTTCACCGCGGATCCGCCGCGGGGAAGCGACGAGGGGGAGGGGCCGACCGAGAGCACGAGGCTCGACGCGCTCGCGTCGGGGTGGCTCGGCAGCGACACCGTCACCTGCTCCTCACGTCCGGGACGGGCCTCGTCGACGGCGGTGACGGTCAGGGCGGCGCCGTCGGCGGTCACCTCGAACTGGTTGCCGGAGTAGGCGACGTCGAAGCGGAGGGCGTCCTCGTCGGCGACGCCGGCCCATCGCACCATCCGGGTGAGGTCGTACGTCTGCGTCTGGCCCGGACGGACGCCGAGCGACGCGCTCCGCAGCGACGGCTGCGGCGTCTCGGCCTCGACGGCGACAGCGAGCGTCAGATAGGTGGGCTCGTCCTGGCCGGCCAGGCGTGCCGCCACGATGCACGAATCGGACCAGGGGGCGCCCTTCCCCGCGGTGTATCGGATGACGGTGCCCGACACGACACGGCAGGTGGCGTCCTTGCGCGCACCGCCGGCCTTGGTGCCGTCGCGGTCGAGGACGAGGGCCCCGTCCTCGGGCAGGACCACGAGGTCGGCGACATCCGCTTCGACGCTCTCGCCCTCGGCGACGCGGAGCTGCTCGACGCCGGCGCGGAGGGTGAGGCGGATCTCGTCCGTCCCCGGCACGCGCAGGAACCCGTACGTCGTCACCTCGCTGCCGTCGTAGGCGGTGCCGCTGACCTCGAACGGGATGAGGCGGGTGCGCGTCGGCAGCTCGCCCGAGATCCTCCGCCCCGACACCTCGAGGTCGCCGGGGTCGCCCCAGAGCCGCAGGGTGAGCCCGGCGACGTCGCCGGCATCCCACGCGACATGGCCGGTCAGCACGTCGACGCCGGTCGTGAACCGGTCGCGGTCCTCGATCGTCAGCACCGTGTCCGAGACGACCGGATGATCGGGCACCGGGTCACGGACGACCTTGACGACGAGGAGACCGATGGCGGTGTCGCCGTCCGCGTTGGCGACCTCGTACGAGTACGAGAAGGTGCCGAGGGCGGTGCCCGCCGTGACCGTCACCGCGCCGTCGTCGACGCTCACCCGGCCGGCCAGCGCCGCGTACTCGGGGCTGTCCGCGGGGGCGTTCGGGACGACGTCGCCGAGTTCCAAGGGACTGCCGAAAGGATCGACGTCGTTGTCCGCGGGCCGGACGACGACCGTGCTCTCGGCGCCCGCCTGCACCTGCACGTAGTCGCTGAAGGTCACCGGGCTCGGGTCGCTCTGACGGGCGATGACGCCGACGCGCACCTCGCCGACGCCCGTCCGGCCCCGGGCATCCTTCACCTGGTAGCCGAAGCGCACCTGACCCGAGACGCCCTCGCGACTCGTGTAGACGATCGATTGGCCGTCGGCCGAGATGGTCGCCGATCCCTCGGCGGGCTGGGTCGTGATGGCGTCGAGCGACACGTCGTCGCCGTCGGGGTCGACGGCGAACCGGTCGAAGCCGATCGTGACGGACTGGCCCGCGACGACCCGCCCGACGAGGGTCCGCGGGACCGGGTCGCGGTTCTCGTCGCCGCCGGTGACGGTGACGGTCACCCGCGCCGTGTCGGTCACCTCGGGGAAGCCCAACCGGTACACCGTGTACGTCAGCGCGTACGTACCCGCCGCGCGCGGCGCCAGGTAGCGCAGGACGCGTCCCGAGGCGAACGCGAGGCCGCCGCCGGTCTCGTTGACCACCGACGACGGGTCGATCGCGATGAGGGCCCCGGTGGGCGTGTGGTCGTTGTCGAGGACGGGGATGTCGACCTGGGTCCCGCCGCGGACCGTCACGGCGTCGTCGACGGCGATCGGCTGCTCGGCCGAGCCGGCCGGCAGGAGGATGACGGTCAGCTCGCCCTCGGCACCGGCGGCATCCGCCCCGCCGTCGCTCAGGCGGTAGCGCACGACGCCGAGGCGTCCCGGTGTGCCGTCGTCGGTCGTCCCACTGACCCGCAGGAGGCTCTGCCCCACGAGATCGACGCTGAGCGACGCGGTCGGGTCGCTGTCGGGTCGGATGTCGTCGAGGAGCAGCACGAGGCCGGCCGGGTTCGCCGCGGCCGACGCGACGTCGATCGTCGCGTCCTCGCCGGGACGGACGAACGCGGTGAGCGGCGGTGTCGTCACGACGGTGTCCTCGGGTGCGCGGACGGTGACGCGTGCGATGGCGGATGCCTCGCCGACACCGTCTCGCACCGAGTACTGCACGACGTACGAGCCCGGCTCGTTCGCCACGACGTTCATGCGCAGCGCGGAGGGGTTGGGGGTCGCGCTCACGCGGTCGGCGTCGAGAGCCACGAGCGAGCCGAGCGCGAGGGGTCCCGACGCCCCGGTGACGTAGGGGGTGAGGTCGACGTCGAGCGGCTCGCCGACCACACCGTTCACCGCGAACGACTCGGCCGACAGCTCGGGTGCGGGCGTGACCTGCACCGTCACCGTCTGCGTCGTCGTCGCTCCCCGCGCGTCGGAGACGACCACCGCGACCGGGATGCCGGCGGCGTCCGTCGCGCTCGGATCGGGATGCTGGTAGGTGAACTCGCCCTCCGGCGACGTCGTCGCGGTCCCCACCGCGGGGGCTCCGTCGATGCCGGAGAGGTAGACGGGGTCGCCGTCGGGGTCGACCCAGCCCCGGAGCAGGTCGGCCGAGACGGTGCCGCCGGGGGCGACCGAGAGCGCGGGCCAGGTGGCGAGGCATCCGGGCACCCCGCACCAGACCGGTGCCGCGTTGTCCTCTTCGGGCACGACGCGCACCGTCACGGTCGCGTACTCCGAGAGGCGCCCGCCGGCCGAGGTACCGTCGGTGACGCGGTAGCGGAAGGTGGTCGTACCGGTCGCGTCCGGCGCGACGTCGAGGGCGATCTGCTGCTCGGCGCCGGTGAGCGTCGCCGACCCGAAGGCGGCGTCCGCCCCGTCGAATCCGCCCGCGTCGATGCTGAGGACGTCCTCGTTGGGGTCGTGATCGTTGAGGAGGACGGGCAGGAGCGCGACGGAACCGGCGCGCACCCCGAACTCGTCGTCGACCGCGACGGGCGGCTTGGGGTCGAGCACCCGTTCGACGGGGTCGTCGGTGTCGGGGGCGGCCTCGCTCGTGTCCTCGACGCGCCACTGCTGCGACGAGGGGATGAGCGCACCGTCGGGGACACGCCAGACCCAGCCGGATCCGCGGTCGTTCAGCGCCAGGCGCGACCCGTTGCCGACGAACACGGGATCGACGCCGTCGCCGATGTCAGCGCCGGCGTAGTCCAGAGGCGCGCTCTGCGTCGGGGCCGCGCTCGACCACAGCGTCCCGCCGCCGGTGCCGTCGCCGAGCCACGCAGCCGAGACCGCCCCGCCGGAGGGAGTCGGCACGGCCGGTGTGCCGAGCCCGGGGGATTCGAGCGGCCGATCCGCGGCGCCGGAGTCGAGCGGCACGCGCGTGATCCCGGCCGGATCGGCGATGACGGCCGCGTCCCCGCTCGTCGCGGCCCGTTGCAGCAGCGCCCCGGCCGCCGGCGTCGTCGACACGACGTCGTCCCGATCCGCCACGGCGACGTCGCCCGTCGCGACGTCGTAGAGCACCCAGCGACCGCCGACCGCGCTGAGCTGCGCGTCGACGGGGGCGATCGGGGTCGGATCCTGACCGAGGATGCGCCCCGTGGCCGCTTCGGCCCGGACGACGACCTTCTCGGGCGCCGAGTAGGCGTACACGACGCCGTCGGCGTCGACGGCGACCGCGGATGCCGAGAAGCGGGGACCCTGCTCGTTCGCGTCCCGGTCCACGTCGGCGTACGGATCGATCGGCGAGACCGCGCCGCCGCTGGACAGGGTCGCGCCGAAGACGCCGCCGCCCTCGGTCCGGTAGGCGATCGCGTCGCCCGCCGAGACGATGTCGACCGTTCCGGCCGGTGTGGGGGAGGAGGCGTCCTCATCCTCGCCGGTGAGGTCGGCGGGTTGGGCGAGGTCGACGTCGGAGTAGGCCGAGCCGCCCTCGCTGAAGACGAACAGCCGGTCGGCGGTCTGCGCCACCTGCGTCCCGTTGACCACCTGCTTGACGGTGTCGACCTCGCCGAGGTCGAGGTTGACCCGGGCGTACCCGCTCCCGGCGCCGGTCTGCAGCGCCCAGACCGTCGGATCGTCGACGGGCGTCTGCTGCGCGTCGTATCCCGGCCAGACGACCGCGAGGGTGCCGACGACCGCGACGACGGCGGTGACCGCACCCACGCCGATCCACGTGGACCGGCGGATGCGGGGTCGCTCCCGGGGCAGGCCTGCCATTCAGCCCGCTCCGCCGAGGAGGAAGAACGTGGTGGCGGCGCCCGCCAGGGTGAGCGCGACGCCCGCGCCGACGGCGAGGGCGATCACGGCGGTGCGACTCAGCCGCGGCGCGGGCTCGGCGCCTGCGAGGATGGTGCCCTCGTCGGGGCGACGGGGAGGGCCAGACTTGCGACGCGCGGGCCGGGCCGACTCGTACGCGACGCTCGGACGCACCGGACCGCGCAGGCGGTCATCGTCGAAGTCGACGGTCGCCCCGGCTGCGGCCCACTCGTCGACGGCGACTTCGAGGGGAGTGTGGGGGAGCCCCATCCGGTGCTGGATGAGCTGCAGGTCGTGAGCGAAGGCCGCGGCGGACGGATGCCGGGCGGCGGGGTCCCGGCTCAGGGCGCGGGCGAGGACGGCGTCCACCTCGGCGGGGACGTCGGGGCGACCGACGGGCGTGTACACCGCTTTGCGGATCCGCGCCTTGAGCTGGTCGCGGGTGTTCTGGCCGCGGCCGGAGCGCTCGAAGGGACTGCGGCCGGCGAGCAGCGAGTACACGGTGGCGCCCAGACTCCAGACCTCGGCCGCGATGGAACCCGAGACCCGCTCGTCGACGATCTCGGGCGCCGACCACGGCACGGACATCGCGAACACCTCCTCGGCGTCCGGTCGGGCCTCGACGGCGGCGGCGATGCCGAAATCCGAGAGGACGGGCGAACCGAAGGCGGTGACGAGGATGTTCGACGGCTTGATGTCCCGGTGCAGGAGCCCGGCGCGGTGGGCGGTCTCGAGTGCGGAGCCGATCTTCACCCCGAGCTGCAGCACCTCGGCGACGGGGATCTCCTCGCGCCGGTAGCGGTGGGTGAGCGAGGTCGGGCAGTACTCCATCACGAGGTAGGGGCGTCCGTCGGCCGACACGGATGCCTCGTGGATCGTGAGGATCGAGGGGTGGGCGCTGAGGCGGGCCATGACATCGGCTTCGGCGTTGAACATGCGCAGCACGTTCTCGTCGACGACGTCTTCGAGGAGGACCTTCACGGCCACGGGACGCCGCGGCAGGTTCTGCTCGAACAGGAAGACGTCGGCGAAACCTCCGGCACCCAGCGGACGGACGTACGTGAACCCCGAGAGACCGGGTGGCGTGGACGGAAGCCTGTGGGACACGCGGTCGGTCATCCCGCCGTCGAGGGGTCGAGCACATCGAACACCGCGGTCACGCCGTCGCCGAGGTCGAGCTCGGTCCCGAGCGGCACCCGCGAGGCCGCGCCGCCGCGCAGGAGCGCCGCGGCGCCCGTCGGCGGACGCACGATCGTCCCGTTCGTCGAGTCGAGGTCGCGGACCACGAGGGTCGTCCCGTCGAGCACCACTTCGAGGTGCGTGCCCGAGATCTCCTTGTGCGGCGAGGAGACGCGTTCGATGCGCGCACCGGCGTGACCGGCCTGCCGGGGGCCGCGCCCGAGGATCACGGGCCGGTCGAGGGGGACCGTCCGCCCGCCGGGAAGGCGCAGGCCGTAGACCGCCCCGGTTGCGGCGCGACGCGAGCCGAAGAGGGTGCGTTCGTCGGGGATGTCGCCGCCGTCGGGGCGCTGGTCGTCCTCGCGCAGGAAGTCGGGCAGCTCGAGCTCGTCGTCGTCCTCGAAGAGCCGGGCGAACAGGCTGCGGTCGACCGAGATCGTCTGGAGGACGTCGATCTCCTCGTCGCGGGGAGTCGGAGCGGGCGCTGCGGGTGCGGGCCGGACGGGCGGCGTGATCGTGGGGACGGCGACGGTGACGGGCGCGAGGGTGCCGGGGGGTTCTTCGCCCTCGGCGGCGGGCGTCACTTCGGCGTCGGGCTCGCGGCCCGCGGGGAAGGGGCGCCCCCACGACAGTTCGTCGGCGCGGGTGACCCCGAGCCCGAGGGGCAGCAGGTCGCCGCCCGTCGCGCCGCCGTCGAGGGCGAGACGGATGCCGACGGCCCCCGCGAGCGCCGTCTCGATCCAGGTCCGCGCATCGGCCCCGGACACGCGCGTGCGATCGGAGGTCTCGACGATGGCGGCGCCGCGGACGGCCACGCGCACCGGCTGCGCGTCGTCGTCGGGGAACTCCGCGATCGCGAAGTCGGGCAGGTCGTGGATGCCGCCCGCCACGAGCACGCTCAGGACGTCCTCGAGGACCGCCGTGTCGGCGACGGCCGAGTTCCACAGCCGCGCGATGACACCCTCGGCGACGCCCGATCCGAGGAGGATGGCGAACCGATCGCCAGCAATGGCGTACCCCGACTCGGCGGCGAGCGTCGGGGTGGGGTAGCGGAACACGTGCTCAGCCTACTGACGGCGCGCGGTCAGACCCATCCGCGCAGCCAGTTGTGCAGCCAGTAGAACTCGTACGGCACGCGGATGGCGGCCCAGAGGGGGTACCAGAACACCGACAGCGCGACGACGAGCGCCAGGACGAGGAGCACGATCCGGCGCGCGACGATCCGACCCGTCGCATCGATCCGGCCCGGCGAACCCCACAGGGCGCGCAGCGCGAAGGTCAGCGCCAGCACCATGAACGGGAGGATCAGGACCGTGTAGAACTGGAAGATCGTGCGATCGGGGTAGAACAGCCACGGCACGTACGAGGCGCCGACGCCGACGATCACGACGGCTGCGCGCCAGTCGCGGGTGCGGACCCCGTGGACGGCGATCCAGAGGACGGCGAGCACGCCGAGCCACCACAGCAGCGGGTTCGGCATCGAGTACAGGATCTCGATGCACCCGCGGGCGCTCGCGCATCCGTCGACGGTGTTCGCGGTGTTCCCGACGTACATCGAGGTGGGTCGGAGCAGGAGCGGCCACTGCCAGGCGGGGCTCGCGTACGGATGCGTCGAGGTGATCTCGGCCGTCGCCGTGTAGATCGTCTCGTGATAGTGCCAGAGGTTCTGGAAGGGCAGCGGGACCCACGACCAGAAGCCCTGCGCCGGGGTCGCGTCGACGTCGTGACGGCCGTACCCGCCGTCGGTGGTCAACCACCCGATCCACGTCGAGAGGTAGACGACGACGGCGACCGGCACGAGCAGGAGGAACGACGCGGCGCCCTGGCGGACGGCATCCGCCGGCCAGAAGTAGACGCCCAGGCGGCGCCGGGCGAGCGCGTCGCTGACGACGACGTACAGACCGAGCGCCCCGAGGACCCATGCCCCCGACCACTTGACCCCGCACGCCGCACCGCCGGCGATGCCCGCGGCGACCAGCCACGGCCGGCCCCACAGGACCGGACCCCACCACGAGACGCGGCCCGCGGCATCCCGTCGGAGCATGGCCCGGGCGAGGCGGTCGAGGTGACGCCGCCGGTCGAGGAGGACGAACCACACCATGAGGAGGACGAAGAACGTGAGCAGGATGTCGAGGATCGCGACCCGGCTCATGACGATCGCGAGCCCGTCGATCGCCATCAGCCCCGCCGCGACCGTGCTGAACGCGATCGACCGGGTCAGCTGCCACGCGATCAGATAGAGGACGAGGACGGCGAGGGTGCCCGCGAGGGCCACGGCGAAGCGCCAGCCGAACGACGAGGTCGGGCCGAACAGGGCCATGCCCGCACCGATGAGGTACTTGCCGAGCGGCGGATGCACCGCGAAGCTCGGCTCCCGCGTGTAGATGTCGGTCTCACCGTCCGCGAAGCGCTGGTCGGCGCCGTCGGGCCACGTGGCGGCGTAGCCGAGGTTCCACTGACTCCAGGCATCCTTCACGTAGTACGTCTCGTCGAAGACGATCGCGTGCGGGTGGCCGACGTTCCACACCCGCAGGATGCCGGCGAGCAGCGTCACGAGCAGGGGGGCGAGCCAGCGGGCCGCCGGATGACGGAGGATCCGGCCGCGCCAGGCATCGATGCGGGCGCCGAGGCGGGGCCGCAGCGGGGCCGCGGGCAGCAACGGTTCCGCGGTCGAGCTCACGGCGACCAGCCTATGCTGGGGCGGTGCTGATCCTCGCCGCGACCCCGATCGGAAATCTGGGTGACGCGACCGGGCGCCTGCGCACCGCCCTCGAGGACGCGACGATCGTCGCCGCCGAGGACACCCGCACCACCCAGCGCCTGCTGCAGGCCCTCGGCATCGAGAATCGGCCGCGCCTCATCGCCCTGCACGATCACAACGAGAAGCAGCGCGCCGCGGAGCTCGTCGCGCTCGCCGCGACCGAGGACGTCCTGCTGCTGAGCGACGCCGGGATGCCGACGGTCAGCGACCCCGGCTATGCGGTCGTCGCGGCCGCCGTCGAGCAGGGCGTGGACGTGACGGCGCTCCCGGGTCCGAGCGCCGTGATCACCGCGCTCGCCCTCGCGGGCCTCCCGACGGACCGCTTCACGTTCGAAGGCTTCGCGCCCCGCAAGGCGGGGGAGCGGCGGACGGTCTTCGGCGCCCTGGCCTCCGAGGCGCGCACCATGGTCTTCTTCGAGGCGCCGTCCCGCCTCGCCGACACGCTCGCCGCGATGGCCGAGGCGTTCGGGGTGGACCGTCGCGCGGCCGTCTGCCGCGAGCTGACGAAGCTGCACGAGGAGGTCGTCCGCGGCCCGCTCGGCGAGCTGGCGGAGTGGGCCGCCCAGGGCGTCCGCGGCGAGATCGTCGTCGTTGTCGAGGGGGCGAGCGTCCGTGCCGTCAGTGAGGACGACGCCGTCGCCCAGGTGCAGGCGCTCGTGGCCTCCGGCATCCGATTGAAGGATGCCGCCGGCGAGGTCTCGCGAGAGACCGGACTGCCCTCGCGAGACCTCTACCGTGCCGCCGTCGCGGCGAAGAAGCCGCTCAGCCCTTGACCGAGCCGGCCGTCAAGCCGCCGACGATGTAGCGCTGCAGCGACAGGAACAGTGCCAGCACGGGGATCGAGGCGAGGATGGCCCCGGCGGCGAACAGACCCCAGTTGCTGGCGAGCTGGTTCGAGACCCACTGGAACATGCCGACGGCGAGGGTCCAGTTGTCCTCCGAGACGAGGACGATCTTCGCGATGATGTAGTCGCCGAATGCCGCGATGAAGGCGAGGAGGCCGACGACGGCGAGGATCGGGGTCACGAGCGGCATGATGAGGCGCCAGAAGATCTGGGCGTGGGTGGCGCCGTCGATCTTGGCCGACTCGTCGATCTCCATCGGGATCGTGTTGAAGAAGCCGTACATGAGGAACGTGTTCACGCCCAGCGCGCCACCGAGGTACACGCAGATGAGAGCGATCTTCGAGTTGAGCCCGAGGACCGGGAACACCTCGCCGAGGGTCAGCAGCATCAGGAAGATCGCGACGAACGCGAGCGCCTGCGGGAACATCTGGACGATCAGGAGCGCCGTCAGGCTGATCCGCCGGCCGGAGAACCGGAATCGCGAGAAGGCGTAAGCAGCCGCCGCGCCCATGAGGACCGCTCCCGCCGCGGACGCGCCGCCGACGAGGAGCGTGTTGCCGTACCAGGCCCAGTAGCTCGTGTTGGCGAGGGCGGCGTAGTTGCCGATGTCGATGACGGAGAACAACGCGTTCGCCGCCGACAAGGTGCCGTTCGGATTGAACGACGCCGACAGGACGTACACGAGCGGGAACATCGCGTAGAAGAGGAGCCCCGCGGCGATCAGGTACTTCCAGCCGACCTCGAGCACCCAGCGCTTGCGCTGCGCGGGACGCAGGGCGGCGGTGCGAGTCGCGGACGAACCGGTCGTGATCGTCGCGGTGGTCGCGGCGGGGGAGGGAGCGGACATCACTGGTACTCCTCGAGCTTCTTGGTCTGACGGAATGCGAGGGCCGACACAGCGCCCACCACGACGAACACGAGGATCGACAGGGCGCTCGCGAGGCCGTAGTCGGCCTTGCCCCCCGAGACTCCGGAGATGTCGTAGATCGCCGAGATGAGGATGTCGGTGTACCCGAGTGCGTACGGTGCGCCGGGGATCGCGGGCCCGCCGGCGTTGAACATGTAGATGATCGTGAAGTTGTTGAAGCTGAACGCGAAGGAGGAGATCAGCAGCGGCGCCGTCGACACGAGCACGAGCGGCAGGATGATCGCCCGCAGCTGGCGGAACCGGCCCGCCCCGTCGATCGACGCCGCCTCGAGGGCATCCTGCGGAAGAGCCTGCAGGGCGCCGGTGCACACGAGGAAGTAGTACGGGTAGGTGAGCCAGACGTTCACGAAGAGCACCGCGCCGCGCGCGAGCCACGGATCCCCGAGCCAGTCGATGTTCGCGCCGCCGAAGAAGAGTTCGTTGATGACGCCGAACTCCGCGTTGAACATGCCGCGGAACAGCAGTGCGGACATGAACGCCGGGAACGCGTACGGGAGGATGAACAGGGTCCGGAGGATCTTCCGGCCGCGCACCCGCGGATCGTTGAAGATGAGTGCGAAGACGAGCCCCATCGCGAACGGGATGAGGACCGACAGCACCGCCCAGACGAAGGTCCAGCCGGTGACGAGTCCCAGCGTCTCGAGGATCGTCGCGTCGGTGAACAGCTTCACGAAGTTGTCGAAGCCCACGTTCACGACCCACCCGGTGGGGAGTGTCGTCCCGTCGTCGGCGACGAAGTTGCCGGTGGGGCTCGCGGTGTAGACGAGACCCGTCGCGCTGTCGGTGATCGTCTGCGTCTCGGCATCCCAGGTCATCGTGGACTGGTACACCGCGCCGCTGGACCCGTCGCGAGTGCGGATCGAGCCGTCGTTGGGATCGTCCGAGACGGGGACGCGGAGGTCGATGACGGCCTGCTGCGTCGCCTGGTCGCCGATGATCTGGTTGCGAGGGACGACGGACCAGCCGGGGACCTCGGTCGCGGCGCCCGAGGCGGGAGCGGGGCCGACCGCGCTGAGCGGGTCGTCGGCGGAGCCCGCCAGGAGCTGGCCGTCCTCGACGACGGCGAAGCCGAGGTCGCCGCCGCGTTCGACGACGGTGAGGGGGAGGGTGGGGGCACCCTCGACGCGGCGCTCCCCCTGGGCGAGCGAGGCGGCGACCGCCTGCTCCTGCGAGCCGATGTGGCCGGCGCCGTAGTTCGTGAAGGCGATGTACCCCGTGTACAGGAAGATGAACACCTGGAACACGAGCAGGAACGAAAGTCCCGGCAGCAGGTATTTCAGCGGGAGTGCCTTCTTGGTGAAGTAGACGACGTCGGCTGCGAGGAGCAGCGCCAGGGCGACGCCGAACACGATCCAGGACTGTGCCTGGAACGCGGCGATGATGCCCAGCAGGCCCACCGCGTTGATGAGGCCCATCAGCACCAGCTTGACCAGGAAGCCCCAGCCGAGGCCTGACCAGCGCCGGGCGTGGGACTCCGCAGCCGGCGGTGCTTCTTCCGGCAGGGTGGGGCTCTGCAGAGCCGTCATGTCGTCTCCCTCTCGAGGAAAGTGGTCTCCGGGGGCGAGGCGTCGCAGCCCCGCCCCCGGAAGCGTGTCAGCCGATGGTCTTCTCGAGGTCGGCGACCATCTTGGTCCAGGTCCCCTTCGGGTCCGCACCCTTGATGACCTGCACCTGAGCGGCGTTCCAGAGGTCCCAGACCGAACCCATCTCAGGGATGCTCGGCATGGGCACACCGTTCTTCGCCGAGGCGGCGAAACCGGCGATCACGGGGTCGGACGAGACCTCCTCGGCCAGGTCGGACCAGGCCGGGATGCGGGGGTCCGCCTCGTAGAGGGCCTTCTGCGCCTCGTAGGTCGCGAGGTACTTGGTGACGAACTCCTGGGCGACGAGGGCGTTCGCACTCTCGGCGCTGATGTAGAAGCCCTGCACGCCGACGAACGGGGATGCCGTCTCGCCGCCGGCCGACGGGATCGGGTTGACCTTGATCTTCACGCCCTGATCGGTCAGCGCCTTGACGGCCCAGGGACCCTGGATCGTGTACGCGGCCTTGCCCGAGGCGAACAGCTCGTTGTTGGTGTCGTAGTCGATCGTGGTCGAGATCTCGCCCGAGCCCTTTTCGCCGTGCTCGCCGAGCCACGTGGCGAATGCGGTGCCGGGATCGCCGCCCATGCCGACGTCCTTCGTGTAGGACCCGGAGGAGTCCTGCACGAACACCGGCGCATCGAACGAGGTCTGGAGCCCGTACATCGTGTACGCGTCGCCCTTCGAGCTCTCCGTGTTGATGACGAACGGACGCTCGGCGCCCGACTTGGTGCCCGCCGCGATCATGTCGTCGAAGGTCGCGGGTGCGTCCTCGCCGACGAGGTCGGTGTTCTGGACGAGCGCGACGCTCTCGAGCGAGTAGGGCAGACCGTAGGTCTGGCCGTCGTACGTGAACGCGTCGGTCGCGACCTTCTCGAACTTGGAGGCGTTCTCGCCGAGGTCGACGGTCGCCACGACACCCGCCTGCACGAAACCGCCGAGCCAGTCGTGCGCGCCGATCGTGATGTCGGGCCCCTTGCCCGTGGGCACCTGGTTGGTGAAGTCGTTGCGGATGTCGCCGAAGTTCTTCTGGACGAGATCGATCTTCGCGCCGGTCTCCTCCTCGAACGTCTTCGCGGCGGCCTTGATGGCGGGCTCGCGGTTCTCGTCGGTCCAGACGGTGAGGGTCACGCCGCTTGCGTCGATCGGAGCCGCTGACTCCGACTGTGCCGGGGTGGTGGTGCTGCTGCCGCCGGCGCAACCGGCCAGCAGGAGGGAGCCCGCCGCCAATGCGGCGATGCCGATACCCATCTTGCGCATGGATGTTCCTTCCGGGTGTGGTCGATCCGGCGGGCCTCTGGCGAGGTCGCGCCGTCACGACCGGTGTGTGATCGTCGCGGCCGGGTGGCTGCGACGGCTTTTCTCTCAGTGCGTTCGACGGTGTCCCGTCGCGAGTCGATCGGTCATCGATCGCCCCGGTGGGCTGTGTGCGCCAGGCGGACGACGGCGACGTCGCCTCCTGCCAGCACCAGCGTGTCCCGGACGTCGGCCTGCGTGAGCAGGTCGGTTCCGGTGGTCGTGAGCGATACCTGTTCGGTGCCGTGGTTGATCGCGACGAGGTAGTCGGAGTCGGCTCCTCGGCGCACGATCGTCTCCACGCCGTCAGGCGTGCCGGGCACGTCGACACCCGCGTCGGCGTAGACCTCGCGCATGATCGCGCGGAGGCCGTCGGCATCCGGTCGTGTGCTGATGTACCAGCCGACACCGTCACCGTGGACGTTCCGCGTCACGGCGGGACGGCCCTCGGCGGGCCCGGCGGTGTAGGTCGCGCGGACGTCGGCGGTGGTGACGACGAGATCCTCCTGCCAGATGTCGGCGGCGAAGACGTGATCGTCGACGCGGATGCCGGTGACGTGTCCTTCGCGCAGGGGCAGGTGCTCCTCGACGCGGACGCCGAGCGCATCCGCCAGCACGGCGCCGTAGCCGCCGGGGTGGACGGCATCGTTCTCGTCGACGACGGCGGAGAAGAACGAGACGACGAGGGTGCCGCCCTGCGCGACGTAGGCGGTGAGGTTCGCGGCATCCGCTGCGGTCAGCAGGTACTGCGACGGGACGACGACGAGACGGTAGCGCGAGAGGTCATGCCCGGGGAGGGCGAAGTCGACGGTGATGTCGTCGCGCCAGAGCCGCTCGTAGAAAGCCCTGATGCGCTCGTCGTGGCTGACGTCCTCGGACGGGCGCCACTCGAGGTCCTGCGCCCAGAACGACTCGAAGTCCCACAGGACGGCGACGTCGGCCTCGACGCGCGACCCCTGTACCTCGGCCAGACGGCCGAGCTTCGCTCCGAGGTCCACGACCTCGCGGAAGACACGCGACTCGGTACCGGCGTGCGGCAGCATCGCGGAGTGGAACTTCTCGGCGCCGGAGCGTCCCGCGCGCCACTGGAAGAAGAGGATGCCGTCGGCTCCGCGCCCGAGGTGGCTCAGCGAGTTCCGCGTCATCTCACCGGGGCGCTTCGCGACGTTCCGCGGCTGCCAGTTGACGGCGGAGGTGGAGTGCTCCATGAGGATCCAGGGCTTGCCGGCTCCAACGGAGCGGCTGAGATCGGCGGCGATCGCCAGGCCGATCTCGCCCTCCTCGTCGGCCGCCCACAGGTAGTGGTCGTCCGAGACGATGTCGACCTCGTCCGCCCAGGCCCAGAGGTCGACGCCATGGTGCTGGTTGGCCATGAAGTTCGTCGTGATGGGCTGCGAGGCGTGCTGACGGATCGCGGCCTTCTCGATGCGGAAGCACTCCCGCAGCATCTCGTCCGTGAACCGCGCCCAATCGAGCTTCTGCGCGGGGTTGATGGTCGACGGGGCGGCGGCGGGTGCGCCGACGTGGTCCCACTCCTCGTAGTGCTGCCCCCAGAACGCGGTGCCCCAGGCGGCGTTGAGGCCGGCGATCTCGCCGTACTTCGCCTGCAGCCAGAGACGCCAGGCCCGGACGGAGTGCGGGGAGAAGTCCTCGCCGACGGGCACGCCGTACTCGTTGTGGATGTGCCACAGCACGACGGCCGGGTGATCGCCGTAGCGCTCGGCGAGAGCGCCGGCGATGCGGGCGATCGCTGCGCGGTACTCGGGCGCCGAGTGCGAGACCATGCCGCGGGCGCCGAAGCCCATCGGCACGCCGTCCTTCGTGACGGTGCGGGCCTCGGGGTACTGCGCGAAGAACCACGCCGGGGGAGAGGCGGTCGGGGTGCCGAGGTCGACGGCGATGCCGTTCTCATGGAGGAGGGCGATGATGTCGTCGAGCCACGCGAAGTCGAACTCGCCCTCGCGGATCTCGAGGAGACCCCACGAGAAGATGCCGATGCTCACCATGGTGACGCCGGCCTCGCGCATGAGGCGCACGTCCTCGTCCCACACCTCGCGGGGCCACTGCTCCGGGTTGTAGTCACCGCCGTAGGCGATGCCGTCCAGGTGCGGCCAAGCGGGGGTCGTCATGGTGCGAGAGCCATCCTCATCGATCGGGCTCCGTCCCCGTCGCGCCTCCGAGAGGCGGCTGGGACCGGTAACAGGTTCGTCACGGAGTCTATGCGGGATGCCGCGGCCAGACCGGCCCCCGTTACCGGATTGTGACCGGTCCCAGTCCCCGTCCGGGCGGAGGGCGCCCGGGGTATAGAGTCGGCGCGTGGTCCTCCCCTCCGAGCGCAGGCGTCCCACCATCCGCGACGTCGCGGAGGTCGCGGGCGTCTCGCACGGCACCGTCTCGCGGGTGATCAACGGCGGTCGCTGGGTGTCGGAGGAGTCCCGCCTCGCGGTCGAAGCCGCCATCCAGGCCACGGGCTACACCGTCAGTCACGCCGCGCGGGCCCTCGCCACGGGCAGGGCGAACTCGGTCGCGTTCCTCTTGACGGAGCCGCAGCACCTCTTGTTCGCCGACCCCACCTTCGCCCTGCTGCTCCGCGGCGCGACCGAAGCTCTCGCCGCTCGGGACATGACCCTCGTGCTGCTCATCGCGGAGCATCCGTCGCAGTACGCCAACATCGAGCGGTACGTCCGCGCGGGGCACGTCGACGGTGTGCTCCTCATCTCGTCGCATGAGTCCAACCCGCTCCTCGCCTCGCTGACGGCGGCCGGGGTGCCGACGGTGTGCTCGGGAGTCCCGCTCGGGGACCGCGCCCACGTCCCGACGGTGTCGGTCGACGAGGAGGGGTCGGCGCGGGAGATGACCCGCCACCTCCTCGACCGCGGGTACGAGCGCATCGCCGTCATCACGGGACCCGACGACACTCCGGGCGGTCGCTACCGGCTGGTGGGGTTCCGCGAGGAGATGGGCGAGAAGTTCGACCCGGCCCTCGTGGAGCAGGACGTCTACTCCAGCGTCGCAGGCGAGGCCGCCATGACCCGTCTCCTCGGGCGCGCTCCCGACATCGACGCGGTGTTCGCGGCATCCGACGTCATGGCCGTGGGCGCGATCGCCGCTCTCCGCAAGGCCGGACGGCGCGTACCCGAGGACGTCGCGGTCGCGGGATTCGACGACTCGGGACTCGCGGCGACGACCGACCCGCCGCTGACCACGATGCGTCAGCCGTGGACCGAGATCTCGCGCCGGATGGTCGAGGTGCTCCTCGACGTCGTCGACGGGGGCGCCGGCGGATCGATCGTGCTGCCCACGACGCTCGTGCCGCGCGCGAGCGCCTGAGCCTCCGAGGGCGGAGCACCCGTCATGAACGACGGCGGGTGCCGCGTCGCCCGTAGAATCTCCAGGTGACTTCCGGCGGCTCCTTCTACATCACCACCCCCATCTACTACCCGAGCGATCTGCCCCACATCGGGCACGGGTACACGTCGGTGGCGGTGGACACGCTGGCGCGCTGGCACCGCCAGTCGGGGGACGACACCTGGATGCTCACCGGCACCGACGAGCACGGGCAGAAGATGCTCCGCGCCGCGACCGCGAACGGCGTCACGCCGCAGGAGTGGGTCGACAAGCTCGTCGAGGAGTCGTGGTTCCCGCTCCTGAGGACGCTCGACGTCGCCAACGACGACTTCATCCGCACGACGCAGCCCCGCCACGAGGAGCGCGTGAAGACCTTCGTGCAGGCGCTCTACGACAGCGGCTACATCTACGCGGGCGAGTACGAGGCGCTGTACTGCGTCGGCTGCGAGGAGTTCAAGCCCGAGGCCGAGATCGTCGACGGCACCGGACCGTTCGAGGGCCTCAAGGTGTGCGCGATCCACTCGAAGCCGCTCGAGCTCCTGCAGGAGAAGAACTACTTCTTCAAGCTCAGCGAGTTCCAGGACCGGCTCCTCGAGCTCTACAAGACCCAGCCCGACTTCGTGCGCCCGGATTCGGCGCGCAACGAGGTCGTCTCGTTCGTCCGCTCGGGCCTCAAGGACCTGTCGATCTCGCGCTCCGCGTTCGACTGGGGCATCCGCGTGCCGTGGGATGACTCGCACGTCATCTACGTGTGGGTCGACGCGCTGCTGAACTACGCGACCGCCGTCGGGTACGGCGATGACCCCGAGCAGTTCGAGCGCCGCTGGCCGGCCTACCATGTGGTCGGCAAGGACATCCTGCGCTTCCACGCCGTCATCTGGCCCGCCATGCTGATGGCCGCAGGGCTCGACGTCCCGAAGGGGATCTTCGCGCACGGCTGGCTGCTCGTCGGCGGCGAGAAGATGTCGAAGTCGAAGCTCACGGGCATCGCGCCGACCGAGATCACCGACGTCTTCGGATCGGATGCGTACCGCTACTACTTCCTCTCGGCGATCGCCTTCGGCCAGGACGGCTCGTTCTCGTGGGAGGACCTCTCGGCGCGCTATCAGGCCGAGCTCGCGAACGGATTCGGCAACCTCGCCTCGCGCACCGTCGCCATGATCGGCCGGTACTTCGACGGCGTCGTGCCGACCGCCGGCGAGCCCACCGAGATCGACCTCCGGGTGCAGCGGACGGTGGCGGAAGCCGCGACCGCTGCGGATGCCGCGATGACCGCGTTCCGCCCCGACGAGGCCATCGCCGCCATCTGGCGGATCGTCGACGACCTCAACGGGTACATCACCGAGAACGAGCCGTGGGCGCTCGCCAAGGACGAGGCGAAGCGCGAACGGCTGTCGACCGTGCTCTACACGGCCGCCGAAGGGCTCCGCGCGCTCGCGGTCCTGCTGTCGCCGGTCATGCCGCAGTCGACCGCGACGCTCTGGGACGCCCTGGGCGCCCCCGGCGAGCTCACCGCGCAGCCGCTCCGCGAGGCGGGCACGTGGGGCCAGCTCCCCGCGGGCAGCCGGGTGAAGACCCTCGCGCCGCTGTTCCCGCGCGTCGAGCAGACGGCATGACGACCGACCCCACCGACCCGAGCGGCTACGTCCGCCAGCGCGAGCAATCCGCCCGGGACGTGCGGTGGCCGGACGCCCCGGAGCCCCTTCCGGTCGCCGTCTACGACAACCACGCGCACCTCGAGATCGAAGACGGTGACGAGCCGCGCGGTCTCGACGAGCAGCTCGCCCGCGCAGCCGCGGTCGGCGTGATCGGCGTGGTCCAGGCGGGCGGCGACATCGACTCCTCCCGCTGGTCCGCGTGGGCCGCGGCATCCCACCCCGCCGTGCTCGCCGCGGTCGCCATCCACCCCAACGAAGCGCCCGCCTACAAGCAGGCCGGCCGTCTCGACGAGGCGATCGCCGTCATCGACGAGCTCGCGGCCCAGCCGCGCGTGCGGGCCGTGGGGGAGACGGGGCTCGACTTCTTCCGGACGGACGAGAGCGGCATCCCCGCGCAGATCGAGAGCTTCGAGGCGCACATCGACATCGCTAAGCGCCACGGCATCGCGATGCAGATCCACGACCGCGACGCCCACGGGGCGGTCCTCGAGACCCTCGAGCGCGTCGGCGCCCCGGAGCGGACCGTCTTCCACTGCTTCTCGGGCGACGCCGACATGGCGCGCTACAGCGCCGAGCGCGGGTACTGGCTGAGCTTCGCCGGCAACGTGACGTTCAAGAATGCTCAGAACCTCCGCGACGCCCTTGCGGTGACCCCGCGCGAGCGGATCCTGGTCGAGACCGACGCGCCGTTCCTGACGCCGACGCCCCACCGCGGACGCCCCAACGCGCCGTACCTGGTGCCCGTCACGGTGCGCTTCATGGCGGCCGAGCTGGGGATGCCGGTCGACGAGCTCTGCGCGCAGCTCGCGCAGAACACGCTCGAGGTCTACGGGGCTTTCAGCGACTGAGCCCGCTTCGGCCGAGGCTTCCGTCGCGAGTCGATCGTGAGGGGCGGCCTCGTCGTCGACCCCGGCACGAGTTCCCAGGGCAGGTCGACGACCCGTGGTGCGTCGTCCAGGAGCGCCGCGGGCAATGTCTCGAACATCGCCTCGGCGGCGAGGTCCGGGCGGATGCAGACGTGCGTGACGCCGAGCCTGCGGTTGACCGCGCAGTCGGTCGTGCAGAGGGCGACGAGCTGCACGTCGCGGGGGATGACGAGGCGCATCTCCTCGAGCTGCAGGTAGACGTCGGGGCCGTCCTCCGCGCCCGCGAAGATCGCGTCCGCGCCGTCGGCGAGGGCGTCCGTGAGGAGGCGCGGGAGGGTGCGGCGGGACGCATCCACCGCCCGGACGAGGGGCTCGCGCCCGCGGACCGAGCTCCAGATCTCGTAGGCGGCCCGGCCGATCTCGTCTCGAGGCTGTCGGCCGTCCTCGGTGAGGAAGACGATCCGCTGGGCGCCCGCCCGCTCGAGTTCGTCGAGCCCCGCCCGGACGGCGGCGTCGTAGCCCGTGCGGATGCTGAGCCCCCGCGAGCCGTCGACGAACTGGTCGTCCGCGACGATCGGGATGCCGCGGGCGATCGCCGCGTGCAGCAGGGGCTGGTTGCCGCGGGCGTCGGGGACGTAGAGCGCGTCGAGGGTCGTCCCCGAGATGAGGTCGGGGTTCGAGTCCGACAGGACTGTGACCGTGAACCCGTGCTCCGCTGAGGCGCGGACGAGCGAGATGAGCTTGCGGGCACGCTGGAGCTCGCCGCGTCGATCGCTCTCGGGGTCGTCGACCATGACGAAACCGACGGTCATGGTCCGCCCGCTCCGGAGTGCGGCCGCGTGACGGTTCGGGACGTAGCCGAGTTCGGCGGCGAGCGCCTTGATCCGTTCGCGGGTCTCGGGGCGCATGCTGCCGCGGTCGTTGAGCGCCTGGCTGATGGCCGCCGTCGACACGCCGGCGGCGCGCGCGATGTCCTTCAGCGTGACGCTCGGACTCACGGCTGTTCGCCCTCGTCCGGGGAGATGCCCTCGCGGGCGCCCGGCAGCACCGTGCGGATCGCGTCGGCCCAGTCAGCACCCGCCCCCGACGACGCGAGCGTGTGACCGCGGGCGATGAGCTGGTGGAGGAGGACGCCGGAGAAGTGGCGGAGGGCCGTCTCGACCTCGGGGGAGTCGCCGCGGCGACGGGCGCGGGTGAGCTCCTCGTCGAGGACACCGTGGACGAATCCGCGGAGGTCGACGACCGACGGCGCGACCTCGTGGACCCGTCGGGCCGCGGCGTGGCGCTGAGCCGCGGCCTGGACGATCTCGCGCGCCTGACCGACGGTCTCGGCCTCGTCGACGGGGGCGTGCAGGCGGATCGTCTCGAGGTCGAGGAGCTCGACACCGGGGAGGAGCGCCACCTCGGGATCGACGTTGCGGGGGAGGCCGAGGTCGATGACGACCTGCGCCGCCGTGCTGCCGGCGCGGGCGGTCGCGTGCGAGAAGGCCTCGAGGGCGAACGTGTCGGTCGTCGCGGTGCAGGTCACGACGACATCGGCGGCGGCGGCCTCGGCCGCGTAGTCGTCGACGCTCACGTGGACGAGGTGCTCGCGGTTCGCGAAGCGCTGGCGACCCGACCGGGAGTGGACGCGGATGTCGGTGGCCCCGACCGCGCGGAGGGCGGCGAGTGCAGCGGCGGCGTAACGACCCGTGCCGACGAGCAGGACGCGGGCGGTGTCCCAGTCGACGCGGGAGCTCACCAGGTCGACCGCGAGACGGACGAGCGAGCGGCCGGATTCACCCAGCCGCGTCGTGTTCTTCACGGCGCGCGATGTCTCGGTGGCGCGCTGGAAGAGGTGCTCGAGGGGAGCGGTGGTCAGTCCGCGCCCGCGGGCCGCCTCGAGCGCGCGGCGCACCTGGCCGGCGATCTCGTCCTCGCCGACGGCGACCGAGTCGAGGCCGGAGGCGACGGTGAAGAGGTGGTGGGCGACCTGATTGCCGTGGGCGAAGTCGACGTTCTCGCGGAGAGCCCGGTAGTCCATGTCGGCGGCGCCGGCGATGGCCTCCATCGCGGCATCCATCGCGGGGACGGGGGAGGCGAGGTCGGGCTCCTCTGCGAGGTCGAAGTAGGCCTCGAAGCGGTTGCAGGTGGCGAGGACCACAGCGCCGCGCACCGAGTCGTGGACCGCGGACAGACGCTCTGCGAGGTCGTCGCCGACCGTCGAGAGCCGCTCGAGCGAGTCGAACGGTGTGGAGCGCTGATGCGCGGTCAGGCAGACGAGCACGGTGCGGAGAACCCCCTTGGATCGCGACTAGTATATCGATTAACCGATTCGAGGAGTTCATCATTCCCGGCCTCAGCCACCCCCTCGTCGCCGCACGCACCCGCGAGTCGCGGCTCGTCCGTGCACTTCTGGGCGACCGCCCCGACATCACCCCCGTCTGGTTCATGCGCCAGGCGGGTCGTTCGTTGCCGGAGTACCGTGCGCTGCGCTCGCAGGGGACGATGATCGAGGCCTGCCTCGACCCCGCCCTGGCGAGTGAGATCACGATGCAGCCGGTCCGCCGTCACGGCGTCGACGCGGCCATCTTCTTCAGCGACATCATCGTGCCGCTCGCCCTCCTGGGCATCGACGTCGAGATCGCCGCGGGCCGCGGCCCCGTCTTCTCCCAGCCGCTGCGGACCGCCGCCGACATCGCCCGCACCACGGCGATCGATCCGGCGCTCGTGACCGAGCGCGGTGAGGCGATCGCGGATGCCGTGGGCCGGACGACCGCCATGCTCGCCGACCTCTCCGAAGAGCGCGGTGAGCCGTTGCCGCTCATCGGGTTCGCCGGGGCCCCGTTCACCCTTGCTGCCTACCTCGTCGAGGGCGGTCCGTCGAAGGATCACCTCGCGGCTCGGCGCCTCATCCACGAGGACCCGGCCGCATGGCGGGACCTCACGATGTGGCTCGCCGAGGTCACCGGCCGCTTCCTCGCCCTCCAGATCGAGGCGGGCGCGAGCGCGGGCCAGCTGTTCGACTCGTGGGCGGGTGGGCTGAACCCCGACGACTACCGCGCATCGGTGCTCCCGGCATCCGTCGCCGCGCTGCAGCACGCGCGATCGCTCCCGCTCCCCGAGGGCGTCGATCGCCTGCCGCTCGTGCATTTCGGCGTCGGCACCGGCGAGATCCTCGCCGACATGGCCATCCCCGACATCGACGCGCTGGGCGTTGACTACCGGGTCCGCCTCGCCGACGCGCGTCAGCGCATCGGGCGCGACCTGACCTTGCAGGGCAACCTCGATCCCGCGCTGCTGTTCGCCCCCGAGGCCGTGCGGACGGCGGAGGTCCACCGCATCCTCGAGGACGGCCTCGCCGCGCGCGCACACGTCTTCAACCTGGGTCACGGCGTTCCCATGGAGGCCGACCCCGATGCGATCTCGGCGGTGGTGCGGACGGTCCACGACTGGCGGGCGCCGTGACCCACGAGGCGACCCACGACGTGATCATCGTGGGTGGCGGTATCGCCGGTCTGACGATCGCGTGGGAGCTCGCGCGGGCCGGTCGTGACGTCGTCCTCCTCGAAGCATCCGACGACGCCGGGGGGATGCTGCGCCGCGGCGCGGCCGCGGGCCTCGAGGTCGACCTCGGCGCCGAATCCTTCGCCACGCGCACGACGGGCGTCGCCGATCTCGTCGCCGACGCGCGGCTGCCCGTGCAGCTGGTCGAACCCGCCCCCGGGGGAGCGCACGTCGCTTTCCGCCGCCGGTCCGGCCGGGTGGACCGCGCGCCGCTGCCGCGTCGGGCGCTCGTGGGCATGCCCGCGGAGCCTCTCGCGGCCGACGTCGTGCGCATCCTCGGTCGTCGCGGTGCCCGACGGGCGGCCCAGGAGCGCCTCCTGCCGATGCCCGTCGGCGCCGAACCGTCGCTCGCCGAGCTCACGACCAGCCGCTTCGGCGCACGTGTCACGGCGAGGTTGGTCGAGCCGCTGTGTCGGAGCGTCTACTCGCAGAGCGCGGAGTCCGTCCGGCTGTCCTCGCTCCACCCCGTGCTGTGGGAGAAGGCGCAGGCCGCCGGTTCGCTGACCGCCGCCGTCGATGCGCTCGCGCCCGCCGTCCGTGCGGGGTCGGCCGTCCGCGGGGTCGAGGGTGGCCTGTGGCGTCTCGCCGCCGAGCTCGAGGCGGTGGCGCTCCGCGCGGGCGCGGTCATCCGCACGGGGACGCCGGTGCGTGCCGTGACCGCGACCTCCGTCGACCTCGGCCACGAGACCCTGTCGGCCGCCTCCGTGGTGATCGCGACCGGGCCGACCGCCGCCGCCGAACTCCTGGGCATCGACGTCGCACCGGCGCCACCCGTCGGGCTCGTCGTCGCCGAGGTTGCCTCGGACGGGTTCGACGCCTTCCCCGTCGGGTCGGGCGTGATCGCGGCCCCCGACGTCGACTGCGCCGCGAAGGCCCTGACCCACGTCGACGCGAAGTGGCAATGGGCCGCTGCAGCCCTCCCCGCCGGGTCTCACCTCGTGCGGCTGTCCGCTCGCGAGGGCCGTCACGACGAGCTGACGGATGCCGCCGGTGCCGCCGCCGCCATCCGCACCCTGACCGGGGTCCGGGTCTCGCCGGGGGACGTCCGCCGTGTCGTCCCCGTCTCGTGGCCCGACGCCGTCGCGACACCGCCCGTTCGCCAGGCGGTCGCCGCCGCGGCGGCGGAGCGCGGCGTCCGTCTCGCGGGAGCCGTCGCGGCCGGGACCGGGCTCGCCTCGGTCATCCCGCACGCGCGCGCCCTCGCCTGCGACCTCACCACCCCTCCCACCCCCTCCGAAGGAGTACGTCATGTCCACTGACGAGACGCCTGATCCCGGCCTCGGCTACACCCTGTTCGCGATCCTCGCGGGACCGCGTCCGCGCATCGGCACGCCGACTGCGGGCGAACTCGACGCGCTGCGCGCCGTCGCGGACGGGTTCGCTCCGGACGGAGTGACCCTGCGCGGGCTCTACGACGTGACCGGCATGCGGGCCGAGGCCGACCTGATGGTCTGGCTGCACGGCGAGGACCCCGCCGCCCTCCAGAAGGCGCTCCGGCAGCTGCGTCGGACCGCCGTCCTCGCCTCCTTCACGAACGTGTGGAGCGCGATGGGCGTGCACCGCGAGGCCGAGTTCAACAAGCGCCATGTCCCCGGGTACCTCCGCGGCGAACACGCGCGCGGGTGGCTCTGCCTGTACCCCTTCGTCCGCAGCTACGAGTGGTACCTGCTCCCCGAGGAGGACCGTTCGCGCATGCTGGCCGAGCACGGCCGCAAGGGCGCCGTCTTCCGCGACGTCGTCGCGAACACGGTGTCGACGTTCGGGCTCAGCGACTACGAGTGGCTGCTGCCGCTCGAGAGTGACGACCCGATCAGCCTCGTCGACATGATGCGGGAGCTCCGGGCCACCGACGCGCGACGTCACGTCCGTGATGAGGTGCCGTTCTACACCGGGCGGCGCGTGGAGATCGACGAACTGGCGGAGGTCTTGTCATGAGTGCAGAGAACATCGGATCCGTGAACCCGGAGTTCCGTCCCAAGCCGCCACGCGCGCGCGGCGTGGTCGTCGCCGAGGGCGCCGTCATCCCGAACGCGACCGAGGGCGCGCGCGCGGGCGATCCGCACACCACGATCCCCGTCGACTACGACGGCATCCTGCTGCTCGGCTTCGGCGGGCCCGAGGGTCAGGACGACGTCATCCCGTTCCTCCGGAACGTCACGGCGGGCCGCGGCATCCCGGACGAGCGTCTCGAGGAGGTCGCGCACCACTACCGCCACTTCGGCGGGGTGTCGCCGATCAACGAGCACAACCGCGAGCTGAAGGCGGCGCTCGACGCCGAACTCGCGGCCCGCGGACTCGACCTGCCCGTCTACTGGGGCAACCGCAACTGGATGCCGTACGTCACCGACGCGATCGACGCGGCCGTCGCCGACGGGCGGCGGAAGCTCCTCGCCATCGCCACGAGCGCCTACAGCTCGTACTCCTCGTGCCGGCAGTACCGCGAGGACCTCGCGGACGCCGTCGAGGCCACCGGTCACCAGACCGACGTGCAGATCGACAAGGTGCGTCAGTTCTTCGACCACCCCGGCTTCGTCGCGCCCTTCGTCGACGGGATCCGAGCGGGCATCGCCGAGCTCGCCGAGCGCGGCATCACCGACCTCGCGAACGAGGTCGAGATCCTGTTCTCGACCCACTCGATCCCCACCTCCGACGCCGACCGCTCGGGTCCGCCCGAGCGCGGATTCGGCCCGGGCGGCGCGTACGTCGCTCAGCACTTGGCCGTCGGCGAGGAGATCATCTCGCGGCTCGGGTTCCCCGGCGCCTGGCAGCTCGTCTTCCAGAGCCGGTCCGGCCCGCCGCAGGTGCCGTGGCTCGAGCCCGACATCAACGACGCGATGCAGGAGCTCCCGGGGCGTGGTCGCAAGGCCGTCCTCATCGTGCCGCTCGGGTTCGTGAGCGACCACATGGAGGTCATGTGGGATCTCGACACGGAGGCGATGGAGACCGCGGAGGAGCTCGGCCTCGTCGCCGTCCGCACCGCGACCCCCAGCACGCACCCGACCTACGTAGCCGGTCTCGTCGACCTCGTCGAGGAGCGCCTGAAGGGCACGCCCGCGGCCGAGCGCCCCGCGGTGACGGACCTCGGTCCCTGGTACGACGTCTGCCGTCCCGGCTGCTGCGAGAACAAGCGGCTCGGCTTCCAGCCGGCGCTGTCGGGCGTGGCGCCGTGACCTTGCGCCTGGGGACCCGGGCGAGCCTGCTGGCCACGACCCAGTCGCAGCACGTGGCGGATGTTGTGGCCGCGGCATCCGGTCGAGACGTCGAACTCGTCCCCATCACCAGCGAGGGCGACGTCCTCACGGGGCCGCTCGCGCAGATGGGCGGCACGGGTGTCTTCGCCACGGCCCTTCGCGACGCGCTGCTGCGGGACGAGTGCGACTTCCTCGTGCACTCGATGAAGGACCTGCCGACGGCGCCGTTCCCCGGCATCGTCGTGGGCGCCGTGCCGGTCCGCGCCTCGCAGCGTGACGTCCTGCACTCCCGCGACGGGCTGTCGCTCGACGAGCTGCCCGCCGGCGCCCGCGTCGGCACCGGCTCGCCGCGCCGCGTCGCCCAGGTGCTCGCCCGGCGCCCGGATCTCGTGGTCGAGGGCATCCGCGGCAACGTCGACAGCCGCCTGCGCAAGGTCGCCGACGGCCAGTACGACGCGATCGTCCTCGCCGAGGCCGGCCTTCGTCGCATCGGCCGCGACGCCGCCATCACGCAGGTGCTCGACTGGCCGACGTCCGCCGCGCAGGGTGCGCTGGCCGTCGAGATCCGCGACGGGGATGCCGCCGTCGCCGACGCCGTGCGCCTCATCGAGGATGCCGACACGGCCCTCGCCGCGAACCTCGAACGCGCCGTGCTCCGCCGGCTCGAGGCCGGTTGCGCCGCCCCCGTCGCGATCGACGCAGAGCATCACGGCGACACCGTGACACTGATCGCGCACGTCTACGCCGAGGACGGCCGCCGCTCGGTCGCCGCCTCGCGGCTCCTCGATCCGGACGTCGACGTCGATGCGGCTGCGGCCGACGTCGTCGCCGAACTGCTCGAGGGCGGTGCCGCCGACCTCGCCGACCTGGCCGGGTCGTCCCGATGACCGGCGGCCTGCACGGCGCTCGCGTCCTGGTGCCTCGCGCCGGGGCGTGGGGGGAACGCGTCCGCGTCGACCTGCACGCCCGGGGCGCGGAGGCCGTCGTCGCCCCCCTCATCTCGTCGGCGCCGCCGCGCGACACGGCCGCCCGCGACCGCGCGTTCACGGCCCTCGCCGACGGTGCCTACGCGTGGCTGTTCGTCACGAGCGCCGCGAGCGTCGAGCAGCTCCGCCAGCACGCCGTCGCGATCCCCGCGACGACCCGCATCGCCGCCGTCGGTCGTGCGACGGCCCGCGCCGTCGCCGACGCGGGCTGGGAGGTCGACTTCGTCCCCGCCGGCGCCTCCTCGGCGACCGCCCTTGTCACCCAATGGTGCGCCGATCGGGCCCCGTCGAGGACGGGCCGCGCGCTCGTCGTCCGGAGCGATCTCGCCCAGGCCGTCGTGAGCGACGAGCTCGACGTCCGCGGGTTCGGCGTCGACGTCTGCATCGCCTACCGCACGGTCGGGGTCGACCTCGACCCCGCCGTCGCCGACGGGCTCCGCTCCGGCGAGATCGACGTCGTGCTCCTCACGTCGTTGAGCGTCGGCCGGGAGCTCCGGAGGCAGGTCGGGACCCTCCCGGCATCCACCCTCGTCGCCTCGATCGGTCCCGGCACGACCCGCGACGCCACGGCCCTCGGTTTCACCGTCGGTCACACCGCCCAGAGCCAGAGCATCGACGCGTTGATCGCCGAGCTCGACGCCCGCGTCCCCTCGGAGAAGTCCTCATGACCTCGTTCCCCACCCGCCGCCTCCGCCGCCTGCGCGGCACCCCCGCGCTCCGCCGTCTCGCCGCCGAGCACCACCTCGTCCCCTCGCAGCTCGTGCTGCCGGTGTTCGTGAAGGAGGGCATCGACTCCTCGCAGCCCATCTCGAGCATGCCCGGCGTGTCGCAGCATCCGCTCGACGCGATCGCCGACGTCGTCGACGAGGCGGCCGCAGCCGGCATAGGCGGGATCATGCTCTTCGGCGTGCCCGCCATGCGCGACGCGGTCGGCAGCGGCGCGACCGACCCCGACGGCATCCTGAACCGGGCGATCGCCGTCGCGGCGCGCGCCGCCGCGGGCCGTCTCACCGTGCAGGCCGACCTGTGCCTCGACGAGTTCACCGACCACGGACACTGCGGCCTGCTCGCCGCCGACGGCTCGGTCGACAACGACGCGACTCTCGAGGTATACGCCGAGATGGGCGTCGCGCAGGCCCGCGCCGGCGCCGACGTGCTCGGCCTCTCGGGGATGATGGACGGCCAGGTCGCTGCGGTCCGCGCAGGACTGGATGCCGCCGGCTTCGCCCACGTCGCGATCCTCGCCTACTCCGCGAAGTACGCCTCCGCCTTCTACGGCCCCTTCCGCGACGCCGTCGAGTCGACGCTGCAGGGCGACCGCCGGACGTACCAGATGGACCCCGCGAACGCGCGGGAGGGCGTCGAGGAGGCTCTCGTCGACATCGCCGAGGGCGCCGACGTCGTCATGGTCAAGCCCGCCATGCCGTACCTCGACGTGCTCGCCCGCGTCTCGGACCGCTCGAACGTGCCGGTGTGGGCGTACCAGGTGTCGGGGGAGTACGCGATGATCGAGCACGCCGCCGCGGCGGGCCTCATCGACCGCGAGCGGGCCATCGGCGAGAGTCTGCTGGGCATCCGCCGGGCCGGCGCCGACGTCATCCTCACCTACTGGGCCGTCGAGGTCGCGCACTGGCTGCGCGCCGGGAAGGAACTCGCATGAGCCGCAACCAGGAGCTGTTCGACCGTGCCCGCGGAGTGATCCCCGGAGGTGTCGACTCGCCCGTCCGCGCCTACGGGTCCGTCGGCGGGACGCCGCGGTTCATGGTGTCTGCGCAGGGCGCCTACGTGACGGATGCCGATGGCCGGGACTACGTCGACCTCGTCGCCAGCTGGGGGCCCGCCCTCCTCGGCCACTCGCACCCCGCCGTGGTCGACGCGGTCGTCGAGGCCGCCCGCCGCGGACTCTCGTTCGGCGCGCCGACGGCCGCCGAGACCGAGCTCGCCGAGGAGATCCGCTCGCGCGTCCCCGCCGCGGAGAGGATCCGCCTCGTCTCGACCGGCACCGAGGCGACGATGACGGCGATCCGCCTCGCGCGCGCCGCAACCGGCCGCGATCTGCTCGTCAAGTTCGCCGGGCACTACCACGGCCACTCCGACGGCCTGCTCGCGCAGGCCGGCTCGGGTCTCGCGACCCTCGCGCTGCCCGGATCGGCGGGCGTCCCCGCGCCGATCGCGGCGCAGACGCTCGTCATCGGCTACAACGACCGCGCCGCCGTCGAGGAGGTCTTCCGCGCTCACGAAGGCCGGATCGCCGCGATCATCACCGAGGCCGCCGGCGCCAACATGGGCGTCGTGCCCCCGGCATCCGGCTTCACGGCGTTCCTGTCGGAGATCGCGCACCGCAACGGCGCGCTCCTCATCAGCGACGAGGTGCTCACCGGCTTCCGGTCCTCGCGCTCGGGCTACGCCGGTGTGCTGGATGCGGCGGGGGAGCACATCGTCCCCGACCTCATCGCCTTCGGCAAGGTCATCGGCGGCGGGCTCCCCGTCGCCGCGGTCGCCGGTCGTGCCGACATCATGGACCTCCTCGCGCCGAGCGGCCCCGTCTACCAGGCCGGCACGCTGTCGGGGAACCCGGTCGCCGTCGCCGCGGGACTCGCGACCCTCTCGAACGCCGACGACGCGGTGTACCGCACGCTCGACTCGGTGGCGCACACCGTCGCGGACGCGGCATCCGCTGCGCTCACGGATGCCGGGGTGCCGCACGTCGTGCAGTGGGCGGGGACCCTGTTCAGCATCTTCTTCGGCGAGTCCGTCGTGCACGGCGTGCCCGACTACGCGACGGCGACCTCGCAGGACGCGGACGCCTACGGCCGGTTCTTCCACGCGATGCTCGATGGCGGCGTCTCGCTGCCGCCATCGGCGTTCGAGGCGTGGTTCGTCACGGCCGCGCACGACGATGCGGCCATTGCCCGGATCGTCGACGCCCTGCCCGCCGCCGCGAAGGCGGCCGCCGGCTGAGGACGCGGGGCTAGGGTGAGCCGCATGCCTCGTCGCCTGCTGTTCGCCCTGCCCGCGGCCCTCGTGGCGATCGGACTTTCGGGGTGCGGCGCGGCGGCTGCGGCGACGCCCGCCGAGATCGCCGAACGGGTCTCGCACCTCGGTGTCGACCCCGCGCTCGTGGTGACGACGACGATCGAGGGATACGACCTGGCGCCGCAGTCCGTGAACGAGACGGACGAGGGCGGCATGACCGCGACGTGGGCGAAGCCCGGCACGGGCGACATGATCACCGTGCGCACCGATCCGGGGGAGATGGATGCCGACGGCTGCGCCGCTCAGCAGTTGTGGGGCGGCGGCGAGGCCGCCTGCATTCAGGACGGCGCGACGTGGCACCGGTCGGCCGGGGGGATCGACGAGTTCGCCGTCGTCCAGGAGGGCCGAACGGTGGTGATCGTCGGCGGCGACGGCCTCGGCGCACCTCGGGATGATCTGGAAGAGGCCGCCGCGGGCCTGCGGGCTCCGACCGTCGCGGAGGTCGATCGGATGTTCGCCGAGGTGCAACGACGCCATGATCGCGGCGGACCCGTCGAGCGCGGCGACATTCCGGAGGACGGGGACGGCGCTCCCGTCGACCCGAGCGGCGAGGGCGGCTGAGCCGCCGATCATCAGGAAGCGCGGACGGCGGCGGGGTCCGGGGAGCCCGGCAACTAGGCTGGAACCCATGCCCGTCACCCTCCTCGGAGCCGCCGAGATCCGCGCCCTCGCCGCCGACCTCGACGTCACCCCCACCAAGAAGCTCGGGCAGAACTTCGTCGTCGACGCCAACACGGTCCGCAAGATCGTCACGGCCGCGCGCGTGACCTCGGCCGACCGCGTCGTCGAGGTGGGGCCGGGTCTCGGCTCGTTGACCCTCGCCATCCTCGAGACCGGCGCCCCGGTCACCGCCGTCGAGATCGACCACCGCCTCGCCGAGCGCCTGCCCGCCACCGCCGCGGCGCACGGCGTCCCCGACGGCGCGCTGACCGTCGTCGCGCAGGATGCCCTTCGCGTGAGCGAGCTCCCGGGCGACCCCGACGTCCTCGTCGCGAACCTGCCGTACAACGTCAGCGTTCCGGTGCTCCTGCACTTCATGGAGCACTTCCCGACCATCCAGCGCGGCGTCGTCATGGTTCAGGCCGAGGTCGGCGAACGCCTCGCGGCCCCGTCCGGTTCGAAGGTCTACGGCGCCCCGAGCGTCAAGGCCGCCTGGTACGGCAGCTGGCGCCTCGCCGGCACCGTCTCCCGCCAGGTCTTCTGGCCGGTCCCCAACGTCGACAGCGTCCTCGTCGGCTTCGAACGGGATGCCGCGGCCCGCGGCACCGAGGAGGAGCGCCTCCGCACCTTCGCGATCGTCGACGCGGCGTTCCAACAGCGGCGCAAGATGCTCCGCCAGGCCCTGTCCGCCGTCCTCGGCGGGTCGTCCGCCGCGGCCAGCGAGGTACTCGAACGCGCCGGCGTGGCGCCTACCGCGCGCGGCGAGGAACTCACGATCGAGGACTTCGTCCGCATCGCCCGCGCGTGAGCCCTCGGCATCCGTCGTCTCCTCTCGAAGCGACACCCACCCCCGTTCTCGTAGACTTCGCGCGTCATTCACCCCGTGTTCCCGAAACATGCCGGTAACATTTCAGAGCACGGCGGGGGCACCCGAGCTCTCGCACTGACGGAAGAAGTGACCATGCGCCGCGCCGAGCATCCGGCCGCCGAACGGATCCTGCTCCACCTGAGTGACACGCATCTGCGTGGCCCGGGACCTCGCCTGTTCGAGAGCGTCGACGGGGAGGCATCGCTGACCGCCGCTCTCGACGCCATCGAAACCAGCGGCATCGCTCCCGACGCGATCGTCTTCACGGGGGACCTCGTCGATCTCGGCGAGGCCGCTGCGTACGACGCGATCCGCGCGCTCGTCGAGCCGTTCGCCGAGCGGCTCGACGCACGGCTCTTGTGGGTCATGGGCAACCACGACGACCGCGGCGCCTTCCGCGAGCACCTGCTCGATCAGACGCCCGCCGATCCGACGGCACCCTACGACCGGGTCGACGAGCTCGACGGGCTCCGCATCGTCACCCTCGACACGAGCGTGCCCGGGCACCACCACGGCGAGCTCTCCGACGCCCAGCTCGCGTGGCTGCGCGGCGTGCTCGCGACGCCCGCGCCGCTCGGCACGGTCCTCGCGATGCACCACCCGCCGGTCCCGAGCGTCCTCCCGCTCGCGGCGAGCGTCGAGCTGCGCGACCAGAACCGGCTGGCGGACGTCCTGCGCGGCACGGACGTCCGCGCGATCATCGCCGGGCACCTGCACTACTCGACGTTCGCGACGTTCGCGGGGATCCCCGTGTCCGTCGCGTCGTCGACGTGCTACGCGCAGGATCTGACCGTCCCCGTCGGAGGTTCGCGTCCGCAGGACGGCGCGCAGGCGTACAACCTCGTGCACGTCTACGACGACACGGTCGTCCACTCGGTCGTGCCGATCGACGTGCCGCGGCCGCTGGAGTACATCGACCCCGCCGAGGCTCAGCGACGCCTGCGCGAGGCGGGCGTCACCGGCTCCGTCACGCGTGCAGCTCGACCGGGCGTGCCGGCGCTGCGCTGACCGCAGGATCCTCCCAGGGCGCGCGGACCGGGAAGAGCCGCTCGAGCAGACCCGTCACCGCGCGCACGCGCACCGCTTCGGGCACCTCGAGGTCGCCGCCGTCGTTGAGGCAGAACATGTCCACGTCTCCGCGCTCGGCGAGGCGCTCCATCCGTCGCAGCGACGCGGCCTGCGTCGTCTGGAAGTACCGCACACGCGGCGCGGTCGACGCGATCGCACGCCCCGTGAACTGCGCGTAGTAGTGGTACAGGCAGTTGGTCACCGACACGTCGGTCGCGGAGCGGAAGCGGGATGCCGCGGTGCGCCGGATCTCTTCGGGGAACTCCTGCTCGAGCTCGAACATCACCGAGCGGCGCAGCGGTGCCGCGCAGTGCTCGAGGTCGCGGACGATCGTGCGTCCGAAGCGCTCCTTGAGGAGTTCGCGGTTGAGGCGCAGCGCGTTGTCGTGACCGCTCCGTGCGACGCGGCGGGGCCCGGTGCCGATGCGGACGTCGCACTCGACGAACGACGAGACGCCAGCGGGGGAGAAGAACAGCTCGGGCGACAGCGGGCGGCCGAAGAACATGTCGTCGTTCGAGTACAGGAAGTGCTCCGACAGCCCTTCGATGCGGTGCAGCTGCGCCTCGACGGCGTGCGAGTTGTGCGTGGGGAGCACCGAGGTGTCCTCGAAGAACTCCTCGCTCCGGACGATCGTCACCTTCGGGTGGTCGAGCAGCCACGCGGGGGCGGGGGAGTCGGTCGCGATGAAGATGCGTCGCACCCACGGCGCGTACATGTGGACGCTGCGCAGGGCGTACCGCAGCTCGTCGACGTGGCGGTACCGGGCGGGTCCGTCGTCGCCGTCGCCGACGACGTACTCCGACAGCTGGGCCGCGCGCTGGCGCTGGAACTCGGACGACGATCCGTCGACCCAGGAGAAGACCATGTCGATCTCGTGGGTGACCTCGCCCGGGTGAGGGTCGAACATCCCGTGCAGCGTCTGCCACGTGCGGCCGTAGCGCTCGACGGTCATCGGCTCGACGTCCTCCGCCGCGAAGGCGCGCCGGGTGAGGTCGTTGGCGTGCGGAGCCTCGACGAGCTCCTCGCCGAAGCGCCAGAACTCGACCCGCACGCCGTGGCCGGCGCCGTAGCGCAGCTCGCCGGCGATGCGCGGACGGAACACGCGCAGCGACGACGGGCCCGACGCGCGCAGCCGCAGCTCGCCGAAGGGCACGGGCGTGCCTCCCTTGGCCTTCGCGTACAGCGGTTCGGTGACGGCCTGGTCCGTCAGCGCCGCGAGGGCGCGGTCGCGGTGAGCGAGGTCGACGACGAGACCGGGAACGGCGCGGGAGTGACGGATGAGGAGGTGTGGGATGCCGGCATCCGACAACGCACCGGCGATCAGCAGCAGGTCGTCGATGCGAGCCTGTTCGGGAGTGGTGTCGTCATGGCGCAGATGAAGCATGCCTCCGACGAGGACGATGTCCTCGCGTTCGAGGAGTGCGGTCCAGGAACCACCCTCGGACGGCAGTGCAGTCAGTCGCGCCATATGTTCTCCTTGTTGTGCATATTCGGTCGAGCAAGAGTAAGTGGCGGTCGTTTCGCCGACGTTTCGGGTGTCCGGCATCGCTAGCCTGGGGTGATGACCGATTACGCGGACCGTTTCCCCTCGTCGCGCAATGGCGACACCCACCGCCCCTTTCAGGCGGCGTCCTCCCGCTACGATGCGGGGGCCTTCCGCCAGGTCGGCTCGAGCGGCCTGTATCTGCCGGCGATCTCGCTGGGACTCTGGTGGAACTTCGGGGACAACATCCCCTTCGACAACCAGCGTACTCTGCTCCGGCACGCCTTCGACCGGGGCGTCACCCACTTCGACCTCGCGAACAACTACGGCCCGCCGTTCGGCTCGGCCGAGACGAACTTCGGCCGCATGATGCGCGAGGACTTCGCACCGTACCGCGACGAGCTGATCATCTCCTCCAAGGCCGGCTACGACATGTGGCCCGGCCCCTACGGCAACTACGGTTCGCGGAAGTACCTCATCGCCAGCGCCGAGCAGTCGCTGACGCGCATGAGCGTCGACTACGTCGACATCTTCTACTCGCACCGCGCCGACCCCGTGACGCCGATCGAGGAGACCATCGGCGCCCTCGACACCCTGGTCCGCCAGGGCAAGGCCCTCTACGTCGGCATCTCCTCCTACAGTGCGGAGCGCACCGAAGAGGCCGTCGCCGTGGCCAAGAGCCTCGGCACGCCGCTCATCATCCACCAGCCCTCGTACTCGATCCTCAACCGCTGGGTCGAGGACGGCCTGACGGACTCGCTCAAGACGGCCGGCATGGGTGCCATCGCGTTCACCCCGCTCGCGCAGGGCCTGCTCACCGACAAGTACCTCGGCGACGGCCGCGCCGAACGCGCCCAGAGCCGCTTCTCGCTGCCCGACGGTCAGCTGAACCAGAAGGCGCTCGACACGTTGCGGTCGCTCAACGACATCGCTCAGCAGCGCGGCCAGACCCTCGCGCAGATGGCCATCCAGTGGGTCCTGCGCGATGAGGTGGTGACCTCTGCGCTCATCGGCGCCTCGCGCCCCGAGCAGCTCGATCAGAACCTCGCCGCCGTCGACGGTGCGCCGTTCGACGACGACGAGCTCGCCCGCATCGACGAACTGTCGGGCGCGATCGACGTCGACCTGTGGGCCGATTCGGCCAACGCGTGAGTCTGTCCCTCGATACGTCCCGGCGCGTGCACGTGCGCGCGCCGGGCAAGCTCAACCTCTTCTTCGAGGTGGGCCCCGTCGGCGACGACGGCTATCACGACGTCGCCTCCGTCTACCAGGCGGTCTCGCTGTTCGAGGATGTCTGGGCGTCGCATGCCGACGTCACGAGTCTCTCCGTGAGCGGCGACGTCGACGTATCGGGCGTCCCGCTCGACGAGTCGAACCTCGCGCTCCGCGCGGCGCGCCTCGTGACGGACGCCGTCGGGTGGGAGGGCGGCATCCGTCTCGAGATCCACAAGGGCGTGCCGGTCGCCGGCGGCATGGGAGGCGGGTCGGCCGATGCTGCCGCTGCTCTCGTCGCGGTGAACGAGCTCGTCGACGGGGGGCTCAGCTCGACCGAACTGCACGCGCTGGGCGCTCAGCTCGGCGCGGACGTCCCGTTCGCCCTGCTCGGCGGCACCGCGGTCGGGACGGGGCGCGGCGACGAGCTCGCCCCCGCCCTGGGGCGCGGGTTCTTCGCGTGGGTGCTGGTGGCCGACGGCGGCGGACTTTCGACGCCCGAGGTCTACGGGACGCTCGATCGCCTCCGCTCCGAGGCCGACATCGCCCCCGACCGTGCCCTGCCGTCGGTCGACCCCGCGGTCCTCCGAGCGCTGCGCTCAGGGGATGCCGCGGCGCTGGGAACCGCGATCCGCAACGATCTGCAGCTCGCCGCCGTCCACCTGCGACCCGACCTCGCCGTCCTCCTGGACGAGGGGCTCGACGCCGGTGCGCTGGGCGGGCTGGTGTCGGGTTCCGGGCCGACCACGGCCTTCCTCGCCGCGGACTCGGAGCACGCGAAGCGGATCGCCGAGCAACTCGCGGCGCGAGGCCACGAGGTCCACGCGGTGACGGGTCCCGTCGCCGGCGCGCGCGTGGTCTGACCTCGCCCGTGTCGGCACGTCCCCCTAGCCTGGGGGGATGAGCTCTCTCGATGACCAGTTCCACTCGGCCGCTCTCGACGACGACCTGACCGCCACCTTGGACGCGCGCGGCCTCCGCGCAGCGCGCGTCGGTGACGACGATCAGGAGGGCACCCATCGCTGGCAGGATGCCGTGGCCCGCGGCTTCCTGGGCGGGGAGCCCACCGAGGCCCAGTACACCGAGTCCTTCGCCCGCAACGGTTACCGCCGCAAGATCGGCGTGTACGACGCCGCCGGCGTGCAGACCGACGTCCCCGTCGCGACCTTCGCGTCGTGGGGGACCGAGCTCACCCTGCCCGGCGGGTCGGCCGTTCCGATGTGCGCCGTCAGCGCGGTGACCGTCGCGCCTACGCACCGGCGTCGCGGCATCCTGAGCACCCTCATGCGCGGCGAACTGCGCACCGCGGTCTCGCTCGGGTTCCCGATCGCGGGCCTCACCGTCAGCGAGTCCGGAATCTACGGCCGTTTCGGCTTCGCCCCCGCGGTCACCGCCACGTCGTGGGAGATCTCCCCGCGCCGCACCGGATGGATCGGCCCGGTCGCCCCGGGGCGCATCGACTACATCACGCGCGAGCAGGGTCGGGATGCCGCGACCGACCTGTACGAGCGGATCCGTCTGTCCACCCCGGGCGAGATCACCATGCCCGGCGGGCACTGGGACCGCACGTTCGGGACGCGCGCCGACGCCGAGAAGGCCGACAAGTTGCGCGTCGTCCAGTACCGCTCGCCGGCGGGCGAGGTCGAAGGCGTCGCCGTCTACAGCATCACCGAGGACGACGATGACTGGGCTGCCTCGACCGCCACGGTGTCGCGAGTGGTGGCAGGGACGGATGCCGCCTACGCCGGCCTGTGGCGCTTCCTGCTGACCCTCGACCTGGTCGGCACCGTCCGGGCCAGCGAACTTTCGGTCGACGAGCCGCTCTGGTGGATGATCGACAACAAGCGCGCCGCGCGGATCACGAGCCGGGACCACCACTATCTCCGCGTGCTCGACGTCCCGGCGACGCTGGCCGCCCGCAGCTACGACGTCGAGGACGTCATCGCCCTGGAGGTGACCGATGCGCTCGGCATCGCCGACGGCACCTTCGTCCTGACGGCCGGCGAGACGCCCGGCGTCGACGTCGTCGATGACCCGCCCCTCGGGGTCCCGCTCGTGCGTCTCGGTGTCGAAGAGCTCTCGGCGATGCTCCTCGGCGCCGTGTCCCCGGTGACTCTCGCTCGCGCGGGACGGGTCGAGACCGACGACCCGCATCGCGTCGCACGGGTCTTTGCGGCGACGACGCCGCCGCGGCTGAGCTTCTGGTACTGACCGTGGTCGGGACCAGCGGGGCGGCGTACGCCGAGCGGTCAGGCGGCGCCGCGTAGCCTGGAGGCGATGGCACATCTTCTCGGGGCCGAGGCCCTGCACCTGGAATACCCGACCAAAGTGGTCTTCGACGGCGTCTCACTCGGCGTCGACGAGGGCGACCGCATCGGAATCGTCGGCCGCAATGGCGACGGCAAGTCGAGCCTCATGGCGATGCTCGCCGGTCGCCGCGACCCCGACTCCGGACGCGTCACCGTGCGCGGCGGCGTGACGATCGGCGTCCTCGAGCAGAGCGACGTCCTTCCCGACGACCTCACGGTGGGACGCGCCGTCGTCGGCGACGGCCCCGAGCACGAGTGGGCGCGGGACGCGCGCGTGCGCGACGTCATCGCGGGTCTCCTGTCGGACCTCGACTGGGATGCCGCCATCGGCACGCTCTCGGGTGGCCAGCGCCGTCGGGTGGCGCTCGCCCAGCTGCTCACGGGGGACTGGGACGTCCTCGCCCTCGACGAGCCCACAAACCACCTCGACGTCGAGGGGATCGCCTGGCTCGCCGAGCACCTGAAGCGCCGCTGGTCGCCGTCATCGGGTGCCCTGATGGTGGTGACCCACGACCGGTGGTTCCTCGACGAGGTGTGCACCAAGACGTGGGAGGTCCACGACCGCATCGTCGAGCCCTTCGACGGCGGCTACGCGGCGTATATACTCCAGCGGGTCGAGCGCGACCGCCAGGCCGCCACGATCGAGGCGCGGCGGCAGAACCTCGCCCGCAAGGAGCTCGCATGGCTGCGGCGAGGTGCCCCCGCGCGGTCGACCAAGCCGAAGTTCCGGATCGACGCGGCGAACGAGCTCATCGCCGACGTCCCCGAGATCCGTGACCGGGTCTCGCTGCAGTCCCTCGCCGTGGCGCGTCTGGGCAAGGACGTCGTCGACATCCTCGATGCGGGTGTCGCCTACGACGGCCGTGAGATCCTCAGGGACGTCGAGTGGCGCATCGCGCCGGGGGAGCGCACCGGCATCCTCGGTGTCAACGGCGCCGGCAAGTCGACGCTCCTCGGCCTCGTCTCACGCACCGTCCTTCCGACCAGCGGACGGGTCAAGCACGGCAAGACCGTGAAGGTCGCGACCCTCACGCAGCGGATGGACGAGCTCGACCCGCACCTGAACGAGCCGGTGCGCGTCGTCGTCTCGCGCCTGCGGACGACCTACACGTTTGGTGCCGGCTCGAAGGCGCAGGAGCTCACCCCCGGGCAGCTCCTCGAGCGGATGGGGTTCGCCTCGGCGCAGCTCTCCACCCCCGTGAAGGACCTCTCCGGCGGTCAGAAGCGACGCCTGCAGCTGCTGCTCATCCTCCTCGACCAGCCGAACGTCCTGATCCTCGACGAGCCGACGAACGACCTCGACACCGACATGCTCGCCGCCATCGAGGACCTCCTCGACTCCTGGGCGGGCACCCTCATCGTCGTGTCCCACGACCGCTACTTCATGGAGCGCGTCACCGATCAGCAGTATGCCGTCATGGGCGGCGGTCTCCGCCACCTCCCCGGCGGGATCGAGGAGTACCTGCGCCTGCGCGCGAGCCAGCCGCAGGCGACGGGTGCGGCGACTCCCGGCGGTCAGAAGGCGGATGCCGCGGCACCGACGGCATCCGCTCTGTCGGGCGCTGATCGTCGCACGGCGGAGAAGGAGGTCACGAGCCTCGAGCGTCGCATCAAGAAGCTGTCGGACCAGATCGCGAAGGCCCGGGCGGCCCTCGCCGACCACGACCAGGGCGATTACGTCGGTCTCGGCGAGAAGATGCACCACATCGCGGCCATGGAGACCGAGGTCGCCGAGGCGGAGGACCGCTGGTTCGAGCTCAGCGAAGAGCTGGGCTGATCAGACGCGGTCGGCCTCGCGCAGCGCGAGGCCGGTGGTGAACTCGCGCTGTTCGCCGCTGAGCGGATCGACGAACCGCAGTTCACGGGCCAGGAGCTGCAGCGGGCGCTCGGGATCGTCCGGCGCCTCGTCCAGCAGGTCCGGGTAGAACCGGTCGCCCAGGATGCCGAGCCCGATCCCGGCGAGGTGGGAGCGCAGCTGATGCATGCGTCCCGTGCGCGGGCGCAGCCGGAGGTGAGCCGCCGTCTCGCCGATGCGGATCGCCTCCACGAGCGTCTCGGCGTTCGGTTCGCGGTCCTCGTGGACGATCGCGCGGAGGCTTCCGCGTGTGCTCGTGAGGTGCGAGCGGACGACGAGGGGGAGCGGCGGCATCCCGCTGCCCGGGATCGTCGTCACCGCTTCGTAGACCTTCTCGACGGCGCGGTCGGCGAAGAGCGTCTGGTACGCGCCGCGGGTCGCGGGGCGGACCGAGAACATGACGAGACCGGCGGTTGCGCGGTCGAGTCGGTGGATGGGCGTCAGGTCGGGGTTGTCGAACCGTTGCCGTAGTCGCACGAGGGCGGAGTTCATGAGGAACCCGCCGCCCGGGGTCGTCGGGAGGAAATGCGGCTTGTCCACGACCAGCAGGTCGTCATCGAGGTGACGGACCGTGACGTCGTAAGGGATGGCGGGCTCGTCGGGCGGCTCGCGGTAGTACCAGACGAAGTCCTCGGCTCCCAGCGGCGTCTCCCGCGAGAGCCGCGTGCCGTCGAACGCGACCACATCACCGCGATCGAACCGGCCGAGGAGGACCTCCGGGTCGATGTGCGAGAACCGTCCCGTCACGTACTCCGCGATCGTGGCCCATGGTCCCGTCCGGGGTACTCGGAGCCGGGTGGGACCCACCCCGTCGCGGACGGGGAGCGGAGCGCGCATCGCCATCGCGGACTCAGGCGTCGAAGCCGAGGCTGAGTTTGCGCAGGAGCCCTGCGAGGCGTTCGCGGTCGGCACGCGAGAGCTGGCCCAGCAGCTCCGCTTCGGCATCGACGAGTCGTGTGATCGCGGCATCCACCCGGTTGCGTCCCTCTTCGGTGAGGGTGACGAGCACGCCGCGGCCGTCACCGGGATCGGCGGCGCGGACGACGAGGCCGCGCTCCACGAGCCGGTCGATGCGGTTCGTCATCGTGCCGCTCGAGACGAGGGTCTGCTGGAGCAGCTGCTTCGGGCTCAGCCGGTACGGCTCGCCGGCGCGGCGCAGCGCGGAGAGCACATCCCACTCCCACGGCTCCAGGTCGCTGCGGTGGAACGCCTCGCGGCGGGCACGGTCGAGATGGCGCGACAGCCGGTCCACGCGCGAGAGGACCTCGAGGGGGGAGAAGTCGAGATCGGGTCGCTGCGCGACCCACGCGCTCACGATCCGGTCGACCTCGTCATGTTCGGGGACCATCTCCTCATCATCGCAGAGCGCCTGCTACTGTGACCGGTAACAGGCGGGCGATGACGTGACCGCCGAGATCGAAGAGGATCACCTCGATGCCTGCATCGCGCGCCCGGCGGACGACCGCCGCCACCGCCACGACCGCCCTCCTCCTCGGCATGCTGAGCGCCGGTGTGATCACCGCACCGGTCGCCTCGGCCGCCGAGGGACCCGTCGACGCGGGCATCGTCGTCCCGAAGGTCGACGGCCTGCCTGCCGACTTCATCAACGGCGTCGACGTCTCGTCCGTGCTCTCCCTCGAGGCCTCGGGCGTCGTGTTCCGGGACGACGAGGGCGAGCCGGCCGACCTGTTCGACGTCCTCGCCGACCACGACGTCACCGACGTCCGCGTCCGGGTGTGGAACGACCCGTTCGACGCGGACGGCAACGGGTACGGCGGTGGCGACGTCGACGTCGATCGTGCCGTCGAGATTGGTCGCCGCGCCACCGAGGCGGGGCTGCGGGTCCTCGTCGATTTCCACTATTCGGACTTCTGGGCGGACCCCGCGAAGCAGCAGGCTCCGAAGGCATGGCGGGACCTCGGCGTCGACGAGAAGGCCGCACAGACGAGGGACTACACCGCCGACGCCCTCGAGGAGTTCGCCGACGCCGGCGTCGATGTGCACATGGTGCAGGTGGGCAACGAGACCAACAACGCCGTCGCGGGGGTCACCGGGTGGCCGGGGATGGCGAAGATCTTCTCGGCCGGGTCGGCCGCCGTCCGCGACGTGTATCCCGACGCCCTCGTCGCCGTGCACTTCACGAACCCCGAGACGGCGGGCAGGTACGCCGGGTACGCCGCCAACCTGAAGACGTACGGCGTCGACTACGACGTCTTCGCCTCGTCGTACTACCCGTTCTGGCACGGCAGCACGGCGAATCTGACCTCGGTCCTCCGGCAGGTGGCCGACACCTACGGCAAGAAGGTCATGGTCGCCGAGACGTCGTGGGCGCACACGCTCGACGACGCCGACGGCCACGGCAACGTCATCGACCTCCCCTCCGAGGCGACGCAGTACCCCGTCTCGGTGCAGGGTCAGGCGACCGCGGTGCGGAACGTCATCCAGGCAGTGGTGGACGTCGGTGACGCCGGCATCGGCGTCTTCTACTGGGAGCCGGCCTGGCTCCCCGTCGGTCCGCCCGACCGCCTCGCGCAGAACAAGGTCCTGTGGGAGCGGGACGGGTCGGGGTGGGCGTCGAGCTTCGCGGGGGAGTACGAACCCGAGGACGCCGGGCGCTGGTACGGCGGATCCGCCTGGGACAACCAGGCGCTCTTCGCGCCCGACGGCACCCCGCTCGAATCCCTCAACGTGTTCTCCTACGCGCGGACCGGCGCCGTCGCCCCGCGCGAGGTCGTGGACGTCGAGGACCCGACCGTCTCGTTCACCGACGGGGACGACATCGTCCTCCCCGCCACGGTCGCCGTCACCTTCAACGACGGATCCGTCGACGACGAGACGGTCGAATGGTCGCGGGATGCCGAGTGGATCGGCGGGCCCGGCACGTACACGCTCGGCGGCACGACGTCGTCCGGCCATGCGACGACGGTGACCGTGGTCATCCGTCCCGTGAACGGACTGCGGAACCCGGGGTTCGAGGACGCGGACGTGTCGATGTGGCGCGTCACCGGTGAGGGACTGGCCCTGCGGGCCACCGACGATCCCCGCACGGGGGAGCGATCGGCGCACTTCTACTCCGGATCGGCCTACACCTACACGCTCCGTCAGACCGTGTCGGGGCTCCCCGCCGGTCGCTATTCCGCATCGGGGGCGCTGCAGGGCGACGGTGAGGGCAGCGGCGGGAACGTCCGACTGACCGTCTCGTCCGGGGATGCGGCGGCCTCAGCCGACTTCGGGCTCGACGGCTGGCGTGCCTGGTCGACTCCCGTGACGGACGCCGTCACGGTCGCCGAGGGCGGCAGCGCGACCGTCGAGGTGGCGGCATCCCTCCCTGCCGGCGCCTGGGGCACGCTCGACGACCTCGTGCTCACCAGAGCGGCCGACGCGGTGGACACCGCGGGCCTGCGAGCGCTCGTGGACCGCGCGGACGACGTCGAACGCTCGGCCGCCACCACGGGATCGATCGAGACGCTCGACGAGGCCGTTCGGATCGCGCGTCTCGTCCTGTCGTCCTCCGCGCCGAGCGCTGATCGCGTCACCGCCGCCGAGGCCGCGCTGACGGCCGCCTTCGACGGCCTCGTGCTCGTTGGTGAGGCACCGGCACCGGTCGTGCTGCCGGTCGCCGTGACGGTCGGCGAAGGCGAGCCGGTGAGACTGCCCGCCTCCGTGACCGTCCGCGCGTGGGACGGGGCGGTCCGCACCGCACCCGCGACCTGGTCGGACGCGGTCTCGTGGATCACCGGCCCCGGCGAGTATCAGGTGAGAGGCCGCGCCGCCGGCACGGACGTGACCGCGGCCGTCACCGTGACGGTGGCCGCCTGGGTGCGCGACGGGGGCTTCGAGTCCTCGGACGCGTCGCCGTGGACCGTGACCGGCACCGGCGCCACGATCGGCGCGACGACGGATGCCTCAGCCGGCGCGCGTGCGGTGTCGTTCTGGTCCGGGTCCGCGTACCGCTTCGCCGTGACGCAGCGCATCGCGGGTGTCACGCCCGGCACGTATGCCGTCTCTGCGACCGCGCAGGGAGACGGTGAGCAGGGAGACGGTGAAGGGAACGGCGCGCTCACGGTGACCGCGACGACCGGCGGTCGCACCGTCGATGCTCCTGTCCCGCTGGAGGGCTGGCAGCAGTTCCGCACCGGCACGACTCCGGCCGTCACGGTCGGGGCCGACGGGATCCTCACCGTCGGCGTCGCCGCCGACCTGCCCGCCGAGGCGTGGGGCACCGTCGATCAGATCCGGGTCGTCCGCACCGGCGAGCGCGTCTCGACCGGCGAGCTCGCCGCCGGGATCGGAGACCTCGAGGCTCTCGACACCGCCCCGTACGCCGCGTGGTCGTCGGCGCGGATCCCGGCGGCCGTCGAGAAGGCCCGCATCGTCGTGGCCGCCGCCTGGCCCACCGCGGCCGAGGTGGATCGTGCCCGGGCTCTCCTCGTCGACGTCCGCGCCGGCCTTGTCCGGACGGACGCCGACACCGCGACGGCGCGACCCGGGACGGCGACCCTGTCGAACGACAACGGGTACGATACGGGGCTCAAGGACGGCGACTACACGCTCACCATGAACCTGTGGTGGGGCGAGAACGCCTCGTCGGTGCGGTTCTACGAGAACGGCCGGCTCCTGGACACCGTGCCCCTTGCGTACCGGGGCACGTGGGCGCAGACCGCCCGAGTCCCGGTCACGGGCCGCGCGGACGGCACCTACCGCTACACCGCGGTGCTGGCGAACACCCGCGGTGAGACCCGCACCGCCGAGATGACGGTCGTGGTGGATGCCGCGGCCCCCGGCATCCCCGTCCTCAGCCACGACAACCACGACGGCGACGGCACCTTCACGGTCACCGCCAACCTGTGGTGGGGCACGAACGCGACCTCCTACCGGGTCTTCGAGGACGGCCGCGTCGTCGCGGAGGGCGACCTCGCGGCGCGCACGCCGAAGGCGCAGCAGGCGACCTATGCGGCATCCGGCGTCAGCCGCGGATCGCACGCGTACAGGGTGGAGTTCCGCAACGCCGCCGGAACGAGCACGAGCACGCCGCTCACGGTGACGGTGCGTCGCTGACGCGCCCGGAGGGACGGCGGCCGCATGGCAGACTTGTCAGGCGGCCGCCGGACCCCCGGTCGGCTGCGGTCCGCCGTGGTGTAATGGCAGCACGACAGCCTTTGGAGCTGTGAGGTCTAGGTTCGAATCCTGGCGGCGGAGCATGACCGACAACCTCGATCCGCGCCTCGCCGTCGTCATCCTCGCCGCCGGCCAGGGCACGCGGATGAAGTCCTCCCTCCCCAAGGTGCTGCACCGCATCGGGGGGCGCCCGCTCGTCGGCCACGTGCTCGACACCGCCCGCGACCTCGCTCCCGCGCACGTCGTCGTCGTCGTCCGCCACGAGCGCGACCTGGTCGCCGACGCCGTGCTCGGCGTCGCGCCCGAGGTGGTCGTCGTCGACCAGGACGAGATCCCCGGCACCGGCCGCGCGGTCGAGGTCGCGCTCGACGCGCTCGGCGGCTTCGACGGCGACGTCCTCGTCCTGAGCGGCGACTGCCCGCTCGCCGACGTCGAGACCCTGGGCGCGTTCGTCGCCGAACACCGCGCCGTCCGCGCGGGGGCGACGCTCATGACCGCCGTCGTCGACGACCCGACCGGGTACGGCCGCATCATCCGCGAGAGCGACGGCAGCGTCGCCCGCATCGTCGAGCAGAAGGATGCCTCGCCCGACGAGGCCGCCGTCGCCGAGGTCAATGCGGGCATGTACGTCTTCGCCGCTGCGGCGCTCCGCCAGCACCTGCCCCACGTCGGCACCGACAATGCGCAGCAGGAGAAGTACCTCACCGACATCGTCGCGCTCCTGCGTCGCGCGGACGGGCGGGTCGCGGCATCCGTCGCGAAGGACGTCACCGTCACGTACGGCGTCAACGATCGCGTGCAGCTGTCCGAGGTGGGACGCCTCCTCAACGCCCGCACGGTCCGCCGGTGGCAGCTCGAAGGGGTCACGGTCCTCGACCCGGCGACCACCTGGATCGATGTGACCGCGACCCTCGCGCCCGACGTCACCGTCCTGCCGAACACCCACATCCTCCGCTCCACGAGCGTGTCGGAGGGTGCGACGATCGGGCCCGACACGAGCCTCGTGGACTGCGAGATCGGCGCGCGAGCAACCGTGACCCGCACCGACGCGACGCTCGCGGTCATCGGCGCGGGAGCCACCGTGGGTCCCTTCGCCTACGTCCGCCCGGGCACCGAGCTCGGCGAACGCGGCAAGATCGGCACCTTCGTCGAGACGAAGAACTCCACGATCGGCGAGGGCAGCAAGGTCCCGCATCTGTCGTACGTCGGCGACACGACGATCGGCCGCAACGTGAACCTGGGCGCCGGGGCGATCACCGCGAACTACGACGACATCTCGAAGCACCGCACCGAGATCGCCGACGAAGTCCACGCCGGCTCGCACAACGTGTTCGTCGCGCCCGTTAGGATCGGTGAGGGCGCGAAGACGGGTGCAGGAGCCGTGATCCGCAAGGATGTCCCGGCCGGCGCCCTCGCCCTCAGCATCGCCCCCCAGCGGAACATCGCCGGGTGGGTCGAGAACAATCGACCGGGAACGGGAGCGGCAGAAGCCGCGGCTCGTGTCCGGTCCGCACAGGAAGCTGGCGATGGGTCGCAAGAAGCAGCACACGGTTGACCTCGACACCGAGCGCGGAATCGCGCCGGGACTGGTGGCCAAGACCAAGAAGCGTCTCGTCGTCGCGTCGGGACGCTCGCACGAGGAGCTGTCGACCGAGGTCGCCGCAGCCCTCGGCACCCAGCTGGTGCCCACGGAGCACCGCACCTTCGCCTCCGGCGAGATCCTGACCCGTTTCGAGGTCTCGATCCGCGGGTGCGATTTCTTCCTCATCCAGAGCTTCGGTCCGCCGGTCAACGAGTGGCTCATGGAGACGCTCATCATGCTGGATGCCGCCAAGCGGGCATCCGCGAAGCGCATCACCGTCGTCGCGCCGTACTTCCCGTACTCCCGGCAGGACAAGAAGGGCCGCGGGCGCGAGCCGATCAGCGCGCGCCTGGTGGCGGATCTGTTCAAGACCGCGGGCGCTGACCGGGTCATGAGCGTCGACCTGCACGCCGCGCAGATCCAGGGCTTCTTCGACGGTCCCGTCGACCATCTGTTCGCCAAGCCCGTCCTCCTCGAGTACTTCGAGAACACCCTCTCTACCGAGGACCGCGCGAAGCTCACCGTCGTGTCGCCCGACACCGGACGCGTCCGCGTCGCCGACACCTGGTCCGACAGCCTGGGCGCGCCCCTCGCCATCATCCACAAGCGTCGCGACCCCAACGTCGCGAACCAGATCACGGTCAACGAGATCGTCGGTCAGGTCGAGGGCCGCGTGTGCCTGCTCGTCGACGACATGATCGACACCGGCGGCACCATCGTGAAGGCGGCGCAGGCCCTCAAGGCCAACGGCGCGGAGCGTGTCATCGTGGCCGCGACGCACGCGATCTTCAGCGACCCCGCCGTGGAGCGCCTGCAGGACCCCTCCATCGATGAGGTCGTCGTCACCGACACGGTCCCGCTGCCCGCCGAGAAGCGGTTCCCCGCTCTCACGATCCTTCCGATCGCGCCGCTGCTGGCCCGCGCGATCCGCGAGGTGTTCGAGGACGGCTCCGTCACCAGCATGTTCGACGGCGCAGCCTGAATCTTCCTCATCCGTCGGCCGTCCGGTAGCGTCTCGTTCACCGGGCGGCCTTCGTTGTCAGCCGATGCATAGGCTTCTGCAAGCATCGCCATGTCCGGGATCGATTTCCTGGAGTCATCGCCCTTCGCTCCAGACCGGGCGGGCACGACCCAAGGAGGACCACTCATGATCCGCACCACAGCCGTACCCCGACCGCTCCGCGTCGGTGCAGCCGCCGCATCCGTCGCAGGCCTCGCTCTGCTCGCCGGATGCGCGGGCCAGACCACGTCCACCGCCGACTCCGGCACCGCCTCTCAGAATCCCGCCGCCTCGGCCGACGCCGGCAGCGGTTCGTCGACAGGGTCCACCAGCTTCAAGGACGGCACCTACACGGCTGACGGCACCTATCAGACCCCCGAGACCATCGAGAAGATCTCGGTCACCCTGACGGTCGCGTCCGACGTGGTGACCGACGTCGAGGTCACGGGTGAGCCGCAGGCTCAGGAATCCAAGAGGTACCAGGGAGAGTTCATCGGTGGCATCAAGGATGTCGCCGTCGGCAAGAAGCTCGCCGACCTCACGGTCGACAAGGTCGGCGGCTCGTCGCTCACCAGCGGCGGGTTCAACGCGGCGGTCAAGGAGATCCGGACCGAAGCCGCGTCATGACCCCGACCGCGCCCCTCGCCCATTCCTGGGCGTTCGAGGCGATCGGGACGCTCTGGCGCATCGACGCCGCTTCCCCTCTCGACGATGGCGTCCGTGATGAGATCACGGACGCCATCGGCGCGTTCGACCGCGAGTGGTCGCGCTTCCGTGCCGACTCGCTCGTGACGCGGTTGTCGCAGACGGGAGGAGGGGTACCGGCGCCCGCTGACGCGGCCGCCATGCTCGACGCCTACGACGCCCTCGACGCCGCCACCTCGGGTGCGGTGAACCCCCTCGTGGGGGAGAGCCTCGCCCGCCGCGGATACGACGCGACCTACTCGCTCGTCGACCGTGGAGCCGTGGCGGCTCCGCCCGACTGGCGACGATCGGTGACGTGGTCGGACGGCACCCTGCGCCTCGCCGAACCCGCCCTGCTCGACGTCGGCGCGCTCGGCAAGGGCCGGCTCGCCGACCTCGTCCTGACGCGGGTGCCCGCGGGCGCTGCGGTCGTCGATGCGGGCGGCGACATCGCGATCCGAGGCACGACCCAGCGGATCGCCCTCGAGCACCCGTACGACGCCTCCGTGGCGATCGGGGTCTGGTCGGTGACGGATGCCGCCCTCTGCGCATCCGCCGTCAACAGGCGCGCGTGGGGCGAGGGTCTCCATCACGTCCTCGACGCGCGCACCGGTCAGCCGGTGCGGCAATACGCGGCCACCTGGGCCGTGGCGCGCGATGCGATGACGGCGGATGCCGTCGCCACCGCGCTGTTCTTCGACGGCGGCCCCCAGCTGGCCGCCGGATGGGGAGTCGGGTGGGTGCGGATGCGCACCGACGGCTCCGTCGAGTGGTCCCCCCAATGCGAAGCGGAGTTGTTCTCGTGATCTCGTCTCTCAGTGCCACCTGGAATCGTCTCCTCGGCGTCCTCGGCCGGCTGTCGATGTACCGCCTGGTCCTCCTCGCGCTGTCCGCGCTGGCCGTCATCGCGCTGGTGCTCTCGTTCACCGGCGCCGTGTCGGTCGACCCCCTCGCGCTCATCGTGTCGGTCGCCGTCCTCGCGGTGTCGATCGCGGCCGTCGACGCGATCGCCCAGCGGATCGTCCGTCGGCCGTGGCGCATCGAGTCGGCCCTCATCACGGCACTCATCCTGGTGTTCGTCCTGCGGCCCTCGCTCGAGCCGCTGGCGTTGCTCGGCCTCGTGATCGCCGGCGCGATCGCGTCGCTGTCGAAGTACGTCATCGCCTGGCAGGGACGTCACATCCTCAACCCGGCCGCCGCCGGAGCGACCGCACTCACCATCGTCAGCATCTGGGCCCCCGACCTCGGTGCATCGGCCTGGTGGGTCGGGAGCCCCGCGCTTGTCGTACCGGTGCTGTTGCTGGGACTGGCGGTCCTGGTCCGCACCGAGAAGGTCCGCGTCGTGGGACTGTTCCTCGTGATCGCGATCGCGGTGGGGCTTGTCCGCACGATCGTGCAGGCGCAGGCCGCAGGCTTCGCCCTCGACCCGGGGATGACGTTCACGAGCCTCGTGCTGTCCTCGCCCTTCCTCTTCCTCGGCGCGTTCATGCTGTCCGAGCCCCTCACGCTGCCGCCGCGACGCTGGCAGCAGTTCACCGTCGCCGCGGTGGTCGGTGTGCTGGCGGGATGGCCGATCTCGCTGGGTGCCATCACGCTCGGTCAGGAGCGTGCGCTCCTCATCGGCAACCTGGTCGCCTTCGTCTTCGCGATGCGCACCGCTGTCCGGCTGACGATCGTGGAGCGGACGGCGGTGACGCCGAGCGTCCGCGAGTACAGCTTCCGAACCGAGCGTCCCGTTCGCTTCGCGCCGGGTCAGTACCTCGAGCTCGAAGTCCCGCACGCGCGTGCGGATTCCCGTGGCACGCGGCGGGAGTTCAGCATCCTCTCTTCACCTGCCGAACTGCCGCTCGTCAAGATCGCGATGCGCGAGGGATCCCAGTCGAGCTATAAGAAGGCGATCGCCACGGTGGAGCCCGGCGACGAGCTCGCGATCACGGGCATCTGGGGGGACTTCGTGCTTCCGCGCCGTACCGACGCGCCCGTCCTCATGGTCGCCGCCGGCATCGGCGTGACGCCGTTCGTGTCGCAGCTGCGGCACATCAGGCTCACGCAGGAGAGTCGTGACGTCGTGTTCGTCTACGTGGCGTCTGCGAGCGAGGAGCTCGCGTTCCGCGAGGACCTCGAGGCGGCCGGCATCCCGGTCATCGTGATCACCCGCGACGAGCCCGCTCACCTGCCCGTCGGGTGGACGTGGGGCGGCGGGGCACGACTCGACGCCGAGAGCCTCCTGCGCCTCGTGCCCGACATCGCCGGGCGTCATGCGTACGTGTCGGGTCCGCCCGCCCTCATCGCGACGCTGACCCCCGCACTCGAGCGGGCGAAGTCGATCACGACCGACGCGTTCAGCGGGTACTGAGCCCGCGGCGCGTGCGTGAGGTCCCACTCCGGCCGGGAAAGCCGTCTCGATTCCCGGCCGGAGTGGGACCTCACGTGTTGCTACCCCCCTGAGGGGCGGGGGCTACGCTGCCGACGAGTCGGCGGGGGAGTCGGGCCGGGCGGGGAGACGCACCTCGAAGGTCGTCGAACCGGGTTCGGATGCCACGACGATCCGCCCGCCGTGGCCGGTGACGATCGCCCGGGCGATCGAGAGACCGAGGCCCGTCCCGCCGGTCTGGCGGGCGCGCGATGAGTCCGCGCGGCTGAAGCGCTCGAACAGGTCGTCGACGATCGAGGGGTCGATACCGGGACCGTCGTCGTGGATGCGCAGGACCGCCTCGCCGTCGCGGGTCTCCACCGTCGTCGTCACGCGGGTGCCCGCAGGGGTGTGCACGCGGGCGTTGGCCAGGAGGTTCGCGGCGACCTGGTGCAGGCGCCCCGTGTCACCGGCGACGATGACCGGTTCGTCCGCGACGTCCAGGACCCACTCGTGGTCGGTGCCCGCGACGCGGGCGTCCGAGACGGCCTCGACGGCGAGGCGGGTGAGATCGACGGCGCTGTAGACGAGCTCCGTGCCCTCGTCGAGGCGGGCGAGCAGCAGGAGGTCTTCGACGAGCGCCGTCATCCGGAGCGACTGCGCCTGGATTCGCTCGAGCGATTCACGGGTCGTTTCGGCGACGATGCCCGGAGCCGCCGTCCCAGACGACTCAGCCTGACGGATGCCGCGCAGCGACAGCTCGGAGTATCCCCGGATCGAGGCGAGCGGTGTCCGGAGCTCGTGGCTCGCGTCCGCGACGAACGCCCGCATGCGCTCCTCGTTGCGCTGGCGTGCGGCGAGGGAGGTCTCGACGTGGTCGAGCAGCGTGTTGAGGGCGTGACCGACCTGGCCGACCTCGGTGTGGGTGTCGGTGTCCTCGCCGGGGACGCGCTCGGAGATACGCACCGTCCCCTCGGAGAGGGGCATCGCCGCCACGCGGGAGGCGGTCGCGGCGACCGAACGGAGGGGGGCGAGGGCGCGACGGATGAGAAGCGCGATGATCGCGGCGAGGACGAGCAGCCCGCCGGTCGTGAGCAGCGCCACGGTCGTGACGATCCGTGCGCTCACGCTCGTGACTTCGGAGGTCGGCAGCCCGGTGGTCATGCTCGAATACGGTGCCGATTGGACGTGCAGGCGGTAGTCGCCGAGTCCCTCGACGTTCGCGTCCGCCCAGCCGGCTTCGTCGAGCGGGGTGCTGGCGATACGGCCGATGTTGAGGGTGCGGACGTCGCCCTCGTCGTCGATGTACGCCGCGCTCGGCCCGGCGATGTTGTTGACGATGAGCAGGGTGCCGCGCTCCGGCCGGCTGCGGCTGAGGATGGCCTCGGCGCGGCTGTTCAGGTCGATGACGAGCGAGTCCTGCGCGCGCGTCACCTTCGCGTCGAGGTTCTCGCGCAGGACGGATTCGAGGACCGTCCCGGTGCCGAGGCCGACGGTGATGAGGATGACCGAGACGAACGAGACGACGGCGGTGATGAGCCGTGCCTGCAGACTCCACCGGTGCCGACGGCGGCGGGGGCTGCTGCTCACTGGCTCGCTTTGATCATGTAGCCGACGCCGCGGACGGTGTGGATCAGAGGCTCCTTGCCCGCGTCGATCTTCTTGCGGAGGTAGGAGATGTACAGCTCGACGACGCTCGAGCGACCGCCGAAGTCGTAGTTCCAGACCCGGTCGAGGATCTGCGCCTTCGACAGGACGCGGCGCTGGTTGCGCATCAGGTAGCGCAGCAGCTCGAACTCGGTGGCGGTGAGCTCGATCTCGTCGTCGCCGCGGAACACCTCGTGCGAGTCCTCGTTGAGGGTCAGGTCGCCGACGCGGAGGATCGGGTCGGCCGTGCCGGCGGATGCCCCGGCCCGCCGCATGAGGCCGCGCAGCCGCGCCACGACCTCTTCCAGGCTGAACGGCTTGGTGACGTAATCGTCACCGCCCGCCGTGAGGCCGGCGACGCGGTCGCTGACCGAGTCCTTCGCCGTCAGGAACAGGACGGGCACGTCGTCGCCGGCCTGGCGCAGGCGCTGCAGCACCGACATCCCGTCGAGGTCGGGCATCATGATGTCGAGCACCATCGCGTCGGGCGCGAACTCGCGCGCGGCGTTCAGCGCGTCGAACCCCGACCCGGCGGTGCGGACCTCCCACCCCTCCATGCGCAAGGCCATCGAGAGCAGATCAGTGAGCATCTGCTCGTCGTCGACGACGAGGACGCGCAGAGGGGAGCCGTCGGGGCGCTGGAGCAGGGGGGCAGTCATCGTCATGATTCCATTCTCATGACATATCTATGAGCGGGCTATGCCTTCGCTTCGGTCACGCTCGGGATTCCTCGTACCGACGCGGGTTCGGCGGCGAGAGGAGGAAAGCGAGCAGCAGCATGAGGCACATTCCGATGACCGACCCGAGGGTGTTCGCGATGATGTCGCGCACGTCCGCCACGCGCGCATCGAGCAGGAGAGCCTGGAGCGTCTCGATCGTCGCGCTCGCGAGCGCGCCGATGAGGGGAGCGGCCCACCAGCCGCGCACGCCGAACCACAGCACCGCGATCACCCCGAGCGGGACGAACATGGCCACGTTGGCACCGAACTCGACGCGGTCGAACGTGATCCACGCGGTCGACGGCCGCTCGGCGAACCACGCCAGGAGCCGGTTGAGACCCGAGGCGATGTCGGAGCCGTACGGGGCCGCGCGCAGCGTCATCCACGCGACCATCCAGGCGTAGAGACCCGTGAGGATCGCGAGGACGACGCGCGCGGCGACGCGGTGGACCCGCAGCGCCGTATCGCTGCGGCTCAGTGGGTGTCCTCGGCCTCGACCTCGGTCCGGTCAGCCGACCACAGGGTGTGGAAGGTGCCGTCCTTGTCGATGCGCTTGTAGGTGTGCGCGCCGAAGAAGTCGCGCTGACCCTGGATGAGGGCGGCCGGCAGGCGGTCGGCGCGCAGGCCGTCGTAGTACGCCAGCGACGAGCTGAAGGCGGGAGCCGGGATGCCGGCGGCCGCCGACACGCGCACGATCTCGCGCCAGGCATCCTGGGTGCGGCCGAGCGCCTCGACGAAGTAGGGCGCCGTCAGCAGGACGGGGAGATCGGCCTGCTCGTCGTACGCGTCGGCGATGCGGTTGAGGAACTGGGCGCGGATGATGCAGCCGCCACGCCAGATCTTGCTGACCGCTCCGAGGTCGATGTTCCAGCCGTACTGGGCGGCACCGGCGCGGATCTCGTCGAAGCCCTGGCTGTACGCGACGATCTTCGAGGCGTAGAGGGCGAGCCGGACCTGCTCGATGAAGGCGTCCGCGTCGGGGACGGTGAAGTCCTCGGAGGAGGGGCCGGGGAGCTCGCCGGCGACGTCGCGCTGCTCGCGGTGGCTCGACAGCGACCGGGCGAAGGTGGCCTCGGCGATGCCGGAGACGGGGACGCCGAGGTCGAGGGCGGTCTGCACCGTCCACGCGCCGGTGCCCTTGGCGCCGGCCTGGTCGACGATGACGTCGACGAGGGGCTTGCCGGTGGTGGCATCCGTCTGGCGGAGAACCTCGGCGGTGATCTCGATCAGGTAGGACTCGAGCTCGCCGCGGTTCCACTCCTCGAAGACGTCGGCGATCTCGGCGGGCGTCTTGCCGGTGCCGCGGCGGATGAGGTCGTACGCCTCGGCGATGAGCTGCATGTCGGCGTACTCGATGCCGTTGTGCACCATCTTCACGAAGTGGCCGGCGCCGTCGTGGCCGATGTGGGTGACGCAGGGCTCGCCCTCGGCGACCGCGGCGATCGACTTCAGGATCGGGCCGAGCGTGACCCACGCCTCGTCGGGACCGCCGGGCATGAGGGACGGGCCGTTCAGCGCGCCCTCCTCGCCGCCCGAGACACCCATGCCGACGAAGTTGTAGCCCGCCTCGGAGACCGCCTTCTCGCGACGGATGGTGTCGGTGAACAGGCTGTTGCCGCCGTCGATGATGATGTCGCCAGGCTCGAACACACGCATGAGCTCGTCGATGACGGCATCGGTCGGCTTTCCGGCCTTGACCATGATGATCGCGGTGCGCGGCTTCTGCAGCGACGCGGCGAACTCCTCGTAGGTGAAGGCGGGGACGAACTCGGCCTCGGGGTGGGCCTCGATCAGCTCGTCGGTCTTCGAGCGCGAACGGTTGAAGACGGCGACCGTGTTGCCCTCGCGCGACGCGAGGTTGCGGGCGAGGTTGGAGCCCATGACCGCGAGACCGACGACGCCGATGTTGGCTTCACCGGAGTCGCTGCCCGTGGCGGACGCCTCGGGGTGCGTGGGACGGTCGACCTCTTCGGGCTGCGGAGCCCCTTCGTGCTGCCGGGTGGCTTCGTGAGGAGCCTGCTCCTGGTCGTTGGAGTGTCCGGTGGAAGAGGGGGACGACGACATGCGTAGCTCCAGGTCTGCGTGAGGTGTGAGCGGATCAGGGGTTGATGCCGGAACCGGCGAAGCCCCTCCCGGTCACTGTATCCGCTGGCCCGGAGGGGGAGTCTCGTGTGACGGGGTCAGTCCTTGTAGCTGCGGCCGAGGGAGAAGAAGGCGCCGACGACGCAGACGGCGGTCACGGTGCTCAGAGCTCCGACGAACCAGAGCAGTGCGTGCGACATCCATCCGTAGTCCATGGGTTCCTCCGTGTTCCGGGCGTGGGGGACTGACGTTCCATCGTATCCACCGCGCTGGTAGACTCGGTTCGAACTTCGGCGAGGGATGCACGGCATCCGTGATCGACGCGGTGAAGCAGGCTTCGCGGCTTTCCTCACGCGCACGCGTTCGAGTCGAACCACAGACCATGTCTGGGCCGCATCGGCCCCGACGACAGACGAGGCCGTACCGGCCCCGATCGACTGGGCCGAGAAGGCCCGCAAGGAGAACACTCATGGTGACCGAGACCGACACCAAGGTCGTCGCTGAGCTGCGCGAGCAGTTCGGCAAGGGCTTCGCCCGTCGTCTGCGCGCTGCAGGCAAGATCCCCGCCGTCATCTACGGCCACGGCACGGACCCCGTCCACGTCGCGCTGCCCGGCCACCAGGTCGCGCTGCTCATCCGCCGCGCCAACGCGCTGCTCGAGCTCGAGATCGACGGCAAGCAGCAGCTCACGCTGGTCAAGGACGTTCAGAAGGACCCCGTGCACCAGATCATCGAGCACATCGACCTCCTCGTCGTGAAGAAGGGCGAGAAGATCGAGGTCGACATCCCCGTCTCGGTGACCGGCGAGCCGTTCCCCGGCACCATCGCGAACCTCGAGAACACCACGGTGACGCTCGAGGTCGAGGCCACCCACATCCCGCAGAACGTCGAGGTCTCGGTCGAGGGCCTCGAGGACGGTGCGCACGTCACCGCCGCCGACCTGACGCTGCCCCGTGGTGCGGTTCTGGTGACCGACCCCGAGACGCTCATCGTCGGTGTCGCCCTGCCGCCGGCTCCGGTCGAGGACGAGGCGGAGGAGTCCGAGGAGGGTGCCGAGGCATCGTCCGACGAGGCTCCCGCCGAGGAATCCGCCGAGTAAGACATCACCGTTCGAAGCCCGTCGCCGCATCCGCTGCGACGGGCTTCGTCGTCGGAAGGACTCTCCATGGCCGACACCTGGCTGATCGTGGGACTCGGCAACCCGGGACTCCGCTACGAGGCGACCCGTCACAACGTCGGGCAGATGGTGATCGACGAGCTCGCGCGGCGACGCTCCGAGTCCCTGCGGTCGCACAAGGCGAACGCGCGGGTGGCCGAGACATGGCTGCGTCCGGGGGCGGCGAAGCTCGTGCTGGCCAAACCGAACTCGTTCATGAACGTCTCGGGCGGTCCGGTGTCGGCGCTCGCGGCGTTCTACTCCGTGCCCCCGGAGCGCGTCGTCGTCGTCCACGACGAGCTCGACATCCCGTTCGACTCGCTCAAGCTCAAGGTCGGCGGCGGGCACGGCGGCCACAACGGCGTCCGGGACGTCGCGAAGGCCCTCGGCACCCCCGACTTCCCGCGCGTCCGCGTCGGCATCGGTCGCCCGCCCGGACGTCAGGATCCGGCGGACTGGGTGCTCGACCCGTTCGGTGCCGTCGAGCGGCCCAACCTCCCCATCGCCATCGGGGATGCGGCGGATGCCGTCGAGCAACTCGTCGACGAAGGCCTGCTCGCCGCGCAGCAGCGGCACCACGCACCGCGCGCCTAAGTCGCCTCGACCGCGGCGGATCCGATGTCCGATGCGCCGCGTAGACTTCCCCGGTGACAATTCCCGGGATCGTGCGCGCCCTCGAACAGGCTGACAGCTTCCGGGAGGCCCTCGACGGCGCCGACTCGGATGTCGACTTCTCGGCGGTGACGGGCCTCGATGCCCCGCTCCTGGCCGCGCTGCTCGAACGCCGCGTGGCGTCGGGTCGGCCTCCCGTGCTGCTCCTCGTGGCACCCACCGGGCGCCGCGCCGAGAGCATCGGCGCCGCCGTGCAGTGCCTCCTCCCCGACGCCGCCGTCCGGCACCTGCCCGCATGGGAGACGCTGCCGCACGAGCGGTTGAGCCCCAGCGCCGAGACGGTCGGCCGGCGCCTCAGCGTCCTCCGAGAGGCGGCGGACTGGGACGGCCGCACGCCCCTCGTGGTCACGGCATCCGTCCGCGGGGCGCTGCAACCGATCGCGGCGGGACTGACGGATGCCGGTGTCGTCCGGCTCGAGCTCGGCTCGCGCGGCCTCGAGCTCGACGACATCGTCCACCGCCTCGTCGACCTCGCCTACCACCGGGTCGACATGGTCTCGCGCCGCGGCGAGTTCGCCGTGCGCGGCGGCATCCTCGACGTCTTCCCCCCTGTCGCCGATCACCCGTACCGCGTCGACTTCTTCGGCGACGAGATCGACCAGATCCGTGCGTTCTCGGTCGCCGACCAGCGCTCGCTGCCGGGTGACGTGCGCGACGTGACCCTGCTCCCGAGTCGCGAACTCCTCCTCACCGACGCCGTGCGCGAGCGGGCTGCGGGCCTTCGGGATCGGATGCCGGGGCTCGGCACCATGCTCGAGAAGATGAGCGAGGGCATCCCCGTCGAGGGCATGGAATCGCTCCTCCCCGCCGTCGCCGACGCCGTCCTGCCGCTCGTGGACTACCTCCCCGAGGGTGCCGCCGTCGCGGTCGTCGACCCCGAGCGTGCCGTGACCCGCGCGATGACCCTCTCCGAGACGAACCGCGAGTTCCTCGAGGCCGCCTGGAGCGCCGCGACGGCGGGAGCCGACAGCCCCGTCGACCTCGGAGCGGGGGACTTCCTGACCTTGCCCGAGCTGCGCGAGGCGGCATCGGCCCGCGGCGGCGTCTGGTGGAGCCTCAGCACCTTCGACTCCGGTGCGGCGGATGCGGCCGAGGAAGGCCTCGTCGAACGTGCGGATGCCGCGGTCCGGATCCCCGCGACCGCCGTCCCGTCGTTCCAGGGCAACGTCGAGGGGGCGAGCGAGCACATCGGCAACCTCCTCGGTGCCGGCTGGCGCGTCGTCGTCGCCGCCTCGGGTGCGGGGCTCGTCGACCGTTCGCGCGACGTCCTGTCCGAGCGCGGTCTCGCGGCGCGGACCGCCGAGGCGATCACCGAGGTCCCCGACGCGGGGATCGCCGTGTCGACCGTCGCGACGCTCGAGGCCGGGTTCCTCTTCGCCGACGCGAAGCTGGCCGTGTTCACCGAGAGCGACTTCTACGGTCGGACGATCGGCGGCGACAACCGCGTCGTGAAGAAGCTCGCCTCGCGTCGGCGCAACGTCGTCGACCCGCTCCAGCTGACACCGGGCGACCACGTCGTCCACTCCACCCACGGCATCGGCCGGTTCGTCGAACTCGTCCAGCGCGAGGTGTCGTCGGGCGGGCGGAACGCCGTGAAGAGCAAGCGCGAGTACCTAGTCCTCGAGTACGCGCCCTCCAAGCGCGGGCACCCCGGCGACAAGCTGTACGTCCCCACCGATCAGCTCGACCTGCTCTCGCGGTACGTCGGCGGCGAGGCGCCGCAGCTCTCGAAGATGGGCGGGTCGGACTGGGCTGCGGCCAAGGGCAAGGCCCGCAAGGCCGTCCGCGACATCGCCGTCGAGCTCGTCAAGCTCTACTCGGCGCGGATGTCGTCGAAGGGCTACGCGTTCGGTCCCGACACGCCCTGGCAGCGCGAGCTCGAGGAGGCCTTCCCGTTCGCCGAGACGCCGGATCAGCTCCAGACGATCGACGAGATCAAGGCCGACATGGAGAAGCCGATCCCGATGGACCGCCTGCTCTCGGGCGACGTCGGCTTCGGCAAGACCGAGGTCGCCGTCCGCGCCGCCTTCAAGGCGATCCAGGAGGGCAAGCAGGTCGCGATGCTGGTGCCGACGACACTCCTCGCCAAGCAGCACCTCGAGACGTTCTCCGAGCGCTTCGCCGGATTCCCCGTCAAGGTTCGTCCGCTCTCGCGGTTCCAGACGGCGAAGGAGGCCAAGGACACCCTCGCCGGGCTCGCCGACGGCACGATCGACATGGTCATCGGGACGCACCGCATCCTCACCGAGAAGGTCGCCTTCAAAGACCTCGGCCTCATGATCATCGACGAGGAGCAGCGCTTCGGCGTCGAGCACAAGGACTCCCTCAAGAAGCTCAAGACCAACGTCGACATCCTCGCGATGAGCGCGACCCCGATCCCGCGCACGCTCGAGATGGCGGTCACCGGCATCCGCGAGATGTCGACGCTGGCGACGCCGCCGGAGGAGCGGCATCCGATCCTCACCTACGTGGGGCCCCGCAGCGACAAGCAGATCGCCGCAGCGATCCGACGCGAGCTGCTGCGCGAGGGACAGGTGTTCTTCGTGCACAACCGGGTCTCCTCGATCCAGCGGGTGGCCGCGCAGCTGGCGGAGCTCGTGCCCGAGGCGCGCATCGCCGTCGCCCACGGTCAGATGGGTGAGCACGCGCTCGAGCAGGTCGTCGACGACTTCTGGGAGCGCCGGGCGGACGTGCTCGTGTCGACCACGATCATCGAGACCGGTCTCGACATCGCCAACGCGAACACGATGATCATCGACCGCGCCGACAAGTACGGCCTCTCCCAGCTGCACCAGCTGCGCGGCCGCGTCGGTCGTGCCCGCGAGCGTGCCTACGCGTACTTCCTGTACGACGAGAACAAGCCGCTCAGCGAGACCGCCGCCGACCGACTGGAGACGATCGCCGTCAACAACGACCTCGGCTCCGGCATGCAGGTGGCGCTCAAAGACCTCGAGATCCGCGGCGCGGGAAACCTGCTCGGGGCGGAACAGGCCGGCCACATCGCCGGCGTCGGATTCGACCTCTACCTCCGCATGATCGGAGAGGCGGTCGCGACATTCCGCGGCGAGGACACCGAGGGCCCCACCGAGCTGCGCCTCGAGCTGCCCGTTCAGGCGCGCATCCCCGAGTCGTACATCGACAGCGAGCGGCTGCGTCTGGAGGCCTACCAGAAGCTGTCCGCGGCGGCATCCGTCACGGCTACGGCCGACGCGATCGACCTCGTCCTCGAGGAGCTCCGCGACCGCTACGGTACGCCGCCCGCAGAGGTCGACGGCCTGATCGCGATCGCACGACTGCGTCGCCGTGCCGCGCAGTCGGGGCTGTCCGACGTCGTGGCGATGGGACCGAACCTCCGGATCGCGCCGGCGCACCTCGCGGACTCGATCCGTGTGCGCCTGCAGCGCCTGCACCCGAAGTCGAAGGTCGTCTCGGGCGGCGAGGCCATGGTCGTCCCGCTGCCGACCGCCGGGGGAGAGGCTCTGGCCGATGCCGACCTCGTCGCCTGGACGAGCACGCTGCTCGACCAGATCTTCCCGCTGCCGGCCGACGACGCCACGGCCTAAAACGAGACGCCCCGCCCGACGACGTGTCGGAGCGGGGCGTTCGTCGATCGCAGGGGGGGTCAGCCGGTGTTCTGCAGGCCGGCGGCGACCCCCGACACCGAGAGCAGCAGCAGACGCTGCAGATCGGGGTCGACCTCGCCGCCCGCCGCGTCGCGCAGGCCGCGGAGCGCCCGCAGCTGCAGGAGGGACAGGGCGTCGACGTACGGGCTCCGCATCTTCACCGCGCGGCCGAGGACCGGACGGTTGGAGAGGAGTTCGGTCCCGCCGGTGAGCTTCACGACCCAGGCGCGCGTGAGGGCCATCTCGTCGCGCACGAGCGCCGCGAGGTCGTCGCGGTCACCGAGCTCGAGGTAGTGCCGCGCGATGCGGTCGTCGGTCTTGGCGAGGCTCATGGCGACGTTGTCGATGAGGGTGCGGAACAGCGGCCACTGCTCGTACGCCTCGCGGAGCGCATCCTCGTCGCCCACGGCGTCGAGCGCCGTGCCGAGGCCGAACCAGCCGGCGAGGTTGATGCGCGCCTGCGTCCATGCGAACACCCACGGGATGGCGCGGAGGTCCTCGAGGGACTCGACCGACAGGCCGCGGCGCGCGGGCCGGGACCCGAGCGCGAGCAGCCCGATCTCCTCCATCGGCGTGACCTGGGCGAACCACGGCGCGAAGCCGGGCGCCTTGACGAGTGAGAAGAACCGTTCACGGGATGCCGCGTCCATGATCCGGGCCACGTCGGCGTATCGTTCGGCGGCCGACCGGTTGCGCTCCTCGATCGACGGTGCCGACGCCATGAGCATCGCCCCGGCGACCTGGTCGATGTGGCGCATCGCGATCGAGCGGTCGCCGTAGCGGGCGAAGATGACCTCGCCCTGCTCGGTCAGCTTGAACCGGCCGTCGACGGAGTGCGGCGGCTGCGCCAGGATCGCGGAGTTCGCGGGGCCGCCACCGCGCCCGAGGGCACCACCGCGACCGTGGAAGAGGGTGAGCTCGATGCCCTGTGCGACCGCCCACGCCGAGATCTCGGCCTGAGCCTCGTACAGCGCGAGGTTCGCGGCGACGGGCCCCACGTCCTTCGACGAGTCGGAGTACCCGAGCATGACCTCGAGGCGCCGTCCCGTCGCCGCGAGGCGCGACACGAACTGCGGGTGCTCCACGATCTCCGCCAGGATGCCGGGGGCCGCCTGCAGGTCCGCGAACGTCTCGAACAGCGGGATCACGTCGAGCACCGGGGGAGTGCCGTCGGGGCCGACGGCGTGCCGCGCGAGCGTGTGCACGGCGGCGAGGTCGTCGGCCGAGCGGGTGAAGGAGACGATGTAGCGTCCCGCGGCGCGGGGGCCGTAGCGCTCCTGCAGGAACGCGATCGTGCGGAAGACCTCGAGCACCTCTTCGGCCAGCTCCGACCGGTCGGACCCGCCCTGCTCGAGCTCGGCGAGGACCTTCGCGTGCACGGCGGAGTGCTGACGCACCTCGAGCTCGGCCAGGTGGAAGCCGAACGTCTCGACCTGCCAGATCAGCTGCTGCAGGTGGCCGTAGGCCTGGCGGGGCGCGCCGGCCTGGACGAGCGCGTCCTGCACCGTGCGCAGGTCCGCGAGCAGGTGCTCCGGGTCGGCGTAGGCGAGGTCGGCGTTCCGGGTACGGGTCGCCGCGATCTTGCGGGCGAGCAGCAGCAGGATGCGGCGGTACGGCTCGTTGGGGGAGCGCTTGGCGATCTCGGCCGCGGCGTCTTCATCGGCGTCCTTGAGCTTCTGCCACAGCGCCCGGACGGCGGGCGTCGGCGGGGTCGACGTCGCGTCCAGGGTCAGGGTGCGTCCGACGCGGCCCGCCGTCCGCTCGAGCCCCAGCAGCACGTGCTCGCTCGCGATGGCGGCGGCCTTGCGGGTCGTCTTCGCCGTCACGAACGGGTTGCCGTCGCGGTCGCCGCCGACCCACGAGCCGATGCGCACGAACGGGCGGACGAGGGGCGGGCGGGCCCCGGCATCCTCGCCCTGCAGCGCGTCGTCGACGCGGCGGTACACGTGCGGGATCGCGGTGTAGAGGGTCTCGTCGAAGACGCCCATGACCGAACGGACCTCGTCGGTCGGCGACGGCTTCTCGGAGCGCAGCGGCGCGGTCCGCCACAGCGTGTCGACCTCTTCGAGCATGCGACGCTCCGCGCGGCGGCGGTCAGCGCTGTCGGCGTCGGTCGTGTCGCGGTCGGCGAGGAGCTCGGCGAGACGCCGGATGCTGGAGGAGACCGCGCGGCGACGGGCCTCGGTCGGGTGCGCCGTGAAGACCGGGTGGAAGCGGAGACCCTGCAGGCGCTCGCGGGCGGCATCCTCACCGATCTCCTCGGCGAGGCTCCGGTAGGCGGCGGTGATCGAGTCGCTCGCGTCCTTCTCCTCGACGCGGCCGCCGCGCTCGCGGAGGATGCGGACGCGCTGGTGCTCCTCGGCGAGGTTCACGAGGTGGAAGTAGCAGGTGAAGGCCCGCGCGACCTCCTCCGCCCGCTCGAGCGTGTACGAGTCGGCGATGGCGGCCGCCCGCGCGAACGCCTCGGGGGTGTCGTCGGTGTAGGCCTGGATCGTGGCGATGCGCAGGCGCTCGACATCCTCGAACAGGCCCGGCGAGCCGCTCTCACGGAGCACGCGGCCCAGGAGCGAGCCGAGGACGCGCACGTCGGCGCGCATCTGTTCGGGGATCTTCTGCTCGGCCTCGTACCGTCCGACGAGGTCGATCGCTTCGGTGTTCGTGAGTTCGTGCACCGTCTCACGCTAGCGGGGGTTCTCGGGGCTTCCTGACACCATGACGGCGCACGACGCCGACCCGCGGTCGGATCAGATCGAGATCGCCCCGGTGGCGATGAGGATGACGGCGATCACCGCTCCGGCCGCGGCGAGGACGAACAGCCCGAGCTCGACGGGGGTGAAGACGCGGGCCTTCTGCTCGCGACGCCCGATCACGTACAGGACGGTGCCCGGCACGATGATGACGAGGCACAGCAGCAGGTAGGTGAGCCCGGCCGCCCAGAGCAGGTAGGCCGTGTAGAGCGTCGCGGCGGCGGAGACGATGAGTTCGCCCGCACGGCGGGACGCACCGTCCTGGATCGCGAGCTTCAGCCCGTAGGCCGCCGAGAGGAAGAACGGGATGAGGACGAGCGCGCTCGTGAGCTCGAGCGCGGCGTCGAACGCGTTCTGCGCGAACAGGACGACGACGAGCATCACCTGCGCGAGCACGGTCGAGAGGGTCAGCGCGCCGATGGGCGTGTCGTTCCGGTTCGTGCGGCGCAGGAAGGCCGGCAGATCGCCGGCCTGCGCCGCCGACAGGAGGACCTCGGCGGCCATCAGCGTCCATGCGAGATAGGCGCCGAGCACGGCGACGATGAGCGCCACGGCGACGAAGACCGCGCCCCAGCCGCCGACCGCCTGCTCGAGCACGCCACCCATCGAAGGTTGCCGCAGCCCGGCGAGATCGCTGCGGGGCAGGATGCCGTACGACACGATCGTCACGGAGGCGAAGACGGCGAGGACGCTCAGGAACCCGAGGACGGTCGCCCGCCCGACGTCGCTGCGACGGCGGGCGTGGCGGGAGTTGACGCTCGCGCCCTCGATGCCGATGAAGACGAACACCGTGACGAGCATCGTCGCCCGGATCTGCTCGCCGAGACCGGTCATGTCGCTGCCGCCCCAGTTCGCGGCGAAGACGGCGGGGTCGAACACCGTCAGGCAGAGCACGACGAAGACGACGATCGGCAGGACCTTCGCGACAGTCACGATGCGGTTGAGCGAGGCCGCCTGCCGTACACCGCGGCGGATGAGCAGGAAGAACAGCCAGATGCCGACCGAGGAGACCGCCACGGCGAGGACCGTGTTGCCCTCGCCGAGGGCGGGGAAGACGCCGCCGAGGGTGGAGGTGATGAACACCCAGTAGAAGACGTTGCCGACGCATGCACTCGCCCAGTAACCGAACGCCGCGAAGAAGCCGAGGTAGTTGCCGAAACCGGCCTTCGCGTAGCTGAAGATCCCGGCGTCGAGGTCGGGACGGCGGAGCGCCAACCGGTGGAAGACGAGGGCGAGCATCAGCATCCCGCTTCCCGCGATCGCCCACGAGATGAGCGCGCCGGCGACACCGGTCGACTCGGCGAAGGTCGAGGGGAGCGAGAAGACCCCGGCGCCGATCATCGATCCCACGACGAACGTGGAGAGCGTGAACATCGAGACGCGGGTCCCGCCGACCGCAGGCACCGTGGAGACGGGGGAAGTCATCGGACCAGGGTACGTCGGGCGGTGCACGGATGCCGCGGCCCGGCATCCCTCGTATCGTTGCGGTCATGCCAGACTCCCTGCCCGCATCGAACGGCCTGCGCCGCGCCGCTCTGACGATGCACGCCGTCCGCGACCGGTGCGTCTGGACGCAGCGGATCGGCCACGACGACCTCGTCCCGTACCTGCAGGAGGAGGCGGCCGAGCTCGTCGACGCCGTCGAGACGGGAACGCGCGACGACCTCAAGGAGGAGCTCGGCGACCTGCTCTGGCAGGTGCTCTTCCACGCCGAGATCGCGTCCCGGGATGAGAGTGACCCCTTCGACATCGACGACGTCGCGGACGCGCTCGCCGAGAAGATGATCCGCCGGCACCCGCACGTGTTCGGCGACGCGATCGCCACCACGCCCGAGGAGGTCCTCGTCCACTGGAACGCCGCGAAGGCCGCCGAGAAGAAGACGCGCACGAGCGTGCTCGACGGGGTGTCGACGCACATGCCGTCGCTCGCGCTCGCCCAGAAGATGCTGGGGAAGGCGGCGCAGGTGGACGTGATCCCCGCCCCGGCCCCGGCGGCGCTCGCGAGCGAAGCCGAGCTCGGTGACGCGCTCCTCGCCCTCGTGGCTTTCGCCCGTTCGGAGGGATGGGATGCCGAGCGCGCCCTGCGGCAGCGCCTGCGCACCCTCGCCGACGCGGTGCGTGCGGCCGAGTCCTCCTGACGTCTCGTCGCGGTCTGGAAGAATGGACCCGTGCCCTCCGTGAACCCGCCGCGCGGTATGCGCGACTTCCTCCCCGCCGACAAGGCCCGCCGCGAGCGCGTCCTGGCCGTCATCCGTGACCGCTACCGCGCCCACGGGTTCGACGAGATCGAGACGCCCGTCGTCGAGGACTACGAGCGTCTGCACGCGGGGATCGGCGGCGACAACGAGAAGCTCGCGTTCAACGTCCTCCGCCGCGGTCTCGACGCCGACGCGATCCGGGATGCCGCGGGCGACCCGGCGGCGCTGTCCGACCTCGGTCTGCGCTACGACCTGACCGTGCCGCTCGCGCGCTTCTACGCGACCAACCGGGCTCAGCTCCCGTCGGTGTTCCGCGCGATCCAGATCGCGCCCGTCTGGCGTGCGGAACGCCCCCAGAAGGGTCGCTACCGCCAGTTCGTGCAGTGCGACATCGACATCATGGGCGACGCGACGCCGCGCGCCGAGGTGGAGCTCCTCACCGCGAGCCTCGACGTCCTCGATGCGCTCGGCCTCGAGGGCGGCACGATCCGGATCAACGACCGCCGAGCGCTCGACGCGATGCTGGCGGTCTTCGGTTTCGCCGACGCCGACCGCGCGGGTGTCCTCATCACGATCGACAAGCTCGACAAAGTCGGTGCCGAGGGCGTCGTCGCCGAGCTCCGCGGCCGGGGCGCGGACGAGCCCGCCGTCGCCGCCCTGGAGGCGTTCCTGACCCGCCCGCAGACTCGCGAGTACCTCCCGTTCGGCGAGGCGCAGATCCGCAAGGCGCTGCCCGCCGGGGTCCCCGATGACGTGGTCGCGCACCTGGTCGGCATCGGCGAGGCCGTCGCCGCCGCCCGCGGCGAGACGGACGTGCCGTTGCGCTTCGACCCGTTCCTCGTGCGCGGCATGGGGTATTACACCGGCACGATCTACGAGCTCGCGCACCCGTCGGTGTCGTACTCGCTCGGCGGCGGTGGTCGCTACGACGGCATGATCGGACGCTTCCTCGGGCAGGACGTGCCCGCTGTCGGGTTCTCGATCGGCTTCGAGCGGATCGTCGATCTCGTGGGAGCGGCCGAGGATGCGGCATCCGCTGCCGTCGTCCTCATCGCCGATCGCGACGTCCCGCTCGTGGAACTGGCGACCCACAAGGCCTTCTTCGTCTCGCAGGGTGCCCGCGTGCGCCTCGAGCAGCGCACGAAGAACCTCAAGGGTCTGCTGGAGCGCTCCGCGGCCGACGGCTACACGTCGTTCGCGACCGTATCGGCCGGCGCCGAATCGTCGGCGCTCGAGACGCGCCCCCTCGGGTGACACGGCGGGTCCGCGCTGCTAGCGTGCGGCCATGACCCTCCACGTCCGCACGGTGTTGCCGAAGAACGGGCCCGCGACCGCGATCGAACTGACCGACGAGCAGGTCGAGGACCTCGGCGGCGGCAAGCGCGCCGCGGTCGTCGTCACGATCGGGGGGCGACGTGCACGCCTGCGGCTGAGCGTCATGGGCGGGCGAAACCTCATCGGCATGTCGAAGGCCGCGCGCGCCGAGCTCGGCGTCGAGATCGGCGACGAGGTCGATGCGCAGATCGACCTCGACGGCGAGGATCGTGCCGTCGAGGTCCCGGAAGACCTGGAACGCGCTCTGGATGCCGAGCCGCAGGTCCGCGCCGCCTTCGACGCCCTGGCGCCGTCGCGCCGGAAGGAGATGGTGCGCTCCGTCGTCGAGGCGAAGAAGGCGGAGACCCGCGAGAAGCGGATCGCCGGCGCCATCGACACGCTGCGCTCACCGGGAAGCGCCTGACGTCCCCGACTCGTCACCGGGACGTCGTGCGACGTTCACCGTCGGGGTGTGTGCTCAGCGGGTGCCACGATCGACGCGGGTTCCGGCCCGACTCACCCTGATCGCCTCCGCCGGAGGGGTCGCCGGCGCACTGCTGCTGGGCGCCCGTGCCGGCTTGGCGCGGCAAGCCGCGATCGCCCGGCGGCGCATCGGCAAGCCGCTCGGCGACGCTCCGCCCGAGGCCGACCGCGTGTGGCGGCCGGGCCTGGGCGGTGAGCCGGTCGACCTCCTGCTCCTCGGCGACTCCATCGCTGCCGGGCTCGGGGCCCAGCACCGCAAGGAGACGCTCGGCGGCCGACTCGCGAAGGGCCTCGCCGGCGAGCTCGACCGTCCCGTCCGACTGCGGACGGCCGCCGTGGTCGGCGCCGAATCGGCCGACCTCGCCGGGCAGCTCGCCTCGCTCCCCAAGGACTACCGCGCCGACGTCGCCGTGATCGTCGTGGGCGGCAACGACGTCACGCACCGCGTGCCGGTGCCGGTGGCGACCGGACACCTCGCCGATGCCGTCCGCCGCCTCCGGAGGACGGGCGCGGCGGTGGTCGTGGGAACCTGCCCCGACCTCGGCGCGCTCCGTGCCGTGCCGCAGCCGCTGCGGACGATCGGGTCGCGCGCGTCGCAGCAGCTCGCTGCGGCGCAGGCAGACCGTGCCCGCGCGGAGGGGGCGGGGGTCGTGTCCCTGCGACGGGCCGTCGGACCCTTCTTCCGCATCGACCCCGACGGCATGTTCAGCCTGGATCGCTTCCACCCGAGCGCCCTCGGATATCGCCGGACGGCGGAGGCGCTCGTCCCGGTCGTGAGGGACGCCCTCAGGCAGCCCGGCGTCGAAGGCGCAGCATCCGATATCCCAGTCCCACCACCAGCACGGCGATCCCGACGGGGACAGACGGCCATGGCAGGGTGACCACGAGCGCGACGCATCCGGCCCCGCCCAGGACCTGCAGGATGCGCGGGTAGCGCCGCGCTCCGCCCCGCTGTCGGAAGGCCGCGATGTTCGCGACGAGGTAATACGTCAGGACGCCGAACGACGAGAAGCCGATCGCCCCTCGGACGTCGCCGAGCAGGACGACGGCCACGACCACCGCGACGACGGCGATCTCGGCGTTCCGCGGCACGTGCCACCGCGGGTCGACCGCCGCGAGCAACCGCGGCAGGTCGCCCTCCCGGGCCATCGCGAACGAGGTCCGTCCGATCCCGGCGATGAGGGCGAGCAGGGCGCCGAGGGATGCCGCGGCCGCACCGACGCGGACGATCGGGGCGGCGGCATCCCATCCTGCGGCGCGGACGACGTCGACGAGGGGTGCGCTCGCGGCGGCGAGGCCGTCCGGGCCGAGGACGCGGAGGGCGGCGACGCCGATCACGGCGTACACGACCAGTGCGCCGCAGAAGGCGAGGACGATCGCCCGCGGGATCGTCCTCGCGGGGTCCCTGACCTCCTCGCCGAGGGTCGCGATGCGGGCGTACCCCGCGAAGGCGAAGAACAGGAGCCCGGCCGCCTGGAGGATGCCGAGCGGCCCCGAGACGAACCACCCCTGGCCGAACCACCCCGACGCCGTCGCCGCCGTCTGCGCAGGCGGCGAGGCGAACCCGGCGACGGCGGTGACGCCGAGCACCAGCAGAACGATGGTCACGAGGATGCGTGCCACCTGAGCGGTGCGGGTGATGCCGAAGAGGTTCACCGCGCCGAGGGCGAGGGCCGCCCCCGCCGCGACGGGGCGTTCCCACCCGGCGGGAGCGACATAGGCGGCGAACGTCAGGGCCATCGCCGCGCAGCTGGCGGTCTTCCCGATCACGAAGCCCCACCCGGCGATGAAGCCCCACCAGGGTCCGAGTTCCGCGCGCCCGTAGGCGTAGACGCCGCCGGATGTCGGATGCACCGCCGCGAGCTGCGCCGTCGAGGTGGCGTTGCCGAAGGCGACGAGTGCGGCGATCCCGAGCCCGACGAGGAGTCCCGTCCCGGCCGCCTGCGCCGCAGGGACGAACGCGGCGAAGACCCCGGCGCCGATCATCGCGCCGAGACCGATGACCACGGCGTCCGCGAGCCCGAGACGACGAGCGAGGGCGGGGGAGGACACGGCGTGAGCGTACCGAACCGAGGAGAACATCTTGATAGTTATAGTTGCGCTATAATTAGTGCATGTTGATCCGTGTCGACCCCCAGAGCTCGGTGCCGCTGTTCGCGCAGATCGCCGATGCCCTCCGCGCCGACATCACCGCCGGCCGGTTGAGTGACGGCGAGCGGCTCCCGGCCGCACGCGAAGTGGCCGACGCGCTCCGGGTGAACCTCCACACCGTGCTTCACGCCTACCAGGATCTCCGCGACGAAGGGCTCGTCGACCTCCGCCGCGGCAGGGGCGCCGTCGTGACCCCTGCCGGTGCGGCCCTCGCCGGCCTCGGGGCGGAGATCACCGCTCTGGTCGACCGCGCACGATCCCTCGGCGTTTCGCCCGACACCCTGTCCGCCCTCGTCAAGGAGGCTGCTCGTGACCACTGACCGCCCGACCGTCGTCCGCCGCCGGTTCACCCTCGTCGCTCTCGTGATCCCGGTCGTCGTCGTCGTCGCCTCGATCGCCGTGCAACTCGTCCTGCTGCCGCAGGTCCCGCCGACCATCGCCACCCACTGGGGGTGGACCGGGCGGGCCAACGGCTTCTCGCCGTCCTGGCTGATGCCCCTCGTCACCGCTCTCATCGGAGGCGCGATCCCTGTGGCGGTCTTCGCCCTGGGCGTCGGTGGTCTCCGTCGGGGCGATCACGGTTCCTCGTACCGGCTGCTCGGCGCCGTGGCGGTCTTCATCGCGGTGCTCGTGGCGGGGCTGGGGGCGGCGACCCTCGGCATCCAGACGGGACGAGCGGATGCCGCCGCGGTGCTGCCCCCGCTCCTGCTGCCCGGCGTCATGATCGCCGCGCTCGCCGCCGGCGCCGTGGGGTGGGCGATCCAACCCCACGCACCGTGGCGCCCCACCCCGGGCGGCACCTCCGCCGAGGTGGACGTCCGACCGGGGGAGCGGGTGGTCTGGCTGCAGGGCGTCTCGCTGGCCCGCGCGGGAGTCGTCGTGCTCTCGGTCGTCACCGTCATCGGGGTCGCCGCGGCGGTGCCGGTCGTGCTCCTGGCGGACCCCGCGGCGTCGTGGATCTCGCTCGGCGTCGTCATCGTGCTCGCGGTCCTGTTCGCCGTGACGCTCCGCTACCACGTGCGCGTCGACCCCGAAGGTCTCACCGCGGTGTCGGCCGCCGGATGGCCCCGCGTCCATGTCCCGATCGACGACGTCATGTCGGCCGAGGTCGTCCAGGTGTCGCCCATGGGCGAGTTCGGCGGGTGGGGCATCCGCCGGTCGGCGCAGGGCCGCGGCGTCGTCCTCCGGTCGGGTGAGGGCGTCCGCGTGCACCGCCACGACGGGCAGACGCTCACGGTCACCGTCGACGACGCGGCCACCGCCGCGGGCCTGCTGAACGCCTACGCCGCATTGACGGCCGGGCGGCGGGGCGATTGAGTGGCGGCATGGCGCATCCCTCTCCCCACGACCCCACCGCCGAGCGGTGGAACGACGTCGACGCGTACCTGACGGGCACCCTGGTCGCCCCCGACGAGGCGCTGTCCGCCTCGATCGCTTCCCTGGCCGACGAGGGGATGCCGGAGATCGAGGTGGCGCCGCTGACCGGGAAGCTCCTGCACCTGCTGGCGCGGATCGCCGGTGCCCGGCGCGTCCTCGAGGTCGGAACCCTCGGCGCGTACTCCACGATCTGGCTCGCCCGCGCTCTGCCCGCGGGTGGGCGCGTCGTGACGATCGAGGCCGAACCGCACAACGCGGAGGTCGCGCGCCGCAACCTGGCTCGCGCCGGTGTCGCCGACCGGGTCGAGGTGCGTGAAGGGCGCGGTGCGGACGTCCTCCCGACCCTCGCCGGCGACGAACCCTTCGACCTCGTCTTCATCGACGCCGACAAGGAATCCAACGCGCTGTACCTCGACTGGGCCGCGCGGCTCGGTCGCCCCGGGACGGTGGTCGTCGTCGACAACGTCGTGCGTTCCGGTCATGTCGTCGAGACGGATGCCGGGGCCCAGGTCGACGGCGTCCGGGCGGGACTCGCGGTTCTCCGCGATGATCCGCGGTTCGAGGCGACGGCGCTCCAGACCCTCGACCGCAAGGGCTGGGACGGCGTGGCGATCGCGATCCTCGTGTGACGCGCGGTCCTGTGCGGCATCCCTCGCCTCACTAGACTCGAGGACGGACCGACGACGCTCCCGTTCCATCCTCCACAAGCAAGGAGAAACCCCCGTGGCATTGATCGAGGCAGTAGGCGCACGCGAGATCCTGGATTCGCGCGGCAACCCGACCGTCGAGGTGGAGGTTCTGCTCGACGACGGCATCGTCCAGCGCGCAGCCGTCCCCTCCGGCGCGTCCACCGGCGCCTTCGAGGCGTACGAACTCCGCGACGGCGACAAGAGCCGCTACGGCGGCAAGGGCGTCCTCAAGGCCGTGAACGCCGTCATCGACGAGCTGGGACCCGCCATCGAGGGCGTCGAGGCCAGCGAGCAGCGCATCGTCGACGAGATCCTCATCGCGACCGACGGCACCGAGAACAAGTCGCGCACCGGTGCGAACGCCATCCTCGGCGTCTCGCTCGCCGTGGCCAAGGCCGCCGCCGACAGCGCCGACCTCCCGCTCTACCGCTACCTCGGCGGACCCAACGCGCGCGTCCTGCCCGTGCCGCTGTTCAACGTCATCAACGGCGGCGAGCACGCCGACAACGGCATCGACATGCAGGAGTTCTTCCTCGCCCCCATCGGCGCCGAGAGCTTCTCCGAGTCGCTCCGCTGGGGCGCCGAGGTCTACCAGGTCCTGAAGAAGGAACTGCAGGCCGCCGGCTACGCCACGGGCCTGGGCGACGAGGGTGGCTTCGCCCCCGATCTCCCCAGCAACCGCGAGGGCCTCGACTTCCTCGTCAAGGCGATCGAGAAGGCCGGCTTCACCCCCGGGCGCGAGATCGCCCTCGGCCTCGACGTCGCCGCCACCGAGTTCTTCAACGACGGCGTCTACCGCCTCGAGAACAAGGACTGGTCCGCCGAGCAGCTCGTCGACTACTACGCCGACCTCGTCGACTCGTTCCCGATCGTCACGATCGAGGACGCGCTGGCCGAGGACGACTGGGACAACTGGACCGCTCTCACCGAGCGCCTCGGCAAGAAGGTGCAGCTCGTCGGGGACGACCTGTTCGTCACCAACCCGCAGCGTCTGTCCGACGGCATCAAGCGGGGAGCGGCCAACTCGCTCCTCGTCAAGGTGAACCAGATCGGCACGCTCAGCGAGACGCTCGATGCGATCGATGTCGCGCACCGCGCCGGTTACACCACGATGCTCTCGCACCGCTCCGGCGAGACCGAGGACACCACCATCGCCGACCTCGCCGTCGCGGTGAACTCGGGTCAGATCAAGTCGGGCGCGCCCGCTCGGAGCGAGCGCGTCGCGAAGTACAATCAGCTTCTGCGCATCGAGGAAGACCTGGGCGAGGCAGCGGAGTTCATCGGCGCCGCCGCGTTCCCGCGCTTCACCGCCTGACCCGCGAGCGCACTGCACCGACATCCACGAGAAGGGGGAGCCATGGATACGCCATCGGCTCCCCCTTCCCGTGTCTCCCGCGGTCGGCGCGCCCGCGACGCAGGCTCCACGACGCGTCGCGTGGACGTCCGGGACTGGGTCGGCGGCATCCGGATGTCGGGGTTCATGGGGATCATGCTCGGCCTCGTCGTCCTGGCGGCCTTCGTGCTCGTGCCGACGATCGGCACCTACGTCGATCAGCGGCAGCAGATCGCCGCGCTGACGCACGACGTGAAGGCGACGCAGGACGAGATCGCGCAGCTGAAGACGGAACGCGAGCGCTGGCGTGACGAGGCGTACATCGTCGCGCAGGCGCGCGAGCGGCTGTACTACCGGCGCCCCGGCGAGGTCGTCTACCTCGTGGCGGACGATCTGCCCTCGGACACGATCCAGCCCGAGCAGCGCCCCGTCAGCGGGAGTGTGCAGGAGACCCGGCACGACTGGATGACCCAGTTCCTGCGGTCGGTGACCGAGGCGGGCCTGGCCAAGACCGTCGCCCCGGGCTGACGCCCAGCCCCCGCGCGCGACGCCGGGTACCCTTGAGCGGTGCCCCATCCGACGCTCACGCCCGCCTCCGCTGCCGACCACGACACCATGCGTGAACAGCTCGGCCGGCCCATGCGCGGTGTCATCGGCATCGCGGCGCGCTGCGTCTGCGGCAACCCGACGGTGGTGGCCACCGAGCCGCGGCTCCCCGACGGCACGCCGTTCCCCACCTTCTACTACCTCACCCACCCGGGGGCGACGGCGGCCATGTCGGCGCTGGAGGCCACGCAGGTCATGCGCGAGCTCAACGACGACCTCGCCGCGGATGACGATCTCGCAACCGCGTACGCGGCCGCGCACGCCGCGTACCTCGCCGATCGGGAGGTCCACGGCTCGGTCGAGGAGATCTCCGGTGTGTCGGCGGGAGGCATGCCCACCCGCGTCAAGTGCCTCCACGCCCTCGCGGCGCATTCGCTCGCCGCCGGGCCCGGGGTCAACCCGATCGGCGACCTCGCCCTCGCCCGCGGCACCTGGTCGCCCGAGCGCTGCACCTGCGCGACGCCGAGGACGACCGGATGAGGGGAGCCCGCGCCGCCCTCGCCGCCGCGGTCGTAGGGGTGTCCATCCTCCTGACCGCCGCCGCGCCCGCACCGACGCCGTCCCCGTCGCCCGCCCCGATAGACCCGGTGCGGAACATGGAGTATTGGCTGAAGGAGTACGGCATCGCCGACGCCTGGAAGACGACCAAGGGCGCCGGGACGACGATCGCCGTCATCGACACCGGCATCGGACGAGGCCCGAAGGAACTCGACGGTGCCGTCGTCGGCGGGGCCGACTTCTCAGGCGTGGGCACGGCCGACGGTCGCACCCCCGTCGGTGACGAGGACCGCAACCACGGCAGCTGGGTCGCGTCCCTGGCGGCCGGTCGCGGCACCGCTCCCGACAAGGGGATGACGGGGGTCGCGCCGGAAGCCGACCTCCTGTCGCTGTCCATCGGCTTCGGAGACAACGCGAGCGTGCCCTTCGTCGACCAGGTCGCCGAAGCGATCCGCTGGGCGGTCGACCATGGCGCAGACGTGATCAACCTCTCCTTCACCACGAACACCCTCGACTGGGATCGCGCGTGGGATGACGCCTTCCTCTACGCGTTCGACCACGACGTGGTCGTGGTGGTCGCCGCGGGCAATCGCGAGAGCGGCACCGAGGAGGTCGGCGCCCCGGCGACGATCCCGGGCGTCCTCACCGTCGGCGGTGTCGACCGCGAGGGTCGCGCCAGCAACACGGCATCCACTCAGGGCATCACGATCGGCATCTCCGCCCCCAGCGAGGAACTGCTGGGAGTCTCCGCCAACGGCGACCTCGTCATCTGGGACGGGACGAGCGGCGCCGCTCCGATCGTGGCAGGTGTCGCCGCGCTGGTCCGCTCGGCCCACCCCGAGCTGAGCGCGGGCAACGTCATCAACAGGCTCATCAAGACGGCGACCCCCTCCGACCGGGTGAAGAAGGTACCCAGTGCGCTGTACGGATACGGTCTCATCAACGCCGCCAAAGCGGTGACGGCGTCCGTCCCCCCGGTCTCGGCGAACCCCGCGGACGACCTGCGCGACTGGATCCGCCTGTACCGTCGCGCCGAGTCCTCTCCCGCGCCGAGCGCCACGCCGACGCCGTATGAGGTCGCGCCGCTTCCCGCCGCCGAGCCCAGGAGCGATGCCGTGTCGCCCTTACTGCCGAGCAGTGACACGCTGCGCTACGGTACGGTGCCGCTCGTCGTTCTCAGCCTGGGGACTATACTGGTCGTGCTCGGGGTCACCGCTGCTGCCCGGCGCATCCGATCGGCGCGCACCCCGCGACCGCCGAGCCGTTGAATCAAGGAGTTCTTCCGACTGTGACTACCACTGTGCCCAAGATTCTGGTCGTCGGAGGCGGCTACGCCGGTTTCTACACGGCGTGGAAGCTCGAGAAGCACCTCCGCAAGGGTGAGGCCGAGGTCACGATCGTCGACCCGCTTCCGTACATGACCTACCAGCCGTTCCTCCCCGAGGTCGCGGCCGGCGAGATCGAAGCCCGCCACGTGGTGGTCGGCCTCCGTCGTCACCTGAAGCGCACGCGCGTCGTGACGGCGAAGATCACCGGCATCGACCACGCGAGCAAGACCGCCACGGTAACCCCCGAGGACGGCGAGCCCTGGCAGGAGCAGTACGACCAGATCGTCGTCACCGCCGGCGCCGTCTCCCGCACCTTCCCGATCCCCGGCATCGCCGAGAACGCCATCGGGCTGAAGACCGTCGAAGAGGCCGTCGCGATCCGCGACCGCATCCTCACCAACTTCGACCGCGCCGCGAACCTCCCGGCCGGCCCCGAGCGGGACCGCCTGCTCACGGTCGTCGTCGTCGGCGGCGGATTCGCGGGCATCGAGGTGTTCGCCGAGACGCGCGCCTTCGCCAGTGCGCTGCTGAAGAACTACCCGAACATCACGTTCGAGGAGACCCACTTCCACCTCATCGAGGCCATGGGCCGCATCATGCCCGAGGTGTCGCTCAAGACGAGCGAGTGGGTCCTGAAGGACCTCGCCAAGCGCGGCGCGAACGTGCACCTCGACACCCAGGTGAAGGGCGCCGTCGACGGCAACGTCGAGCTCTCCACCGGCCAGGTCATCCCGACCGACGTCATCATCTGGACCGCTGGCGTCATGGCGAACCCGACCGTCGTCCGCGGCAGCGACCTCCCCGTCGAGGAGCGCGGCCGCATCAACACGCGGGCCGACCTCCGCGTCGGAACGCCCGAGGCCTTCGTCGAGGGCGCCTGGGCGGCCGGTGACGTCGCGGCAGTGCCCGACCTGAGCGGTGGCGGTGTGGGGGGCTTCTGCGTCCCGAACGCACAGCACGCCGTCCGCCAGGGCAAGCTGCTCGCGAAGAACGTCGTCGCCGTGCTGCGGGGCGAGGAGCCCAAGGAGTACTTCCACAAGAACCTGGGCGCCGTCGCCGGCCTCGGTCTCTACAACGGCGTGTTCCAGTCCGGCAAGATCGCGGTCAAGGGCTTCTTCGCCTGGATCGCGCACCGCGGCTACCACGGCCTGGCCATGCCCACCTTCGAGCGCAAGTTCCGCGTCGTCGGCGACTGGTGGCAGAACTTCTGGCTCGGCCGCGACAACGTCTCGCTCGAGACGCTGCAGAACCCGCGCGAGGTCTTCGAGCGGTTCGCGTCGCGTCCGCGCCCGGCGGCTCCCGAGACACCCCCGATCGACCCGAAGTCGGTCGCCGCGGAGAAGACCGGTACGGTCGCCAGCTGATCGACCCCTTCGAACGACCCCCGTCCGGCGCCTGCCGGCCGGGGGTCGCTCTCGTTGCGGCCGGGATACCCTGGCCACGGGCCCCCATAGCCCAACGGCAGAGGCAGGCGACTTAAAATCGCTTCAGTCTGGGTTCGAGTCCCAGTGGGGGTACGGTCTCATCCCGCCAGGATGCTGGGGGGATCGGCATCCCGCCAGCGTTCGATCGTTTGGGTCGTCCAGAACACGGCGAAGGCGCCGAGCGCGATCGCTTCGCCGATGAGCACTCCGACGGTCTGGGGATGCCGGATCGCGGCGATGATCGTCAGGACGAGCGCCGCCACCATGACGACCGCGACGGCCGTGTACACCCGCCGGTAGACGGATGCGGGGCGCTCTCCGCCGCCGAACACGGTGACGAGCGGAACGGCGGCGAACATCGCGAAGAAGCAGACGGTCGCGACGAGGTGCAGGTTGACGCCCCCGGCGAAGGGAAAGCCCCGGGAGAGTCCGGGCGTGAACGTGAGGACGCCCAGCGAGGCCGCGGTGACCACCGCGATGCTCCCGACGATCACGACCCGCCGCCGTGCGATCCCACCCCGGGCGGCGAGCACGATCCCCAGGACGACGGCGGCCGCGACCATCACGATGTAGACGCCCACGCCGTTGCGGACGGTCGGCAGGACGTCGTCGGGCACGAACGCCCTCTCGCGATAGCCGGTCGGGACGATGGCGATGAGCGGGGCGAAGACGGCGGCGACGTCGAGCAGGATCGACTCCGCATCGCGTCCCGACAGTGCCAGCAGCGCGACGGCCGCAGCGGTGAGGCCGCCGACGAACACGCCTCGGGCGGGGGAGTAGAAGTAGGCGCTGATCGAGGGGAGCGGCACCCAACCGTCCTGCGCCATCTGGAAGAGGACGGATGCCGCGATGGCCACCACGATCCCGACGAGGGCGAGGCGGAGGGAGCGATGCGTCTGCAGACCCGTCACACCTGCGACCCTACAAGCCGCATCCCGTGTGCAACGCCTGGGAACAGACGCTCGCGGTCCGCACAGGAGACGTCCCCGTCGTTAGGATGATGAGGCTATCGATCGGAGATTCATGGAATACCTCATCCCGGTCCTCGTCGTCGTCGCCCTCCTCGTCATCGTCGGCGTCTACCTGTGGGCCACCTACAACTCCCTCGTCGCCCTGGCTGTGAGGGTGGATGAGGCGTGGAGCGACATCACGGTGCAGCTCAAGCGCCGTGCGGACCTGCTGCCCAACCTCATCGAGACGGTCAAGGGCTACGCCGCTCACGAGAAGGCGGTCTTCGAGAACGTGACGCAGGCGCGTGCCGAGACGCTCACGGCGTCCACGCCCGCGGACGCGGGTGTGGCCGAGGGCCACATGCAGCAGGCGCTCAAGTCGCTGTTCGCCGTCGCGGAGGCCTATCCGCAGCTGCAGGCGAGCCAGAACTTCCTCCAGCTCCAGCAGGCGGTCGTCGACACCGAGGACAAGATTCAGGCGTCGCGCCGCTTCTACAACGGTGGCGTCCGCGAACTGAACACGAAGATCAAGGTGTTCCCGAACAACCTCTTCGCCCGCCGGCTCGGTTTCGGCGAGCGGGAGTTCTTCGAGGTCGTCGACGGTGCGGCGATCGCCGAGCCGCCGAGGATTCAGTTCTGACTGCGACGCCGGGCGGGGGCGCGCCGTCCCGCATGGCCGGGCGTCCTAGGATGAGCCAGTGAGCGGCACCGACGACAAGCCCCGCAACGGCTTCTTCGACTCCCTCCGTGCACGCACGGTGTCCACCGACGTGTCGGGGACTGTCCCGCGCGGCCTGAAGATCGCGACCGCCTACGCGTGGCGCTTCCTCGTCCTGGCGGCGGCGATCGCCGTCATGGTCTGGATCGTCATCCAGCTGCGGCTGCTGATCATCCCGCTCCTGGCCGCGATCCTCATCACCGCTCTCGTGTGGCCGATGTTCACCCTCCTGCTGCGGCGTCTACCGCGCTGGCTCGCGCTCGTCATCACCCTGCTCGTCACGGTCGCCATCATCGGCGGACTCCTCTGGGTGGCGATCTGGCAGATCACGCAGGATGCGGCATCCGTTCGCAACCGCACGATCGCGGGGATCGGGCAGTTCCGGGACTACCTCATCGACGGTCCGCTCCACCTCACCGGGCGCGAGATCGACGACGCCGTCAGGCAGGGCTTCGGGATGCTCCAGGAGCAAGCGCAGCTGCTGTGGTCGGGTGCGCTGGCGATCGGGTCGACGATCGGGCATGTGGCCACCGGCATCCTGCTGACGCTGTTCATCCTCATCTGCATCCTCGCCGACGGCGGCGGCATCTGGCGCTGGGTCGTGCGGCTGTTCCCCCAGCGCGCCCGTGACGCCGTCGACGGCGCCGGCCGGGCCGGATGGCGCACGGTGATCACTTATGCCCGCACCCAGCTGCTCGTCGCCACGATCGACGCGATCGGCATCGGCGTCGGCGCGGCCCTCCTCGGGGTGCCGCTCGCGGCCCCGATCGGCGTGCTGGTCTTCCTCGGCGCGTTCGTCCCCTTCGTCGGAGCGGTGCTGACGGGCGCTCTCGCCGTGTTCCTCGCCCTCGTCTACAACGGGCCGTGGATCGCCCTCTGGATGCTCGTCATCGTCCTCGGCGTCCAGCAGATAGAGGGCCACATCCTGCAACCGCTCCTGATGGGGGCAGCCGTCAAGGTCCACCCGCTGGCCGTCGTGCTGGCCGTGGCAGGGGGAGCGATGATCGCCGGGATCGCGGGTGCGGTGTTCGCCGTCCCGCTGGCGGCGTTCGTCAACGTGGTCTGGCTCTACCTCTCGCGGCGAGGGTGGGAGAAGCCCGTGGATGCCGGTCCTGACGACCTCATCTGGAGCACCGTGCCGCGAAGCAGGAGGATGACCGCGTGAGCGAACAGGCGAAGATCGCCGCCCCCACCCTGGCGGAGTTCGAGGCCGCCGCGACCGAGCTCGCCGGTGTCGTCTCGCGCACCCCCGTGGAGGGCTCCGACTTCCTGTCGGGAGTCCTCGGCGCCCCCGTGCACCTGAAGCTCGAGAACCTTCAGCGCACCGGCTCGTTCAAGATCCGCGGTGCGACCTACCGGCTGTCCCGCCTCACCGAGGAGGAACGGGCTCGTGGCGTCGTCGCCGCGTCCGCCGGCAACCACGCGCAGGGGGTCGCCCTCGGGGCGCAGACCCTCGGCATCCGTGCCACCATCTTCATGCCCCTGGGCGTGCCGGTACCCAAGCTCCTCGCGACGCGCGGATACGGCGCGGACGTGATCCTCGAGGGGGCGACGGTCGAGACGCCGCTCCGCCTCGCGCAGGAGTTCGCCGAGCGCACCGGCGCCGTGTTCATCCCTCCCTACGACAATCACGACATTATCCTCGGCCAGGGGACCCTGGGCCTCGAGCTCATGGATGAGATCCCCGGGCTCGAGACCGTCGTCGTCGGCATCGGCGGGGGAGGGCTCGCCGCCGGCGTGGCCGCGGCCGTGAAGGCGCGCGCCGCCGCCGAAGGTCGCAGAATCCGGGTCATCGGCGTGCAGGCGGAGAACTCCGCGGGATACCCGGGCTCGCTCCTCGCCGGCCGTCCGCTGGACGCGGAGCACACGTCGCCCACGATCGCGGACGGGATCGCCGTGAAGCGTCCGGGCACGATCCCGTTTGACATCATCCGGGACCTCGTGGACGAGGTCGTCACGGTGAGCGACGACGACATCGCCCGCGCGATCCTGGTACTGATCGAGCGCGCGAAACAGGTCGTCGAGCCCGCCGGCGCGGTGGGAGTGGCCGCGATCCTCACCGGCAAGGTCGTCGCGTCGGGTCCGACCGCGGCGATCCTCTCGGGAGGGAACATCGACCCGCTGCTGCTGCAGCGCGTCGTCGCGCACGGCCTGGCGGCCTCCGGTCGGTACATGACCCTGCAGATCCCGTTGCCCGACCGTCCCGGTCAGCTCGCACGGGTGTCCGAGCTGCTGTCGGTCGTGGGAGCGAACGTGATCGAGGTGCTGCACACCCGCCACGGACAGGGCCTGCAGATCAGCGAGGTCATCCTGCAGCTGAGCGTCGAGACGCGCGGCGAGGAGCACCGCGCTCAGGTTCTCGCGATCCTGCAGGACGCCGGTTACGCGCCGACAGTCGTCCCGAACTGACCGGGCCCGGTCACTGACCGGTGTAGGTCTCGACCTTCACGATCTCGACGGAGATCTCCTTGCCGTTCGGGGCGGTGTAGCTCGTCTTCTCGCCCTCGCGCAGGCCCATGATGGCTTCGCCGAGGGGGGATGCCTCGCTGTAGACGTCGAGCTCGCTGTTCGCGCCGATCTCGCGGTTGCCGAGGAGGAACACCTCTTCGCCGCCAGCGACGATCGCAGTGACGACGGTTCCCGACAGGACCGTGCCGTCGGATTCGGGCGCGACGCCCACCTTCGCGTCCTTCAGCAGCTGCTGGAGCGTGCGGATGCGCGCCTCCTGCTTGCCCTGCTCGTCCTTCGCCGCGTGGTAGCCGCCGTTCTCCTTGAGGTCGCCTTCTTCGCGGGCGGCCTCGATGCGCTTGGCGATCTCTTCGCGGCCCGTCGTCGAGAGCTCTTCGAGCTCGGCGGCGAGGCGGTCGTAGGCCTCCTGGGTCAGGAACGTCTCGGACACGTGATCTCCCGGTGCGGTCGATGGGTAAGCCAAACGCCCCGGCAAGTCACCGGGGCGCGAGAAATCCCAGCTTAGAGGATCCAGCAGGAGCGGACAAAACCTGTCGTGGCTTCGGCCGTGGTGCGGATGCGTTCGGTCAGGGCGCGGGTGTGGTCGTTCGAGGACTCCAGTTCGACGACTCTGAACCCGACGATGCCGTGATCCGGATCCTGCGCCTCGAGCGCACACGCGACCTTCGTGTCGGGTCGGATCGACACCTGGAATCGGACCTCGACGGTGTGCTCGTCGACGACGGCGAATCCGGTCGAGTCGGCGTCCACCGAGTTGATCGCATCCGACACGGTCGACCAGCCGAGAAGACCTGTCGCGGCGACGGCGACGACACCGACGAGAACCCAGGTCATGCGGCGGGATGCCGCCGACCGGGTGCGCCCGTACCGCTCGGCGAGCTTGCGGTCGACGTCGGTCAGGGTCATGCGGCATCCGTTCTAGGCTGGGATCCCAGGCTATTCGCTCTGGCTGAGGAATGAGGTCACATGCCGGATCTGCGAGGGCTCGCAGCCACCCCGTCTCCCACCCCGACCGGACCGCCCGCCGAGCTGGTGACGCCGGGTATCGCGGGATTCGTCGCCATCGCGGTGGTGGCGATCGTGATCGTCCTCCTGGCGATCGACATGCTGCGCCGCATCCGCCGTGCTCAGTACCGGTCGGACGTCAACGAGATGCTGGATGCCGAAGAGGCAGCCGCTCGAGAGGACGCGCCCCGCGACGAGGACGGACCCGGGGACCTCACGCCGGGAGGCCCAGCGAGGGGCTGAGCGGCGACAGCGAGATCAACAGACACGCGGTCCAGTGGCAGAGGAACGCCAGCACCGTGCAGACGTGGAAGATCTCGTGGAACCCGAAGTGCCCCGGCCACGGGTTGGGGCGCTTCAGGGCGTAGACGATCGCACCGCCGGTGTAGAGCAGTCCGCCCACGATCACGAGGAACATCATCGCGACGCTCGCGCGCAGCAGGTCGCCCAGGTACATGACGGCGGCCCAGCCGAGCAGCAGGTACAGCGCGACGTAGAGCCAGCGCGGCGCGTTGATCCAGAACACCCGGAACAGGATGCCGAGCAGGGCGCCCGACCACACCAGGACGAGCAGCAGCGTCCCCTGACCGGGGGCGAGGGCGAGGGTCGCGATCGGAGTGTACGTCCCCGCGATGAGCAAGAGGATGTTCGCATGATCGATGCGCTTGAGCACGATCTTGGTCCGCGGGCCCCAGTCGAAACGGTGGTAGAGCGCGGAGTTGCCGAAGAGCAGCAGCGAGGTCACCATGAACACGGCGGCCGCCCACTTCGCCGGGGCTCCCTGCGCGAGCGCGATCAGGACGACTCCCGCGACGATCGCGACGGGGAATGTGCCCGCGTGGATCCACCCGCGCCAAGTGGGTCTGATCTCGACCTGCTCGTCGACCGCCGCCGCTTCGAGGAGGGGCAGCTGAGGCATCTCGGCTCCGTCGTCGGGAAGGTTTCGGGTCACGTTCCCGAGCCTACGCGCGCCGTCATACCGGCGGCTGAATACGCGCCCCTCCCACTCCGATCGCCCGGCCGGAGTAGCGTAGCCCTGTGACCCGCGCCCCTTCGACCCAAGGACGCGGACTGCTGTACCGCCTCTACAGCTCGAGGCTGCGGCGCGAGATCGAGGCGGGCACGGTTCCGCACCACGTCGCGATGATGATCGACGGCAACCGCCGATGGGCTCGCCAGCTCGGGTACACGACCGTGTCGCACGGCCACCGCGCCGGTGCCGCGAAGATGCACGAGTTCCTGCGCTGGTGCGACGAGCTCGGCATCCAGGTCGTCTCGCTCTACCTGCTCTCGACGGACAACCTCGTCAAGCGCGACTCGCAGGAGCTCACGGACCTCATCGAGATCATCGCCGACCTCGCCGAGACCCTCTCGCACGAGCCGGGATGGCGCGTGAAGCACGTCGGTCGCGCCGAGGTGCTCCCGTCCGACCTCGCCGACGGCCTCCGGACGGCGGAGGCGCGCACCCGGGAGAACACCGGACTCCACGTGAACCTCGCGGTCGCCTACGGCGGCCGCGGTGAGATCGTCGACGCCGTCCGCAGCATCATCGCGAAGCACAACGAGAAGGGCGGCTCCCTGGAGGAGCTCGCCGAGAGCCTCACCCCCGAGCAGATCGGCGAGCACCTGTACACCGGTGGTCAGCCGGATCCCGACCTCGTGATCCGGACCTCGGGGGAGCAGCGCCTGAGCGACTTCCTGCTGTGGCAGTCCGCGCACAGCGAGTTCTACTTCGTCGAGGCGCTCGGGCCGGACCTGCGCGAGGTCGATTTCCTCCGCGCGATCCGCGACTTCGGCGACCGGGATCGGCGCTTCGGCAGCTGAGCTCGACACGGGCGGATGCCGCCGGTGCACTCGACACGGAGAGTTCACACGTCGGACACATCAGGCGGCGTGTCGTGGCCCCGGAGTGTCGCCGGGGGAGCCTACGTTCATCCCAACGGGCAGAGCGTCCGTTCGGGTCGGCCTCTCACGACTCGTGACCCCTGGTCGACTCGTGACTGCCGGGTGGGTTCCCACCCGGGGCGGGAGTGGGTTGTGGCCACACGAGCACCTGAGAAGCAGCGTTACCAGGACGAGTCCATGGAGGGGGCCGAGGATCAGGACCTCCGCACCTATGTGCTGGACACCTCCGTCCTCCTGAGCGATCCGCGGGCACTGTTCCGGTTCGCCGAGCACTCCGTCGTGCTGCCGGTCGTCGTGATCACCGAGCTGGAGCGCAAGCGCCACGATCCCGAGATCGGGTACTTCGCCCGCCAGGCGCTGCGTCACCTGGACGAGCTGCGCGTCGAGCACGGTCGGCTCGATTTCCCCGTCCCCGTCGGCGACGAGGGCACACTCCGGGTCGAGCTGACCAACACCGACCCGACCGTCCTCCCCGCGGGGATGCGGCTGGGCGACAACGACACCCGCATCCTTTCGGTCGCCATGCACCTGAGCCAGGAGGGGCAGTCCGTCACGGTCGTCTCGAAGGACCTGCCGATGCGCGTCAAGGCGGCCTCCCTCGGCCTCCACGCCGAGGAGTACCTCGCCGAGCAGGCGGTCGATTCCGGGTGGACGGGGATCGCGTCGATCGACCTGTCGGGCGACGAGGTCAGCGACCTCTACGACAGCGAGATCGGCGTCAGCGAGGACGTGCGCGGGCTCCCCGTGAACACGGGCCTCGTGATCCACTCCGAGCGCGGATCCGCGCTCGGCCGGGTCACCGGCGACGGCTCGTACAAGCTCGTCCGCGGTGATCGCGACGTGTTCGGTCTGCACGGCCGCTCGGCCGAGCAGCGGATCGCGATCGACCTGCTCCTCGACCCCGAGGTGGGCATCGTCTCGCTCGGCGGACGCGCCGGCACCGGCAAGTCCGCGCTCGCCCTCTGCGCAGGTCTCCAGTCGGTCCTCGAGCAGCAGCAGCAGAAGAAGATCATCGTCTTCCGCCCGCTCTACGCGGTCGGCGGACAGGAGCTCGGTTACCTGCCCGGCGACCAGCAGGAGAAGATGAACCCCTGGGGCCAGGCGGTGTTCGACACCCTCGGGTCCGTCGTCACCGGCAACGTCCTCGAGGAGGTCGTCGCGCGGGGGATGCTCGAGGTCATGCCGCTCACGCACATCCGCGGCCGCTCCCTCCACGACGCCTTCGTCATCGTGGATGAGGCGCAGTCGCTCGAGCGGAACGTCCTGCTGACCGTCCTCAGCCGCATCGGGCAGAACTCCCGCGTCGTGCTCACCCACGACGTGGGACAGCGCGACAACCTGCGGGTGGGACGCCACGACGGCATCGCGTCGGTCATCGAGACCCTCAAGGGCCACGACCTGTTCGGCCACGTCACGCTCGTGCGGTCGGAGCGTTCGGCGATCGCCGCACTCGTGACGGACCTGCTGGAAGCCGGCGAACTCAGCTGAGCCGCATCCTGCACGCCACGACGCCCCCGGCCGACGGACCGGGGGCGTCGTGTGTCGGACAGGTCACTCCCAGCGGTAGCCCTCGCCGCGCACCGTCATGATGTGGTCGGCGCCGAGCTTGGCGCGCAGATACCGCACGTAGACGTCGACGACGTTCGATCCCGGGTCGAAGTCCAAGCCCCACACCCGGCTCAGCAGGACCTCCCGCGTGAGGACCTCGCCCGCGTTCCGGACGAACTGCTCGGCGAGGGCGAACTCGCGCGACGACAGCTCCACCTCACGGCCGGCCACGGTGGCTCGGCGCGACAGGATGTCGAGCGTGACGTCTCCGCGCGTGAGCGTGGTGGGAGCGCTCGCGGCACTGTCGCGCAGCCGGGACCGCACGCGTGCCATGAGCTCGGCCACCGCGAAGGGCTTCGGGACGTAGTCGCTGGCCCCGGCATCCAATCCTTCGATCGTGTCGTTCGTCCCGCTCCGCGCGGTGAGCATGATCACCGGCGTCGTGTGGCCCGCGCCGCGGAGCTCGCGGAGGACGTCGAACCCGTCCATGGTGGGCAGTCCGACGTCGAGCACGATGAGGTCGACGTCGCCCGAGAGCGCGATCTCGAGGGCGTCGGGTCCGTCCTCGGCGCCGACCGCCTCGAATCCCTCCGCGTGCACGGCGCGCGAGACGAGCGACACGATGTGCGGTTCGTCGTCGACGATCAGGATGCGGGTCATTCAGTGGCCTCTCGCTGCAGCAGAACATCGCCGGCGCGGATGGGTGACGGCAGCGCCCCCCGGGTGCCGATGGGTATCTCCAGGGTGAACGTAGCACCGCCACCGGGGGTGTCGGCGACGGCGCAGTACCCGCCGTGGGCCTTCGCGATCGCGTCGACGATCGCCAGGCCCAGACCCGAGCCGCCGACATGTCGTTTGCCCGTTCCGCGGTCGAAGCGGCGGAAGATCCGGTGGCGGACGGCGGGCGGGATGCCGGGGCCGTGGTCGCGCACCCAGAGCTGCGCTCCGGCGGCGTGGACGGCGCTCCCGATCTCGATCACCGTGCCGGTGGGGGAGTACTTGGCGGCGTTGTCGGCGAGCTGCACCCACGCCTGCAGCAGACGATCGCCGTCGGCGCGGATCACCGCATCCGCTCCCTGCTCGACGCGCCAGTCGTGGTCGCCGATCACCCCGACCATCTCGAAGACCCGCTGGGTGAGCGCGGCGAGGTCCACCTCGCCCGTGGAGAGCTGTCCGCCCTCGACGGCCGCCAGCACGTCGATGTCGCCGATGAGGCGGGTCATACGGTCGAGCTCGGCGATGCCGAGCGCGCGGATCGCCTCGACGTCGTCCGGGTCCGCGGCATCCATCATCTCGAGGTGGCCGCGGACGATCGTGATGGGCGTCTTCAGTTCGTGACGCACATCGTCGAGCAACCGCTGCTGGGCCTCGAACGCGCCTTCCACCGTGTCGCCGGCGGCCAGTGCGGCCAGCCCTCGGCGCTCGAGGACCGCCCAGCCCACGACACCCACGCCCGCCAGGGCGGGGACCGTGGCGATCGCCCAGATCAGCGCGGTCCACCCGGCGGCGGCCGGGGCGACCAGCAGCACGACGACGAACGCCGCCGCGCCCACGCCGACGAGGCCCGCTGCGGCGACCGCGAGAAGGATCCCGAGTCCCGGCGTGCCCCGTCGCGGTGGTGCGGCGGCGCTGTTCACGCTCCGATTATCAACCCGGGTGGGTCATCGAGAGGAGGTCGAGCTTCTCATCGAGCTGCTGCTCGGTCAGCTCGCCCCGCTCGACGTAGCCGAGGTCGATGACGGCGTCGCGGACGGTGATGCCCTTCGCGACGGAGTGCTTGGCGATCTTCGCGGCGGCCTCGTACCCGATGAGCTTGTTGAGCGGGGTCACGATCGAGGGCGACATCCCCGCGTACGCGGCGGCGCGTTCGACGTTCGCCTCGAGCCCGCTCACCGTCTTGTCGGCGAGGACCCGCATGGCGTTGGAGAGCAGCCGGATCGACTCGAGCAGCGCCGTACCCATCACGGGGATCGCGACGTTGAGCTCGAACGAGCCGGATGCCCCGGCCCAGGCGACCGTGGCGTCGTTGCCGATGACGCGGGCGGCGACCATCAGGGTCGCCTCGGGGACGACGGGGTTGACCTTGCCGGGCATGATCGACGACCCCGGCTGCAAGTCGGGGATGTGCAGCTCTCCAAGGCCGGTGTTCGGTCCCGACCCCATCCAGCGGATGTCGTTGTTGATCTTCGTGAGCGAGACGGCGATGGTGCGGAGTGCCCCGGATGCCTCCACGAGACCGTCGCGGTTGGCCTGCGCCTCGAAGTGGTCCTTGGCCTCGGTGATCGGCAGCTCGGTCTCGGCGGCCAGGAGCTCGATGACCTTCTGCGGGAAGCCCAGGGGGGTGTTGATGCCCGTGCCGACGGCGGTGCCGCCGAGGGGGACCTCGCCGACGCGCGGGAGGACGGCCTGGACGCGCTCGATACCGAGACGCATCTGACGCGCGTAGCCGCCGAACTCCTGACCGAGGGTGACCGGTGTCGCGTCCATGAGGTGCGTACGGCCGCTCTTGACGACGCTCTTCCACGCCTGCGCCTTCTCCTCGAAGGCCACGGCGAGGTGGTCCAGGGCGGGGATCAGGTCGTCGATGAGGGCCTGGGTGACGGCGATGTGCACCGACGTGGGGAACACGTCGTTGGACGACTGCGACGCGTTGACGTGGTCGTTCGGGTGAACGCTCGAACCGAGCTTGCGGGTCGCGAGGGTCGCGAGGACCTCGTTCATGTTCATGTTCGACGAGGTGCCCGAACCGGTCTGGTACGTGTCGACCGGGAACTGCGCGTCGTAGGCGCCGGTGACGACCTCGTCCGCGGCCCAGGCGATCGCGTCGGCGATCGAACCGTCGAGGGTGCCGAGGTCCTTGTTGGCCAGCGCGGCGGCCTTCTTGATGCGCGCCAGGGCCGCGATCTGCGTCGACTCGAGTCCCGAGCCCGAGATGGGGAAGTTCTCGACGGCGCGCTGGGTCTGCGCGGCGTAGAGCGCGTCCTTCGGCACGCGCACCTCACCCATCGTGTCGTGCTCGATGCGGTAGTCGGTCTCGTCAGTCATGTCGTTCACGTCCTCGTTTCACGTGTCTGCGGAAGGGGGATGGGGGCGTCAGCCGGCTTCGCCGACCACGACGTCGGGGATCGCGGTGCCGTCGGCCAGGCGATAGTTCGCCCCGACCACCGCCACGCGTCCCTCGGCCACGGCGTCGCTGATCAGCTCGGAGGAGTGCAGGATGCCGGCGACGGTGTCGCGCAGGTGCTCGCGGCCGACCTCCTCGGCATCCACCGACGCTGCACTCGAGCCGGGGGTGGCCTGCAGGACGCGGCGGACGGCGGGGACGATCGGTGCGACCTGGCGCCAGATGCCGGCCGGGAGGGCGGGCGCGTCGGGAGCCGTCGATTCGATGGCGGCGCGGACGGCGCCGCACTCGTCGTGCCCGAGGACCACGATCAGCGGCACACCCAGCACGGCGACGGCGTACTCGAGACTGCCGACCACGGAGTCGGAGATCACCTGCCCGGCGTTGCGGATGACGAACAGGTCGCCGAGTCCCTCGTCGAAGATGATCTCCGCCGCGAGGCGGGAGTCGGAGCAGCCGAACAGGGCTGCGGTGGGACGCTGCACGTGCGCCAGTTCATGGCGACGCTCCGCATCCTGTCGGGGGTGCTGGGGCTCTCCGGCGACGAATCGGCGGTTGCCGGCGAGCATGGCGGACCAGACGTCGGACGGGCGGGGGTTCTCGCTCATCGCGCTTCCTCTCGCAGGGTGCGGATCTGATCGCCGAGGCTCTCGGCGACCGTCGTGGCGGCGCCTTGGTCGGTGGACTCGGCCAGGCCGATGACGACCGTGTCGGAGCCGATGGTCGTGGACAGTGCGTAGGTGATCTTCTCCACCGACGACGGCAGGTCGTAGACGTCCCACTCGATGCCGTCGATGGTCGACGTGCCGGTCGGTGCGTAGCCGCCCAGCTCTCGCGACACCCACTGCGCGGGCGGGTCGAACGCCTGGGTGACCTCGACGTAGCCGCTCGACGGGGCGTAGACGATGCGCCACTCACCGCCGTCGACGAGCGCGGAGTTGGCGCGCCACGATCCGGGCACCTCGGGGACGATCACACCGCGTCCGACGGTCTTCTCGGCCGCCGCTGCCGCGGCGGGGACATCCGCCTCGGGAGTGTCGGCGGGGGTGCCCCGTGGCACGCCGAGGTAGACGACGGCCATGATGCCGAGGCAGACGATGAGCGCGGCGATCAGGTTGCGGAAGGTCTTGCTGGAGCGGTAGCGCTGCGACGACGCGGCCTTGCGGGCTGCGGTCTCGTCCGGTGTCTCGGGTCGGCCGAGCTCGGCGACGACGCGGGGTTTGGCCATCAGGACGCGGTCCCGCCGTCGGGACGCGCCTCGTCGAGCCGCCGCTTGGCGCCCAGCAGCCATTCCTCGCAGCGCGCCGCGAGGGCCTCGCCGCGCGTCCACAGGCTGAGCGACTCCTCGAGCGTGGGCGACCCCTGCTCGAGTTTCGCGACGACCTGGACGAGCTCGTCGCGGGCCTGCTCGAAAGTGAGGCTCGAGACATCACCCGCGTCGCTCGTCATGGCTCCCATCCTAGATCGCGGAGGGAGCGGCATCCGCCCCCGTCTCGGCGATCTCGCCCGCCGAGCGCGCCGCGAACGAGCCGCGCCCCACCGTCACGACGACGTCGGTCCCCGCGGGCGCCTGCTCCGCGTCGCGGACGATGCCGCCGCCGGGGAGGTGCGCGATCGCGTAGCCGCGGTCGAGGGTGGCGCCGGGGGAGAGGGCGCGGAGGGATGCCCGGAGCTCAGCGGTCGAGCGGGCCGCGGCATCCCATCTGCGGGTCATCACGTCGCGACCGCGGGACGCCAGCGCGACGATCTCCTGCGCGCGGCCGGTCAGCAGGGACTCCGGATCCCGCAGGACCGGGCGCGAGCGCAGCTGGGCGAGCGCGGCGATGTCGTGGCCGACACGCTGGGTCAGCCGGGTGCGAGCGCGGCTCCGCAACTGCTGCACGAGCGCCCGCTGCTCGGACACGTCCGGCACGACCCGCTTGGCGGCGTCCGTCGGCGTGGAGGCCCGGAGATCGGCGACCTCGTCGAGGAGCGGGTGGTCGTTCTCGTGTCCGATGGCGGAGACGACGGGGGTGGATGCCGCGGCCACCGCGCGGACGAGCCTCTCGTCGCTGAAGCCGAGCAGGGTCTGCGGATCGCCGCCGCCGCGGGCGATGATGATGACGTCGACCTCGGGATCGGCGTCCAGCTCGCGGAGAGCGGCCAGCGTCTCGGGGACGCAGCGGTCGCCCTGTACGGCCGCATGGATCGTCCGGAACCGGACGTGCGGCCAGCGCAGCTCCGCGTTGCGGTGGACGTCCTTCTCCGCGTCGCTGCGCTCACCCGTGATCAACCCGATGACGTGGGGCAGGAAGGGAAGCGGCTGCTTGCGTGCCGGGTCGAAGAGACCCTCTGCGCGGAGCGTCGCGCGCAGTCGCTCGAGCCGCTCGAGCTGATCCCCGAGACCGGTGTGACGCATGGCGGAGACGGTGAAGCTGAAGTCGCCCGTCTTCACGAAGTAGTCGGCCTTGACGCACGCGACCACACGGTCGCCGATCTTCAGGTCGCCGGGGGTGCGCTGCAGCGTGGAGGACCACATGCGGAACGAGAGCATGCCGTCGCCCGAGGCATCCTTCAATCGTCCGAAGACGTGACCACCGCGGAGGTTCCACGCGGTGATCTCGCCCTCGACCCAGACCGCGCCCCACTTCTGCACGAAGTCGCGGATGGTCTCGTTCAGACGGGAGACCGAAGTCGGGGTGTCGGGGGAGGAGTCCCGCGGGTGCACCGCATCCGGCGGCGGGACGGCACCCGCCTCGGTCTGGAAAGTCGTCACGGTGACCCATCTTGGCGCACACGTCCCCCACCCAGCCCGGGGTTCGTACAATCAAGGGGTGACCTCACCTGCCGTTTCGCTGCCGATGCCCCGGATCCCGGGAGCCCGCGGGCGGCTCGTCGATCTTCCCGTCCAGGGCGCCAAGCGCGTCCTCCTCGCCGCACCCCGCGGGTACTGCGCGGGTGTCGACCGTGCCGTCATCGCCGTCGAGAAGGCGCTGGAGCGGTACGGCGCCCCCGTCTACGTCCGCAAGCAGATCGTCCACAACATCCACGTCGTGACCGAGCTCGAGTCGATGGGCGCGGTCTTCGTCGACGAGGTCGACGAAGTCCCCGAGGGTGCGCACGTCGTCTTCAGCGCGCACGGGGTGTCGCCCGCCGTCGTCAACGCCGCCGCGGACCGCGGACTGCAGGCGATCGACGCCACCTGCCCTCTCGTGACGAAGGTCCACCGTGAAGCCGTCCGCTTCGCCCGCGACGACTTCGAGATCCTCCTCATCGGGCACGACGGCCACGAAGAGGTAGAGGGGACCGCCGGGGAGGCACCGGATCACGTCACCGTCGTGAACTCGCCCGACGAGGCGGACCGCGTCGTCGTGAAGGACCCCGACAAGGTCGTCTGGCTCTCGCAGACGACGCTGTCGGTCGACGAGACGATGGACACCGTCCGCCGGTTGCGAGAACGGTTCCCGAACCTGCAGGACCCCCCGTCGGACGACATCTGCTACGCGACGCAGAACCGCCAGGTCGCGATCAAGAAGGTCGCGCAGGATGCCGACCTGGTGATCGTCGTCGGCTCGGCGAACTCCTCGAACAGCGTCCGTCTCGTCGAGGTCGCCCTCGAGTACGGCGCGAAGGCGGCCTACCGCGTCGACTATTCGCACGAGATCAAGCAGGAGTGGCTCGACGGTGTCGAGACAGTCGGCGTCACGTCCGGCGCATCCGTTCCCGAGGTCCTCGTGACCGAGGTTCTCGAGGATCTCGCCGGAGCGGGCTATCGCGACGTCGCCGAGGTGAAGACCGCAGAGGAGGACCTCATGTTCTCGCTCCCGAAGGAACTGCGTCAGGACCTCGAAGGTCGCCGTGACGAGCGCGCTCTCGGGGGACGGAACCGCTCGTGAGCGAGGAACCCCGACCGCGACCGCAGTACGGGGAGTACGCGACGCCCGAGCAGCAGCGGGCGGCGATCCGTCAGCCCGAGCCGGCAGCGCCGGCACCCGTCGACGCCCCGCATCCGCCGACGGCTCCCGCCACCACTGTCGCGGCGCGCCCGACCCGGACGGCGGACCGCATCATCACCGTCGCGCTCCTGGTGTACGGGCTCGTCACCGTCGTGAGCGCGATCCCGCAACTCGTCGACTTCACCGCGTTCGCGAAGACGTGGATGGAGGTCGCGGGCGTCGAGGGCGAGTTCACCAATACGGCGCAGGGCGCGCTGTGGGGCGGCGTCGGCGCGACGGTGTTCGCCGTCGGGTGGGTGCTCACCGCCGTTCTGTCGTGGTGGTCGCTCGCACGCGGGCGAGTGAGCTGGTGGATCCCGCTCGTGGGAGCGATCGTGACGTTCGTCATCGTCAGCATCTGCCTCGTCGTGCCGCTGTTCGGCGACCCGGGGCTCGTCCGCGGACTGGCGCTCACCTCCTGAGGCCGGCGGCCCCGACCGCCGCTCCGGACGGTTGGAGAACGCCTTCCCTGCCTGATACTTTTACGGCTGCTGCGGGTTCTCCCTCGCGCGCTCATCTCGGGAGGGGAACTGTGACCGGCACACACCGGAGGTTCGCCTCCACCGCCATCGCCGTGGCCTGCACCGTCGGGCTGCTGCTCGCCTCGCCGTCGGCGGCGGCGACGGCGGCGACGCCGGCCCCGATCGCCACCCCCGCAGCGACAGCCGCCGCGCTGACGCCCGGCACCGTGGCCGTGACGGGTGCTCCCGCCGTCGGCCGCACGCTGACCGCCGCGGTCGCCGGTTTCGGGCCCGCCCCGGTCGTCCTGACCTATCAGTGGTTGCGCGGCACGGCGGCCATCCCGGGAGCCACGGCGTCGACCTACGCACTCGTCTCCGCGGATGCCGGGGCCACGGTCTCGGTCCGCGTGACCGTGTCGAAGGCGGGATACACGTCGCTCGTCCGCTCGAGCAGCGGCGTCACGGTCGAGCGCGTCCTCGGCGCGCCGTCGGGCGTCACCATCTCGGGGGCGGGAACGGTCGGGGGAACCTTCACGGCGAACCCGGGGACGTGGACGCCCGCGGGCGTGACCGTCGGGTATCAGTGGTTGCGCAACGGCGGGGTGATCCCGGGAGCGACGGCTCGCACCTACCGGATGGTTGCCGCCGATGCGGGCACGACCGTGTCCGTCCGCGTGACGGGCGTGAAGTCCGGGTACACGACCGCGTCCCGGACGTCAGGCGGGGTCGCTGTCCTCGCCTCCTTCACGACGACGCCGACGCCGACGATCTCCGGTTCCGCGACCGCGGGCGGTGTGCTCCGGGTGAACACCGGCACCTGGCAGCCTGCGCCGACGCAGTTCGGCGTCCAGTGGCGCGTCGACGGCAACCCCGTCGACGGTGCGACGGGCACGAGCTGGGAAGTGCCGACCGGGGTCGCCGGGCGGTCGGTGTCCGTCTCGGTCACGGCGTACCGCGCGAACCATCGGCCGGTCACGAAGACGTCCGCAGCGCGGTCCGTGTCGTGGTCGCTCGGGACATCCATGACCCCGGGGACGATGCTCCGGCCCGGAGTGAAGCTGACCTCTCCCGACGGTCGCTCCGCTTTCGGCATCCTCGGCGACGGCAACGTCGGCCTCACCCGCGGATACGCACTGACGAGGACCGCGAGGACCACGTTCGCCTTCGACGGCCGGCTCTCGTTCACCAAGGACGGCGAACTCCTCCTGCTGAACCAGTACGACGTCGTGCTCTGGAGCTCGCGGACGGCCGGCCTCGGAGCCACGGGCGCCGTGCTCGGCAACGACGGTGTCCTGCGCCTGGTCGACGGCAACGGAGACGATGTGTGGACGAGCGAGAAGATGGCGGCGCTGCCGGACGCGACGGGAGCCGCGGCATCCGTCCCGGGGCGCTACGGCTGGGCGTACCCGCTGCGCCCGAACGGGAAGTTCACCACCTACGCCGGCCACAGCGGCGACGACATCGCCGCTCCCACGGGGACGCCGATCTACGCGATGCGCGGCGGCACGGTCTCGGTGCGCGAGGTGTGGATCACGAGCGGATGCCCCTCGTGGGCTCCGAACAAGACGAAGCAGAAGGAGGTCGTCGTCACCTCGACCGTCGACGGCCACCGCTTCGAGCAGGTGTACGCCCACCTCAGCGCGTTCTCGGTGAAGACCGGCCAGTCCGTGGCGGCCGGGCAGCGGATCGGTTCGGTCGGCTCGACGGGCTGCTCCACCGGGCCGCACCTCCACACGGCGTTCGCCGTGGACGGGGTGCGCTACGAGCTCTACCCGCGCGACGTCCTGGGCACCGCCTCCTACTGACGCTCCGCACGACGAAGCCCCGGTCCGCAGAGAACCGGGGCTTCGTCGTACGAGGGAGGTCAGACGCCGAGCGACTTGCCCGCCGAGCCGAGCTGCTGCGTGGCGGCGACGACGCGCTGCGCCATCGCCGACTCGGCGACCTTGCCCCACGCGCGCGGGTCGTACTGCTTCTTGTTGCCGACCTCGCCGTCGAGCTTCAGGACGCCCTCGTAGTTGGCGAGCATGAAGCCGGCGACGGAGCGGGTGAAGGCGTACTGCGTGTCGGTGTCGATGTTCATCTTCACGACGCCGTTGGCGACCGCGGTGGCGATCTCATCGTCCGACGAGCCGCTGCCGCCGTGGAAGACGAGGTCGAGGGGCTTCGGGCCGGTACCGAAGTGCGCGGCGATGCCCTCCTGGATCTCACCGAGGAGCTCGGGGCGGAGCTTCACGCCGCCCGGCTTGTAGACACCGTGCACGTTGCCGAAGGTGAGGGCCGAGATGTAACGGCCGTTCTCGCCGAGACCGAGGGCCTCGACGGCCTTGGTCACGTCGGCGACGGTCGTGTAGAGCGCGTCGTTCGAGCCCTCGTGCTGGACGCCGTCCTCTTCGCCGCCGACGACGCCGACCTCGATCTCGAGGATCGCGTTGATGTTCTTCATCCGGGGGAGCAGGTCCCGTGCGATCTCGATGTTCTCGTCGAGGGGAACCGCCGAGCCGTCCCACATGTGCGACTGGAAGATCGGGTTGCGGCCCGCCTTGACCTCGGCCTCGGAGGCCTCGATGAGCGGCAGCACGAAGCCGGGGAGGGCGTCCTTCGGGCAGTGGTCGGTGTGGAGGGCGACCGTGATCGGGTAATTCTTTGCGACCTCGGTGACGTACTTGGCGAACGCCAGGGCGCCGGTCGCACGACCCTTCACCGTGTGGCCGGCGAAGTAGTCCGCGCCGCCGGTGGTGACCTGGAGGATGCCGTCGGAGCCGGCCTCGGTCAGGCCCTGGAGGACGGCGTTGATGGTCTGCGAGCTCGAGACGTTGATCGCGGGGTAGGCGAAGCCGCCTGCCTTCGCGCGCTCCAGCATGTCGGCGTACTGGTCGGGTGTGGCGACGGGCATGTCAGCTCCTCGGGAAAGTCAGTGATTCACCGCAACTCTATCGAAGGGATGCCGCTCCCTCCCGAGCCGGCACGCTCGCCAAGAAGACAGCCTCCCTTCCGGATGGGAAAGATTCCGCATTCCTTCGTCAGGCGAGGCCGGGAAACACGTGGTCGGCGGCGGCAACGGTCCTAGGCTGAGCCCATGGTGAGCCTGACTGCCGACATGAGTCCGCTGCATCCCGACCGCAACCTCGCGCTGGAGCTCGTTCGCGCGACCGAGGCAGCCGCGATCCGATCCGTTCCGTTCATCGGGCGAGGGAAGAAGGAGCTCGCCGACGGCGCCGCCGTCGACGCCATGCGGGCGTTCCTCACCACGGTGAACTTCGACGGTGTCATCGTGATCGGCGAAGGGGAGAAGGACAACGCCCCGATGCTCTTCAACGGCGAGCGTGTCGGCACGGGGCGGGGGCCGCAGTGCGACATCGCGGTCGATCCGATCGACGGCACGACGCTCACCGCGGAAGGACGCAACAACGCCCTCTCGGTGATCGCCGTGGCCGACCGCGGCGCGATGCTCGACGCCTCGACCGTCTTCTACATGGACAAGATCGTGACGGGTCCCGAGGGCGTCGGAGTGGTCGACATCCGCCTGCCGATCGCGGAGAACATCCGCCGCCTGGCGAAGGCGCTCGACAAGCCCGTCGACGAGCTCGTCGTCTCGGTGCTGAACCGCCCCCGGCACGCGCGGCTTATCGAGGAGATCCGGGATGCCGGTGCCGGCACGCGCCTCATGAGCGACGGCGACGTCGCCGGCGGCATCAACGCCGCGCGTCACAACGCGCGCACCGACATGTGCGTGGGTGTCGGCGGCAGCCCCGAGGGCATCGTCACCGCCTGCGCCATCAAGGCGCTCGGCGGCCACATCCAAGGTCGTCTGTGGGCGCGCGACGACGACGAGAAGCAGCGCGGGATCGACGCGGGCCTGAAGCTCGACGACCACGTCTACGAAGCGGATGACCTCGTCCGCGGCAACAACACGCTCTTCGTCGCGACGGGCGTCACCAACGGCGAACTCGTGGCGGGGGTGCGTCGCGCGGGTGACTTCGTCTACACCGAGAGCGTCGTGCTCCGCGGGGCATCCGGGACGCTTCGCCGCATCTCGTCGGAGCACCTCACCTCGAAGTGGCTCTGAGTCGAGTCGCTCGCCGGACGACCGCGTAGCGGACACGCGCCGGGCGTCAACCCAGGATCGCGGACGAGGCCTCTGGCACAATGGGCCGTGGTGTCAGAGATCCCCGGCACTCGCCACCGCCCCTCAGGAGTCCACATGTCCACCGCATCCAGCGATCCGCGCACGGGTCAGCTCTCGCTCACCGGTCACCTGCCCGTCACGCCGACGGGACAGATCCCGGTCGTGGGGCAGACGACAGCGGGGCCGCGTCCGGTGACGGCTCAGATCCCGGTGATCGACGACCCCGCACGTCGTCCGGACGTGCTGTTGCGTCGACGGATGCCTCCCGGGCACGAGATCAGCGCATGGTGGATGATCGGCGCGTTCGTGGCGGTGTCACTGGGCGTCGTCGGCCTCATGACGTTCTTCCCCTCCTGAGCTCACCCTCGTCGGTCAACCGGTCGCGGAGAGCTCCGAGGTCGGCCGACGTGTGCGCGGAACCGTCACCGCGCTCGACTCCGTCGAGGAGTTCGGGAGCGGTCAGCCGTCTCGTCGTGGATTCGATGGGACGCGGTGTCGACAGCGTGTCGAGTTGGGTGTCGTCGATGCCGGGGAACCGCCGTGCGCTGACGAGCACCCGCGTCTCGAGGGAGCCCGCGAAGCGGTTGTAGCTGTCGATTGTCCGTTCGATGGCGCGGCGGAGATCGTCGGCGTGGCCGGCGAGCGACCCGAGCCGGTGGTACAGCTCGTTGCCCAGATCGAACAGCCGGCGCGCTTCGGTCGACACGTCCTGCTGCGTCCACGTGTAGGCCACCGTCTTGAGGACCGCCCAGAGGTTCACGGGGGACGCGAGCGCGACCCTCCGTCCGAACGCGTACTCCAGCAGGGCGGGATCCTCTTCGAGGGCCGCCGCGAGGAGGGACTCGCTCGGGATGAAGCAGACGACGAACTCGGGGCTCGACGGCATCCCCGCCCAGTAGCGCTTCTTCGCGAGAGCGTCGATGTGGGCGCGGACCGCGGCGACGTGCTTCGCGAGCAGGCGGCTGCGCCGTGCACCCTCTTCGCCCACCGCCGTGACGGGGATCGCGCTGGCTTCGAGATAGGCGTCGAACGGCGCCTTCGCATCGACGGCCAGGGCCTTCTCGCCGGGGAGGCGCACGATGAGGTCGGGGCGACCGCTGCCGGCGTCGGAGGAGATCGAGGCCTGCGTGTCGAAATCGACGTAGCGGGTGAGGCCGGCGGACTCGACGATGCGGCGCAGCTGCGTCTCGCCCCAGACACCGCGCGTCCCATTGGAGCGGAGGGCGCCCGCCAGCGACTCCGTCGTGGCTCGCAGCGCCTCGTCCGACTCCTGCGACCGTCGCAGCTGCTCGGCGAGCGAGCCGAACTGCTCCTGCCGGTCGCGTTCGAGGTGATCCACCTTCTGCTGCATCGCCGTCAGGGTCTCCTGCACGGGGGCGAGGGCGCGGAGCACCGTCTGCTCGCGACGCTCCCGCTCGTCCCGAGCCGCCTGCTCGGCGTGCACCCGGCTCGTGACCTCTCGGTGAAGAGCCCGCTGCTGGTCAAGTTGGGTCTGCAGCGCGTCCCGTGCCGCCTCGGCGGCCGAGGCGCGCGCCTGCAGGTCCGTGCGGCGGTTCGCTTCACGAGCGGCGACGAACGCACCGGCGGCCAGGGCGCCGGCGATCAGGCAGATCACGGCGAGCACGGTGGCGAAAGCGGCATCCATGACGTTCATCGTGCCCGAGGGGTCGGACATCGCCCCGTCGCCGCGCGGCGGCAGGGCCTCAGGACGCGGAGGCGGGTACCGGCTGCGGGATCTGCGGGATGCGGACGCCGAGCAGCATCGCGAGCTCGACGAGGTCGCCGGCACCGGCTCGCGCGCCCGCATCGATGACGATCTGTGCGCACGCCAGGGCATCGGCGGTCGCGTCGTGGTGGGCGAAGTCGAGGTGACCGGCGGCCGCCGCGACGAACGGCAGGCGATAGGACGGCAGGTCGTAGGTCTTCCGTGCGACGTGCAGGCTGCACAGGTAGCGCGCGGGCGGGGCGACGTGTCCCGTCACCTCGCAGGCGCTGCGCAGCACCCGCATGTCGAACCCCGCGTTGTGGGCGACGAGGATGTCGTCGCCGACGAAGTCGAGGAGGCGCGGCAACTGCTCGACCCACGTCGCGGCTGATGCGACGTCGCTCTCTCGGATGCCGTGGATGCCGACGTTGATCTCGAAGAACCGGTCGTGACCCGCGGGAGGGCGGATGAGCCAGCCCTCGGAGGCGACGACGCGGCCGTCGCGGACCCGGGCGAGCCCCACCGCGCAGGCCGAGGCGTTCGAGGAGTTCGCCGTCTCGAAGTCGATCGCGGTGAAGTCCAGGCCCATGTGATCCACCTTCACCGCCGATCCCGACGGGGATGCGGAGGCGCGCCGCCGCCGGTCCGGACCGGCGGACCGCACGGCGGCGGCCCGCCCGCCGCGTAGAGTGGATGCCCGTGGCTCTCACCATCGGAATCGTCGGACTGCCCAACGTCGGCAAGTCCACCCTCTTCAACGCCCTCACCAAGAACGACGTGCTCGCGGCGAACTACCCGTTCGCGACGATCGAGCCGAACGTCGGCGTGGTGAACCTGCCGGACCCGCGTCTGGACGTGCTCGCCGGGATCTTCTCCTCGGAGCGCATCCTCCCCGCGACGGTCTCGTTCGTCGACATCGCCGGTATCGTCCGCGGTGCGAGCGAGGGTGAGGGCCTCGGCAACAAGTTCCTCGCCAACATCCGCGAGGCCGACGCCATCGCGCAGGTGGTCCGCGGCTTCGCCGACGACGACGTCGTCCACGTCGACGGGGCCGTGAACCCGAAGAACGACATGGAGACGATCAACGCGGAGCTCCAGCTCGCCGACCTCGAGACGCTGGAGAAGGCGATCACGCGGTACGAGAAGGAGGTCCGCGGCAAGAAGCTCGACCCCTCGGTGCTCGAGACCGCGAAGGCCGCGCAGGACGCCCTCCAGCGCGGTGAGCTCCTCGCCGCATCCGGCATCGACCTCGCCCCCATTCGCGAGCTCGGCCTGCTCAGCGCCAAGCCGTTCATCTTCGTCTTCAACGTGGACGAGGCCGTCCTGATGGATGCTGCCCGCAAGGCGGAACTCGCCGCCCTCGTCGCGCCCGCTCAGGCCGTCTTCCTCGACGCGAAGATCGAGTCGGAGCTCGCCGAGCTCGACCCGGAGGACGCCGCGGAGATGCTCGCGTCGACCGGTCAGGAGGAATCCGGCCTCGACCAGCTCGCCCGCGTCGGGTTCGACACCTTGGGCCTGCAGACGTATCTGACGGCCGGCCCCAAAGAGGCCCGTGCCTGGACCATCGGAAAGGGCTGGAAGGCGCCGCAGGCTGCGGGCGTCATCCACACCGATTTCGAGAAGGGCTTCATCAAGGCCGAGGTCATCTCGTTCGAGGACCTCGTCGCGACCGGCTCGGTCCAGGAGGCCCGCGCCAAGGGCAAGGCGCGCCTCGAGGGCAAGGACTACGTCATGCAGGACGGCGACGTCGTCGAGTTCCGTTTCAACAACTGAGGATCCTCCCATGACACAGATTCAGCGCCAGGTGTTCGACGCCGAGGCTCGTGCCATCCCGTTCATCGACGAGGGAGAGGGTCCCGCTCTCGTCCTCATCCCCGCGCAGGGTCTCGACGTCGCCTACCTCGGCGGCCTCGCGAGCATCCTCGAGGAGGAGGGGTTCCGGATCGTCCGCATCGGCTCCCGCCGTCCCGGCGGCGCCGCGGCGTCCATGCACGATCTCGCGCAGGATGTCGTCGACGTCCTCGACCACCTCGGGGTCGGCTCCGCGTGGATCGGCGGTCACGCCTTCGGCGGCGCCGTCGCGCGCACCGTGGCGCTCGATCACCCCGGTCGCGCCAGCGGCGTGCTCCTGCTCGGCGTCGAAGCGGCCCGCGCCCTCGATGACGACGCGGCCCGTGCCCTGCACAGCGCCTTCTCCGCCCCCGTGGACGCGCCGGACACCGACGCCGTCCGCGCCCTGGTCGGGCCCGGGATCTCCATCCCGGTGGCCTGGGATGTCTTCGCGCGGTCGCGCGACCTCGACGTCGAGGAACTCCAGAGCGCCGCGCTCGCCTCGACGCCGGTCGCCGAATGGGCGAGCCTCGCGTCGTCGTTGCCGATCCTCATCATCCAGGGCGCCGTGGACCCGATCACGCCGCCCGCGAACGGCGATGACCTCCAGGCGACCGCAGCAGACCGGACGAGCGTCGTCCGTCTGCCGGATGCGGGACACCTGTTCCCGATGACGCATCCCGGTGAGACGGCGTTCCAGATCGAGGACTACCTCGGCTGGGATTGACGCCCGCGGCGCCGGTCAGCGGCGAAGCGTCTCGTGGGGGAGTTCCCCGAACTCCGCCCGGTAGTGCTGAGCGAACCTCGGGAGGTGGGCGAACCCCCACCGTCGGGCGATCTCTGCGACGGTGATCGCCTCGGCATCCGCTGACGTCAGGTCGCGGTTCACAGCCACGAGCCGAGCCGCACGGACGTACGACGCGGGCGTCACGCCCAGCGTCCGCTGGAAGGCGCTTTGGAGGCCCCTGACGCTGAGACGGGCCGCGGCGGCGATGTCGGCGACGCTGAGCGGCTCGCCGAGGTGGTCGTCGATGAAGTCCGTCGCACGGGTGACGGCCGCGGAGCCGCCAGTCGACTCGCCCGTTTCGGCGTCGATGCCGAAGGTGCTGACCGTCGCGGCGAAGACGGCGTCGACGGCAGCCTGTCGGATGAGGTCGTTGCGAAGGAGGGTTTCGTCGTCGAAGATCCGACTCACATGAGCGATCGTCGCCTCCCAGTGGTCCTGCAGGTCCGACGTGAGGGCGCCCCGATGCGGGAAGCGTCCGGCGGAGCTGAGGTCACGGCCCGAGAACGCTCCGAGCGCCGCGAGATCGAGGCCGATGGCCTCCGCATCGGCCGTCGAGGACCATGTCTCGGCTGAGCCGGGCGTCAGGAGGAAGGGGGCACTGACGTCCAGAGGTGAGTCGTTGCTCACGGCGCGGACCCCGCCGCTGGCGACGCGACCCACGGCGACGTATCCCGACACGTCGACGTGCGCGTGGAGGAAGCCCGTGGTGCGGAGCCGGGTGAGTCTGAGCCTGTCGTCCCCGAGGGTCCGCTGATGCAGTGAGAAGGCCGAATCCGCCTCGCGGATGGTCACGCCCGAGGCGACATGACGGAGCGCCTCTCCGGCGGACTTGATGTCGAACGCCTCGCGCGTCGTGTCGAGGACGCGGGAGGCGCCGTCAGCTGGCATGCCTCATCTTCTCGACCTCATCAGATGGATCCGCTGGATGCCGGCACCGAGGCGCCCTGCGGCTCGGGCACGACGTACAGGCCCGTCGGGGAGTTCGCGACGTGGCTCAGCGCGTCGAGCCAGGCGGGGTTGAGCGAAGGCTGTCGGCTGCCGAAGTACTGCCAGTGCAGGTCTGCACCAGGATGCAGCCACACGACCTGACGCCCGTCGCCGAGGCTCTGATCGTTCCGCCACATGAATGTGAACGCTTCGCCGCGGCGCAGCTTCGTGGTGATGACCAGCTGCAGGTGCGCCAGCAGGCGATCCTCGAAGTCGGCTCGGATGCGGTCGTTGTAGATGAACTTGCCCACGGGGTCCTTTCGGGGTTCGTGATATCCATTATGCGCACATCATCCGTAATACGCAGTATCAGAGTCGTCCCGAGATGCACCGCGGGACGTACCCTGGGAACGAGGGTCCCGTCGGACCGCAGTCGACAGGGGAGAGAAGGACAGCGTGCCCGCGCTCCGTGAGCATTTCCGCTCCGCCGATCTCGGTGAGGCGGAGGCCTACATCACCCGCAGTTACGGGAGCGTCGATCTCGACGCACAAGACCTCACGTTCGAGGAATCGAGCGTCGGGGACGAGCGATTCGCGCTGCGGCGGCTGAACATCGGTGGCGGGTACAGCGCGGAGTGCGACCTCGACGCGATCATCGTGGTGCACAGCGACGCACGGTACGAGTGGGAGATCGACGGCGAACGCGGCGACGCGGCGGATCCCGTCCTCTTCCAACCCGGATCGACCCTCGCCTGCCGCCTCCAGGACACTCGCGTGCAGGTGGTCGCGTTGCCGATGGACGCGTTGACGGACCTCGCCCGGACCGTCTACAACGATGACACCCTCGCGGTACGTTTCGACGGCACGCGTCCCGCCGACCCGACGCTCCTGCGTGCCTGGCGATCGGCGTCCGCTCTGGCGTTCTCCGCTGAGGCGACTCTCGACAACGATCTCGCGCGCGCCTCCATGTTCCGCTCGATCGCGGTGTCGACGCTCGAAGCGTTCCCGCTCATCGGCGATCGCGCCCAGCGCGTGGAGAGCGTCGCCCAGCAGCAGCGGGCCTACCGCGCTGCGGTGTCGTTCTTCGAGCAGAACGCCTCACTCCCGATCACGGTCGACGACGCGGCGGCGGCGGCCGGTGTCGGAAGCGGTGCGCTCCGACGCGCATTCCGGGCGCACTCTGTCGCGGGGCGCTCTCCACTGGAACACCTCACGGCCGTCCGACTGGACGCCGCCCACGCAGACATCGTCGGAACCGCGATGGGGTCGGTCGACGATCTGAGTGAGATCGCGTCGCGGTGGGGGTTCACGGAGGAGGGGCTCCGTCGGCATCACCTGGCCGCGTACGGCACCCGCCCCGAGGATCTGCTCGGCGTCTGACGCTCCAGCCCTACTCCGCGTCGGCTTCGGGCTGCCCCTGTCCGGGTCCCGGACGGAACGCGGCATCGTCGGCGATGTCGACCCGGGTGACGCCATCGTGCTCCGTCACCAGATAATGCGCCTCGGCGGAGGGGGCGCCCCGGTCCTCGGGACCCTCCACGTCGGGGGCGAGGTCTTCGGGTCCGCTGTCGGTCGTGTCCATCTCGGTGTCCTTCCGGTGGGTTCGGTCGTCACGATAGATGCCGCGCCGAGGCGGTGCTCGGGGCTTGCTCCGGACCGGGACCCCGGGTAAGCCGCCGCGAGGCAGGCGACGCACAGGCGGGGATGGCAGGCTGGACGCATGCCCGTCGCCTCGCCGCCTCCGACGTCCGTTCGATCCGCGTGGTCCCGTATCGCCGCGTTCTCGGCCGGTCTCGCGGCACTCCTCATCTTCACGGTCGCCGGCCCCGCGTCCGCGCACGACGAACTCCTCGGCAGCACGCCCTCGCCGAACGAGCAGCTGAGCACGGCCCCCACATCGGTCGTCCTCACCTACTCCGCCGCGATCCTGCACGAGGGGGCCGAGATCGTCGTGCTGGATGCCTCGGGCAAGGACTGGACCGACGGGGACCCCGCCATCGACACGAACACGCTCACCGTCCCCGTCGCCTCGGGCATGCCCGAGGCGGGGTACCTCGTGGAGTGGCGGGTCGTCTCCAGCGACGGTCACCCGATCAGCGGCACGATCCCCTTCGCGGTCGGCGACGCGACGCCTCTGCAGTCCTCGCAGGCGACCCCGGATGCCGGTGGTGACGGCATCTCTGTGGTGCCGTTCGTCGTGGGCGGCATCGTGGTCGTGGTCGTCGTCGCGGTGGTCGTCGCGATCGCGGTGGCCCGTCGACGCACGACGCCCCCGCGCGACTGAGTCGCGGCCGGGGGCGTCGAGCGCGGGGGATCAGACGGTCTGCGCCGCGTGACGTCCTTCGGCGATCTCCTCGACCAGCTTGGCGTTGAAGGCCGGCAGGTCGTCGGGCGTGCGGCTCGAGACGAGCCCGGCGTCGACGACGACCTCTTCGTCGTGCCAGGTGGCCCCGGCGTTGACGAGGTCGGTGTGCAGGCTCGGGTAGCTCGTGAGCGTGCGACCCCCGAGGACGTCCGCCTCGACGAGCAGCCACGCCGCGTGGCAGATCGCCCCGACCGGCTTGTGCTGGGCGAAGAAGTCGCGGGCGAAGCGCACGGCCGAGGCATCCAGTCGGAGGTCGTCGGCGTTCACGACGCCTCCGGGGAGGACGAGCGCGTCGTACTCGGCTGCGTCGGCGTCGTCGGAGGTGACGTCGACGCGCTGCTCGTGCCCTTTCTTGCCGGTGATGCTGCCCGAGTCGGGAGCGATCATGATCGCTGCGGCCCCGGCATCCGTCACGGCCTGCCAGGGGGAGGTCAGTTCGCTGTCTTCGAATCCATCGGTCGCGAGGAAGGCGACGCGCTTTCCGGTGAGGGTGCTCATGCCCTCGACGCTAAGCGGCGCGGCGCGGGAGGTTCAGGCCCTTGACCCCTGAGCCGGTGCCGGTTACGCGGCGTAGCATGGACGGCATGGCCACCTCGAACCTGCCGACCCCGTCCCTGCAGCCGATCTCGACGCTGTCGAACGTGACGGAGGACACGGACGCCCTCGAACTCCTGGACGAGGGCGCATCGTGCTGCGGCGGGGGCTGCTGCAGCACCAACTGACCCGCGCTGCCTCAGCCTGAGGCGGCCTGAGGCGTCGCTTCGCCGCGGTCAGTGCGCGAGCGCAGGGGCTCCGTCCGCGTCGGTCTCGGCGGGCTTGCGGACGAACAGGGCGAGCCCGACCGCTGCGGTCGCGACGATGGCCCCGACCACGAACGCCGCGTGGACGCCGTCCGCCTTCGCGAGCACCTCATCGGTCCCGTCCGCCATCCGCGCGGCGGTGGTCACGGTCATGATCGTCACGAAGAGCGCGGTCCCGGCAGCACCGGCGACCTGCTGGAGAGTCCCCACGGTCGCCGACCCGTACGGGTAGAACCGGCGGGGAAGTGAGCCGAGCGCCGAGGTCAGCAGTGGCGTGAACGTCAGGCCGAGTCCGAGGTTCAGGGCGAGGTGCACCGCGATGACGAAGGGCACCCCGGTGTTCACGTCGAACAGCGTCATGCCCCACAGGGCGGCGGCCGCGATGATCATGCCGGGGATCACCAGGGGCGTGGGGCCGAAACGGTCGAAGGCGTTGCCGACGAACGGCGCCATGACACCCATCAGGATGCCGCCGGGAAGCAGCATGAGCCCGATGCCGAGGACGTCGAGGCCGAGCACCTGCTGCAGGTAGATCGGCAGCAGGACGATGGAGCCGAACAGCGCCGCGAAGACCACGACCACCAGCACGACCGCCAGCGAGAAGGTCCGGGTCTGGAACGTGCGGAGGTCGAGGAGTGCACTGTCGGTCTTCTGCAGGTGCAGCTGGCGCAGCACGAACAGGACGAGGGCCACGGCGCCGACCGCGAGGGGGATCGCGACGGGGATGGGAGCGTGCCCCGACGCGGACTCGCCGATCGCGCTGAAGGCGTAGATGAGCCCGCCGAAGCCGAGCGCGGACAGCGGAACGGAGAGGACGTCGAAGCGGGCGTCGGCGCGCGTCTCGGTGACGTTCTTCACCCAGACCGCGCCGAGGGCGATCGCGATGAGGGCGATGGGGAGCATCACCCAGAAGATCGCGTGCCAGGTCAGCGTCGACAGGATCAGACCCGAGACCGTGGGTCCGATCGCGGGGGCGACGGCGATGACCACGGTGATGGTGCCCATCATCCGGCCGCGGTGAGACGGCGGGACGATGTTGAGGACCGTCGTGAACAGCAGCGGCATCATGATCGCGGTGCCGCTCGCCTGCACGATGCGCCCCGCGAGGAGGAACCCGAAGTCGGGGGCGAGGGCGGCGATCAGAGTGCCCGCCGCGAACAGGCTCATGGCGGTGAAGAAGACCGTGCGGAGGGGGAAGCGCTCGAGCAGGAAACCGGTCAGCGGGATGACGACCGCCATCGTCAGGAGGAAGCCCGTCGTGAGCCACTGGCCGGTGGCGACGGTGATCCCGAGGTCGGCGACGATGTCGGTCAGGGCGACGCTCATGGTCGTCTCGTTCAGGATGACGACGAAGGCGGCGACGACGAGCAGGGCGATGACCGGCCCGGTCCGGCGCGGAGCCGACTCGGACGAGAGGGTGGGCGTGGAGGCGGTGTCCGACAGGGGCACGTGAGTCCTTCGACAGAGGGGCGGGGCAGCTGGCGCGAGAGAGCGCATGCGACGCGGGTCGTTCAGCCTAACCGGCGCGCACCGCCGCGCATTCCCGCGCGGCCGGTGGTGTCGCGGCGGGGCTAGGGTGACGGGATGAGCATGGGCGGACCCGGAGGCGGTCGCGGCGGGTTCCGCGCTGTCGACGAGGTGGCGCAGCGAGAGCGCAACGCGTCGGCTCCCCGCATCCCGGATCTCGGTCGACGCGTGGTCGCCCTCTTCCGTCCCTACCGTCGCCGGTTGGTCGTCACGGCGATCCTCGTGGTCCTCGGTGCGGCGGTCGGGGTGATCCCGCCGCTGCTCGTCCAGCGCATCTTCGACGACGCGCTCTTCCCCGTCGACGGGTCGGCGCCGCAGCTTGGGCTCCTGGGCGTCCTGGTCCTCTCGATGATCGGGCTGTTCGTCCTCGGCGCGGCGCTCGGGATCGCGCAGACCTGGCTCACCTCGACCGTCGGCAACCAGGTGACGGGAGACCTGCGGGTGCGCATGTTCGCCCACCTGCAGGCCATGGACCTCGGCTTCTTCACCCGGACGAAGACGGGCGTCATCCAGTCGCGGCTGCAGAACGACGTGGGCGGGGTGTCCGGCGTCCTCACCAACACGGTCACGAGCATCCTCGGCAACACGGTCACGGTGATCTCCGCGCTCGTCGCGATGCTCCTCATCGACGTCCGGCTGACCCTCATCGCCGTCGTCATGATGCCCGTGCTGATCCTCGTGCAGCGACGCGTCGGTCAGGTGCGCGCGCGCATCGCCGGACAGACGCAGGAGTCCCTGTCGGAGCTCAGCGCCATCACGCAGGAGACCCTGAGCGTCTCCGGCATCCTGCTGTCGAAGTCCTTCAACCGCCAGCGGGCCGAGTCCGACCGTTACGCCACCGAGAACCGTACGCAGATCGGGCTGCAAGTGCGGCAGGCGATGAGCGGGCAGGGCTTCTTCGCCGTCGTGCAGATCATCATGTCGTCGGTCCCGGCGATCATCTACCTCGTCGCGGGCTTCTTCATCGCGGGGGACGCCGTGCCCATCACCGCGGGCGCGGTCGTCGCCTTCACGACGGTGCAGGCGCGTCTTCTCATGCCGCTCATGGGGCTCATGCGCGTCGCATTGGACGTGCAGACCTCGCGGGCACTGTTCGCCCGCATCTTCGAGTACCTTGACCTGCGGCCGGCGATCGCCGACACCGCGGCCGCGGTCGACGTCGCGGACGCACCCGGCCCGGTCGGGCGGATCGAGTTCCGGGGCGTGTCGTTCCGGTATCCGGATGCCGGCCCCGACAGCCCGGCAACACTCGACGGCGTGTCCTTCGTCGCCGAGCCGGGGCAGCATGTCGCGTTCGTGGGGCCGTCCGGTGCCGGCAAGACGACGATCCTGTACCTGGCGCCGCGGCTCTACGAGCCCACCGCGGGGACGGTCCTGTTCGCCGGAGCCGACCTGCGCTCGCTCGCGCAGGCGTCGGTGATCGACCGCATCGGGATCGTGTCGCAGGAGACCTACCTCTTCCATGCGACGATCCGCGACAACCTGCGGTACGCGAGGCCAGACGCGACGGATGCCGAGATCGAGGCGGCGTGCATCGCCGCCAACATCCACCACGTCATCGCCGGCTTCGAGGACGGGTACGACACCGTCGTGGGAGAGCGCGGATACCGCCTGTCGGGCGGCGAGAAGCAGCGGATCGCGATCGCCCGCGTGCTGCTGAAGGACCCGCCGGTGCTGCTGCTCGACGAGGCGACCTCCGCGCTCGACACCGTCTCGGAGCGGGTCGTCCAAGAGGCGATCGACGAGGCGGCGCGGGGCCGGACGACACTGTCGATCGCGCATCGACTGTCGACCGTGATCGCCGCCGACGTCATCCACGTCGTCGAGGCGGGGCGCATCGTCGAATCCGGCACCCACGCCGAGTTGCTGGCCGCCGGCGGCCTCTATGCAGAGCTCGCCGCGCAACAGGTCGCGGCGGGCCGGATCGAGGGCGCGGGCTAGAGCGCGCTCACCACCCGCTCGCGGCGGTCACGAGCGGAGCGGATGACTCGTCGACCGTCACGCCCTCGCGCGCGGCGCGATCGGCGAGATCGCGTGTGAAGGCGCCGAGCAGCTGCCGGTACGCGTCGTCGGGGTGATGCTCGGCGACCCGGACGAGGCCCGGGACGTCCATGTCGAGGATGAGGCGGACGCGGGAGCGAGCGGCGGCCGGGTATCCGGCGGTGTCGAGGACGTCGATCCCGCCGCGCATCCCATCGAGGTAGTCCCGCAGCACCGACACGGCGTGACGGCGCTGGGTGATCGAGGTGCCGTCGGCGCGCTCGCGCCAATGGACGACGACGTCGGGGACCACGTCGATCGCCGAGGCGGCGACGTACATCTGCTGCGCGACCACCTGGTCCTCGTAGGCGCGCTCCTCGGTGAAGCGGAGTCCTGCGCGACGCCAGAGGTCGGTGCGGCTCACCTTCGACCAGGCGACGATGTTCCCCGACACGTCGGGGTGGTCTGCGAGGGTCGTGCGTCGCCGGCCGGGGGAGGTGGATGCCGCGACCCACGGCTGGACGACACCGGGGGAGTAGTGACCGGCGGCATCCGCGCGCAACCGCACGTAGGCGCCGACGGCGATGTCGCTGCCGGAGTCCTCGAGGCTGCCGACGAGCAGGTCCAGCGCCCCGGGGGTCATGACGTCGTCGGCGTCGAAGAACCCGACGTAGGGGGTGTCGACGAGGGCGAGCGCCTCGTTGCGCGAGGCGCCGAGTCCCTGCGCGACCTCGTGGCGCAAGAGCGTGAAGCGCGGGTCGTCGGCGGCGGTGGCGGCGAAGATCTCCGCCGTCGCGTCGCGGGAGGCGTCGTCGACGAGGAGGGCGCGGAAATCCGTACGCGTCTGTGCGCGCAGGGAGGCGAGGGCTTCCTCGGCGAACGCGCCGACGTCGCGTCCGGGCACGATCACGGTGACGGTCGGGGTGCTCATCACCGCGATCGTACCGCCGCGACCGATGCGGCGACCGCGTCGGCGAGGGGCACCGGGTCGATCTCGGCGCGGTGCCCGAAGCTGAACCGGACCGACGTCTGCGCGACCTCGGGGGCGACGCCGAGAGCGAGGAGGACGTGCGACGGCTCGTCGCTGCCGGCCGCGCACGCGGATCCGCTCGAAGAGACGACACCGCGACGCTCGAGCTCGAGGAGGACCGCCTCTCCGCTGACCCCGGCGAAGGTGAAGCTGGCCGTCCCGGGGAGCCGGCGCGACGGATGCCCCGTGAGACGGGCCTCGGGGACGAGGGCGAGCACGCGCTCGGTGACAGCCTGTCGGAGCGCCGAGACCCGCTCCGACGACGTTCCGCGTTCCCGTTCGGCGAGCTCGAGGGCGACCGCCAGTCCCACGGCGCCCGCGACGTTCTGCGTGCCGCTGCGGCGATCGCGCTCCTGGCCGCCCCCGTGGAGGAGCGGTTCCAGGGGGATGCGGCCGCGGATCGCGAGTGCTCCGATGCCCTGCGGTGCGCCGATCTTGTGGCCGGCGATCGACAGAGCGTCGGCGCCGGTTCCCGCGAGGGGGAGCCAACCGGCGGCCTGAACGGCGTCGAGGTGGAAGGGGACGCGTGCGTTCGCCGTGACGGCGGCGAGGCGGGCGGCATCCTGCACCGTCCCGATCTCGTTGTTCGCGTAGCCGAGCGACACGAGCGCCGTGTCGTCGCGCAGCGCGTCGGCGAGGACCTCGGGGGAGACGAGGCCGTCCGCATCGACCGGGAGTCGCGTGACCGCCGTGCCGTGGACCCGTTCGAGGTAGTCGACGGAGGCGAGGATCGATTCGTGCTCCACAGCGCTCGTCACGACGTGTCCGGGACGGCCGTGACGGAGGAGTCCCGCGAGGACGACACCCTTGATCGCGAGGTTGTTCGCCTCCGTCGCGCCCGAGGTGAAGATCACGTCGCCCGGTCGCATCCCGAGGACGGTCGCGACGCGACGTCGCGCATCGGCGAGGACGGCGGCGGCGTCCTCTCCGACCGTGTGGTGGCTCGACGGGTTGCCGTAGCGCTCGCCGAGGAAGGGCAGCATCGCCTCCCGCACCTCGGGACGGACGGGGCCCGTCGCCGCGTGATCGAGGTAGAGCACCTCAGGCCTCGTCGATGCGGACGTCGAGTCCCAGGTCGAGAGCCCGCGCGGAATGTGTCAGCGCACCGACCGAGATGACGTCGACCCCGGTCTCGGCGATCGCACGCACGGTGTCGAGCGTGACCCCGCCGGACGCCTCGACGGTGGCCCTCCCCGCCACCTGGAGGACTCCCGTCCGGAGGCCCTCGAGCGTGAAGTTGTCGAGCATGATCGTGCCGATGCCGGCGGCGAGCACCGCCTCGATCTGGTCGAGACGGTCGACCTCGACCTCGATGTGGGCGGTGTGGGGCAGGCGGGTCTTGGCGTCGACGATCGCCTCGGTGACCGACAGCCCCGAGCGGGTGAGGACGGCGAGGTGGTTGTCCTTGGCCATGACGGCATCCGACAGCGAATGACGGTGGTTGGCGCCGCCGCCGCTGCGGACCGCGTGGCGCTCGAAGGCGCGCAGGCCCGGTGTCGTCTTCCGGGTGTCGGCGATGCGCACGCCCGTCCCGGCCACCGCATCCGCGTAGGCGGCCGTCACCGTCGCGATGCCCGACATGCGCTGGACGAAGTTCAGGCCGATCCGCTCCGCGGTCAGGATCGCGCGGGCGGGTCCGGTCACGACCGCGAGGACGTCGCCCCGCGCGAAGCGGGCGCCGTCCGTCACACGCACGTCCACCTCGACCCGGTCGTCCGTGAGGGTGAACGCGGCGGAGAAGACGGTTCCGCCGCTGAACACGCCGGCTTCGCGCGCGACGAGTTCGGCCGTCGCGGTGGCGGATGCCGGGATCAGCGCCTCGCTCGTGATGTCGCCCCACGGGGCGTCCTCGAGGAGCGCTGCGCGGACGGTGGTCTCGATGACGGCGGGTGAGAGCATCACGCAGCCCCTTCCAGGTCGGTTCGGACGCGCGCATCGGCGGAGGCCGGGTCGTCCGTGCGCTGGTGGGAACCCACCGAGCCGGTCCGCGCGAGCGCGGCGGCGACCATGAGCTCCGCGACGAGCAGGAGGTTGGCGTCCTCGTGCTCCGCCAGGGACACCGGCGGCGTGGCGGAGGTGCGCCAGGCCGCGAGGGTGCGGGCCGCGCGGCGGAGGCCGTCGCCGTCACGCGTCACCCCGGCATCCGCCCACATGAGCTCCTGCAGTGCGCGCCGGGTGAAGGGCGGGTGCGGGATGCCGTCGGGTGCCGCATCGACGACGGCGGCGGTGCCGGCGGGCACCGGCCACGCCGCGCCGTCCGTGGCCGCGGCATCACCGGCGCGGGCGCCGAACACGGCGCCTTCGAGGAGGGAGTTCGAGGCGAGACGGTTCGCCCCGTGGACGCCGGTCCGCGCGACCTCTCCGACCGCGTACAGGCCCGGAACGTCGGTGCGGCCGTCGAGGTCGGTGACCACGCCGCCCATCAGGTAGTGCGCGGCCGGCGTCACGGGGATCGGCTCGCGCGCCCAGTCGAGCCCGCGCGAGCGGACCGCGGCGTCGATGGTCGGGAACCGGGCGGCGAGGAACCGTGATCGCTCGTCGGGGTCGGAGCTGTGCACCGCGGTGGCGTCGAGGAGGACGGGACGCCCGCCCTGGTGCGCCATCGCGGCGGTGATCGCACGGGCGACGACGTCGCGGGGCGCCAGCTCGCCGTCCGGGTGGACGTCGAGGGCGAACCGGCGTCCGCTCTCGTCGCGGAGGACAGCGCCCTCGCCGCGCACGGCCTCCGAGACGAGGAAAGCGTCGCCCGTGGCGAGCACCGTGGGGTGGAACTGCACGAACTCGAGGTCTCGGACGGCAGCGCCCGCCCGGGCGGCGAGGGCGATGCCGTCACCCGTCGCCACGGCGGGGTTGGTCGAGTGGGCGAACAGCCGGCCTGCGCCACCGGTCGCGAGGATCACGGCGTCCGCCTCGAGGCGCCCGCCGCCCAGGGTCTCCACACCGGCGACGCGACCCTCCCGGCGGACCAGGTCGGTCACGTACGTGTGCTCGAGGACGCGGATACCGCTCCGGCGGATCTGCTCGACGAGGGCGCGCTCGATCTCCGCACCGGTCGCGTCGCCCCCGGCGTGCAGGATGCGGGGGAACGAGTGCGCTCCCTCGAGGCCCGCGCGGAGCGTCCCGTCGGCGTCCCGGTCGAACCGGACGCCGGCCGCGATGAGGTCCCGGATGCGATCGGGGCCCTCCGTGACCAGGACGTCGACGGCGCCCGGATCGGCGAGTCCCGCTCCGGCGACGAGGGTGTCGCGCGCGTGGTCGATCGGCCGGTCGTCGGGGGAGAGCGCGCCCGCGATGCCGCCCTGCGCGTACCGTGTGTTGGCTTCGGCGAGCTCGCTCTTGGTGACGATCGTGACCGTCGAGCCACCGGCATCCGCATGGAGTGCGGCGGTCAACCCGGCGATGCCCGAGCCGACCACGACGACGGTGGTCACGGCTTGGCCGCCAGCATCCGCTCGAGGGCGACGCGCGCCGGCTGGGCGACATCGGCCGGCACGGTGATCCGGTTGCGGACTTCTCCGGCGACGAGCCCCTCGAGGATCCAGGCGAGGTAGCCCGGGTGGATCCGGTACATCGTCGAGCACGGGCAGACGACCGGGTCCAGGCAGAAGATCTCGTGCTGCGGGAACTGCGCCGCCAAGCGTTGGACGAGGTTGATCTCGGTGCCGATCGCGAACGTCGTGGGCTCGGTGGCGGCGGCGATGGCCTTGCGAATGTAGTCCGTCGATCCCGCCTCGTCCGCCGCGTCCACGACGTTCATCGGGCACTCGGGGTGCACGATCACCCGGACGCCGGGGTGCTCCGCCCGCGCGGCGGTGATCTGGTCGACCGTGAACCGGCGGTGGACCGAGCAGAAGCCGTGCCAGAGGATGACCCGGGCGTCGGCGAGCTCCGCCTCGCTCGATCCGCCGAGCGCTTTCCGCGGATTCCACATCGGCATCTGCTCGAGGAGGACGCCCATGGCCTTCGCCGTGTTGCGGCCGAGGTGCTGGTCGGGGAAGAAGAGCACGCGACGTCCACGGGCGAACGCCCACTCGAGGACCGTCCGCGCGTTGGACGAGGTGCAGACGATCCCACCGTGTCGGCCCACGAAGCCCTTGATCGCGGCGGAGGAGTTCATGTACGTCACGGGGATGACGGGGAGCAGCCCCTCGGCATCCGGAGCATCCATGTCGCCGTAGACGTCGGAGAGCTGCTCCCAGCACTCCTCGACCTGGTCGATGTCGGCCATGTCGGCCATCGAGCACCCGGCGGCGAGATTGGGGAGGATGACGGCCTGCTCGGGGCGGGAGAGGAGGTCGGCGGTCTCGGCCATGAAGTGCACACCGCAGAAGACGATCGCCTCGGCGTCGGGGTGCTCGAGGGCGGCGTTGGCGAGCTGGAAGCTGTCGCCGACGTAGTCCGCGTGGGTGACGACCTCCTCGCGCTGGTAGAAGTGGCCCAGCACGACGACGCGCTCGCCGAGGGTGTGCTTCGCGGCGACGATGCGGGCCGCGAGCTCGGCCTCATCCGCCTCGCGGTACTCGGCCGGGAGCTGCCCCTGTCGCGGAGCACCGGTCGGGATGACGTCGCCCATCGACGAGCCGGGTCCGTAACCGGGGCGGGTGTCGAAGGTCCACGGGCCGGCCGCGAGGTCGGTGTTGCAGGTCTCGGCGGTGGTCTCGCCGGCGACGATCGCCTGGATCTCGTGATCGACGCTGGGATCGATCGGTCGGGTATCGATCGGTCGCGGCTGCAGGGTGACGGGGGTTGCGCTCATGTCGGTTCGGGTCCTTCACTGCGGGAGCGGGCCGCGGTCGGCCAACTCGACGTCCTGGTTGTAGCGGTAGAGGCGGGCGGGCCGGTGGCTTCCGGTGCGGAAGTCGTCGGTGGGGATGAGGGTGTCGGATCCCTCCACCTGGCGGCGGAAGTTGGCGGGGTCGAGGCGCCTGCCGAGGATCGCCTCGTAGACCTCGCGCAGCTCGGCGAGCGTGAAGCGGGCCGGGAGGAAGCCGTGGGCGATGCGGCTGTAGCCGACCTTGTTGCGCAGCCGCCACAGGGCGTAGTCGACGATGTGGTTGTGATCGAAGGCGAGCGCGGGGAGGGCCGTCGCATCGAACCAGGCGACATTGTGCTGTTCCGTCGCTTCGGTGACATCCTCGCGCACGAGCGCCCAGTACACGATCGAGACGACCCGACCGGGGGAGCGGCCGAGGTCGCCGAACGCGTAGAGCTGTTCGAGATAGCTCGGTGAGAGCCCGGTCGTCTCTGCGAGGGTGCGGGATGCCGTGGCCTCGAGGTTCTCCGCGGGGTCCACCCACCCGCCGGGCAGAGCCCACTGACCCTCGTGCGGGTCGCGCGTCCGGCGCACGAGCGGCAGCTCGATGCGGGCGTCGTCGGCCTCGCGGCGCAGGCGGAAGATGACCGTCGACACGGCGACGCCGATGGAAGCGGGGGGAGTTGTTCTTGTCATGGTGACCTTAAGTACGGGACCGATCTTAAGGTCACTTCGACACGAACCGCAACATGGACGATGACACGAACCGATTTCCCAGCAGCCGCGTCCTACGCTGATCACGAGTGACCGCCGGCTCTCCCGGGCGGACTCGTCAAGGGAGGCCGCCGTGCTCGTCGTCGACATCATCGTCGTGCTCGTGCTCATCGCCGCACTGTTCGGCGGACTCCTGCGCGGTCTCGTCGCGACGGCGGGCACGCTGATCGGCGTCGTGCTCGGCGCCGTCCTCGCTGTCTGGCTGGCGCCCGTCATCGCTCCGACCTTCGCGGGGTGGGAGTACCGCAGCCTCGTGCTCGCGATCATCGCGCTGGCCATCGTGGTCCTCCTCGCCTCCCTCGGCACGGCGGTGGGCGCTCGCGTGCGCCGACGGGTCGATCGGGTCAAACTCGCCCCGCTCGACCGCATCCTGGGCGGTCTCGTCAACACCGCCGCAGCCGCCCTCGTCCTCCTCCTCGCGAGCGGGGCGATCGTCGGATCCGGGATGCCGGTGGTCGCCCCCGCCGTCGCCTCCTCGCGCGTGCTCGGCGCCATCGACGCGCTGACCCCGCCGGCGGTCGATTCGGCGCTCGCCGAGTTCCGCGGGTTCATCGTCGACGAGGGCATCCCGCGCGTCGGCGAACTGCTCGCCCCCGAAGTCGAGCCGACGGCGCCCCCGGTGGCGCTCGACGATCCGCAGCTCGAGCGGGCCGGGGCATCCGTCGCCCGCATCAGCGGCAACGCGTACGCGTGCGGCGCGTCCCTGACGGGATCCGGTTTCGTGGTGGCGACCGACCTCGTCGTCACGAACGCCCACGTCGTGGCCGGTGTCGACACCCCGCTCGTGGAGCTCCCCGGTCGCGATGCCGAGGAGGGGCGAATCGTCTACTTCGACCCGATCGACGACCTCGCGGTCATCAGCGTCTCGGGGCTCGACGCCCGCCCGCTCCCGATCGTGGGCGACGTGGCGGCCGGCACACCGGTCGCCGTGCAGGGGTACCCCCTCGGCGGTCCGTTCACCAGCAGTGCGGCATACGTGCTGTCGGTGGGCGACGCGATCGTCTCGGACATCTACGAGAAGAGCTCGCAGCCCCGCGAGATCTACGCGCTCCAGGCGGACGTTCGGCCCGGCAACTCGGGCGGACCGCTGCTCACCGAGGCGGGCGAAGTAACCGGTGTGGTCTTCGCCCGAGGCCAGGACGACGCATCGCGCGGCTACGCGATGACGACCGACGAGCTCCGCCCCGCGCTGGAGGTCTCACCCGACGCGGCGACGGTCTCGTCGGGGGAGTGCACGAGCGACTGACGCCGTATCGGCGCAGCGGGCCCCGATGATAGGCTCGCGCTCACAATCGCACACCGGACCATCGCGTCTGCTCGGGAGAAGCCCTCGTGGCTGCCGAAGGAGCAATCCCTCCCCGGAATCTCTCAGGCCCCCGTACCGAGCCGACATGGTCACTCTGAAAAGCGGCATTCTCGGATGCCCGCCGACGGGGCAAGCGGGCATCGCCCGTGAAATCTCTCAGGCCGATGACAGAGGGGGAGGAACTCACCCGCATCCCGCTGCGCCGTCAGGAGTTCCGTTGTTCCCACCGTCACACCCACCCGCTCGATCATCGCGATGACTCCGAGCATCGGCGTCTTCGACCTCTTCACCGTCGGTATCGGGCCGTCCAGCTCGCACACGGTGGGACCGATGCGAGCCGCCGCGGACTTCGTCTCCCGCATCGATGCCGACGCGGCGAACCGCGTGCAGGTCGATCTGTACGGCTCCCTCGCGGCGACCGGTCGCGGACACGGCACGCTGACCGCCGTCCTGCTCGGGCTCGAGGGCCTCGAGCCCGACGTGGTCCTGCCCGCCCAGGTCGAGGAGCGGACGGCCGCGATCGCCGACGAGCGTCGGGTGCGGGTGGGCGGCACGGGCGCCGTCCCGCTGTGCGAGGACGACGTCATCCTCCACCCCCTCACGATCCTCCCGGGGCACACCAACGGGCTGCGGCTGCGGGCCTGGGATGCCGCGGATGTCCTCCTCGACGACGCCGTCTACTACTCGACCGGCGGCGGCTTCATCGTGCGCGACGGCGAGCAGGCGCAGGCGGCGGCGACGGCATCCGTCCCGTTCCCCTTCGAGACCGCGGCGGAGCTCCTCGCCCACTGCGACCGCGAGGACCTGTCGATGGCCGAGATCCAGCGCCGCAACGAACTCGTCTCCCGCACCGGCGACGAGATCGACGGCGGCATCCTGCATCTCGCCGATGTCATGAGCGAGAGCGTCGTCTCCGGTGCCTCGCGCGAGGGGATGCTGCCGGGCGGCCTGCGGGTCCCGCGCCGCGCGCCCGCCTGGCGCAACAGGCTGCGCCTCGACGACCCGACGGGCGACGATCCCGCCCTCTGGCAGGAGTGGGTGAACTTCGTCGCCCTCGCGGTCAACGAGGAGAACGCGTCCGGCGGGCGGATCGTGACCGCACCGACGAACGGCGCCGCGGGGATCATCCCCGCCGTCCTGCACTACGCGACCCATTACGCGGCGAAGGGGCGGTCTCGCGACGAGGTCGTCATCCCCTTCCTGCTCACCGCGGCCGCGATCGGCGTCCTCTACAAGGCGCGTGCCTCGATCTCGGGTGCCGAGGTCGGTTGCCAGGGCGAGGTCGGTTCCGCGTCGTCGATGGCGGCCGCGGGACTCGCGGAGGTCCTGGGAGGGACGCCTCGGCAGGTCGAGAACGCCGCCGAGATCGCGATGGAGCACAATCTCGGCCTCACGTGCGACCCGATCGGCGGTCTCGTGCAGATCCCGTGCATCGAACGTAACGCGATCGCCGCGGCGAAGGCGATCAACGCCGCCAAGATGGCGCTGTGGGGCGACGGCACCCATCGCGTCTCGCTCGATGAGGTCATCGTGACCATGCGCGAGACGGGGCGGGACATGAGCAGCAAGTACAAGGAGACGGCGCTCGGCGGCCTCGCGGTCAGCGTCGTGGAATGTTGAGCGGAGACGGCATGACCGAGACCACGACCGAGCCGCGGCGATCGCCGCTGCATGAGCTGCACGAGCGGCTCGGCGCATCCTTCACCGATTTCGGCGGCTGGCTGATGCCCGTCCGCTACACGTCGGACCTCGCGGAGCACCACGCCGTGCGGGGGAGCGCGGGACTGTTCGACATCTCGCACATGGCGGAGTTCCGCATCGAGGGTGCGGGGGCGGCGGACTTCCTCGACCGTGCCCTCGCGGGTCGGCTCTCGACGATGAAGGTGGGAAAGGCCAAGTACTCCCTCGTCCTTGCGGACGACGGCGGCATCGTCGACGACGTCATCGTGTACCGCATCACCGAGGACGAGTTCCTCGTCATCTCCAACGCGGGCAACCGTGCCGAGGTCGCGGCCGCCTTCGCCGCCGTCGAGGCCGGTGACGCGCGCATCGAGGACATCACCGACCGGATGTCGCTCATCGCCGTGCAGGGCCCAGCGGCCCGCGGCATCCTCGAAGCCACCGCGGGGATCGAGGACGTCGATCCCGCGTTCGCGGACATGACCTACTACTCCTGGGCGCTCGGGTCGTTCCAGGGTCGGAGCCTGTTCGTCGCCCGCACCGGGTACACCGGCGAGGACGGCTTCGAGCTCATGGTGCCGAACGAGACCGCCGAGGGCCTCTGGCACGCCGTCTCCGAGGCGGGCGCCGCGCACGGGCTCGTGCCCGCGGGCCTCGCCGCCCGCGACACGCTCCGCCTGGAGGCGGGGATGCCGCTCTACAGCCACGAGCTCTCGCGGGACATCGCCCCCGCGCAGGCCGGGCTCGGCCGCGTCGTCGCCCTCGACAAGGAGGAGTTCGTCGGCAAGGACGGTCTCGCCACCCGCGACCTCGACGGCGCTTCCGTCCTCGTCGGTCTCGCCGCCGAGGGCCGCCGCGCCGGTCGTGCCGGCTACGCCGTGCTCTCCGGCGACGAGACCGTCGGCGAGATCACCTCGGGAGCCCTCAGCCCGACCCTCGGCCATCCCGTCGCGATGGCCCTCGTCCACCCCTCGGCATCCGCTGAGGGCACCGTCCTGACCATCGACGTCCGGGGGACCCGCATCCCCGCGACCGTCACCGCCCTCCCCTTCTACCGGAGACAGAAATGACCGACCTCACCGCCCTGTCCTACACCGCCGAGCACGAGTGGATCGCCTTCGACGGCGACGTCGCGACCGTCGGCATCACCGACTACGCCGCCGAGAAGCTCGGTGACGTCGTCTTCGTCGAGCTCCCCGCCGTCGGCACCGCCGTCACCGCGGGCGACACCTGCGGCGAGATCGAGTCGACCAAGTCCGTCGGCGAGCTCTACGCGCCGCTGACCGGAGAGGTCGTCGAGGTCAACGACGCCGTCGTGGACGACCCATCCTCCGTCAACGCCGGTGCCTTCGACGCGTGGCTCGTCAAGATCAAGGTCGACGGGGCGCCCTCGGGCGACCTCCTCGATCGCGACGCCTACGTCGCACTGACGGGCGGCGACGCGTGAGCTCGACCTTCCGCGACCGCCACATCGGCACCGACTCGGCCGCGCAGGCCGAGATGCTCCGCGTCCTCGGCCGCGACTCGGTCGAGGGTCTCGTCGACACGGCTGTGCCCGATGCGATCCACGTCGCCGAGCGCGACAGCATCATCCCGCCCGCGGCGACCGAGGCGGAGGCACTCGCGGAGCTCCGCGAACTCGCGTCGCAGAACCGCTCCGCGCGCGCGATGATCGGCCTCGGCTACTACGACACGCTGACCCCGTCGGTCATCCAGCGGAACGTCCTCGAGAACCCGTCCTGGTACACGGCGTACACGCCGTACCAGCCCGAGATCTCGCAGGGCCGTCTCGAGGCGCTCATCAACTTCCAGACGATGGTGACCGACCTCACGGGACTCGCGACCGCCAATGCGTCGATGCTCGACGAGTCGACGGCCGTCGTCGAGGGGATGCTGGTCGCCCGCCGCGCCTCGAAGTCCGCGTCGAACGTGTTCCTCGTCGACGCCGACGCGATGCCGCAGACGAAAGCGCTGCTGCACCACCGCGCCGCCGCCGTCGGCGTCGAGATCCTCGAGACCGATTTCTCCGAGGTCCCCGAGGCGTTCGGCGCCTTCGTGCAGTACCCCGGCGCGACCGGTCGGGTCTGGGACCCGTCCGACGTCATCGCCGCCGTGCAGGCGCAGAAGGGACTCGTCGTCGTCGCGGCCGACCTCCTCGCGCTCACGCTCCTCCGCTCCCCGGGATCGATGGGCGCGGACGTCGCCGTCGGGACGACGCAGCGCTTCGGCGTGCCCATGGGCTTCGGCGGACCGCACGCCGGCTACATGGCCGTCCGCGCCGGTCTCGAGCGTCAGCTGCCGGGGCGCCTGGTCGGCGTGTCGATGGATGCCGCGGGCCAGCCCGCCTACCGTCTGTCGCTGCAGACCCGGGAGCAGCACATCCGCCGCGAGAAGGCGACGTCGAACATCTGCACCGCCCAGGTGCTGCTGGCCGTCATGGCCGCGATGTACGCCGTCTACCACGGCCCCGACGGGCTCAAGCGGATCGCCGAGGAGACCACCGCCAAGGCGTCGCTCCTGCGCGACTGGCTGGTCGGGTCGGGCGCCGAGGTCCTGCACGAGGCGTACTTCGACACGCTCGTGGTCCGCACTCCGGGACGCGCGGAGGACGTCATCGCCGATGCGCGCCGCCGCGGCTACCAGCTGTGGTTCCGCGACAGCGACTCCGTCGGGATTTCGGTTGACGAGACGACGACCGTCGCGGACCTGCAGGCCGTGGCATCCGTCTTCGGCGTCGACTCGTCGAAGGTCTTCGTTCCCCTCCGGGACCGGAACGCCCACCTGCCGGCGGCTCTCCGTCGCGTGGACGAGTACCTGACGCATCCGGTGTTCAACACGCACCGCTCCGAGACCGCCATGATGCGGTACCTGAAGCAGCTCGCCGACCGCGACTACGCGCTCGACCGCGGCATGATCCCGCTCGGCTCGTGCACGATGAAGCTCAACGCGGCGACCGAGATGGCGGCGGTGTCGTGGCCCGAGTTCGCGCGGGTCCACCCGTTCGCGCCGGCCGACGACGTCGCGGGCTACCTCGTCATGATCGAGCAGCTCGAGGCGTGGCTCGCCGAGGTCACCGGGTACGACGCGGTCTCGCTGCAGCCGAACGCCGGGTCGCAGGGCGAGCTCGCGGGGCTCCTCGCCATCCGCGGCTATCACCACTCGCGCGGCGACCTGCATCGGGACGTCTGCCTCATCCCGTCGTCCGCGCACGGCACCAACGCGGCATCCGCCGTCCTCGCGGGGATGCGGGTCGTCGTCGTCGCGTGCGACGAGGCCGGCAACGTCGACCTGGCGGATCTACGAGCCAAGGTCGAGACGCACGCCGACAGCCTCGCGGCGCTCATGATCACGTACCCGTCGACGCACGGCGTCTACGAGCACGACGTCATGGACATCACCGGCGCCGTCCACGCCGCCGGCGGTCAGGTGTACGTCGACGGTGCGAACCTCAACGCGCTGCTCGGGTTCGCCCGCTTCGGCGACCTGGGCGGCGACGTGTCGCACCTGAACCTGCACAAGACGTTCGCGATCCCGCACGGCGGCGGCGGACCCGGTGTGGGCCCCGTCGCGGCGAAAGCGCACCTCGCCCCGTTCCTGCCCTCCCACCCGATGGCGCAGCGAGCCGAGCACGCCGGCGGTCACGTGTTCGACGGCGGTCCGGTCTCGGCGGCGCCCTACGGCTCGGCATCCATCCTGCCGATCTCGTGGGCGTACGTGCGGATGATGGGCGCCGACGGACTCCGGCAGGCGACCGCCGCCGCGGTGCTCGCGGCGAACTACGTCGCGCGTCGCCTGGAGGGCCACTACCCGGTGCTGTACGCGGGTGAGGGCGGGCTTGTCGCGCACGAGTGCATCCTCGACCTGCGTCCGCTCAAGGAGTCCACGGGCATCACGGTCGACGACGTCGCCAAGCGGCTCATCGACTACGGCTTCCACGCCCCGACGATGTCGTTCCCGGTCGCGGGGACTCTCATGGTGGAGCCGACGGAGTCCGAGGACCTCGCCGAGCTCGACCGCTTCGTCGAGGCGATGATCGCGATCAAGGCCGAAGCGGATGCCGTGGCTGCGGGGGAGTGGCCGGCGAACGATAATCCGCTGGTGAACGCGCCGCACTCCGCGGCATCCGTCATCACCAGCGAGTGGGCGCATCCGTACCCCCGCGAGATCGCCGTGTACCCCGTACCCGGCATCGTGCGCACGAAGTACTGGCCGCCCGTCCGCCGCATCGACAACGCCTACGGCGACCGCAACCTCGTCTGCGCCTGCCCCCCGATCGAGGCCTTCGCCTGAGGCGGCCGGGCGCCCGGCCCCTTTTCGCGAGACTGCACGCTGACGCCGAGACCGCGGGCTAACACCTCGGTCTCGGCGCGTCCGTGCAGTCTCGCGGCGAGGGATGCTGCCGCCCCCGCGGACCCCGGAGCGCCGTCGCACGAGCCCGCCCCGCCCCCGAGACTGCACGCAGCGTAGGAGACCGCGGCTTCAGGCCCCGGTGTCGGCGCGTGCGTGCAGTCTCGCGGCGGGGAGACGCGGCGCGAGCGCGGCGCGAGCCGTCGCGAGACGGTACGGGTCGGGGAGCGCGATGCGCGGAAGACCCGCGCCGCGGAGGATCCCGTCCAGCGCATCGGGGTCGACGAGGTCCGACCAGCCCCAGTGCAGGACCGACCGGATGCCGCGTGACCGGAGTCTGTGGTCCCGCTCACGGCGCGCGCGCAACAACGACGCCGGGTCGCCGAACCGGCCGTCGTATTTGAGGTCGCCGTCCGCCTCGCCGACGATCTCCGATCCGGGCCACCAGAAGTCGGAGCGATAGGTCGCGCCCGGTCCGCTCCACTCCGTCTGCAGTTCGGGTTCCTCGTAGCCGAGCAGCTCGATGATCGCCCGGCTCGCGGACTCGAGCGTGGACTCCGCCTCCGCCCGGGCACGATGCAAGGGCCACCGGGCGATGCGGCGCCCCCGCGAACTCGGTCGCTGCTCGTTCTGCTCGACGAGCGACTCCACGGATGCCGCCGGATCCAGTCGCAGGGCGGCGTCGGCTGCGATGAGCCCCACCACGACGTGCCGAGCTCGCGCGAGATCGACGGCGCAGTCCGACGGCGAGACGACGGCGAACCCGCCGAGGTCCACGACGTCCCGCGCGCCCGTCGTCGTGTGCATGCGGAGGCCCGCGTGCAGGCGCGAGGTGCGGGTCGGATCGCTCAGGGCGTGGACGACGCCGGGATCGCCGAGGATCGGCATCCCCCAGATCGCCGCGGCCGACTCATGGCTCAGGACGAGCCCCGGGTGCACGAGGATCGTGGCGTGGATGCGGGCCACGTATCGGTCCCACGGGGCCAGCGGTCGCCACTCCGTGGTCGGCGCGTAGACGCCGCGCACGACGGACACGAGCTCGCCGCGTGCCGCGATGCGGGCGGCGTGGGGCACGTCCCGCGCCCGCAGGAGCGGAACGGGGCACGCGACGGGAGTGCGACGGACGACGGGCAGGGGATCGGCGATCACGGGCATGGCCCCGATGGTCCCGAGCCGTCACCGTCCTGACCGCCACAGCAGCACGCCCCGTGGACACCCCGCCCGCCGCCCTCGCGGTGGAGGAACCGCCCGCCGCCCCCGGTCCCCTCCACGAGACTGCACGCGGACCACGAGACCGCGGCCCCACGCCGCAGTCTCGGCGCGAGCGTGCAGTCTCGGCGCGCGCCTGCAGTCTCGGCGCGAGCGTGCAGTCTCGCGGAACCCGGAACCCGACCCCGGAACCCTACGCCGGCGGTCCGAACACCCCGGGCCACCACGCGGCGGCGAGGGGGTACCCGACGAACGCCACGATGTCGATCAGCACGTGCGCGACGACGAGGGGCATGACCCGGCCCCACCGCGAGTAGACCCAGCCGAACACGACCCCCATCGCCATGTTGCCGACGAGCGGACCGAAGCCCTGGTACGCGTGGTACGAGCCCCGCAGCGCGGCGGTCGACAGAATGATCGCCCACGTGTTCCAGCCCAGCTGACGCAGCCGGTCGAACAGGTATCCCACCATGATGACCTCTTCGAGAAGGCCGGCTCGGAGCGCGGCGAGAAGCAGGAGCGGCACCGTCCACCAGGAGGAATCGATCGGCGAGGCATCCACTTGGACGGTGATGCCCATGACGCGGCCGAGCGCATAGAGACCGAGACCCGGCACGCCGATCACGAGGACGAGGAGCGCGCCACCACCGAGGTTGCGTCCGAACCGCTCGAAGGTCAGGCCGATCTTGGCGAAGCCGGAACGGGCCGGCTCCCAGAGCAGATAGATCGCCAGCGCCACGGGCGCGAAGGCGAAGAACGAGTCGAGGAACTGGCCGATGACGTCCCACACCGCGGACGGCGCCGCACCCGGATTGAGCGAGGTCTGCTGATCGCCGAGGGGCGCGCGGGTCAGCGCCTCGATGAGTGCGAGCACCGAATACACCGCCGACCGGCCCAGCGAAAGGGCGAGAACGATCCCGATCTCCCACCACAGACGCGCGCGTGACGGCGTGGACGTGGCGGCGGGGGAGTTCGTGAAAGCGGCCATCCGGTCAGGATGCCACGTCCGCACGAGTGCGGGATGCTGCGGGGCCCCACCGATCAGACTGCTTTATCCAGAGGTTCCCAAGTAAAGGCTGTGTAACGGTCTTGTGAGGGATTTGTCGCATTGCGCTCAGCCTGCTTAGTGTGCTTCTCATCACGCCTGGGTCGCTAAGCCTCGACCCGGGCTTTCATTAGGTCTCATGGAGGACACTTTGAAGCGCAACAAGATCGGCGTGGCGGGCCTCGCCCTGCTCGGCGCCACCAGCCTGGTTCTCGCAGGCTGCGCGAGCAGCGGTGGCGACACCAACACGGACGACAACTCGTCCGGCGGCACCACGACCGAGGTCATCACGACCAACGGCTCGGAGCCCCAGAACCCGCTCATCCCCACCAACACGAACGAGACCGGTGGCGGCAAGGTCGTCGACTCGATCTTCGCCGGCCTCATCTCGTACAAGGCCGACGGCTCGGTCGAGAACGACGCCGCAGAGTCCATCACCACCGACTCGCCCACCCAGCTGACGGTCAAGATCCGCGATGGCCTGAAGTTCACCAACGGCGAAGCCGTCACCGCTGACAGCTTCATCAAGGCGTGGAACTACGGTGCACTGGCATCCAACAAGCAGAACTCCTCCTACTTCTTCGAGGACATCGAGGGCTTCAGCTATGAGAAGGACTCCGAGCTCACCGGTCTGAAGAAGGTCGACGACCTGACCTTCACCATCACGCTGAACAAGCCGGCTTCCGACTTCGCGCAGCGTCTGGGCTACTCGGCCTACGCGCCGCTCCCGTCCGTCGCGTTCGACGACATGAAGGCCTTCGGTGAGAACCCGATCGGCAACGGCCCGTACAAGCTGGCCAAGGACGGCGCGTGGCAGCACAACGTCCGCATCGACCTGGTCGTCAACGAGGACTACGACGGACCGCGCAAGCCGAAGAACGGCGGCCTGGACATCGTCTTCTACGCCAACCCGGACGGTGCCTACACCGACCTGCTCGGCGGCAACCTCGACGTGCTCGACTCCATCCCGGACAGCGCTCTCGAGAACTACAAGACCGACCTCGACGGTCGCTCGGTCAACCAGCCGGCCGCCATCTTCCAGTCGCTGACGATCCCGGAGTGGCTCGACGGCTTCCAGACCGACGAAGAGGGCAAGCTCCGCCGCGCCGCGATCTCGCACTCCATCAACCGCGATCAGATCACCGACGTGATCTTCAAGGGCACCCGTACGCCCGCGAAGGACTTCACGTCGCCGGTCATCGACGGCTGGAGCGACTCGGTCCCCGGCAACGACGTCCTCGACTACGACCCGGAGCTCGCCAAGGAGCTGTGGGACCAGGCGAACGCGATCAAGCCGTACAGCGGCAAGGAGTTCACGATCTCCTACAACGCTGACGGTCCGCACCAGGCCTGGGTCGACGCTGTATCGAACTCGGTCTCGAAGGTCCTCGGCATCAAGGCCGTCGGCAAGCCGTTCCCGGACTTCGCGACCTACCTCGACGCCCGCGACAACGAGAAGGTCGATGCCTTCCGCTCCGGCTGGCAGGCGGACTACCCCGGTCTGTACAACTTCCTCGGCCCGCTCTACGCGACCGGTGCAGGCTCCAACGACGGCAAGTACTCGGACAAGAAGTTCGACGACCTGCTCGCCAAGGGCATCAGCGAGACGGATGAGGCTGCGCGCAACTCCACCCTCCTCGAGGCCCAGTCGGTCCTCTTCGAGGACCTCCCCGCCATTCCGCTCTGGTACTCCAACGTCAACGGCGGTTGGGCCGACGGCGTGAAGAACGTGGAGTTCGGCTGGAACTCGGTGCCGCTGTACTACGAGATCACCAAGTAATCTGCTCTCAGCATCACCTCACACGAGGCGGTGACGGTCACCCGTCACCGCCTCGTGGCGTGACCCGTCCATCTCACCTTTCTCTCAGGAAACGAGGTTGAGGATGGGACACTCAGGGGCGCCGCGTTGCGGGGCCCTTCTTCGTGCGTGAGCACTGATCACGTCTTTTCCCTGAAAGGGGGCCGAGGGTGGCCTATTACATCCTCCGACGGATCCTGCAGGTGATTCCCGTGTTCCTCGGGTCCACACTGCTGATCTATTTCATGGTCTTCGGACTGCCCGGAGACCCGGTCGCCGCACTGTTCGGCGACAAGCAGCCGCCGCAGGCTGTCATCGACTCGCTTCGCGAGCAGTACAAGCTCAACGAGCCGTTCATCGTCCAGTACGCGAACTACCTCGGCGGCATCTTCCGCCTCGACTTCGGGACGACGTTCTCGGGCCAGAGCGTGAACGACGTGCTCGCCCGCACGGTCCCCGTCACGATGCGTCTGGCGGTCATGTCCGTCGCGATCGCCTTCGTGCTCGCCCTGATCATCGGCGCGCTGTCGGCGATCTGGAAGGGGTCGATCTTCGACAACGGCGCGCTCGTGACGGCGCTCATCTTCATCGCGATCCCGATCTTCGTCCTCTGCTTCCTCGCGCAGTACTTCCTCGGCGTGCAGCTGGGATGGTTCCGGCCGACGGTGGGTGGACGCAACGACTGGGGCGATCTGTGGCTTCCCGCGATCGTGCTGGGTCTCAGCATCTACGCGTCCAGCATGCGACTGACGCGTGCCTCCATGATCGAGACGCTCGGTCAGGACTGGGTCCGCACGGCCTACTCGAAGGGCCTCTCGCGTCGTCGTGTCATCCCCGTGCACGTCCTGCGCAACTCGATGATCCCGATGGTCACCGACACGGCCACCCAGTTCGGCATCCTCATGGTCGGCGCCACGGTCACCGAGGGCATCTTCAACGTGCCGGGCGTGGGCAACACCCTCTTCACGGCGATCACGCAGCGCGAGACGCCGACGGTGGTCTCCTTCGTCACGATCTTCGTCGTGATCTACGTTCTGGTGAACCTGGTCGTCGACCTTCTCTACGGCCTGCTCGACCCGAGGATCCGCTATGTCAAGTAACTCCGCACACTACGTCGCACCGACGAACACGGAATCGGTCCCGGTCGACCAGCTCCGCCTCAGCGAGAAGAAGAGCAATCTCTGGATCGACGCGTGGCGCGACCTGCGCCGCCGTCCGACGTTCTGGATCTCGGTCGTGCTGTGCGCGATCATCGTCGCCATGGCGGTCGCACCGACACTCTTCACCTCGGTGGCGCCGTCCGGCGGTGTCTGCACCCTCGACAACAGCAACGGCGACCCGACGGCGGGACACCCGCTCGGCTTCGATCGACAGGGCTGCGACATCTGGTCGCGCGTCGTCCACGGCACGCGCACGTCGATGATCGTCGGTGTGATGGCCACGCTGATCTCCACGGTCATCGGTGTCATCATGGGCGCTCTCGCCGGCTTCTACGGCGGATTCCTCGACACGGTGCTCTCCCGCGTGGGCGACGTCTTCTTCACGATCCCCTACATCATCGCGGCCGTCGTGGTCATGTCCGTCCTGGCGGACTACCGGAACGAATTCGTCCTCGCCCTCGCGATCGGTGGATTCTCGTGGGCCAGCACGGCGCGCATCGCCCGTGCCGAGGTCCTCCGGGTCAAGCAGTCCGACTACGTGACCGCGTCGATCTCGATCGGGCTGTCGCGGTTCCGCACCATGGTCACGCACGTCCTGCCGAATGCGATGGCACCCGTCATCGTCGTCACCACCCTGAGCCTCGGCACGGCGATCGTCGCCGAATCGACGCTGTCCTTCCTGGGCGTCGGTCTCGGGGGCTCGACGGTCTCCTGGGGCCTCGACATCAGCCAGGCGCAGAACCAGATCAGGTCGGCGCCGATGGCGCTGTTCTGGCCGTCTCTCGCGCTCACGATCTCGGTGCTCGCGTTCATCACCCTCGGTGAGCTCCTCCGCGACGCCGTCGACCCGAAGTCGAGGGCCCAGCGATGAGCGATATCGAGAACCCCACCAGCCGCGCGCGTCTGCGCAGCAGCACCAAGGAGAGCGTCGTGTCGCAGCCCCTTCTGCAGATCCGTGACCTCACCGTGTCGTTCGGCACGGGCAAGAAGGCGCGCGAGGTCCTGCACGGTGTCGACCTCGATGTCTTCCCGGGCGAGACCGTCGCCATCGTCGGGGAGTCCGGGTCGGGCAAGTCGACGACGGCAGCGGCCGTCATCAACCTGCTCCCCGGTACGGGAGCGGTCACGGGCGGATCCGTCACGCTCGACGGCGTGGACCTCCTCGGTGCCAGTCGCCGTGAGATGGAGTCCATCCGCGGCCGCGACATCGGCTACGTCCCGCAGGACCCGATGTCCAACCTGAACCCGGTCTGGTCGATCGGATTCCAGGTCGAGGAGGCGGTCCGCGCCAACGGCCTGGCATCCAACCGCAAGGAGGCCCGCGCCCGCGCGATCGAGGTCCTGAAGCAGGCGGGGCTGGCCGATGCCGAGCGTCGCATGCACCAGTTCCCGCACCAGTTCTCCGGCGGGATGCGTCAGCGGGCGCTCATCGGCATCGGCCTCGCAGCCGACCCGAAGCTCCTGATCGCGGACGAGCCGACGAGTGCGCTCGACGTCACCGTGCAGCGCGTCATCCTCGACCACCTGGCCTCGCTGACCCGCGAGAAGGGGACGGCCGTCCTGTTCATCACGCACGACCTCGGCCTCGCCGCAGAGCGTGCTGATCGCATCATCGTCATGAACCAGGGCGAGATCGTCGAGTCCGGTCCGAGCCGAGCGATCCTCGAGGCTCCGCAGCATCCGTACACGCAGCGCCTCGTCGCGGCCGCCCCGAGCATCGCCTCGCAGCGCATCCAGGCGGTCGCCGAGCGTCGCGGTGTCGAGCACCTCGAGGAGGTCGTGGACGCCAAGCCCGTCGTCGAGGTCCGCGATCTCGTCAAGGAGTACAAGATCCGTTCGGGCGGGTTCCGCAGCGAACCGTTCCGTGCGGTCGACGGTGTGTCCTTCCAGATCCCGCGCGGCAAGACCCTCGCATTGGTGGGGGAGTCCGGTTCGGGCAAGTCGACCGTCGCCAAGATGGTCTTGCAGCTCGAGAAGCCGACGAGCGGCTCCGTGCTCGTCGACGGCGCGGACACGTCGGGCATGAGCCGCAAGGAGGTCTTCGGACTGCGCAGCCGTATGCAGCCCGTCTTCCAGGACCCCTACGGCTCGCTCGACCCCCTGCGCAGCATCGGCGCCCTCATCGCCGAGCCGCTGCGCGTGCACGGCGTGGGCGACGAGAAGTCGCGTCGCGAGAGGGTGTTCGAGCTGCTCGACCAGGTGTCGCTCCCGCGTGAGGTCGCCTGGCGCTACCCGAACGAGCTCTCCGGTGGCCAGCGTCAGCGCATCGCGATCGCGCGCGCCCTCGCGCTCAAGCCGTCGATCGTCGTCCTCGACGAAGCAGTCTCGGCGCTCGACGTGCTCGTGCAGGACCAGATCCTGCGCCTGCTCGCCGAGCTGCAGTCCGAGCTCGACCTGACCTACCTCTTCATCACGCACGACCTCGCCGTCGTGCGTGTGGCCGCCGACCTCGTCTGCGTCATGGAGCAGGGTCGCGTCGTCGAGCAGGGCACCGTCGACGAGATCTTCGCGTCGCCGACGGAGGATTACACGAAGCGGCTCCTCGCCGCCATCCCGGGTGCGGAGATCCCGCTCGGCGGAAACCTGTGAGCAACACCCCTCGACACGGCGAGGCGGGCTCGGGTTCATCCCCGGCCGCCTCGCCGCGAGTGTTCCGCGCCCCGTCGGGGGTGGCCGCGCTCATCCTGGCGTCGATCGCCGCGCTCCTGCTCCTGGGCGACGCGGTCGTGCGCGCGGGCTGGGCCGAGATGCTCCTGCTGGCCCCCTGGCTCCTGCTGGTGGTCTGGTTCATCTACGTCGCGACGTTCGCGTCACATGTCTCCATCGACGCTGACGGCGCGACCGTGCAGAATCTCCTGCGCATCGTGCGCATCCCGTGGGCCCGGGTGAGCGACGTCGGCGTCCGTTACCAGGTCAGGTTCACCCTGGATGACGGGCGGATCGTCAATGCGTTCGGCGGCCCGGTGGCGGGTCGCCCGGCGCGCCCGGGCGTCCGGCCCGCGGACAACCCCCGCGCGCGCATCCCTCCCGCGCTCCGTGACCTCGAGCTGATCCGCGAGCAGTGGCTGGCGGCCGCCGAAACCGGTTCCACCACACGGGTCTCGCGCAGGTGGGATCTCCCCACCCTCGGCGTGTTGCTGTTACTGGCGCTCTGGGCACTGGGCGCCGTGATCATCAGCGGCGCTGCGGGCTGAGCGTACTGGCGGTTTTGCGGCGCGTTCACAGGCATTTTGCGAGCAGGTCACGCAATGTTACGTTCATACAAACAGTTCTCCAGACGGTCTTGTCAGCGTTGATGAGCGAGTTAGGGTCGTTGAGGCCGGACCCGGTTCCGGCACTTCGAACGCAACGCAAGAGCGCGTAAGCCCGAGAAAGAGCACCACCATGTCTGTGCCAGCGACCCGAATCACCGGGATCTCCCGGTGACGCTGTACGTCCTCCGCCGGTTCGTCAACTACGCGATCCTGAGCCTGATCGCCACGTGTATGGCCTACGTCCTGGCCAGCGCGATCTTCAGGCCCGGCGACGCCTTCTACGGACGTAACCCTCGCCCCCCGCAGGCGTCCATCGATGCCTCGCTCGCGCAACTCGGGCAGAGCCCGGACATGCCCGTGGTCGTCCGACTCTGGCACTGGCTCGTCGGCCTGTTCACGCAGGGATCTCTCGGCATCACGATCGGCAAGCAGCCGGTCGTCGAGGAGATCATCGCGCGCTCGGGTGCGAGCCTTCGGCTCCTGCTCATCGGATCGATCATCGGCGCGATCGTCGGCGTCCTCCTCGGCGTCTGGGGCGCCGTCCGGCAGTACCGGGCGAGCGATCAGATCGTCACCTACTCGTCCTTCCTGATCTTCGCGACGCCGACCTTCGTCATCGGCGTCCTGCTGATGATCGGAGCGACTGCTCTGAACAACGCAGTCGGCGTGCAGCTCATCACCTTCACAGGCGAGTACAGCGCCGGTATCAACGGAAGCTGGTGGGACCTGACCCTCGACCGAGCGGTCCACCTCCTTCTGCCGACGCTGGCGCTCATCCTCACCAGCGCCGCGAGCTATTCGCGTTACCAGCGCAGCGTCATGCTGGACGTCCTCGGCGCCGACTACATCCGAACGGCCCGGTCCAAGGGCCTGGAGCGCGGGCCGGCCCTCTTCCGACACGGCGTGCGCATCGCGCTGATCCCGATGTCGACCTTCTTCGCGTACAACTTCGGCACACTCGTCGCCGGGTCCGCCATGCTCGAGATCGTCTTCAGCTGGCGCGGCATGGGGCAGTTCCTGCTTCAGGCCGTGAACACGAACGACGTCAACGCGGCCGCGGGAAGCACCCTGTTCGTCGCCATCCTCGTGCTGCTCTCCTCGACGTTCTCGGAGATCATCTACGCCGCCCTCGATCCCCGTGTGAGGAGCTGACATGGTCATCGCTCAACAAGAAGCCGTCGAAGCGGGCCTCGACGAGGAGAAGACGATCACCCGTCAGCGGCGACCGCTCTCCCGCAACGGGCTCGTCTGGCAGCGGCTGCGCGGAATGCCGCGGTTCTGGGTCGGTGCCATCGCCTTCGGCCTGATCGTCGTCCTGTCGATCGTCGGGCCGTTCCTCACGCCGTGGTCCATCACCGATCGCGACGTGTACAACATGGGGATGGGGCCGACGCTCCGCCACTGGTTCGGCACCAACAGCATCGGACAGGACATCTTCGCCCAGACGATGGCGGGCCTGCAGAAGTCCCTCATCATCGGTCTCGTCGCCGGCATCCTCGGGACGTTGCTCGCTGCCGTCATCGGCTCCGTCGCCGGCTACGTCGGAGGCGTGACCGACAAGGTCATCAGCTGGTTCACCCACCTGCTGCTCGTCGTGCCATCGTTCTTCATCCTCATCCTGCTCAGCCCGCTGTTCAAAAGCCTGTCGTGGATCGCGCTGACGTTCTTCCTGGCGATCTTCAGCTGGATGATCATGGCGCAGGTCGTGCGCAATCAGACGCGTTCCCTGCGCAACCGCGACTTCGTGCGCGCCGCGCGCTATATGGGGCTCCCCACCCGGAAGATCCTGAGCCGCCACATCCTCCCGAACATCGCGTCGCTGCTGATCATCGACGTGACCCTCGGAATCGTCTCGATGATCATGTCGGAGACGTCGCTCAGCTACTTCGGCTTCGGCGTGCAGAAGCCGGATGTCTCGCTCGGCACCCTGCTCGCGGACGGCACGTCGGCTGCGCTGACCCGCCCGTGGCTGTTCGTCTTCCCGGCCGGCGTCCTCGTCGTCCTTCTTTTCGCCATCAGTCTCATCGGCGACGCCCTGCGCGATGCGATCGACCCGACCTCGGGGGCCAACCGTGCCTGAATCCCTCCCCACTCCGACGCAGTCCCGTCGCACGCCTCTCCTGTCGGTCCGCGACCTCAGCGTCACCTTCCCGCAGCGCGGTTCGGGCGACGTGCAGGCCGTCCGCGGCATCTCGTACGACGTCCACCCGGGGGAGTTCCTCGGCATCGTCGGCGAGTCCGGCTCGGGCAAGTCCGTGTCCTCGCTCGCCGTCATGGGTCTCCTGCCCAGCAACGCGCAGGTGACCGGCGCGATCGAATTCGAAGGCAAGTCGCTTCTGGGCATGGACGACAAGAAGCTGTCCCGCATCCGCGGCAAGCAGCTGTCCATGGTCTTCCAGGATCCGCTGTCGGCGCTGACTCCCGTCTACACCGTCGGCGACCAGATCGCCGAGGCGCTCCGCCTCCACGACTCGAAGCTGTCGTCCCAGGCTGCGGCCGCGCGGGCCGTCGAGCTGCTCAAGACCGTCGGCATCCCCGATCCCGATCGGCGTGCCAAAGCGTTCCCGCACGAGTTCTCCGGTGGGATGCGCCAGCGCGCGATGATCGCGATGGCGATCGCGAACGACCCGAAGGTGATCATCGCCGACGAGCCCACGACGGCACTCGACGTCACCATCCAGGCGCAGATTCTCGAGGTCCTCGAGAAGGCCAAGGAGATCACCGGCGCCGCCGTCGTCCTCATCACTCACGACCTCGGTGTCGTCGCGGGTCACGCCGACCGGGTGGGCGTCATGTACGCCGGCAAGCTCGTCGAGCTCGGCACCACCGATCAGGTCTTCCACGAGCCGCAGATGCCCTACTCCATCGGGCTGCTGCGGTCCGTGCCGAACATGCTCACCGCCGGTACGCAGCGGCTCGTTCCTCTCGAGGGGCGCCCGCCGTCCCTCGCGGCCCTGCCGAAGGGATGCCCCTTCGCGGCCCGCTGCCCGATCGCCGTGGACGCGTGCCGCGAGGTCGAGCCCGACCTGATCGCCCACGATCCGGCATCCGGTCCCGATCACGTCGCCGCCTGCATCCGCGGCGGGGAGATCGCCCGGGGCGAGATCTCGCGAGGTGAGGTCTTCACGGTGGCGGACCCGATCATCGACGGCGAGCTCGTCGATTCCGGTGCCGAGCCGGTCGTCGAGGTCACCGACCTGCGTCGGCACTTCCCGCTGATGAAGGGCGCGGTCTTCCCTCGCCGGGTGGGCACTGTCCGCGCCGTCGACGGCGTCTCGTTCTCCTTGAAGCCGGGTCGGACGATGGGCCTGGTCGGGGAGTCGGGCTGCGGCAAGACGACGACGATCCTCGAGATCATGGAGATGACCGCACCGCAGTCCGGATCCATCAAGATCAACGGCAAGGATGTCGGCACGCTCAGCCCGCGCGAACGCCACGCGCTCCGTCGCGATGTGCAGATCGTCTTCCAGGACCCCATGGGCGCGATCGACCCGCGCCTGCCCATCAGCGAGGTCATCACCGAGCCCCTCTGGGCGATCGGTGCCAAGAAGTCAGACCGCGACAAGCGCGCTCTCGAGCTGCTCGATCTCGTCGGCCTGGATCCCTCCATGGCCGACCGCTATCCGCACGAGTTCTCGGGCGGACAGCGCCAGCGCATCGGCATCGCCCGGGCCCTCGCGACGAACCCTTCGGTCATCGTGCTCGACGAGCCGGTCTCGGCGCTCGACGTGTCGATCCAAGCGGGTGTCATCAACCTGCTCGAGGACCTCAAGGCGCAGCTGGGGCTGTCGTACCTCTTCGTCGCTCATGATCTGGCCGTCGTCCGGCAGATCGCCGACGACGTTGCCGTGATGTACCTCGGCTCCGTCGTGGAACAGGGGCCGGTGTCGACGGTCTTCGACAACCCGCAGCACCCCTACACGAAGGCGCTCATCTCGGCGGCTCCCATCCCCGACCCGCGCATCGAGCGCGGTCGTGCCCGGGTGCTCCTGCAGGGAGACCTGCCGAGCCCGACGCAGGAGATCAGCGGATGCCGGTTCCGCACCCGCTGCCCCCTGTACAAGCTCCTCGACGAGACGCGCCAGGAGCTGTGCCGTTCCGCCGAGCCGGAACTGATCGCCCACGGTCGTGCGCGCGTCGCCTGCCACCACGTCGAGGACTCGACGCTGGTCGACGAGGTCGCGCTGTCGACCGCATCCTGAACCCCCTCCGGCGGGCGCACCATTCCGCCGGTGGTCACCAAAAGGTAAACGAGAGGAACAATCACATGAAGATTCGAGGTGCAAAGCCGTTCGGGTCTTTGGCGCTGCTCGGCGTCGCCGCACTCGTGATCTCTGGTTGTGCTGCCGGAAACACCGGTGCGCCCACCCAGAGCGAGTCAGCAGCCCCGGAGCTCCCCGCCACGGCGTGGACTCGCGCTGACGCGGCCAAGGTCAAGGACGGCGGCACGCTGACCCTCGCGGTCGGATCGCTGCCCGTGCAGTTCAACACGAGCCAGGTCGACGGCAACGAGTCGGACACCACCAGCATCATGGCGCCGACCACCGGTGGTCCCTTCAAGATCAAGGAAGACGGCACGCCCGTCGTCGACGAGAACTACGCCGCCTCGGCCGAGGTCACAAGCGACGACCCGCAGGTCGTCGAGATCAAGCTGAACCCCGAGGCGAAGTGGGAAGACGGCTCGCCCATCACGGTCAAGGACTACGTCGCCTACTGGAAGGCTCAGAACGGCACGAACAAGGCCTACACCCCGGCATCCACGGCGGGCTGGGAAGACGTCTCGTCGGTCGAGCAGGGTACGGACGAGTTCGACGTCAAGATCACCTTCTCGAAGGTCTACGCCGACTGGCAGGCCATGTTCACGGGCGGACTGCTGCCCGAGTCCATCTCGAGCGACCCGGCCGCCTACAACGACGGCTACCGCACGAAGGCCGTCCCGTCCTCGGGTCCGTTCAAGATCTCGAAGATCGACACGACCGGTCAGGTCGTCACCCTCGAGCGCAACCCGCAGTGGTGGGGCGAGACCCCCAAGCTCGAGACGGTCTTGTTCCGCGCGGTCAGCCAGGACCAGCAGGGCGCGTCGTTCGCGAACTCGGAGCTCGATGCGCTGTACATCTCGGCGAACGCCGACCTGTACCAGACGGCCAAGACGCGCTCCGACGCCAAGATCGAGACCTCCGGTGGCACGACCTGGACGCACGTCACGATGAACGCGAAGAAGGGCCCGCTCGCGGACGTCAACGTCCGCAAGGCCGTCGAGGCGATCGTGAACCGCGAGCAGATCGCCGCCTCGGCGAACACGCCCGTCGATGCTCCCGCCATCACCCAGGGCGACTTCATCTTCATGCCCGGCCAGAACGGCTACGAGGACAAGGCTCCCAAGACCGACACCAAGAAGGCGGCGGAGTACCTCAAGGAGGCCGGCTACGAAGGCAGCGAAGGCAAGAGCTGGACGAAGGACGGCACGCCTCTCAAGCTGAGCGTCACCGTTCCCGCCGACACGGCGACGAACATCCAGCGTTCCGAGCAGGTCCAGGCCGACCTGAACGCGTTCGGCATCCCGGTGACCCTCGACACGGTTCCCGCCGCGACGTACTTCAGCGACTACGTCATCCCCGGCAACTTCGAGATGGTGTCCTTCTCGTGGGTCGGCACGCCGTTCCCGATCTCGTCGTCGGAGGCGCTGTACTACCCGATCGACTCCGAGTCGAACTTCACGGGCACGACGGACGAGAAGCTGGGCGACCTGTACGACAAGTCGAACTCCGAGCTCGACCCCGCCAAGCGCATCGAGATCGCCAAGGAGATCAACGATGTGATCTGGAACTACATGCCGATGTTCCCGATCGCGCCGCTCCCGAACGTCTACGCGGTCAAGGACGGCCTCGTCAACTGGGGTGCCACCCAGTTCGAGACCATCGACTGGACGATCGTCGGCTGGGCTGCCGAGTAAGCAGCAAGACGCACAGCAGCGGCGGGGCGGGGACCGAAAGGTCCTCGCCCCGTCGGCGTGTCGACACCTGCGGTAAAGTGGACTGCCGGCATCCCGGCATCACCCTCTCTGCAAGGAACCCCCTTCATGGCGCACGCCCTTCGTCCTGACCTCCGTAACGTCGCGATCGTCGCGCACGTCGACCACGGCAAGACGACGCTCGTCGATGCCATGCTCCGCCAGACCGGTTCGTTCGGCTCGCACGAGCACATGGAAGAACGTGCCATGGACTCGAACGACCTCGAGCGCGAAAAGGGCATCACGATCCTCGCGAAGAACACGACGATCACGTACTCCGGCGCCCACTCGTCCGAGCCCGTCACGATCAACGTGATCGACACCCCCGGCCACGCCGACTTCGGTGGCGAGGTCGAGCGCGGTCTGTCGATGGTCGACGGTGTCGTCCTGCTGGTGGATGCCTCCGAGGGCCCGCTCCCGCAGACCCGCTTCGTCCTCCGCAAGGCGCTCGAGGCCAAGCTCCCCGTCATCCTCCTGGTCAACAAGACCGACCGCCCCGACGCGCGCATCGCCGAGGTCGAGGAGGAGGCCCACGACCTGCTCCTGGGTCTCGCCTCGGACCTCCAGGACGACGTGCCCGACCTCGATGTCGACGCACTCCTCGACGTCCCCGTCGTCTACGCGTCCGGTCGCGCCGGTGCCGCCTCGCGGAACCGCCCCGAGAACGGCTCGCTCCCCGACAACGACGACCTCGAGCCGCTCTTCGGCGCGATCCTCGAGCACGTCCCGGCTCCGTCGTACGACGACGAGGCGCCCCTCCAGGCCTGGGTCACGAACCTCGACTCGTCGCCGTTCCTCGGCCGTCTCGCACTCCTGCGCGTCTTCAACGGCACGCTGAAGAAGGGCCAGACGGTCGCGTGGGTCCGCGCCGACGGCTCGACCAGCAACGCCCGCATCACGGAGCTCCTGAAGACCCGCGCCCTCGAGCGCTACCCGGCGGAGTCCGCCGGCCCCGGCGACATCGTCGCCATCGCGGGCTTCGAGAACATCACGATCGGCGAGACGATCGCCGACCCCGAGGACATCCGTCCGCTCCCGGCCATCACGGTCGACGATCCGGCCATCTCGATGACGATCGGCACCAACACCTCGCCCCTCATGGGCAAGGTCAAGGGCCACAAGCTCACCGCGCGCATGGTCAAGGACCGCCTCGACCGCGAGCTCATCGGCAACGTGTCGCTCAAGGTCGTCGACATCGGCCAGCCCGACGCGTGGGAGGTCCAGGGCCGCGGCGAGCTCGCGCTGGCGATCCTCGTCGAGAACATGCGCCGCGAGGGCTTCGAGCTCACGGTCGGCAAGCCGCAGGTCGTCACGCGCCGCGACGAGAAGGGCAAGCTCACCGAGCCCTTCGAGCACCTCACGATCGACGCCCCCGAGGAGCACCTCGGCGCGATCACGCAGCTGATGGCGAGCCGCAAGGGCCGCATGGAGACGATGACGAACCACGGCACCGGCTGGGTGCGCATGGAGTTCATCGTCCCGTCGCGCGGTCTCATCGGCTTCCGCAGCGAGTTCCTCACGATCACGCGCGGCACGGGCATCGCGAACGCGATCTCGCACGGCTACGACGAGTGGGCCGGTGCGATCTCGACGCGTCAGAACGGCTCGATCGTCGCCGACCGCTCGGGTGTCGTGACGCCGTTCGCGATGATCGCCCTGCAGGAGCGCATGAGCTTCTTCGTGCAGCCGACCGAAGAGGTCTACGAGGGCATGGTCATCGGCGAGAACTCGCGCGCCGACGACATGGACGTCAACATCACGAAGGAGAAGAAGCTCACGAACATGCGTTCGTCGACCTCCGACTCCTTCGAGTCCATGACGCCGCCGCGGGTGCTGACGCTGGAAGAGAGCCTCGAGTTCGCCCGCGACGACGAATGCGTCGAGGTCACGCCCGAGAAGGTGCGCATCCGCAAGGTCGTGCTCGACGCGACCGAGCGCGGCCGCGCGGCATCGCGGCTGAAGCGCCAGGACGCCGGCTCCTGACGGTGACGGGGGAGCAGCCGCCGATTCGTCGGGCCTGGCGCGACTCCCTCGGTGTCGTGCTCGCGACGAGTGCCTACGGCATCTCGTTCGGCGCGCTCTCGGTGACCTCGGGTCTGGACGTCTGGCAGACCTGCGTCCTCAGCCTCCTGATGTTCACCGGCGGATCGCAGTTCGCGTTCGTCGGTGTCATCGGGGGCGGAGGCCTGCCGGGTGCCGCCATCGCCTCGGCGGGGCTCCTCGGCATCCGCAACGTGGCCTACGGTCTGCGGATGTCGTCCGTCGTCGGCGACGGGTTCTGGCGGCGGGCCGCGGCATCCCATTTCACGATCGATGAGTCGACGGCCGTCGCCCTCGCGCAGACGGATGCCGCGGCTCGCCGCATCGGCTTCTGGGTGACAGGCGTCGGCATCTACGTCGGCTGGAACCTGACGACGCTGGCGGGCGCGCTGCTCGGCGACGTTCTCGGCGATGTGAAGGCCTACGGATTGGATGCCGCTGCCGCCGCCGCGTTCCTCGCGCTGCTGTGGCCGCGGCTGCGGAACCGTCAGGCGATCGCGGTGGGTGCCGCCGCCGCGGTCGTCGCGGCCGTCCTCACGCCGGCGCTCATGCCGGGTCTCCCCGTCCTCGTCGCGGCGCTGGTGGCGATCGTCGTGGGCTGGACGAACTGGCTGGGCTCCCGGCCGACGACGTCGACAGGGGACCCCGCATGACGCTGTGGCACACGATCCTGCTCGCGGCCATCGTGTGCGTGGCGCTCAAGACGGCCGGCTACCTCGTACCACCGGCATGGTTCGAGGCGCCTCGCCCCTCTCGGACGATCGACCTCCTCACCGTCGCGCTCCTCTCGGCGCTGGTCGTCGTGCAGACGCTCGGCGTGGGCCAGGCGATCGTGCTCGACGCACGCGTTCCCGGTCTCCTCGTCGCGGCGGGTCTCCTCGTCGTCAGAGCGCCGTTCCTCGTCGTGGTCGCGGCAGCCGCCGCGGTCGCGGCACTCCTGCGGCTGTGGGGCTGGGCGACCTGATCGGTCGAGGAGTGCCCGCCTAGACTGTGCAGGTGAATGCCCTCTTCGCCCGCATCGCCACCTGGGTGCTGGCCGCCGTCATCGGCGTCGTCTACGGCGTCGCCGGCACGATCGGCCAGGCGGCGACCTGGGGTGTCGTCCCCGTCGGTCTGATCGTCGCTTCAGTCGGCTTCGTCGCCCTGCTGATCGCGGTGCGGACGCTGACGGGGGAGCGCGCCTCCGCGCTCGCCTGCGGGTTCGGCGCCCTCGTGGCCACGCTCCTGTTCGCCAACGAAGGTCCCGGCGGGTCCGTCGTGGTGCCGGCGCCCCCGGAGGGGACCGTCGTCACGCCCGGGCTCATCTGGACGTTCGTCGTCCCGCTGGCCGTCGCACTCGTCGTCGCGTGGCCGACGGCATCCCGCGTCCGATCCACGAACTAGACTCGTCCTGTGACGTATGTGATCGCTCTCCCGTGCGTGGATGTGAAGGACCGAGCCTGCATCGACGAATGTCCCGTCGACTGCATCTACGAAGGTGAACGCTCTCTCTACATCCACCCCGATGAGTGCGTCGACTGCGGCGCCTGCGAGCCGGTGTGCCCCGTCGAGGCCATCTACTACGAAGACGACCTCCCCGCCGAGTGGCAGGACTACTACACGGCCAACGTGGAGTTCTTCGAGGATCTCGGTTCGCCGGGCGGCGCCGCGAAGGTCGGCGTCATCGCCAAGGATCACCCCGTCATCGCGGGTCTTCCTCCGCAGGCCCACTGAAACTCGCTGAGCCGACATGAGCGTCCACGACCTCGCGGACTACCCCTGGGACGCCGTCGCCCCCTACACGGCGCGAGCACGGCAGCATCCCGGCGGGATGGTCGACCTCTCGATCGGTTCCCCCGTCGATCCGACGCCCGGTGTCGTCGCCGAGGCGCTCCGACGTGCCACGGACGCTCACGCCTACCCGCAGACCGTCGGCACTCCGGCGCTGCGCGAGGCGATCGCGGCCTGGTACGGCCGCCGGCGCGGCGTGCCGGGCCTCACGCCCTCCCAGGTCATCCCGACCGTGGGCTCGAAGGAGCTCGTCGCCCTTCTGCCGCTCCTTCTCGGCCTCGGCACCGGCGACACGGTCGTTCACCCGCGCGCGGCCTACCCGTCCTACGAGGTGGGGGCACGTCTCGTGGGTGCGCAGGCCTTCGCGTCGGATGATCCCGACGAGTGGCCCACGACCACGCGGCTCGTGTGGCTGAACACGCCCGGCAACCCCGACGGTCGGGTCCTCGACGTCGCCGAGCTCCGACACGCCGTGGAGCGCGCTCGCGAGCTGGGTGCCGTCCTGGCCTCGGACGAGTGCTACGCCGAGCTGGGGTGGGAAGGGCCGTGGGCGGATGCCCCGGTGCCCAGCATCCTCGATCCCCGGGTCGCGAGCGGCGACCTCACCGGCCTCCTGTCGGTCTACTCGCTCAGCAAGCAGTCGAACCTCGCGGGCTACCGGGCGGCGTTCGTCGCCGGCGAAGCGGACCTGATCGAGCGCCTCGTGACCACCCGCAAGCACCTCGGGCTGATGGTGCCCGGGCCCGTGCAGGCCGCCATGATCGCCGCGCTCGAGGACGATGCGCACGTGGAGCACCAGCGCGAGCTCTACCGTGCCCGCCGCGACATCCTGAAGCCGGCCGTCGAAGCCGCCGGTTTCCGGATCGACCGCAGCGAGGGCGGCCTCTACCTCTGGGCGACGGCGGGGGAGGACGCGTGGGAGTCCCTCGCGCGCCTCGCCGACCTCGGCATCCTCGCCGGGCCCGGACACTTCTACGGATCCCATTTCCCCCAGCATGTGCGGTTCTCGCTCACGGCGACCGACGAGCGCATCGCCGAAGCCGCGCGGAGGCTCGCGGCATCCGTCGATGCCTGACCCTTCGTAGGCTTCCTCCTACGAATTCCGCTATCCATTGAGCGCGACAGCACATGTGCTCACTGCCCAGTAGGCTGTAAAGACCGCTCCGACGACCGCAAGGAGGCTTCGTGACCAACGCGGACACCCCTCAGATCGCCACCGTGACCATCGGTGACACGAAGGCAGAACTCCCGCTCATCTCGGGAAGTGAAGGGGTGCCGAGCGTCGACTTCTCCACCTTCACGAAGCAGACCGGGCACACGTCCCTCGACTACGGGTTCGTGAACACCGCGTCGACGAAGTCGTCGATCACGTACATCGACGGCGACCAGGGCATCCTGCGCTACCGCGGGTACCCGATCGAGCAGCTCGCGCAGCACAGCACGTATCTCGAGGTGGCCTGGCTCCTTCTGTACGGCGAACTGCCGACGGAGGACGAACTCGCCGGGTGGGACGAGAAGATCCGTCGCCACACGCTGCTGCACGAAGACCTCAAGCACTTCTTCTCGGCGCTGCCGCACACCGCGCACCCCATGTCGGTGCTGTCTGCGGCCACGGCGGCCCTCTCGACCTACTACGAGGGGCAGAGCGACCCGCACAACCCCGAGCACGTCGAGCTCAACACGATCCGCATGCTCGCGAAGCTGCCGGTCATCGCCGCGTACGCGCACAAGAAGAGCATCGGGCACGCCTTCCTGTACCCCGACAACTCGCTGAGCTTCGTCGACAACTTCCTCAAGCTGAACTTCGGCAACAACGCCGAGCCGTACGAGATCAACCCCGTCATGTCGCGGGCGCTCGAGCGCCTGCTGATCCTCCACGCCGACCACGAGCAGAACGCGTCGACCTCGACGGTCCGCCTCGTCGGTTCGACCGGGGCGAACCAGTTCTCCTCGATCTCCGCCGGCATCAACGCCCTGTACGGGCCGCTTCACGGCGGCGCGAACGAAGCCGTCCTCGACATGCTGGGCCGCATCCGCGACTCCGGCGAGAGCGTGCAGCGCTTCGTCGAGCGGGTCAAGAACAAGGAAGACGGCGTGAAGCTCATGGGCTTCGGGCACCGCGTCTACAAGAACTACGACCCGCGCGCGAAGCTCGTCAAGGAGTCGGCTGACGAAGTCCTGCGCGAGCTCGGCGTCGTCGACCCTCTTCTGGCGCTCGCCAACGAGCTCGAGGAGATCGCGCTCAGCGACGACTACTTCAAAGAGCGTCGCCTGTACCCGAATGTCGACTTCTACACGGGCGTCATCTACAAGGCGATGGGCTTCCCCACGCGCATGTTCACGCCGCTGTTCGCGATCGGTCGCCTGCCCGGCTGGCTCGCGCACTGGCGCGAGATGCAGAACGATCCGCAGACGAAGATCGGCCGTCCGCAGCAGCTCTACACGGGTGCCACCGAACGGGATTACCCGACGTCGCACTGACGCGGTCATCGCCCGCTAAAGTGTGCCCATGATGGTCCCTGGGGGAGTTGTCGCGCACGTTCTGTCGGCACCGGTGATGCCGATCCCGGATGACGGGGACAGCGGTTTCTTCGGCCCCGGGATGCCGGGGCCCGACATGGGCGGTGCCGGAGACGCGTTCTCTGCGTTCTTCGGACTGGCCGTCGTCCTGGTGATCGCCGGAGCGGTGTTCTCCGTCGTGGTCGCGGCGCGGAAGCGTCGGATCCTCCGGGATGCCGGCATCGATCCGTTCACGGTAGATGCGGCGATCGCCGCCAAGGTCCTCCGCAGCGACCTGCTCGCTCCCTCGACACCGGCAGCGCAGGTCGCGCCGTCGATCGAGAAGCGCCTCGCGGAGCTCGACGACCTCCGCGCCCGCGGCGTCATCAGCGAGGACGAACACCGAGAGGCGCGCGCGGCGGTCCTGAAGGGCTGAACCTCAGGCGTGGAGGTCGGCGTTCAGCGTCACGCCGACGCCCTCGCGCCGAACCGCCTCGACCGTCCCGGTGAGCGAATTGCGCCGGAAGAGGATGCCGTTCTGCCCGGAGAGTTCGGCGGCCTTGACCGTCGGGCGCGTGCCGTCGTGGCGCGGCGGCTCGCCTGCCAGGGAGACCTTGGTCCCAGCGGTCACGTACAGGCCCGCTTCGACGATGCAGTCGTCACCGAGCGAGATGCCGATGCCCGCGTTCGCGCCGAGGAGTGTGCGCCGGCCGATGGAGACCCGGTGTTCACCGCCACCCGAGAGGGTGCCCATGATCGAGGCGCCTCCGCCGACGTCGCTGCCGTCGCCGACGACGACGCCCTGCGAGATGCGGCCCTCCACCATCGACGCGCCGAGCGTACCGGCGTTGAAGTTGACGAAACCTTCGTGCATCACCGTCGTACCGGGCGCGAGATGTGCGCCCAGGCGCACGCGCGAGGCGTCCGCGATCCGGACGCCGGCGGGCACGACGTAGTCGGTCAGGCGGGGGAACTTGTCCAGGCCGTTCACCTGGATGCCCGCCCGCTGCAGTCCGGCGCGGAGGTGGGTGAGGTCGTCGGGATGCACGGGGCCGGCGCTCGTCCACGCGACGTTCGGCAGGTGGCCGAAGATCCCGGTGAGGTTCAGCTCGTTCGGGGCCACGAGGAGGTGCGAGAGGGCCTGAAGACGCAGGTACGCATCGGGGGTGCTCGCCGGCGGGGCGTCGAGGTCGATCTCCACGACGATCACGTCGACCGTGACGGCACGGCGCGGGTCGGGTCCGGCTAAGGCGGCGAGCTCGCTCGTGTCGACGTCGGCAGGGGCGCGGCCTGTGGCGGGAGCCGGGAACCAGGCGTCGAGCACCGTGCCGTTCTCACTCGTCGTGGCCAGACCGATACCCCACACCCACCGCGCGTCACTCATGGTTCCAGGCTATCGGGCCGTCGTTAGACTCGACGTCATGCCCCGGCTCGACCTCCGCTCCAGCGCCGTCGACCTGACGCGCACCATCTGCGACATCCCCAGCGTCTCCGACGACGAGACCGTCCTCGCCGACGCGATCTTCGAGGCGGTGTCCGCGTTGCCGCACCTCGACGTCCACCGCGACGGCGACACGATCGTGGCCCGCACGTCCCTCGGACGCGCGCAGCGCGTCGCGATCGCCGGGCACATCGACACGGTCCCCATCAACGACAACGTACCGACGCGGAACGTCGACATCGACGGCGAGCGGTACCTGTGGGGCCGCGGCACGGTCGACATGAAGGCGGGCGTCGCGGTGCAGCTGAAGCTCGCCGCCGAGCTCACCGACCCCCGGGTCGACATCACCTGGATGTGGTACGACCATGAGGAGGTCGCTGCCGACCTCAACGGGCTGACCCGACTCGCGGCATCCCGTCCCGATCTCTTCGAGGCGGACTTCGCGATCCTGGGGGAGCCCTCGAACGGTCAGGTCGAGGGCGGGTGCAACGGCACGCTCCGCGCGGTCATCCGCACGACGGGCGTGCGCGCGCACAGCGCCCGCGCCTGGATCGGCGAGAACGCGATCCACAAGGCCGCGCCCGTCCTCGCTCGGCTGGCCGAGTACCGGTCCCGCGAGATCGAGGTCGACGGGCTGCTCTACCGCGAGGGGCTCAACGCGGTCGCCGTCCGCGGGGGCATCGCGGGCAACGTCATCCCCGACGCCTGCGAGATCGATGTCAACTACCGCTTCGCCCCGAACAAGGATGCCGCGGCCGCCGCGGCGCACGTGCGGGACGTGTTCGCCGGCTTCGAGGTTGAGATCGTCGACCTCTCCGAGGGCGCCCGTCCGGGGCTCGATGCGCCGCTCGCCCAGGAGTTCGTCGCCGCGGTCGGGGCAGTGCCCAAGCCCAAGTACGGCTGGACGGATGTCGCCCGGTTCTCTGCGATGGGTGTGCCCGCCGTCAACTACGGCCCGGGCGACCCGTCCCTCGCGCACCACGACGAGGAGCGGGTGCCGCTCTCGCAGATCGAGGACGTCGAGCGGGGTCTGCGGGCATGGCTGAGCGGCGACTGAGGACCGCAGCCTCCGTCGCCGGCACCGTCGCCGCCGTCTACGTCTCGGCCCGCCTCCTCACCACGCTGTTCTTCTGGATCGCCGCCGAGCTGTCGGGTCCGACCTCGCGGTTCGGGGCGGACGCCTCCATCTCCTCCCTGGCGATGGGCTGGGACTCCCAGTGGTACTGGGTCATCGCCGACCAGGGCTACCCGTCGGCCCTCCCGGTGACGGATGCCGGTCAGGTCACCGAGAACGCGTGGGCGTTCCTGCCGCTGTACCCCTGGCTGGCTCGGGCGCTCGGGACGGTTCTGGGCGGCTACCCCGCCGGTGCGATCGTGCTGGCGCTCGTCGCGGGGTACGCGGCATCCGTCGTGCTCTTCCTGCTGCTTCGCGGCCGGATCGGCGAGACGGCGGCGCTGTGGGCCGTCGTGTTCTTCGCCAACGGTCCGCTGGCGGCGCTCTTCCAGATGGGGTACGCGGAATCGCTCGGACTGCTCTGGCTCTTCCTCGCGCTCTGGGCGCTCGTGCAGAGGCGGTTCGGGTGGCTGTACCTGCTCGTCGTCCTCATGGGCTTCACGCGACCGGGCGTCCTCGCGTTCGCCCTGCTGCTCGGGCTCTACGGCATCTTCCGCTGGTTCCGACGACGCGACGATCCGCTCCCGGTGTCGCACATCGTCCACATCGTCGCCCTCGGCGCCCTCGCCGTGATCGTCGGCTTCGCCTGGCAGGTCATCGCAGGGATCGCGACGGGCGACCCGTCGGCGTATCTCGAGACCGAGCTCGCCTGGCGGCGGAGCTGGGTGGGGTCCGAGGAGCAGTTCGTGCCGTTCATCGCCTTCTTCCAGGCGGCGGCCATCTGGTTCGGTCTGTGGGGGCTGCCGTCGGCGCTCGGACCGGTCCTCCTCGTCGTACTGATCGTGGGCGCCGGTGTCCTTCTCGCCCGGTCGCCGCAGGTCCGCCGGCTCGGGCCGGAGATCCGGCTGTGGGGCGCGAGCTACCTCGTCTACCTCCTGGCGGTGTTCTTCCCGCAGTCGAGCATCTTCCGACTCCTCCTCCCGCTCACCCCCGTTGCGGCGGGCGTTGCGGTCCCGAGCTCGCGGTGGTGGCGGATCGGCATCCTGGTCCTCTGCGTGGCCGGACAGTGGGTCTGGATCCACGAGATGCTCGCGCTGGGGGACACGTTCTTCCGGATTCCATGACGATATGCGTGCGCTGAGACTCGCGCGCGCCATCGGCGATCACCCCATTGGGTAGACTAATGGGGTAGGCCGAAGACGAAAAGGAGCCCCACAATGGCAGCCATGAAGCCGCGCACCGGAGACGGACCTATGGAGGCCGTCAAGGAGGGCCGTCTCATCATCGTGCGTGTCCCGCTCGAGGGGGGCGGTCGACTTGTCGTCTCGGTGAACGATGACGAGGCGAAGGAACTCCACAGCGTTCTCAGTGGGGTCGTCGGCGCCGCCTGACCCCGGATCGATACGAAAGGCCGGCCCCTCGGGGCCGGCCTTTCGGCGTTCTCGGATGCCGCGGCGAAGCGATCAGCTCTGGTCGGCGACCGTCGTCAACTGGAGCAGGCCCTCGCCGACGATGGACAGCGCGCCGAGGACGGCGGGGGAGTCCTGCGTCTCCTGGATCAGGGACCGGTAGGCGCTCTCGAGGGGGCCGCGCTTGACGGGATCGGCGACGGCGCCGCCGGCGAGCACCCGAGGCACGAGCACCGTGCCGCCGGCGCGAGCCAGACGCAGCCCGTGCTCGACGTACTCGATGACCCCCTCGGGGTCGGCATCGATGAGGACGATGTCGTAGGACGCCTCGTTCATCCGCGGCAGGACGTCCGCGGCGCGGCCGGTGATGAACCGCACCCGAGCCGGCGGGATGCGGGAATCCGTGAACGCCTTCCGGGCCACGGCGAGGTGCTCGGGTTCCTTGTCGATCGTCGTCAGTGTCGCGCGCGGCGACCCGTGCATGAGCCAGAGGCCGGAGACCCCGCCGCCCGTGCCGATCTCGACGATGTTGAGCGCGCGGCCGGCCGCCGCGATGACGGCGCACTGGGCGCCGACCTCGGGACTGATCGGGTTCGCGCCGATCTCGAGGGCGTGAGCGCGGGCGCGGGCGATGGCCTCGGGCTCGACCGTCGCCTCAGCGGCGAATCGGCGTACCGCTTCGTGATCTCCCATGTCGTGAACCTCCACGCGTCAGCCTAGGCGGGTCGGCACCCCGCAACCCCCAGGCGCACGGGTAACCTGGGAACCATGTCATTCGGGCTCGATCTGGAGAAGATCCTCCTCATCGGACTCATCGCCGCCCTCCTGCTCGGCCCCGAGCGCCTGCCCGGTTACGCCGCGTCCCTCGCGAGACTCACTCGCCGGGTTCGTCAGTGGCTCGACGGCGCACGCACCCGGGTCAAAGAGGAGATGGGCGATGACTTCGACGAGATCGAGTGGCGCAAGCTCGACCCGCGACAGTACGACCCGCGGCGCATCATCCGCGAGGCGCTGATCGACGACGCCCCGGTCAAGCCCGTCGCGACGACGCCGGCAGCGGCGGTCGCGCTGGCCGAGCCGCCCGCCGTCGAGGCGAGCGCGGACGAGAACCCGGCGGACCTGCGTACAGTGCCGTTCGACTCCGAGGCGACCTGACGGGCGGCATCCGCCGTCTGTCGTCGGATCAGGAGCGCGAGACGGGCAGCGACCGCCCGGCCAGCGAGCGCCGCATCGTGGCGATCGCATCGGCGATCGCGGAGATCGCCCCCGCCGCGGTGTCCTCGGGCTCGCCGATCACGACGGGGACGCCCACGTCGCCACCCCGCCGGAGCGCGGCGCTCAGCGGGACGGACCCGAGGAGCGGCACCGTGAGGCCGCCGACTGAGAGGGCGGCCGCGACGGCCTCGCCGCCGCCCTGACCGAACAGGTCGAGGACGCTGCCGTCGGGAAGCATGAACGCCGTCATGTTCTCGATGACCCCGATGACCGACTGGCCCGTCTGACGGGCGACGACACCGCTGCGCACAGCGACATCGGCCGCCGCCGCCTGCGGAGTGGTCACGACGAGGACCTCCGCGTGGGGGAGCAGCTGGCCCACCGAGATGGCGACGTCCCCCGTTCCCGGCGGCATGTCGATCAGGAGCACGTCGAGGTCGCCGAAGTGCACATCGGTGAGGAACTGCTGCACCGTGCGATGGAGCATGGGACCGCGCCAGGCGACAGCGGGGGACGCATCCGGGGGCAGGAACATGCCGATCGAGATCGTCTTCACGCCGTGTGCCACGGGAGGCAGCATGAGGTCGTTCAGACGGGTCGGCTGCGGGGGCCGGCCATCCTCGTCGACGAGGCCCAGGAGCCCGGGGATCGAGAAACCGTGGACGTCCGCGTCGATGAGCCCCACGGCGAGTCCGCGGGAGGCCAAGGCGGCCGCGAGATTCGCGGTGACGGTGGACTTGCCCACACCGCCCTTGCCGCTCGTGACGGCGATCACCCGGGTCAGCGAGTCCGCGGTGAAGGGCATGCGCTTGGTGCCGCGGATCCGTTCCACGAGGGCGGAGCGCTCCGCCGCGGTCATGACGCCGACGTCGACCGCGACGTCGGCGATGCCCGGGACGGATGCCGCGGCATCCCGCACGTCGCGTTCGATGCGGTCCGCCGCGGGGCAGCCGACGATCGTCAGGGCGATGCCCACACGGGTGATGTCGCCGTCGACGGCCACATCGCGCACCATGTCGAGTTCGCCGAGCGGGCGGCGCAGTTCGGGGTCGATGACGGCCGACACCGCGGCGCGGACCTGCTCGGCGGTCGCGTGCGTAGTCACGACGTCGAGTGCTCGTCGCCGGGGCGATCGTGGTCGCGCTCGTCGAGACGATCCAGCAGCGACCTCAGCTCCTGGCGGAGGACGTCGCGGCTCACCACCTCGCTCTGCATGTCGGTGAGCGCCATCCGCAAGGCCACGACCTCACGGGCGAGGTACTCGGTGTCGGCGAGATTCCGCTCGGCCCGCTGACGGTCCTGCTCGATCTGCACCCGGTCGCGGTCGTCCTGACGGTTCTGCGCGAGGAGGATGAGCGGAGCCGCGTACGAGGCCTGCAGCGAGAGCACGAGGGTGAGGGCGGTGTAGCCGAGCGCCGCGTCGTCGAAGCGGAGCGACTCGGGGCCGATCGTGTTCCAGGTGATCCACGCGACGCAGAAGAGGGACAGGATCAGCAGGAAGACGGGGGTGCCCATCGCCCGGGCGATCCACTCGGTGAAGCGTCCGAACCGATCACGCGACGGCTGCGGCGTGCGGCTGAGGACGCTCGCCCGGCGACCGCGCGGTGCTTCGAACCCGGACTTCGGTGCGCGCGCCATCATCGCCGCACCCCTGGGGTCTGCCGCGGGGCATCCTGCGAACGCCAGTCATCGGGCAGGAGGTAGTCGATGACGTCGTCGACGGTGACGGTGCCGACGAGGTGCCGAGCCGAGTCGACGACGGGGAGCGAGACGAGGTTGTAGCTCGCGAGCAGACGAGCCACCTCGGCGGCGCTGGCCGAGACGGTGACCGGCTCCACGCTGTCGTCGATGATGGCGCCGAGTCGCTCGTGCGGCGGGTAGCGCAGCATCCGCTGGAAATGGACGACGCCGAGGAGACGCCCCGTCGGGGTCTCGTACGGGGGCAGCGTGACGAACACCGCCGCGGCCAGCGCGGGGTGCAGTTCGTGACGACGGATGAGGGCGAGGGCTTCGGCGACGGTCGCGTCGGCGGACAGCACGATGGGCTCGCTCGTCATGAGACCGCCGGCCGTGTCGGGCCCGTGCTCGAGGAGGGCCCGGACGTCCTCCGCCTCCTCGGGCTCCATCAGGTCGAGAAGCTGGCCGGCGCGGGCGTCGGAGAGCTGCCCCAGCACGTCGGCCGCGTCATCGGGCTCCATCGCGTCGAGGACGTCGGCGGCGCGCTCGTCGCCGAGGGCCTCGAGGATGTGGACCTGGTCGTCCTCGGGCATTTCTTCGAGCGCGTCGGCGAGTCGATCGTCGGGGAGCTCCTCGGCGACCTCGAGGAGGCGGTCCTCGGGGAGATCGAGAAGGGTGTTGGCGAGGTCGGCAGGCTTCAGCTCGGAGTACGAGGCCACCAGCAGCTCGGCGGACTGCGTCTGGCCGGCCACCTGCTCGTCGCGGACGTCGTTCCACTGCGCGAAGGTCGTCGGCCCCTTGGCAAAGGGCGAGGCGCTCGTCTTGGGGCGCCGGAGGAACAACTGACCGACGTGCCATTCGCCGAGGCGGTCGCGTTCGATCGCCACGTCCTCGATGACTGCGGAGCCCGACCCGTCCGTGAGGTGGACGCTGCGGCCGATGAGCTCGGTCATGACGCGCACCTCACCGCCTCGCTGCTCGAAGCGGCGCACGTTGATGAGGCCCGTCGTGATGACCTGACCGCTGGCGATCGAGGTCACGCGGCCGATGGAGAGGAAGACGTTCCTCCTGCCGGGGATCTCGACCACGAGGCCGACGACCCGCGGAGGGTCGTCCTTCCGGTAGATGACAACCACGTCGCGGACCCGTCCGAGCCGGTCGCCCGACGGGTCGAAGACGGCGCACCCGGTCAGGCGCGCGACGAAGACCCGCTGCGTACTCACCCGACCAGCGTAGTCGGCGGATACCTCACGGTTCCTGCGCCGACGCAAAGGGGCTCGTGGGAGACTGACACCATGAGCATGATGGGCGGGGCCCCGAAAGAGCACGGTGCGACGGTCGCGGAGTACACGTCGTACGAAGCGGCGCAGAAAGCCGTGTCGACGTTGATCGCCTCGGACGTGCCCGCCCCGGACATCGCCATCGTCGGGCGCGGACTGCGATCGGTCGAGCGCGTCACGGGGCGTCTGGGGTACGCGACGGCCGCCCGCTCCGGTGCGATCAACGGCGTCCTGCTCGGCCTGCTGTTCGCCGCCATCTTCGTGCTCGGGAGCCCGGGAGCCGTCCTGCAGCTCTTCGTCGGCGTCATGCTCGTCGGCATCGCGATCGGCATGCTCCTGAGCATCATCAGCTACTCGATCCTCCGTCGGCGACGCGACTTCACCTCGGTAACGCAGGTGATCGCCGACCACTACGACGTCACCGTGCTGTCGCGGAGCTTCGGTCGGGCCACCGAGCTGCTCGGTGGGTCGCGGACGTCGGCACCGCGTCCCGCGCCGCCCGTGGATCTGACCGACCCGCCGCGGTACGGCGAACGGATCGAGCCCGGCGCTGCCGCTCCGCAGTCCGGGGAACGCGTCGATCCGGCGCCGTCCCCCGCCGCGGGCGAACGCGTCGACCCGGCCGCGCCGCCGCAGTACGGCGAGCGTGTCGATCCTGCGCCGGCGCCTCCCGCGACGCCGCCCCAGACCGCTCCCGGTCAGGGAACTCCGGGCCAGCCGACCGGGCAGGCCGCCCCCGACGCTCCGCGATGATCGCCGTCGCCCTGTCCTCGGGCGGGGTCGAGCTCGACGCCTGGATGGACGAGGCGGACGATCCGAGAGCCGTCATCGCTCTCGCTCACGGCGCGGGCGCGGGTCACGAGCATCCGTTCCTGGTGGGTGCCGCGCGGGTGTGGGCGGACGCCGGCTTCACGACGGTCCGCTTCGACTTCCCCTACCGACACGCCGGGCGACGGATGCCGGGCCCCGCCGCCCACGCCGTCGAGACGTGGGCCGCGGTCGAGACGTTCTGCCGCGGGGCGGCACCGGGCGTCCCGTTCGTCGCGGCGGGGAAGTCGTACGGCGGTCGCATGGCGTCGATGGCGGCGGCCGAGGGACGGATCGTGGCTGACGCGCTGGTGTACCTCGGGTATCCGCTGCACCCGCCCGGCCGACCCGAGAACGCGCGCACGGCCCATCTGCCCGCGGTGACCGCGCCGCAGCTTTTCCTGGCCGGCACCAAGGATCCGTTCCTGCAGCCGCTCGTCGACCTCGAAGCGGCCGTCGCCGCGTGCCACGATGCGGAGATCCGCTGGTTCGAGGGCGGCGGCCACTCGTTCGAGGTCGCGGGGCGGAAGCTCCCCGCAGGCGAGGTGGGTGCGGCGACGGCGCGGTCGGCCGTCCCGTGGCTGAGCGCCCGGCTTCAGCGCCCCGCCGCGTAGCCCTGCACACCCCGGGGGTTGGCGGCGCCCCACAGGATGCCGGTGCCCCGGTCGATCCCGACCGCTGACAGCCGGCCGAGCGACCATTCGCCCGCCCTCGTGACGCGGTGGCCCCGCTCGGCGAGACCGGTCAGGACGGCGTCGTCCAACCGCTCCTCGGCGACGAGGCCGATCGGGTCCCACGTGCGCGGCCAGAACGAGTCGACCATCGCCGCCGTGTGCAGCGTCGGAGCCTCGATGGCCTGCTGCGCGGTGTACGCGCCGACGAGCATCCGCAGCAGCATCGGCAACTGCCACTGGTCCTGCTGGTCGCCGCCGGGTGTGCCCATCGCGATGCGGGTGGTCCCGTCGTGGACGAGCGTCGGGGACAACGTCGTCCGCGGGCGATCGCCCGGCCGGAGCGCGGCGGGGGAGGCGTCGTCGAGCCAGCACATCTGCAGTCGCGTCCCGAGGCAGAAACCCAGTGAGGGGATCGTGGGGGAGGACTGCAGCCAACCGCCGGACGGGGTGACGGACACGATGTTGCCCCACCGGTCCACGACGTCGATGTGGCATGTGTCGCCCCGGGTGGCGCCGGTGCGGTCGACCGTCGGCTCGCCCGTCCCTGCGGCGGACGCACCCTCCTGCCGGAGCGGTGGCTCCCACGGTCCCGCTCCGGGGAGTGTGGCGGGCCGCCACCGCGACGACGCGCGGTCGCCGATCTCCGCGCGCCGGGAGGCGATGACGGCGTCCGAGAGGAGGGGGCCGGCGTCCGCACCCTCGCCGAAGTACGCGTCGCGGTCGGCGAGGACGAGCTTCAGGACCTCGATGACCGTGTGCGCACCCGTGAGGGTCGAGGGGTCCAGGTCGGCCTCCGGAAGGGGCTCGAGGATGCGCAACGCCTCGAGCAGGGCGGGTCCCTGGGACCAGGCATCCGCTTTGAACACCGTCCGACCGCGGAACGGCACCGACATTGGCGTCTCGTAGCGCGCCGGTGCGTCGATGAGGTCGTCGGGGGTCAGGACGGCGACATGATCGGTGCCGCTGGAGTGGCGATGCGGGCGCGAGAGGAAGGCGCAGGCGTCGGTGAGCAGGCGCCGCCATTCGGCTCGCGCCGCGTCGATGCCGACCGTCCGGTCCTCCGCCTGTCCGGCCGCGGCGGCGACGCGGCGGAGGACGTCCGCGTACGCGGCGTTGCGATGAAGGTCGCCTGCCGCCGGGACGCGGCCGTCCACGAGCCACAGCTCGGCCGATGACGTCCAGTGGTCCCGGAACAGGTCGGCGACCCGGCCGATGGTGGCTGCGGCCGCCGGCAGCAGCGGATGCCCGTCGTCGGCGTAGTCGATCGCGTACGCCACGACGTCGGCCACCGACCACGTCCCGTGGTCGCGGAGGAGGAGGAGCCATGCGTCGACGGCGGCCGGGATCGCCGCCGCGAGGCCGCCGGCCCCGGGGACGAGATCGAGTCCCTCACCTCGGAAATGGCTGATCGTCGCGCCGGCGGGCGCCGCGCCCTGGCCCATGAGGACCGTGGGGGCCGCGGCATCCGCCGGTTGGAAGAGTCCGACGAGATCGCCGCCGGGACCGTTGAGGTGCGGTTCGACGATGTGCAGTACGAACCCACCCGCGCAGGCGGCGTCGAACGCGTTGCCGCCGCGCTCGAGCACGGCTTGAGCGACCGCGGTCGCCGTCGCATGGGTCGACGCGGCCATGCCGAACGTCCCCGTCAGCTGGGGTCGCGTCGTGAAAGCGGGCGGCGGTGTGTAGGCGGACGCGGTCATCGATTCAGGCGCGGGCGCGGGCGATCCAGGCCTCGATGTCGTCGGCGGTGCGCGGGATGTGGGCGGAGAGGTTCACCGGCCCGTTCTCGGTCATGAGGATGTCGTCTTCGATGCGCACGCCGATCCCGCGGTACTCCTCGGGCACGGTGAGATCGTCGATCTGGAAGTACAGGCCCGGCTCGATCGTGAAGACCATGCCCGCCTCGAGCACGCCGTCGTAATACATCTCGCGTCGCGCTTCTGCGCAGTCGTGCACGTCGATCCCGAGGTGGTGGCTCGTCCCGTGGACCATGTAGCGGCGGTGCTGACCGCCGCGGTCGGCGTCGAGCGCCTCCTCTGCGGTGACCGGGAGCAAGCCCCACTCGGCGGTCCGCGCGGCGATGACCTCCATCGCGGCCTCGTGGATCGCGCGGAACTTCACGCCCGGGCGGGCTGCCGCGAACGCCGCGTCCGCTGCTTCCCGTACGGTCTCGTGGATGCGGCGCTGCACGGGCGAGAACGTGCCCGACACGGGGAGGGTCCGCGTGATGTCGGCGGTGTAGAGGCTGTCGACCTCGACGCCAGCGTCGATGAGGACCAGATCGCCGGGGACCACGGCGCCGTCGTTGCGCGTCCAGTGCAGGTAGCAGGCATGAGGACCGGATGCCGCGATCGTGTCGTACCCCTCGCCGTTGCCGTCCGTGCGGGCGCGCAGGTGGAACACGCCCTCGATGGCACGCTCGCCGCGAGGGGTGTCGATGATGCGGGGGAGTTCGGCGACGATGTCGTCGAAGCCGCGACCGGTGGCCTCGACGGCGAGGCGGAGCTGGGCGATCTCGTACGGGTCCTTCACCAGGCGCAGCTCGGAAACGAAGCGCGTGAGCTCGTCATCGGCCTCGAGGGCGAGGTCGTCGTCGGTGCTCGTGAACGCATCGACGTGGGCCGTCGCGAGTCCGAGGTCGGCGGCGACCGCTTCGAGGGAGGGGCGCGGGCCGATCCAGAACTCGCCGATGGATGCGTCGGCGTAGAACTCGGTCGTCGTGCGATCGGCGCGCTCGCGCAGGTAGAGGGTCACGTCGTGACCGCCCTCGACGGGTTCGAAGACCAGGACGGAGTCGGGCACGGCGTCGGCGCCCCAGCCGGTCAGGTGCGAGAAGGCGGAGTGGGCACGGAACGGGTAGTCGGTGTCGTTCGAGCGCTGCTTGAAGGAGCCGGCGGGGATGACCAGGCGCGACCCCGGGAACGCGGCCGAGACGGCGGCTCGACGTGCGGCGGCGTAGGGGGCTTCGGCTCGCTGCGGCGGCAGGGAGGCGGGCCGCTCGGCCCATCCGGTCGAGATCGACTCGAGGAAGCCCGCGGGGAAGGGCTGCTTGCGGTTCGTGGTCGCTGCCGCCGGGGTCTCGGTGGTCTCCTGGGCGATGGTGTCGCGCTCGTCGGTGGTCATCTTCCCAGTCTCGCACCGACCGTCGACCTCGTCAGCCCACCGGCTCCAGTTGCACGATGACGGGGCGGTGGTCTCCGCCGGACCCGTCGAGGGAGGTCACCACGACCGAGCCGGTGGCGCGCCAGGCATCCGTCGTCATCACGTGGTCGATGGGCGCACCCAGCAGAGCCGGCCAGGCCGTGTCCCAGGTCCCGACCGCGCCGTTGCCCGTCGTCGAAGCGGCGTCCTGGCAGCGTCCGAGGGTGCCGCCGTGGGTGCCGAGCCGGCTCATGTGGTCGATCGTCGCGTTGAAGTCGCCTGCCAGGATGACGTTCGCGCTCGCGCACTGGTCCGCGATCCAGCGGAGGTCGCTGCGCCAGTGCGCCATGTCGTTCTGCCGCGGCGCGACGGCGTGGACGGCGACGACGGTGGGGCCCTCCCCGTTGACGGGCATCGCGACCACGCTCGGCACGACGGACGTGTTCTTCGTCCCGGAGGAGTCCGACTCGACCACGGCGTAGTCGCCGAGGTCGGGGGAGATCAGGAGCGTCGTGTAGGTGGCATCCCACCCCTGGTAGTTCTCCTCGTGCACCCACATGGGGTTGCCGCGCTCGCGCATGGCCACGGCGATCGCCTTGCCGGTCTCGTCGGTGGTCTCGGGGAGAGCGACGATGTCGACGTCCATCGCGATGGCCGTCGTCACGATCGCGTCGACGTCCGTGGCCTCGCCGGCGGTGTTCCACGTCATGACGCGGACGCTGTCGGCGGTCGGCTCGGGGAGCCCGGACGTCCCGAGGCCGCGGAAGGCGAGGATCCCGACGTTCGCCGCGCAGGCGAGGATGCCGATCATCGCGAGACCTGCTCCGAAGCCGCGTGTGCGGCGCCCGAGGCACACCAGTAGACCGATGAGCGCGAGGACGGCGAAACCGACGGCGACGACGGGTCGCAGTGACACGAGCTGCGCGATCGGGAAGGTCTGCTCGAGACGGAAGAACTGAGGCCACGTCAGGATCGCTGCGCCGACGGCGGCGGCGATCGTGAAGAGAATCCCCGTCAGTCGCAGCACATCACGACACTAAGCGGGCAGGCTGGGGACTTTCTGCGCGCGGTACGCTCGTGACCATGTCCGCAGGGTCCTCCGCTCCATCGGCCCCGCACGGGCCCGGCGATCTCCACCTGCACTCGGACCACTCCGACGGCACCGAGCCGCCCGCGGTCGTCATGGCCGCCGCTCACCGCCACGGCATCCGGACGGCCGCCCTCACCGATCACGACACCACGTCGGGGTGGGCGGAGGCAGCCGATGCCGCCGTCTCTCTCGGGATGTCGTTCCTGCCGGGGATGGAGCTGTCGGCGCGGCACGAGTGGCGGAGCGTCCACGTGCTCGCCTATCTCATCGACCCCGAGGACGCGGGCCTGCGAGCCCTCACCGATCGCATCCGGCGGTCGCGGCTCACCCGTGCGCGGACGATGGCCGAGCGCATCGGACGCGACTACGACCTCACGTGGGAGGACATCGAGGCGCAGACGGCGGAGGGCGCGACCGTGGGGCGTCCCCACATCGCCGACGCCCTCGTCGCCCGGGGGCACGTCCGCGATCGCGGCGAAGCGTTCGGCGGCATCCTCTCGCCGGCCAGCGAGTACTACGTGGCCCTGTATGCGCCCGATCCGGTCACCGCTGTCGCGGCCGTGGCCGGCGCGGGGGGTGTCCCCGTGATCGCGCACCCCGCCGGGCGGGCGGGACTCCTGCCGAACCGCGTCGTCCGCGGGATGCTCGACGCCGGCCTCGCCGGGTTCGAGCTCGGCCACCGCGAGAACGTCGAGCCCGCGCTCGGGGAGTTGCGGCGCCTGGTCGCGGAGCGGAACCTCATCGCGACCGGGTCGAGCGACTACCACGGTCGCGGCAAGCCGAACGTGCCGGGGGAGAACACCACGTCCGAGGACGCGATCGCGCGGATCGTCGCCCTCGGGACGGGGAGCGCGGTCGTCACGCCGTAGCGCGACGACCCGGCTCAGGCGCCGGCGATCGGTGCTGCGCCGCCGGATCCGCCGCGGCGGCGGCGACGGCGCCGCGCGGGGGCGGGCTTGCCGTCGTGGTGCTCCTTGCCGGCCCCGTCGTGCGTGCCGGCGCCGTCCACGGCGCGGTCCGCCGAATCCGACGTCGAGTTCGCCGAGGCGGATGCCGCGGCGCCGGGCTCCTGCTCGAACGTCGAACCGACCTTGACGTCGTCCCCGCGGCGGCGACGGCGACGACGGCTGGTGCCGGCATCCGCTGACTGGTCCGCGGCGGCGTCTGCAGCCCGGGCGGGCGCCGCGGACGAGCGCGCGGGAGCGGCCTTGGGGGCGGCGGTGATGCGACCCTTGGTGCCGACGGGGATGTCGAGCTCCTCGAACAGGTGAGGGCTCGACGAGTAGGTCTCGAGGGGTTCGGGCTGGCCGAAGTCGAGCGCTCGGTTGATCAGCGCCCACTTGTGCAGGTCGTCCCAGTCGACGAAGGTCACCGCGATGCCCGTCTTGCCGGCACGGCCGGTGCGGCCGGCGCGGTGGAGGTACGTCTGCTCGTCATCGGGGATCGTGTGGTTGATGACGTGGGTCACGTCGTCCACGTCGATGCCGCGCGCGGCGACGTCGGTCGCGATGAGGACGTCGCGCTTGCCCGCCTTGAAGGCGGCCATCGAGCGCTCGCGGGCCTCCTGGCTCATGTCGCCGTGGACGGCGCCGGCGCTGAAGCCGCGGTCGCTGAGCTCGTCGACGAGGCGCTGGGCGGCGCGCTTGGTGCGCGTGAAGATGACGGTCTTGCCGCGACCCTCGGCCTGCAGGATGCGTGCGATGACCTCGTCCTTGTCGAGCGAGTGCGCCCGGTAGACGAGGTGCTTGATGTTGGCCTGCGTGAGGCCCTCGTCGGGGTCGCTCGCGCGGATGTGGATCGGGTTCGACATGAAGCGGCGGGCGAGCGCGACGATCGGTCCGGGCATGGTCGCCGAGTAGAGCATCGTGTGACGGACGGGCGCGACCTTCTGGAAGATCTTCTCGATGTCGGGGAGGAAGCCGAGGTCGAGCATCTTGTCTGCTTCGTCGAGCACGACCTCGGTCGCGTGCGACAGGTCGAGCAGACGCTGGTTGTTGAGGTCGATGAGTCGGCCCGGTGTGCCGACGACGATCTGCGCGCCGGCCTTGAGCTGGTCGATCTGGCCCTCGTACGCCTTGCCGCCGTAGATGGCGACCACGCTCGTGGCGCGGCCCGAGGTCAGCATGTCCATGTCCTCGTAGACCTGGACGGCGAGCTCGCGCGTCGGGACCACGATGAGGGCCTTGACGCCGGGCTCGGGGTTCAGGCCGAGGCGCTGGACGACGGGGATGCCGAAGCCGAAGGTCTTGCCGGTACCGGTCTTCGCCTGGCCGATAATGTCCTGGCCGGGAAGGCCCAGCGGAATCGTCTGCTCCTGGATGGGGAACGTGTCGACGATCCCCTTGGCGGCGAGGGTGTCGACGATGTCCTGGTCGACGCCGAGCTCTGCGAACGTGGTCATGCTTTTCCGTGCCTGTCTGGCGGTGAGATGCCGCCGTGATGTGGGTCCACGCCCTTCACTCAGCCCCAGGCGCGGGGTCCCGATCCGACGCCGGGACGGATCCACCCTACCGGAGGGGTGCCTCCCGCCCCGTAGGCTGGCCCCGTGGTGAGGTGGTTCTGGCAGCGACGGCGACCCCCCGGGCGCATCCTGCGGTTGCGGTCCCGCGATGAGGCGAGCGACGTTCGTCGTGTCGACTTCCAGCAGCTCGCCCCCGACGTCGCGACGTACCTCGGTCAGGCCGCCTACCTGCAGCTCGGCTACGTCGAGACGCTGAGCTCGGTCATCGAACGCAGTCCGGAGCTCGCGCACAAGGAGTCTCTGTCCCGTGCCGCCGGCGCGGCGCTGTTCAAGCATCAGGCCCTCGTGGCGCTCATCCGCGACCGCGGCGAGGATCCGCTCGAGCTCATGCTGCCGTTCCGCGAACCGCTCGACGCGTTCCGTCGGGCGACACACGGCATCCGTCCCCTCGAGACCATGCTGACGGTGCACGTCACCGCGGGCCTGCTAGACGACTTCTACCTCTCGCTGTCGGGGAGCTACGGCGACACGGGCCGCCGCGCCGCCGCCATCCTCCGAGCGGATGCCGACCGGTCACCGCTCGTCGGCATCATCACCGACGCCATCGCGGCCGACGACGAACTGCGGTCGCTTCTCAGCCTGTGGGGGCGCCGACTCGTGGGCGACACGCTCCTGGTCGCCCGGGGCGCACTCCGCTCGGGCGCCGCAGAGCGCCCGGGTGCGCTCGATCGGGACGACGAGAAGCAGGTCGAGCCCGTGTTCACGCAACTGCTCGGCGCGCACTCGCGACGGATGACCGGCATCGGCCTCGACGCCTGAGAGGGCGCGGGCGCCCGAGAAGGCGCGGGCTAGGCGATGCCGAGTTCGGTGCGCGTCCGCGCGTCGTGTGCGGCGCGCAGCCGCGACAGCACGAGCAGAGCGGTGGGCGTCACCACGACGGGGACGGCGATGCTCACGAGCCAGATCCATCCCTGATCCGGACCGACCCCGGCCCACGTCATGGCCGTCCAGGTGCCGGCACCCAACAGGCTCCCCAGCAGGGGGCCGAGGGCCACGCCGCGCAGGGAGCGCAGCGGCAGCGCGTAGTGCGCGGCCGCCCCGGCGATCGCCCCGAAGACCAGTGCCAGGACGACGAGCATGTCAGGCGACGAAGCCGACGCGCCGGGACTGGTCGGTGCCGACCTCGACGAACGTGATGCCCGCCGTGGGGATGAGGTAGGTCGCGCCCTTCGCGTCGGCGAGGGTCACGTAGCTCGCACCGCTGTCGAGGGCGGTGATGATCGTCTGCTTCACGGCGTCGGCCGTCTCGTTCGAGTCGAAGCCGAGCTCGCGCGAGTTCGCGATGCCGATGCGGATCTCCACGGTGATGCCTGCCTTTCCCGGCCCGGGTCTCCGGGCGCTTCTCGAGCCTACGACACCCGCTCCCGCCGTGGCCGCGGGCCCGCGCTCGCTGTCGGCGAACGCGGCTGCGCCCGGCGCGCGGGAGGGGTGGTGCACCGGTGTCGGCGACGCCGATTAGCGTGGAGCGCATGCCCGCCGCGCCCCTCCGTTCCGACATGGCGCAGGATGCGGTGACCTCCCTCCCCTCCGACGCGTCCGGTGTCGTGATCGGAGCTCCCGGCACCGGCAAGACATCGACCCTGGTCCGTCGCGTCGTCGCGCTCGTCGACGGCGGGATGCCGCCGGAGCAGATCCTCGTGCTCACCCCCACGCGCACGGCGGCCACAGCGCTCCGCGACCGGCTCGCCGTCGGCGTGGGCGTGGCGACGAGCGGCCCGCTGGCCCGCTCCGTCGCCGCCTTCGCCTATCAGGTCGTCCGCGCGCACGCCGTCCACCGCGGAGACGAGCCGCCGCAGCTGCTCACCGGCCCCGACGAGGACCGAATCATCGGCGACCTCCTCGCCGGCGACGCGGAGGACGAGCGGAGCGAGCCCTCGCGATGGCCGGAATGGCTGCCCGCCGACATCCGCTCCGGCGCGGGTCTGCGCGCGGAGATCCGCGCCTTCCTCGCCGAGATGACCACCCTCGGCATCGAACCCGAGCAGCTCGCGGCGCGCGCCGCGGCGACCGACCGCCCCGTCTGGGCATCGCTCGCATCCTTCGCGCACGAGTACCGCGCCGTCCGCGCCCGCATGCGCGGCGCGCACCGTGACGCGGCGGGTCTGGTGCGCGAAGCGGTCGGGCTCCTCCGCGACGCTCCCGCGGGCTCGCCCGCTCTCGGCGCGGTCGCGGGACTGCGCGCGATCCTCGTCGACGATGCGCAGGAGGTCACCCTGGGCGGCGTCGAACTGCTGGAGGCGTGCCGGATGCGGGGCGTCGCGGTGCTGGCGTTCGGCGACCCGGACGTCGGATCGGGATCCTTCCGCGGCGCCCGCCCCGAGAACTTCGCCCGTCTCGCCACGAGCACGTACGTCCTGGGCAGCGTGCACCGGGGGACCGCCGCCCAGCGCGACCTCACCGCCCAGGTCACGTCCCGCATCGGCGCGGCGGGATTGGTGGCGCACCGGCATCCGCCCGTCGGCCTCGAGGCCGACGACAGCGTGCGCGCCTTCGCGCTGCGCTCGGGGGCGGAGGAGTTCGATCTGATCGCCCGGCTCCTGCGCGAGCGGCACGTGCACGACGGCGTCCCGTGGGAGCAGTGCGCGGTCATCGCCCACGATTCGCGGCAGGTGACGGCGCTCGAGGCGGAGCTGTCTGCACGCGACGTCCCGACCGCCGCCGTCGGCCCCGCGCGAGCCCTCGCCGAGACGCCGATCGTGCGCGACCTCCTGCGCGCGGTCGACCTGGCCGCCGTCGCCACCGAGCTCCGCACCGACGACGACGTGCTCGACGTGCTCGTCGGCGGGGGACTCGATCCCGTCGAGCTGCGGAGGCTGCGCGCCGCCCTCCGCCACGCCGAGCTGCGGTCGGGTGGGGAGAGGTCGGCTCGCGAATTGCTGGCGGCGGGCGTGCGGCATCTGATCGAGTTCGACGTCATCGACACGCCCGAGGCGCGACGCGCGGCTCGACTCTCGCGGACGCTCGCCGAGGTGGGCGAGCAGCTCCAGTCGGGTGCGACCGCGCACGAGCTGCTGTGGACGGTGTGGGAGCAGCGGGGACTCGAGCGCCAGCTGCGCACACTCGCCGACGGCCAGGGTCCGCTCGCCGATCAGGCGCGGCGTGACCTCGACGCGGTCGTCGCCCTCTTCGAAGCCGCGAAGCGTCACGGCGAGCGGGAGGACGGCACGGCGCCGATCGATCACCTCCGCGCGCTGCTGTCGTCCGAGGTCGCCGAGGACCGCCTGCGGACCGGGACGGTGGCCAGCGGCGTCCAGATCTCCACGCCGGCAGCGGCGCTCGGGCTCGAGTTCGACACCGTCGTCGTCGCCGGTGTCCAGGACGGCGTCTGGCCGAACCTGCGCCTGCGGGGGAGCCTGCTCGAGACGGCGCGGCTCGCCGAGCAGGACGCCGACGTCGACACCGCCGACCGGCGACGGGCCGTGCTGCACGACGAGCTGCGGCTGTTCGCGCGCGCCGTCTCGCGAGCACGGTCGCGTCTCGTCGTGACCGCAGTCGACGACGACGATTCCGGCCCGAGTGTGCTGTTCGAGCTCCTGCCTCCCGCGGCGCCGGCTCCGCGTGCTGCGGAGCACCCCCTGACCCTCCGAGGGCTGGTCGCGAGCCACCGACGCCGTCTGACCGACCCGCGCACCACCGAATCCGATCGGACGGATGCCGCCGGGCAGCTCGCGCTGCTCGCGGCGGCGGGTGTGCCGGGTGCCGACCCGGCCCAGTGGTACGGCCTCGCCGAGCCGACCTCGACAGCCCCGATCCGCGACCTCGACGCCGAACCCCTGCGCATCTCGCCCTCCCGCATCCACGCACTGGAGCAGTGTCAGCTCGACTGGGTGATCGGTGATCTCGGCGGCGATCCGGGCGGCGCCGTGGCGGGTCTCGGGACCCTCCTGCATGCCGCGCTCGAGCATGCCGATGCGGCGGACCCCGAGGCGCTGTGGGCGTTCGTCGAGGAAGGCTGGTCGCAGCTCGAGTTCGAGGCGGCCTGGATCGACGAGGCCGAACGCCGCCGTGCCCGCGACCTCGTGACGCGCCTCGCCGCCTACCTCCGCGACACCGAGCGAGCCGGCACGACCCTCGTCGGCGCCGAGCCTCACTTCGAGGTACCGCTGCCGGTGGCGGATGCCGCGCATCCCGCGATCCTCTCGGGCTACATCGACCGGGTCGAACGGACGAGGGACGGACGCATCGTCATCGTGGACCTCAAGACCGGCCGGAGCGAGGCGACGAGCGACCGCGCCGCGGTCGACAATCCGCAGCTCGCCGCCTACCAGCTCGCGTTCGAGCGGGGGGCGATCCCCGAGGTGGCAGGCGCCGCGCCGGGCGGAGCGAAGCTGCTCGTCCTGAAAGGCACCCGGAACGCGCCGTACGCCGAACCGCGCCAGGAACCTTTCGACGACGAGACGCGCGCCGCGTTCCTCGGCCGCGTCGACGAGGCCGTCCGCGTGATGCGGGGGACCTCGTTCGTCGCCCCGTTCGAGGAGCACTGCCGCGACGACCACACCCGCGGGCTCTGCCGCATCCACACGATCGGTCCGGTGAGTTCCGCGTGAGCACCGCACTCCTGCGTCCCGAGACCGTCGCGGCGGCCCTCGGACAGTTCCCGCCGACGCCCGAGCAGTCGGCCGTCATCTCCGCCCCCCTCGCCCCGGCTCTCGTCGTCGCCGGTGCCGGCAGCGGCAAGACCGAGACGATGGCGGGGCGCGTCGTGTGGTTGGTCGCGAACGGCCTGGTCCGCCGGGACGAGGTGCTCGGCCTGACCTTCACGCGCAAGGCCGCGGGCGAGCTCGCGGAGCGGATCGGCTCGCGCCTGCGCCGCCTGGCCGAGTTCGAGCGGCGCGGTCTGCTTCCGCACCTCGAGCGGCTCAACGACGAGGGTCGCCTGGCCGTGTTCGGCGAGCTGGAGCGAGCCGGCGCGCCCGAATCGGCGCGCCGCGCGGCGCTCGACGCGCTGGCTCCCGAGCCGACCACTCCCGAAGCGGGCGATGCGCTGCTGGAGCGCCCTGCCGTGTCGACCTACAACAGCTTCGCCGACGCCATCGTGCGCGAGAACGCGGTCCGCATCGGGCGCGACGCCGAGGCGGTCGTGCTCAGCGAGTCCGCCGCGTGGCTGCTCATGCGTCAGGTGGTGCTCTCCTCCGACGACACGCGCCTGCCCGATCGCATCGAGCGGCCGTCGACGATCATCGATGCGGCGCTGCGGATCGCACGCGACAGCGTCGACAACCTCGCCGACCTCGATGACCTCGACGCCTTCGCGGAGGAGTTCCAGGGCGTCCTCGAGCGGCCCAGTCAGCGAGCCGCCACCACCGTGTACGCCGACGTGCGGACGGCGGCCGAGAAGGTGTCCGGGCTCGCCGTCCTCACCTCGCTCGCCCGCACCTACGAAGCCGAGAAGCGGCGGCGTGGCCTCATCGACTTCTCCGACCAGGTGGCCGGCGCCCTCCAGGTCGTCCGCGCCCACCCGTCGGTCGCCGAGGAGCTCCGCCAGCGCTACCGGGTCGTGCTCCTCGACGAGTACCAGGACACGTCCGTCGTGCAGACCGACCTGCTGGCCACCCTCTTCCGCGACACGGCGGTGATGGCCGTCGGCGACCCGCACCAGTCCATCTACGGCTGGCGCGGCGCGAGCGCAGGCAACCTCGGCGACTTCGCGCGCTCGTTCGACCCGGATGCCGAGGCCCGCACCTACTCGCTCCTGACGAGCTGGCGAAACGGCGTCGACGTCCTCCGCGCGGCGGGCGCCGTGCTCGCGCCGCTGGAGGCACCCGTCGAGGTGGGGACGCTGAGACCTCGCGAGGGCGCGCCGACGGGTCGCGTCGACATCGTGGTCGAGACGGACGTCGACGCCGAAGCGGATGCCGTCGCCGAATGGTTCCGAGCGGTACGGGACGAGCGGCACCGAGGCGGGCGGTCGACGACGGCGGCCGTCCTCGTCCGCAGCAAGAAGCACATGCTCCGATTCGCGGATGCGCTGGGGCGACGCGGCATCCCGCATCGGATCCTCGGACTGGGAGGACTCCTCTCGACGCCTGAGGTGGTCGACGTCGTCTCGGCCCTCCGCGTGATCAGCGACCCGCGGGCCGGGTCCGCCCTCATCCGCCTGCTCTCGGGGCCCCGCTGGGCGATCGGTCTCGCCGACCTCCGGGAGCTGGCCCAGGTCGCCGCGCGTCTCGTCCGTCACGACACCGCCCTGCAGCCCCTGCCTCCGGAGCTCGCCGAGACGATCCGCTCGTCGGCGGGGGACGAAGGCGGCTCACTCGTCGCCGCTCTCGACTTCGTGGCCCGTCAGAAGCCCGATCACGGCTGGCTCGCCGGATTCACCCCCGCGGCGCGGGAGCGCCTCCGCGATGCCGGAGCGGTGTTCGCCGGGCTCCGGCGAGCCGCGGGTCTGCCGATCCCCGAACTCGTGCGTCTCATCGAGAACGAGCTGCGCCTGGACATCGAGCTCGCCGCGAACGAATCGCGCGGTCCGGCACGGACGGCATCCGATCAGCTCCGGGCGTTCATCGACGAGCTCCACGGCTTCCTGCAGACGGACGAGCGGGGTTCGCTCCCGAGCCTGCTGGCCTGGCTCGATCGGGCGGAGCGCATCGACGAGTTCGCCCCGCGCACCGAGCCGCCCGAGGACGACGTGGTCCAGCTGCTCACGATCCACGGGTCGAAGGGCCTCGAGTGGGATGCCGTGGCCGTCGTCCGAGGCGTCGAGGAGGAGCTGCCTGCCCGCTTGCAGGATTCGAAGGGATGGCTCGGATTCGGTGTGCTGCCGTACTCCTTCCGCGGCGACCGGGAGTGGCTGCCCGATCTGCGGTGGCGCGCACCCGACGCCCCCTCCCAGCAGGACCTCAAGACGGCGCTCGGGTCGTTCACCGACGGCATCCGGGAGCGCCACCTCGCTGAGGAGCGTCGTCTCGCCTACGTCGCGGTCACGCGCGCCCGCGAGCACCTGCTGATCTCCGCCTCGCCGTGGGCCGGCACCAAGAAGCCCCGTGAGGTCAGCCGGTTCGTCCGCGAGATCGCGGAGGAACTCGGGATCGCGCTTCCCGACGCGGACGTCGCCGAGAACCCGTACGAGGGCGCTCGGGCGACGCTCGACTGGCCGATCGACCCCCTCGGATCGCGCGCACCCCGGGTGCGGGAGGCCGCGGCCCGGGTCGAGGCGGCGATGAACGCCCCGGCGGCGACCCCGACACGCGACCTCGACCTGCTCCTCGCCGAGCGTGCGGCGCGCGCGGCCGGCCGCGAGAGGGTCGCGCCCACCCGCATCCCCGCATCCCGGTTCAAGGACTTCGTCGCCGACTACGACGCGGCGGCGACGGCGGTCGCCCGCCCCCTGCCCGAACGGCCCTACCGGCAGACGCGGCTCGGGACGCTGTTCCACGCGTGGGTCGAGCAGCGGTCCGGTCTCGTCGGTCGGTCGCGCTCGGTCGACGACGTCCTCTGGGACGACGACGAATCGGTCTCGATGTCACCGGCCGACGCGGATGCGCTCGACCGGCTGCGCGACGCGTTCCTGGCGTCCGAGTGGGGTCCCCTTCAGCCGATCGAGGTCGAGACGGAGATCGATTTCGTCGATCCCGACGCGCTGGGCGACGGGCGTCCCCACATCGTCATCTGCAAGCTGGATGCGGTGTTCCGCCGGGGCGACCGGATCGAGATCGTGGACTGGAAGACAGGCCGCCCGCCGCGCACCCCGGCCGAGCGCACCGAGCGGATGCTCCAGCTCGAGCTGTACCGCAGGGCCTACCACGCCAAGCACGGGGTTCCGATGGACCGGATCGACGTCGTGCTGTTCTACGTCGCCGACGGTCTCATCCTCCGCGGCTGACGAGGCGGCGGCGGGTCAGGCGGTTCCCGTCCAGCGGCGGAGCGCGTTCTTCGCGGCGTCGTCGGGGTCGCTCTCCTCGGCGGGGGTCTCCGCCTGTGAACCCGCCCAGTCGCCGAACTCGAGAGCCTCGGTCTCCTGGTCGACGACGGATGCCGCCGGCGCCGCATCGTCGTCCTCGTACCCGTCGAGCATGCCGGGGTCGTAGGCATCGGTCTGCATGGAGGTGTCGATGGCCCCCGTGGTGCTGGCCGGCACGCGCCCCAGTGCGGCCAGGGCGTCGTCGATGCTGACGGTCCCCGATCCGATCGGCGCCTCGTCGCGGACGCTCTCGTCGAGGGACTCGAGGAGGGCCACGGCATCCGTCATGACCGACTCCGACGCCGTGTCGTGACCGTGCGCGAGCCACTTGGCGAACTCGAGCTCGGCGTGCAGCCGGGCGCGCTCGGCGAGCATCGCGTCGGGGGCGCGCCCGCTCGCCGCGGCGTAGGCCACGACGACGTCCGCGGCGGCGTCGGGTGCGCTGGCGACCCAGCGCAGATCCTCCGCGGGGTCGCCGACGCTCAGCCCGCCCCAGTGGAGCAGCCCGGCGACGGTGGGAACCCCCTCGACGTCGGTCAGGGTGAAGGATGCCGGATCGACGCCGCCGAGGATGACTGTGGGTTCGAGGTTCCACAGCGCATCCAGCGCGACAGCCCGGCTCCACCGTCGCAGGAGGCCGAAGGGCAGTCGTCCGGTCGACTCGGCGCGGTCCAGGAGACGCTCGGTGTCCGTCCGCACCTGCGCGGCCGTGCGGGCGGGCAGGCCCGTGCCGTGGACGATGGAGGTGGGGAGCTCGTGGATGCCGGCGATGGCGGCCGCGATGGCGGTTGCGACGCCGCGCCCCGGCGGGACGTGGGCGGCGTCCACCCGATAACCGGCGAGGTAGGTCTGCACGCGCGCCGTGCGGCCGCCGACGCGGGAGGTCCCGAGGGTCTCGGGGGCTCGGAAGGGCAGCATGGCCCGGACTCCGGGCGTGAGGGCGCCGAGCGCCGTCGTCTCGCGGACGGCGTCCGCCTCGGCCTCGTCGCTCTCGGGAACGCGGACGACGAGCCGGGTGCCGTCGTCGAGGTGGAGGAGCGCGCTGTCGTACCGGTGGCCGACGTCTTCGCTGAGTGCAGCCGCACCCGTGATGCTCGTGCGCACACCCGACGCCTGCGAGAGAGCCGCCGTGGCGGCCGCGGCTAGAGTGAGAGGAGAGCGTGCCATGCCCCCCAGGGTAGGCGGGGCACGGCCCCGCGCCCCCCACGCCACGCCCGCAAGAGAGGTCCTCGATGACGACGAAGGACGTCCCGCCGCCCCTGGCGCGAGCGGTCATCGACCGTGCAGCCGAAGAGCGGCTCGACGAAGGTCTGCTCACCCGCATCCGAGCGGATCGCGACACGCGCGTGCTGCTGCTTCACGGCGACCGCGCGCCGCTCGACGAGAACTCGGCGCTGCGCTGGCTCACCCCCGAGGCCGTTCCCGGTGACGCCGTCTGGGCGTTCCTCGGCCGCGATTCCCAGCACCGCGCGGTCGCCGTGGCGGCCGTGTCGCCGAAAGCCGACGAGCCGACGGTGGATGCCGCGGGGTGGGGGAGTCTGCGCGTCGTCGGAGGCGATCTCGACGCCGACGAGGCGGGCCGCTTCGTGCAGGGGCTGAGCCTCGGTCGCTGGCTGCTCGACGCCCCGTTCTGCCCGGCCTGCGGCGGGGCGACCGAGATCCGGCAGGCGGGCTGGTCCCGCCGGTGCGTCGTCTGCGGTCGCCAGCACTTCCCCCGGACCGACCCCGCCGTGATCGTCGCCGTCGCGAGCTCGGACGGGGAGCGTCTGCTGCTCGGGCGGAACGCCGCGTGGGGCGACATCCCGACCTATTCCACGTTCGCGGGGTTCGTCGAGGCCGGCGAGTCGCTCGAGACCACCGTCGAGCGCGAGGTCGCCGAGGAGGCGGGCGTCCGCCTCGACCGCATCGTCTACCGCGGATCGCAGGCGTGGCCGTACCCGCGCTCGCTCATGCTCGGCTTCACCGCCTTCGCCGTCGCCGACGATGAAGCCCGCCCCGACGGCGAGGAGATCCTCGACGTGCGGTGGTTCACCCGGGCGGAGATCCGCGAGGCTCTGGCGGGCGGCGGCGACATCCGTCTTCCCGGGCCGGCCTCCATCGCCCGGAGCCTCATCGTCCGATGGGTCGGGGAGTGAGCGCGGACCCGCTCGCCGACCTCGACGACCGCCAGCGCGAGGCGGCGAGCACCCTCCGCGGTCAGGTGTGCGTCCTCGCCGGCGCCGGCACGGGGAAGACGCGCGTCATCACCCACCGGATCGCGCACGGCGTCGACACCGGCGCCTATTCGCCGCAGCGCGTCATGGCGGTCACCTTCACGACGAAGGCGGCCGGCGAACTGCGGGGCCGGCTACGAGGACTCGGCGTCGAGGGCGTCGCGGCCCGCACCTTCCACGCCGCGGCCCTCGCCCAGCTGAACTTCTTCTGGCCTCAGGTCGCACGCGACACCGCGCCGGCGATCGTCGACAGCAAGGTGAAGCTCCTCTCGCACGCGGCGGACGGGATCGGTCTACGACTGGATGCCTCGACGCTGCGCGATGTCGCCTCCCAGATCGAGTGGCGGAAGGTCACGATGCGCTCGATCGAGGACTACGCCGACGTTCGGCCCGGCGGCATCCCCGGTCTGTCGATCGACCCCCTCGTGGGCCTCCAGCGCGCCTACGAGAAGCTGAAGGACGAGCGTCGCCAGCTCGATTTCGAGGACGTCCTGCTCGCCTGCGCCGGGATGATCGAATCCGAGCCGCGCGTCGCCGCTGCCGTCCACGAGCAGTACCGCCACTTCACCGTCGACGAGTACCAGGACGTCTCGCCCGTGCAGCACCGCCTGCTGCAGCTGTGGTTGGGCGATCGCAAGGATCTGTGCGTCGTCGGCGACGCGAGCCAGACCATCTACTCGTTCGCCGGCGCCGACCCCCGCTACCTGCTCGAGTTCGCCGAGCGCGACGACGACGTCACCGTGGTGCGCCTCGAACGCAACTACCGATCGGATGCCGCGGTCCTCGCCGTCGCGAACGAGCTCATGCGCGGGCGACCCGGCGCCCTGCAGCTCGTGACACCGGCGCCCGCCGGCCCCTCTCCCGAGGTGACGTCCTACGAGGACGACGCGGCTGAGGCGAACGGCATCGCGGATCGGATCGCCGCGCAGCTCCGGGAAGGTGTCGACCCGCACGACGTCGCCGTGCTCTACCGGCTGAACGCGCAGTCGGCCCCGCTCCTGGCGGCCCTCTCGAGCCGCGGCATCCCGGCGACGGTCCTCGGGGGCAAGCGGTTCTGGGACCTGCCCGAGGTGCGCCAGGCGCTCATGGCCCTCCGCGGTGCCTCCGTCGCGCCGCTGTCGGGGTCGTTCATCGCCACGGTGCGCGACGTCCTGCGATCGCTCGGACTGACCGACGAGGCGCCCCCCGCCGGCGGCGCGCTGCGCGAGGCCTGGGAAGCGCGGGCGGCGGTGCTCCGCCTCGCCGAGGAAGCCCCGGAGGGGACCACTCTGCGCGGCTTCACCGACGAGCTCACCGCCCGCGCCAAGGCGCAGCACGAACCCGCGATGCGCACCGTCACCCTGGCGACGCTCCACGCCGCGAAGGGCCTCGAATGGCCCCACGTCCACCTCATGGGTCTCAGCGAAGGGCTGCTCCCGATCTCGTACGCGACGACGTTCGAGCAGATCGACGAGGAGCGGCGTCTCGCCTACGTGGGCGTCACGCGGGCCGCGCGAACGCTCTCGCTGTCGTGGGCGCAGCGGTCGGGGAACCGGGAGCGTCAGCGCTCCAGATTCCTTCAGGAGATCGGCAGAGGCACCCTGCGTGAGGGCGGTGTTCGCGGCTCTCGCGCACCCCGTCCGCGGCGCTGAGGACGACGGAGCGTCCGACCGCGCCGCTGCGCAGCATCCGGGCCGCGAGGGTGGCCGCCTCGACCAGCAGGAGCGGGTCGGTGGGGACCGACGGTCGCGCGAGCAGCTGCGCCGCCACGAGCGGCCAATCGCGGTCGCGATCGCGCCGATACGCGTGGACGCAGGCGATGCAGGCGGTCTCCCCGGGGACGACGAACGGACCCACGACGACACGGTCGCCCGAGAGCTCGATCGGAAGATGGGGGATGTCGTTCGCGGTGAGCCGCGCGGCGCGATGCGGATCGACCAGGCGCGACGCGACGACGACGATCGGTTCGGGCGCCGTCGGTAGAGGCCATCGGGCGGTGTCGACGACGTCCAGTCCCGCGGCCTGCATCCCGCCGACGAGCGTGGTCTCGTCCTCGTGGCGCAGATCGGCCGGCAGCTCGACCCGGACGGCCGGTGCGGGCGCCGCCTCGGGAGCGAGGGCCTTCTCGATGCGACGCAGGAACGCATCCGCCTCGTCGTCGGTCGCACCGAGCTCCCGCGCCAGCGGCGCGAGCCGTGCATCCGGGATGCCGCTCACGAGGGCATCGAGCAGACGCTCCTGCCACGGCGTCAGACCGGTGAGCGGTCGCTCGTCGTCCATCCCGAGCTGGACGCTGGTCGGGGTCCGCCACAGCGGGGGATGAGAGGGGGCGAGACGCAGCATGCCGCGATTCTGACGTCGCGTCCCCGCGTCCGCCGGGGCCGTCCACAGGCGAACGCTGAGGACGGGCCTCAGAGCCGCTGTGGAGGAGGCTCGAGGATCAGACGGGGCGCGGACCCGTCGGACCGTCCTCGCCGGGCGCATCCGGCTCGTCTGGCTCGTCGTCGGCAGGAGCCGCATCCGTCGGATGCTCCGCGGCTGCCTCCTCGTCCAAGAGGGCCGCGAGGGCGTCGTCGAACGCATCGCGTTCGGGCTCCTCGCCCCGCTCGCTCGCCTGCAGCCGTGCCACCAGCGCGGCGGGATCGTCGATGTTCTCAGCCGTCGGGATCAGGTCGGGGTAATCCCAGAGGCGGTCGCGGACCGTCGGACCGACGGCATCCGTCACCGCGCGCCACATGGCGGCGGCTTCGCGCAGTCGACGGGGACGCAGTTCGAGGCCGACGAGGGAGGCCATCGCCTGTTCGCCGGGCCCGCCGACCGCGCGGCGGCGGCGGACGGCCTCGGCGATGCGGTCGGCGGAGGGCACGCGCGCGGTCGCGTCGGCGGTGACGACGTCGACCCAGCCCTCGATGGTCGCGAGGAGGTTCTCGAGCCTCGTCAGGGCGGCGACCTGAGCCTCAGAGCGCTGGGGGAGGAGGGCGCCGCTCTCGATGGCCGCCTTCAGCTCTTCGGGGGCCGACGGATCGAACCGCGAGGCGAGGTCCTCGAGGGCGTCCGTGTCGACGTGGACGCCGCGCGCGAAGTCGGTCACCTGCGAGATGACATGCAGGCGCAGCCACTTCGCGTGACGGAACAGTCGCGCGTGGGCGAGTTCGCGGGTGGCCAGCACGAGCGCGAGCTGGTCCTCCTCGATCTCGAGGTCGCGGCCGAAGTCCGCGAAGTTCTGCGGCAGGATCGCCGCGTCGCCCGTGGGCATGAGAGGGATGCCGACGTCGCCACCGCTCACGACCTCGAGCGATAGGCGTCCGATCACCGCACCCAGCTGCGACGCGAACAGGGCGCCGCCCACGCGGCGCATGAGGCGTCCCGCGCCCTGGATGGCCGAGCGCATCTCCTCGGGCGTCTGCGACTCGAGCGCTGCCATGAGCGCGTCGCTGATCGAGGTCGCCACCGGCTCGGCGAGCTCCTGCCACACCGGGAGGGTCGCCTCCACCCACTGGCCGCGGGTGATCGGCTGCGGAGCTTGCGCGAGCTCGGCGATCGCCGTCACCTCGCTGAGCCACAGCGCGGCGAGGGCGAAGGCCTGATCGAACTCGGTCCGCGACCCTGCCGTGATCCCCAGCCCGTCCTGATTCGCGATGTGCAGGGCCTGGGTCTTCGCGGCGGACCAGTCGAGGCCGTCGTCGTCCCCGTCACCGGCCATCGCCGCCTGGAACTGGCGCATGATGTTCTGCATCATCGCGGGGTCGATGCCCATGCCCGACAGCTGGCGGAGCTGCTCGGGGTCGATTCCGCCCTGACCGCTGAGCATGCGTCGGAGCATCTCGGCGAGGTCGTCGTCGCCGGGCAGATCGTCGTCCGAGGGATCGGTCATGTCAGGCGCCTTTCAGCAGGGGGGAGACGTCTCGTTCTACGCTAGTGGCAGGTTTTCTCCGCCCGGTCCGAGCGGGAGACGTCCCGTGTACGCCGGTCGCGAACGAGCGCCGGAGGAAGGACCCGCGTGTCGCTCTTCGACAACGCCGCCGAGCCGGCTGCCGCCCCGCCGTCCCGCCGTGCCCGTCGCTTCTCCGCGGGGGTCTGGGCTCTCGTCGTGGCGCTCGTCGCCCTGCTCATCCTGAGCTTCCTCCCCACCGGTTTCGTGATCCAGCGGCAGGGACCGGTCGTCAACACCTTGGGGTCGGCCGAGAATGCGTCCGGCGACGACGTCCCCCTCATCTCTGTGAGCGGTGCGAAGACGTACCCCACCGCGGGCGCCCTCGACCTCACCACCGTGCAGGTCGTCGGCAACCGCGAGACCACGCCGTCCTGGTTCGAGCTCGCGAAGGCGTGGCTCGATCCCGGCGAAGCCGTCCTCCCGATCGACGACGTGTTCCCGGCGGGGACGACGACCGAGCAGCGCAATGAGGAGAACGCCGCGCTGATGGTCGACTCCCAGAAGGAGGCCACGGCCGCCGCGCTCACCGAACTGGGGTACGAGGTCCGGGCCCACGTCGGCGTCGGCGCGCTGAGCGACGACTCCGCCGCGAAGGGCATCCTCGAGGTCGGCGACGAGATCGTCTCGGCGAGCGGCACGCCGATCGAGGACACCGCGCAGCTGCGATCCCTGATCAACGAGCGGAGAGGTCAGCCCGTCGAACTGGTCATCCGCCGGAACGGTGCCGAGCGGACGGTCACCGTGACGCCCTCGCGCACCACCACGAAGGACGGCACGGTCTGGATCATCGGGATCACGACCTCGCGGGACTTCGATTTCCCCATCGACGTGAAGATCCAGCTCGACCGGATCGGCGGGCCCAGCGCCGGCCAGATGTTCGCCCTCGGGATCATCGACACCCTGACTCCCGGCGAGCTCAACGGAGGCATGCAGGTCGCCGGAACGGGCACGATCGACGCCACCGGCACGATCGGGCCGATCGGCGGCATCCGTCAGAAGCTCTACGGCGCGAAGGATGCCGGGGCCACCTACTTCCTCGCCCCGGAGAAGAACTGCAACGAGGTCGTCGGCCACATCCCGGACGGCCTGCGCGTCGTCCCCGTCTCGACCCTCGACGACTCGCTCACAGCCCTCGACGCGATCCGCACCGGCACGGGCGTGGACAAGCTCCCCGTGTGCGCCGCCGGTTGAGTCCGCAGCGCCCCTGCGATTCCGCCCAGAGCGCATCCCGCCGCCGCCGTCCGCGAGTCGGCCCCGCCTAGGATGACAGTGTGACCTCGACACCTGCCGGACCGGCCACGTCCACCCCTCCGAACCCCGTTCGCCGCACGATCGCCATCACGGTCGGAGTCCTCGTGGTGCTGGTGATCGCGTTCTTCGCGTTCGCCAGCCTGTACACGGACTGGCAGTGGTACAAGCAGCTCGGCTACGACAGTGTGCTGGTGACGCAGTGGACGGCCCGTGTCGTCATGTTCGTCATCGGGTTCGTCGCGATGGCGGCCCCCGTCTTCGCAGCCATCCAGCTCGCGTACCGTCTCCGGCCGGTGTACGCCCGACTGAGCTCGCAGCTCGATCACTACCAGGAGGTCGTCGAGCCGCTCCGACGCCTGGCGATGTGGGGCATCCCCGTCTTCTTCGGCTTCTTCGCGGGCTTCGCCGCCTCGGCGCAGTGGGAGACCGCCTGGCTGTGGGCCAACGGTGTCACCACCGGTCAGAAGGATCCGCAGTTCGGCCTCGACACCGGCTTCTACCTGTTCCAGATGCCGTTCTACAGCGTCGTGCTCGGCTTCACGTCCGCAGTGCTGCTGATCTGCCTTCTCGTGACCGTCGTCGTCGCCTACCTCTACGGCTCGGTGCGCGTCGGGCAGCGCGAACTCCGCATCTCCAAGGCGGCCCGCATCCAGCTCGCCATCGTCGCTGCGCTGTATCTCGCCGTACAGGCGGTCAGCCTCTGGTTCGACCGGTTCAAGACGCTCACGACACAGGGCGACCGGTTCACCGGCGCCAGCTACGTCGATGTCAACGCGGTCATCCCGGGTCTCGCAATCCTGTCCATCGCCGCGGCGATCGTCGCCGCGCTGTTCGTCGTGACGGCCATCATCGGTCGGTGGCGCTTCCCGCTCATCGGAACCGCGCTGCTGATCGTCTCCTCCCTCGTCGTCGGCGTCGCCTACCCGTGGGCCGTCAGCCAGTTTCAGGTCGCGCCGAACCTCGAGACCTACGAGGCGCCCTACGTCGACCGCAACCTCGCGGCGACGAAGTTCGCCTACGGCATCGACGGGCTCGAGAAGACCGAGTACGAGGCGGTCACCACGGCAGAGAAGGGTCAGCTCCGCGCCGACGCCGAGACCACCGCGTCGCTGCGCATCATGGACCCTGCCATCATCGGACCCACCGTGCGCCAGCTCGAGCAGTACCGCTCGTACTACCAGTTCCAGAACCCGCTCGACGTCGACCGGTACGAGATCGACGGCAAGATGCAGGATGCCGTCGTGTCGGTCCGCGAGCTGAACCTCGACCAGCTGGGCAACGCCCAGTCCTGGTACAACAACACGCTCGTCTACACGCACGGCTACGGTGTCGTGGCGGCCAAGGGCAACGACCGCACCGCGGACGGCGATCCCGTCTTCCTCGAGCGCGGCATCCCGACCTCCGGCGACCTCACCAACGAGTCGAAGTACGAGCCCCGCATCTACTTCGGCGAGTCGTCGCCGCCCTACTCGATCGTCGGTGCCCCGAAGGGCAGCGACCCCGTCGAACTCGACTACCCGCGTGGCGAGGACGGCGCCGGTCAGACCCGTACGACGTTCACCGGCAACGGCGGCCCGAACATCGGCAACGCCTTCAACCGGTTGCTGTACGCGCTGAAGTTCCAGTCGACCGACATCCTGTTCTCCGACGGGATCAACGACGACTCGCAGATCCTTTACGACCGCAACCCGCGCGATCGTGTCCAGAAGGTGGCGCCCTACCTCGAGCTCGACAGCGATCCGTACCCGAGCGTCGTGGACGGCCGCGTCGTCTGGATCATCGACGGCTACACGCTGAGCAACAACTACCCGTACTCGTCGATCGTGAGCCTGCGGAACGCGATCTCCGACACCACGAACCGGGCGCCGAGCGTCGCGCTCGACGACGTGAACTACATCCGCAACTCGGTCAAGGCGACCGTCGATGCGTACGACGGCTCGGTCAAGCTCTACGCCTGGGACGACCAGGACCCGATGCTGAAGGCCTGGCAGAAGATCTACCCGTCGACGCTCCGCCCCATCAGCGAGATGTCCGGCGACCTGATGAGCCACGTGCGCTACCCGACGGACCTGTTCAAGGTGCAGCGCGCCATGCTCGGGACCTACCACGTCGACGACGCGCAGTCCTTCATCCGCCGTGACAACGCGTGGCGGACGCCGCAGGACCCGGTGACCCAGTCGAACTTGCAGCCGCCGTACTACCTGACGATGCAGATGCCGGGCCAGCAGGACCCGACCTACTCGATGTTCACATCCTTCATCCCGGCGGCAGAGGGTGATCAGGAGCGCAACGTGCTCATGGGCTACCTCGCGGTCGACGCCAACGCCGGCGGCACGAAGGGCGAGAAGAACCCCGATTACGGCAAGCTCCGCATGCTGGAGATCAGCGCGGATGTCTCGGTGCCCGGCCCCGGTCAGGTGCAGAACACCTTCAGCTCGAACGAGACCATCGCGCAGCAGGTGAACCTGCTGCGACAGGGTCAGTCCGAGGTCCGCAACGGCAACCTGCTGACCCTCCCCGTCGGTGGCGGTCTGCTCTATGTGCAGCCGATCTTCGTGCAGGCGTCGAGCGGAACCCAGCTGCCCGCCCTCCGCAAGATCCTCGTCGCGTTCGGTGACGAGGTCGCCTTCGAGGACACCCTGCAGGAAGCGCTCGACAAGCTGTTCGGCGGCGACTCCGGTGCGACAACAGGCGACGAGGGCACGACACCGTCGCCCGCGCCGAGTGGTTCACCGAGCCCCAGCGCGACGCCCGGCGGCGGACAGAACGAGACGCCCCCCGCGGGTGTCGGCGACGAGATCGCCCGCCTCCTGCAGCAGGCCCGTCAGGTCATGACGGCGCGTGACGACGCCATGCAGAAGGGCGACTGGGCCGCCTACGGCGAGCAGGACAAGGCGCTCACCGACATCATCAACCGGCTCATCCAGCTCGACGGGGAGTGATCCCGCTGATCTGGTGGGGGCGGTTCACGACAGGAACAGCCCCCACCAGATCACGAGCAGAGTCACCACGAATCCGGCGAACTGGTTGAGCCAGAGGAACCGGTCCCAGCCGCGGGTGGCGGAGGCGGCATCCGCGTCGCTCACCGAGCGGTAGGGCCACACGGTGGCGAGGTACGGCAGCGCGACGATCGCGGCAAGCGGTCCCGGCCACGCGGTCCCGAGGATCGCCACGCCCGACGCCGCGTAGGCGACGAGCGAGAACCGCACCGTCCACGCCGCGCCGCGCGCGGTGGCGATCGATGAGATCCCTGCCTCGCGGTCGGCGACGACATCCTGTACGGCGCCGAATGCGTGCGACGCGACACCCCACAGCGCGAATGCCACGATGATGAGCACGAGCTGCGGCGTCCACGTCGCGCCGGTCAGAACGAGGGCGTACACGGCGGGCGAGAAGAAATGGATGCTGCTCGTCACCGAATCCGCGAAGGGGCGCTCCTTGAGGCGCAGGGGCGGCGCGCTGTAGAAGACGACCGCGAGCAGACTGAGCCCCAGGACGAGCCACGACAACGGTGGGCCCGACAGCACGAGGAAGACGACGAAAGGGAGACCCAGCAGACCCGACGCCCACAGGGTGGGGGCGTGCAGGCTCTTCTCGAGGATCGCTCCGTGCGCTCCGCCCTTGCGCGGGTTCCGCAGGTCGGACTCGTAGTCGAACACGTCGTTGATGCCGTACATCGCGACGTTGTACGGGATCAGGAAGAAGATGGTCCCGATGACCAGGACGAGGTCGATCTCGCGTGCGGCCAGCAGATACGCCGCCGCGAACGGATATGCCGTGTTGATCCAGCTCACGGGGCGGGAGGACACGAAGAGCTGGCGGGCGAAGCGGAGGGGCGTCACGCGGCATCCCTCCTCTCGGGCAGCAGGGCACCGATCGCCGGGAGGAGGAAGGCGACGCACAGCGGGTAGGCGAAGTCCTCTATCGGGGCGAGGCCGACGCGGATGCCGCTGATGTGCTCCTCGGGGTAGGTGAAGAGGTCGGCGGCGATCATCACGTTGTCGAACACCGCCGTCAGGAGGACGAGGATGCCGGCGGTCCACAGCGAGGCGACCAGGCGCTCTCGTCGCTGCGGGCGGCGGAGGGAGAAGAGGGTCACGACGACGGTGACGACGACGAACGGGAGGACGATCAGCGGGTAGGTCATGCGGCGTCCCGGCTCCGTGCTCGCGTGCGTCTCCGCGTGACGAGAGCGTGGACGACCAGCGTCAGGTGGCAGAGGAACGCCAGGAAGACGGGCTCCTCGAGAGGCAGGTGGGGGGCGAGATCGATGCCGACGAGCAGAGGGCTGTCGCCGCGGACGAAGACGCCGGTCGCGATGCCCACCAGGTCCCATACGAGAAGGAAGGCCGTACCGCACGCGATGAGCAACAGGCTGCGACCGGGGTCGGCGGCCACCGCGAGGCGGTGCCTCAGATCGATCGCGATCACACCGAGCGCCGAGAGGATCAGGGCGCCCAGGTACAGCCCGGGCACCGCCGTCAGCGTTCCGAGGCGAGCGGCTCGGGAAGCCGTCCGGTGGACACATCCCCGTCGAGGAGCTTCACGACGAGCTCGGCCGAGATGAGGCACATCGGAAGGCCGACGCCGGGGAGCACGGTCTGACCGGCGTAGAGAAGGCCGTCGACCTTCGAGCGCAGCCCCGGGCGGAACATCGCCGACTGCCCGAGGGTGTGAGCGAGGCCGAGCGCGCCGCCCCGGAAGGAACCGAAGTCGGCGGCGAAGTCGCCGGGCGAGATGGTGCGGCGCACACGGACGCGATCGGCGAGATCGGCGACACCGGTCCACGACGCGATCTGAGCGATGACGGCATCCGCAGCGGCTTCGATCGCCGGGTCGCCGGCGCCGTCGACTCCGCCGTGTCCGAGCTCTGGCGCGGCGGGCATGGGGACGAGGACGAAGAGGTTCTCGTGGCCGGCGGGCGCCACGTCGTCATCGGTGGCGCTCGGCCGGCAGACGTACAACGAGGCGGGGTCAGGGATCGCACCGGCGTGCTCCGCGCCGAAGATCGCGTCGAAGTTCGCCTTCCAGTCCTTCGTGAACAGCAGGGTGTGGTGTTCGAGCTCGGGAAGCTCGCCTTCGACGCCCAGGAGGATCAGGAGAGCTCCGAAGGACGGCACGCGCTTGTCCCACCACGCGTCGCTGCGAGACCGCAGCTCCCGCGGAAGCAGCGCGGTCTCGGTGTGGTGCATGTCGGCGGTCGAGATGACGTGGTCCGCCTCGATGCGGGTGCCGTCGGCGAGACGGACGCCGGTGGCCACATCGCCGACGGTGATGATCCGCTCGACGCGGCTGCCGGTGCGGATGACCGCGCCGCGCTCTTCGGCGAGGCGGGCGATCGCCCGGATGATCTGCACGAAGCCGCCGCGGGGGTAGAGCACGCCGTCGTCCAGGTCGAGGTGGCTCATCAGGTGGTACAGGCTCGGCGCGTCGTACGGCGAGCCCCCGAGGAAGACCGCCGGATAGCCGAGGACCTGTCGCAGGACCGGGTCGGCGAACCGCTTCTCGACGTGCGTCGACAGGGGGCGCAGGAGGAGCGGCAGCAGCGTGCCGAGCTTGCTCAGCACGTCGGGGTGGGTCAGCCCCTTCAGCGAGATGTAGGGGTCGTACAGGAAGCGCGAGACCGCGAGGTCGTAGATCTCGCCGGCGGAGTCGAGGTACGTCGCGAGGTTCTCGCCGGCGCCGCTCTCGCGGGCCTCGAACGCGGCGACGGCGGCATCCCGTCCCGAGACGACGTCGAAGGGCTCGCTCTCGCCCTCGTGGTACACGCGGTAGGCGGGATCCAGCCGCACGAGGTCGAGCTGCTCGGCGGCCGTGGTACCGAGCAGAGCGAAGAAGTGATCGAAGACCTCGGGCATGAGGTACCAGCTGGGGCCGGTGTCGAAGCGGAAGCCGTCCTTCTCCCAGCTGCCGGCGCGCCCGCCGACGTCGTCGAGCGCCTCGAGGACGGTGACCTCGTCGCCTCGGTCGGCGAGGAGCGCAGCGGTGGCGAGGCCGGTGATGCCTCCTCCGATGATCGCGATGCGGCGGGTCATGCGGGGGACCTCCGGGAGGGTCGTCGGGCGGGGAGGACGGTGCGGTGGGCGACGGCCGCGCGGACCGCGATCGCCGCCTTCACGGGGTTCGGGACGCGGACCCTCGTGTCCAGATCGGCGGTGCGGTGCAGGCGGTCGGCGAGCGAGGCGAACAGGCCGTGCGCGGTCGCGACCGCGACGCGGCAGTCCGCGGGCAGGAGCGGGATCGTGGCGGCCGCGGCATCCAGGTCGGCATCGATGCGTGCGAGGACCTGCTCGCGTCGCTCGGCGCCCCCGTCGACGCCGAGGTAGTCCCGGCCCAGGCGGCCGGCGTCGTCGGCGTGGTCGCGCAGGAAGTTGATGTCCTGGAAGGCGGCCCCGAGGCGGCGCGCGCCGGACACCAGGGCCGGGTCCGGGTCGCGCGGCGCGGCGGATCCCGCGTTGACGAAGACCTGGAGGCACATGAGCCCGACGACTTCGGCGGAACCGTAGACGTAGTCGTCGTGCGAGGCGTCGTCGTGCTGGGCCTGCTCAAGGTCGGTGCGCATCGAGGTGAAGAACGGCTCGATGTGCACGCGGGCGATCCCGCACTGGCGGGCGGTCCGCGCGAAGGCGTGGACGACGAGGTTGGCGCTGAACCCTCGCGCGATCGCGGCGTAGGTCTCGGCCTCGAGTGCGTCGAGGACGTTCCGCTGCTCGTCGAGCGGGACGCCGGCCGCCTCGGCCGCTCCGTCGACGATCTCGTCGGCAACGCGCACCAGGGCGTACACGTTCCGCACGTGCGGGCGCACGCGTCCGCCGAGGAGGTTCGTCGCGAGCCCGAACGAGGTCGAGTAGGCACGGATGACGGATGCCGCCGCCACCGTCGCGGTCTCGTCGTAGAGCGTGTCGGTCATCGGGGGATGCGGTCCTCGACGGCGGCGGCCAGTGCGGCGAGGAGGACGACGGCGTCGCGGGGGAGCGAGGCGTCCGCCGCACGGCCGCGCGCCGAACGGAGGGTGTCGGCGATCAATTCGACCGCTCGCTCGCGCGCGCCGCTGGCGGCCAGTTCGCGCTGTGCTTCGGCGATCGCGATCGGCCCGGTCGGCGCCATCGCGAGGGCGGAGGCGATGCGCGGCCAGGCCTCGGTCTCGGCCGCCATGGCGATGAGCGGGGTGCGCTTGGACGCACGGAGGTCCGCCCCCGGTTCGCGTCCCGCCTCGGCGCGCGACCCGAAGGTGCCGATGAGGTCGTCGGCGAGCTGGAAGGCGACCCCGATCGCGGACCCGGCCGATTCGAGGGCGGCCCGCTCGTCGTCGCTCGCCCCCGCCAGCAGTGCGCCTGCGGCGAGGGGAGCCTGGAAGGAGTAGAACGCCGTCTTGTCGCGTGCCGTGCGGATGAGCGAGTCGGCCGGGGGGAGGTCGGCGCCGATGGTCTGCTCGACGTCGGCGAGTTCGCCCGCCGCGGAGACGAGGAGCGCGTCGTCGAGGAGGACGAACAGGGCAGCCCGCTGGGTGGCGGTGACGGGCGCGGTCGCGATGAGCCTCGTCGCCTCGAACAGCAGCAGGTCGCCGGCGAGGACGGCCGCGGCTGCGCCGAGCAGGTTCGCATCGTCGTGGTCGCCGCCGAGGGCGTGTGCGCGTTCACGGAACCGTCCGACGACGTTCGGGATGCCGCGCCGTTCGACGTCGCCGTCGATCAGGTCGTCGTGGACCACGAACGCCGCGTGGAGCAGCTCGAAGGCCGCGGCGACGCGCCAGAGCCCGGGGGAGTGTCGGATGTCGCCGCCGAACGCCTCGAACGCGGCGACCACGAGCGCCGGCCGCAGGCGCTTGCCACCGGTGGCCGATGCCGCGGTCGCCTCGCCGAGCGCCGCGGAGGCTTCGCCGAGGGCGGCCGATCGGATGCGCAGGCGGTCGAGTGCGACCTCGAGCGCGTCATCGATCTCGCGTCGGGCGATCGATGACAGGGCGATCACGAGGCTCTCCTGCGGGCGTCTGGCACCAACTCGAGCTGCTGCGCCTGGAGGACGAGCCACGGGCTGAAGGCCCAGGGGGCGGCACTGATCGACGTGTCCAGGTCGGCGGGGTCGACCCAGCGCGCCTCCGCGACTTCGTCGGGGTTGAGGCGGGGTTCGTCGTCCGTGTAGGCGACGTACACCGGGCAGATCTCGTTCTCGACGATTCCCGACGCGTCGACGGCGCGGTAGCGGAACTGCGGCAGCGTGAGGGTGACGTCGCGGAGTGTGAGTCCCACTTCGTGGGCCGCGCGGCGGTGGACGGCATCCACCATCGACTCCGAAGGGCCCGGGTGCCCGCAGAACGAGTTCGTCCACACGCCCGGCCAGGCGGCTTTGCTCAGGGCGCGGCGGGTGACGAGGAGCTCGCCGCGCGAGTTGTAGACGTGGCAGGAGAATGCCAGATGAAGATGCGTGTCGGTACCGTGGACCGTTGCCTTCGGAGCGGTGCCGATGTCGTGTCCGTCGTCGTCCAGCAGAACGACGTACTCGATGTCTGACACAGGTCCTCCGTACTTTGCTAGATTATCTAGCAATCAATCGTCATGCTACCTATCGAGCGAGGAGGTGTCCAATGGTGGCTAATCCATGGATTCCGGGCAGTGAGCGCGATGCCGTCGTGATGAGCGCCCTCGAAGCGATCCGCGCGTTCTCCGACTCCTTGGATCGAATGTACGCGGGTATGCGCGGTGACATGGACATGAACACGACCGACCTCGCCGCGCTCCGGATGCTCATCATCCGCGAGCAGCACGGGGAGGTGGTCAAGCCGAACGACCTCGCCACCCACCTCGCCATCTCGACGGCGTCGACCACGAAGCTGCTCGACCGTTTGACGGCCGCCGGTTACCTCGTCCGCAAGCCGCATCCGCATGACCGCCGCGCCCGCATCGTGGCGCTCACGGATGAAGCGCGAGTCACCTTCCGTCGCCACTTCGGCGAGCGGCTCCAGCGCATGCGTGACGCTGCAGACGCCTACACCGACGAGGAATTGCGCGCGATCGTGCGCTTCCTCGCCGACATCGAGCGCGCGATGCTGCCCGCCTGATCGAACCGGACAACGAAGAAGGCGCCCCCTCCGGAGAGGGGACGCCTTCTTCTTTCGTTGCGGGGACAGGATTTGAACCTGCGACCTCTGGGTTATGAGCCCAGCGAGCTACCGAACTGCTCCACCCCGCGGCACAAGAGAAAACACTAGCACGCGTTTCAGGCGGACGCGAATCGGTGCCGGAAAGCCCCGAGTTCGGCAGGATGAGGACATGCTTCCGCGTGAAATCGACGCCGCCGCCGACGCACAGACGGACGGGCGCGACGAGACGCGAGACGAGCGGGCCGACCGCAACTGGAACGAGGTTCTCCAGGAGCTCCGCGTGCTGCAGACCGGAACTCAGATCCTCACGGGCTTCCTCCTCGCACTCGCGTTCCAGCCGTCGTTCGGGGATCTCGCCGGGGCGCAGCGCATCGGCTATCTCGTCCTCGTCCTCCTGTCGGCCCTGAGCGCCGTCGTCGCCCTCGCGCCCGTCTCGGTGCACCGCATCCTGTTCGCACGTCGTGCGAAGCCCACGATCGTCCGCTTCGGTCACGGCTGCATGCTCGTCGCCCTCGGTCTCGTCTCCGCGCTCCTGGTGGGCGTCGTCGCGTTCGTCTTCGATGTCGTGGTGGGGCGTGCGGCATCCTGGATCGCAGGCGTCGCCCTAGGCATCGTCATCGTCGCCCTCTGGCTCGTCGTCCCTGTCATCACCCGCTTGCGGTCGGAAAGGACCCCATGACCGACTCGCCCCTCGGCGTCGCAGTGGCGCAGTTCGCGCCGTCCGCCGACGAGACAGCCAACCTCGAGGCCATCTCGGAACTGGTCGCCCGCGCCCGCGGCCGAGGCGCGCGGGTCGTTCTGTTTCCCGAGTACTCGAGTTACTTCGTCGACCCGTTCGACGCCTCGCTCGCCGAGCACGCGCAGGACCTCGACGGCGCGTTCGTGACCGCCCTCACGGCACTGGCGCGTGACCACGACGTCGTGATCGTCGCGGGGCTCGTCGAACGTTCCGACACGGACGGGCTCGTGCGCAACACCGTCGTCGCGGTGGATGCCGGTGGGCTCATCGCGCGCTACCGCAAACTCCACCTCTACGACGCGTTCGGACAGCGCGAGTCGGACTGGGTGGAGCCGGGAGCGCTGGAGGAACCCGAGACGTTCGAGGCTTGCGGCATCCGCTTCGCCCTCATGACCTGCTACGACCTGCGGTTCCCCGAGGTCTCCCGCGTGCTCGCCGACACGGGAGCGCACGTCCTCCTCGTCGCCGCGGAGTGGGTGCGCGGGCCTCTGAAGGAGGATCACTGGCGAACGCTCCTCCAGGCTCGGGCCATCGAGAACACGCTCTACGTCGCGGGTGCCGATCACCCGCCGCCGTTGGGCGTGGGGCACTCGATCGTCATCGACCCGCAGGGAGTGCCCGTCGTGACGATCGGCACGGGCACGGATGTCGCCGTCGCCCACGTCGACGCGGCGACCGTCGCCCGCGTCCGCCGTGTCAATCCCGCGCTGGCCCTTCGGCGGTACACGGTCGCTCCGCGCGACTGAGCCGCCTCCGGGGGGTCACGACGCGGATGCCGCCAGCCGCCGCGCCGCCTCGGCGATGACGTCCGTCCGCTTGCAGGCCGCGAATCGGACCAGGGTCTCGTACCGATCCCGGTGCTCCGGCGTCGCGAACGCGGTGAGCGGGATCGCGGCGACACCGACGCGTTCGGGGAGGGCGCGGCAGAACGCGGCGGCATCCTCGCCGGGAGCGAGCATCGAACGCACATCGGCGACCGTGAAGTACGAACCCGCGGGCGTGGACACCTCGAACCCGGCGTCGCGCAGGCCCGCGCCGAGCAGGTCGCGGCGCTCCCGCTGGGTCGCGGCGAGGTCGTCGAAGAAGGTGTCGGGCAGGCCGAGACCGACGGCGATGGCGGGTTGGAAGGGTGCTCCGTTGACGTACGTCAGGTACTGCTTGACGGCCAGCACCGCGTCGACGAGGTCTGCCGGCCCGCTCACCCAGCCGACCTTCCACCCCGTGGTTCGGAACGTCTTGCCGCCCGACGAGATGGTGAGGGTCCGCTCGGCGGCGCCGGGCAGCGTCGCGAGGGGAACGTGGTCGGCGTCCATGACGAGGTGCTCGTAGACCTCGTCCGTGACGATCAGCGCGTCGTGACGCTCGGCGAGTCGGACGATCTCGTCGCGGACCTCGTTCGAGAACACCGTTCCGGTCGGGTTGTGGGGGTCGTTGACGAGGATGATCCGGGTGCGGTCGCGGACGGCGGCACGCAACTCGTCGACGTCGGGTTCGAGCGACGGCCAGCGCAGCGGCACGGGCACGAGGCGTGCACCGGCCAGGGCGACGGCGGCCGCGTACGAGTCGTAGTACGGCTCGAAGACCACGACCTCGTCGTCCGGCCCATCGAGCAGGGCGAGGAGGGCGGCGGTCAACGCCTCGGTGGCTCCGGCCGTGACGAGGATCTCGCGCTCGGGATCGACGTCGATGCCGTAGAAGCGGTGCTGATGATCGGAGACCGCCTCCCGGAGGACCGGCATTCCTCGTCCGGCCGGGTACTGATTCACTCCGTCGCGGATGGCGGCGATCGCCGCGTCCAGCACCTCGGGCGGTCCGTCCTCGTCGGGGAACCCCTGGCCGAGGTTGACGGCATCGTGGCGGACGGCGGCGGCGGTGATCTCGGCGAAGATCGTCGGGGCGAGCTCGCCGGCGGGGGAGAGGAGGCCTGCGCCGCGCGCCGCGCGTTGCCAGGCGCCGGGGATGTGCAGCACGGGGCCAGCGTAACGCTCCGCCTCGCGGGACGCCCTCGTGGGCGACCCGCGGCGGCGTCTGCTCCCATAGGCTGATCGGAGGGTCGGCATAGCTGGTCCACAGACTCCGGGAGCACTCTGAAGACGCCTCGGAAAAGGAGCAGTCCCATGAGCGATTCGAACACCCCCGACCCCCACACGCCTGACGCAGCGGTGCCGCCGCGTCCGCCGATGCCCGACTCGGGTGCGCCCTCGCAGCCCACCGCATCGACGACGCCCCTCGCGCAGCCGGCCGGCCAGGGCTGGTACGCGCAGCCGCACGGCCAGCAGCCGTACGGCCAGCACTCCCAGGGCCCGGATTCACACGGACAGCACGCCCCGGGCGCGGCGTTCTCGTCGCAGCCGGCGGGCGCGGTCGCCGACGACGGCCACGCGCGTCCGCACGACGCGAAGATCGGCTCCGGCAAGATCGTCGCCGTCCTCGTGGCCGCCGCGATCGTCGGCGCCGTCTCGGGCCTGGGCGGCGCGGCGATCGGCAGCGACGTGTTCCACCAGAACGGCACGGTCGCGTCCTCGAACGGCACGACCCAGGTCACCGTCAACGACCCCGATAACGTCAACCAGACCACCGGAATCGCGGCGAAGACCCTGCCGAGCGTCGTCACCATCAGTGCGACATCGTCGAACGGCGGCGGCACCGGCTCCGGCGTGATCCTCAGCGAGGACGGCTACGTCGTGACCAACACGCACGTCGTCACCCTCGACGGTGCGAGCTCGGACGTCGCCCTGCGGGTGACGACCTCGGACGGTCGCGTCTACGACGCGAAGGTCGTCGGCACCGATCCGATCTACGACCTCGCCGTCATCAAGCTGACGGGCGCGACCGGACTGACCCCGATCGACTTCGCGGACTCGACCAAGCTGAACGTCGGCGACACGACCGTCGCGGTCGGCGCGCCGCTCGGCCTGTCCAACACCGTCACGACCGGAATCGTCAGTGCGCTGAACCGCTCGATCCAGATCGCCTCGTCGGCGGTACCCGATTCGGGCGAGCAGCAGGAGGATCAGGGGCAGAACGGCCAGTCCCCGTTCCAGTTCGACTTCGGTCAGGGCCAGCAGCAGGGGTCGGGATCGGCCGGGACCATCTCCATCGCCGTGATCCAGACGGATGCCGCCATCAACCCGGGCAACTCCGGCGGCGCGCTCGTCGACGACGAGGGCAAGCTGATCGGCATCAACGTCGCCATCGCCACCGCCGGCGGCGGGTCGTCGTCCTCCAGCGAAGCCGGGTCCATCGGCGTGGGCTTCTCGATCCCCTCGAGCGTCGTCAAGCGCGTGACCGACGAGATCATCAAGGACGGCTCTGCGACGCACGGTCTGCTCGGCGCCATGGTCGGCAACTCGGCGGACCAGAAGGACAGCACCGTGGCCGGTGCCCTCGTCAGCGATGTGACCTCGGGTGGGGCAGCGGCGAAGGCGGGATTGAAGGCCGGCGACATCGTCACCGAGTTCAACGGCGTGCCGGTCCGCGACGCGACCGACCTGACCGCTCAGGTGCGCGCCCTGGCCGCCGGTTCCGACGCGAGCGTCGTCTACGTCCGCGGCGGGAAGTCCTTCACCGCCGACGTGACGCTCGGCAAGCTCACCGACTGACCGCTCCGACGCGACCTTCCGAGTCACGACCCCACCCCGCGATAGGCTCGCGGGATGGGGTCGTTCTCGTTCTCGTCGGGCAACGGCGCGCAGGTGGCCCGGCTCCCGCTCCATGTGCTGGGCCTCGTGGCGACGCGGATCATCCCGAGGTCGACCGACCTGTGGGTGTTCGGGTCGGCTGCCGGCGTCGGCGAGGGTGCGTGGGCGCTCTGGCAGGTCGCCGCGGAGCAGGGTGAGCGAGCCGTCTGGCTGACCGGGTCGGCGCGCGACGACGAGATGGCTCGGCGTGCCGGTATCCCCTCGGCCCGCAAGCAGGGCTTCCGCGGCTTCTGGCTCACGGCGCGCGCACGAGTGGTCGTCGTCACGCACGGCGCCGGTGACGTCAACCGATACGCGACGGCGGGATCCTTCCTCGTGCAGCTCTGGCACGGCATCCCGCTGAAGCGGCTCGGTCTGGATTCCCCGGTGACCGCGCGCGCTCCCCTCCCGATCCCGGGCTTGGCGCGGCTCCTCCGGGTCGCCTACGAGCGGACCCAGCGCCGCATCCGGCTCCTGCCCGCCGCATCGCACCTCGTCCGCGGCCGCCTCGAGTCCGCGTTCGGGCTCGGGTACGACCGGATCGTGGTCACGGGCGAACCGCGCGTCGACGTGCTTTCGACGGGCCCTTCGGCAGCGGAGGCGCAGAGCACGGTCGAGTCCCTCGTCGGCTCCGTGGGGTCCTCCCGCCTCGTGCTGTACGCCCCGACGTGGCGCGACGGCGCACCCGACCCCGCCGTCCCCACGGCGGAGGAGTGGCACGCGATCACAGCGTCCCTGGCCGCGCAGGATGCCGTGCTGGTGATCCGCTCGCACCCGCTGGGCGCGGGCGAATACTCGCCGCCGGACGCGGACGGACGGGTGCGCCTCCTCGGGGCGGATCTGCTCCCCGACGTGACCCCCGTCCTCCGCGCGTTCGATGCGCTCATCACCGACTACTCCTCGCTCGTGTTCGACACCGCGCTGATCCCGCTGCCGGTCGTCTTCTTCGCCCCGGACGAGGCGCAGTACGCCGCGGAGCGCGGTTTCTACGGCCGGTACCGCGATGTCGCCGGGGAGGACGTCGCGACGAGCTGGGCCGAGGTGATGCGCCACCTCGACGGCGTGCTGCACGACGACTCCGAACGAGCCCGGCGCCTCTCCCGCGCCGAGGAGCTGAGCCGCCGCGTGCACGCCTACCGGGACGGTCGAAGTGCCGAGCGCGTGTATCGTGCCATCCGGCGCGCGCTCGCGTCGGCGCATCCGTCGAGGGGGAACGAATGATCCACGCCGCCCTGCAGGCGGGCGACGGCCTGGTCCTGAACGCACCCGGGGCCGCTCCCTCGGACATCCGCGCCATCGGTCCCCGTGCGACGGTGACGGCCGTGATCTCGACGACGGATGCCGGGTGGCGGGCTGTCCTGCCCCTTCGGGTCGCTCGGTGGGGCGGGCCGGTCCTCGCTCTTCCCCGCGGTCGGTACCGCCTCGAGGTCGACGGTCGGGTCCAGAGCCAGCGCGACGTCGTGGACCTCGGGCGGACGACGGGGGAGTCGCTGGCGGTGGAGCTCGCCGATGGTGCGGTGGTCGTCTCGCCGCCGCTGCGGGACGCAGACACGTCGCCGGCGGGCCAAGCGGCGCTCGAGCGTGACTATGCGACCGTTCGCGGACCGCTCGAGAACGCGGTGTTCTTCGAGAGCTTCTACGGGCGCAACGCCAGCTGCAACCCGCGGGCGATCGACGCGGAGATCTCCCGCGTCGCGCCTGCCGTCACGAGGTACTGGAGCGTCGTCGACCTCTCGGTGGAGGTTCCCGAGGGTGCCGTCGCCGTCGTCGAAGGCTCGCCGGAGTGGTGGCACGCCCGGGGGGTCTCCCGTCTCCTTGTCGTCAACGACTGGCTGCGGCGCCGCTTCGTCCGCCGCCCCGGCCAGCGCATCCTGCAGACCTGGCACGGAACGCCGCTCAAGCGTCTGGCCCTCGATCGGCCCGGCTTCGACCCGCGCCGCGCGCTCGCGGTGATCCGTGAGAGCCGGCGCTGGGACGTCCTCCTCGCACAGAACCCGTACGCGGCCCGCATCCTGTCGAAGGCGTACGGATTCTGGCGCCGTCCGGTGTGGGTGGAGGGCTACCCGCGGAACGACGTGCTCGCCTCAGGCGACCGGGACGCGGTCCGCCGGGGTCTGGGCCTCGAGCCCGATGACCGGGTGCTCCTGTACGCGCCGACCTGGCGGGACGATCGCGAGCAGATGGTCGACTACCTCGACCTCGAGCGGCTGGCAGCGGATGCCGGTGCCGTGATCCTCGTGCGCGGGCACTCCCGTACGCTCCTGCCCGGCGCCGACACGGGCGGGTCGCGCGTCATCGATGTGACGGCGTATCCCGACATCTCGACTCTGCTGCTGGCCGCCGACGCCCTGATCACCGACTACTCGTCCGTCATGTTCGACTTCACGGCGACCGGCAAGCCGATCTACTTCTTCGTCCCCGACCTCGCGCATTATCGGGGCAAGCTCCGTGGGTTCTACTTCGATCTCATCGAGCGGGCGCCCGGCCCGCTCACCTCGACGCAGGACGAGCTCACCGCGGCGCTGGCGGATCCCGGGGCGACGAAGGGTCACGCGGAGCGGTACGCGTCGTGGGTCGCGCGGTTCAACGCGCGTGACGACGGCCGCGCGGCCGAGCGGGTCGTCGCCCGTCTGCTCGATCAGGGGATGATCGCCCGCGACTGATGCCGCGGCATCCGCTCGTCACGGGAGCGGCGTGTTGCGGTCCAACCGGGAGGTGTCGACGGTGTCCTTCGCCCCGCGGAGCAGGCCGCTGAGGAACCCGCCGCCCCAGGACAGGTGCATCGTCGGAAGCACGACGGCGAGCCACGCGCGCTCCCGCACGCTGCGGCCGGCCGTCGCGCTGAAGCCGAGGATGCCGAGGACGTAGAGCGCGAGCGGCAGGTGGACGACGGACAGGATCGCGGACGCGACGCCGGTGATGAGGCCCGTCACCTGCAGGATCCCGAGGACGATGCTCGCGGCGACGGCGACGACGAGAGCCGGCGGAGCGAAGAAGCGGAGCGAGTTCTGCCGTCCGAGGCGTCGGACGAGCTCTCCGCGCCACGTCCCCGTGGCGACGAATTGACGCGCCAAGCGAGCCCAACTCTCGCGCGGCCAGTACGTGACGGACAGCCGCGGATCGAACCACACGCGGTATCCCGCGTGGCGGATCCGGAGATTGAGCTCCCAGTCCTCGCCGCGTCGGATGGTTTCGTCGAAGAGTCCGACCTCCTCCAGGACCGCGCGGCGCATCACCCCGAGGTAGGCCGACTCGGCGGGTCCTTCGGGCGCGCCGCCGTGGTACGCCCCTCCGCCGAGCCCGATGGGGGAGTTGTAGGCGATGGCGACGGCGCGTTGGAAGGGCGTCCGGCCGTCCGCCCGCATGACGCCTCCGACGTTCGCGGCGCGGACCCGATCGAGGGTCGCGAGAGCCTGGCGGGTGTATCCCGGCGCGAGTTCGGAGTGCGCATCGACGCGGACGATCGTCGGATGCCGGGCGCTGCGGATCGCCAGGTTCAAGGCCACCGGGATGTCGGCGCGGGGGTTGTCGACCAGGCGGATCCGCGGGTCGGCGTCGGCCAGGCGATGGGCGAGCTCAGTCGTGCCGTCGGTGGAGGGTCCGAGGGCGAGGACGAGCTCGGCCGGGCCGTCGACGTCCTGCTGGAGGACCGTCTCCACGGCCCGCTCCAGGTAGTCCCGCTCATTGAGCACGGGCATCACGAACGTGACCCCCGCACCGGGAGCGGGCACCGGCGCGTCGAGAGTCACCGTGCTCCGGGCGATCGTCGGGCAGGCTGGGTCGGCGCCGTCCGCGGGACGAGCGCGTCGAACTGCGCGAGGACCTCCGCGGTATAGGCGTCGACGTCGAGGGATGCGGGGGTCACACGGTCCTCGAGGAACGCCCGCATCCCGTCGGCGAGGGCGTCGTCGTCTCGGTCGACGATGTGCATGTCGTCGCCCGGGAGCGCGCCCCGGGCCGAGCCGAAGGCCGTCGACACGATCGGCAGAGCCAGCTGAGCCGCCTCGATCAGCACCATGGGCTGCCCCTCGTAATCGCTCGAGAGGACGAAGCAGTCGCAGCGCTCCATGACCGAGACCGGGTCGCGCAACGGCCCGGTCAGGAACACCCGTCCGGTGAGGCCCGCGTCGCGCACCTGCTGCTCCAGGGCGTTCCGGAGCGGTCCGCCGCCCACGATGAACAGCTGCGTGTCGGGGGCGGTGTCCGCCAGGCGCGCGAACGCCCGGATCAGCCGCGCGTGGTTCTTCTCGGTTGACAGGCGCCCGACGGTGACGAATCGGCGGATGCCGGGCACGGCGAGCGCGGTGTCGACGGCATCGCCCAGTCCGGCATCCTCGCTCTCCGGGCCGCTGTCCGCGGTTGGTGCCGTCGAGACCACGTCGGGCAGATTCCGGAGCGTGACGAACCGGTCGGCGGAGGCGAACTCCGCGAGTTCGGCGCGGTTGAGGTCGGTGAGGGCGGGGGAGACCGAGACGAGCTGGTCGTAGGCCCGGTACATCGCGAAGACGCGTCCGAGCGAGCGGCGGAAGGCCTGCTTGCCGTGAACCGTCCGATCCCGGTCGGCGGCCATCTCGTTGTGCAGCCAGATCGCACGGGTCGCCCGCGGCGAGTGGAGCAGCAGGTGTGCCCAGAACGGGCTGTAGCCGCTGAAGTCGGCGACCCAGTCGAACTTCGCGGACCCGAAGATCCTCGTCCACTCGTCGTGCCACAGGGACTTGTGGCCGAGTCGCCGGTGCGCCCGGAGCGGATCGGTGCTGACGTCCGCCACGCGGCGCAGGACCTGGCGCACCTTGAGCCCGTTCATGCCGCCGACCCGGAAGACCTGTCGGATGCCGGAGTCGAGCCGTGACTGGTTGTGCTGCGTCGTCGCGCCGCGCGGGTAGGCCATGAGAGCGGTGACGTCGTACCGCCGGGTGTCGAGCGAGTTGAGGAGGTTGACCGCGGCGGTCGTGATGCCGTTCAGCCGCATCCCGCCGAGGTAGAACAGCAACCGCGGTCGGTCGTCGCGGCGGACCGGCCGCACGCGGCGACCGTCCGTCAGTCCGCGGAAGACGATGTCGATCACCCGTGAGGTCGCCCGACCGTCGTCGAAGGGGACGAAGCGCTCGGCCCACTCCGCGTAGCGGGGGTGCGGCGTCGCGTCGTCCGCCATCAGTCCGGCGAGGTCGCGGCCGAGCTCGACGGGGTCGGTGCGGACGGGGCCTGGCAGCTCGTCGAGCGGCATGTAGGTGCCGCGGACGGCCGAGTAGTCGTCGCCGTCCGGGACGAGGAAGCCCACGGGACGGCCCGTGGCGAGGTAGTCGAAGAAGATCGACGAATAGTCCGTGACGAGGGCGTCCGCGAGTCCGAGCAGGACATTCGTCGCCGTGGTGTTGGGGACGAGGAGACGCTTCAGAGCGGGGATCCGCGTCGCCGCGCGGTGCACCACCTGGTGCGTCTTGAGGAGGACGGTCGTGTCGTCGCCCAGCTCTCGCTGCATGCCGGCGACCTGCTCGGCGAGGTGCGCGAGGTCGGCGTCCGGCGCCTGGAAAGACGATCCGCGCCAGGTGGGCGCGAACAGGACGATCCGCTTCCCGGTCAGGTCCGTCCCGAGCGCGCAGCCCAGTTCGGCGACGCGCTGCGCGCGTTCGGCGTCCGACATCCACTGCCGATCGATGCGCGGGTAGCCCTCCTCGATGATCGATCCGCGATAGACGTTCCGCAGCTGGTAGGCGTCTTCGTACATGGTCTCGGCCATGAAGGGGTTGGCAGCGAGCAGGTAGTCGGCGTTCAGCAGGTTGCGAAGCGTGTTCGCCGACTCGCGCGCGCCGCCGGGCATGTCGAACCCCATCAGCTTCAACGGTGTGCCGTGCCAGGTGTTCAGGTAGACCTGACCCGTGCGCTTGCTGAACGCCGGCGGGAACGTGGCGTTGTTGACGAGGTAGCCCGCGGTCGAGAGGGCCCGCCAATAGGCGCCGCTGCCGCGGCGGACGACCACGACGTTCGACGAACCGGCGAACTCGGCACGCACGGCGGCTGCGGCATCCGTGTCACTGATCGCCCAGATGTGCGTCAGGTCGGCGAACTCCGGGTCCGCCAGGAGCGCGCGGAAGATCGCCTCGGGGTTGCAGAGGGCGCCGTTGCCGGCGAACGACTCGTAGACGACGGTGCGGCGACGGATCGGGAGCGAGCGAGCCCACGCGATCTGCTCGGACGTCGGGATGCGCTTCGCGCGGGTGAGGGCCCAGCGGACGGCGCGGGTGACGGCAGGCGGAAGGGGCGAACGCATGTAGGTGTGCTGTGCTCTCGTCGACGGCAGATCAGGGCGCGACTTCACCCGCCCGGCGACGCGCTCGCGCCGCGACAGCTCGGTGGACGCGTCGCGCCAACGTATGCATTCTAGCTTCGACTCCCTCGTAGAACCCCCAGGCGACTAGGAGGCTGATCGGGATCCCGAGCACTCCGACGAGCAGCCAGGCCTCCGAACCGAAGGCGAATGCGAGGGTCGCGAGCACCGGCACGTGCACGAGGTAGAGACTGAACGAGATCTTCCCGAGCCATTGGATGGGTCGCGTCTCGAACAGTCGGATGGCCGGGCCCCAGGCGAGCGCCACCAGGACGATGCCCGCGGCACCCGGAGCCGCGAAGGCCCAGAGCACGGTGCTGAGGTCTGTCCCGCTGGGCACGATCGGCCGGGCCAGCCAGCTCGCGATGAGCATCGCGACGCTCACCAGCGTGAACAGGGGCATGAACCATCGGGGCCGCGGACGCTCCACCCACGCCAGCAGATCCGGCATCCGCGCCGCCATGATCGTGCCGACGATGAAAACCGGGAAGTAGAGCAGCTCGCTCTGCTCGAAGATGCGACCAGCGACGCTCAGGCCGCAGCAGACGATCACCGCTGCGAGCGCGTGACGCCGCACGAGGAGGGCGAGCGCCGTCGCCAGGGGCAGGACGATCGAGTACAGCAGTTCCCAGTGCAACGACCACAGGGGATTGTTGAGCGGGTACTGGCGCGGCACGAGCGATGCCTGCGCGAGGAAGGAACCGACCGATACCGACTCGGCGTGCGTCTCGGCCATCCATGATCCGGCTGGCATCGCGGAGCGATCGCGGGGGACGAGGAAGATGAGGAGGGCACTCAGCGCCAGCGAGGCGATCACCGGCCCGTAGAGGCGGACGACGCGAGCCGAGAGGAAGCCCATCCAGGAGAAGTTCTCTCGGAACACCGGGAGGACGACGACGAGACCCGACAGCACGAAGAAGACGAGGACCGCCTCATTGCCGGCGGTGAGGAGCTTCACCGGGGACTCGGAGATGACCGCCCAGCTGACGGTTCCCTCGAGGAGGGGTTCCGCGATCAGCAGCCAGTGGTGCAGGAGGACGACCAGCGCGGCGACCCCGCGCAGCCCGTCGAGGCTCTGGATTCGGCCTGTCGGCTGCTTCGGGGGAGTCGTGACCACTCGACAACGGTAGTCACTGTCGAACAGAGCCCCACACCACTTGCGCCGGGGCGGGGCCGTGTGCAGGACCGGACGTCGTCAGTTCCCCGTGCCGGTCGCCGCGACGATGGCGGCGACGAGGGATGCCGCCGCGAGCAGCAGCGCCGCTCCGATGAGGATCGCATGGACGGTGAGGAACCTCGTGGGACGACCGTTCGCGTCACGTGCCCGCGGATCGCGGGAGACACGGCGGTAGAACGTCGGCCAGACGATCACGTTGAAGGCGGCGTTCAGGATCAACAACGTGACGAGAAGGGGGAGCACGCGGCCACGCTACTCGTTGTCCGGGGCCCCGGCGCCGCCGTCTCCACGCCGACGTCGGCCGCGGAGACCGCGTCGGACCGACGGCGGGCGCACGGCGTCGCGAGGACGGGGGGCGAGTTCGCTCGGGAAGGCGAGGGGCGGCGGGCCGAAGGCGCTTCGGGCGCCCACGACGACGCGGCGGCCGAGGATGTGGTTGCCGCTGCCCCCCACGACCGCCCCGACGCCGAACGGGAGCGCCCGTCCGATGAGCGACGCACCGCCCTGCGCGGCGAACCGTCGGATGAAGGAGGCTTTGAGCCGATCGATGAGGGGGCCGACCATGGCCTTCGGCAGCGAGGTGGTCACCAGCTTGCCCCAGTAGGCGTCGCGTCCTGGGCCGACGCCCCGCACCTGGCCGGCGAACTGGCTGACGAGATCGACGCCCTCCTTGCCCGCCATGAGCGTGAGCACGAGAGCGCGGGCGCGGTCGGGATCGGTGACGCGGAAGCCGTGCACCTCCGCCAGGGACTGCGCGAACAGCGCGGTCGTCTCGAGGAATCCGACGGTCTCGGCTCCGCTGAGCGCCAGGGTGACCGCCGTGCCGATGCCGGGGACGACGGCAGTCGCTCCGACAGCGGCCCCACCGGTGGTCACGGCTGCCAGGTAGCGCCGTTCCAGTATCCGGATGACGTCGGCGGGCGTCGCCTCCGGATGACGTGACCGGATCGCGTGGAGGTGCGCTCCGACCGCCGGTTGCTGGACAGCGAGCACCCGATCGAGGACGCGGATGAGCCAGGGGTGCTCCGGCGAGCCGACCGGCGGGAGACCCCCCACCCAGGCGGCGTCATCGGGGAGCGAGTGGATGCGGGGAACGTCGGTCATGTGTGTGCTCGCGGCCCTCGGCCGCTCGCGCGGCGCGTCAGACGTAGAAGTTGGCCCGCTCGAGGTCTTCGGCGAAGTCCACCTCGACGGCGTAGAGATCGGAGATGTCGAGAGGGCGCAGCTTCAGGCCGTTCTCGGCCACGGCGAGCTCGAGTCCACGCTCGAAGTAGTCCTGGTTGTCGACGTTGCCGAGCTGCGCGATGAGCGCGGGCTTGTCGGCACGGGAGATGTAGTTGATCCCGACGGCTTCGCCGAGGCCGCCGACGACCGTCTTCGACAGTTCGGCGATGTTGCCTTCCGCGTCGACGGTGTACTTGACCTCTTCGTCGCTCACCTTCGAGGTGTTGACGGTCACGAAGGACTGCTCGGCCTCGACCAGGGCGAGCGCGCGCCCGAGTACGCGGGGGTCGAAAACGACGTCGCCGTTCATCCACAGCACGCCCGACTTGCCCGTGGCCTTGAGCGCGCGAAGAAGGCTCTTCGACGTGTTCGTCTGGTCGTAGCGGTCGTTGTAGACGTAGTCGACGTCCGGGAACGCCTCGACGATGGTCTCGGCGCGGTAGCCGACGACCGTCGTGATGGGGGCGGCAGGTCCGAATGCAGCGTGGATGTTGTCGTGCTGCTGCCCCATGATGCTGCGGCCGTCGTTCAGGGTCGTCAGCGGCTTGGGCAGGCTGCGGCCGAGCCGCGAGCCCATGCCGGCTGCGAGAATGACGATCTTGGTCACGTGGTGCTCCTGACGATGTGGTCAATGTCCGTTCATCGGAAAGACACATCTTCGTGCCGGGTCAATGCTATCCGGGGTGCCTGAAAAGGGCCCGTATCCAGGTCCGACGTTGCGCATTCGTGATAACTCACACAACGTGACACTCCCTCAGGAGCGGCGCACGCCGGCTTGATAGGTTTATCCCGTGACGCCTCCCAAGACACGACCGCCCCGCAAAAAGGCGCCCGTGTCCGGCGCCGGCACCGCCGTCCCGCCGCCGCCCGAGGTTCCCGCCGCCGAGCTGCCGGGGACGCCTGTGGATGCCGACGCTCCCGAGGTTCCCCCGAAGCCCGAGATCCCGGCATCCGTTGCGGCGGCACGCTTCGAAGAGCCGATCGTCGCCGACCAGGAGCCGCAGGACCTCGATGAGGGAACGGATGTCGCTGCCGGCGACCCGGACCCGATCCCCGAGACAGAGCCGGTCGCCGAGGCGGAGCCCGAGCCGGTGAGGGAAGCCGAGCCCGAGCCGATGCCCGAACCCGAGCCGGAGGGCGAGCCCGAGCCCGTCATCGAGCCTGAGCCCGAGTCGCCCGCGGAAACGCATCCGGAGGTGATCGAAGTCCCGGAGGAGACCGAGGTCATCGAGGTTTCGAATGTCGCTGTTGTCTCTGTGCCTGCGGATGCCGCAGAGGTCGAAGAGCCGTCGGACGTGACGGTCGACCCCCAGGAAGGTCCCGGCCCGACGGACGCGGACGCTCCCACCGTCGCGTTCGAGGTCGAGGAGGCGGAGGAGCTCGCTCCGGAAGCGCCCGCGACCGCCGTTATGCCGCAGATGAATGCGGAGGTCGAGACCGAGGCCTCCGAAGAGACGACGCGGCCGACGCCCGCCCTGCGGATGACGGATGTCTCGAAGTCGTTCGGCCGCACGCGCGCGGTGGATGCGGTGGACCTCGAGATCGCCGCGGGGAGCTTCTACGGGATCGTGGGGCCCAACGGTGCGGGTAAGACGACGACCCTTTCGATGATCGCGGGCCTCCTGCGTCCCGATGGGGGGACCATCGAGGTCGGCGGGATCGATCTGCGACGCGACCCCCGGGGCGCCAAGGCGCTCATGGGGGTCCTGCCCGATCGACTCCGCACCTTCGAGCGGCTCACGGGGCGACAGCTCCTCCACTACTACGGGGTCCTCCGCGGTCTTCGCGGAGCCGTCGTCGCCGAACGCACCGAAGACCTCGGCCGGGCGTTCGACCTCACGGCCGCCCTCGCCCGTCCCGTCTCCGACTACTCCGCCGGCATGACGAAGAAGATCATGCTCGCGGGGGCGATGATCCACGCCCCCCGTCTGCTGGTGCTCGACGAGCCCTTCGAAGCGGTCGATCCGGTCTCGAGCGAGGTCATCCTCGACATCCTCTCCGCCTATGTCGCCCGAGGCGGCACGGTCGTCCTCTCGAGTCACGGCATGGAGCTCGTCGAGCGCGTCTGCGACGGGGTGGCGGTCATCGTCTCGGGTCAGGTGCTGGCGCAGGGCACCGTCGACGAGGTGCGCGGGGATCACACCCTCGCGGAGCGCTTCATGCAGCTCTCCGGCGGCCTCAGCGACGTGGAGGGGCTGGAGTGGTTGCACACGTACTCCGACTGAGGCTCGCGCTGCTGGTCGGCGCGCTCAACGCGCGGCCCCTGGTCCTGCTGCGACGGCTCGCGGGCTTCGCTGTCCTCGCCCTCGCGGTGGCGGCCGTCTGCGTGGCCCTCATCCGACTCGACCGTGTTCCCGACGGCGAGGCGGCGACGCTCACGGTGGTGGGAAGCTCCCTCCTGGTCGCGGGCTTCTTCTTGATTCCACTGTTCAGCGGCGTCGAGGACCCGCTCGATCCGCGTCGGTTCGTGGTCACGGGGGAAGAGCCGGGACGGGTGGCCTGGTCGGTCGCGCTCGCATCGCCGCTCGGCATCCCGGGTCTGGTCGTCGTCGCGGTCGCGGCGGCGATGATCGCGGCGTGGACCGGCCACGGCTCGCCGGCCGGTCTCGCCGTTCTGGCAGCGCTCCTGCTCGTCGGAACCTCCGTGCTCGCGGCCCGGTGCGCGATGGCGGTGTCGGCCGTGGCCCTCCGCGACCGGCGGTCACCGCAGCTCACCGGCCTGATGGTGACGGCGGCTGGTGTCGTCGCGATCCCGGTCGCCGCCTTCGCGTTCTCACTGGAGTGGTCCGGCGGACTGCCGTCCCAACTGACGGAGGCGGCGCAGGTGCTCGCCGTCACCCCGTTCGGTGCGGCATCCGCCATCGCGGTCCGCAGCGGAGGCGAACTCGTCGCATCGATGCTCGTCGCGGTCGGCACACTCCTCGCCCTTGCGGCGCTGTGGCAGCTGCTCGTCCGGACTCTCATGACCTCGACCGAGCGCGTCGTGCCGGTCGGGGAACGTCGCGGACTCGGCTGGTTCGCCGTCATGCCCGGCACGCCGGGCGGAGCCATCGCCGCCCGCAGCATCGTCTACTGGTTCTCCGATCCTCGCTACCTCGCGAATGTCATCGTCGTCCCGGTCGCCTCGGTCCTCATCGTGACACCCCTCCTGGTGGTGGGCGTCCCTCTGCAGACCGTCGCGCTGATCCCACCCCCGATCCTCGCCTTGTTCCTGGGCTGGCTCGTGCACAACGACCTCGCCTACGACTCGACGGGCGTGTGGCTGCACATCTCGGCCGGAGTCCGCGGCGTCGCCGACCGTCTCGGACGCCTCGTCCCCATCGTCCTGGTGGGTGTCCCGCTCCTGGCGTTGGCGATCACCGCGTCGATCTGGATCCACGGGCGATGGGCCGTGCTGCCGGCGCTCGTCGGAGTGTGCGTGAGCCTGTTCGCCACAGGCTTGGGTCTGAGCTCCATCTCCTCGGTGGCCGCCCCGTACGCGGTCTCACGACCGGGGGAGGGACCGTTCGAGCAGCCTCAGCGCACGGGCGGCTCGACGACGCAGGCGCTCGTCCTGCTCGGTGCGATCCTGCTCTCCGCGCCGGCGCTCTGGTGGGGGTGGCTGTCCCTCGCCGGCGACGAGGATGAGGCGTGGACGTCCTTCTGGAGCGGTGTCGGCGTCGGGGCGGCGGTCCTCGTCGTCGGCGTGGCCATCGGCGGGGCCCTCTTCGAGCGTCGCACCAGCCGCACCATGGAATTCGCCGAGACGCTCTGACCCGACCACGCGGCGCCGCGTCGCAGTACACTCGGGGGAATGAGCACGCCGATCGACAGCCCGGATCAGGGCGGCCTCGCCACACTCGACCGTGAGCTCGAGGAGCTCATCCGCGAGGAGGCGATCGAGCCCGGCGACCATGAGCGGTTCTCGCACTACGTCAAGAAGGACAAGATCCTAGAGTCGGCCATCACGGGCAAGCCCGTGCGCGCACTTTGCGGCAAGAAGTGGACGCCGGGTCGCGACCCGGAGAAGTTCCCGGTCTGCCCGACGTGCAAGGAGATCTACGCCTCGCTGACCTCGTAAACGGTCGGCAGGGCAGGATCGGCGCGACTGAGCGCCAGCGCCATGACCGGGAGTTCTTCCCGCACGCGCAGGTGGTGGGCCCGAGCAGCGGTGACACCGTCGGCGCCCAGGTGGGCGGCATCCGCGTCACCGTGATCGACGAGCACGGTCTGCAGCGGCCGGGCGTCGGGGTGCGCGGAAGGTGGGTCCACCTCGTCGAACCCGTCGGCGACGGCGACGACCTCGGCCGTCGCGACACCGTCCGCCCGTCGCCGGAACGCGGCCTTCCGGCCTCCGATGGACGCCTTCGACGTGGAGGCCTTCGCGACCGGGACCCAGCCGCCGTCGACACCCTGGCGGGCGACCAACTTGTAGACCATGCCGGCCGTCGGCGTACCCGACCCGGTGACGACGGAGGTACCGACGCCGTAGGCGTCGACGGGGGATGCCGCCAGTGCCGCGATCGCGAACTCGTCGAGATCGCTCGTCACGGTGATCTTGGTCTCGGTCGCCCCGAGTTCGTCGAGCTGCCGGCGGACCGAGGCGGCGACGGTAGGAAGGTCGCCGGAGTCCAGTCGGACGCCGCCGAGCCCGGTGCCGGCGACGCGGATCGCGGTCTCCACGCCCTGGCGGATGTCGTACGTGTCCACGAGGAGGGTGGTGTCGGTTCCGAGCGCGTCGATCTGGCTGCGGAATGCGTCCTCCTCGCTGTCGTGCAGCAGGGTCCACGCGTGGGCGGCAGTTCCCATGGTGGGGATGCCCCAGGAGCGGCCGGCCTCGAGGTTGCTCGTGGCGGAGAACCCCGCGATGTAGGCGGCGCGGGCCGCCGCGACGGCGGAGCGCTCGGCGGCGCGGCGCGAGCCCATCTCTGCGAGGGGGCGGTCACCGGCGGCGATGCTCATGCGGGCCGCGGCCGTGGCGACGGCCGAGTCGTGGTTGAGGATGCTGAGGGCCAGGGTCTCGAGGATTACGGCTTCGGCGAACGTGCCCTCGACCGTGAGGATGGGGGAGCCGGGGAAGTACAGCTCACCTTCGCGATAGCCGCTGATGGTTCCGCCGAACCGGTACCCCTCGAGGTAGCGGACCGTGGCCGGGCTCACGATGTCGTTGTCGCGGAGGTAGGCGAGCTCGGCATCGTCGAAACGGAAGTCGGCGATCTCCGACAGCAGCCGGCCCGTGCCGGCGACGACGCCGAAACGACGGCCGCCGGGCAGGCGTCTCCCGAACAGTTCGAAGACGCAGCGCCGGCTCGCGGTGCCGTCGCGCAGGGCGGCATCCAGCATCGTGAGCTCGTAGCGGTCGGTCAGCAATGCTGTGGACATGCCCATGCGGTCACTCTATCCAGGCGCGGACGAGGGCCTGACCGAGACTAGGCTGGTCGATCGTGACGGACGCACCGATCGGGATCTTCGACTCCGGAGTGGGCGGGCTCACGGTCGCCCGTGCCGTCTCGCAGCTCCTGCCGCGGGAATCCATCCTCTACATCGGCGACACGGCGCATTCGCCCTACGGGCCGAAGCCCATCGCGGACGTCCGCCGGTACGGTCTCGAGGTGCTCGACACCCTCGTCGACCAGGGCGTGAAGATGCTGGTCATCGCCTGCAACACCGCATCCGCTGCCCTCCTTCGCGATGCCCGCGAACGGTACGACGTGCCCGTCGTCGAGGTCATCGGTCCCGCGGTCCGAACCGCGATCTCCACCACGCGCAACGGCCGCATCGGCGTGATCGGGACGGCGGGGACGATCGGATCCGGTGTCTACCAGGACATGCTCGGCGTCAACGAGCGCCTCAGCGTGTTCGCTCAGGCGTGCCCGCGTTTCGTCGACTTCGTGGAGGCGGGGGTGACCGACTCCCCGGATGTCCTCCGGGTCGCGGAGGAGTACCTCGCGCCCCTTCGCCATGCCGGCGTCGACACCGTCGTGCTCGGATGCACGCACTACCCGTTCCTCGAGGGCGCGATCAGTTACGTCATGGGTCCCGATGTGTCGCTCGTCTCGAGCGACACCGAGACCGCCAAGGACGTCTACCGCCAGCTCGTCTCGCGCGACCTGCTCGCCGGGCACGACGCGACCGCGACCCACGTCTACGAGGCGACCGGCGATTCCGCCGACGACTTCCTCCGACTCGCCGACCGGCTGATGGGACGCGGCGTCAGCGCCGTGCGTCTCGTCCAGACCGGTGCCATCGACCTACCGAAGGGGACCCCATGACCGAGACCACCCGCGCCGACGGCCGTGCCGTCGACCAGCTCCGCCCCATCACGATCGAGCGCGGCTGGAGTGCGCACGCCGAAGGGTCTGCGCTGATCTCCTTCGGCGGCACGAAGGTGCTGTGTACGGCATCCTTCACCAACGGCGTCCCGCGCTGGCTGACCGGCAAGGGCAAGGGGTGGGTCACCGCCGAGTACGCGATGCTCCCGCGCGCGACCAACTCCCGCAACGACCGCGAGTCGATCAAGGGCAAGGTCGGCGGTCGCACTCACGAGATCTCGCGCCTCATCGGCCGTGCGCTCCGGGCCGTCGTCGACACGAAGGCCCTCGGCGAAAACACCATCGTCATCGACTGCGACGTCCTGCAGGCCGATGGCGGCACCCGCACCGCCGCGATCACGGGCGCGTATGTGGCCCTGGCAGACGCGATCGAGTGGGGTCGCGCGAAGGGCTTCGTCGGCAAGAACGCCAAGGCCCTGCACGACTCCGTCGCAGCAGTGTCGGTGGGCATCATCGACGGCGAGCCGATGCTCGACCTCGCCTACGTCGAGGACGTCCGCGCCGAGACCGACATGAACGTCGTCGTGACCGGTCGAGGCCTGTTCGTCGAGGTCCAGGGCACCGCCGAGGGTGCGCCCTTCGACAAGCGCGAGCTCGACGCCCTCCTCGAGCTCGGCGTGAACGGCTGCGGCGACCTCCGCGAGGCGCAGCTCGCCGCGCTGGCGCAGGAGCTCGCGTGACGACGCGCCGCATCGTCCTCGCCACGCACAACGCGCACAAGGTCGAGGAGTTCGGAGCGATCGTCGCGTCGACCCGTCCCGATCTCGAGGTCGTCGGATACGACGGCCCAGAGCCCGTCGAGGACGGTGTGACGTTCGCGCAGAACGCCCTGATCAAGGCGCGCGCCGCGGCCGCCCACACCGGCCTCCCGGCGATGGCGGACGACTCCGGGATCGCCGTCGATGTGCTGGGCGGGTCCCCCGGGGTGTTCTCCGCGTACTGGGCGGGGCACAAGAAGGACGGCGTCGCGAACTACGAGCTCCTGCTCGATCAGCTCGCCGACATCGCCGATCCGCACCGGACGGCGCAGTTCGTCTCGACGATCGCGCTCGTCGTCCCCGGTGGCGAGGAGCACGTCGTGACCGGAGTCTGGCCCGGTCGTCTCGCGACCGCACCGACCGGAGAGAACGGCTTCGGCTACGACCCCGTGTTCCTGCCGGACGACGCCGCGGGCCGTTCCGCGGCGGAGCTCACGCCGGCGGAGAAGAACGCGTCGTCACACCGAGCGCGGGCGTTCGACGCGCTCGGCCCCCTGCTGACGGCACTGTGACGCCGCGCGGGCTCTTCCGCTGAGGCTGAGAATCGGACTCATTCCCGAGTTGCGGGATGAGGCCGCCCGCCCCGGCGTGCCGTCCTAACCTCGTAGGTATGCACGATCACGCACCCACCGGCATCCGGGGAGGACACCCGCGGCGTCTGCTCGCGGTCTCCCTGGGGATCACCGCGACGGTGCTCGTCGTCCAGCTCGTCGGTGCGATCCTGACCGGGTCGCTGGCCCTCCTCGCCGACGCCGGTCACATGCTCACCGACAGCTCGGGACTCGTGATCGCGCTCATCGCCGCGTCGGTCGCGGCGCGCCCCGCGGACGAGCGGCAGACCTACGGCTATCAGCGCGCCGAGGTATTCGGCGCGCTGCTGAACGCCGTGATCCTCATCGCCCTCGGAGCGTGGATCGCGGTCGAAGCCGTCGGTCGACTGATGCGACCCGCGGACGCCGAAGTGCAGGGCCTGCCGATGCTCGTCGTCGCCGTCATCGGCCTCATCGCCAACGGCGTCTCGCTCTACGTCCTGAGCGTCGCGCAGCGCACGAGCATCAACGTGCGCGGCGCCTACCTCGAGGTCCTCGGCGACCTGCTCGGGTCGGTGGTCGTGATCATCGCGGCCGGCGTCATCTGGGTGACGGGATGGATGCCGGCTGACGCCGTGGCCTCGCTGGTCATCGCCGCCCTCATCGTGCCGCGCGCCATCACCCTGTTGAAAGAGGTGTTCGCCGTGCTGGGGGAGCGTGCACCGGCGGGGACGAAGGTCACCGACATCCGCGACCACATCCTCGGCACCGAGGGGGTCGTGGACGTGCACGACGTCCACGTCTGGCAGCTCACGCGCGGCGCGCCGGTCTTCACGGCGCACGTCGTCGTCGCGACGGACTACTTCGCGGATGATCGCGCCGGTGCGCTTCTGTCCCAGCTGCAGTCCTGCCTCGCACGCCACTTCGACGTGGAGCACTCGACGTTCCAGCTCGAACCGGCGGGGCATGTCGAGCACGAAGCCCACGCCTGAGTCGAGAACCGGCGACGGTGGTCGTCAGCCCTCAGCGCGGACGTCCGTCGGAGCCTTGTCTGGGCGGAGCCCTCGCCAACGGGCATGACGGAGGGTCCCACTCGGCGTCGCCTCGGCGTACTCCACCTCGCCGACGAGCTCAGGCCTGACCCACAGCGCATCGGATGCCTCGGCACGACCGATATCGACGAAAGGGTTCTCGGCGGTGCGGAGGGGTGAGAGCTCGGCATCCAGACGTGCGAGCGTCGCTTCGCTGAAACCGGACCCGACGCGACCGATGTAGCGCAGCCCGCCGTCGGTGGGGATTCCCATGAGCAGCGAACCGATCTCGCCGGTGCGGCCGCCTTTGCCCGGTCGGATGCCTCCGATCACGACCTCCTGCATCAGGGTCAGTTTGACCTTGAGCCACTGCTCGCTGCGCACCCCCCGGCGGTAGGTGGACGCGGGGTCCTTCACGACGACGCCCTCGAGTCCGAGCTGCTGCGCCGTCGCGAGGGCATCGTCCACGTCGCTCGCGACGGGAGGTACGACGATGGGATCGATCGTGCCCTCGGCGACGCCCTCCAGCAGCTCTCGTCGTTGCGACAGAGGGAGTGGAGCGGCATCCGTCCCGTCGACCTCGAGGACGTCGAACAGCAGGAACTGCACGGGGATCCGGGCCGACTCGCGGTCGATCTCGCCGGCCTTCGTGAGGTGCATGCGGTGCTGGAGCAGCGAGAAGCTCGGCCGGTTCCGATCGTCGAGCGCGACGATCTCGCCGTCGACGACGCAGGGGGCGGCGCCGAACCCGGGGTCGCCGCCGGTCAGTTCGGGATACCGCGCGGTGATGTCGGCGCCGCTGCGCGCGCGGAGCTTCAGTCGTTGGCCGTCCCAGATCCCGAGGGCGCGGACGCCGTCCCACTTGAATTCGACCCACGGACCCCAGCGGGTGGCCGCATGCCGGGCGAGCGCCGCGTTCGACGACGTCGCGAGCATCGGTGCGGGTGCGGATGACGGCGTGGTGGCGGCAGGCCCCGGGGCGTTCGCCTTCATGCGGTGCAGCAGCCATTGCGACTTCTCACCGTCGCCGCTCGTGCGGATGAGGGCGAGCCTCGCGGTTCCGAGCGGCCCGTCGCCGCGCCCGGTGGCAGTGAAGATCACCTCGTCGGCGCGCCATTTCTCGAGCTCGAACGTGCCCGAGTCCCAGATTGACATCGAGCCCGCACCGTATTCCCCGGCGGGAATGTCGCCGGAGAACTCGAGGTATTCCATCGGATGCGGCTCGGTCATGACGGCGAGGTGGTTGGTCGAGGGCGACTCCGGGATGCCGCGCGGCACCGCCCAGCTGACGAGAACGCCGTCGTGCTCGAGTCGCAGGTCGTAGTGCAGCCGCCGAGCGTGGTGCTCCTGGATCACGAACCGGGAGCCCGCGGGGACGGCGGAGCCCGCGGGCGAGTGGGGGACCGGCTCCGGCGTCTTCGCGGCCGTCCGCTTCGCGATGTAGGAGCGCAGAGGACCGGCATCCGTCGGTGCGAGTGCGGCGAGGAGGTCGCCGCCCTCGGCGACCCGATCGAGCACCTCGTCGACGAGCAGCTGCCGCAGGTCGGGGTCGTCGAGTTCTGCCCACGTGCGGGGAGCAGCGACCGTGGGCCGCTCGCGTCCACGGAGCGAGTAGGGCGCGATGGTCGTCTTCTTGCCGTTGTTCTGGCTCCAGTCGAGGAACACCTTGCCGGGCCGGGCCGCCTTCGACATCTGACTCACGACGAGGTCGGGATGGTCGGCCTCGAGCGCCCGGGCGAGCTCCTTCGCGAAGGCGCTGATCTCGTCGCTGGTCCGGCTGCCATCGAGCGGGGAGTAGAGGTGGATGCCCTTGCTGCCGCTCGTCACGGGAAGCGGCTCCATCCCCAGATCGGTGAGGATCGCGCGCGCCCACCGCGCGACCTCGGCGCACTCGGCGAGGCCGATGCCGGGGCCAGGATCGAGGTCGAGCACGAGACGGTCGGGGTTCCGTCTCGCCCCGTCCGCGTCGAAGCGCCACTGCGGCACGTGCAGCTCGATCGACGCGACCTGTGCGAGGTAGACAAGGGTCGGGACCCCGTCGACGAGCGGATAGTCCTTCGCCCCGGTCGAATGCTCGATGGGCCTCCGGGCGACCCACGACGGCGCGCCCGCCTCGAGGTGCTTCGCGAAGAACGAGCCTTCGCCGGTGCCGTCTGGCCAGCGGATGCGGGTGACCGGTCGACCATCGAGGTGCGGCAGCATCGCCGGAGCGATCCGCGTCAGATAGTCGATGACCTCGCCTTTGGTGGTCCCCGTCTCGGGGTACATCACCTTCTCGAGGTTGGTCAACCGCAGCCTGCGGCCGTCGACGACGACCTCCTGCGGTGCGGCTGGCATGGGGCCAGATTAGTGCGCAAGCCCTATGACGCCACCGCAGCGCGGGTGTCTACTGGGGGCATGAGATCGATCTGGAAAGGCGCGCTGACCTTCGGACTCGTCAATGTGCCCGTCAAGGTGTACTCGGCGACGGAGGACCACGACGTGTCCCTCCACCAGGTTCACGCGGCCGACGGCGGCCGCATCCGGTATCAGCGCATCTGCGAGATAGACGGCGAGGTCGTGCCGTACTCCGACATCGACAAGGCCTACGACGACGGCGAGCGCACCGTCGTCCTCACCTCCGATGACTTCGCGGCGCTGCCCAGCGAGCGCAGTCGCGAGATCGAGGTCGTCGAGTTCGTCCCCACCGAGCAGATCGATCTGCTCACCCTCGACAAGGCCTACTACCTCGAACCCGACTCGAAGAGTCCGAAGGCGTACGTCCTGCTGCGTCAGACGCTCGAGCAGACCGATCGCACGGCGATCGTGCGGTTCGCGCTGCGGCAGAAGACGCGACTCGCGGCACTCCGCGTGCGCGGCGACGTCCTCGTGCTGCAGACGCTCCTGTGGGCGGACGAGGTGCGCGAGGCATCCTTCCCCGTGCTCGACGAGCCGGTGAAGATCTCGAGCAAGGAGCTTGAGCTCTCGGCATCCCTCGTCGACAGCTTCTCGAGCGACTTCGATCCGACCGAGTTCACCGACGACTATCAGAAGGAACTGCGCACCCTCATCGAGGCGAAGCTCGACAAGGGTGAGGCGTTCGACACCACCGAGACCTTCGGGGAGAAGACGGATGCCGAGGGCGGCGAGGTCATCGACCTGATGGCGGCCCTCCGGGCCAGCGTCGAGAAGAGCCGTGCCGCGCGGTCGGGGTCGGACCCCGCGAAAAAGGACGCCGGCGCCGACACGGGGTCGGCGCCGGCGAAGAAGAAGCCCGCGAAGAAGAAGGCGTCCTGATCAGAGCCGGGGAGCGTCCCCGCGGGAGCCGTCCTGCTTCTCGTCGAACGCCTCGGGCTCGAGGACGAGGTCGCGTGCTTCCTTCGGGTCGATGACGCCGTCCGAGCCGGCCGCCATCTCTCGCTTGACCTTGCGCTTCTCGGCGAAGTAGTGCCAAACGATGAAGACGAGGGTCCCGGCGACGGCCGCGAGGAGGATCACGTCGATGTACGAGGCGACGAACTCGCCGACGCCGGGGATGAGGCTGACGAGGTAACCGATGACGGTGAGGCCGAAGCCCCAGATGACCGCACCGATCAGGTTGTAGAGCGAGTACTTGTGCCACGCCATCTTGCCGACGCCTGCAGCGACCGGCGCGAAGGTGCGGACGATCGGCACGAAGCGAGCGAGGATGACGGTGACGCCGCCGTAGCGCTCGAAGAAGGCGTTCGTGCGATCGACGTTGCTCCGGCTGAAGAGTCCGGATTCCTTGCGTTCGAAGACCGCGGGGCCGCCCTTGCGCCCGATGAGGTACCCCACTTCGCCGCCGAGGAAGGCCGAGAGGCCGATGAGCAGGCCCACGATCCACACGTTGATGCCGAAGACGCCGTTGGGGGCGTGCGTCACCGGGTTGGACAGGAGCCCCGCCATGATCAGGAGGGTGTCGCCCGGGAGGAGGAACCCGACGAGCAGGCCGGTCTCGGCAAAGATGATGAAGCAGACCACGACGAGCGCCCACGGACCTGCGGCGTTGATGATGGTCTCGGGATCCAGCCAGGGGATCAGTGCGAAGGGGTGCACGGAGGTCCTTCAGGTCGCGACGGCTGGCCGGCCGGCGGAATGGGCGCAAGGTGTGAGACACGACGGTGCCTCGTGCGGAAGGGGGGACTTGAACCCCCACGCCCGAAGGCACAGGAACCTAAATCCTGCGTGTCTGCCGATTTCACCACTCCCGCTGGTGGCTTCAGTCTAGGGCGCCGGGTGGGAGGGACCTGGGAGGGATAACCCCCGAATCGGTAACCTCTGTCGCGTGGCTGCGCCTCGATCTCTCATCCCCGTGATCCCGCTCCTCGCCCTCGCCGGCTTCCTCGCCGGATGCGCGCCCGCCGCCCCCGCCGTCTCCGGCGAGGGATCCGCAAGGCCGACCGCACCCGCCGCTGCGGGCGACGGCGGGACGGCGGCCGTCCGGGATCTTCCCGGCATCTCGAGCTGCGATCAGGTCGCCGCCGTCGTCGGCGACTACATCGACGGCATCCCGCTCGACCAGGAGAACTCCTACGTCCAACCGGACGCCATCGGTTGCGCCTGGGTGACCCCTGCGGACGCGGTCAGCGAGCTCTCCGACATCCAATCCTTCACCGTGGACATCTCGGAGGGCATGGACGAGGTGCCCGATGCGGATGAGGCTGCCGGCCTCGGCATGGACATGTACTTCGACGACCCGCGTCTCGAGAAGGTCGGCGGCGTGGGGCTCTGGATGGACGCCGATTCCGCCGCCGTCGGCGGGGGAACGGGCTCTGTCCTGGTGCCCGGCGTCGACATCGTCATCAGCGACTCGCGCTGGGGGCAGGACGGCCGCCTCACGAAGGACAGTCTGGTGAGCGTCGCGCTCGCTCTCCTCGATCTCTGAGGCCTCCCGGCGGTGTGGATAACTCCCACGCCGAGGTGCGGGGGATTGCGATGATCCCAGGCCATGAGCATCGCGTCCCCCCTTGCGCCGACCCGCGGTCTCGCCGCGGTCGCGGAGCGGGTGCGGGAACGCTTGCGCAGCGAGGACGTCGATCCTTCCCGAGACCCCGACCGCGCGGCCCGGATCGCCCGGGCCGAGGTGCGCCGTCACAACGACTTCGCCCTCGCGCGGGGAGTCGACGTCATCGAGGACGAAGCGGCGTCCGTCCGCGACATCCTCTCGACCGTCGCCGGGTACGGCCCCCTCCAGGCGCTGTTGGACGACCCCGATATCGAGGAGATCTGGATCAACGCCCCCGACAAGGTCTTCATCGCGCGAGAAGGGCGGAGTGAGCGGGCTCCGATCGTGCTCAGCGACACGGCGGTGCGTGATCTCGTCGAACGGATGCTGCACGCGACCGGCCGCCGTGTCGACCTCAGCCAGCCCTTCGTCGATGCGTCGCTGCCCGACGGCTCGCGTCTGCACGTCGTTATCCCCGATATCACCCGTCGGCACTGGGCCGTCAACATCCGGAAGTTCCTCACCCGCTTCCGCACCCTGGACGATCTGGTCGCAGCCGGGTCGGTCCGCCCCGAGGCGGCCTCGGTGCTGCGAGCCGCGATGCGCGACGGCACGAGCGTCATCGTCTCCGGAGCCACGCACGCAGGGAAGACGACCCTACTCGGCGCGCTCATCGCGTCCGCTCCTGCCGATGACCGCATCGTCACGGTCGAGGAGACGTTCGAGCTCAACGCCCAGGCTCCCGACCTCGTCGCCCTCCAAGGTCGTCAGCCGAGCCTCGAGGGAACCGGTGAAGTGTCGCTCCGCCGCTTGGTCAAGGAGGCTCTCCGTATGCGGCCCGACCGCCTGGTCGTGGGAGAGGTCCGCGATGCCGAGGCGCTCGATCTGCTGCTCGCCCTGAACACCGGCGTGCCCGGCGCGGCGACGATCCACGCGAACTCCGCGGGCGACGCGCTGCGCAAGCTGGCATCGCTGCCGCTCCTGGCCGGTCGCAACATCGACCGCGACTTCCTCCTGCCGGCCATCGCCGCGTCCGTCGGCCTGGTCGTGCATTGCCGACGGGATGCCGCCGGTCGGCGAGCCGTCGTCGAGATCATCGCGCCCACCGGGCGGGTCGTCGACGGCGCCGTCGAGACGCGTCGCGTGTTCGGGGGTGAAGGCGTGTGACGACCATCCTGGGGCTCACCCTGGCCGCCGGCATCCTGCTCACGCTCGCACCCTGGCTCTGGCCTCCGCGTGCGCGCCGTGCAGAGGCGCCGCAGCGCGATGGCACCGTCGCCCGGCTCCTGCAAGCCGCGGGATTCGGCCACGCGACGACGGGTCACCTCGCCTCGATCAGTCTGGCCGCCGCCGCCGTCGCGGGGGCGGTCATCTGGTTGGTCACCGCCCTCCCCGCCTTCGCCGCCGTCGCCGCGGTGGCCGGATTCTTCGCGCCTGCGGGATGGCTCCGCGGGCGCGCGCGGCGACTGCAGAAGAGCCGCCGTCAGATGTGGCCGGATGTGTGCGACCTCCTCGTCGCCTCCGTCCGCTCGGGCATGTCCCTGCCCGACGCGGTGTCGGCGCTGGGGGAGGTCGGTCCGCCGTCGCTGCGTCCCGCGTTCAGCGCGTTCTCCTCGGACGTGTCGGCCTCCGGTCACTTCGATTCGAGCGCTCTCCGCCTGAAGGCGCGGCTCGCCGACCCCGTCGCCGACCGCATCATCGAAGCCCTGCGGATGGCGCGCCAGGTCGGAGGCACGGAGCTCACGAGCGTCCTCCGCGCCCTCTCGGCGTCCGTGCGCGCCGAGGCCGCGCTCCGGGCCGAGATCGAAGCCCGGCAGTCCTGGATCCGCGGCGCTGCGGTTCTCGGTGTCGTCGCGCCATGGGTGATCCTCGGTCTGCTCGCGCTGCGCCCCGAGGGCGCCGCCGCATACAGCAGTCCGGAAGGCGTCGCGGTCATCCTCCTGGGAGCGGCGGTGTCCGTCGTCGCCTTCCGCCTCATGGTCGGCATCGGCCGCCTCCCGGAGCCGCGGCGGTGGTTCGCATGAGCGGGCTGACCGAACTCGCGCTCGCCATCGTGCTCGGGGGCGCTTTCGCAGCCGGCCTCGTCCTGGTCTCAACCCGGATCCCGCGTCTGTCGGCGCCGACGCTCTCACGTCGGATCGCACCGTATCTGCGCGACATCGCCGATCCGCGGGGCCTCACCCCTTTGGCATCCGCCCGCGGCGACTGGCGCACCCGCCGGGACCGTGTCATCTCCTCTTTCGGCGGCGCCGCGCGACTCGAGCACCGTCTCCGTCAGGCCGGGTGGACGCAGGATGCCGCGGCATTCCGCGCCCGCCAGCTCACCTGGGTCCTCCTCGGTGGTCTCTTCGGCGGGGTCGTGCTGGTCGTCCTCGCCCTCGCCGGCCGGCTCACTCCCGGGTCCGCGCTCCTGCCGCCCGTCCTGGCGCTCTCGGCCGCCGCGGTGCTCGATTTGCGGCTCACGTCCGCGGCCCGCCGCAGGCGTGCGCGCGTCGAGGAGGAGCTCCCGACACTTCTCGAGTTCCTGTCCCTCTGCCTCGCGGCGGGCGAGGGTCTGCGCGACGCACTCAGGCGGGTGGGGGAGATCGGCACCGGCGAGCTCACGGTCGAGATCCGCCGCGCGGTCCTCGACAGCGGCACCGGCTCGAACCTGTCCGACGCGCTCCTCGATCTCGGGCGGCGCCTCGACGTTCCCACGCTCTCCCGTGCGATCGAGCACCTCGTCGCGGCGATCGACCGCGGCGCCCCCTTGGCGGGTGTGCTGCAGGCACAGGCCGGCGACGCGCGCGAGGACGCCAAACGATCGCTCATCGAGCAGGCAGGGAAGAAGGAGATCGCGATGCTCTTCCCGATCGTCTTCCTCCTCCTCCCCATGAGCGTCCTGTTCGCGGTCTTCCCCGGCATCGTCATGCTGCGCCTCGGGGTCGGCTGACCACCTGATCCGAAAGGAGAACATCATGATCCGTCCCTCTCTGGCGAGACTCCGCACCGCGTGGGGTGCCGTCCTCACCCGCCTCCGCGATGACGAACGCGGCGACGTCCCCGGCTGGGTGCTGATCACCCTCATGACCGCCGGCCTGGTCGTCGTGATCTGGGCGCTCGCGGGACCTGCCCTGTCGCAGCTGTTCCAGCAGGCGATCGACCAGGTCTCCAGCTTCTGAGGGCGAAGGATGCGGCGGCTGCTCTCCGATGAACGCGGCTCGACTCCGGTCGAGTTCGTGCTCGTCGGCGTGTTGCTGACCGTCCTGACCCTCGGTGTCCTGCAGCTGGGGCTCGCCGTCTACGTCCGGAACGTCGTGCACGATGCTGCTGTCGAGGGCGCCTATTACGCCGCCCTGGCCGACGTCGACACGCAAGCGGGAGCGGCCCGCACGCGCGACATCGTCGAGCGCACCGTGGGCGGGGATTTCCTGGAAAGCGTGACGGCGACGGATTCACGGGGTCTGGGATACGACACCGTTTCCGTGACGGTGACGACCGCGCTCCCGCTCGTCGGCCTCCTCGGCGTTCCGCACGGGTGGGAGGTGACCGTCCATGCTCCGGCCGAGAGCTTCGACTGAGCGTTTCGCGGAGGACGAGCGCGGGTCCGCGGCACTGGAGTTCATCGTCGGCGGCGTCGTCCTGCTCGTCCCCATCGTCTATCTCGTCGTGACCCTCGGGCTCATCCAGTCGCACGCGCTGGGAGTCGAAGCGGCGTCGAGGCACGTGGCGCGGGCCGTGGCATCCGCCGAAAGCGCGGAGGACGCCGACGACCGTGCCGCGACCATCTTGGACGCCCTGGCGCGCGAGTACGACATCCCGAGGGACTCGCTCGCTGTCGACGTCTCGTGCGTCGGAACTGCTGCGTCGTGCCCGGCCGCAGGCGCGATCGTCCGGGTGACCGTCGCCTCGTCCGTCCCGTTGCCTCTCGTGCCGCCGGTCCTCGGCCTCGACCAGGCGGCCCGTGTGGGCGTCGAGTCGTCGTCGGTCCAGAAGGTCTCGCGCTACTGGAGAGACGGATGATCCGCCGCGACGAAGAAGGAAGCGTGCTCCTGCTCACGATCGGCTACGCGCTTCTCGCGCTCGTCCTCGTGTTCGTCTCGGTGGACGCCACGAGTCTGTACCTCGCGCACAAGCGCACGCAGGCCGCAGCGGATGCCGCGGCTCTCGCGGGCGCGGACGGGTTCACGCTCGACGTCGTGGCTGATCAGCCGCGCGCGCAGCTCACCGATGAAGGGGTGCGGGAACAGGCTGGGGCGATCGTCGCGGTCGAAGACGACGTGACGCTCGTGACCGCGGGCTCACCGGACGGAGTATCCGCGCGAGTGACGGTGTCGACGACGTGGCATCCGCCGATATCCTCGCTCTTCGTTCCCGCCGGGGTGGTGCTCGACGCGACCGCCACGAGCCGGACGGCGCTCGACTGAGCCGCATGCGGCCGCGGGAGTCCGGATGTCAGTGCGCGTCCGCGTTCCGGATGAGCTCGAACCGCCGATCGGCTTCGGCTCGCTGCGCCTCGACGGTCGTCACGGTCTCCGGGTCGGCCGGCTCGAAGACGTCGACGAGATCACCGATCCGGTCCGTTCCGACGCGGTAGGCGCGGAGCCCACCGCCCTGGTCGCGCACCATCCCGCTCGGCCACACATCCATCTGCGCGCCCACGACACTGATGCGCCACCCGAGCGGTTCGAGGTGTCCGCGTACACGGCAGAGCGCCTCGAACGCGTCGTCGGCGATCTCGTCGATCGTGTCGAACCGGGCGCTCGAGATCGTGACGGCGTACCGCCACCCCTCGCGCCGCCAGCCGATGGTCGCCGGAACGGTCTCCTCCCCGCGGCGCACGGCGATCTCGAAGGGACGGCCCGTCATGGCACGTTGACGATGTCGGCGGGGTCTGTGGCGATGTCGACGAGCTGCTGGAGGTTCGACGAACGGTTCGTGTTCCACGCGCTCATGGTCGCTGGCCCTTGTCGTCGACCGATTGGATGACGCTCTCGAGGTCTGTACCCAAGTTGCGGACGAGAAGGGCGAGCGGTCAGCGGTTCACGTGCGGGAGGAACCGCGGCAGCCAGCGGATGAAGGCGAGGGCTCCGAGCAGCCCGATGACGCCGACGGCCCCCGCCGCGAACGACAGCGACGAGACGGCCGTGATGCCCGTGACGATCAGCGGGGTGGTGGCACCGCCGGCATCCGTCAATGTGCGCCACGACCCGAGGAAGGGCGCCGGATCATCCTTCGGTGCGAGATCTGCACCGATCGTCAGCAGGATGCCGCTGGACAGGCCGTTGCCCACGCCCAGCACCGCCGCGAACATCGCGAACCACATCTCGGCACTCGCGCCGTCGTGCGTGACCGAGAGGGCGAGGAAGCCGCTCCCCATCAGGACCATCGCCGGAAGTGCGGCCCAGAGTCGTCCGAACCGGTCCATCACCTGCCCGCTCGCGTAGAAGAGGGCGAAGTCGAGCGCGCCGGAGATGCCGACGACGAGGGCGATCGACTGAGCGTCCAGCCCGATCGATACGCCCCACAACGGCAGGACGACCTGACGTGCGGACCGGACCGCCGAGAGGCTCGCCGCAGCCAGTCCGACACGCGACAGCACCCGACGGTGCAGCCACATCGTGCGGAACACGCCCGCCCGCTCGGCGATGGGGATCGAGCCGGTCACGGGTTCACCGGAGTCTTCGGCCTCGTGGCTGCGGACCGTCTCGGCGACGAACTGCTTCTCGGGGTCGGGTCCGAAGGTCACCAGCACGATGAGGGCGACGAGGCAGACGGCGAAGAACCAGATCGTCGACCGCTCGTCGCCGAACAGTCCGATGAGTGCCGCCGCGATGAAGGGACCCGTGAACATCCCGAGGCGGAACGTCCCGCCCAGAAGCGACAGCGCGCGAGCGCGGAACATGACCGGCACACGGGTGGTCATGAAGGAGTGGCGCGCCAGGCCGAACGCGGCGGCGCAGGAGCCGATGAGGAACACCGCACCGGCGAACACCGGCAGGGACGGCACCAGGGCGGCGGTCAGCGAGACGACGAGTGCAAGAGAGCCTGCGGCGATCATCGTCACCCGCTCGCCGAACCGGGCGACCGCCCAGCCCGCGGGCAGATTGCCGACCAGCTGCCCGACGACCAGCAACGAGGCGATGAGGGCCGACAGGGCGACATCCGCCCCCAGGTTGCTTGCGAGGATCGGGATGAGGGGGAGCACCGCTCCCTCGCCGATGGCGAAGAGGACGGTCGGCGCGTAGACCATGGGTCCGAAACGCCAGAGCACCTCCCGGGCAGTGGGGGAGTCGGGTCGGTCGGTCATCGCCATCCACGTTACTCTGGAGTGTCATGCTTGAATTCGATCCGTCTGTGCAGATCCAGGCCCTCCGTTCCACCTTCGGTGAGATCAAGGCGGTCGTCGATGTCGACGCGCTCACCGCCGAGATCGCCCGTCTCTCCGACGAGGCGGGCGCTCCCGATCTCTGGGACGACGTGGAGAAGGCGCAGAAGGTCACCAGCGCCCTGAGCCACCGTCAGTCCGAGCTGAAGCGCGTCACCGAGGTCGAGCAGCGACTCGACGACGTCGAGGTGCTCGTCGAGCTCGCCCAGGAGATGGACGACGAGGAATCCGCCGAAGAGGCTCGCCGCGAGATCGTCGACCTCGAGAAGGTCATCAGCCAGCTCGAGGTGCAGACGCTCCTCGACGGCGAGTACGACGATCGCGGCGCGGTCGTCACGATCCGCTCGGGTGCCGGCGGCGACGACGCCACCGACTTCGCCGAGATGCTCATGCGCATGTACCTGCGGTGGGCCGAGCGCCACAAGTACCCCGTCAAGGTGATGGACACGTCCTTCGCCGAGGGCGCGGGCATCAAGTCCGCGACGTTCGAAGTCGACGCCCCCTACGCGTACGGAACGCTGTCGGTCGAAGCCGGCACGCACCGTCTCGCCCGCATCAGCCCGTTCGGCTCAGCCGATAAGCGTCAGACGAGCTTCGCCGCCGTCGAGGTGATCCCGGTGATGGAGGAGGCCCAGGAGGTCGACATCCCCGAAGGTGACATCCGCGTCGACGTCTTCCGCTCGTCGGGCCCCGGTGGTCAGTCGGTCAACACGACGGACTCCGCGGTCCGCCTCACGCACCTCCCGAGCGGCATCGTCGTCTCGATGCAGAACGAGAAGAGCCAGATCCAGAACCGCGCCGCAGCCATGCGCGTGCTGCAGACGCGGCTCATGCTCCTCCAGAAGGAGGAGGAGGCGGCGAAGAAGAAGGAACTCGCCGGTACGATCACGGCGAGCTGGGGCGACCAGATGCGCTCCTACTTCCTCTACGGTCAGCAGCTCGTCAAGGACCTTCGGACCGGCCACGAGGTCGGAAACCCCGCCGTCGTTTTCGACGGAGACCTCGACGGGTTCATCGCGGCCGGCATCCGCTGGCGCAAGCGCAAAGACGACGACTGATCCACGCCGGGTGGGCTGAAAGATTTTTCATCCACCTGCATCCATATGGGGTGAACAGCCGGAATACCTCTGTGACAGCGCGAACAGCTCGCGCCGGATCAGAAGGAGTTCCTCATGCGCAAGACACTCTCTGCGGGCGTGGCTCTCGGTGCCGCCGTGGCCTTCGCCGCTTTCGTCCCCGCATCGGCCGCGACGTCGGACGATGCAGACCTCGCGGTGCTGCACGCGATCCCCGACACCCCGGTCGACGTTTATGTCGACGGCAAGCTGACGATCGATGACTTCCAGCCCGGCGACCTCGGTGGTCCGCTGCAGCTGCCCGGCGGCACCTACTCGGTCGCCCTGACGGCGGCGGACGCGACGGATGACTCCGCGCCCGTCCTCGGACCCATCGACCTCACTCTCGAGGCGGGAAAGAACTACACCGCGGTCGCGCACCTCGACGCCGCAGGCCAGCCCGCGGCGAACCTCTTCACCAACGACACGTCGAAGACCGCCGCCGGCGAAGGCCGGCTCACGGTCCGGCACGTCGCCGCCGCCCCGGCCGTCGATGTGCTGGCCGGTGGGGAAGCGGTCATCAGCGGGCTCGAGAACCCGAACGAGGAGTCGCTCGACCTGCCCGCCGGAACGGTCAGCGCGTCCGTCGCCCTCGCCGGCACGACCGACCCTGTCATCGGGCCGGCAGACGTCGACGTCGCGGAGGGCGAGCTGACGGTCGTCTACGCGTGGGGATCGGCTGAGGCCGGCAACCTCGCGCTCGCGACGCAGACGATCGACGGCCTGCACTCGGGCCCCGGTGGGGTCAACACCGGCTCGGCCGGGCTGGTCGCCGAGAACGGTACGAATGGCTGGGTGTTCGCCGGCGGTGCCGCGCTCATCGCCGGGCTGCTCGCCGGTGGCGTCTACGCGACCCGAGCCGCCAAGGCTCGCCGCTGAGGTCACCGACATGCGCCGCCTGCTCCCGCCCACCGTCGTCTTGACGGTCATGATGCTCGCGGCCTGCGCGCCGGTCCCGGAGGCGGATCCCTCCTCCGGGACCGGCACCGGTGCGACCGGGACGGTCTCCCCGACTCCGGCGACCCCCACGCCGGAGGTCTCCGTCCCGGTCGCACCGGCCACCCCGGTAGCCCTCGACCCGGTGCCTGCGCCCGAGCGCCTCAGGCTGGACGCTCTGGGCGTCGACATGCCGGTCGAGCCCGTCGGCGTCCAAGCCGGCGGCGAGATGCAGATCCCGGAGCGGCCGTCGACAGCCGGGTGGTACCGCTTCGGTGCCGCGCCGACCGATGACGCAGGGACCACGGTGATCGCCGCGCACGTCGACGACCGGGAGTTCGGCATCGGTCCGCTGGCGAAGCTCCGCGAAGCCCGTGCCGGTGACGTCGTCACGGTGACGGATGCCGACGGTGCCGCCACCGACTACGTCACCGAGGCCGTGACCTACATCCCTCGGGCCGAGCTTCCGGTCGACCGGCTGTTCACCCGCGACGGACCCCGCATGCTCGCCGTGATCACCTGCGGTGGTGATTTCGACCAGCAGACCCGGACCTACAGCGATAACGTGGTGCTCATTGCACGGGCCCGGTCATGAGTCTGACCACCGAGCCCCGGCTCGCTGCACGGAAGGAGCAGGCCGTAGACGACGACATGCAGCTCGCGGAGAGGTTCGCGACCGGCGACGAGACGGCGGTGAAGGCCATGTACGACCGCTGGTCGAGGATCGTCTACACCCTGGCGGTGCGCTCTCTGGGCGACACCGCCGAGGCGGAGGACGTCACGCAGCGGACCTTCGTGTCGGCCTGGACCTCGCGCTCGTCGTTCCGGCCGGGCCGGGCACCGCTGGGCGCGTGGCTCATCACGATCGCCCGGCGCCGCATCGCCGACGCCCATGAGGCCCGTGCGCGCGCGGCGCGCATCGAGGAGGCCCTCAAGTCGGTCGTGCCCGAGTCCACGGTCGAGCACGACCTCTCGGATGCGATGCTCGTCGCCGACGAGGTGGCCCAGCTCGAACCCGACGCCCGTGCGGTGCTCGCCCTCGCGTTCTACGAGGACCTCACCCATCAGCAGATCTCCGAACGGCTCGGGATGCCGCTGGGTACCGTGAAGAGTCACATCCGCCGAAGTCTCACCCGTCTGCGAAGCCGATTGGAGGCGCACCATGTCACATCTTGACCCCGAGGTCGCCGCCCTCCTCGCGATGGGTGAGCAGGCGTCCGAAGAGGACCGCCGCCACCTGGATGCCTGTACCGACTGCGCGGCGGAGGTCGCCTCCTTCGCGCGCGCCGTCGTCGCCGGCCGCGCCGCCGGCGAGGGTGAAGCCCTGTTGACGCCTCCCGATCGCGTGTGGGAGTCCATCCGTTCCGAGCTCTCCCTGCCGGACGACACGGCCGAGCCCGCGGCTCACCCGCGAGAGGCATCCGTCGTCCCCGCTCGCCCGCACGTCGCACCGAGACGACGGCGGATGAGTCGGCGCCCGGTGTTCTTCGTCCTCGCCGGTGCCGTCGCGGCGGTCGTCACGATCGTGACCGCCGTGTGGGCGTCCGGGGGCATCGTGCCGCGTCCGCAGGTGATCTCCGAGGCTCGACTGGACGGGTTCCCGTCGTGGTCGGGCGCTGTGGGGGAGGCTCTCCTCGAACGCGTGGACGGGCACGACCGCGTGAGTGTCGACCTCGACGCATCCGTGCCCGAGAACGGCTACCGCGAGGTCTGGCTCCTGACGGGCGACGCCAGCGACCTGGTGAGTCTCGGCATCCTGGACGGCTCGTCCGGGACGTTCGACATCCCCGATGACATCGACCTCTCGAAGTTCAACGTCGTCGACATCTCGCAGGAGAACGTCGACGGCGATCCGGGACACTCGGGGGACTCCATCGTGCGGGGAACCCTGTCAGCCCCCTGAGTGCCCGGGAGTGTCGCTGACGGATGCCACGGGCATCGCGCTTAGGCTCATCTGGCCATGATCCGGTTCGAAAAGGTCTCCAAGCGTTACCGCGGTACGAGCAAACCCGCCCTCAGCGACGTCGAATTCGATGTGCAGCGCGGTGAGTTCGTGTTCCTCGTCGGCGCCTCCGGCTCGGGGAAGTCCTCGTGCCTGCGTCTCATCCTCCGAGAGGACACGGCCTCCGACGGACGCGTCGTCGTCCTCGGGCGCGACGTGCGGGGTTTGAGCACCCGCAAGGTCCCGTACTTCCGCCGCCACATCGGGTCGGTGTTCCAGGACTTCCGCCTGCTCCCCAACAAGACGGTGTTCCAGAACGTCGCCTTCTCGCTTCAGGTCATCGGGTCCAGCCGCGCGTTCATCCAGCAGTCGGTGCCCGAGGCGCTCGCCCTCGTCGGTCTCGACGGCAAGGAGAAGCGCCTTCCGCACGAACTCTCCGGCGGTGAGCAGCAGCGCGTCGCCATCGCGCGCGCGATCGTCAACCGCCCCCAGATCCTCCTGGCTGACGAGCCGACCGGAAACCTCGACCCCGGCACTTCGATCGACATCATGCAGCTGCTCGCTCGCATCAACGCCGGCGGGACGACGGTCGTCATGGCCACCCACGAAGCCGGCTTCGTCGACCAGATGCAGCGCCGCGTCATCGAGCTCCGCGGCGGCGTCATCGTCCGCGACGAGCGCGGTGGTGGCTACGGTGACACTTCGAGTCTTCCCGTCCTCCGGCCGGAGACCGTCAAGGGCGCTGCGGCGACCGCGGCGCTGACGGCGGTCCTCGAGCTGCAGAAGCAGATCGTCTCCTCGGGCGACACCGGAGCCGTCGAGCCGCTGCCGGAGGTCGTGGAGCCCCCGGCGCCTCAGCCCGACGCGGTGCTCCCCGCTGTCCCGGTCGTGAACGACCCGCCGGTTGCGGACTCGCCTCCGAACGAACAGCAGACGCAGGATGCCGCGGCCCCGGCAGCCGCATCGGAGCCCGACACCGGCACCCGCGGCATCCCGATCTCGCCTGCCGAGATCGACCTCGCGGGTATCGATGGACTGGGGGCGGCCGACCGACTCGGGCTCGGACGCCGCGACGAGGACGAAGTGGGGCCCACCGCATGAGAGCTCGTCTCGTCCTCGGTGAAGCGCTCACCGGGCTTCGCCGCAATGCCTCGATGGTGATCTCGGTCATCCTCGTCACCTTCGTCTCGCTCACGTTCGTCGGTGCCGCGATGCTGATGCAGATGCAGATCGCGAAGATGCAGGGGTACTGGGCGGAGCGCGCCCAGGTCGCGGTCTTCATGTGCCGGGACGGCTCGACGCAGACGACGTGCAGCGGCGGCGAGGCCTCCAAGGACCAGCTCGCGGCCGTGGCCGACAAGCTCAAGAGCCCCGCCCTCGACGGCATCGTCCGGAGCGTCCGCTTCGAGACCCGGGACGAGGCCTATCAGAACGTGCTCGACCTCATGGGCGAGGACTACAAGGACTTCATCACCCCGGCCCAGCTCAACGAGACCTACTGGGTCAACCTCGTCGACCCCACTCAGACGGAAGTCATCGACGAAGCGTTCAGCGGTATGGACGGTGTCGAGCAGGTGAAGGACCAGATGGAGTACCTGCAGCCGCTCTTCTCGGCGCTGACCATCGCGACCTACTTCGCCGTCGCCATCGCCGGGCTGATGCTGGTCGCGGCGGTCCTCCTGATCGCCACCACCATCCGGCTGTCCGCATATGCCAGACGCAAAGAACTCGGCATCATGCGTCTCGTCGGGGCATCCAATCGGTTCATCCAGACCCCCTTCATCCTCGAAGGCGTGTTCGCGGCCCTCCTCGGCTCGGCGCTCGCGAGCGTGACGATCTGGCTGGGGGTGCAGTACGGCGTCCGAGGGTACCTCGTGAACGAGATCGACTTCGTGACCACCTGGATCGACGGACGCGACGCGCTCCTGGTCATCCCGGTGATCGTCGGACTGGGGCTCGTCCTCGCTGCACTGTCGGCGAGCTTCGCGATCCGCAGATGGCTGCGCACCTGAGCCCTGCCCACGCGGCGACCCGGCTCCGTTAGACTGGCAGACCGGCTGCGCGCGGAGCGCCGTCATGTCGAGGAGTCATCATGCCCAGGGAACGCGGGGAACAGGTCATCGCGACCAACCGTCGCGCGCGCCACGAGTACGCCATCGAGAAGACCTACGAGGCGGGCCTCGTGCTCACCGGCACGGAGGTCAAGTCGCTCCGGCAGGGGCGCGCGAACCTCAGCGACGGCTACGCGTTCATCGACGGGGGACAGGCGTGGCTCGACGCCGTGCACATCCCGGAGTACTCGCAGGGCCATTGGACGAACCACTCGACCAAGCGCACGCGCAAGCTCCTGCTGCACAAGGAGGAGATCGTCAAGCTCTCGCACGCGATCTCCGCAGGCGGCTACACGCTCGTCCCCCTGAAGCTCTACTTCTCGGACGGTCGCGCCAAGGTCGAGATCGCCGTTGCGAAGGGCAAGCGCGAGTTCGAGAAGCGGCAGACGATCCGCGAACGCGAAGACAAGCGCGAGGCTGAGCGGGCCATGCGCGGCCGCAACCGCCTCGGCGAGTGACGCTCAGGCGATCCCGGTCCGGCGTCGGGGTTCCGGCGGCGGGGGAACGGCCTTCGCCGCGATGACGGCTGCTCGGGGGATGCGTTCCACGCCGCGCTTGCCGTCGACGACCACGAGATCCACATCGATCGAGATCAGCTCGCCCAGCGCGTCGGTCGCGCGGCCATCGGGCAACAGGTAGCGCACCACGACGCGGGTCCCCGGGGCTGGGAACCGCGTCACCATCGGCTGGGGGCGTAGTCCTTGAGGAACACCCCGAAGACGTCCTCGCCCGCTTCTCCGCGCACGATCGGGTCGTAGACGCGCGCAGCGCCGTCGACGAGGTCCAGCGGGGCGTGGAAGCCCTCCTCGGCGAGACGGACCTTGGTCGGGTGGGGGCGCTCGTCGGTGATCCAGCCGGTGTCGACGCTCGTCATCAGGATGCCGTCCGATTCGAACATCTCGCGCGCACTGGTGCGGGTCAGCATGTTGACGGCGGCCTTGGCCATGTTGGTGTGCGGATGCCCCGGACCCTTGTATCCGCGCTCGAAGACGCCCTCCATCGCGCTCACGTTCACGATGTAGGTGCGGCGTGCAGGGCTCGCAGACATCGAAGGGCGGAGCTTGGAGACGAGGAGGAAGGGTGCCGTGGTGTTGGCCAACTGCACTTCGAGCATCTCGAGCGGATCGACCTCCTCCACCCGCTGAACCCACGAGTTCGAGTGGTCGAGGTCGGGGATCAGTCCGCCGGCGTCGATCGCGGTTCCCGCGGCAAGCCGGTCGAGCGAGGTCGATCCGGCGGCCATCGCCTCGCGGGTCAGGGTGTCGGCGCGGTCCGCGGCCGCCGCGAGGATCGGGTGGGCGCTCACAGAGCGCTCGAGGGCCTCGGGGTGCCGGTCGTTCGTGTGCCCGAAGGTGACGAGCGCCGGGAGGGGACCGTCGGGAAGGGGCGCCAGCTCGGCGTCGACCAGCGGCTGGTAGGCGCCGGGGGAGCGCCGGACGGTCTGCGTCGCGTTGTTGATCAGGATGTCGAGCGGTCCGGATGCGGCGACGTCGTCGGCGAGGGCGATCACCTGGGCCGGGTCGCGCAGGTCGATCCCGACGATCTTCAGCCGATCGATCCACTCCGGCGAGTCCGGCAGGGCGCGGAAGCGCCGCACGGCGTCGCGGGGGAAGCGGGTCGTGATCGTCGTGTGGGCGCCGTCGCGGAGGAGCCGAAGAGCGATGTACATGCCGATCTTGGCGCGTCCGCCCGTCAGCAGTGCGCGTCGTCCGGTGAGATCGGTGCGTGCGTCACGCTTGGCGTGGCTGAGGGCCGCGCACTCGGGGCAGAGCTGATGGTAGAAGGCGTCCACGACCGTGTACGGCTCCTTGCAGATGTAGCAGCCGCGCGCCTTCTGCAGGACGCCCGCGATCGGCGCGGCGGTGCGTGTCGCGATCGGGATGCCGCGCGTCTCGTCGTCGATGCGGTCGGGGGCGCCCGTCGCCGTGGCGTGCACGACGGCGCGGTCGGCGTCGGCGATCGCGGCGCGGATCTCGCGACGGCGCTCCTTCTTCGCCGCCTTGAACATCGCGGCGGTCGCCTGACGGACGGTGATGAAATCGGGGTGCGTCCGGGGGAGCGACGACAGCTCTGAGAGGACGCGGAGCGTCGTGGCGAGGTCGGCGGGATCGATCCCCTGGTCGTCGGGGGAGATGTCGGGAAGCACATGAGATTGTACGTCGGGTCGCCTGTTAGCGTTCTCGCGTGACCCCGCTTGACGCCGCATCCGTACCGTCCATCCGCGTCTCGGCCGCGGTCATCCGGGATGACACGGGTCGATTGCTCCTCGTGCGCAAAGCCGGGACGACCGCGTTCATGCAGCCCGGCGGCAAGCCTGAGCCCGGCGAGACGCCGGACGAGACGCTCGTGCGGGAGCTCGCGGAAGAGCTGGGAGTGATCGTGTCGGTGGATGCACTCCGATCGCTCGGCGTGTTTCACGCCGCCGCGGCCAACGAACCCGGCCACGTGGTCGTCGCCGACGTGTTCGACGTCTCGATCGCCGGTCAGGAACCCGCTGCGGCTGCCGAGATCGCCGAGATCCGGTGGGTCACGGTGGAGGAGGCGGGGGCGCTCGAGGTCGCCCCGTTGGCGGTCGAGTACTTCCTCCGCGGGTGACACCGCCCTCGTCGGTGGTAGTCTGGGATGCTCGGACGCTCCGGCATCCGAGTGTTGACAACTCCACAGAGTGACAACGGTCCACACACCGCCAGGTGTCTCGGGGATGATCGGTTTCGACATCGCCTGTGACTCTGCGAGAAGCGGGCCGAGGATGCAGGGTTATCTCGTAAACGATCTCTGCGAACCAATAACTGCCAATAAGAAGCAGTCCGACTTCGCCCTCGCTGCGTAAGCAGCCAGCTCGAGTCCGTCAGTCCGTGAGTGATCCCCTCATGGTCCCTGGCGTCATTTAAGGGATCTCGCTGCGTGGCGTCGCCTGAGCGTCACGCGGGACTTTCTCAGGCTGGGCTCGTCGACTCAAGTGTCTGTACTAAGGGTCGGGGCCGAGCAGAACGCCATCTACAGACTGCGCCCGGAGAAGACGCCGTCTCTCAGCGATGGACGGGGGTTCGATTCCCCCCATCTCCACGAACCGTTGTCACGGAGCAGAAGCCCCCGGTCCGTTCGCGGATGCGGGGGCTTCGTCGTCTCTTCAGCCGAGGTCGATCAGGTCGAGGCCCTGTCTCGTGTCCGAGACCTCCACCCAGCCGTTGCGGAAGAGGTAGGTCATCCCGTACCCGTCGTCATCCACGCGGAGGGCGCCCGCGGGATCCTCGGTGATCAGCACGCCCCGAGGATCGTCCTTTCGGATCCATCCCTCGGCCTGCAGCGCCGCCTGGGTCGCGGACGCGTCGGCCTCGCTGATCGGCGACCATCCGAAGAGCACCAGATCATCGTTCGTCGGCGAGGCGAAGTCTCCCCACGTGCAGGAGATCCCCTTCGGGAGTTCGAGGTCGAGGATCACGAACGGGTCCTCGCGAACCGTCCAGCCCGTCGACGTGAAGGTGTCGATGGTGTCCGAGGAGAGCATGTTCTCGCACGTGACGTCCTCGGGGACGATCGTGGCCGCAGAGGACGGTGTCGACGCGGATGCCCCGGGTGCCGCAGCGCCGCTCGGATCACCACCCGGGCCTGACGTCGGAGTGCACGCCGTCGTCACCGCCACGACGGCCGCGATGAGCACGGCGACCGCCGTCCGCTTCCGGTGCGAGAGGTGCGACCTCACGTCCGCAACATCCCGAGGAACGTGTCATGGAGGATGCCGTTGGTCGCCAGCGACGAGCGCGCGTCCAGACGCTCCCCGCCGTCGATGTCGGTGAAGCGGCCACCCGCCTCGAGGACGATCGGCACGTGGGCGGCGATGTCGTACTCGCGGACGTCGAACTCCGCGACCATCTCGAGACGGCCCTCCGCCAGAAGCATGTAGGGCCAGGCGTCTCCGTACCCCCGGTCGCGCCACACGGCCCGCGTGAGACGGAGGAGGGAGTCTGTGCGGCCCGCGGCATCCCACTGACCGATGCTCTGGAAGCTGATGCTCGCCTCCTCGGCGGTCGCGACGTCCGACGAGCGGATGCGCCTCGTCGTGCCGTCGGTGCCCCGGGTCCACGCGCCGGCACCTGTGGCGGCCCACCATCGACGCGAGATCGCCGGTTGGCTGACGACCCCGACCCGGGGAACGCCGTCGACCACAAGGGCGATGAGAGTGGCCCACATGGGGATGCCCTTGAGGTAGTTCGCGGTGCCGTCGATCGGGTCGATGATCCACTGGCGGCGGGTGTCTCCGCTCGTGCCGTACTCCTCGCCGAGGATCCCGTCCTCGGGACGCTCGCGTGCGAGGAGATCGCGGATCGCTCGCTCCGTCGCCAGATCGGCCTCGGTGACGTGCGTCGCGTCGGCCTTCGTGCTGACCTCGAGGTCGGGGGCGTCGAAGCGTTCCATCGATGCGCTGTCCGCGGCATCCGCGAGGCGGAGCGCGAAGGCGAGATCGTCGCGGAGGTCACCGTCGTACGGCGCGAGCCAGGGCGTCGAAGAGGGAGGGGGCGTCACGCTGTCCAGGATACGGCGTGTGCCTGAGGGCCTCGATTGGCGCAGTGCGCGATCGTGATGCTAGTGTTGTCCCTCGGTTCGAGTTCTTCGAATCACGCACCTCTAGCTCAATCGGCAGAGCAACTGACTCTTAATCAGTGGGTTCCGGGTTCGAGTCCCGGGGGGTGCACGGACGGTCCCGATCACTCTCGCCAGTGATCGGGGCCTTCTGCTTTCCGGGCCCCTCGGCGCGCTCAGAGCCAGTGTTTGCGCTTGAAGACGACGTACAGGACGACCGAGCTCGCGACCATAAGGCCGAGGGCCATGGGGTATCCGAACGTCCAGTGGAGCTCGGGCATGTTGTCGAAGTTCATGCCGTAGATCGTGCCGACGAGGGTCGGTCCGAAGAGGATCGCCGCCCACCCCGAGATCTTCTTGACCTGCTCGTTCTGCTCGAGCGAGGTGTCGGTCTGCCGCTGCGTGACGAGCGTCGAATGCACCGTCAGGGCGTTGTCGAGGATGGAACGGAAGGCGGCGATCCGTTCGTTGACGCGGATGACGTGGTCCAACACGTCCCGCAGCGACCGCTGAAGCTCGATGTCGACACCGTACTTGTCCGAGCCCTGCAGCAGTCGTTGCAGCATGTCATCGAGCGGCAGAGTGGACTTGTGGAGGGCGATGACTTCGCGGGCGAGCGCGTAGATGCGCTGCGACAGACCGGCGTCATCGCCGCCGAAGAGCGTTTCCTCGATCTCGTCGATGTCGTTCTCGACGCCCGCGATCACCGGCGCGTACTCGTCGACGACCTGATCGAGGATCGCGTAAAGAATCGCCTCGGGTCCCATGCCCAGCAGATCGGGCTGCTCCTCCATGCGGCCGCGGACCCGCGCGAGGTCGGGGGAGTCGGCGTGTCGGACCGTGACCACGAAGTCCGGGCCCACGAAGACGTGAAGCTCGCCGAACACCACGGACTCCTTCCCGTCGTCGTACTGGGCCGGACGGAGCACCGCGAACAACACGTCGCCGTAACGCTCGAGCTTCGCCCGCTGGTGGCCGGCGAGAGCGTCCTCTACGGCGAGCGGGTGCAGCGAGAACTCGGCCGCCACGGCGGCCACCTCCGCCTCAGTGGGGCGGTACAGGCCGATCCACGCCATGCCGTTGTGATCGCGCATGTGCTCGAACGTCTCGCTCAGATTCGAGGGGTCCTGGATACGGCGGCCGTGGACGTACACGGCGTTGTCGACGATGGGCATGCGTAGATTCTGCGCCCTGCGGGATGAGCGGATGCCGCGCGCCGCGCCGCACACCCTCGCCGGATCCGGTGAGAAGGACGGCAGCGGGGTGTGCGGCGTCCCTTCAGGACGACAGCTTGTTCAGGGCCGAACCCTTGTGGGCGGCTTTCGCGCCCGTCTTCTCCGACTCGACGATGAATGCAGGCTCATCCGTCGACGCGGTGAAGTCCTGCCCGTCGAAGGTGAAGTCCCTCGTCTTGCGTTCCGTGATCTTGCCCTGGGTGCGTCCCTGCGACGTGTTCCAGCTGACGCGATCGCCTTTCTTCAGGTCCGCCATGATTGTTCCTTCCTGTCTGCCGCGACGAGCGCGGTCCTCTCGATGGGGATTCGGATGATCAGGATGCCGGCGACGAGAGAACCGAGCCCGCCGACGGCCATGTCCCCGATGGTGTCTTGATAGGTGACGAAGATGTCCGGCGCGAGGAACGTCTTGCCGGCCCACTCGACCATCTCCCACAGCGCGCTGATCGCGAGGCCGATCGTCGGGACGAGGACGACGCTCGATCGCCGGTCGGCGCGTGCCGGAACGACCTCGAAGCGCCGGAGGACGAGGAAGGCGATGGTCGCGATCACACCGGTGGCCACGAAGTGGACGGCGATGTCCCACCACGCGATGGAACGGTACAGGTCCAGGACGTTGCTCCATGCCGCGACGGTGACCGTGACGCCGTACAGGACATCGAGACCGGGCCGTGCGCCGATCGCTCGGGGCACGAGGAGGGCGGGCAGAGCGAGCGCCAGGATCCCGGCGTCCGTCGGGGTCCACCAGAGAAAAGCCGCTGCCACACTCAGCAGGCCCAAGACGCGGATACCGTCGGCCGCCCACTCGGCGGAGGATCGCGGCGGCCGCAAGAATTCGGATCTCATCGCGGTACCTCGATGGCGGCATGGACCGGGAGGTGGTCCGATCCGGCCACGCCGTCCTCCAGGCGGGCGTCGATGCCTACGCGTTCCACGGCGACGTCCGGAGTCGTCAGGATCCAGTCGATGCGCTCACCCCCGCGCACAGGCGGGCGGTACCCGCTGTACGTGCCCCAGGGCGGGGTCACGCGTTCGGCTGCCGTGGTCCAGGCATCCGTCAGCAGGTCGCCGCGGGTGAGGGCCTCCAGCGCGCGCGAACCATCGGCTGCGTTCATGTCACCCATCACGACGGTGGGGAGCCCTCGCCGTCGCACCACCTGACGGATCTGCTCGGCGGCGCGGACGCGAGACCGCGACGAGAACGGATCCAGGTGCGTGTTGATCACGGCAAAGGACGCTCGTGCAAGTCGGTCCCGGAAGACTCCGATCACCATCGCCCGAGGCAGCGGGTTGCCCCACGACCGGGAACCGGCGACCTCGGGCGAGGCCGATAGGGCGAGCTGCTGATGATCGATGAGCTCGAGCCGCGATCGATCGAAGAAGATCGGGCACCCCTCGCCGCGTCCGCCGCGTCCGCGTCCCACGCCGATGCGCCCGTACTCGCCTCCTAATGCCCGGGCGATGTCGCGAGCGGGACCTGGAAGCACCTCCTGCAGGCTGATCACCGAGGGCGATTCCCTCGAGAGCGACGCCAGGAGCGCGGGGCGGCGCCGCTCCCATCGATCGGCACCGCGGGAGAGCCCGCGCGGGAGCGGCCTGCGCACGTTCAGCGTCGCCACGTGCAGGAGATCGCCCTCCACCTCGCCGAGGACGGGGTTCATGCCGACATCCTCGATGCTGTGCTGCGGCGGTCCGCGCGTCGACGTGCGGACCGCGCCCACCGGATCGGTGCGAACTCCTCCGGCCAATGCCGGACGACGGTTCGGATGCCGCGGCGCACACGGCGGCGGAAAGCGGATGCAGACGCGAAGGGGCGCATCGAGATGCCCATCGCCGCTGAGGGCACGAACCGGATCCGATGTTCCCTTCCGAGATGGAACGAGAGATCGAGGTCGTCGTGGATTTCGGGGTCCGTGCGGTGGACGACCGTGCTCACCCGCCGCCAGGCTGACCGGCGCATGGCGAGGTTGGACCCGAAGAGGGGGAGGTGTCCGAGGGTCGGCGTGAGGACGGCGGCGTAGGCGCCGAGGTAGGCGACCGCCAACGGCGACCGGAGGAAGCGCGGGCCGTCGATGAACCGAGCAGCGCCCGCGAAGACATCCACCTCGGGGCGCTCGCGGGCTTGTGCGCTCATGACCTCCACCCAGGTCGCCGCCGGGATGCAGTCCGCGTCGAGGCGGAGGATGAGGTCGCCCTCCGCGGAGTCGTACCCGGCTGCCGCCGCTGCGGGAATGCCGGGCTGGTCGCAGGAGACGACCCGCGTCCCGCCCTCGCGCGCGACACCGGCCGAATCGTCCGACGAGCCGTTGTCGACCACGACGATCTCATCGGGCCGACGGGTCTGCAGCGCAAGGGCCCGCAGGCACCGCCGGAGTCCGTCGGCGTCGTCCTTCACGGGGATGACGACGGTGACGGATTCGACGGTGGGCTGCGGGCCCAGAGCTGTCATGTGTCAGCCGAGGTTGTCGGCGATCCACTTCTTGGCGATGTCAGCGCTCGAACGCTGGTCGACAGTGGACTCGACATTCATCGCGACGAGCTCCTCGGGGCTCATCGCCTCGCTGACCTTGTTGATCGCATCCGCGATCTCGTCGGCCTTGTCGGCGTTCGCGATCGGCACGACGTTCGCAGCGAGGAACAGTCCCTTCGGGTCCTCCAGCGTGACGAGATCCTCCGTCTTGATCCGCGGGTCCGCGCTGTAGACGTTGGCGACCTGGATGTTCCCCGCGACGAGCTCGTCGACGGTCGTGTCGGCCGTCGCCTCGAACTTGGCGTCGACGCCGTAGACCTTCTTCAGGTCGGTGAAGTACGGCCGCTGCTCGAGCTCGGGGGCGCCGCCGAACGTCAGGTCCTTGATGCTGGCCAGGTCGCCGATCTCGGTGAGGTTGTTCTCTTTCGCGAAGGCGGCCGTCACGTTGTAGGAATCCTGGTCGGTCGCCGGCGAGTAGTCGAGAGCCTTCAGGTTGTCCGGAAGGACCTTCACCATTGCGTCGTAGACCTCGTCGGACGACCCGGCGGTGGCCGACTTGTCGTAGTACTGCAGCAGGCTGCCGGTGTATTCGGGGAAGAGGTCGATGGACCCGTCCTCGAGCGACGGCATGTAGGCGTCGCGCTGGCCGATGGCGAATTTCCGCTCGACGGAGAAGCCGTCCTTCTCCAGCACCTGGGAGTAGATCTCGGCGATGATCTCGTTCGACGGGTAGGACTGCGAGCCGACGACGATCGTCTTGGACTGCTCGCCGCCGCCCTCGTTGCCGCTCGAACCGCTGCCCTGGAGGGAATCGCTCGAGCCGCAGGCGGACAGCGCGAAAACGGCCGCGGCGGCGAGGCCGACGACGGGAAGGATGCGGGTGCGTGTGATGGACATGGATGCCTCCGGATGGGGTGGTGGTCAGGATGCCCGGTCTCAGGTGGCCGGGACGGGGGCGCGCCGGGTGCGACGACGCGTGGGGGAAGAGTTTTGCACGGCGACGCCGCGGGGAACGACGATGCGCTGGAACAGTGCGAACGCGCCGTCCAGGACGAGGGCGAGGATGACGACGACGATCGAGGCGCCGAGGATCTGTGCGGCGTTGCGGGTCTGGATGCCCTGGATGAGGGCGAACCCCAGTCCGCCGAGCCCCACGTACGCGGCGATGGTGACGGTGGCCACGACCTGCAGGACTGCGGAGCGGATGCCGCCGATGAGAAGCGGCAGACCGAGGGGGACTTCGATCTTCCACAGGATCTGCATCGGAGTCATCCCGACGGCGCGGCCCGCCTCGACGGTGGAGCGGTTGATCGCCTCGATACCGGCGTACGCGCCGGCGAGGATCGAGGGGATCGCGAGGAGGACGAAGGCGACGACCGCGGCCTGCTCCTTGAAGTTGACGCCGATCACCAGGTAGAGCAGGACGACGAGACCGAGGGATGGCAGGGAGCGGGCGGCGCCGGACAGGAACACCGCGATCTCGCGGCCCTTCCCGGTGTGACCGATCGCCCACCCGGCGGGGATGGCGATGACCGCCGCGATCGCGACCGACCCGAAGGTGAAACCGAGGTGCTGCAGGATCGCCTCCCAGAGGGGGAGGTACCCGGTGGTGCGGTCGGGGGAGAAGATCCACGCGAACGCGTCGAGGAAGACGTTCATGCCGTCACCTCCGCCGCACGGGCGCGTTGCCGCGGCACGCGGATCCGTCGGGTCCACGGCATCAGCGCGCGTCCCGCGAGGACGAGCGCCAGATCGATCACGAGGGCGATGACGACGACGGCGAGGACGCCCGCCAGCACCTCGGGGATGATGCGTCGCTGCGACCCGTTCGTGAAGAGGTATCCCAGGTTCTGCACACCGATGAGGGCTCCGACGGTGGCCAGGGAGATGGTCGACACCGCCGTCACGCGCAGACCCGCCAGCATGACCGGCCCGGCGAGGGGGAAGTCGACCGTCCAGAATCGCCTGACCGGCCCGAAGCCGACGGCCACCGCGGCGCTGCGGACCGCGCCATCCACCGACGCGAGACCGTCGGTGACGGAACGCGTCATGATCGCCACGGCGTAGATCGTGAGCGCGACGACCAGGTTGGTCTCCGACAGGAGGCCGATGCCCGTCGTCGCGCTGATGAGGGCGAACAGACCGAACGAGGGGATCGTGTAGAGGATGCCCACCACGCCCAGGAGTGTGCCGCGCAGGCGCGTGAATCGGAACGCCGCCCAGCCGAGCGGGATCGCGAGGACGAAACCGAGCACGATCGCGATGGCGCTCTGCCGCAGGTGGGCGAGCGTGAGTTGCCCGATCAGGTCGAGGTTCTCGACGACCCAGTTCATGGAGCCGTCACCCCTCGTCCTCCGGCGACCCCGGCAGGAGGACGCCTTGGGTCCGACCGGATCCGTCCACGAGCACCGTCCCGCGGTCGGTCTGCTTCGCGTGGAAGGCACGCGCGCCGCGATCGGCGCCGATGAAGCTCGCGACGAACTCGTCGGCGGGGGCTTCGATGATCTCCGAGGGCGTTCCGTGCTGGGCGATCCGGGCGCCCTTCTGCAGGATGACCACCTGGTCACCCAGCAGGAAGGCTTCGTCGATGTCGTGGGTCACGAACACGATCGTCTTGTCGAGTTCTCGCTGCAGTCGGATGACCTCGGCCTGCAGTTCCTTGCGGACGATGGGGTCGACGGCGCCGAACGGCTCGTCCATGAGCAGGATGTTGGGGTCCGCAGCGAGCGCACGTGCGACGCCGACGCGCTGCTGCTGGCCGCCGGAGAGCTGAGCGGGGTAGCGATCGGCGAACGCGGTGTCGAGGCCGACGACCTCCATCAACTCCATCGCGCGCCGACGCGCGGTCGCGCGGGTCTGGCCGGTGAGCACGGGCACGGTCGCGATGTTGTCGGCCACCGTGTAGTGGGGCAGGAGTCCGGCGTTCTGCAGGACGTACCCGATGCTGCGCCGCAGCTGGACGGCGTCACGGGAGCGGATCGACTCGCCGTCGATCATGATGTCACCGGACGTCGGTTCGATCAGGCGGTTGATCATCCGCAGCAGCGTGGTCTTGCCGCAGCCCGAGGATCCGACCAGGACCGTGGTCTTGCGCGCGGGCATCTCGAGCGAGACGTCGTCGACGGCGGCGGGGCCGTCGCCGAAGCGCTTGGTGACGGATCGGAATTCGATGGCCATGGGCGTCCTTTCGGCCGGTGCTTCAGCAAACCACAGACCCCCGACATCCCGGCAGTCTCCGGCGTCCATTGACGTCTTTCCCCGGGTATGGCAAGGGCGGGACATTACGGCCGGGCGCTCGCTACGGTGTCGGCATGAGCACACGCGAGTACGACCTCATCGTCATCGGAGCCGGCCCCGTCGGCGAGAACGTCGCGGACCGGGCCGTCCGCGGCGGGTTGACCGCCGCGATCGTCGAGAGCGAGCTCGTCGGCGGCGAGTGCTCGTATTGGGCGTGCATGCCGTCGAAGGCGCTTCTGCGCGCACCCGCCGCACTGCGCGCGGCTCGGGACGTCGCGGGAGCGGCCGAGGCGGTGAACGGCGGCGTCGACGTCGCGGCCGTCCTCGCGAGGCGCGATCGCATGGTGCACGACTATCAGGACACCTCCCAGGTCGAGTGGCTGCAGGGCGCGGGCATCGATCTCGTGCGGGGCCACGGCCGACTGTCTGCCGAGAGGGAGGTAACGGTCGAAGCGGCCGACGGCTCGACGACGGTCCTGCGGGCACGCCACGCGGTCGCCGTGTGCACCGGGTCGGCCGCACTCCTTCCCGACATCCCCGGTCTTCGGGATGCCGCGCCGTGGACGAGCCGCGAGGCCACCGGCGTGACTGACGTTCCCTCATCCCTCGTCGTGCTCGGCGGGGGCGTCGTCGGCGTCGAGATGGCGACGGCGTTCACCGCCTTCGGAACGGACGTCACGGTGATCGCCCGGTCGTCGCTCCTCAGCGGGCTCGAGGGCTTCGCCGGCGAAGCCGTGCAGAAGTCGCTTACCTCGGCCGGCGCGACCGTCCGCACCGGGGTCGGCGTGACGGGCGTCGAGCGCTCGGACGGCGGCGTGACCGTGTCGCTGGACGACGGGTCGTCGGTCCGCGCCGAGGAGATCCTCGTCGCGACGGGGCGCGTGCCCCGGACCGAGGATGTCGGTCTCGACGTCATCGGCCAGAAGGCGGGCGCCTGGATCGAGGTCGACGACACGCTGCGGGTCCCCGGGAGCGATTGGCTGTACGCCGTCGGCGACGTCAACCACCGCGCCCTGCTCACGCATCAGGGCAAGTATCAGGCGAGGATCGCCGGTGATGTCATCGCCCGGCGCGCGGCCTCGACGGATGTCGACACCTCCCCGTGGGGTCCCCTCGCGGCGACGGCCGACCACGCCGCCGTCCCGCAGGTCGTGTTCACCGAGCCCGAGGTCGCCGCCGTTGGGCACACCGAGGCATCCGCTCGGGCGGCCGGCATCGACGTGAAGATCGTCGATTACGACCTGTCGTGGGTCGCCGGGGCGAGCACGCATTCGGACCGGTACGAGGGGATGTCGAGGGCCGTCATCGACGCCGAGCGCGGAGTGCTCGTGGGTGCCACCTTCGTCGGCCCGGACGTCGCCGAACTCCTGCACGCCGCCACGATCGCGATCGTCGGCGAGGTCCCGCTGCACCGACTGTGGCACGCCGTCCCGGCCTACCCGACCGTGAGCGAGGTCTGGCTCCGCTGGCTGGAGTCGGCCGGGCTCTGAGGCGCCTCACGCCCGCCGCGCCGCCTGGACGCGCGTCGTCAGCTGATGCGCGTGGGCCAGGAGTAGGCGCCCGAGGTCGGCGAGCCGATCGGGGCCGAAGCGGAACTCGACGCCGGTCAGGCTCAGCGCCCATGAGGGGTGTCCGGCGTGGTCGAAGACGGCCGCACCGATGCCCCACGAACCGGGGACGATGAGCCCCGGATTGACGGCGTAGCCCCGGTCACGCGTCTCGGCGATGCGCATCTGGAGCGCTGCCGCATCGTGGGCACCGCCCCATCGTCCCGGCAGGTCGGGATGGCGGTCGAGATACGCGTCGATGTCGCCCTGCGGAAGGAAGGACAGGATCGCGAGGCCCGCGGATGCGACGCCCAACGGGAAGCGGACACCCTCGCTCAGGACGAAGGACCGGATGGGGAAAGATCCTTCCTCCCGCACGAGGCAGACCGTTTCGTCGCCGCGTCGAACGGAGAGGAACGCGCTCTCCTCGGTCTTCACCGCAAGGGAGCGCACGATGTCCGCGGCGATGTGGGTGATGTCGTAGCGAGGTGCGGCTGCCGCCCCCATGAGGAACAGCTCCGGGCCGGCGAGCCAGCGGGCGGTGCGGTCGTCCTGGTCGACGAGCCCCTCCGCGCGCAGGGCCGAGAGCAGCCGGTGCGCCGTCGTCCGGGTGAGCCCCGCGTCCGCGGCCAGTTCGCGAAGTCCTTTGCCGGTCATGCCGGCTGCGCTCACGAGTCGCAGGAGGAGCGCGGCACGGGCGATCGCCTGTGCGCCGGGGACGGATGCCGTGGGTCGTTCCACATCGTGGACACTACGGGTCGAGCGGTCCACATGGCAACGACATCCTCGACCGGTGACGCGGGTGCGGGCGATGCTCGAAGGAGACGACACGAAGGAGTGCGCAGTGATCGACAAACGCGTGGCTGGACCGGCTGAGGCGGTCTCGGACATCCCGGACGGAGCGAGCATCGCCGTCGGCGGATTCGGTCTCTCCGGCAATCCGACCGCCCTGATCGAAGCCCTCCTCGAACAGGGGACGGCCAACCTCTCGGTGGTCTCGAACAACTGCGGCGTGGACGACTGGGGGCTCGGCGTGCTGCTGCGCGCACATCGCATCCGCAAGATGACCTCCTCCTACGTCGGCGAGAACAAGGAGTTCGAGCGCCAGTTCCTCTCCGGCGAGCTCGAACTCGAGTTGACGCCGCAGGGCACGCTGGCCGAGAAGCTCCGCGCGGGCGGCGCCGGCATCGCCGCGTTCTACACCCAGACCGGAGTCGGGACGCAAGTCGCCGAGGGCGGCTTGCCGCGCCGCTACGACGGCGCCGGCGGGGTGGCTGTGGCGTCCGCACCGAAGGACGTCAGGGTCTTCGATGTGGCCGGCTCCGCGAAGGAGTTCGTCCTCGAGGAGGCCATCACGACCGACTTCTCGCTCGTCCACGCGCGCCGCGGCGACCGGCACGGCAACCTCGTCTTCGCCAAAGCGGCCCGCAACTTCAACCCGCTCGCCGCCATGGCCGGGCGGGTGTGCATCGCGCAGGTCGAGGAGCTCGTCGAGCCGGGCGAGCTCGATCCGGATGCCGTTCACCTCCCGGGCGTCTACGTGCATCGGGTCGTGGAGGTCGGCACCGGCATCGAGAAGCGCATCGAACGACGGACGATCACGGCGGAAGGGCAGTGACATGGCGCTGACCAGGAATGAGATGGCGGCCCGTGCTGCCGCGGAGCTCAGCGACGGCTCCTATGTGAACCTCGGCATCGGGTTGCCCACCCTCGTGCCCAACCACGTCCCGGAAGGCGTCACCGTCGTCCTCCAATCCGAGAACGGGATCCTCGGCGTCGGTCCGTACCCGCGGGAGGCCGACGTCGACCCCGACCTGATCAATGCGGGCAAGGAGACGGTGACGACCCTTCCGGGAGCGGCCTTCTTCGACTCCGCGCTCAGCTTCGGCATGATCCGGGGCGGCAAGATCGACGCCGCCATCCTCGGTGCGATGCAGGTGTCCGCCGCCGGAGACCTGGCGAACTGGATGATCCCGGGGAAGATGGTCAAGGGGCCCGGCGGGGCCATGGACCTCGTCCACGGTGCCGGAAGCGTCATCGTCCTGATGGAGCACGTCGCTCGCGACGGGTCGCCGAAGATCGTCGCCGAGTGCTCGCTTCCCCTCACGGGCCGCGGGGTGGTCGATCGCATCATCACCGACCTCGCTGTCATCGACGTCACGCCGCGCGGGCTCGTTCTCGTCGAGACGGCGCCCGGAGTGAGGGTGTCCGAGGTCCGCGAGGCGACGGAGCCCGAACTGATCGTCCCGAGCGATGCGAAGGTGGAGTCATGAGTGAAGAGATCGTGATCGTCGGTGCCGCCCGGACGCCGCAGGGCAAGCTCATGGGCGCCCTGTCGTCCCTGTCCGCCCCGCAGCTGGGGGCCATCGCGATCCGCGGTGCGCTGGAGCGCAGCGGAGTGGATCCCACCGCGGTCGACGCCGTGATCATGGGCCAGGTGCTCCCGGCCGGGTCGGGCCAGAATCCGGCGAGGCAGGCGGCTCTCGGCGCCGGCATCGGGTGGGACGTCCCGGCATCCGCTGTCAACAAGGTCTGCCTGTCGGGACTCACCGCCATCATCGATGCGAAGCGGCTGGTCGCTTCCGGGGATGCCGCGGTCGTCGTCGCCGGCGGGATGGAGTCGATGTCGCGCGCGCCCCACCTCCTCACCGGCTCACGCGACGGCTGGACGTACGGCTCGGTCGAGGTGCTCGACCACATGGCGTTCGACGGTCTCACCGACGCCGCGGACGGGATCTCGATGGGTCTGTCGACCGAGCAGCACAACCCCGCGCTCGGGCTCACGCGCGAGGCGCAGGACCACGTCGCCGCGCTGTCCCACCAGCGTGCCGCCGCCGCAGCCGAGCAGGGTGTCTTCGACGACGAGATCGTCCCCGTCGAGGTGCCGCAGCGGCGAGGCGACCCGGTCCGCGTGGTCGCGGATGAAGGCGTCCGCCCGGACACCACCGTCGAGACCCTGGCCCGGCTGCGCCCCGCGTTCTCCACCGACGGCGACATCACGGCAGGCAACGCCTCGCCGATCTCCGACGGCGCCGCCGCGGTCGTCGTGACCACGCGGTCCCGCGCCGAAGCGGAGGGGTGGGCGATCCTCGCGACGGTCGGTGCGGCGGGTCAGGTGGCTGGACCCGACAACTCCCTGCACTCCCAGCCCGCGCGCGCGATCGCGCAGGCCCTCGGTCGTCAGGGCATCGCGGCATCCGCTCTGGACCTGGTCGAGATAAACGAGGCGTTCGGCGCCGTCGTCGCCCAATCCCAGCGGGAACTCGGCATCGACGAGTCGATCGTCAACGTCCACGGTGGCGGGATCGCCATCGGGCATCCGATCGGAGCGTCCGGTGCGCGCCTCGTCGTCCACGCCGTGCGTGAGCTCCAGCGACGGGGGAGTGGCACGGCCGCGGTGGGCCTGTGCGGCGGTGGCGGTCAGGGCGAGGCGCTCATCCTGACCCGCTAACGGAAGATCAGCGCGAGAGGCGGCGCTTCAGCAGCTTCTTCTTCTCGCCGTCGCGCGGCGAGTCCATCGGGATGAGCTTGCCGCGCGACGCGCGACGGGTGTCGACGACCGATCCGACCGCGAGAGCGAGGGTGATGCCCCAGCTGAGCCAGGCGAGCGCGGTGCGCCAGGTGAACGGCTCGGGGCTGCGCGCGGAGCGCAAGAGAGTGACGCCTCCTGTGAGGGCCGAGAGAAGACCGGTTCCGAACAGGTATTTGCGCATACCACCCACGCTAGTGCGCCCGACGCATGCCGTGGCGGTTGTTAGCCTGAAGTCATCCATCGAGAGGAACACCGTGACCGTGGCTTCTGACTTCGTCGTCGTGTCCAACCGCCTTCCGGTCGACCGGACGGACGACGAGAACGAACCCTGGCGGCGCTCGCCCGGCGGCCTCGTGACGGCGCTCGATCCCGTGATGCGGAGCACCCACGGTGCCTGGGTCGGCTGGCCGGGACAAGCGGACATGGAGCTCGAGCCGTTCGAGTTCGACGGCCTCCAGCTCGTCCCCGTCACGCTGTCGGCCGACGACATGCAGCTCTACTACGAGGGCTTCTCGAACGACACGATCTGGCCGCTCTACCACGACGTCATCGCGGCGCCGACGTATCACCGCACGTGGTGGGACGCCTACGTCAGGGTCAACAAGCGATTCGCGGAGGCCGCGTCGACCCACGCCGCCGAGGGCGCGACGGTCTGGGTCCACGACTACCAGTTGCAACTCGTCCCGAAGCTCCTCCGCGAGCTCCGTCCCGACCTGACCATCGGCTACTTCCACCACATTCCGTTCCCCGCATACGGCCTGTACGCGCAGCTGCCGTGGCGACGCCAAGTCCTCGAGGGCCTGCTCGGTGCGGACGTCATCGGCTTCCAGCGGGTGGCGGATGCCGGGAACTTCGCTCGTGCCGTGCGCCGCCAATTGGGGTTCGACACCAAGGCCGGCGCGATCGCCGTCCCGACGGAAGACGGGGGCGTCAGGACCGCCGTCGCCCGCGCCTATCCGATCTCGATCGACGCGGCCGAGTACGAGGAGCTCGCGAAGCGTCCCGACATCCGGGCTCGGGCTGAGGAGATCCGCTCGAGTCTCGGCAACCCGAAGGCGATCCTGCTGGGCGTCGACCGGCTCGACTACACGAAGGGCATCCGACACCGGCTGAAGGCGTACGGCGAACTGCTGGCGGACGGCCGCCTGTCGGTGCACGACGTCATCCTCGTCCAGGTCGCGAGTCCCAGCCGCGAGCGCGTGCAGACCTACATGGAGCTCCGCGACGAGATCGAGCTCACCGTCGGGCGCATCAACGGCGATGCCGATGAACTCGGCTACAGCGCGATCCAATACCTCCACCACTCGTACCCGCGCGAGGAGATGGTCGCGCTCTTCCTCGCGGCGGACGTCATGCTGGTCACGGCTCTCCGCGACGGCATGAACCTTGTCGCCAAGGAATACGTCGCGAGTCGCGTCGACGGCGGCGGGGCGCTGGTGCTCAGCGAGTTCACCGGGGCGGCCGACGAGCTCACGCAGGCCATCAAGGTGAATCCGCACGACATCACCGGACTGAAGGACGCCATCATGCAGGCGATCGACATGCCGCAGAAGGAGAAGGACCGCCGGATGCGGGCTCTTCGCCGTCGGGTCCGTGAGAACGACGTCGCGAAATGGTCGGAGAGGTTCATCTCGGATCTGAACGCCGCCCGGAAGGAACACCCGTGACCGATCTCACCGACATCGTGCGTACCCATCGGCTGCTGGTCGCGCTGGACTTCGACGGAACCCTGTCGCCGCTCGTCGACGACCCGATGAGCGCGCGGATGGCTCCGGCGGCCCGCTCCGCCGTCGAGGCACTGCTCGCGGCGCCCGACACCGCCGTGGCGTTCGTATCGGGCCGGTCGCTCGGCGACCTGCGGATCATCGCCGAGCACTCCGACGACTCGCCGATTCTGCTGGCCGGCTCGCACGGTGCCGAGTACCTCATCCCCGGCGCGCCCGTGGACGAGGCCCTGGACCCCGCCGACGTCGAGGTGCGGGACCGGCTGCGAGCTGACGTCGAGAAGCTGGCCGAGGGAGCCCCCGGCTCCTGGATCGAGCCCAAGACGTTCGGCTTCGGGGTGCACCTGCGGACCGTGACCGACGCGACCGCTGCGGAGCGGCTCCGGGCATCCGTCGATGCGCTGATGGCGGATGCCGCCCCACACTGGCGCCGGCGTCAGGGCCACGACATCGTCGAATACGCGTTCACCGACGCCGGGAAGGATGCCGCCGTCGCCCACCTCCGCGAGGTCGTCGGCGCGACCGCCGTCGTCTTCGCCGGGGACGACCTGACCGATGAGGACGCCCTCCGCTCGCTCGGACCCGACGATCTCGGCATCCGTGTCGGTGCGGGGGAGACCGCGGCATCCGTCCGTGTGGCAGACATCGAAGAACTCGCCGCAGTGCTGTCGACTGTCGCACACGAGCGCGTCGCTTCGCGGCAATAGACTTCGAGGATGCCCTCTCCCGACGAGAACATCGACATCAAGCCCCGCAGTCGCGCGGTCACCGACGGCATCGAAGCCACGACGTCCCGCGGAATGCTCCGCGCGGTCGGCATGGGCGACGAGGACTGGGACAAGCCCCAGATCGGCATCGCCTCGAGCTGGAACGAGATCACGCCCTGCAACCTGAGCCTCGACCGGCTCGCGCAGGGAGCCAAAGAAGGCGTGCACGCCGGAGGCGGTTACCCCCTCCAGTTCGGCACCATCTCGGTCTCGGACGGCATCTCCATGGGCCACGAGGGCATGCACTTCTCCCTTGTGAGCCGTGAGGTCATCGCCGACTCGGTCGAGACGGTCATGATGGCCGAGCGCCTCGATGGCTCCGTCCTGCTCGCCGGCTGCGACAAGTCGATCCCCGGCATGCTCATGGCCTCCGCCCGCCTCGACCTCTCGAGCGTGTTCCTCTACGCGGGCTCGATCGCGCCGGGCTGGGTCAAGCTCAGCGACGGCACCGAGAAGGACGTCACGATTATCGACTCGTTCGAGGCGGTCGGGGCGTGCCTGGCCGGCAAGATGAGCGAGGCCGACCTCAAGCGCATCGAGTGCGCGATCGCCCCTGGTGAGGGCGCGTGCGGCGGCATGTACACCGCCAACACGATGGCATCTGTCGCCGAGGCTCTGGGGCTCAGCCTTCCCGGTTCCGCGGCGCCGCCCTCCGCCGACCGCCGCCGCGACTACTTCGCCCACCGCTCCGGTGAGGCCGTCGTCAATCTCCTCCGCCAGGGCATCACGACCCGCGACATCCTCACGAAGGAGTCGTTCGAGAACGCGATCGCGCTCGCGATGGCCCTCGGCGGTTCGACGAACGTCGTCCTGCACCTGCTCGCCATCGCCCGCGAGGCCGAGGTCGACCTGACGCTCCACGACTTCAACCGCATCGGCGACAAGGTCCCGCACGTGGCCGACATGAAGCCCTTCGGCACCTACGTCATGAACGACGTCGACCGGCACGGCGGCATCCCGGTCATCATGAAGGCCATGCTCGACGAGGGCCTCCTGCACGGCGATGCGCTCACCGTCACGGGCAAGACGCTCGCCGAGAACCTGCGCGACCTCGACCCGGACCCGATCGACGGCACCGTCATCCACACCTTCGACGACCCGATCCACGCGACCGGCGGCATCACGATCCTGCACGGCTCGATGGCGCCCGAAGGTGCCGTTGTGAAGACCGCGGGGTTCGATGCCGCCGTCTTCGAGGGACCCGCCCGGGTGTTCGAACGCGAGCGCGCCGCGATGGACGCCCTCGAGGAGGGACGCATCGCCGCCGGCGACGTCGTCGTCATCCGATACGAGGGGCCCAAGGGCGGTCCGGGCATGCGCGAGATGCTCGCGGTGACCGCCGCCATCAAGGGCGCTGGCCTCGGAAAAGATGTACTACTGTTGACGGACGGACGATTCTCAGGCGGCACAACCGGCCTGTGCATCGGCCACATAGCACCCGAAGCGGTGGACGCTGGTCCCATCGCCTTCGTGCGCGATGGTGATCTGATACGGGTCGATATCGCGGCTCGTTCTCTCGACCTACTCGTCGACGAAGCTGAGCTGAACTCCCGCCGTGAGGGCTGGGAGCCCCTTCCCCCGCGCTATACCCGTGGCGTGTTGGCCAAGTACTCGAAGCTCGTGCGCTCCGCTGCGGAGGGCGCGACGACGGGCTAGGCCCCACACACTCGTCATCCATCACCACAGAGGTCTCTCTCATGTCTTCTGACACCGTTGCCGCTGTGCCCCGGCCACCCGCCGGAGGCGCGTCCCACCCCGTGCTCACCGGAGCGCAGGCCGTCGTCCGCTCACTGGAGCTCCTGGGCGTCACCGACGTCTTCGGCCTCCCGGGTGGAGCCATCATCGAGGTCTACGACCCCCTGATGGACTCCACGGACCTCCGCCACATCCTGGTCCGTCACGAGCAGGGCGCCGGTCACGCCGCCGAGGGGTACGCGGCGGCATCCGGTCGTGTCGGCGTGGCGATTGCGACCTCCGGTCCGGGCGCGACCAACCTCGTCACCGCGATCGCGGACGCCTACATGGACTCGATGCCGATCGTCTGCATCACCGGGCAGGTGTACTCGACCCTGATGGGGACGGATGCCTTCCAGGAGGCCGACATCGTGGGCATCACCATGCCGATCACGAAGCACTCGTTCCTGGTGAAGGACCCCGCCGAGATCCCCGGCGCGATCGCCGCGGCGTTCGAGATCGCCTCAACCGGTCGCCCGGGCCCCGTCCTCGTCGACATCACGAAGGACGCGCAGCAGGCCAAGGCGCCGTTCATCTGGCCGCCGAAGGTCGACCTCCCCGGGTACCGACCGGTGACGAAGGCCCATGGCAAGCAGATCCAGGCGGCGGCGCAGCTCATCTCCGAGGCCAAGAAGCCCGTCCTGTACGTCGGCGGCGGCGTGGTCCGCGCGGGAGCTGCCGCTGAGCTCCGCCGTTTCGCGGAGGCCACCGGAGCCCCTGTCGTCACGACCCTCATGGCACGGGGAGCGTTCCCCGACTCCCACCCGCAGCAGCTCGGCATGCCGGGCATGCACGGCACGGTTCCGGCCGTCCTCGCGCTCCAGGAATCCGACCTGCTCATCGCACTCGGCGCACGGTTCGACGACCGCGTCACCGGCAAGGCGGCGCTGTTCGCCCCCGACGCCAAGGTGATCCACGTCGACATCGACCCCGCCGAGATCGGCAAGATCCGCGCCGCAGACGTTCCGATCGTGGGCGACCTGAAGGACGTCCTCGTCGACCTCGATGCCGCGTTCGCCGGAGTCGAGGGGTCGGACATCTCGGAGTGGTGGTCGTACCTCGACGGCCTCCGGACCGAGTTCCCGCTCGGCTACGCGCCGACGACGGACGGTCTGATGTCGCCGCAGCACGTGATCCAGCGCATCGGCGAGATCACCGGACCCGAGGGCGTGTTCGCCTCGGGTGTCGGTCAGCACCAGATGTGGGCCGCGCAGTTCATCGGCTACGAGCGGCCCAACGCGTGGCTGAACTCCGGCGGCGCCGGGACGATGGGCTACGCCGTCCCCGCCGCGATGGGTGCGAAGGTCGCCCAGCCCGACCGTGCGGTGTGGGCGATCGACGGCGACGGCTGCTTCCAGATGACCAATCAGGAACTCGCCACCTGCGCGATCAACAACATCCCGATCAAGGTCGCGATCATCAACAACTCGTCCCTCGGCATGGTGCGCCAGTGGCAGACGCTCTTCTACGACGGGCGCCACTCGAACACCGACCTCAACACGGGTCACGACAGCATCCGCATCCCGGACTTCGTGAAGCTCGCCGAGGCGTACGGCTGCCTCGGCATCCGGGTCGAGAAGGCCGAGGACGTGGATGCCGCCATCCAGCTGGCGCTGGAGACCAACGACCGTCCCGTCGTCATCGACTTCGTCGTGAGCGCCGACGCGATGGTGTGGCCGATGGTGCCGCAGGGCGTCAGCAACAGCTACATCCAGTACGCGCGCGAACACGCGCCGGCATTCGAGCAGGGGGACTGACGATGAGCAAGCACGTCCTGAGCCTCCTCGTGGAGGACAAGCCCGGTCTGCTGACGCGCGTGGCGGGCCTGTTCGCCCGCCGTGGCTTCAACATCGACTCGCTCGCCGTGGGCGTCACCGAGGTGCCGGGGCTCTCCCGCATCACGGTCGTCGTCGACGTCGAGGAGCTGCCGCTCGAGCAGGTGACGAAGCAGCTGAACAAGCTCGTGAACGTCATCAAGATCGTCGAGCTCGACTACTCGACCTCGGTCCAGCGCGAGCACATGCTCGTCAAGGTCCGCGCCGACAACCAGACGCGCTCGAACGTCATCGAGGTCGTCAACCTCTTCCGCGCGTCCGTCGTCGACTATGCGACCGACGCCCTCGTGGTCGAGGTCACCGGCGATCGCGGCAAGGTCGACGCCTTCCTCAGGGCGCTCGAGCCCTTTGGTGTGAAGGAGCTCGCGCAGTCCGGCATGGTCGCCATCGGCCGCGGCGGCAAGAGCATCACCGAGCGCGTCCTGCGCGGCTGACCCCACAACTTCTCTACCGACATCTACAAGGAGACACACACGAACATGGCTGAGATCCTCTACGACGCCGACGCCGACATCTCGCTCATCCAGGGCAAGAAGGTCGCCATCGTCGGGTACGGCTCGCAGGGCCACGCCCACGCCCAGAACCTCCGCGACTCCGGCGTCGAGGTCGTCATCGCCCTCAAGGACGGCTCGAAGTCCGCTCCGAAGGCCGAAGAGGACGGCTTCGAGGTGAAGTCCGTCGCGGATGCCGCCGAGTGGGCCGACCTCATCATGATCCTCGCGCCCGACCAGCACCAGCGCGGCATCTTCAACGACGAGATCAAGCCTCACCTCGCGGCCGGCAAGACGCTCGCCTTCGCGCACGGCTTCAACGTGCGCTTCGGCTACATCGAGGTCCCCGACGACGTCGACGTCATCCTCGTCGCCCCGAAGGCCCCCGGCCACACGGTGCGCCGCGAGTTCGTCGCGGGCCGCGGCATCCCCGACATCATCGCCGTCGAGAAGGATGCCTCGGGCCAGGCCTGGAGCGTCGCCCTCTCGTACGCGAAGGCCATCGGCGGAACCCGTGCGGGCGTCATCAAGACGACCTTCACCGAAGAGACCGAGACCGACCTGTTCGGCGAGCAGGCCGTCCTCTGCGGTGGCGTGTCGCAGCTGGTCCAGTACGGCTTCGAGACTCTCTCCGAAGCGGGCTACCAGCCCGAGATCGCCTACTTCGAGGTGCTCCACGAGCTGAAGCTCATCGTCGACCTCATGTGGGAGGGCGGCATCGCCAAGCAGCGTTGGTCGGTCTCCGACACGGCGGAGTACGGCGACTACGTCTCTGGCCCGCGCGTCATCGACCCGAGCGTCAAGGAGAACATGAAGGCCGTCCTCGGCGACATCCAGTCGGGTGCCTTCGCCAAGCGCTTCATCGACGACCAGGACAACGGCGCCGTGGAGTTCCAAGAGCTCCGTGCCAAGGCCGCCGCACACCCGATCGAGGCCGTCGGCAAGGACCTGCGCGCCCTCTTCGCGTGGAAGCAGCAGGACTCGGACTACACCGAAGGCTCCGCCGCGCGCTGACCCTCGGCATCCCGCCCTCGGCGCATCCGCCGAGACCGGCTTGATATGAGCCACGGAGGCCCGGCCCTTACAAGGGGTCGGGCCTTCGGCGTCGGTAGACTCGATCCGTGCCTTCCGAGCCCCGAGACGACGAGGACGCCTTCCGCTGGGAGGGCGACGATTCGCCGACCCGTCCACCCCGCCCCGAGCGGAGCGAGACGTCCCTGCCGCCCGGCTTCCGCGCGGTCGGGAGGGGGAGTGCGCCGCAGCCGGCGGCTCCGGCGGCCGAGCAGGATCCTGTGCCTCCGGCAGGGGAGAAGGGGTCGGGGGAGGACCGCGCCGAGGCGGGACCACCGGCATCCCTCGGGAACGTCGCGCTCGTCACGCTCGGTCTCCTCGGCGGGATCTACCTGCTGTACACCGTCGGCTGGGCGCTGGGTGGCGCTCGTACGGCGCTCGTGATCTCCGCGTTCCTCGCGCCCTGGGCTGTCGTCCCGGCGCAATGGGCGGCGGTCGCGGCTCCCGTCCTCTGGTTCGGGGTGTCGATGCTCCTCACGCGCGCCTCGGCGACGTGGGTGCGCTTCGTGTGGCTCATCGTCGGTGCGTTCCTGCTCGTGCCCTGGCCCTTCGTGAGCGGAGTGTGACCCCGTGACGACGTCTTCCCCCACCGTTCGCCGCTCACCGTCGGCGCTGCGGGCCACGGTCGCCGGCGTGTTCGGGCTCTTCTACGCCTACGCCGTGTGGACCGCTGTGGCCTTCCTCGTCGCGCAGGCCACCGCGGTCGAGGGCCTCACCGGCGCCGGCTGGGCCTTCCTCCTCTTCCCGGTCGTCTTCCCGATCATCGTCTTCGTCGCGGGGGTGGTCCTCGGCCGTCGGCGCCCGCTGCTGCACCTCGCCGCGATCCTGCTCGTGGGGCTCGGGCTGGTCGGCGTCTTCTGGCTCAACGTCCTCACGTTCGCGATCACGAACGGCAACTCGCTGTTCGGCTCCTGAGGTCCGTCACACGGTCGGGGCCGTGCGGTCGGATTCGCTAGGCTGGCCGTGCCGCGTACCGTCGTCGGTCCCAGCCCGGCCGGCCGCGTGGCGATCCACACTCGCGTACCCGAAGGTCTGCCGTGCCCAAGCCTGTCGTCCTGATCGCCGAAGAACTCTCTCCCGCCACGATCGAGGCCCTGGGCCCCGATTTCGACGTCCGATCCGTGGACGGTGCCGACCGTGCCGCCCTCCTCCCGGCCCTCGCCGATGCGGACGCCGTCCTCATCCGTTCCGCAACGAAGATGGATGCCGAGGCGATCGCCGCGGCTCCGTCGCTCAAGGTCATCGCCCGTGCCGGCGTCGGTCTCGACAACGTCGACATCAAGTCCGCCACGAGCGCGGGCGTCATGGTGGTCAACGCCCCGACGTCGAACATCATCTCCGCGGCCGAACTCACCGTCGGTCACATCCTGAGCCTCGCGCGCCACATCCCGGCGGCCCACGCCTCGCTCGCGGCCGGCGCGTGGAAGCGCTCCTCCTTCACGGGCACCGAGCTGTTCGAGAAGACGGTCGGCATCATCGGCCTCGGCCGCATCGGCGCCCTCATCGCCTCTCGACTGCAGGCGTTCGGCGTCTCGGTCGTCGCGTACGACCCCTACGTCACGCCGACCCGCGCGCAGCAGCTGGGCGTGCAGCTCCTCGGGCTCGACGAGCTGCTGAAGACCAGCGACTTCGTCACGATCCACATGCCGAAGACCCCCGAGACGACCGGCATGATCGGCGCCGCGCAGTTCGAGATGATGAAGGACACGGCGTACGTCGTGAACGTCGCCCGCGGTGGTCTCATCGACGAAGAGGCGCTGCACACGGCGCTCAGCACCGGCCAGATCGCCGGCGCAGGACTCGATGTCTTCACGAGCGAGCCGCCGAAGGAGGACGGCACGGCGTTCCCCCTGCTGTCCCTGCCGAACGTCATCGTCACGCCCCACCTGGGCGCCTCGACCGAAGAGGCTCAGGAGAAGGCGGGTGTCTCGGTCGCGAAGTCCGTCAAGCTCGCGCTCGAAGGCGACCTGGTCCCGGACGCCGTGAACGTCGCCGGCGGCGTGATCGACCCGTTCGTGCGTCCCGGCATCGCGCTCGTCGAGCAGCTGGGTCAGATCTTCACGGGGCTCGCGCCCAGCGCCCTCACGAGCCTCGACATCGAGGTCCGCGGAGAGCTCGCCGACTACGACGTCAGCGTCTACCGCCTGGCGGCGCTGAAGGGCATCTTCACGAACATCGTGAGCGAGAACGTCTCCTACGTGAACGCGCCGCTGTTCGCCGAGCAGCGCGGCATCGAGACCCGACTGATCGTCGAGTCCGAGAGCCCGCTATACCGGAACATCACGATCCTCCGCGGCACGCTGTCCGACGGCACGGTGCTCACCGTGGAGGGCACCCTCGCGGGCACGCGCATGGTGCCGAAGGTCGTCGGCATCAACGGCTACGAGGTCGAGGTGCCGATCAACCGGTACCACGTCGTGATGCGCTACGCCGACCGGCCCGGCATCGTCGCGATCTATGGTCAGAAGCTCGGCGAAGCGGGCATCAACATCGCGGGGCTCCAGGTCGCGCGGCCCGACGCGAGCGGCCGCGCACTGTCGGTCCTGACCGTCGATTCGCCGATCCCCGAGCCGATGCTCGACGAGCTCCGCGCTTCGGTCCAGGCCGACCTGTTCCGCCAGATCGAGCTCACCGAGGTCTGACGCACCGGCATCCCTCGTTCCCCTGTCGCATCACGCCGCGTGCGGCGGTCGTTCGTGACAGGGGAGCGGGTCAGCGTGCCGCGCGCTCGACGAGCGCGATGAGCGCGTCGAGGTCGTCGCCCTGCGGGATGGGTCCCGGGACGCCCTGCGTGGCGAGCGCGCTGTTGAAGTAGAGCCCGTCGCTCACGAGCAGGACGAGCTGCAGTGCGCTCTCGTCGCGGGTGTGAGGACGGAGCGCATCCTCCCAGACGCGTCGCGCGTCACGGAGGGCGACGGATGCCGCGTCGTGGCCCGACTGCGCCAGGCGTGACGTGGCGACGATCGCGCGGTCGAGCGGGGTGGCGGACTGCACGGACGTGCGGACGAACACCGCCACGATCCCGTCGGGGGAGCGGAGCATCTCCTCGACGTCCAGGTCGACGAGGCGCCGCATCCGCTCGATGAGCGCCGACTCGAGCGCTTCCTTCGAGGCGTAGTGGTAGAGCAGACCGCCCTTCGAGACGCCCGCCGCTGCGGCGACGGCATCCATCGTCGCGCCGCGGGCACCGCCGTCGATCAAGGCGGCCTCGAACGCGTCCAGCACGCTCTCTCGCGCCCGCGGTGGTCTGCTCACGTCTCTTCCCTCTCGTCGGTCGACTCTGTTACTATACCGGCTGGACGGTGTATAAATCATGACGTTGACGGAAGAGATCCGCGTCGCCGACGCGGCGGGTGTGCGACAGGGGTGGCGCGGCTGGGCTGCGCTGGCGGTGCTCATGCTGCCCGTGCTGCTGGTGTCGGTGGACAACACGGTGTTGAGCTTCGCGCTGCCCGAGATCGCACGCGACCTGACTCCGACGAGCGCGCAGCAGCTCTGGATCATCGACGTCTATCCGCTCGTCCTGGCAGGGCTCCTCGTCACGATGGGATCCCTCGGGGACCGATTCGGACGCCGCCGGCTGCTCATGATCGGAGCGACCGGCTTCGCGGGCATCTCCGCCGTCGCTGCCTTCGCCCCGTCGGCCGAGCTCCTGATCGCCGCCCGCGCCGCCATGGGGTTCTTCGGTGCCATGCTCATGCCGTCGACGATGTCGCTGCTGCGGAGCATCTTCACCGACCGCGACCAGCGCCGACTCGCGATCGCGGTCTGGGCGTCGATGTTCTCTGCGGGCTCCGCTCTCGGACCCATCGTCGGAGGACTCCTGCTGGAGCACTTCGCGTGGGGGTCGGTGTTCCTCCTCGCGGTCCCTGTCCTGATCCCGCTGCTCGTCCTTGCGCCGATCCTGGTCCCCGAGAGTCGTGACCCGAAGCCGGGCCGCATCGACCCCGTCAGCATCGCCCTCAGCATGGCGACCATGGTGCCGATCGTTTACGCCATCAAGGAGTTCGCCGTTCACGGTCCGGGCATCCTGCCGGTCGTCCTCGTGGTCGCGGGTCTGGCGTTCGGGCTGATCTTCGTGCGTCGTCAGCTCCGGTCCGACGCGCCGATGCTCGACATGCGACTGTTCCGGACGGGCGCGTTCACCGGCGCGCTCCTCGTCAACCTCTTGAGCGTCGTCGCCCTCGTCGGGTTCCTGTACTTCGTGACGCAGCACCTGCAGCTCATCGTCGGACTGAGCCCGCTGCAGGCGGGCCTCGCGCTCGTCCCCGGGCTCGTGTTGATGATCGTCTCAGGGCTCACGGTCGTCCCTATCTCGCGCCGGGTATCGCCGCGCGTCGTCGTGCCGGTGGCGCTGTCGCTGTCTGTCGCCGCGTATCTCATCATCGCGATGTCGACGGATGTCGCGGCCCTCGGCACGCTCATCGCCGCCTTCGGGCTGCTCGGCCTCGGTATCGGCGCGGCCGAGACCGTGTCGAACGAGCTGATCCTGGCGACGGCTCCGCCGGCCAAGGCGGGCGCGGCGAGTGCCGTGTCCGAGACGGCCTACGAGCTCGGGGCCGTTCTCGGCACGGCGGTGCTGGGCGGCATCCTCACCGCGCTGTACCGTTCCGGGATCGTGCTGCCCGACGGGGTGCCCGCTGAGACGGCGGCAGCGGCGCGCGAGACCCTGGGCGGAGCGGTCACCGCCGCCGACGGGCTGCCGGCGGGTCTCGGCGAGCGCGTGCTCGAGGCCGCGGCATCCGCTTTCGATTCCGGCGTCGGAGTCACCTCGATCATCGGGGCGGTGCTGGTCGTCTGCGCCGCCGTGATCGCGGCCACTACGCTGAAGGGGACCCGCACCGCGCACGTCGAGCACTGACGACGCGCGGTCCACCCCGACAACGAGGAGAGCGATGTCGCGCGTCGTGAAGCTGGCCGTCATCCCCGGAGACGGCATCGGTCCGGAGGTCGTCGCAGAGGCCGAGAAGGTCCTCGACGCCGTGACGGACGGTGCCGATGTCGCCTTCGAGAAGACCCGATTCTCGCTGGGCGCCGCGCGCTACCTCGAGACGGGCGACACGCTCACCGACGAGGACCTCGCTGCCATCGCGTCGCACGACGCGATCCTCCTCGGGGCCGTCGGCGGGATGCCGGGCGACCCGCGCCTGAAGGACGCGAACATCGAGCGGGGCCTCCTCCTCAAGCTCCGATTCGCCCTGGACCACTACGTCAACCTCCGCCCGTCGGTGTTGTACCCGGGGGCGTCCGGACCGCTCGCTGATCCCGGAGACATCGACTTCGTCGTCGTCCGTGAGGGGACCGAGGGGCCGTACGTCGGCAACGGCGGTTCCATCCGCACGGGGACCCCGCACGAGATCGCGAACGAGACGTCGGTCAACACGGCGTTCGGCATCGAACGGGTCGTCCGGTTCGCCTTCGCGCAGGCCGAGAAGCGTCGCCAGAAGCTCACCCTCGTCCACAAGACGAACGTGCTGGTCCACGCGGGTGGGATGTGGAAGCGGATCGTCGACGAGGTCGCGCAGGAGTATCCCGGCGTCGCCGTAGACTACCTGCACGTCGACGCGGCGACGATCTTCCTGGTCACGAACCCGGGCCGCTTCGGCGTGATCGTCACCGACAACCTCTTCGGCGACATCCTGACCGACTTGGCCGGCGCCGTCACCGGAGGCATCGGCCTCGCCGCTTCGGGGAACATCAACCCCGACGGCGCGTTCCCGTCGATGTTCGAGCCCGTGCACGGTTCCGCGCCCGACATCGCCGGACAACAGATCGCCGATCCCACCGCCGCGATCCTCTCCGTCGCCCTCCTGCTCGAGCACCTCGGGCTGAGTGACGAGGCCCAGCGCGTCACCCGCGCGGCCCGAGAGGACATCGAGGCGAGGGACGGCTCCGCCCGCACGACCGCGCAGGTCGGCGACGCCATCACCGCACGCCTCCGGGCGTAATCTGAGGGGATGCGCGTCGCGCAGACACCGCGCGAGGAACAGGAAAGACATGACCCTCACCGACTCGACCGCCGCCCCCCTCACCTTCTCGGTGACGAAGAACCTGGCTGCGGCGTCGCCGTCCGCCCGCGAGGAGATCCTCGCGAACCCCGGGTTCGGCACGAACTTCACTGACCACATGGTCGACATCTGCTGGTCGTCGAAGGGCGGCTGGCACCGCCCGCGCGTCTCGCCCTACGGACCCATCTCGCTGTCGCCGGCGGCCGCCGTGCTGCATTACGGCCAGGAGATCTTCGAGGGCATCAAGGCGTACCGCCACGCGGACGGCTCCATCCACACGTTCCGGCCCGACGAGAACGCCGCGCGCCTGCAGCGGTCGGCACGACGGATGGCTCTGCCCGAGCTCCCCGCCGAGTACTTCCTGCAGTCGCTCCGCGAGCTGATCGCCGTCGACGGCGCCTGGGTTCCGTCCGGTGACGACCAGAGCCTGTACCTGCGTCCGTTCATGTTCGCCAAGGAGGCCTTCCTCGGGGTCCGCCCGGCCGAGAAGGTCGCCTACTACGTGATCGCCAGCCCCGCGGGCGCCTACTTCAAGGGCGGTGTCACCCCCGTCAAGATCTGGCTGAGCGAGGACTACGCGCGTGCCGGCAAGGGCGGCACGGGAGCGGCGAAGACCGGCGGCAACTACGCCGCGAGCCTCCTGCCTCAGGCCGAGGCCTACGAGAAAGGCTGCGACCAGGTCGTGTTCCTGGACGAGGACGGCAACGTCGAAGAACTCGGCGGCATGAACGTCGTGTTCGTCATGAAGGACGGGACGCTCGTGACGCCCGAGTCCGAATCGATCCTCGCCGGCATCACCCGCAACTCGATCCTGCAGCTCGCGGAGGACCGCGGGCACCGCGTCGAGCGCCGTCCCGTCTCGCTGACCGATTGGCGCGAGGGCGTCGCCTCGGGTGACATCGTCGAGGTGTTCGCGTGCGGAACCGCCGCCGTCGTCACCCCGATCGGAGCGCTGAAGGCGTCCGGGTTCGAGGATGTCCAGCCCACGGGCACTCTCGCGCTCGAGCTCCGTCAGCACCTCACCGACATCCAGTACGGTCGCGCCGAAGACGTGCACGGCTGGCTGACGCGGCTGGACGGCTGAACCGTGCGCATCGTCCGTTACCGCCGCAACGAGGCCATCCGCTACGGGATCATCGACGAGAAGGAGGTCGTCGAGCTCGCCGGTGACCCGATGTTCGCCGGGTTCGAGACGACGGGGGATCGGATCCCTCTCGCCGAGATCACCCTCCTCGCCCCGTCCATCCCACGCTCCAAAGTGGTCTGCGTCGGCAAGAACTACCGGGACCACGCCGCCGAGATGGGCGGTGAGGCCCCCGGCGAGCCCCTGCTGTTCCTGAAGCCGAACACGTCGGTCATCGGTCCCGATGACGCCGTCGTCCGCCCGCCGCAGTCCGAGCGCACCGATTACGAGGGCGAGCTCGCGGTGGTCATCGGCCGCGTCGCCAAGAACGTCCCCGCGGAGAAGGCCCTCGACTACGTCTTCGGCTACACGATCGGCAACGACATCACGGCGCGCGACCTGCAGCGCTCCGACGGTCAATGGTCGCGTGCCAAGGGCTTCGACACCTTCTGCCCGCTGGGTCCGATCATCGAGACCGAGTTCGACCTCGACGGCGGCGCGCGCATCGTCTCCCGGGTGAACGGCGAGGTCCGTCAGGACGGTCCGATCTCCGACATGGTGCACTCCGTGCCGGACATCATCGCCTACGCGTCGGCGGCCTTCACGCTCCTCCCGGGCGATGTGATCCTCACCGGCACGCCGGCGGGGATCGGCGAGTTCCACGCCGGTGACGTGCTCGAGGTCGAGATCACAGGTCTCGGCATCCTGCGCAACACGGCGCGGAATGCCTGACGGGACAGACCCCACCCTCTCGACGACCGACGTCGCCCGCATCCAGCGGCGGACGGTCGGCGTCCTCGCCGCGGGGCAGGTCCTCGGCGGCGTCGCCTTCGGCTCGACGGTCTCACTGGGGGCGCTGCTGGCGGCAGACCTGTCGGGTGAGGAGTCGCTGTCGGGGTTCGCGACGGCATCCGTCACCCTCGGTGCCGCCCTGTGCGCGATCCCGCTCGCACGACTCGCCTCGGCGCAGGGGCGACGGCGTGCGCTGACCCTCGGGAACCTGCTGGCCCTCGTCGGGATCGCGGTCGTCATCACCGCGGCGGCGCTCCGCCTCTTCCCGTTGCTCCTCGTCGGCGTCATCCTCATCGGTGCCGGCAATGCGGGCAACCTGCAGTCCCGGTTCGCGGCGACCGACCTCTCGGGGCAGGGGCGTCGCGGACGCGACCTCGGCACCGTGGTGTGGGCGACGACCGTGGGCGGGGTCGTCGGCCCGCTCATGCTGACGCCCGGCGAGGCGGTCGGTCAGTGGCTCGGGATGCCGCCCCTCACCGGCTCGTACGCGTTCTCGATCGTCGCGCAGACGCTCGCCCTCATCCTCTACCTCGTCGCCCTCCGGCCCGACCCCCTGAAGGTCGCGCAGCAGCTCGCTCGCACGAGGGATGCCGGTGCGACCCGCGTCGTGGAAGTGGACCGACCGATCGTGGCCCGCTACGCGGTGTTCGCCGTGGCCGGCTCGCACGTGACGATGGCGTCGGTCATGGCCATGACCCCCGTCCACCTGTCGCACCTCGACCCTCGGAACGTGACCACGATCGTCGGCGTCACCATCGCCCTGCACGTGTTCGGGATGTACGGCCTGTCGCCGGTCTTCGGCATCCTCGCGGATCGCTGGGGTCGGCTGCAGACGATCCTCCTCGGACAGGCGATCCTCGCCGCGTCGCTCGTCACCGCGGCGATCGCTCCGAACTCGCCCACCGCGGTGCTCATCGCTCTCCTTCTCCTGGGACTCGGGTGGAGCGCGGCGACGGTGGGCGGCGCGGCGCTGCTGACCGAGGCCACGCCTACCGAGCTCCGGCCTCGCCGGCAGGGGCGCAGCGACACGGCGATGACGCTGTCGGCGGCCATCGGGTCCGTGCTGGCCGGCGGCATCCTCAGTCTCATCGGGTACGGCGGGCTCGCGCTCGTTGCTCTCGCGGTCGTCATCGCGATCACCGTGCTCTCTCCCTACGCGCGTCGCTGACCGAGCGGGCCGGTCGAAGGCGCGGCCGTAGACTGGACGGTGATGTCGACTGCACCGCACCCCCTCACCACGACCGCTTCCGGCTCGGACGTCCGCGTCCGCTTCTGCCCCTCGCCGACCGGCCTCCCGCACGTCGGGATGGTCCGCACCGCCCTGTTCAACTGGGCGTACGCGCGGCACACCGGAGGCAAGATGATCTTCCGCGTCGAGGACACCGACGCGGCACGCGACAGCGAGGAGAGCTACCGTCAGCTCGTCGACGCGCTCACCTGGCTCGAGATCGACTGGGACGAGGGCGTGGAGAAGGGTGGACCGCACGAGCCGTACCGCCAGTCGCAGCGCCACGACATCTACCGCGAGGTCCTCGACAAGCTCATCGCCTCGGGCGCCGTCTACGAGTCTTACTCGACGGCCGAGGAGATCGACGCGCGGAACACCGCGGCGGGCCGCGCGAAGCAGCTCGGGTACGACAACTACGACCGCACGCTCACCGACGAGCAGAAGGCCGCCTTCCGCGCCGAGGGACGCGAGCCCGCCTGGCGCCTGCGCGTGCCCGAGGAGGACGTGACCTACGTCGACCTCATCCGCGGCGAGGTCACTTTCCCCGCCGGGTCGTTCCCCGACTTCGTGGTGGTCCGCGCCGGCGGCATCCCGCTCTACACGTTTACCAACCCCGTCGACGACGCGCTCATGGGAATCACCCATGTTCTCCGCGGCGAAGACCTGATGCCCTCGACGGCGCGCCAGCTCGCCCTGTACGGCGCACTGATCGACGCCGGCGTGACGGACTTCGTGCCGCGCTTCGCGCACATGCCGCTGGTGCTGGGGGAGGAGGGCACCAAGAAGCTCTCCAAGCGCGACCCGAAGGCCGACCTCTTCCTGCAGCGCGAGAAGGGCTTCATCCACGAGGGTCTGCTCAACTACCTGTCGCTCCTCGGTTGGTCCATCGCCTCCGACCGCGACGTGTTCACGCGTCAGGAGCTGATCGAGGCGTTCGACATCGTGAACGTCAACCCCAACCCGGCCCGTTTCGACCAGAAGAAGGCCGAGTCCATCAACGGCGACCACATCCGGATGCTGGAGCCCGACGACTTCGCGTCACGTCTGGTGCCCTACCTTGTCGGCGCCGGCGTCGTCAGCACGCCTCCCACCGACGCGCAGCGCGAGATGCTCGCCAAGGCCGCACCGCTCGTCCAGGAGCGCATGCAGATGCTCGGTGAGGCACCGGGCCTTCTCGGCTTCCTGTTCCGCGACGTCGAGACGTACGACGAGGACGCTCTCAAGGGGCTTCCCGCCAACGCGGCGGAGGTCCTCGCCGCATCCATCCAGGCTCTCGAGGGTGTGCCCGCCGACGCGTTCCACGCGGAGGCCATCCAAGCGGCGCTCGCGGGCTCGCTCATCGACGGACTGGGGCTCAAGCCTCGTGTCGCGTACGGCCCTGCCCGCGTCGCGCTCAGCGGCCGGCGTGTCTCGCCGCCGCTGTTCGAGTCGATGGAGCTCCTGGGCAAGGACGTGTCGATCGCCCGCCTCGAGAAGCTGAGGGCGACACGCGGCTGATGCCTCGGTTTGGCCGGGACCGCGCCGTGGGCTAAGCTTGACCCTCGGAACGGTTCCGGCCGGATCCAGTGGGGTATGGTGTAATTGGCAACACGGCGGTTTCTGGTTCCGTTGTTCTTGGTTCGAGTCCAGGTACCCCAGCAAGATGAAAAACCCCCGCTCCGGCGGGGGTTTTGCTTTTCCTGCGAGAGCTGTCGCGGCTCGCCGTGCAGGCGCACAATGGTCCCATGGGACTCTTCACGCAGCGACCCGAAGAACCGTCGGAATGGGGCGGTCTTCCCTCCGAACCTCTGGAGCCGATGAACCCGGTCGACCGTCTCGGTGAGGGCCCGGCGCTCGGCGGGTGGACGCCCGACCTGCTGTCGCAGGCACCCGTGACGGCGACCTGGATCGAGATCCCGGTCGATCCCGCACCCGAGGCGGATGGCGGCGCCGACGGCGATTGAGTCTCAGCGCATCGCGTCGCCGATGTAGGAGTACTTCACGAAGACCTCCGACGCCCAGCCGGCCTCTTCGAGCACGCCCTGGACCGCGGAGAGCATGTACTTGGAATCCCACCCGAGGTAAAGGTACTGACCCTCGCCCAGCTCGTCCCACTGGCCGTTCCACGCCATCTCGGGATACACCGGGCCGCCCTGGCGGGCGCTGTAATCCACGACGCTCTGACGCGAGTCCGCCCACAGTCGGGCGAAGACGCGGTTGAACAGGTAGCGGACGTCCCGGACGTCCCAGTGCTCGCCGCGGTACTCGACGTAGTCGAACTCCCGCTGCCACCCACGGGGCCACCCGCGGCGCTTCTTGGCGTCGAGGATCGGCGTGAGGTTGTCGTCGTCGATGCCCACGACGGCGGGGCGGCGCCAGGCATCCATGAAACGGGCGGTCAACTGCTCGGTGCGCGCGGCGATCTGCGCCGTCGACCACGCCGCGGAATCCGCGACCTCACGGGTCAGCGGGAGCGAGCTCGTCGCGTACGCCGTGCGCTTCGCGGGGAACGACGCGTCGAACACGCGGTCCGCGAGGTCCTCCTCGAGGAGCGTGAGGTTCCCGAGGGTGTTCACGAGCGCCCGGTGCGCGTTCTGCTCGTCGTCGGTGAGATCCGCCCATCGGCCGACCCCGTCGCCGCTCCAGTCGTCTGAGGGAGCCGCGGGCAGCACGTGATCGAGGACGAGGCCCGCATCGGCGTCGATCCCCGCGAGTCGCTCGAGGACGAAGGCCGCGTGCGGCAGCTCGCCGTAGCGGAGGCCGACCCGCGTGCGCTCATCGGACGGCGTGATGCGCGCGATCGCGAGGACGAGGGACTCCATGCCCTCGTCCGCGGCCCGGCAGAACCGGGCGACGAGACGGTCGATCGGCAGGCCGACGACGGTCCGGCGCAGCAGGAGCGACTCGACGTGGGTGAGAGCCAGGGAAAGATCGGATGCCGACAGCTCACCCCGCAGGTGGTCGCGGTACAGACGCATCGCGATGGGGTACATGCCGCGACCGAGGACGTTGACCGCCCCGAAGTGGCGGGCGATGGCGGCATCCGTCGCCGTGGCGGGTTCGAGCAGGAGCCGATAGATCTCCGACAGTTCCCGCCACTGCGTCGCGTTCTCGAGGAGGGCGGCGCGGTCGAGGCGGGGGAACTCGTGCCGGAACGCGTCGTAGACACCGCGCTCGCCTTCGACGAGGACCTCGCGGCCGGTCAGCATGACGAGGTAGTCCCTCCAGAACGCGCCGATCTGCTCGCCGGTGTTCGCTTCGAGGGGGAGCCAGTACTCGTTCTCGATCTCGCTCTGCTCGGCGTGCGAGAGTCCCATGAGGACGTAGTTGTGGATGAGTTCGTGGTCGCGGAGGGGCTCACCCGTCGAGTTGAGGCTCTCGAAGATCTGCTGGGCGTTGGCGCCTACGCCCAGGGTGATCGACACGTGCTCGAGTTTGCGCAGACCGCGCCAGATGCCCGCCGCTTCGTCGGGACGGATCTGGCTGCGGAAGAACGCGTAGTTGTCGTCGAACCGTGACGCACGGTCGGTGTGGGCGGGGGAGCGGCGGTCGAGGACCACGCTCTCGAAGACGTCCGCCCATGCCCGGTGCGGACGGAGCTTCGTCCGGAGGGGATCGTCGCGGCGCACGAGGACGGCTTCGAGCTCCTTCGCGAGTGCCGGATCATCGGTGCGGAGCGTGTGATGAAGAGCGGCGATGAGCAGCATCAGTGTCGTCACCCGCTGCTGTCCGTCGATGAGGACGAGATGAGCGTCGTCATCGACCGTGGTGCTCGCCGTCGACAGGATCGACCCGATGAAGTGCGTCTGACCGTCCTCGCTGGCGGCGACGGCGCGGATGTCGCCGAGGAGCTGCTCGCACCCTCCGATGTCCCATCGGTACTGCCGCTGGTACACCGGCACGACGATCGTGGTGTCCGAGGCGGAGAGCCACTCGATCGTGTTGACGGCGGTCGCATCGACGTTCGTGGCGCTGCTCATGTTCCTCGAATCGCTCCTCGAATTTCCCCGGTCGAGTCTACTGACGGTCTCAGAGCCGCTAGGTAGGCTGACCTAAGTCGGGCCTGTAAAAACTTCGCTCGTCCGACAGAAAGGTTGATCCGCATGGGTTACATCAAGAGTGCTCTGCTCGAGGAGACCGGATACGTCGTCCTCGACATGTACGGCAAGGAAATCGATCCCAAGGAATGGCTCGACATCGAGTACGTCGACTGGAAGTCCTCCGGCGACACCCGGTTCGCGCCGCTCGCGTCCGCCAAGGGTGAGATCGAGTGCAACGGCTTCTGGAACCACCAGCCGCCGCGCACCGACAAGGACGGCGTCTGGATCCCGTCGCAGACCGAGAAGGCGCCCACACTCACCGAGCGCGCCCTCGAGCCCGGCTCGAACGTCGGACGCTGCCGCATCATCGAGCTGCAGCCGAACACGTACGCCGACGCGCTGTACAACCTGCACCAGGACGACAACAACCGGCTGAACCCCGACGGCACCGGCTGGGTCGTCCGCAGCTTCTTCAACCTCACCGATGACAAGGACAGCTTCTTCGTCCTTCGCGACAACCGCACCGACCCGAACGGCGAGACCCGCATCGCCCTTCCCGCCGGGGCGCAGCTCGTCATCGACACGCAGCGTCTCTGGCACGCCGCCTACCACCCGGGCGACGCGCCTCGGTACTGCCTCATCACGTCGTGGGAGTCCGGCCCCGAGCTCGACGCCTACATGGAGAAGTACAACGGTGTGAACAAGGTCGAGAGCGTCCCGCTCGACCAGGAGACCATCGACGCCGGCCAGGCCGAGCAGGAGCGCCGCATCGCCGCTCGTGCCGCCGCGCTCGCTGCCCGTGGTCAGCGCGAGGTCCTCGCCATGAGCGAGGCCTGAGCCTTCCTCCACGTCGTGCTGTATCCCATTCTTGTTTCGTGTTGGTTTCTGTTGTAACGTGTGGTCTTGTTCGAGGAGGACCACATGTACGCAACGGAGCGCCAGCAGCAGATCGAGCAGCTGATCGCCACTGACGGTCGTGTCGCCGTGGTCGACCTCGCCGATCGCTTCGGGGTCACGACCGAGACGGTCCGCCGTGATCTGGCAGCCCTCGAGCGGTCCGGGGTGGTCCGACGCGTCCACGGCGGAGCGGTCCACCGCACCCGGGCCAGCACTGCCGAGGCCTCCGTCGCGGAGCGCGCGGCGCAGCGGAGCGGCTCCAAGCAGACCATCGCCCGCGCCGCCGTGGACCTGCTCGGCGAGGAGCTCGACGGTGCTCTGTACCTGGATGCCGGCACCACGACGGGCGCCATTGCTCAGCTTCTCGCGACCGGGCCCCACCCCGCGGGCGACCTCGAAGTCGTCACCCACTCCATGTCCGTCGCCCACATCCTGGCCGGTGCGCAGGGGATCGGACTGACCGCCATCGGCGGACGGGTCCGCGGACTCACCGCCGCGGCCGTCGGGGCCCAGACGGTCGAGGCGATCGGACGCTTGCGGCCGGACATCGCCTTCATCGGGACGAACGGCGTCGCGGCAGGGTTCGGCCTCAGCACCCCCGACCCCGACGAGGCGGCCGTGAAGCGCGCGATCGTCGCTTCCGCGCGTCGCGTCGTGGTCGTCGCCGACGGGGACAAGTTCGACGCCGAGCTGCTCGTGTCGTTCGCGTCGCTCTCGGACGTCGACGTCCTCCTGACCGACACCGCGCCCACGGGAGATCTCGCGGGCGCCCTGCGCGAGGCCGATGTGGAGGTCCAGCTCGCATGATCGTCACCCTGACCACGAACCCCTCGCTCGATCGCACCATCGCCCTCGGCGAGCCGCTGCGCGTCGGCGAGGTGCAGGCGGCGCTCGGCGCACGGGAGGATGCGGGCGGCAAGGGCATCAACGTCGCACGCGTCGTGGCCGCGGCATCCCGCCCCACTCTCGCGGTCCTACCGCTCGACGCAGCCGACCCCTTCGCCGTCGCGTTGGCAGCCACCGGCATCCCCGCCAGGATCGTTCCGCATGACGGCGCCACCCGCGCCAACGTCACGATCGCCGACGAGGCCGGTACGACGACGAAGCTCAACCTGCCGGGTGCGGCGTTCACCGAAGCGGATGCCGCGGCCCTCACCGCCGCGGTCGTCGCCGCCACGCAGGGCGCCTCCTGGCTCGTCCTCGCGGGCTCGCTCGCCCCGGGACTGCCGGACGACTACTACGTCACCGTCATCGAGGCCGTCCGTTCGGCGTGGGGCGCCGCGGCTCCTCGCATCGCCGTCGACACCTCGGGACCGGCGCTCGCGGCCGCCGTCGCCTCGGGACACCCCGACCTCGTCAAGCCGAACGACGAGGAACTCGTCGAGCTCGCGGGGCGAGACCTCGACACCACGGTCGCCCTCGCCGACGCCGTCGCCGCGATCGCCGCCGACCTCGTGCCCGCGCGGGTAGGCGCCGCACTCGTCACCCTCGGTGGTGACGGTGCCGTCCTCGTCACCGACGGCGGGTCCTGGCACGGTACGCCGCCGCCGACCCGCGTCCGCAGCACGGTGGGCGCAGGCGACAGCTCCCTCGCCGGCTACCTGCTGGCCGAGACGGCCGGCGCCGCGCCCGAGGAGCGGCTGCGCTCCGGCATCCGCTACGGATCCGCCGCCGCGGCCCTGCCCGGCACGCAACCCCCGACCCCGAACGACCTGTCGACCGGCGAGGTGCCGGTCCGACGACTCCTGCAGCAGGACAACCCGACCACTGGAGGTCACCGTGACTGAGATCATCACCGCGGAACTCGTCAGTATCGACGAGCCGCTCGGCGCCGACAAGCGCGCCGTCATCGACGCGCTTGCGCAGCGCGTCGCCGCGCAGGGAAGGGCCACGGATGCGGCTCGACTCGCCGCCGACGCCTGGGCCCGCGAGGAGAAGGACGAGACCGGCCTGCCCGGCGGCATCGCGATCCCGCACGCGAAGAGCGCCGCCGTCACCCAGGCATCGCTCGCCTTCGCGAGGCTGAACCCGGGTGTCGACTTCGGCGCTGAGGACGGCGGGGCGGACCTCGTCTTCCTCATCGCGGCTCCCGACACCGCGGCCGAGGAGCACCTCGCCGTGCTCTCGAAGCTCGCGCGCAGCCTCATGCGCGACGACTTCACCGCCGGTCTTCGCGCCGCGACGACCGCCGACGAGGTCGTTGCGATCGTCCGCGACGCGATCTCGGACGCTCCGGCCGCCGCAGCCGCCGATGCACCGGCACCCGCTTCGCGCGCCGAGGCTCGCGCCGCTGGCCCGTCCGCGTCGGCCACCGACGACGGACTGATGATCGACGGGCGCCCGGCGCGAATCGTCGCCGTCACGGCCTGCGCCACGGGTATCGCCCACACCTTCATGGCGGCGGACGCACTCACGGCGACCGGTCAGAAGGAAGGCGTCGACCTGACCGTCGAGCCGCAGGGCTCGAGCGGCTACAAGGCCATCGACCAGCGGATCATCGACGAGGCCGACGCCGTCATCTTCGCCGTCGACGTCGACGTCCGCGAGCAGGCGCGGTTCGCCGGCAAGCCCGTGGTCCGTTCCGGTGTGAAGCGCGGCATCGAGCAGCCTGCTCAGATGCTCCGCGAAGCCGTCGCCGCCGCGAAGAACCCGAACGCTCCCCGCGTTCCCGCCGCGTCGGGTGCCGCGACCGCCAGCGAAGCCGCGCCGACCTCGCTCGGCGGCGCCATCCGCAGGGCGCTGCTCACCGGTGTGAGCTACATGATCCCGTTCGTCGCCGGTGGCGGTCTGCTGATCGCCCTCGGATTCGCCCTCGCCGGGTACGAGATCGCGAACACCGCGGACGGTCACACCGTCAACAACGCGATCTTCACGCTCCAGAACTTCACCCTCTGGAACCTGCCGCCCGAGGGTCTCGTCTACTACCTCGGCGCCGCCGCATTCCAGATCGGTCAGCTGTCGTTCGCGTTCCTGGTCCCCGCCCTGGCCGGTTACATCGCGTACGGCCTGGCGGACCGGCCGGGTATCGCCCCCGGTTTCGTCGCCGGTGCCGCGGCCACCTTCATGGGTGCGGGCTTCATCGGCGCCATCGTCGGCGGTCTGCTCGCCGGTCTCGCCGCGTGGTGGCTCAACCGCCTGTCGGTCCCTCGCTGGCTGCGTGGCCTCATGCCGGTCGTCATCATCCCCTTGCTCGGCTCGATCTTCGCGTCGGGGCTGCTGCTGTTCGTCTTCGGCGGTCCGATCGCGGCGCTGACGAAGCTCCTCAACGACTGGCTGTCCGGACTCTCCGGCGCCGGCGTCATCCTGCTCGGCGTCATCCTCGGGCTCATGATGTGCTTCGACCTCGGTGGGCCGCTCAACAAGGTCGCCTACGGCTTCGCCACGGCGAACCTCGCGCAGGGCATCGCCGGCGACGAGCGCTACCTCCAGATCATGGCCGCCGTCATGGCAGCCGGAATGGTCCCGCCCCTCGCGATGGCGCTCGCCTCGACCGTCCTCGGACGCGGGCTCTTCACCGCCCCGGAGCGTGAGAACGGCAAGGCGGCGTGGCTACTCGGTGCCGCGTTCATCTCGGAGGGTGCCATCCCGTTCGCCGCGGCCGACGTGTTCCGCGTCATCCCCTCGGCGATGCTGGGCGGCGCCGTGACGGGCGCGCTGTCGATGTTCTTCGGCGTCACATCGCGTGCCCCGCACGGCGGCGTTTTCGTCTTCTTCGCCATCGACAACTTCTGGCTGTGGCTGCTGTCGATCGCCGTCGGCACCGTTGTCAGCGCGGTCGCCGTGGTCCTGCTCAAGCGCTACGCGCGCCGTCGCCCCCTCGAGGTCGATGCGCCCGCTGTGGCCGTCACGGCATAGTCTCGTCATACCGACTCAAGGAGGAAGAATCACCATGGCCGAACGGACCGCAACCGTCGCGAGCAGCTCCGGACTGCACGCCCGCCCCGCCAAGCTCTTCGTGCAGGCGGTCAAGGAGACGGGTGTGCCCGTCACGATCGCCGTCCCCGGCGGTCCTGACCAGAACGCCGGCAGCATCCTCACCCTCATGGGTCTGGGTGCCACGCAGGGCACCGTCGTCACGCTCAAGGCCGAGGGCGAGGGCGCCGACGAGGCGCTCGACAAGCTCGTCGCCTTCATCGAGACGGACCACGACGCCGAGTGAGTCTCGACCCTCACAAATGACGGATGCCGCGGAGCGAAAGCCCCGCGGCATCCGTCATTCTGTCGAGGTGCTCAGGTGTCGGCGGACTCGCCCGGCTCGAGCTCCAGGAACTCGCCGCCGTTCTGCTCGGTCGCCCACTTGAGGCGGTCGCGGTGCATCGCGAGACCCGCGCGCGACAGCGTCATGTCGTGAGTTCCGAACGCACGACGAGGCTTCACCGCGAGGACGTAGTCGATCGCCTCGCCGATCTTCAGCCAGGGCGCCCCGACGGGTGCGGCGAGGAGGCCGACATCGACGCCCTCGGGGACGGCGTAGGAGTCACCGGGGTAGTAGAACTCGTCGTTGACGAGCACACCCAGGTTGTCGATGACGGGGATCGACTCGTGGATCACGGAGTGCGTCCCGCCGAAGAACCGCATCCGGAACGGGCCGACCTCGACCTCGTCCCCGACGCCGACCGTGGTGACGTCGTAGTCGGATGCCGCAGCCGCGACGCCGGCCGGGCCGAACACCGGCACTGCCGGCGCCTGCGAACGGATCGCGTCGAGCTGCGCGGGTGTCCAGTGATCGGGGTGCTCGTGCGTGAGGACGACGCCGACCAGGGTGCCGAGGTCGTCGAGGGGGAGGGTGAAGGAACCGGGGTCGATCAGGAGGGTCTTGCCCTCGCTGTCGAGACGGAGGCAGGCATGTTCGTGCTTCGTAACGCGCATGCGTCCAGTCAACCCACGACGCCGCGAGGTTGGCAAGGGCGCGCCGATTTTGCGCGACTGTGAACGTCGTGCATAATTGAACGGTTGCCTCCGCAGGGAGGGAACGGAAAAGTGCGGCCCCATCGTATAGCGGCCTAGTACGCCGCCCTCTCACGGCGGTAACGCGGGTTCGAATCCCGCTGGGGTCACCACATGACGAAACCCTCGACCGACAGGTCGGGGGTTTCGTCGTTTCCGATGCGTTCTCAGGCGTCGTCGGCGGTGGCGTCGGTGCGTCGCCGCCGGCGCGCACCCCGCGCCACCCGGACGATGAGGACGACCACCGCAGCGACGGCGAGCCAGGGGAGGAGGAACCCCAGGCCGATCACGACCCCGTTGAGCGTCACGAGCAGGGCGTTCCAGCCGGTGGCGACCCCGTCACCGAAGCCGTCCGGCTCGGCGGCCACCGCCTGGCCGGGGCGCGAGATCGTGATGGTCGCGCTCGAGAGCGCGACATCGTCGGCGAGGGTCTTCTCCCGTGCGCGCAAGGCGTCGAGATCCGCCTGACGCTGGGCGAGTGCCTCCTCGGCCGCCAGGACGTCCGCCGTGCTGGCGGCATCCGAGATCAGTCCGCGGAGGCGCTCCACGGACGTCTCGAGCGACGCGATCCGGGCGCGGAGGTCTGTTGTCTCGGCCGTGACGTCGTCCCGTGAGATGTCGGTGGCTCGGACGGCGCCCAGGTCGTCGAGGTCGCGGAGGAAGTCCGTGAGGCCCGTCGCGGGGATGCGCACCGTGATGCGGGCATCCCCGGTGGCTGCAGCGTCATCCGTCGCCGCGTCGCTGACGGTCAAGGACTCGACGTACCCCCTGGATGCCTGGGCTCTCGCCCCGATCTCATCGGCGGCATCGGCGGGGTCGTCGGCCTCGAGGCGCGCCTCGGCGCGGGCGATCACGGCTCGCTCGTCGACGGGGGCTGCGGCCGCGCCGGCGTCGCCGAGATCCTGCAGGCCACCGCTCATCTCGGTGCCCTCGGCATCCGGTCGTGCCATCGACTCCTGCGACGCGGCGCCGTCGGCGAAGGATCCGGCGCCGGCGCCGCTCCCGAGGGCCGGGCCGACGAACCCGGCGACGACGAGGACGGCAGCCGCTGCGGCGGCGTAGGCCCATCCGCGTCGACGACGCCGCGTCGCACCGTTGCGGGTGCTGCTCTCCGTCGCAGCGATCTCGGCGAACAGCGCCCTCTCGATGTCGTCCTGACGCGATCGGGTCAGTTCCGGCAGTGCGATGTCGTCCGTGGTCATGATCCCTCCGTTCCCAGGGCCGTGCGCAGGCGGGCGCGGACCCGCGAGAGGCGGTTGCGGACGACGGCGTGCGAGATCCCCAGTTCTTCGGCCGCCGCCGCGTAGGCGTATCCCTCGGTGGCGCACAAGCGGAAGATCTGCTGATCGAGCGGCGACAGGGTCCCGAGTTCCGCGACGACGCGCTCCGCCAACGCCGAGCCGATGACCTGATCCTCGACGTCGACCGTGCCGGGGATGGTCTCATCGACCCCCGCGTCGGTGTTCAGCCGGTCGCGCCGCTGTCGCCGCATCCGATTCGCACTCTGGAACCGGCAGATCGTCACGAGCCACGGAAGGAGCGAATCGCTCACGAGATCGAGCGTCGGCAGGCGTCGCCACGCGACCAGGAAGGTCTCCTGCATGACGTCCTCCGCATCCGATGTGTCGCCCAGGAGCCCATGGGCGAGCCAGTACACGGGCCGCGCGTAGGCGCGATACAGCTCGCGGAAGGCCTGCTGGTCGCCCCGTGCGGCGGCTGCCACCAGGTCCGCGTCACGCCGTGCGAGCGGGTCGGCCATGGCATCCTCGTTCGTCCTGTCGATGGGGGAGTGTCGCCGCGTGAGGGATCGTCTCAGACAACTCGAAAGGTACTCTTAGGGTCGCCCCCGCACGAAAGGCCCCCATGGAGCTCCCCCTCTGGTTCGAGGTCGGCTCGCTCGTCGGTCTGACGCTCATCCTCGTCGCCGACCTGCTGCTGATCATCAAGCGCCCGCACGTCCCGTCGACGAAGGAATCCACCCTCTGGGTCGTGTTCTACGTGGCGCTCGCCCTCCTCTTCGCGCTCCTGATGCTCGTCGTCACGAACGGGGAGTACGCCGGGCAGTTCGTCGCGGGCTGGCTGACCGAGTACAGCCTCTCCATCGACAACCTCTTCGTGTTCGTGCTGATCATGAGCCAGTTCTCGGTGCCGCGGGCGGCGCAGCAGAAGGTGCTGATGGTCGGGATCATCATCGCGCTCGTCCTACGGGGCATCTTCATCCTGCTGGGCGCCGCCATCATCGAGCAGTTCAGCTGGGTCTTCTACCTGTTCGGCGCCTTCCTCATCTACACGGCCTGGAAGCAGGCCTTCGACGGTGAGGACGACGAGGACGAGGAGAAGAAGGAGAGCTTCCTCGTCAGGCTCCTCCGGCGCCGGATGAAGGTGTCCGAGGAGTACGACGGTGCGAAGGTGCGGACGGTGATCGACGGCAAGAAGGTCTTCACGCCGATGATCATCGTGTTCGCGGCTCTCGGCATGACAGATCTGCTGTTCGCGATCGACTCGATTCCGGCGATCTTCGGCATCACGCAGAGCGCCTTCATCGTCTTCACGGCGAACATCTTCGCGCTGATGGGGCTCCGCCAGCTCTACTTCCTGCTCGGCGGACTCCTGGACCGGCTGAAGTACCTGCACTTCGGCATCGCGTTCATCCTGGCGTTCATCGGCGTCAAGCTCGTCCTCCACGCCCTCCACGAGAACGAGCTGCCGTTCATCAACGGCGGGGAGCACGTGGAGTGGGCTCCGGAGATCTCCACCTGGGTGTCTCTCGGGGTCATCGTCGGTTCGATGGCGGTCGCGACGATCGCCAGTCTCATCGCGGCGCGCCGCGAGGGGCTGCGGGAACCGCTCCCCGCAACCGGGCCGACGCCCGTCCGCCACGCGGAGGACGTCGCCGCTGAACAGGGGACCCCTCCCACGGTCGAGACGCGTCCCTCCGACGACGCCCGGTGAGGATCGCCGCGCGTCCGTCCCTGACCGGGGCGCGGTCGCGCACGTCGCCGGGAGGCCGGTGATAGTCTGACGCCGTGCGGACCGCTCGACTCCTTATCGGCCGCGACGAGACCTCGTTCTGAGCCCTCTCTCGTCGCGGAGGCTGTCGCGGGCGCCATCCGACATCAGGAGACAACATGAGCACGATTCCCGACCGTCCCCGGACCCTCGCTGAGAAGGTGTGGGACGACCACCTCGTCGTGAAGGGCGAGGGCGGCAGCCCCGACCTCATCTACATCGACCTGCACCTCGTCCACGAGGTGACGAGCCCGCAGGCCTTCGACGGTCTCCGCGCGGAGGGACGACCGGTTCGCCGTCTCGACCTCACGATCGCGACGGAGGATCACAACACGCCGACGCTCGAGATCGACAAGCCGATCGCCGACCTCACGAGCCGCACGCAGATCGAGACCCTCCGCCGCAACGCCGAGGAGTTCGGCGTCCGCCTGCACTCGCTGGGCGACAAGGAGCAGGGGATCGTGCACGTCGTGGGACCCCAGCTGGGTCTGACGATGCCGGGCATCACCGTGGTCTGCGGCGACTCCCACACCTCGACCCACGGCGCGTTCGGGGCGATGGCATTCGGCATCGGCACGAGCGAGGTCGAGCACGTCCTCGCGACGCAGACGCTGCCGCTCAAGCCTTTCAAGACCATGGCGATCACCGTCGAGGGCACCCTGAAGCCCGGCGTGAGCGCGAAGGACATCATCCTCGCGATCATCGCGAAGATCGGCGCGAACGGCGGGCAGGGCTACGTCCTCGAGTTCCGCGGCTCCGCCATCCGCGCCCTCTCGATGGAGGGGCGTATGACGATCTGCAACATGTCGATCGAGGCGGGCGCCCGCGCGGGGATGATCGCGCCGGACGAGACTACCTTCGCGTACGTGAAGGACAAGCCGCACGCCCCGCAGGGGGCCGACTGGGACGAGGCGGTCGCCTACTGGCGGACGCTGCCCTCCGATGAGGGAGCCGTCTACGACGCGGAGGTCTTCCTCGCTGCCGACGAGCTCGAACCCTTCGTCACGTGGGGCACGAACCCCGGCCAGGGCGTCTCGCTGAACGGCGTCATCCCCGAACCCGCCGAGATGGCCGACCCGAACGAACGCGCGGCCGCGGAGCGGGCTCTGGAGTACATGGATCTCGCGCCGGGCACCGCCCTGAAGGACGTCGCGGTGGATGCCGTCTTCATGGGCTCGTGCACGAACAGCCGCATCGAGGATCTCCGCCAGTTCGCATCGATCGTGGCGGGTCGCACCAAGGCCCCGGGCGTCCGCGTCATGGTGGTCCCGGGTTCCGCCCGCGTCCGCCTCGAAGCCGAAGCCGAGGGCCTGGACAAGATTTTCACGGACTTCGGTGCCGAATGGCGCTTCGCCGGATGCTCGATGTGCCTCGGGATGAACCCCGACCAGCTCGCCCCGGGGGAGCGCTGCGCCTCCACGAGCAATCGCAACTTCGAGGGCCGCCAGGGCAAGGGCGGCCGCACCCACCTCGTGTCGCCGCTGGTCGCTGCGGCGACGGCGGTCCTGGGCCGCCTCGCGAGCCCGAGCGACCTCGACGCCCTGACCCTGACGGAGGCCTGACATGGAGAAGTTCACCCGCCACACCGGCGTCGGCGTGCCCCTGAAGCGCTCCGCGGTCGACACGGACCAGATCATCCCGGCCGTCTACCTGAAGCGCGTCACGAAGACGGGTTTCGAGGACGCGCTCTTCGCGAACTGGCGACAGGACCCCACGTTCGTCCTCAATCAGGATGCCTACCGCGGCGGGTCCGTCCTCGTCGCCGGCCCGGACTTCGGGACGGGGTCGAGCCGTGAGCACGCCGTCTGGGCTCTTCGCGATTACGGATTCCGCGTCGTCCTCAGCACGAAGTTCGCCGACATCTTCCGCGGCAACTCCGGCAAGCAGGGCCTCGTCACCGGCGTCGTCACCGAAGACGTCCTCGAGGCCATCTGGGCGGCTCTCGAGGCTGACCCCGGCCGCGAGATCACCGTGGACCTCGAGACACGAACGGTGGCGGTCGGCGACCTCCAGGCCTCGTTCGAGATCGACGATTACACTAGGTGGCGGCTTCTCGAAGGGCTCGACGACATCGGGCTCACGCTGCGCAGCGAAGATCAGATCGCGCAGTTCGAGGCGCGCCGCGAGGCGTGGCGGCCGCGGACGCTCCCCGTCCGCTGATCGGCCAGCGCCCCGCACAACGGGGCCGACCACGCTTCCTCGACACCAGTAATGAGGTCCCACCCATGAACACACTTCTCAGCGACTCCGCGTCCACCCCCGCCGGCGGCGGTAATACGGGTCAGACGCTCCGGATCCGCGGCGGACGACCGTTGCGCGGCCGGGTCGAGGTGAAGGGGGCGAAGAACCTCGCAACGAAGGCGATGGTGGCCGCCCTCCTGGGTGAGACCGCCAGCATCCTCCGGGATGTGCCGGACATCAGCGACGTCCACGTCGTGCGTTCGCTCCTCGAGGTCCACGGCGTCCACGTCGAGGACCTCGAGGACGGCGTCCTCCGGCTCGACCCGAGCGGAGCGGTCTCGGCTCACATGGAGGAGATCGACGCCCACGCCGGTGCGTCTCGCATCCCGATCCTCTTCTGCGGGCCTCTGCTGCACCTGCTCGGCCAGGCGTTCATCCCCGACCTCGGCGGATGCCGCATCGGCGACCGCCCGATCGACTTCCACCTCGACGCGCTCCGCTCGTTCGGCGCCATCGTCGACAAGCTCCCGAGCGGCATCCGGCTGTCGGCGCCCGGCGGCCTTCACGGCGCCAACATCGAGCTGCCCTACCCGAGCGTCGGCGCGACCGAGCAGGTCCTGCTCACCGCGGTCCGGGCGAAGGGGACGACCGAGCTTCGGAACGCGGCCATCGAGCCCGAGATCATGGACCTGATCGCCGTCCTGCAGAAGATGGGCGCGATCATCTCTTACGAGCCCAACCGGGTGATCTTCATCGAAGGCGTCGAATCTCTCCGCGGCTACGACCACCGGGCGATCTTCGACCGCAACGAGGCCGCCTCGTGGGCCGCCGCCGCCCTGGCCACCGACGGCGACATCTTCGTCGGCGGCGCCAAGCAGCAGGAGATGCTGACCTTCCTCAACGTATTCCGCAAGGTCGGTGGCGACTTCGACATCGCCGAGGACGGCATCCGCTTCCGCCGCGGCGGTCCGCTCAAGCCCGTCATGGTCGAGACCGACGTGCACCCCGGGTTCATGACCGACTGGCAGCAGCCGCTCATCGTGGCCCTGACGCAGGCCGAGGGTGAGTCCGTCGTCCACGAGACTGTGTATGAGAACCGGCTCGGCTTCACCCGCGCTCTGGTCCAGATGGGCGCCGACATCGTCGTGCACCCCGACGGCATCGCGAGCTCCGAGCGACGCGTTCCCCGCCGCGCCCTCGAGCAGGCCGCTGTCATCAACGGTCCGACGCCCCTCCACGGTGCCGACGTCGTGGTCCCGGACCTCCGCGGCGGCTACTCCTACGTCATCGCCGCGCTGGCGGCCGAGGGCGAGTCGACCGTTCGCAACATCGGGATCATCCGTCGCGGCTACGAGAAGTTCCTCGAGAAGCTGACGGACCTCGGCGCCGACTTCGACGTCACGGAGTGACCCGGGTGAGCCCTCGTCGTCACGCGTCGGCTGAGAAGACCCGCCCGAGCGTCTTCTGGCCCGCCGCCATGATCGTCATCCCCGCCACGGGATGGTTCGCGAAGATCGAGATCGAGGGCGCCGAGAACCTGCCGCTCGAGGGCGCCTACGTCCTCGCCCCGAACCACTACAGCGAGTTCGATCCGGTGATCGTCGCCGTCGCGACCTGGCGGATGGGCCGGGCGCCCCGGTTCATGGCCAAGGAGAGTCTGTTCAAGGTCCCGGTCCTGGGTGCCCTCTTGCGGGCGACGGGCATGATCCCCGTGGCCCGGGCCTCGAACTCGGCGGCGGCGACGCAGACGCTCGCGCAGTCGAACGCCCTCGTCGCCGAGCAGCGCGGCGTCATCGTGTATCCCGAGGGTTCGCTGACCCGCGACCCCGACATGTGGCCGATGCGGGGCAAGACGGGCGCCGTGCGCCTCGCCCTCGCCGCGGCCGAGACACTCCCCGTCATCCCCGTCGCGACGTGGGGTGTGCAGGAGATCCTGCCGCGGTACGGGCGCCTGCGGCTGTGGCCGCCGCGTCGCCGGGTGCGCGTGCTCGTGGGTCCTCCCGTCGACCTGTCCGCGTTCACCGACACGACCCCCGCCACGCTCGTCGCGGCGACGGATGCCGTCATGCGGGACATCTCGATCCTCCTCGGTCGCCTCCGCGGCGAGGAGCCGCCCGCCGAGCGCTGGAATCCGGCCAAGCACGGGCAGAACGAAACGGGACGCCTTGACTCCTAGGGAATCGTCGCGCCGCGACGCCGCGGCTCCCCGGGTCGCGGTCCTCGGTTCCGGAAGCTGGGGAACGACGTTCGGGAAGGTCCTCGCCGACGGCGGCGCGGACGTCATGATGTGGGCGCGACGCGCCGAGCTCGCTCACGAGATCCGCGAGGGCAAGCGGAACTCGCAGTACCTCCCGGGCATCAACCTGCCGCGCGGTCTGTCCGCGACCCACCACCTCGCCGAGGCCCTCGACGGGGCGACGCAGGTCTACATCGCCATCTCCAGCCAAGCGCTCCGTCAGAACCTCAAGGCCGTCCGCCCCATCCTCGCCGCCGGCGACGCGCCCATCGTGTCGCTGATGAAGGGCGTGGAGAAGAAGACCGGACTGAGGATGAGTCAGGTCCTCGAGCAGGAGCTCCGTTGCGACCCCGACCGCATCGCCGTGGCATCCGGCCCGAATCTCGCCCTCGAGATCGCCCGCGAGCAGCCGACCGCCGCGGTCATCTCGTCGTCGAGCCAGGAGACGGCCGAAGCCGTTGCGCGCATCGCCCGCAACACCTACTTTCGCACGTTCGTCAACACGGACGTCATCGGCACCGAGTTCGGCGGGGTGCTGAAGAACTTGATCGCGGTGGCGATCGGCATCGTCGACGGTGTCGGCTACGGCGAGAACACGAAAGCGTCGATCATCACGCGAGGCCTCGTCGAGATGACGGATTTCGCCGTCGCCCAGGGGGCGCAGCCCGAGACGCTGCAGGGACTCGCCGGACTCGGCGACCTGATCGCGACGTGCCAGTCGCCCCTCAGCCGCAACAACACCGCCGGCCGCCTGCTCGGACAGGGCTACAGCTTCACGGAGGTCGTGAAGCAGATGGACCAGACGGCCGAAGGCCTCGCCTCCGTCGCCCCCGTCCTCCAGCTCGCCAAGGAAGCCGGCGTCCAGATGCCCATCGTCGAGCAGGTCAAGATGGTGCTCGACGGCACGATGAACCCCCGTGACATCGCACCGCACCTCACAACGGATGACGATGAGCCCACGGAGGAGAGGACTCAGAATGGTTCAGGCGGTAGTGGTTCTGCTCTTCGGAGGGCGTTCCAGCGAGCATTCGATAAGTTCCGCCACGGCGGGCGGGGTGCTGCGCGCGATCGATCGTGAGCGGTACCGCGTCATCCCCGTCGGGATCACGCGCGAGGGAGCGTACGTCCTCGAGGACGACGATCCCGACAAGTTCGCGCTGAATCCCGAGCGGCTCCCCGAGGTCGTCGACAACGGCACGCGGATCGTCTGGCCGGAGTCGACGGCGAACCGGACGCTGTCGGTGCGTCGCCCCGACGGGGCGGTCGAGTCCCTCGGTGAGATCGATGTGGTCTTCCCCATCCTCCACGGCCGCTTCGGCGAGGACGGCACTGTCCAGGGCTTCCTCGAGCTCCTCGACCTGCCCTACGTCGGAGCGGGCCTGCTCATGTCGGCGATCGGCATGGACAAGCACACGACCAAGAGCGTCCTCCGCGCGGCCGGCGTTCCCGTCGTGCCGTGGGTGACCGTCACCCGCGCAGCGCTCGAGCGCGACGATGACCTGTGGCGACGCCGCATCCGTGCCCTCGGTCTTCCGGTCTTCGTGAAGCCGGCCCGCGCCGGGTCCAGCGTCGGCGTGTCGAAGGTGTCCGAATGGGAGGGCCTGGATGCCGCCCTCGACACCGCCTTCGCCGAAGACACCAGCGTTCTCGTCGAGCAGGCCGTGACGGGGCGCGAGGTGGAGTGCGGCGTCCTGCAGGGCCGGGACGGCGCCGAGCCGCGCGTCAGCGTGGCGGGGGAGATCGTCGTCAGCGGGCGGGATTTCTACGACTTCGAGGCGAAGTACCTCGGCGCTCCCGGGATCGATCTCGTCTGTCCAGCCGACCTGCACGACGGTGAGTTGCGCGAGATGCAGCGGGTCGCGGCGCAGGCGTTCGAGGCGGTCGGGGGACAGGGGCTGTCGCGCGTCGACTTCTTCTACACCGGCAGCGAGTTCTTCGTGAACGAGGTGAACACGATGCCCGGGTTCACCCCGATCTCGATGTTCCCGACGTGCTGGATCCAGAGCGGGCTGAGCTACCCCGACCTGATCACCGAGCTCATCGAACTGGCGCGGTAAACCGGGTCAGGGCTGCCCCTCGGTCGGAGCCACGCACTTTCCGGTGACCTCGAACCGCTTCGTGATCAATCGGCTGAGCGCCGAGACGGGACCGCTCGACGAGACGGCGTCGTAGTCGACGATGAGCTCCGCTGCGGGCGTCCGCCCGTAGGTGGCGATCCGGTACAACGGCGCGCGCGAGTCGTCCACGACCCAGTCGACGCCGTCGACCGTGAAGCACGGGAGCGTCGTCGGTCCCGTCGGCTGTGTGCCGCAGGTGAACTGGACGGTCGTCGGGTCGCCCCACGCCGCGGTGGACTGCGCGTCGGTCCAGCGGCGCGACTGATCTCCCAGGACGTCGGGGAGGAGGACCATCACCTGTGCGCAGCGCGGATCGTCGGCGTTCGGAGCGGCCTTGACGGCGACGGTCGAGGAGCAGCCGGACAAGGCGGCGACCCCGGCTACGAGCAGGGCGAGCGCAGTGGTCGAGCGGGTCCGGGGCATCGCTCCAGGCTACCGTGGACGCATGGGTGAGCTCCGTGTGCGCGACGTGTCCGAGAAGGAGCTCCTGGCCCGCATCCTCCGTGTACTGGGACCGGCGTCGCGTGCCGAGATCGGCCCCGGGGACGACGCCGCCGTGCTCGCCGTTCCTGGCGGGCGGATCGTGGCCACGACGGACACCCTCGTACACGGGCCCGACTTCCGCCTCGCCTGGACCTCGCCCTACGATCTCGGCTACAAATCCGCTGCGGTGAACATCGCCGATGTCGCTGCGATGGGCGCGAGGCCCACTGCGCTCCTCGTCGCCCTGGCGCTGCCGGACTGGCTGCCGGCGACCTTCGTCGAGGCTCTGGCGTCCGGCTTCCGCGACGCCCTCGCCGATCTCGCGCCGGGCTGCGCGGTCGAGGGGGGCGACCTCACCGTGTCCGAGACGCTCACGGTCGCCGTCACCGCCCTCGGCGTGCTCGACGGAGTGGAGCCCGTCCGCCGGTCCGGCGCGCGTCCCGGAGACGAGATCGCGGTGGCGGGTGAGCTGGGCGCGGCGGCGCGGGGCCTTCGGATCCTGTTCGACCGGTTCCGGGATGCCGCGGGCACACCCGTCCCGATCGATCGTGACGTCCTCACGCCTGCCGAGCAGCACGACCTCGACGCGCAGTTGCGCCCTCGTCCGCCGATCGAACTCGGCGTTCTCGCCGCGCGGGCGGGAGCGACGGCGCTCATGGACGTCTCCGACGGGCTCCTGCTCGATGCCTCACGGATCGCGGACGCCTCGCGCGTGACACTGTCGATCGATGTCGATCTCGATGACGACGCACTCTCGGGCGGCGAGGACCACGCTCTCCTCGCCTGCTTCCCGGCCGGGTCCACGCCGACCGGCTTCGAGGTCATCGGCCACGTGCGGGTGCGCGGCGACGCCGCCGTCCTCGCGCAGGGCGCCGTCCCCTCGACGCGAGGCGGCTGGGATCCCTACGCCGACTGGGACTCGGCGCTCGGCTGACCCGCGTCCGCGGCATCGGCGGGGGCGAGCCACCAGAGGGTCGTGTCGCCGTACTTCTTCGCGCGGTCCACGACGAGGCCTGCGGGCAGATCGGGCTCGCCGGAGCGCGTGGCCCGTTCGACGACGACGACCGCGGAGTCGGTGAGCCGAGGAGTCAGGAGTGCGAGCGTCGTGGACACCTCGGCATCCGTCATGTCGTAGGGCGGGTCCACGAACACGAGGTCGAAAGACGGTCCGCCGGCGCGGAGGAACGCATCCGCGGAGGACCGGTGCACCGTCACCCGCCGATCCGGGAGACTGCGGGCGACGGCTCGGACGTTCCGCTCGATGACGGATGCCGCGCGCGGCGCCCGCTCGACGAGGTCGGCCGACGACGCCCCGCGGCTCACGGCCTCGAGCCCGAGCGCGCCTGATCCCGCGTAGAGATCGAGGACGGCGGCGGACTCGATGAGGTTCGCGGATTCCAGAGCGCCGAACAGCGACTCCCGCACACGTTCGCTCGTCGGCCGCGTCCCGGCGCTCGGGACGGCGAGCGGCAGCGATCCGGCGGCCCCGGCGATGATCCTCGTCACCCCCACACGATATCCGCGTCGGCGGTCGCTCGTAGACTCATCGCATGGCCTCGTACTCGCTCGACACGCCCCTGCACGAGGCGGTCGGCGACAACCTGGCGAAGGGGCTGAAGCGCGCCTTCCACATGACGACAGTGGGGGAGTTGCTGGGGCACTACCCGAGGCGGTACGCCAACCGCGGGGAGCTGACACACATCGCCGCTCTTCCGGTCGGCGAGCTCGTCACGATCGTGGCCGAGGTCCGCTCCGCGTCGACGAGGCCGATGCGGGGCCGCCGGGGGGAACTCGTCGAGGTCGTCATCGGCGACGGCGAGGGAACCATGTCGCTCACGTTCTTCGGGCAGTCCTGGCGCGTGAAGGATCTCACGGCCGGCCGGCAGGGCATCTTCTCCGGCAAGGTGGGGGAGTACCGCGGTCAGAAGCAGTTGACGCATCCCGACTACCAGCTCTTCGACGACGAGGGAACGGCGCGGCTCACCGCGGAGGCGTGGCGGAATCGCCCCATCCCGATCTATCCGGCGACGAGCACCTTCTCGAGCTGGCAGGTCAAGAAGTGCGTGGACCTGGTGCTCCCTGCGCTGACGGGCGTGCCCGAGCCTCTCCCCGACGCCTTCCGCGCCGCTCAGGGCCTTCTCGACGCCCGCACGGCGCTGACCCGCATCCACGATCCGGAGTCCTTCGACCAGATCGATCCGGCACGCGAGACCCTCCGGATGCACGAGGCGTTCGTCCTTCAGGCAGCCCTCCTGCAACAGCGTCACTTCGTCCGGATGATGTCCGCGACCGCCCGGCCACCCGGCGACCTTCTCGCCCGATTCGACGCACGGCTGCCGTTCGAGCGCACACCCGACCAGCTGAGCGTCGGTGACCGCGTCGCCGCGGACCTCGTCGCCCCGTGGCCGATGAACCGCCTCGTGCAGGGCGAGGTGGGGTCCGGCAAGACCCTCGTCGCGCTCCGAGCCATGCTCCAGGTCGCCCAGTCGGGCGGGCAGTCCGCGCTGATCGCCCCGACGGAGGTCCTGGCCGCCCAGCACGTGCGTTCCATGGCTCGGATGCTGGGACCCGAGCTCGCACCCGAACTCATGCCCACGTTGCTCACCGGGCAGCTGGGCGCGGCCGAGCGGCGACGGGCGGCCCTGCGGGTTGCCTCGGGGCAATCGCGCATCGTCGTGGGAACCCACGCGCTGCTGAGCGAGTCCACGACGTTCGCGGATCTCGGACTCGTCGTGGTCGACGAGCAGCATCGCTTCGGGGTCGACCAGCGCGAGACGCTGCGCGCCAAAGGGAGTTCGCCGCACGTCCTCGTCCTCACCGCCACCCCGATCCCCCGTACGGTCGCCATGACCGTGTTCGGCGACCTCGACGTGTCGACGATCCGGACGATGCCCGGGGGCCGCGCCGGGATCTCGAGCTTCGTCGCGCCCGTGGGGGAGAAGCCCGCGTGGTTCGCGCGCGTCTGGGAGCGCGTCGCCGAGGAGGTCCGACTCGGGAGGCAGGCGTTCGTGGTGTGTCCGGCGATCGACGCTGCGACCGACGCGACCGACGAGGAGAGTCCCGAGACCGAGGAGCCCGCCCGGACGCGCTGGGGAGTCGTGCAGGCGGCCGCGCTGCTGTCGGGGCATCCCGATTACCGGGACATCCGCGTCGAGATCCTCCACGGCAAGATGCCCGGTGACGAGAAGGATGCCGTCATGCAGGCCTTCGCGCGTGGCGACATCGACGTGCTGGTCGCCACGACGGTGGTCGAAGTCGGTGTCGACGTCCCGAACGCCTCGACCATGGTGATCCTCGAGGCGGATCGATTCGGCGTCTCGCAGCTCCACCAGCTCCGCGGGCGTGTCGGCCGCGGCTCAGTTCCCGGGCTCTGCCTGCTGGTCACCGAGGCCGACCCGTTCACGCCGGCACGACAGCGCGTCGAGGCCGTCGCCGCGACGACGGACGGTTTCGAACTCGCCGAGGTCGATCTCGAGCTGCGCGGCGAGGGTGACGTCCTCGGTGACGCGCAATCCGGCGTGCGGTCGTCGCTGCGGCTGCTGCGCGTCGTCGCCGATGCAGACCTGATCGCGACGGCCCGCGCCGAGGCGGAGCGTCTTCTCGCCGACGACCCGACCCTCGACGGAGCCCCTGGACTCGCTGCGGCGATCGCCGGTCGCGTGAGTCAGCGGGAACGCGCGGCGCTCGCGAAGAACTGAGCCGGGGCGCGGCGCGGGCTCTCTGTCGTTAGGCTCGACGGCATGAACAACCGGATCGCCGTGGTGCCGGGGTCGTTCGACCCGCCGACGCTCGGGCATCTCGACGTCATCCGGCGCGCCGCAGCCCTCTACGACCAGTTGCACGTGCTCGTCGTGCACAACCCCGGCAAAGAGGCGATGCTGCCGATCGCTCAGCGACTGTCGCTCCTCGAACAGTCGATCTCCGAGAGCGACATCGACGGCGACGTCATCGTGGCCGCCTGGAGCGTCGGCCTCCTCGTCGACTATGCGACCGACGTCGGCGCCGGAGTCCTGGTCAAGGGGATCCGCTCCCAAGTCGACGTCGCCTACGAGACCCCGATGGCGATCGTGAACCGGCATCTTGCGCACATCGAGACCGTGTTCCTGTTGCCCGACCCCGCTCACGCCCTGGTGTCCAGTTCGCTCGTGCGTCAGGTGGCATCGCTCGGCGGGGATGTGTCGCCGTTCGTGCCCGCGCCGGTGGCTCGATTCCTCGACACCGGTGCTCGCGAAGGCTGATCCGGCCCGGGAGCTCCCCGTCACGCGTACGATGGACGACCGTGGTCAGAAAGCGTGTGAGCGGTCCCTTCGTCCTTCCCGTCCGCGACATCCTCCGGGCTCCCGGGGAGATGCGCGAATTCGAGCTGACGGTGCCTGTCGCCGAGAAATGGGGCGAGGGACTCGCCTGGGTTCCGGCGGGTGAAGACGTCCATGTCGACGCTCGTCTGGAATCCGTCCACGAGGGCATCCTCGTCACCGCGGAGATCTCCACGACCTACGACGGACAGTGCAGCCGGTGCCTCACGGACCTGACACGCCCCCTCGAAGTCGAGTTTCAGGAGCTCTTCGGGTATTCTGGGGACGAAGCGACTGACTTCGAGGTTCAAGACGACCACGTGGATCTTGAAACAGGAGTCAGGGATGCGATCGTCCTGTCGCTTCCGTTCCAGCCGGTGTGTCAGCCGGACTGCCCCGGACTTGATCCGTCCACGGGTGAGAAGCTGACCGAAGCACCGGTCACGGAGACTCAGATCGACCCGCGCTGGACTGCGCTGGCCGCCTTGTCGGCCCCACCCACAGACCACGACGGCGAAGCATCACGCCCCGCCGCCGACGACACAGAGAAGAGCTGACCATGGCAGGTAACCCCCCGAAGCGGAAGGTCTCCCGCTCCAACACCCGTTCGCGTCGCGCGCAGTGGAAGGCCGAGGCCCCCACGCTCGTCAAGACCATCGAGAACGGCAAGGTCGTCTACAGCCGTCCCCACCAGGCGAAGGTCGTCACCGACTCGCAGGGCACGGAGCTGTTCCTCGAATACAAGGGCCGCAAGGTCGCCGACATCTGATCGGCGCGTCGTGACAGACGCCACCACCGATCACTCGGTGCTCACACACAAGCTCGGGGTCGACATCGACCCCGAGCTTGTGTCGCTTGCGCTCACCCACCGGTCGTACGCCTACGAGCACGGAGGCATCGCTCACAACGAGCGTCTGGAGTTCCTCGGCGACTCCATCCTCGGGATGGCGGTGACCGTCCATCTCTACCGCTCGCACCCCGACCTCGACGAAGGGTCGTTGGCCAAGCGTCGTGCGAGCGTGGTGTCGACGGTCGCGTTGGCGGAGGTCGCCCGCGGAATGGGGCTCGGAACTCATCTGCGGCTCGGCCGCGGTGAGGACCAGACCGGCGGACGCGACAAGGACTCCATCCTCGCCGACACGACGGAGGCGCTCATCGGCGCCGCCTATCTGTCTGCGGGAATCGAGGAGGCCACCGCACTCGTCCTCCGCCTGGTGTCGCCGCTGATGGCGGATCCCGAGCGTTACGGTGCGGCGATGGACCCGAAGACGGCGCTCCAAGAGCTCGCGGCGCGATCCGGGCGTCCGGTCCCTTCGTACAGCGTCGAAGCCGAGGGGCCCGATCACCACCGGGTGTTCACCGCGACCGTCGCCGTCGGCGATGTGTCACGAAGCGGCCGCGGCTCCAGCAAGAAGCAGGCCGAGATGGCGGCTGCTCTCGCCGTCTGGCGCGAGCTGTCGGCTCGGTCCTGAGCAGACGTGCCCGAGCTCCCCGAAGTCGAGGTCGTCCGCGCGGGCCTCGCCCCCGCCCTGGCTGGCTCGCGGATCGAGGCCGTCACGGTCCTCGATCCGCGATCGCTGACCCGACACGATGGCAGTGCAGCAGATTTCGAGCACCGCCTGACCGGGCGGAGGGTGGACGCCGTCGTCCGTCGCGGCAAGTTCTTGTGGATGCCGCTCGGCGACGCCGACGGGCGCGCCGAGTCCGAGGCGATCGTCGGTCACCTCGGTATGAGCGGCCAGATGCTGCTGCGCTCCTCGGGGACGCCGGAGCTCCGCCACGAACGGATCCGGTTCGACATCCGGCATCCCACCCATGCCGATGTCGCTGTGGTCTTCGTCGATCAGCGCACCTTCGGCTCGCTGGCCCTGGACCGGCTGATCCCCACACCTGACGCCGCGGCCGGCGGCTGGGGGAGCGAGGCACCCCTGGTCCCGACTCAGGTGGCGCACATCGCGCGGGACCCCCTCGACCCCGCTTTCGAGGAGACCGTGTTCCGTGCCCGGTTGGCACGCACGCGTTCGGCCATCAAACGGGTGCTGCTCGACCAGACCGTGGTGAGCGGCATCGGGAACATCTACGCGGACGAGTCGCTCTGGGCGGCGCGGATCCACCCGGAGCGCTCGGCTGACGACCTCTCGTCACGAGTGGTGCGCAGGCTCCTCGACGAGGTTCGGGCAGTGCTGCACCGAGCCCTCGCCGAAGGGGGGACCAGCTTCGACGCACAGTACGTGAACGTCAACGGGCAGGCGGGCTACTTCGCCCATTCCCTCAACGCGTACGGCCGCACCGGCGAAGCCTGTCCCCGCTGCGGCACACCGATCGTCCGCGTGAGCTTCACCAACCGCTCGAGCCACTACTGCCCCAGGTGTCAGCGCCGGGGCTAGCCGAACACCTTCTTCCACGCTCCGATGTACGCGGCGGGTGCGAACCCGATCGCCTCGTTGATGCTGAGCATGGGACGGTTCTCCTCGGCGTTCCAGGTGATGATCCTCGGTGACTGGGGTGCGATCTCCCGCCAGCGGAGGATCCCGGCGCACTTGATGAGCTGCCCGAGTCGGTGTCCCCGGTGTTCGCGGAGCACCAGGGTGTCCATCTGCTGGCTTGTCGCGGTCGGGTCCGCGCCGGAACACAGCTCGTTGAAGGCGACCACCTGACCGGAGGCTTCGTGGACCGCCGCGGTGACCAGCACGGTCTGTCCGGCCTCGAGGTAGCGAGCCTCGTGCCGTCCGAGGCGTTCGAGATCCCATACCTCCTCGTCCACCTCGAGGCCGGCGGCCGGAGCATCCGTAGACATGCGGGACTTCGCCCACGCGAAGCTCTCCCGGTACCGGTCCGGCACGGGCAGCGTCCATTGCTCGACCCGGTAGCCGGCCGCGTGAACCAACGCCTCTGCCTGCATCGCCGTGACCGTCGACAACGACGGCTCGATCTCGAGGATGCTCTTGCGGTCGACCTGTTCGAGGGTGTGGCCGTGGCGCCGGTAGTAGCGCGCCGGACGATCGAGCGGGATGGTCCCGAAGCCGGTGGGAGCGGCCAGTCGTTCCGTCGGGGCCCCGGGGTGCGGTTCGGGATGCTCCGCCCAGGACTCGAGGACGGTGCGACCCGCCTTCCGCGCGGTGTCCTCGACGACGCCGAGAAGCTCGCTGCCGATGCCTCGACCCTGGACGCGCTCGAGGAGCTCGATGATCCAGTAGGCGACCTGCGACCCCGCCTCTGCGGGGATGTCGACGATGACCCGGCCGACGACGTCGTCGCCGACGATGACGATCCAGCTGCGCTTGTCGTTGTCGGGGTTCTCCTGGAAGTGCGGCAACAGCTGCGCCGCGGTCGCGGCTTCGTCGTCGTTGTCGCTGATCTCTCGATAGATCTCGTTACGGACGTCGACCATCGCGAGGAAGTCGGCGGCGTCGGGCGCATCGACGGATGCGGGAACGGTAAGGGGACGGAGTTCGTAGGGTGCGGTCGTCATGGTCTTCTTCCGGGACGGTGTGTGGTCGGGGGCTGCGACGGTGTCGCAGCCCCCGAGGGGGTCATCGACGCGGGGCGAGGAGCGCACGGCGGCGGTCCCATTCGGCTTCGCGCGCATCGCGGGCGAGCCGCTCTCGGCGGCGGGAGTCGATCTGTTCGCGATCGGCGCCGGGACGGGTGCTCCACAGGAGCAGTGCCAACGCGAGCCGCAAGGCCAGTCGGTCGATGATCGTCTGACGGGCGGTGATGCCCGTCGGGGTGGGATGCTGCAGCGCGGCGATGACCGCCGAGGTGCGCTGCGGCGCGGTGAGAGTGCGCATGAGGTGATCTCATTTCGATCGTTGCAGTGAGGTGCCGCGAGCGCGGCGGAGTATCGTGCCGCAGCACGAAGGAGCACGTCCGTGTCCGGGGCCGGTGGCCCGGCGAACACGGGGTGGAGAGGACGCGGAACGTCCGGGGGCAGGGAGGCACACTCCGTCCGAAGACGGAGCTCACGTGAGGCGGCGGTTAGTGGCCGGTGTGAGCGCGGGTGTCCGCAGCGGCGCCGAAGGAGACGGTCCCCGAGGCGAACGGGAACGCGATGAACGCTTCTCCAGTGGGCATCATGTCGATGATCATGTCGAGGACCTCCTTTCTCGGACTTCTGACGCGAGCCCCGACACTAGCGTCGCCCCGGGCGCGCCGTCAAGAGACGGCGACGATTCGTCCGCTAGCGTGGACGCGACGACGACACCGGAGGCCCCTCATGCACCTGAAGAGCGTGACGCTCAAGGGGTTCAAATCCTTCGCGCAGCCTACGACGTTCGCCCTCGAGCCCGGGGTGACGTGCATCGTCGGCCCCAACGGGTCGGGTAAGTCGAACGTCGTCGACGCGCTCGCCTGGGTGATGGGGGAGCAGGGGGCGAAAACGCTCCGCGGCGGCAAGATGGAGGACGTCATCTTCGCGGGCACCGCGACCCGTGGTCCCCTCGGTCGCGCGGAAGTGCAGTTGACGATCGACAACTCCGACGGTGTCCTCCCGATCGAGTACAGCGAGGTGACGATCAGCCGGACGCTGTTCCGGAACGGGTCGAGCGAATACGCCATCAACGGCGAGACCTGCCGGCTTCTCGACGTCCAAGAGCTCCTGAGCGACTCCGGTCTCGGCCGTGAGATGCATGTCATCGTCGGTCAGGGGCGCCTCGACACGGTTCTCCAGGCGAGCCCCGAGGATCGACGTGGCTTCATCGAAGAGGCGGCGGGCATCCTCAAACATCGCCGCCGCAAGGAGAAGACCCTCCGCAAGCTCGATGCCATGGAGGCCAATCTCACGCGGCTCAGCGACCTCGCCGGTGAACTCCGCCGACAGCTCAAACCGCTCGGCAAGCAGGCCGAGATCGCCCGTGAAGCCGCGACGATCGCCGCCGTCGTCCGCGACGCGAAGGCACGACTGCACGCGGACGAGCTCGCGCGGCTCCGCGCCGAACTGGCCGATCACTCGCAGAACGAGCAGGAGCGTCACGCCGAGCGACTGGTGCTGCAGGATCGCGCCGAGGGATTCCGCCGCCGCATCGAAGAGCTCGAGAACGACCAGCGTGCCGAGGCGGTCGACCGCGCTCGCGCGATCACGTTCGAGCTCGGCCGCGTTCAGGAGCGGCTCCGCGGGCTCTATTCGCTGGCCGGACAGCGTCTGTCGCTTCTCGAGGACGACACGCAGCCCGTCGAGGCCGGCGCGACGGTCACCCAAGCGGTCATCGACGAGGCGCGCGCGGAGATCGACGAGATCGGCTCCGGATTGGGCACTGCGCAGGATGCCGCTGCTGCCGCGGCTCGCGAGGTCATCCGCGCCCGCGCCGAGCTTGATGCCCTCGACACGGACATCGCCGCCCAGAGCGCCCTCGTCTCGGAACACGACATGCGGCTCGCATCCCTGCGCGGGCGTTTCGAGGCCGCCACATCGAAAGCGGAGGCACTGCGCGCCGCGGTGGAACGTCAGCAGCGCGCGCTCGATGCCGCGGAGCAACGTCGGAACGAGGCCGAAGCGGCTCTCGACGAGATCGAGCCCGCGTCGGAAGGACCCGCGGACTCCGCAGCGGAGTTCGCGGCCGCATACGATCGCGCGCAGCGGGAGGCGACGGAGGCCGAGAGCGGGGTGGGCGGGATCCGCGAACGGCTACACGCCGCCGAACGCGAACGGGAGTCCCTCCTCGCAGAGACGGCAGCGCTCGGTCGAGCCCTCGACATACGGAATGCGGCGGCCGCGGTCGTCGACCGCGGAGGCCCCGGCATCCGTGGAATCGTCAGCGATGCCATCCGGGTCACGCCGGGCTTCGGAGCGGCGGTCGCCGCAGCGCTCGGTGCGCTTGCCGATGGCGTCCTGGTGGACGACCTCGAGACCGCCAGAGGCGTCGTCGAGACTGTCCGCGAGCACGACCTCGGCGTGGTCGACATCGCGGTGGCGGACGGCGCCGCCGCGCCCCGACCAGCGCTGCCCGGGGAGTGGACCTGGGCCGCCGACGTGGTCGACGCGCCCTCGGGTGTTCGCGCCGCCCTCGCGGGGGTGGCAATCACCGCAGACCTCGAAGACGCGTACGTCGCAGCGCGGACCGCGGCGGACTCGGGCGTCCACGTGATCGTCGTGACGCGCGCAGGCGAGACCGTCACGGCCAGCACCGTCCAAGCCGGATCCGGACAGTCCCGGTCGCGCATCGAACTCGGCGCCGAGCGGGATGCCGCGAGCGAGAGACTCACCGAGGTCACGGTGGTCGCCGATTCGCTGCGGGAGGCCCTCACCGACGCCCAGGCCCGGTGGGATGCCGCGCGTCAGCGCACCCGCGAGACGCTGACCGCGCTCCGCGAGCACGACTCCGCCCTCGCGGCTCACGCGGAGCAGATGAACCGGGCCACCGTCCGCCTCGAATCCGCCGCCGCCGAGTGCGAACGTCTCGACGCCGGGCTCCGCCAAGCCGAGGCCGCGGCCCGAGACGCCGAGACGGCCGCCCGGGCCGCGGGGGAGGCGTATCGCGCCGCCGAGGAGTCACCGCGGCCGATCCTCGACGCGTCGGCTCGCGACGGCCTGCTCGACGCGCTCGAGTCGGCTCGGACGCGTGAGATGGATACGCGCCTCGACGTCGAGACCCTCCGCGAGCGTGTCCGCGCGGCCGAGTCGCGCGTCGCCCAGCTCGAGCGCCAGCGTGAGCGCGAGCGTGCAGCCGCCGAAGCCGCGGCACGGCGCGCCGTGGTCCGACGGGCGCAGCGCGCCGTTGCATCGGAGGTCGTGGCCGCGTTGCCGCCCGTCCTCGACTCGATCGATCGATCAACAGCGCAAGCACGGGTCGAGCTGGAGCGTGCGGAGCAGACGAGAACGGCCTTGACGGCGGAACTGGCGGAGCTCCGCAAGGAGGATGCGGGGGTCCGCGAGCGGTTGTCGCGGGTCACCGAGTCGGTGCACGGTCTCGAGCTGCAGATGCACGAGAAGCGTCTTCACGTGCAGAGCCTCCTCGAGCGGGTCCAGTCTGAACTCGGTCTCGACGAGAGTATTCTCCTCGCGGAATACGGTCCGGATGTCCCCATCCCCACCTCGGACGAGGGGGCCTCTGAATCGTTCGATCGGGCCGCTCAGCGACGCCGACTCCAGGAGGCGGAACGCAAGCTCTCGCAGCTCGGACGCGTGAACCCGCTCGCGTTGGAGGAGTTCGCGGCGCTCGAGCAGCGGCACTCCTTCCTCACTGCTCAGCTCGACGATCTCGTCCGTACCCGGACGGATCTGCTGACGATCATCGAGGAGCTCGACGAGCGGATGCAAACGATCTTCCTTGCGGCATTCGAGGACACGAAGGTCGCGTTCGGCGAGGTCTTCCCCATCCTCTTCCCGGGAGGCACGGGATCGATCTCCCTGACCGATCCGGACAACCCCTTGACGACGGGGATCGATGTGGCCGTGCGCCCCGTCGGGAAGAAGATCGAACGACTCTCGCTCCTCTCGGGCGGTGAACGTTCTCTCGCCGCCGTGGCCCTGCTCACCGCCATCTTCAAAGCGCGACCGAGTCCCTTCTACATCCTCGACGAGGTGGAAGCGGCGCTCGACGACGCGAACCTGGGTCGACTGCTCGGGGTGTTCGAGCAGCTCCGGGAGTCGAGCCAGCTGATCGTGATCACTCATCAGAAGCGGACGATGGAGATCGCTGATGCGCTCTACGGCGTCTCGATGAGGCAGGACGGCGTCTCGGCCGTCGTGGGACAGCGGGTGCGCGAGCGCGCGACGGCGTGATCGACCGCGTCCTGTGTGTAGCCTGTGAGCGGGGGAACACGACGTATCCCACACGATCGACAGGGGTGGGAATGAAGGTTCGTACGAGCGTGCGCCGGATGGCGATGATCGCAGTTCTGGCCGTCGGGCTGGCGGGAGCACCGGCGGCGGCAGCCGTCGCAGCACCGGGGCCGGCGGCGTCGGTGACGGCGGCGCGGATGGTCCCGGCGGCGAAGCCCGTCGTGAAGACCTACAAGAACTGTACGGCGCTCAACAAGGTGCATCGGGGCGGTGTCGCGAAGGCCGGCGTCACCCACAACAAGGTCCACGGGAAGAAGCGGGCCTTCGGGGTGCGGCCGACGTTCTCGACGGCGCTGTACAACGCCAACAAGAAGATGGACCGCGACAAGGACGGCATCGCCTGCGAGAAGGGCTGATCCGGTCAACTAGCCTGGGATCATGGCGGAGAGCTCCTGGTCCCTTGGTCGCGCACTGCGCGGGTTGTTCGTCAAGCCGACGATCGATGACGACACGTGGGAGGACCTCGAGACGGCTCTCCTGACGGCTGACTTCGGTCCCGACGTCACGGAGCGCATCGTCGACGAGCTCCGCGAGAAGGTGGAACGGTTCCGGACCACGGATCCGAAGGACCTCCAGCGGATGCTGCGCGAGACCCTCGAGGAGCATTTCGCGAAGTTCGACACGACCCTCCGCCTCAGCGAGCGTCCGGCCGTCGTCCTCGTGGTCGGCGTGAACGGGGTCGGTAAGACGACGACGATCGGCAAGTTCGCCCACTACCTCCGGCGCTTCGGCCGAAGCGTCGTCGTCGGCGCAGCCGACACCTTCCGCGCTGCGGCCGTCGACCAGCTCGCCACGTGGGCCGAGCGCGGCGGGGCGGCGATCGTGCGGCCTCAGCAGGAGGGGCAGGACCCGGCATCCGTCGCGTTCCAGACGATCGACTACGCGATCCGCACCGGGACCGAGATCGTCCTGGTCGACACGGCGGGTCGGCTGCACACCAAGGCGGGTCTCATGGACGAGCTCACGAAGATCCGTCGGGTGATCGAGAAGCAGGCTCCGATCAGCGAGGTCTTGCTCGTGCTCGACGCCACGACGGGGCAGAACGGTTTGATGCAGGCTGAGGCGTTCCTCGAGCACGCGGGTGTCACAGGCCTGGTGCTCACCAAGCTCGACGGGTCGGCTCGCGGTGGCTTCGTCCTCGCCGTGCAGGAGCGCACCGGTATCCCGGTGAAGCTCCTCGGGCAGGGTGAGGGGGTCGGCGACCTGACCGGATTCACGCCTCACGTGTTCGCTTCGGCGCTCGTGGATTGAGCGAGTCGGTCGCGCGCGGGCCCCGAGGCTGGTTTCATTGAGACATGGCGATCGAGCACGACTACTTCGGACTCCTCGAGTCCGGACCCGACGGGTCGATCTTCTGGTCTGAGGTCGTGGACTTCGGTGATCAGCGGGTCACCGTCGACCTGACCGCGCCCGATCAGGATGACGTCTCCATCGACGCCCTCGACGTGGCCGCCGCGATGATCGCCGCGCTCGAGTCGATCGACCTCCGGGCCCGTAACGCGATGGTGTCCGAGCTCGACGACCGGACGAGCGAGGTGACCGAGTTCATCCTGCAACAGCAGGAGATTCTCGGGGAGGACATCGAGGACTTCCTCGTGGACGTCTCCGGCGACACGCACATGGACGTCATTCGTTCCCTGCAGCTGATGAGCATGACGATCCTCGCCGACGAGCACGGGGGCAAGGATCCGTTCGCCGTCCTCGAGTACGCGCTCGACCCCGACTCGACCGACGATGTGCTTCTCGTGAACCTCGATGTCTCCGGCGCGGTGCAGTCGGTGACCAGCGCCGACTGACCCCGTCACCCCTTCGACGCGTGGGCCCATTCGAGGGCGTCCCGCAGCGTCGCGAGGTCGCGGTACCACGTGCGGACTTCGACACGGCATCGCACCCGCTCGATGCGGGTGTCGTACTCACCGCACTCGGCGAGTGCCTCCGAATCGGTGGGCGGGTACTCCGCTGAGCCGTCGTAGTAGTGGATCTCGAAGCCGTTCTCCGCGTCGCCGGTGACCGAGACCACGGTGTCGGCGGGTGGTTCCGCGGTGGGCGCCGAGGCCGTCACGTGGGGGAGGACTGCCGCCGAGAGGGCCAGCCCGAGGGCGGCGGTGACGGTGAGAGGTGTGCGCATGATTCTCCTTCATCGGGATGCCGGGGTCCGGCATCCCGATGAAGGTACGGGCGCCCTGCTCCGCGACGTCCTGCCGGCGCCGATCCGGCGGAGACCGTCGCGCTGGAGGCAGATGTGGAGGAAGCGGTCACACCGCCTGGGCGAAGCCGGCCTCATCTGCCTCCGCGGCCAGATGCGCCAGGGCGGCCGGGATCGCCCGCCCCTTCGATCGCATCGATCGTGCCCACAGCCGGCCCGCCCGGTAGGACGACCTCACGAGCGGGCCCGCCAGAACGCCCAGGAAACCGATCGACTCGGCGAGTTCCCTGAGTTCGACGAACTCCTGAGGCGTGACCCAACGGTCCACGGGCAGGTGTCGGGGCGTCGGGCGCAGGTACTGGGTCAGCGTGATGATGTCGGTGCCGGCGGCGTGGAGATCCCGAAGGGCCTCTTCGATCTCGTGTCGCTCTTCACCCATCCCGAGGATCAGGTTCGACTTCGTGATCAATCCGGCATCCCGTGCCCGGGTCAGGACGCCCAGCGACCGGTCGTACCGGAACGCCGGTCGGATCCGCTTGAAGATGCGCGGCACCGTCTCCACGTTGTGGGCGAAGACCTCCGGCCGAGCCTCGAACACGACGTCGAGGAGCCCCGGATCGCCGTTGAAGTCCGTCGCGAGCAGTTCGACCCCAGTTCCGGGATTGTCCGCGTGGATCCGGCGGACGGTCTCGGCGTTCAGCCAGGCGCCGCCGTCGGGGAGGTCGTCACGCGCCACGCAGGTCACGGTGGCGTACCTCAACCGCATACGGCTGACGCTCTCGGCCACGCGCCGAGGCTCGTCCGTGTCGTAGTCCGCCGGCTTGCCGGTGTCGATCTGGCAGAAGTCGCAGCGGCGCGTGCACTGGGAGCCGCCGATGAGGAACGTCGCCTCCCGGTCCTCCCAGCATTCGAAGATGTTCGGACAGCCCGCCTCCTGGCAGACGGTGTGCAGGCCTTCGTCCTTCACCAGCGTCTGCAAAGCCTGGTATTCGGGGCCCATGCGGGCCTTCGTCCGGATCCACTCGGGCTTGCGTTCGATCGGGGTCTGCGCGTTGCGGACCTCCAGGCGAAGCATCCGACGGCCCTCCGGCGAAGCCGACCCGCTCATGCGGCGACCTCCGCCCCGAAATCCTCGGCGAACGTCGCACTGACGGTCGGCAGCACCTCAGCGGGGGTCAGGTCCCGACCGAGGACCGTGCTGAGGGTCGTGACGCCGGCGTCCGCGATCCCGCACGGGATGATGCGGCTGAACGGCTCGAGTGTGTTGTCGCAGTTGAGGGCGAATCCGTGCATCGTGACGCCGGCCTGCACCCGGACTCCGATCGCCGCGATCTTCTCGACGGCTCCCCGGTGTTCGACCCACACCCCGCTGCGGCCGTCCACGCGCATCCCCGGGACGCCGAAGGATCGGGTCACGCGGATCAGGATGCCCTCCAGCCGACGGACGTGAGCCACGACGTCGACGGGCTCCGTAAGCCGGACGAGCGGATAACCCACCAATTGGCCGGGCCCGTGCCACGTGATCTTGCCACCTCGGTCCACGTCCACGACGGGCGTGCCGTCGATCGGCCGCTCGTGGGCCGCGGTGCGCGCGCCCGCGGTGTAGACGGCGTCGTGCTCAAGGAGCAGCAGGGTGTCTCCGCGGCGGCCGTCGACGATTTCCGAGTGCAACTCACGCTGCAACGCCCAGCCCTCTCGGTAGGGCACGAGGTCGGGCGACAAGCCGACCGTTCGGATCTCGAGCACGTGAGCCTCCTCGGGAGTTGTTGGCCTGCGTGCAACAATACGCCCCAGGTAGGCTCGTCGCATGACGTCCGGCCGGCCCCGCGCGTCGTCTCGGGGAGTCCTGTCCGAGGCGGCCTGCGAGCTCTTCCTCGAGCGCGGCTTCGACGCGACCTCGATCACCGACATCGCCCGTCGCGCGGGCGTGAGCCGGTCCAGCTTCTTCAACTACTTCGAGTCGAAGGAAGCGATCCTCTGGTCCTCCCTGGACGAGCGCATCGACCGCCTCCGCGGCGACGTCCCGTTCGGCGGCCCGGCCGCTGCTCTCAGGACGCTGTGCCGCGACTTCGAGCCCGACAGTCTCGCCCTCGCTCTGGTCAACACCGAGGCCATGGGACTGACCGAGGAGCTCGAGCGCGGCGCCGCGGTGCGCCACGCGAGGATCGCGCGTGCCGTCGCGGCATCCGTCATCGCACACGGCGCCGATCAGGTCGAGGCGGCGGTGTGCGGCGCGGCGTACGCCGGAGCCGTGATGGTCGCCATCGAACGATGGGCGCGCGGCGGGGTGCCCCGTGCGACGCTGGCGATGGAGCTGGCGCACGCCCTGGTGGTGGCGGAGGTCACTCTCCCGCGCAGCCGGGCGGGGGACTCCCGCTCTCTCGACTAAACTCGATCCATCATGGCTACCTTCGGCACGCTCTCCGATCGTCTCACCGAGACCTTCCGCAACCTCCGCACGAAGGGGAAGCTGTCGCCCGCCGACATCGACGGCACCGTGCGCGAGATCCGTCGCGCACTGCTCGACGCGGACGTCGCACTGCAGGTCGTCAAGGAGTTCACCGGCAAGGTGCGCGAGCGCGCACTCGGTGACGAGGTCAGCCGGGCGTTGAACCCGGCTCAGCAGGTCGTCCAGATCGTCAATGAGGAGCTCGTCTCCATCCTCGGCGGGCAGCAGCGCCGTCTGCAGTTCGCCAAGCAGCCCCCCACGGTCATCATGCTGGCCGGTCTCCAGGGGTCCGGTAAGACGACGTTCGCGGGAAAGCTCGCCAAGCAGCTCGAGAAGGACGGTCACACTCCGCTCCTGGTCGCGTGCGACCTCCAGCGCCCCAACGCCGTCAACCAGCTGACCGTCGTCGCGGAGCGTGCCGGCGCGGCCATCTACGCGCCCGAGCCGGGCAACGGCGTCGGTGACCCGGTCAAGGTCGCTCGGGACGGCGTCGAGCACGCGCGACGTCAGCAGTTCGACACCGTGATCATCGACACGGCCGGCCGCCTCGGCGTCGACGCCGAGCTCATGAAGCAGGCCGCCGACATCCGCAAGGCGACCTCGCCGGACGAGGTCCTTTTCGTCATCGACGCGATGATCGGTCAGGATGCCGTGAACACGGCCAAGGCGTTCCAGGACGGTGTCGACTTCACCGGTGTCGTGCTCTCCAAGCTCGACGGCGACGCACGCGGTGGTGCCGCGCTGTCTGTGGCCTCCGTGACCGGTCGCCCCATCATCTTCGCGTCGACGGGTGAAGGCCTCGACGACCTCGAGCCCTTCCACCCCGACCGCATGGCGAGCCGCATCCTCGACCTCGGCGACATCCTCACCCTCATCGAGCAGGCCCAGCAGGCGTTCGACGAGGAGGAGGCGCAGCGCGTCGCTGAGAAGCTCGCGACCGAGCAGTTCACGCTCGAGGACTTTCTCGAGCAGCTCCAGCAGGTCCGCAAGATGGGCTCGATGAAGAAGATGCTCGGGATGCTGCCCGGTATGGGGCAGATGAAGCAGCAGATCGAGAACTTCGACGAGCGCGAGATCGACCGGACCGAGGCGATCATCCGCTCCATGACGCCGGGAGAGCGCCGCAATCCGAAGGTGCTCAACGGCTCGCGTCGCCTCCGCATCGCCCGCGGCTCGGGAATGACGGTCACCGACGTGAACCAGCTCGTGCAGCGCTTCGATCAGGCGGCCAAGATGATGAAGACCGTGGCTCGTGGCGGCGTCCCCTCGATGCCGGGGATGGGTGCCGTCGGCGGCAAGCCGGGTGCCTCGAGCAAGCGCGGGAAGAAGCAGAAGAGCGGTGGCGGATCGCGCTCCGGCAATCCCGCCAAGCGCGCGGCCGAGAACGCGGGCATCACGTCGGCGAGCGCCGGGGCATCCGGCTCCGGGTTCGGGCTCGGCGCGCCCGCTCAGCCGAGCGAGGCCGACCTCGCCGAGATCCAGAAGCTCTTCGGCAAGGGCTGAGCGGCTCAGCCGACCGAGACGACGTCCCGGAGGCTGGGTCCGCCGCGGAATTCCCGGATGAGGTGGTGCACCACCTCGCGCAGGTCGCCGTCGGCGGCATCCGCCACCCGGATCTGTCGCTCGTAGCTCGCGCCCTGGTCGAGGATCTGCGCGACGCCGGCGAATTCCTTCGCGCAGTGGAGCTCCGCGGCGATGGGCGAGAGCGAGTCGACGATCTCGCGGAGATGGTCGGCGACGGGGCGCTGCCGCCCCTCGCGGTCGATGATGACGTCGGCCTGCAGTCCGTAGCGTGCGGCCCGCCACTTGTTCTCGCGGACGAACCACGGCTGGATCGTCGGGAGGGCCCGTCCCTCGTCGAGCATCCGCGAGAAGTGCTCGGCGAGGACCTGCACGAGGGCGGCGACCGCCGCGAGTTCGGGGAGCGTGGACATGCCGTCGCACGCGCGGATCTCGATGGTGCCCCACCGTGGTGCCGGGCGGATGTCCCACCGGACCTCGGTCGCATCTGCCATGACCCCCGTGCGCTCCATGTCGCCCAGGTAGGCCTCGTATTCTGCCCACGACTCCAGCGGCCAGGGGAGCCCCGCCGTCGGAAGCTGCTGGAAGACGAGGGCGCGGTTGGACGCGTACCCCGTGCGGTCGCCGGCCCAGAACGGACTCGAGGCGGACAGCGCCTGGAGGTGGGGGAGATAGGCCGAGAGCGCGTTGATCATGGGGAAGACCTTCGACACGTCCTCCACCCCGACGTGGACGTGGATGCCCCAGATCATCATGTTGCGCCCCCACCACTGGGTCCGCTCGATGAGCTTGTGGTAGCGCGTCTTGTCCGTGACCTGCTGGTCGTACCAGCGTGCGAACGGGTGGCTGCCGGCGCACAGGAGCTCGATGCCCAGGGGATCGGTGACGGTGCGGACGAGATCGATCGCATCCCCGATGTCGTCCACCGCCGCCGCGACGGTGTCGCCGACTCCGCTCGTCACCTCGATGGTGTTCGTCAGAAGCTCGCCCGTGACCGTGTGCCGCTCGTGCCGCGTCTGCTCCTCGACCTGGTCGAGGATGCCGGGGGCCGCCGGCACGAGATCACCGGTCGACCTGTCGGCCAACATGATCTCCCATTCGATACCGACGGACGAACGGGCGGATGTGGCGAAGGTCACCGTCATCGGCCCAGTGTGGCACGCCGATCCGGCGGTTCGCGGCATCCCTCTCCATCTGGCAGAATGGACGGTTGGACCGCCTTGCCCGACCCTCTATCCGGCTCGGAGGTCCACCGCAGAGCTCCCGCCGGGTGTGCACCCCACGCTCCAGGCGACGTTCATCATCATTCGCAACACCATTCAGGAGAATTGTGGCTGTCAAGATCCGTCTGAAGCGCATGGGCAAGATCCGTGCGCCGTACTACCGCATCGTCGTCGCCGACTCGCGCACCAAGCGCGACGGTCGCGTGATCGAGGAGATCGGCAAGTACCACCCCACCGAGCAGCCCTCGTTCATCGAGGTCGACTCGGAGCGCGCGCAGTACTGGCTCTCCGTCGGCGCGCAGCCGACCGAGCAGGTCGCCGCCATCCTCAAGCTCACGGGCGACTGGGGCAAGTTCAAGGGCGACAAGGACGCGGTCTCGACCGTGAAGACCGCCGAGCCGAAGGCTCCCTTCGAGCTCGACTCGTCGAAGAAGTCGGTCGTCAAGCCGAAGGCCGAGAAGAAGGCCGAGGCGCCCGCCGCCGACGCCGAGGCCGCCGACGCGACCGAGTCCGAGTAAGACCTTGCTGGCCGCCGCGCTCGAACACATCGTCAAGGGGATCGTCGATCACCCGGATGACGTCACCATCGCTTCCAGCTCCTCGCCTCGCGGTGAGGTGCTCGAAGTGCGTGTGCACCCCGATGATCGGGGTCGTGTGATCGGGCGCGGCGGACGCACGGCGAAAGCCCTGCGCACCCTCATCTCCGCGCTGGCCGACGGCTCGCGCGTCCGCGTCGACGTTGCGGACGACTGAGATGTCGGCGAAGTCGGCCCGAACGCAGTTGCGTGTCGGGCGCCTGGTCAAGGCGCACGGTCTCAAGGGGGCCCTCAAGCTCGAGCTCTACACGGATGACCCGGACGGGCGTTTCGTCACCGGTGCCGTCTTCACGCTGCAGGTCCCGGAGTCCTCGCCCTGGCACGGCAAGACCGTGACCGTCCGCGAGTTCAAATGGATGAACTCGCACCCCGTCGTCTTCCTCGAGGGGATCGACGACCGCAGCGCGGCCGAGTCCCTCGTGCGGGCGATCCTCTGGATCGAGCAAGATGCCTCCGCTCCGGTCGTCGAAGACGACGCCTGGTACGACCACCAGCTCGTTGGGCTCGACGTCGTGCGTGACGGCGATGTCGTCGGCAAAGTGGTCCGTGTCGACCACTTCCCGGCCCAGGATCTCCTCGGAGTCCAGCTGACGCAGGACGGCGACCGCGAGGTGCTCGTCCCCTTCGTGAAGGCCATCGTTCCCGAGGTGGACATGGCTGCCGGCCGGCTGATCGTCACCCCGCCGCCAGGCTTGTTCGAAGAGCTTCCCGCCGACGACGACCACTCCGGGGGATCCTCGGACGAGGTCGCCGATGAGGACGTCCGCGGAGCCTGACGTGCGCATCGACGTCGTCACGATCTTCCCCGCGTTCTTCGACGTCCTGGAGGTCTCGCTGCTCGGTCGAGCGCGCGGAGCCGGCCTCCTCGACATCCGCGTCCACGATCTCCGCGAGCACACGACCGATCGTCACCGCACCGTCGACGACACGCCCTACGGGGGTGGCGCCGGGATGGTGATGAAGCCCGAACCCTGGGCGCTGGCGCTGGATGAGATCGCCGCCGCAGGTCACGACGCCGAGGATGCGGCATCCGGACCGCTCTTCGTCTTCCCCTCGCCTGCGGGCGAACGGTTCACGCAGTCCCTCGCCCGCGAGTGGAGCCACGAGCCGCACATCGTCTTCGGCTGCGGACGGTACGAGGGTATCGACGAGCGCGTCTTCTCGTACGCCGCGACCATCGGCCGCGTGCGCCTGGTGAGCCTCGGAGACTACGTGCTGAACGGCGGTGAAGTCGCGGCCATGGCGATGATCGAAGCCGTGGGGCGACTCGTCCCGGGCGTTGTCGGCAACCCCGAGAGCCTCGTCGAGGAGTCGCACGAGGACGGGCTGCTCGAATACCCCTCGTACACGAAGCCCGCGTCTTGGCGAGGGTACGAGGTTCCCGACGTCCTGCTGAGCGGTCACCACGGACGTGTCGCGCAGTGGCGTCGCGATCAGCAGGTCGAGCGCACCAGGATGCGTCGCCCCGACCTCCTGCCCGAGTAGCCGGAACCCGCAGAGGCCGGTCGGTCCTCGTCGGCGTAGCATCGGAGGATGCCCCTGCGTCGTGGATTCTTCTTCTGGCTCCTCCCGAGCGCGGCCATCCTGCCGCTCTGGCTCCTGGTGGGCTGGATCGTCTCGGACGCCGGTGGATGGGCGCTCGCCTGGGTCCTCGTGATCGCGATCCCCTCCGTACTCGTCGGTCAGCTCCTCCTGACCCTCCTCATCCGCTCCAGAGGGACCGTCCGGCACACGCGGACGGTGTCATGGTGGGATGCCGCCGGTGTCGGCCTCTGGCACGTCCTGACGATCGCGGTGGGCTTGTTCAACCAGACCTGGTTCTGGCCGCTCCTGATCGCAGCGACCGTCGTGTACCTCGCCGTCTTCTGGTCCTCCCTCCGGCAGCTGTTCCAGGAGGCCCGCCCCTCGGTGATCCTCCGTCGCTACACGGCCCCGGCCACGGCAGGACGTCGCGATCCTTCGGTGGTCGTCCTCGAGGAGAAGCGCGACCCCTTCGTCTGATCCGGGCGCGTTTGGAGGGGGTCGGCATCCATGGCAGAATGGACGCTTGTGCCCTGACAGACCTCTGCCTCGGGGGAGTTCGGAGCCTCATCGGCGCCGACAGGGCACCGCATCCTTTCTCCTCTAACTCTCGCGATCGACCTGGGGCGGTCGCAGGAAGTGACGATCATGCAGATCCTCGACTCCGTCGACGCAGCCTCGCTGCGGTCCGACATCCCCGTCTTCAACGCCGGCGACAACGTGAAGGTCCACGTCAACATCACCGAAGGCAACCGCTCGCGCATCCAGGTGTTCCAGGGTGTCGTCATCGGTCGCTCGGGTGACGGCGTCCGCGAGACGTTCACCGTTCGCAAGATCAGCTTCCAGGTGGGCGTCGAGCGTACCTTCCCGGTGCACAGCCCCGTGATCGACCACATCGAGGTCGTCACCCGCGGTGACGTGCGTCGCGCGAAGCTGTACTACCTGCGCGAGCTGCGCGGCAAGAAGGCGAAGATCAAGGAGAAGCGCGACCGCTGAGCGCTTTTCCACGGATGCCCCGGGACACTGTCCCGGGGCATCCGTCGTTCCCGGGTGTTTCGATGCCCGGTCCAGCTGTCATGTGCGACGCTGGTGGATGGTCGCCGAACCCCGGCGCCGGTGAAGGACAGCATGACCACCGACTCCTCGTCGCCCGCCGTCGACAGCGACACGCGTCCCCGTCGCGGACCGTGGCCTTTCATCCGCGACCTGCTCGTGATCCTGCTGGTCGCTGTGCTCGTCTCCTTCCTGGTGAAGACGTTCCTCGTGCGGTCGTTCTACATCCCGTCGGGCTCGATGGAGCGAACGCTGCTGAAGGGCGACCGGATCCTCGTCGATGAGCTGACGCCCCGCTTCGGTGCGTACGAGCGCGGCGACGTCGTGGTCTTCCGTGACCCGGGCGGGTGGCTTCCGACGACCTACGAGCCCGAGCAGCCCCCGCTGACGGCTGCGCTGGACTGGCTGGGATCCCTTGTTGGCCTGACGGCGTCCGACAGCGAGGATCACTTGATCAAGCGCATCATCGGGCTACCCGGTGATCACGTGGTCTGCTGCAACGCACTGGGGCAGGTCACGGTCAACGGCGTGCCGATCGACGAGACCCCCTACCTCGATCTCGGCCCCTCGCAGTCCGCTCCCGAGGAGTTCGACTACGACGTCACGGTCCCCGAGGGCTCCGTCTGGGTTCTCGGCGACAACCGCGACAACTCCCAGGACTCCCGATACCAGCAGGATCAGCCCGGTCACGGCTTCGTCCCGATCGACAACATCGTGGGGCGGGCATTCCTCATCACCTGGCCGTTCGACCGGTTCGGGACGCTCGACTTCCACCACGAGGTGTTCAGCGGGGTCCCGGCGCCGTGATGGCGGCGGTCGCGCCGACGCTGACCTTGGAGCGCCGCCTGCTGAAAGAACACTCGCTCGTCATCGCGTGCGACGAGGTCGGTCGGGGCGCGCTGGCAGGACCGGTCGCCGTCGGGGCGGTGGCAGCGGATGCCGCCTTCTGCCGCCGCCGGATACCGGAGGGGCTCCGTGACTCCAAGCTCATCGGCGAACCCCGACGCGCGGGCATCGCCGAGCGGGCGCGCGCGTGGGTCCCCGCGCACGCCGTCGGGTGGGCGTCGGCGGCCGAGGTGGACGACGTCGGCATCATCCGGGCGCTCGGCCTCGCCGCGGTGAGGGCGATCGAAGGACTGGGCGCCCAAGGGGTCGACATCGACGACGCCCTGGTGATCCTCGACGGCAACCACGACTACATCACCCCCGTCTCCGCGGTGGGTCGCGGTGTCCGGCCCGTCATCAAGGCGGACCGGGACTGCGCCTCTGCGTCGGCGGCATCCGTCATCGCAAAGGTCTCACGTGACGAGTACATGAGCGGACTCGACGGAGACGCCCCCGTCTACGGATGGTCGCGGAACAAGGGGTACGCGAGTGCAGAGCATCGCGCAGCCATCGAGACCCACGGTCTGAGCGCGCATCACCGGGCGTCGTGGGCCATCGCGTCGGCGCCGACGCTGTTCTAGGTCCGCGCGCGCCGAGCGCCCACCTAGGATGGGATCACCATGGATGACGAAGTCTTCGAGGACTACGACCGCGAGCTGGAACTGGCTCTGTACAAGGAGTACCGCGACGTCGTCGGTCAGTTCCAATACGTGATCGAGACCGAGCGACGGTTCTACCTCGCCAACGATGTGAACGTGGTCCGCCGGGACACCGAGCACGACTTCTACTTCGAGATCTCGATGACCGACGTCTGGGTGTGGGACATCTACCGCGCCGATCGTTTCGTCAAGTCGGTCCGCGTCCTCACCTTCAAGGATGTGAACGTGGAGGAACTGCAGCGTCGGGATTTCCAGCTCCCTGAAGAGCTGTCGCTCGACGGCTGAGCCTCCTCCCCAGGTCGGGTTCCGTCACGAGGCTCCACGGGTCTGGCAGTGGCAGCGGGAATCGGATCGCGCGCCCTCGACAGTGGGGGAATGGCAGCGAAAGACGACCTCGGCCGAGCGGGCGAAGAGCGTGCCGCGAGGCACCTTCGCACCCACGGCTACCGCATCCTCGACAGGAACTGGCGAAGCCGCAGCGGCGAGATCGACATCGTCGCCGCCCGCGGAAGGGACCTCGTCGTCGTCGAGGTGAAGACGCGACGCGGCGAATGGTTCGGCCATCCCTTCGCCGCCGTGGATGCGAGGAAGCGGGATCGCCTTTGGCGCCTGGGTGCCGCCTGGGTCGTCGCTCACCCTGACGCAGCTCGGGGGAGGCGACTGCGGCTCGATGTGATCGGCGTCACAGGCCCCGATCCCGAGTCGGCGGTCGTGGAGCACCTGGAGGACCTCCGATGAGCCTCGGCCGTACGTGGTCCGTCGTCCTCACCGGACTGGTGGGAGACATCGTGGAGGTCGAAGCGGACCTCTCGAACCAGATCCCCGGCTTCTCCATCATCGGTCTGGCGGACAAGGCGCTCGGCGAAGCGCAGCAGCGGGTCCACAACGCCTGCGCCAACAGCGACCTCGCGCTGCCTCGTCGTCATGTGACGGTGAACCTGTCGCCCGCGAACCTTCCCAAGCGGGGTTCGGCCCTGGACGTCGCCGTAGCCATCGCTGCGGTGGCGACCGAGGCCCCGCTGGATCGGCAGTCGCTCGCTGAGACGGTCCACCTGGGCGAACTGGGTCTCGACGGCAGACTACGCCCCGTCTCGGGGATCCTCCCGGCCGTCCTGGCGGCCGCGCGGGCTGGCTTCCGCCGAGTCATCGTCCCCCACGGCAACCTCGCCGAGGCGGCGCTCGTGGAGGGGATCGAGGTGCGAGGCGCCGTCAGCCTGCGCGATGTCGCACGGGCGCACGGACTGGACGTGCCCGACGTCGAGACCGAGCCGGTCGCAGGCCCGGGCGACGTCGAGACCGATGAGGTGGCGACGCCCGATCTCGCGGACGTGATCGGCCAGCGCGACGCCGTCGAGGCCCTCATCGTCGCCGCGGCCGGAGGCCATCACCTGCTGATGAGCGGCCCGCCGGGGGCGGGGAAGACGATGTTGGCCAAGCGTCTGCCAGGCCTCCTGCCCGACCTCGACGACGAGACGGCCCTGCAAGTGGCGTCGATCCGCTCGCTCGCAGGTCTGCCCGTCACGACGCTTCGTCGTCGACCGCCGTTCGAAGCGCCTCATCACACCGCGTCGGCCGTTGCTCTCGTCGGCGGGGGGAGTCGGATCCTGCAGCCGGGGGCGATCGCTCGAGCGAGTGGGGGAGTCCTGTTCCTCGACGAAGCGGGAGAGTTCAGCGGGCATGCGTTGGACGCCCTCCGCCAGCCCCTCGAGTCGGGCCGCATCGAGATCCACCGGGTCGGCTTCCGCGCGGTTCTGCCCGCGCGGTTCCAACTCGTGGTGGCGACGAACCCGTGTCCCTGCGGCAACTACGGCGTCCCGGGAGGTGCCTGCTCCTGCCCTTCGCTCGCCATCCGGCGCTACCTCGGCAGACTGTCGGGTCCCCTCATCGACCGGATCGACATCGAACTCGGGTTGCAGCGCGTGTCCGCGACGCAGAGCGTGGTCGCAGGGATGACGACGGACGAGGCGCGCGAGCGAGTCTCGGGTGCACGCGACCGCGCACGTCACCGCCTGTCCGACACCCCCTGGCGCACCAACAGCGAGGTGGAGGGAACATGGCTCCGATCCGGCCCGCTTCGCCCCGAGCCGTCGATCACGCGCCCGCTTGACGACGCGCTGCACCGTGGCTCCCTCACACTGCGCGGTTACGACCGAGTCCTCCGGGTGGCGTGGACGCTCGCCGACCTCGCCGGTCGGGGCCGTCCGAATGCTGCGGACATCGGCGGTGCGCTGTACCTCAAGAGAGGAGCGTCGCCGCGATGAGCTCCGACCTCACCGCCTGGCGCGGTCGTCTGGCGGGCCTCGTGCCCGCCGCGGTGCTCGAGGACGCCCAGGCCGTCGCCCGACATCACGCCGCCGCAGTGTGGTCGTGTCTCACCGAGCCCGGCGACGGCGTGGCCGGCGCCCTCATCTCTGAGATGGGGGCGGTCGAGGCACTGGATGTCGCCGTCAGGGATGCCGACACCGGGAACGCGGCCGTCGACGCCGGGCGACGCCGCTGGCGTGCGCGCTGGGCGACCGTCGACGACGCCTTCGACCGCGCGAGGCGCGTCCGCGCGTCGCTCATCGTGCCGGGAAGCGCCACATGGCCCGCGGCGGTGGAGGATCTCGGCATCCACTCGCCTCATGCACTCTGGACCCGGGGCGACGCGGAGGCGTTGCGCCGAGACGGTTCCGCCCTCGCCCTCGTCGGAGCCCGTGCGGCGACCGCCTACGGGGAGCACGTCACCGCTGAGCTCGCCACGCAACTGTCCCACCGGGGCGCGTCGATCGTGTCGGGGGGCGCGTACGGCATCGACGGCATGGCGCACCGCGCGTGCCTCGCAGCGGGCGGAGTCACCGTCGCCGTGCTCGCAGGGGGCGTCGACCGCGCATATCCAGCCGGTCACGCCGATCTGCTGGGGCGCATCGCCGGAGGTCCCGGGGTCGTCGTTGCCGAGGTTCCGTGCGGGACGGCGCCGACGAAGTGGCGGTTCCTCCAGCGCAACCGGCTGATCGCTGCGCTCAGCCGCGCGACCGTCGTGGTGGAGGCGGGCTGGCGCAGCGGGTCGCTCAACACCGCAGGTCATGCAGCGGCGCTGGGCCGACCGCTCGGGGCCGTCCCGGGACCGGTCACGAGCGCGGCGTCGGCGGGATGTCACCGGTTGCTGCGGGAGTACGACGCGCGCTGCATCACGTCTGCGGACGATGCCGCGGAACTGTACGGCGGCACGGAGACATCCGGATCGATGTCGCCGGACAGGACGGACGATCGGACGCGCGTCCTTGACGCCCTGAGCATCCGGAGTCCGAGGACGCCGGAGGATGTCGCGCTCCGGGCGGGATTCGCGCCCGAAGAGGCCCGAGGGCTCCTCGCGGTGCTCGAGCTCGAGGCGCGGGCTCGGCGCGGTCCGGACGGATGGCGGCGTTCAGCGTCCCCGGGATGAGGCGGCGCCTCCGCCGCGCATCGGCACGCCTCCCGACGACGCGGTCATCGCGCGGCATCCTGGGAAGGTGCGTATGTCGGCGGCGGTCCTGCTCTACACGGAGCACGCGGAACGCGTGCGCCGGCTCTCCGCCGCCACGGTGCGGGCGTATCGCTCCGACCTCGCGGACCTCGCCGTTTTCCTGGGCGAACCCGAGCTCGATCGCATCGACGTGGAAGACCTGCGGGAGTGGCTGTGGGCGGCGACCCAGCGCGGCACTGCGCGGGCGAGTCTTGCTCGACGCACCGCATCCGTGCGCGGCTTCTTCGCGTGGGCGGCGGGGGAGCGACTGCGCGAGGACGACCCGACCCTGCGGCTCGTGACCCCCAAGCGAGGCCGCACCCTCCCTGCCGTCGCGTCGACGTCGTCGCTTCAGCACGCCCTCGACGATCTGCGCGTCGAGGCTGACGCCTCGGGGGACCCGATCGTCCTCCGCGATGCCGCGCTCCTCGAACTCCTCTACGGTTCGGCCCTGCGGGTTTCCGAAGCCTGCGGCCTCGATCTCGACTCGCTCGACCGCGGAGCGGCGACGGTCCGGGTGTTCGGTAAAGGGGGCAAGGAGCGCGTCGTGCCCTACGGGGCGCCCGCAGCTCTCGCGCTCGACGCCTGGATCGTCCGTGGACGGCCCGCCCTCCTCGCCGGTACGGAGGCATCCGCGCTCTTCCTCGGCGCGCGCGGCGGACGCCTGGGCGTGCGCACCGCGTACGACGTCGTCCGCCGCATCGTCGGCCCCGTCGTGGGAGCGGATGCCGTCGGCCCCCACGCGCTCCGCCACTCGGCCGCCACGCACCTGCTCGACGGCGGTGCCGACCTCCGCGCGGTGCAGGAACTCCTCGGGCACGCGAGCCTCGGAACGACGCAGATCTACACGCACGTGTCCACCGAACGACTGACCGCGGCCTACCGGCTGGCCCACCCGCGCGCCTAGGGCGCTCAGCAGCAGGGCAGTAGCACGGCCCGTGGGACGCGACCCATCAGCGCGAGGGGGTTCACGTACTCGCCGTCCTGCCGCACGCCGACGTGGAGGGAGCCCGGCCCTGCATGACCGCCCTCGGAGATCCGGCCGATGGGGTCGCCGGCCCGCACGACGTCACCGGGGGCGACGGTCGGCGTCACGGGCTCCACGCTCGTGACCCATCCGCCCCCGTGATCGATGCTCACCACCCCGCGATCGACGACGGTGCCGGCGAACGCCACGACCCCGTCCGCGGGCGCCGCGACTACGTCGTCGACGGGCCCGATGTCGATGCCCCGATGCCCGGGTCCGTAATCGTGCGCGGGCGCTTCGAAAGGAACGAGGACACGGGCTCCGCTCACCGGCAGCCGCCAGGAGGGCGGCGGGTCCTCCGCGGCAGCCGCGCCCCAGGGCGCCAGAGCGAGCAGAAGGGCGAGAGCCGCGGTCGACGCGGGGGAGCGAAGGATGCGGGGGTGCATCCCCTGATCGTCGACGGGTGCCACAACCGTGCGACGACGGGTTCGCCATCCGGGGGATGATCCGTCGCTCCGCGGCGCGGGGGAGAAGCCCCGTTCTTGCTATGCTGATGGGGCACCTCGCTCGTCGGGGTGACTACGCGTGCCCTGAGCGGCTCGATCCGACCACGTCGATCGACATCGCGGCATCCCACCCAGCGGTCTCCTCCGGGAGCGGGTGCGTGCCGGGCACCAGGCTCGTCGCGACCAACGGTCCGGCGCGATCAACCACACAGAACAGGAGAACGGCCATGGCCGTCGTCACCATTCGCCAGCTGCTCGACAGCGGCGTCCACTTCGGACACCAGACCCGCCGGTGGAACCCGAAAGTCAAGCGCTTCATCCTCACCGAGCGCAGCGGCATCCACATCATCGACCTGCAGCAGTCGCTCGGCTACATCGACAAGGCGTACGAGTACGTCCGCGAGACCGTTGCCCACGGCGGCACCGTCCTTTTCGTCGGCACCAAGAAGCAGGCGCAGGAGATCATCGCCGAGCAGGCGACGCGCGTCGGCCAGCCCTTCGTCAACCAGCGCTGGCTCGGTGGCCTCCTCACCAACTTCTCGACGGTCTCCAAGCGCCTCGCTCGCATGAAGGAGCTCGAGGAGCTCAACTTCGACAACCCCTCGGAGAGCGGCTTCACGAAGAAGGAGCTGCTTCTCAAGAAGCGCGAGCTCGACAAGCTGCACAAGTCGCTCGGCGGTATCCGCAACCTGACCAAGACGCCGTCGGCCATCTGGATCGTCGACGCGAAGCGCGAGCACCTCGCGGTCAGCGAAGCGCAGAAGCTCGGCATCCCCGTGATCGGCATCCTCGACACGAACGCCGACCCGGACGAGTTCCAGTTCCCGATCCCGGGCAACGATGACGCGATCCGCTCGGTCAGCCTGCTGACGCGCATCATCGCCGACGCCGCCGCCGAGGGTCTCATCCAGCGCCACAACCCGACCGATGAGTCGGCCGAGGCCGAGCCGCTGGCCGACTGGGAGCGCGAGCTCCTCGAGTCCGCTCCCGCCGAGCAGGCCGACGCTCCGGCTGCGGAGGAGTCCGCTCCCGCTGCCGAGGCTCCTGCCGAGGAGGCTCCGGCCGCCGAGGCGACCGAGGCTCCCGCCGAGGCCAAGTCCGCCGAGTGATCTTCCCGTCGGCGCCCCGCCACCCGCGGGGCGCCGACGTCCGGATACAACCACCCAACTACTGAGGAGCCGCCACCCATGGCAAACTTCACCATCGCCGACATCAAGGCGCTGCGCGAGCAGCTCGGCACGGGAATGGTCGACACGAAGAAGGCGCTCGAGGAGGCCGAGGGCGACCTCGAGAAGGCCGTCGAGATCCTCCGCCTCAAGGGCGCGAAGGGCAACGCGAAGCGTGCCGACCGCTCCACGAGCGAGGGCCTGATCGCCGCACGCGAGCAGGACGGCAAGGTCACGCTCATCGAGCTGAACACCGAGACCGACTTCGTCGCCAAGAACGAGCGTTTCATCGCGCTCTCCGAGAAGGTCCTCGACGCGGCTGCTGCAGCCGGTGCCGACTCGGCCGAGGCTGCTCTCGCCGCCGACGCCGGTGGCAAGACGGTCGCCGACCTCATCTCCGACGAGGCCGCCATCATCGGCGAGAAGGTCGAGCTGCGCCGCGTCCGCACCCTGTCCGGTGACGCGTTCCAGGTCTACCTGCACAAGACGAGCAAGGACCTGCCCCCGCAGGTCGGCGTCGTCGTCGCCTACTCGGGTGACGACGCCGAGACCGCTCGCTCGATCGCGCAGCACGTCTCGTTCGCCAACCCGACGTACCTCTCGCGCGACGAGGTCCCCGAGGCCGACGTCGACAAGGAGCGCGAGATCGTCACCGAGATCTCCCGCAACGAGGGCAAGCCCGAGGCCGCCCTTCCGAAGATCGTCGAGGGTCGCGTGAACGCGTTCTTCAAGCAGGTCGCCCTGCTCGACCAGGACTACGCGAAGGACAACAAGCTGTCCGTCGCCAAGGTCGCGGCCGACGCCGGGATCACGATCACCGGCTTCGCCCGCTTCAAGGTCGGCGCGTAAGCAGATGGACGAGGGGTTCGCATCGGAAGATGCGGACCCCTTTTCCGTGCCGTTCGATAGTCTCCCCCTAGACGAGAGGATCCCCGCGTGATCGATGAGAACACCGGACGCCGTCGCGTCCTTCTGAAACTTTCCGGCGAAGCGTTCGGTGCCGGCCAGCTCGGCGTCAACCCCGACGTGGTCAGCCAGATCGCCCGAGAGATCGCGGCGGCCGTCGACCGCGTGGAGGTCGCCGTCGTCGTCGGCGGCGGGAACTTCTTCCGCGGCGCTGAGCTGAGCCAGCGCGGCATGGACCGCGGCCGCGCCGACTACATGGGCATGCTGGGCACGGTGATGAACGCGCTCGCCCTTCAGGACTTCCTCGAGCAGGCCGGCGCCGCCACACGCGTGCAGTCCGCGATCTCCATGACACAGGTCGCCGAGCCCTACATCCCGCGCCGCGCCGAGCGTCACCTCGAGAAGGGCCGCGTCGTCATCTTCGGCGCCGGCGCCGGACTTCCGTACTTCTCGACCGACACGGTGGCCGCGCAGCGCGCCCTCGAGATCGGAGCGGTCGAGGTCCTCGTCGCCAAGAACGGCGTCGACGGCGTCTACACCGCCGACCCGAAGACGGATGCCTCGGCGCAGAAGCTCGACACGATCACCTATCGCGACGCTCTGCAGCGTGGCCTCAAAGTCGTCGATTCAACGGCGTTCAGCCTGTGCATGGACAACGGCATGGACATGCGCGTGTTCGGTATGGAGCCGGCCGGCAACGTCACCCGTGCACTCCTCGGAGAATCGATCGGCACGCTCGTCAGCGTCTGAGGTCCACCCCGGCCGACGACTAGACTCAACAGGACGTACCGACGAATGGAGAGACCGTGATCGCCGAGATCCTGGCCGACACGAAGACCCGCATGGACCGCGCCGTCGAGGCTGCGAAAGAGGACTTCTCGACCGTCCGCACCGGGCGCGCGAACCCGCAGCTGTTCCAGAAGGTCATGGTCGAGTACTACGGCACCCCGACCCCGCTGGCGCAGCTCGCATCGCTCAACGCGCTCGAGGCTCGCACGCTCGTCATCACCCCGTACGACAAGTCCGCGCTCAAGGGCATCGAGCAGGCCGTCCGCGACATGCCGAACCTCGGCGCGAATCCGTCGAACGACGGCAACGTCGTCCGCGTCACGATGCCCGAGCTGACGGCTGACCGCCGCAAGGAGTACGTCAAGCTTGTCAAGACCAAGGCGGAGGACGCGAAGGTGCACGTCCGCGGCATCCGTCGCAAGTCGAAGGACGAGCTCGACGCTCTCAAGGGCGAAGTGAGCGACGACGACCTCGCTCGTGCCGAGAAGGAGCTCGACGCGGTGACCAAGACGCACGTCGACCTGATCGACGAGGCGTTGAAGCGCAAAGAGGCAGAACTCCTCGAGGTCTGAGATCGTCATGTCCGAAGACGCATCGGGGAAGGCGCCCGGACCGGACGCCTCCCCGAGCCGATCCGACTCGCGCCGCGGCGGGGATGCCGCGGCGGACTCGTCGTCGTTCCAGGCTCACGTGCGTGCGGCGCGCAGCGAGTTCGAGAGCCAGATCGAACGTGCCCGTGTCGAGTTCGAAGAGGCCAACGAGCGCCTGAACGCGCGCTCCGGGCGCAATCTCCTCGTCGCCACCCTGATCGGTCTCGCGATCGGTGCGGTGGTGCTGGGGTCGCTGCTGTTCTGGAAGTGGGCGTTCATCGCCTTCGCCGTGCCGCTGTGCCTCATGGGAGCGCTCGAGTTCACCCGTGCTCTCCAGGCCGCGGGGCGTCGGATCGACCTCGCCGCGCAGCTGTCGGGCGGTGTCCTGGTCCTCGGCGCAGCGTTCGTGGGCTACCTGACGCAGTGGTTCGTCATCTTCGCCGCCGTCGTCCTCGTCGTCGTGTGGCGTCTCGTCGCCCAGATGGCGGCTCATGACGGGCGGCGGTACGGCGATGTGGTCAGCGATGTCCTCGCCAGCGGTCTGATCCAGGTGTACGTCGTGTTCCACGGCAGCCTCGCACTGGTGATCCTGCGTCAGGATCACGGCGAGCTGTGGTTGCTCGCCGTGCTCGTCATCGCCGTGGCGGTGGACACGGGTGCGTACGCCAGCGGAGTCGCGCTCGGTCGGCACCCGATGGCCCCTCGGATCAGCCCGAACAAGACCTGGGAGGGGTTCGGCGGCGCCGTCGTCGCGAGCCTCGTCGCCGGCGGGCTGCTCGGTGTCCTGATGCTGCAGATCCCGCTCTGGGCCGGCCTCATCCTCGGACTCGCCATCCTCGTCTCCGCGACGGTGGGCGACCTCGGCGAGTCCCTCATCAAGCGCGACCTCGGCATCAAGGACATGAGCTCGTTCCTCCCCGGCCACGGGGGAGTGCTGGACCGCCTCGATTCGATCCTCCCGTCGCTCGTCCCCGGCCTCGCCCTGTACATCCTCCTGAATCCGTTGAGCGCACTGACATGACCGAACTGACTTCGCCCGCTGCCTTCCCCGCCTCCGGCCGTCGCAAGGGCTACGCGCGTCAGCCCGTCGACGAGTTCCTCGCCTCGACGCGCGCGGCGTTCGAGACCGAGGGTACGACGGTGACGTCCGAGGACATCCGGAGCGCGGCTTTCCCGATCGTCCGGGACGGGTACGCCGTCGAGGCCGTCGATGCCGCCCTGGCACGCATCGAGGATGCGTTCGCGCAGCGGGAGCGGGCCGCGGCGATGTCGCAGCGCGGCGCGCGCGCGTGGGTGGGCGCGTCCCGTGCGCTCGCCCAGGAGATCCTCGACAGGCTGTCCCGCCCCGCCCACCACAAGTTCCGGCGCGTCTCGCCCCTTCGCTTCGGGTATCGCGTCGACGAGGTCGACCTCGTCGCGGGTCGCGTCGCGCGGTACCTCGAGGCAGGCGACGGGCTCACGATCGAGCAGGTGCGCACGGTGGCGTTCCGTATGCAGCTCCGTGGCTACGACGAGGCGCAGGTGGATGCCGTGCTGGACGCGGTGGTCGACGTGATGCAGTCCGTCGGATGACCGCGTGGCGGCGGTTCCCCGCCGCGGATATGATCGGTGCACTGTGACTTCCGGCAACGAGATCCTCCCGTCCCGCACCGGCGTCGCCGCGCGGTCGGGCCGGCACTCGGCACGCGTCGCACCTGCTTCCCGCTGGTCGCGTCGTCGCGGTGTGCTCGGGGCGTTCGCGGTGATGGCGACGGCGGGGTTCGTGGCGGCATCCCTTGTCCCGCTCGTCTCGTTCCCGAACACCGCTGAGGCGACCGAACTCGACCCGATGTCGCTCTACGCCTCCACGGTCCACGACGCGCAGCAGTATCACGCCGGCGAGGCCCCGGTCCTCGAACTCGACCGTGCGAGCGAGTACACGGTGTACGTCAAGCCGACCCCCACTCCGACGCCCACTCCCACCCCCGCGAAGAAGTCCGGCTCGGGCTCGTCATCCGGGTGGAGCCCGCCGTTCGTGACCCCGAATCCCGGGAGCGCGCAGGCCATCGCCTACGACATGGTGACCGCGCGCGGCTGGGGCGACTCGGAGTTCGCCTGCTTGGTCGCGTTGTGGAAGAAGGAGTCGGGCTGGCGCGTCAACGCGTACAACGCCTCGAGCGGTGCCTACGGGATCGCCCAGGCCACTCCCGGACGCAAGATGTCGTCCGTGGGCTCTGACTGGCAGACGAACCCGGCGACACAGATCACGTGGGGCCTCGGCTACATCCAGGGTCGGTACGGCACCCCGTGCGGCGCGTGGGGGAAGTCGCAGCGTTCGGGCTGGTACTGAGCCGATGCCCCGCTCGCACCGCCGGAAGCCCACCGGCTCCGACGCATCCTTCGATCGCCTGCTGGCCGGCTGGAAGCGGACCGAGCAGCGACGCGGTGTGGAATGGACTGTTCAACCGGTGTCGGCCGTCCAGGCGCAGAAGGAGTACACCTGCCCCGGCTGCGGCCGCACGGTGCCGCGGGGAACGGCGCACGTCGTCGTCTGGCGTGCCGACGGTGTGCTGGGGGATGCCGCCGATCTGGCGGCGCGGCGCCACTGGCACACCGCCTGCTGGCGGATCGCCTGATCAGAGTTCGTTCTGACGCGGGATCAGGACCTGTCGGTAGATGATCAGCACGCTCGCGGCGACCGGGATGGCGATGAGGGCGCCCAACAGGCCGAGGAGCGAACCGCCCGCCAGCGCCGCGATCACGACGACGGCGCCGGGGACCGAGACCGCGCGGCTCATGATGCGCGGCGAGATGAAGTACGCCTCGACCTGCATGTAGACGAGGTACCAGATGAGTGCCACGAGGGCGGTCAGGGGAGAGGCGAGCCCGAGGCATGCGATCACGATGATGGCAGATCCGGTGAGCGTACCGACGAGCGGGATCAGAGAGAAGAAGAAGGCGATGACGGCCAGAACGGCCGGGAACGGCGCCTTGATGATCGAGAGGAAGACGGCGCTCAGGATGCCGTTGATGGCACCGAGGATGACCTGCCCCATGACGTAGTAGCCCACCGAGGCGGTGATCTGCTCGGAGAGGTCGACGAACCGCTCCCGCTTGGACGCCGGGGCGAGTTGGTAGACGGAGCGCTTAAGCGACCGCATCGACGCGGTGAAGTAGATGGTGAGGATCAGGACGATGATCGTCCCGGTGGCGAAGGCGACGATCCCCGCGCCGAAGGACAGCAGGCCGGATCCGAGGGACGCGCCGATGTCGGTGAAATCGAGTCCGTTCCACCAGTCGTTCACGTAGTTGAGGACCATGTCGACCTGCAGGAGCGGGAAGGTGTCGGCCAGCCACTTGCTGACGACCGTGATCGGGTTCCACTCGCCGTTGATCGCGCTGTCCACGAGGCGCTGAGTCTGCTGGACGAGCTTGGCGATCTGGTCCACGAGGACGGGCACGACGATGAGCACGAGGGCGGACGCGATAGCGAGGAGCCCTGCGAAGGTCGCCACCAGGGCTCCCCAGCGCGGGAGGCCGCGGCGCTCAAAGAAGGAGACGACGGGGTCGAGTCCAAGAGCGAGGAACAATGCCGTGCCGATGTAGAGGAACACCGTCGACAGCGTCTGCACACCGGTCAGGATGAGGATGCCCACGCCCACGCCGAGCGTGGCGATCAGTGCAGTACGGAACGGATGCTGGATCTTCACGTCGGCCCTTTCCCAGGTCTGCACTCACCCTAGTTCTCTCATAGCGACCTCATGAGCAGACACACGCTCCCACGCGTTTGCCAGCGCCGTTCGCTAGGCTGGAATGTCGATCGGCCATGCACTCCCTGATGCAGGTCGGAGGAGGGCGGCGGTTCGTGAGATTCGTGTGGGCGATCATCGCCTTCGTACTGGCCACGGTGATGATCGGTGCCGGCATCGCACAGCGCACGATCCTCGAGGCTCCCACGACCGAGACGGCGAAGATCTCGACGGATGGTGCAGAGCCGTACGTTCTGATCGACGGGGCCGTGCTCGCGAGTCATCCCGGTGCGCAGACCGTTCGCATCGACGGGACCGGTCAGGTCTTCGCCGCCTACGGGCGGACCCAGGATGTCACGGCGTGGCTCGCACCGACGCCGTACGTGCACGTGACCCTCGGTAAGGACGGCGAACCGACGTCGAAAACGGTCCCCGCCTCGGCTCCGGTCGAAGGTGCGTCGCCGACGGCGTCTCCCGCCGGCTCCGACCTGTGGCTGGACGAGTTCCAGCAAGACGGTTCGCTGGCGACGACGCTGCGGCTGCCCGAGGACATGAGCGTCCTGGTCGCCTCCGACGGCTCGGCGGCCGCCCCCTCCGCCATGAGTGTCTCCTGGCCTACGGGCGCGACAACCCCCTGGGCGGGTCCTCTCCTGGCGGGCGGCATCGCCATGGCCGTCGTGGGGTTGGTCCTCTACATCCTCGCTCTCCGTCATGTACGGCGCTCCCGCGGTCCCCGCCGGAAGGGTCTGCCGCTCACGCAGACCCAGCCGATCGACCTCGCGGTCGAAGAAGCGGAGAAGGGCGTGATCACCGCAGCCCCCACCCGGCGGCGCCTGACGATCGGCCGTCGGCGCAGCGTGGTCGCGCTCTCTGCTCTCGTGGCAGGGGGCATCGCTCTGACCGGCTGCTCGCCCGAGGCATGGCCCGATCTCCAGCCCGGGACGACGCCCTCTCCGACTCCGTCGGTCATCGTCCCGGAAGGTCAGGGTGCTCCGGCCGTCACCCAGACGCAGGCCGAACGGATCCTGACGAGGATCTCCGAGCAGGTGCAAGCCGCCGACAAGGCCAACGACCCGAAGGTGGCGGCGGCCAGGCTGACAGGCCCCGCCCTCGTGGAACGGGAGACCAACTACCGCCTGCGCACGGCACTTCCGAAGGCGGAGGCCCTCCCGGCGATCCCCTCCGGTGACATGACGGCGTTCCTCCCGCAGGCCCAGAACGACTGGCCCCGCATGTTCCTCGCCGTCGTCGAAGACGCCGACGGAGTCGGGACGGTGTTGACCGCCACGCAGGAGAATCCCTGGGCCGAGTACAAGGTCGCCTACATCTCCAGTCTCCGGGCCGACGCCAGCATGAACCTCGCGGCCAAGTACGTGGGCGCCGTCGCCGTGGAGCCGAACTCGCCGTTCCTCCTCATGCCGCCCAAGGACCTCGCGGCCGCGTATGCGGACGTTCTCGACAAGGGTGCCAAGAGCGAATTCGCCGGCATGTTCGACGAGAAGAGCGACACCTTCCGCCCGCTGGTGGCGGAGAACCGCGCGACGCTCTTGAAGAACTTCAACGAGACCGGTGAGAAGACCGGCCGCGTCTCCTTCCTCGCCGAGCCCGGCCCGTCCGAGCCACTCTCACTCGTCACGCTCGACAGCGGCGCGATCGTCGCGGTCACGGTGACGGAGAATGAGACGATCGTGCCGACCGACGAGGACGCCGTGATCAAGCTCGGCGACAACGTCGTCGTGAAGGCGCTGTCCGGCGTCTCGCAATCGAGCACCGGATTCCGCACCCGTTACACCGATCAGCTGTACTTCTTCGTCCCCGCGCAGGGGTCGAACGACAAGATCCAGCTGCTCGCCTCCCGTTCCAACGTCCTCGACGCCAAGGTGGTTGAGAAAGAGTGAGTACCCCCGCCCCCGGTGCCGTCCTGCGCGGCGCCGTCGACCTTTCGTCCCTCCGCAACCGGCCCGCCGGCCCGGCGCCCGCCGGCGGCACCGCGCCCTCGCCGGACGGGCAGGCACCGGCATCCCGCCTCGTCTTCGACGTCACGGATGCGGACTTCGGGCAGGTGCTCGAGTTGTCGAAGACGGTTCCCGTCGTCGTCGACCTCTGGGCCGAGTGGTGCGGTCCGTGCAAGCAGCTGAGTCCCGTGCTCGAGAAGCTCGTCACCGAGCTCGGTGGTCGACTCGTGCTCGCGAAGGTGGACGTCGACGCGAATCCCCAGCTCGCCCAGAGCTTCCGTGCCCAGTCGATCCCGCTCGTCGTCGCGCTCGTCGCGGGGCAGCCGGTGCAGCTGTTCACCGGTGCGGTCCCCGAGGCGCAGGTGCGCGAGGTGTTCACGCAGCTTCTGCAGCTCGCCGCCCAGCACGGCGTCACCGGCACCATTCCGATGGAGGGGGCACCGACGGCCGAGGGCGATGACGCTGCTCCCGCGCTCCCGCCCCTGCATCAGGCGGCGTTCGATGCGATCGAGGCCGGCGACTATGCCGCTGCCGCGACCGCGTACGAACAGGCGCTGACGGAGAATCCCCGTGACGAGGATGCGAAAGCCGGGCTGGCGCAGGTCCACCTGCTCGCCCGCGTGCAGCACCTCGATCTCGCCGAGGCCCGCGCGGCTGCCGCATCAGCGCCGGCCGACGTCGACGCGCAGTTCGCGGTCGCAGACCTCGATCTCGCGGGTGGTCATGTCGACGACGCGTTCGCGCGCCTGCTGGACCTGTTCGCGGCTCTTCCCGCCGAGGAGCGTGCTCCCGTGCGGGAGCGCCTGCTCGAGCTGTTCGGTGTCGTCGGAGACGCCGATGCGCGGGTGATCCGGGCGCGCGGTCGTCTGGCGAGCCTGCTGTTCTGACGTCTCCCGCAGACGACGGAGAAGGGGGTCCGGGGCTGAGCCCCGGACCCCCTTCTCACGCCGCGCGGCTGTTTCTCATGCCTCGCGGCGGTTTCTCATGCCTCCCGGCGGTGGCGGAGCCAGAGGACGCCCAGCGGCGGCAGAGTCACGTGCGCGGTACCGTCGGCATCCGTCGTCACGCCTCCGAAGTTGCCGACGCCCGAACCGCCGAACTCGGCCGCGTCGGAGTTGAGCACCTCGGCCCATACACCGGTCTCGGGCAGCGTCAGTCGCACGTCGTGACGCGGTGACCCGGCGAAGTTGCACAGAACCACGACCGTGCCGCCGTCGTGGTCGCGCCGCGCGAACCCGAGGACGTTGCTGTCGGGGGAGTGAGGCCAGACCCGGGAGAACGCGGACCCGTCGCTGTCGCGCGCCCACAGCGGAGCCTCGTCCCGGTAGGTGTGATTCAGTGCGGAGACGAAGTGCTGCAGCTGCTGGTGCGCGGGCTGGTCCAGCATCCACCAGTCGAGACCGCGTCCTTCGGACCACTCGGACATCTGCCCGAACTCCTGGCCCATGAACAGCAGCTGCTTGCCGGGGTGCCCCCACATGTACGCCAGGAAGGCGCGCATGTTGGCGAGTTGCTGCCAGTGGTCGCCCGGCATCCGGGTGAACAGCGACCCCTTGCCGTGCACGACCTCGTCGTGGCTGATCGGCAGGACGAAGTTCTCGCTGAAGGCGTAGACGAACGAGAACGAGAGTTCACCCTCGTGGTGAGCGCGGTACAGCGGGTCGCGGCCGATGTAGACGAGCGAGTCGTTCATCCAGCCCATGTTCCACTTGAAGCCGAAGCCGAGACCGCCCTGGCTGGTCGGCGCGGTCACTCCCGGGAAGCTCGTCGACTCCTCGGCGATCATCGCGATGCCGGGGTAGCGCTTGTAGGCCGTGGCGTTGACCTCCTGCAGGAAACGCATCGCTTCGAGGTTCTCGCGGCCGCCGTGGATGTTCGGCTCCCACTCGCCCTCTTCGCGGGAGTAGTCGAGGTAGAGCATCGAGGCGACGGCGTCGACCCGCAGCCCGTCGACGTGAAACTCCTCGAACCAGTACAGCGCGTTGGCGACGAGGAAGTTCCGCACCTCGTTGCGGCCGTAGTCGAAGATGTACGTGCCCCAGTCGCGGTGCTCACCGCGGCGCGGATCCGGGTGCTCGTACAGGGGCGCGCCGTCGAAGCGGGCGAGAGCGAACGCATCCTTCGGGAAGTGCCCCGGGACCCAGTCCATGATGACGCCGATGCCCGCCTGGTGGAGGCGGTCGATGAGGTAGCGGAGCTCGTCGGGCGTACCGAAGCGGCTCGTCGGGGCGTAGTAGCCGGTGACCTGATAGCCCCAGGAGCCGCCGAAGGGGTGCTCGGCGAGCGGCAGGAACTCGATGTGCGTGAAGCCCTGCCCGCCGACGTAGTCGACGAGTTCGTCAGCGGCCTCGCGGTAGCCGAGTCCCGGACGCCAGGACCCGAGGTGGAGTTCGTACGTCGACATCGGCCGGTCGTGCACCGATCCGCTCGCGCGGTCGGCGAGCCACTCGTCGTCCGACCAGGTGTACTCGCTCTCGGTGACGACGGATGCCGTCGCGGGCGGGACCTCCGCGCGACGCGCCATCGGGTCCGCCTTCATGACCCACTGCCCGTCGGCGGTGAGGATCTCGAACTTGTACGCGGATCCCACGCCGATGCCGGGGACGAACAGCTCCCAGACGCCGGTGGAGCCCAGGGAACGCATGGCGTGCTGCGTACCGTCCCACCCGTTGAGGTCGCCGACGACGCGGACGGCCCGGGCGTTGGGAGCCCAGACGGCGAACGACACGCCGCTCAGCGCGTCGTAGTGGCGCACGTGCGCACCGAGCACCTTCCAGAGCTGCTCGTGGCGTCCTTCGCGGATGAGGTGGAGGTCGACCTCACCGACCGTCGGCAGATGGCGATAGGGGTCGTCGACACGGTAGTCGGGCGCCCCCTCGTAGGTGGCGACGATGTCGTAGGCGGTGGGCTGGACCGTCGTCTCGCCCTCCCAGACGCCCGCGCGGATGTGTCGGAGCTCGACGCGGGCGCCGTCGGAGAGGACGGCGGTCACGGTCTGCGCGAAGGGACGGCGCGCGCGTACCACCCACCCGTCGCCGTCCTGATGGGGGCCGAGCACATCGTGCGGGGCGTGGTAGGCGCCGGCACCGACGGCATCCAGGATCGAATCGTCGGGACGGGTCATGAGCGTGCCTTCACGTGGAGGATGTGGACGGGTTCGGCGAACGCGTCGAGGCGGACGTAGTTGTGTTCGTTCCAGGTCCAGCGGGCACCGGTGACGAGGTCCTCGACGTCGTAGTCGTGGCCGCGGGGGATGCCCCAGAGCTCCGAGTCGACGTGGACCGTCGTCTCGCGGGCCGAGTGGGGGTCGACGTTGGCGACGACGATGATCGTGTCGGATTCCCCGGTCGGCGAGAGGGCGGCCGGGAGGTGCTTGGCGTAGGCCACGATCGCGTCGTCGTCGGAGCCGAGGAGGTGGAGCCCGCGGAGCTGGCGGAGCGCGGGGTGCGCGCGTCGGATCTCGTTGAGCCGGCGCAGGTACGGCGCGAGCGAGTCGCCGGATGCTTCGGCGGCCTCCCAGTCGCGGAACTTGTACTCGTACTTCTCGTTGTCGATGTTCTCTTCCGAGCCGGGACGCGCGACGTTCTCGTAGAGCTCGTAGCCCGCGTAGACGCCGTAACTGGCGCCCGCGGTCGCGGCGAGCGCCGCACGAATGCGGTACGCCGGACGACCGCCGAACTGGAGGTACTCGGTGAGGATGTCGGGGGTGTTCACGAAGAGGTTCGGCCGCATGAAGTCGGCTGTCTCATCGGCGATCGACGCGAAGAACTCCTCGATCTCGGTCTTCGTGTTGCGCCAGGTGAAGTACGAATAGCTCTGTTGAAAACCGCTCTGCGCGAGCGCCCGCATCGGCATCGGGCGCGTGAAAGCCTCAGCGAGGAAGACCACGTCGGGGTGCTCCGCGTTCACCGTGCGGATGAGCCACTCCCAGAACTGCAGCGGCTTGGTATGCGGATTGTCGACCCGGAAGATGCGGACACCCTGCCGGATCCAGTGGTGGACGATGCGCAGGACCTCGGCGCGGATACCGTCCGGGTCGTTGTCGAAGTTGACCGGATAGATGTCCTGGTATTTCTTCGGCGGATTCTCCGCGAACGCGATGGATCCGTCCGGGAGGGTCGTGAACCACTCGGGGTGCTCCGTGACCCACGGGTGATCGGGCGCGGCCTGGAGGGCCAGATCGAGCGCGACCTCGAGCCCCTGGGCGGCAGCCGCGTCGACGAAGGCGCGAAAGTCCTCCAACGTGCCGAGGTCGGGGTGGACCGAGTCGTGCCCGCCGGCGGCGGAGCCGATGGCCCAGGGGGAACCCGGGTCGCCGGGACCTGCGTCGAGGGTGTTGTTCGGACCCTTGCGGTTCACTTCGCCGATCGGGTGGATCGGGGGGAGGTAGAGGACATCGAAGCCCATGGCCGCGACGCCGGGAAGGCGCTTCGCCGCCGTGCGGAAGGTGCCGCTGCGGACGGTGCCGTCCGGCATCCGCTCGGCGCCCTCGGAGCGGGGGAAGAACTCGTACCAGGCTCCGACGCCCGCCCGCTCGCGTTCCACGAGGAGCGTGTTCTCCTCGTGGACGGTGTGGAGCGAAAGAGCGGGCCGGTCGGCGAACGCGTCGGCGAGTGCGGGGTCGCGGACGATGATGAGTGCCGCAGCGTCGTCCACGGAGTCGTCGCGGAGCGCGCGGGCGGCCGCGGTGAGGGCGGTCCGTTCGTCCGCAGGTCGCGTCTTCTCCGCGGCTGCGCGTTCGAACAGGCGAGCGCCCGTCTCCCGCATGAGGATCGGGTCGACACCGGCCGCGATCTTCACCTCGGCGGCATGCCGCCAGGTCGCGTAGTCATCGGCGAACGTCTCGAACCGGAAGCGCCACACCCCCTGTTCGAGGGGTGCGACGTGCACCTGCCAGGTGTCGAAGCCGTCGTCGAGCGGATGCAACCGGTGCAGAGTAGCGACTCCCGAGGGTGACGTCAGCCGCAGGTGCACCCCGATCCGGTCGTGGCCTTCACGGAACGCGGCGACCGTGAAGGGCACCGCCTCGCCCACGAAGGCCGACGGGGCGAACCTGCCGCCCGGGACGCTCGGACGATGCGATGCGATCGGGATGCGGCCGTTGCGGATCCCGGCATCCTTCTTCGTCGCCTTCGCCGGGCGAAGGGGGATCTCTGCGGAGCTGCGGACGGAAGCGGGGGAGATCGGTGAGGCCACGTTCCGAACCTACCGTTGCCGGGCGGGCCCGGAAACGGCCCTGGATCACTCGGCCCGGAACAGGTACATTGACGTCCCCGCCGCGGGGAACGTCTCGCCGGGGGTTCGGACGTCCGCGTGATCGGACGGCCGTTCGTCGACGCTCGACCAGAGCGGGACGAACCTGGTGACCCCGTCCAGCGCGGGCAGCGTGATGTCCGTCCCCCGCTCGCGACCATGGACGACCAGGAGGATGCGGTTCGGCGCCTCGTGCTCCGGAGTCGACTGGGCGTCGTACTGCAGGGTCCGGTGGGACGGATCCGTCCACTGCTCCACCGACATCGTCTGGCCGTGCTCGTCGTACCAGTCGATCACCGAGGCGCTCGGTACCGTCTTGTCGGCATGCGCGAACCGCACGGGGCGGAGCGCGGGGTTCTCGCGGCGGATGCGCGTGAGCAGCTCGACGTGCGCGCGGAGCTCCTCCTGCCAGTCGCTCAGGTCCCAGTCGTACCAGGTCAGGTCCGAGTCGTGGCAGTACGCGTTGTTGTTGCCGTCTTGGCTCCGGCCGATCTCGTCGCCCGCGGTGATCATCGGGACACCTGCGGACAACAGGAGCGTGCCCATGAGGTTCCGCATGGCCCGCCGCCGCGTGCGCAAGACCGCCTCGTCGTCGGTCGGTCCCTCGAAGCCGTGGTTGAAGGATCGATTGGTGTCCGCGCCGTCGCGTCCGTGCTCGCCGTTGGCGTCGTTGCGCTTGACGTCGTAGGAGACGAGGTCGTGCAGGGTGAACCCGTCGTGCGCGGTGACGAAGTTCACGCTCGCGAGGGGTCCCCGCTCGGCGCTGAACGTGTTGGCGGAGCCGGCCAGGCGGGTGGCGAACCCGCCGATGCCGACGGGCGTCACGTCCGCGCGCCGCGAGTAGTCGATGTCACTCAGCCAGAAGTTCCGGACCCGATCGCGGTACCGGTCGTTCCACTCGCTCCACCCCGTGCCGAACCCGCCGGTCTGCCATCCGCCCAGGCCGACGTCCCACGGCTCGGCGATCTTCTTCACGCCGGTGAGCGCGGGGTCGTCGATGATCGCGCGCAGCAGCGGATGGTCAGCGGTGAACGTGTGCGAGGCATCCCGTCCCAGGGTCGGCGCCAGATCGAATCGGAACCCGTCGATCTGCACCCCGTTCGCCCAGTAGCGGAGGGAGTCGAGGACCAATCGGGCCGCGGCATCCGTCGAGGTGTCGACGGAGTTCCCGCATCCGGTCACGTCGATGTAGGTACCGTCCTCGGCCTGCCGGTAGTAGGCGCGGTTGTCGATGCCGCGGAAGCTCGACCGCGGCTCCCCGAGCCCCTGCTCGGAGGTGTGGTTGTAGACCACGTCGAGGATCACCTCGATGCCGGCCTGGTGGAGCAGCTTCACCATGCCCTTGACCTCGCGGAGCACGGCGCCTGCGCCCTCGGCCTGCGCCGCCGCGGTCGCATACGGGGCGTGGGGCGCGAAGAACCCCACCGAGTTGTATCCCCAGTAGTTGGTCAAGCCCAGCTGCAGCAGGCGCGGCTCGCTGGCGAAGGCGTGGATCGGGAGGAGCTCGACGGCGGTCACGCCGAGGCGCTGGTAGTGCTCGATCATCGCCGGGTGCGCCATGCCGGCGTACGTGCCGTGCAGCGCCGCCGGGACCCCGGGATGCCGCTTGGTGAGCCCCTTGACGTGCGCCTCGTAGACGACGGTGCGGTCGAGGGGCGTCTCGGGCTTGCGCACGCCACCCCAGTCGAAGCACTCGTCGACGACGACCGATCTCCAGGAATGGATGCCGGGCACCGCCAGTCCGCGCGCGTACGGGTCGATGAGGAGGGTCGCGGGATTGAACGTCATCCCCGGGCCGTGCGGTCCGTCGACGCGCACGCTGTATCGCACGCCCGGGCGGAGCACGGGTGTCGTCACCTCCCAGACGCCGCCGCCCGCGGGCGAGAGCGGCAGAGTCTCGACGATCCAGTCGGGGTCGTCGTCGTCGAACACGACCACCTCGACGGCGCTCGCGTCGCCGGACCAGATGCGCAGGGTGGCGACGCCGTCGTGCAGACGTACCCCGAGACGGTCGTACGTGTCCGAGAGGAGGTCTGCGGCGGGGGAGACGGATGCCGCGGTGGTCGGGTCGGCCGGGGCGGAGATCATGCGTTCTACAGTAGTGAGCAGGTGATGGACGACAGCGGCAGGCGGAGGGCGATGGGGGTCTATCTGGACCACGCGGCATCCACGCCGCTGCGGCCCGAAGCGCGCGAGGCGTGGCTCGCTGCGGCGGAGCTGACCGGGAACGCGTCCTCGGTGCACGGTGCGGGGCAAGCCGCACGCCGAGTCCTGGAGGATGCGCGCGAGCGCATCGCGGCGGTCCTCGGCTGCGATCCGATCGAGGTCGTCTTCACCTCGGGGGGCACGGAGTCCGTCAACCTCGGCGTGAAGGGCCTGTGGTGGGCGCGGGAGCCCGACCGCTCGGCGATCGTCCTGCCCGACGGCGAGCACCATGCGACCCTCGACACGGTCGAGTGGCTCGCCGCAGCCCAGGGGGCACAGGTCCGCCCGGTGCCGTTGGACCCGGAGGGGGCGATCGACGCCGACGCCTTCGCCGCGGTGCTGCCGGGTGCGGCCCTCGCGACGGCGCTCGTCGCGAACAACGAGGTGGGGACGGTGTCCGACGTGGCGCGTCTCGCCGCGGCCGCAGCGGATGCCGCCGTGCCGCTGCACCTCGACGCGGTGGGCGCGATCGCCCACACACCGATCGACTTCGCGGCGCTCCGCGGAACGGGGAATGCGCCGCACGGACTCGTCGCCGCCAGCGTCTCGGGTCACAAGGTCGGCGCTCCCGTCGGTACGGGGGCACTCGTGGTCTCGCGGTTCGCCCGGATCGGCGCCGTCCTCCACGGCGGCGGACAGCAGCGAGGTCTCCGCTCCGGCACCCCCGACGTCGCGGGTGCCGCTGCCCTCGCCGTCGCCCTCGAGCTCACAGCGGCTGAGCGGGACGCCGAGTCGCCGCGACTGACGGCGCTCGCGGGTCGGCTGGCCGACGGCATCCGTCGCATCGTCCCCGGGGCGCGCCTGCTGGGCTCGCCGGACCGGCGGCTGCCGGGCCACGTCCACGTCCTGTTCCCCGACGCGCTGGGCGAGACCCTGCTGTTCCTGCTCGACCACTCCGGCGTCGAGGTCTCCACGGGGTCCGCGTGTCAGGCCGGGATCGCGGAACCGAGCCACGTCGTCATGGCGCTCGGATACGGCGACCGCGAGGCGCGCTCGGTCCTGCGGATCACCCTCGGGCGATCGAGCACGGCGGACGACGTCGACGCGTTCCTCGCGGCGCTCCCGGATGCGCACCGGCGAGCCGCGGCATCCAGCGCCCGTGCGGCCGCCCGCTCGTAGACTGGAACGATGCGCGTACTGGCAGCGATGAGCGGTGGGGTCGATTCGGCGGTTGCCGCGGCCCGAGCCGTCGACGCCGGACACGACGTCGTCGGCGTCCACCTCGCGCTCTCGCGTGCGGGCGGGACGCTGCGCACGGGCAGCCGGGGCTGCTGCACGATCGAGGACGCCCTAGACGCGCGGCGCGCGGCGGATCTGCTCGGCATCCCGTTCTACGTGTGGGACTTCTCCGAGCGTTTCCGAGACGACGTGATCGACGACTTCATCAGCGAGTACCGGGCGGGGCGCACCCCGAACCCGTGCATGCGGTGCAACGAGAAGATCAAGTTCGCGGCTCTCCTCGAGCGCGCGATCGAGCTCGGGTTCGACGCCGTCTGCACGGGCCACTACGCGACCCTGGTCGACGGCCCCGAGGGCCGCGAGCTGCACCGCGCGTCGGATGAGGCGAAGGACCAGTCCTACGTCCTCGGTGTGCTGACGGCGGATCAGCTCGCGCACACGTACTTCCCGCTCGGCACGACCCCGTCCAAGGCGGTCGTCCGCGCTGAGGCCGCCGAGCGCGGCCTGACCGTCGCCCAGAAGCCCGACAGCCACGACATCTGCTTCATCCCCGATGGCGACACCCGCGGCTGGCTGGCCGAGAAGGTCGGCGCCGAGCAGGGCGACGTGCTCGACCGGGACGGCGCCGTCGTGGGCCGCCACGAGGGTGCGCACGCCTTCACCGTCGGTCAGCGTCGCGGCCTGCAGCTCGGCGTGCCGGCCGCGGACGGCAAGCCGCGCTTCGTCCTCGAGGTGCGTCCCGTCTCGAACACCGTCGTCGTCGGTCCCAAGGAGGCGCTCGCGACGGCGGAGATCTCCGGGGAACGGCACAGCTGGGCCGGCCGTGCGCCTGAAGACGGCGCGTTCGCGTGCCACGTCCAGATCCGGGCACACGCCGACCCGGTGCCGGCGCGTGCCATGGTGGCCGCAGGCTCGGTGACGGTCGTCCCCGACGAGCCCTTCGACGGGGTCGCCCCCGGTCAGACGGCGGTCCTCTACGACGGAACGCGCGTCATCGGTCAGTTCACGATCGCGCGGACCGTGTCCGCCGTGCCGCAGGACGCCTGAGCCTCCGCTCGCGTTCGACGGACGCGAGCGCCTCGCGCAGGTCGGTGTGCGAGAAGCGGAACCCCGCCTCGACCAGTCGCTCGGGCGCGACCCATCTGCTCTTCAGGATCAGCTCGGGCTCGGTGCGGAGGACCCACATGGCGATCTCGAGCATCCAGCGGAGCGAGGGGATTCCCACCGGCATCCCGACGACGCTCCGGAGGGAGCGCATGAGCGACCGGTTGTCGGATGCCTCGGGCACCGCGACGTTCACGACCCCCGCGATGTCGTCGCGCCGGACGAGGAACCGGATCGCGTCGAGCACGTCGTCGATGTGCACCCAGCTGAACCGCTGACGGCCGCGCGTGCGGTACCAGGGCGGCCGGCCGCCGGTGGGCTCGTCGCCGATGCCGCGATAGCGACGGTGCGGCGGGACCCAGCCGTCGTGCTGCGGCCCGCCGAGGCCGGTCCGGGCGAGGGTGAGCAGCATGCGTGTCGCGGGACCGTCGCCGACGACGATCGCCAGGCGGAGCGCGACGCGCCTCGTCGCCGGGAGGTCGGCGGCGAAGAAGGCGCGCTCCCACGCCTTCGCGACGTCGACCGAGAACCCGGCGCCGAGCTCGCCGGTCGACTCGGTGTTCGGCCGGTCCATCGCGTGGCGGTAGATGGTCGCGGTCGACGAGTTCACCCAGAGTTTCGGCGGGACGGATGCCGCCGCCACCGCATCGTGCAACGCCCGCGTCGTCTCGACTCGGGAAGCCAGGATCGCGTCGCGGTTCGCATCGGTGTAGCGGCAGTCCACGGATTTTCCGGCGAGGTTGACGAGAAGGTCCGCGCCGTCGACCGCCGCATGGAGCGCCTCCGGGTCGTTCCAGGACACGCGGGAGGTCCGACCCACCTCGACGACGTCGTAGCCGTCGGCGCGGAGAGAGGCGGCAAGAGCTTCGCCGATGAACCCGCCGGCTCCGGCGACCACGGCACGGGGACGGTCGGTGCTCATGCCTCGACGGTACATGCACCGGCCGCCACCCCCGCCCGCGGTAGATTCCGAGCATGACCACCGCCGCCGAGGACGCCCCGGCATCCGTCTACCAACGCGTGCTCGGTGAGGCGTACGGCGATCTGCCGTCCGTGCTGGCGCGGTACTTCGGTCCCATCCCTCCTGGGCACGTCGGGGTCGGGGAGGGGACGTACGACACCGTCGGATCCCGCTACCGCCTGATCGTGTGGCCAGTGCTGGTCTGGTCGACGCGGCACGACATGCTCTTCCCCGAGGCGGGCGAGCAGGTGCCGTTCCTGGTCGAGAACCGACCCGTCGCGGACGGTCTCGCCGGATCGCGGTGGTTCGCGTTCCCCGGCCGGCTCCGGGTCATGCGCGACACGATGCGTGCCGGTGACGGGGAGATCATCGAGCGGCTCGGCCGCCGCGGCGGGCTGGAGGTACGCCTTCGTCCCGCAATCGAGGACCGCCGTATGGTGCTGCGCTCAGGACGACTCGCGTGGCGGGTGCGCGGCATCCGCGTCCCTCTGCCCCGGGTCGCCTCGGTCACCGTGCAGGAGAGTGCGGGCCAGGGCGGCGACGGGCGTCAGCGCGTCGACGTCCGGCTCCGGATGCCTCTCCTCGGCGAGGTCTTCCGGTACTCGGGATCGTTCGCCTACCGCATCATGCGCGACGACGACAGCGGCTCGGGAGTGTCGGCCGCGCTCCCTACACTGTCGATGTGGCTGACGCAGAACTCCCCGCACTGACACTCGATGAGGCGCGCGCCGCCGCCGAGAGCCTCACCGAGAAGATCCTCGGTGCGCGCGAGGCGTATTACGGCGGCGACGTCGGGCTCGTCGACGACGCGACCTATGACGGGTGGATGCACGAGCTCGAGGCCATCGAGCGCGCGCATCCGGAGCTGCAGGGCCAGGACTCGCCGACGCAGACGGTCGGCGCGGCCGAATCGTCGATGTTCGCCCCCGTCGAGCACGCGGAGCGGATGCTGAGCCTCGACAACGTGTTCTCGCCGGAGGAGTTGCGGGAGTGGTGCACGAAGGCCGAGGCGTCGGCCGGACGCCCGGTGCGCTGGCTCACCGAACTCAAGATCGATGGTCTCGCCATCTCGCTGCGATACGAGGACGGGGTCCTGACCTCGGCCGCGACCCGAGGCGACGGCCGCATCGGCGAGGACGTGACCGTCAACGCGGTGCGCGTGGCCGGCATCCCCGATCGACTGGCGGGGGAGGGGCATCCCGCTCTCGTCGAGGTCCGCGGCGAGGTCTTCATCCCCGTCGCGGCGTTCGAAGAGCTCAACGCGCTGCAGGCGCGGCTGCGAGAGCGCGTCATCGCCGACGCGGCCGCGCGGCCGCGGTACGACGAGGAAAAGGCCCAGAAGAGCGCCGCCCGGCGCTTCCCCGCGTTCGCCAACCCGCGCAATGCGGCCAGCGGCGGGCTCCGCCAGCAGCTCGACAAGAAGTCGGGTCTCGAGCTGGAGGCCGGCGAGGCCCGTCTCGCATCGCTGCGCATGTACGTGCACGGGATCGGCGCGTGGCCGGACCCGCCCGTCGCCGCGCAGAGCGACGTGTACGGGCTTCTGGCCGAGTGGGGGCTCCCGGTCAGTCCCTACCCGCGCACCTTCGACGACGTCGACAGCGTCCTCGGTTTCGTCGCGGAGTACGGCGAGAAGCGTCACTCCGTCGCGCACGAACTCGACGGCATCGTCGTCAAGGTCGACGAGCTCTCGCTGCACGATGAGCTCGGCGCGACCAGTCGCGCGCCGCGGTGGGCGATCGCCTACAAATACCCGCCGGAAGAGGTGCAGACGCGGCTCGTCGACATCATCGTGTCGGTGGGGCGCACGGGCCGGGCCACGCCCTACGCGCAGATGGAGCCCGCACTCGTCGCCGGAAGCGTCGTGCGTCAGGCCACCCTTCACAACCAGGACGTCGTGAAGGCCAAGGGCGTGCTGATCGGCGACATGGTCGTGCTGCGCAAGGCGGGCGACGTCATCCCCGAGGTGCTCGGGCCGGTCGCAGAACTGCGCGACGGCACCGAACGGGCGTTCGTCATGCCGACCGAATGCCCCGAGTGCGGCTCGACGCTCGCCCCCGCGAAAGAGGGCGACATCGATCTGCGCTGCCCGAACACCCGCGGCTGCCCCGCGCAGGTTCGCGGACGCGTCGAACACATCGGCTCCCGCGGCGCGCTGGACATCGAGGCGCTCGGCGAGGTCACCGCGGCCGCCCTGACGCAGCCGCTCCCGCCGCAGGAACCCGCCCTCGACACCGAGGCGGGGCTGTTCGACCTGACGGTGGAGCGGCTCGTCCCGATCGAGGTCATCGTCCGGGACTCCGAGACCGGCGAGGCACGCGTCGACGAGAAGACCGGCGACGTGATCCGGCGCGCTCCCTTCCGCCGCAACCCCAGCGCGGCAGAGAAGAAGGAGGGGCTCACCGGCCCGCAGCCGTCGGCTCAGGCGCTCACCCTCATCGACGAACTCGAGAAGGCCAAGACGAAGGACCTCTGGCGGTTCCTCGTCGCCCTCAACATCCGGCACGTCGGTCCGGTCGCCGCCCGCGCGCTGGCGCAGTACTTCGGCTCACTCGACGCCATCCGCGCCGCCTCGCGCGATGAGCTCGCCGCGGTCGACGGCGTCGGAGGGATCATCGCCGACGCACTGCAGGACTGGTTCGCCGTCGACTGGCACGTCGACATCGTCGACCGTTGGGTCGCGGCCGGGGCGCGCCTGTCGATCCCGGGCCACCCCGGGCCCGGTGCCGCCGCAGCAGCAGGCGGCGTCCTCGAGGGCATCACGGTCGTCGCGACCGGCTCGCTCGAGGGCTACACCCGCGAGGGCGCGCAGGAGGCGATCATGCAGGCGGGGGGGAAGGCGGCATCCAGCGTCTCGAAGAAGACCGACTTCGTCGCTGCCGGCCCCGGCGCGGGATCGAAACTGGCGAAGGCCGAAGCGCTCGGGCTCCGCATCATCGATGCGGCTCAGTTCCACCTGCTTGTCACCGAGGGGCCGGACGCCCTCGGCGAGGCCCTTGCGGCGGAGTGAGGCTCAGTCCTTCTGCGCGAGCAGCGCGTCCCGCACCTGGCGCCGCAGCACCTTGCCGATGAGCGAGCGCGGCAGGTCGTCGACCGGTTCGATGCGACGCGGCACCTTGTACGGCGTCAGTCGTGTCCGCGCGAAGGAGCGGATGTCGTCGACGTCGAGGTCGGTCACGCCGGGGGCGGGGATGACGACGGCCACGACCTGCTCGCCGCTGTGCGGATCGGGCAGGCCGACCACGGCGGCATCCGCGACCTGCGGGTGCTGACGGAGCGTCGCCTCGACCTCGGACGGCGAGACGTTGAAGCCGCCCGTCACGATCAGCTCCTTCAGCCGGTCGACGACCCGGAAAAAGCCGTCTTCGTCGCGCTCGACGATGTCCCCGGTGCGGAACCAGCCGTCCTCGAGCACCTTCTCGGTCTCCTCCGGCTTGCCGTAGTACCCCGAGAAGACCTGCGGTCCGCGCACCACGAGCTCGCCGGGCTCACCGACACCGAAGACGCGCGACGGGTCCTCCGGATCGACGACCCGCGCGTCGGTCCCGGGGACAGGGATGCCGATCGTCCCCGCCTTCCGGCTGTCGGCCGGCGGGTTCACCATCAAGACGGGTGAGCACTCGCTGAGGCCGTAGCCCTCGATGAGGTAGCCGCCCGTGGCCTCCTCGAAGGGTTCGACGAGCGCCGGGGAGAGGGCCATCGCGCCCGACACGCCGATTCCGATGCCCCGGATCGACGCGCCGGTCTCACGGGCACGAGCGAGCAGGCGCTCCGCGATGGGCGGGACGAGGGGCAGGACCGTCGGCGGGTGCTTCTTGATCGCGTCGATCACCATGTCGGCGTCGAACTTCGGGAAGAGCACGAGACGCGCTCCCATCGACATCGCGAACGTCAGGCACAGCGTGAGCCCGTACGCGTGGAACATCGGCAGGACGGCGTAGAAGACGCATCCGTCCCCGCGGACCACCGCCGGGATGAACGCCTGACTCTGGCGGGCGTTGGCGAGGAGGTTCCGATGGGTGAGCATCGCACCCTTGGGCGTGCCCGTCGTTCCGGAGGTGTATTGGAGGACCGCGAGGTCATCCGTGGCGGGACGGGGGTGGGATGCCGGGAGCGCCTCGGTCCGGACGAGGTCGTCCCACGTTCGCGTCCCGCGCACCGGCGCGGTGAGCGCGTCGCGCGATTCGCGCGCCTTCGCGACCGGTAGCCGGAGCGCGAGCCGGGTGTGCAGCGGGAGTGCCGTCGTGATGTCGACCGACACCAGTGCCTCGACGTGGAGGTCGGCCGGGAACTCCTGGACCGTCGCGACGACCTTGTTCCAGACGATCGCGTGGCGCGCACCGTGGTCCTGGAACTGGGTCCGCAGCTCCCGCGGCGTGTAGAGCGGATTGTGCTCGACGACGACGGCGCCCAGGCGCAGGACGGCGTAGAAGGCGACGATGTGCTGGGGGCAGTTGGGAAGGACGATCGCGACCCGGTCGCCCTTCTTCACCCCGAGGCGGCGCAACCCGGCCGCCGCTCGACTCACGGCATCCGCCAGCGCGGCGTAGGTCGTCTCCTTGCCGAAGAACTGCAGCGCGGCCGCCTTCGGGTAATCGCGGACGGAGTCGTCGAGCAGATCCATGAGCGACCCGGTGACGGGCGGGAGATCGAGCGGGACGCCGGCGTCGTAGGACGAGAGCCAGGGGCGATCGGCGGAGATCGAATCGGTCACGTCCTCAGCCTAGGGCGAGCGCTCGGACGACGAGTGGCCCGAACTAGACTGGGGGAGTGTCTGAAATCACCCCCGATCTCGTGCGCCATCTCGGCGTGCTCGCCCGGATCCAGCTGAGCGACGAGGAGGTGGAACGCCTCACCGGCCAGCTCGATGCGATCGTCGACAACATCGCCAAGGTCTCCGAGGTCGCCACCCCCGAGGTCGCCGCGACGAGCCACCCGATCCCGCTGAGCAATGTGTTCCGTCCCGATGTCCCCGGCGACATGCTGAGCCTCGACGAGGTGCTGCAGAACGCACCGGATGCCGCCGACGGCCGGTTCCGCGTGACCGCGATCCTGGGGGAGGAGCAGTGAGCGACATCCTGAAGCTGACCGCTGCCGACCTCTCGGCGAAGCTCCGTTCCGGCGAGCTGTCGAGCGTCGAGGCCACGCAGGCCCACCTCGACCGGATCGCCGCCGTGGACGGCGACGTCCACGCCTTCCTGCACGTCTCGGATCACGCGGTCGAGGTCGCCCAGGACATCGACCGGCGCCGCGCCGCGGGCGAGGAGCTCGGCGAACTGGCTGGCGTCCCGCTCGCTATCAAGGACGTCCTCGTGACGACCGACATGCCGTCGACCAGCGGATCGAAGATCCTCGAGGGCTACATGTCGCCCTACGACGCGACCGTCGTGTCGCGCTCCCGCGCCGCCGGTCTCGTGCCGCTCGGCAAGACCAACATGGACGAGTTCGCCATGGGTTCCTCGACGGAGCACTCCGCGTACGGCCCGACCCACAACCCGTGGGACCTCGACCGGATCCCCGGCGGGTCTGGCGGTGGCTCCGCTGCGGCGGTCGCCGCCTTCGAGGCACCGCTGGCCCTCGGGTCCGACACCGGCGGCTCCATCCGGCAGCCCGCCCATGTGACGGGCACCGTCGGCATGAAGCCCACCTACGGGGGTGTCAGCCGCTACGGCGCCATCGCGCTCGCGTCGAGCCTCGACCAGGTCGGCCCCGTCTCGCGCACGGTCCTCGACTCGGCGCTCCTGCACGACGTCATCGGCGGGCACGACCCCCACGACGCCACGTCCCTCACCGATGCGTGGCCGTCCTTCGCCGTCGCTGCGCGCGAGGGGGCGACCGGCGAGGTCCTGAAGGGCCTGAAGGTCGGCGTCATCCGCGAGCTCGACGACTCCGGCTTCCAGACCGGCGTCTCGGAGTCGTTCCGCGCGTCCCTCGCCGCGATGGAAGCCGCCGGCGCCGAGATCGTCGAGGTCAGCGCACCCCACTTCGAGTACGGAGTCGCCGCGTACTACCTGATCCTCCCCGCGGAGGCCTCCAGCAACCTGGCCAAGTTCGACTCCGTGCGCTTCGGCATGCGGGTGAACGTGCCCGGTGGCACCGTCGAGGACGTCATGGCCGCGACCCGCGACGCCGGCTTCGGCGACGAGGTCAAGCGGCGCGTCATCCTCGGCACCTACGCCCTGTCGGCGGGGTACTACGACGCTTACTACGGCAGCGCTCAGAAGGTCCGCACCCTGATCCAGCGCGACTTCGACGAGGCGTTCGCGCAGGTCGACGTCATCGCGACGCCGTCGGCGCCCACGACCGCTTTCCGCCTCGGCGAGAAGCTCGACGACCCGATCCAGATGTACCTCAACGACGTGACGACCATCCCGGTCAACCTCGCCGGCGTCCCCGGCATCTCGATCCCCTCGGGCCTCGCAGCGGAGGACGGGTTGCCCGTCGGCATCCAGTTCGTCGCCCCCGCCCGGGAGGACGCACGTCTGTACCGCGTCGGCGCGGCCCTCGAGGCCCTGCTCGTCGACAGCTGGGGCGGTCCGCTGCTGGACCGCGCCCCGATCCTCGGAGGAGCCCGCTGATGGCCAAGGACGCGCTGATGGACTTCGACGAAGCACTCGAGCTCTTCGAGCCGGTGCTGGGCTTCGAGGTGCACGTCGAGCTCAACACCGAGACGAAGATGTTCTCGCCGGCGGCCAACCCGGCGCACGAGGCGAACCACGACGCAGCTCCCAACACGCTCGTCGCCCCGGTCGACATGGGTCTGCCCGGTTCGCTGCCGGTGGTCAACGAGATCGCGGTACGCTACTCGATCAGCCTGGGCCTCGCTCTCGGCTGCTCGATCGCGCCGTCGAGCCGGTTCGCGCGGAAGAACTACTTCTACCCGGACCTCGGCAAGAACTATCAGATCTCCCAATACGACGAGCCGATCGCCTTCGAGGGCAGCGTCGAGATCGAACTCGAGGGCGGCGACCTGGTCGTCGTCCCGATCGAGCGCGCGCACATGGAGGAGGATGCCGGCAAGCTCACCCACATGGGCGGTTCGACCGGTCGCATCCAGGGCGCGGAGTACTCGCTCGTCGACTACAACCGCGCCGGTGTCCCGCTCGTCGAGATCGTCACCAAGCCGATCTTCGGCACCGAGCACCGTGCTCCGGAGGTCGCCAAGGCCTATGTGGCGGCGATCCGCGACATCGTGCGGTCACTCGGGATCTCGGAGGCGCGCATGGAGCGCGGCAACCTCCGTTGCGATGCGAACGTCTCGCTCCGCCCCCGCGGTCAGGAGAAGCTCGGCACGCGCACCGAGACGAAGAACGTCAACTCGATGCGTTCTGTGGAACGTGCCGTCCGTTATGAGATCCAGCGTCAGGCGGCGATCCTCGCCGGTGGCGGCACGATCACGCAGGAGACGCGCCACTGGCACGAGGACACCGGGCGCACCTCGCCCGGCCGCCCGAAGTCGGATGCCGACGACTACCGGTACTTCCCCGAGCCCGACCTCCTGCCCGTCGAGCCGTCCGAGGAGTTGATCGAGGAGCTGCGCGCCGCGCTCCCCGAGGCGCCCTCGGTGTACCGACGACGGTTGAAGACCGAGTGGGGCTTCACCGACCTCGAGTTCCAGGACGTCGCCAACGGCGGTCTCCTCGCCGAGGTCGAGGCGACGATCGCCGCCGGCGCGTCCCCGGCATCCGCTCGCAAGTGGTGGACGGGCGAAGTCACCCGCGTCGCCAACGCGCAGGGAGCCGAACCCGCCGCGCTGGTCTCGCCCGAGTCGGTCGCCGAGCTGCAGAAGCTGGTGGATGCCGGCACGCTGACCGACAAGCTCGCGCGTCAGGTGCTCGAGGGCGTCATCGCGGGGGAGGGGACCCCGCAGGAGGTCGTCGACGCGCGTGGTCTCGCCGTCGTCTCGGATGACGGCGCCCTGATCGCCGCCATCGACGAGGCCCTCGCCGCGCAGCCCGACGTCCTGGCGAAGATCCAGGACGGCAAGGTCCAGGCCGCCGGTGCCGTCATCGGCGCCGTGATGAAGGCCATGAAGGGCCAGGCGGATGCCGCACGCGTCCGCGAGCTCATCCTGGAGCGCGCCGGACAAGCCTGACGCCGATCGATGATGCCGCCGCGCCGCTGCCCGATCCGCGCTCGGTGTCGGCGGCATCGTCGACAATGGAGGTATGGGACGCGGTGACGGGACGGGACGGATCGTCTCACCCGACGGTGCCGACGACACCGGCACGCGGATCCTCCACGTCGACATGGACGCTTTCTACGCGTCGGTCGAGGTCCTGTACGACCCGTCGCTCGCGGGTAAGCCCCTCATCGTGGGCGGGATGGAGGGGCGCGGCGTCGTCTCGAGCGCGTCGTACGAGGCTCGCCGCTTCGGGGTGAGGTCGGCGATGTCGGTCGGCCGGGCACTCCAGCTGTGCCCGCAGGCGATCGTCGTGGTCCCGCGGTTCGAGCGGTATTCGGAGTTGTCGAAGAAGGTCATGGCGATCTTCCGCGACGTCACCCCGCTCGTGGAGCCGCTCTCGATCGACGAGGCCTTCCTCGACGTGAGCGGTGCGCGCCGCCTCTGGGGGAGTCCCGGCGAGATCGCTCGGATGGTCCGCCGCCGGGTTCTGGAGGAGACCGGACTGACGTGCAGCATCGGCGTCGCGGCCACGAAGCACGTCGCGAAGATCGCCTCGACTGTGTCGAAGCCCGACGGGCTGCTGATCGTCGCTGAGCCCGACACACAGGCGTTCCTCGCTGCTCGCCCGGTCAGCGCGCTCTGGGGCGTCGGTCCCAAAGCTGCAGAGGCTCTCGAAGCGCGCGGCATCCGGATGGTGTCCGACATCCTGAACACCCCGCGGAGCGTCCTCGATCGAGCGCTCGGCCCGGCGATGGGCGCGCGTGTCTCGCAGCTCGCCCGCGGCCACGACCCGCGGTCGGTGCAGACGGAGCACACCGAGAAGAGCGTCGGCCACGAGGAGACCTTCCTCGAGGATGTCTCCGACACAGCGATGCTCCGGAGCGAATTCCGCCGTCTCGCCGACAGGGTCGCCTCCCGATTGCGCGCGGGCGGCTGGGAAGCGCGGACGATCGCCATAAAAGTGCGGTTCGCGGACTTCACGAACCTCTCACGGTCGGTGAGCGTCCCTGAGCCCACGAACGTCGGTCAGCGGATCGGCGACGTCGCCCTCGAGCTTTTCGGAAAGATCGACCTCGTCCAGCCCGTCCGGTTGATCGGGGTCCGAGGCGAGAAGCTCACGGGCGACGGTATCGGCGGTCTGGCACTGTGGGACGACGACGCGGAGTGGCGGAGGGTGGATGCCGCTCTCGACGACGCCCGCAGCAGGTTCGGCCGCGGCGCCGTCACGCGCGCGAGCACCCTCGGGCCGCGACGAGACGTCAACGCTCTTCCCACCAACCCGCGCCCCGCGCCGGACTGACCCGAATCGGCGCAACCCCCTGCTTTCCGCGTCGCCTGCGGCTACCGTGAGGGCATGGCAAACCTCCCCCTCGAACTCGGCAAGCAGTTCGCTTCGCTCGGCGTGACCACCGTCTACGGCGAACAGCAGGACGTCGACGGCATCCGGATCATCCCCGTCGCCCTGACCTGGTCGGGCTTCGGCGCGGGAGAGGACACGTCGGGCGGTGCGGGCGGCGGAGGCGGTGGCGCCGCGATCCCGATCGGTGCGTACATCCGCACCGGCGATGACCTGCGCTTCGAGCCGAATCTGGTCTCGCTCGTCGCCGTCGGCATCCCGTTCGTGTGGATCGCGGGACGGGCGCTCAGCCGCGTCATCCGTGCACTCAAGCGCTGATCCGCTCGGGGCTGCCCTCGTCGTCGCGGTCGACGACGTCGCGGACGCCGTTCACGGCGTGCGGCGCGAGCCGGCGGTGGTGCTGGTCGACGGTCGTTCCGGCGCCGGGAAGTCGACGTTCGCGGACCTCCTCGCCGAGCGGCTGGCGGGTGCGGCGATCGTGCGACTCGACGACGTCTACCCCGGCTGGGACGGCCTGCGCGACGGCGCGGACACCGTGCGTCAGGGCGTCCTCGTGCCGCTGCGCAGGGGCGAACCGGGGTCGTGGCCGGTGTGGGATTGGACGACGGATCGGCCCTCGGGGCAGGAGAGGCGCGTCGCCCCCGCGGCCGTCGTCATCGTGGAGGGTTCCGGTGTGCTGACGCCCGCATCGGCCGAGCTCGCGGACGTCGCCGTATGGCTCGACGCGCCCCGGGATGCCCGCCGGGTGCGCGCGCTCGAACGGGACGGCGAGACGTACCGACCGCACTGGGAGCGGTGGGAGAGGCAAGAGGAGGCGCACCTCCGGGATCACCACCCGGATCAGCTCGCGAGCCACGTCTTCCGGCTGCCCTGAACGTCCCTGCTCAGGCGTCGAGCGCCTGCACGAGCATCTCGAGGCGGTAGCCGATCCACTCGTACACGCCGAACCGGGCATCGCCGTCGCCGCGCTGCTCTTCGTCCGTCACCCCGAGCCGGTCCGCCAGCACCAGCCGAAGGGCGGCGAGCGTGCGGAGCCAGGCACCGGCGGCATCCGGGGTCAGATCGACCACGAGGATGTCCTCGGCGGCGGCGCGGTCGAGCTGATCGATGTCGAGGTCCTGCCCGTCGTGCCGCAGGGACGCGCGGACGATGCCCGCATCCGCCGCCCGTCGTGCCAGGAGGTCGTCCTCGGTCAGGCGACGGAACTCCGCCGCTGCCTCTGCGTCGTCGGCGTAGGCGTCCGGCACGAGTCGGCGCACGGCCGGGTCGGAGCCGTCGTGCGAGGTCACGACGTCTTCGAACTGTCCGACGAGATCGGACAGATGCGCGGCTTCGAGGAGCGTCAGCTCCATGGCGACAGCGTGGCCAGTCACGACCCCGCCTCTCGCACGGTCGCCCACAGGCCGTAGTCGTGCATCGCCTGAGCGTGCAGCTCCATCTGCTCCCGCGACCCCTCGGCGACGACCGCGTGCCCGTCGTGGTGGACGGCGAGCATCAGCCGGTGCGCCTTCTCACGCGAGAATCCGAAGTACTGGCGGAAGATGTGCTCGACGTAGCTCATGAGGTTGACGGGATCGTTCCAGACGACGGTCTGCCAGGGTCCCGAGGTGGATGCCTGCAGGTCCGTCCGCTCGTCAATCTCCGGCGACGCGATGCTCATCAGGCCCACCCCAGCTCGTGCAGTCGGGCATCGTCGATGCCGTAGAAGTGGGCGATCTCGTGGACGAGGGTCGTGTGCACCTCATCACGGAGGTCGTCGATGTCATCGCACGCGTCCAGGTGCGGTTCCCGGTAGAGGATGATGCGATCGGGGAGGTCACCCATGCCGTACTGATCCCGCTCCGTCAACGCGAGACCGTCGTACAGCCCCAACAGGTCGAGCGAGCCGTCCTCGGGACGGTCCTCGACGACGAACACGACGTTGTCGAGCCCCGCGACCATGTCGTCGGGCAACCCATCGAGTTCGGACGCAACCAGATCCTCGAATGCCTCGGCATCCATATCGATCATGACCACGCCTCACGCGGAGAAGATATGGGGTGAGTAACGGGACTTGAACCCGCGACCCCCTGGACCACAACCAGGTGCTCTACCAACTGAGCTATACCCACCATGTGCCCGTCTCCGGGCAACCCCACAAGTGTATTACAGTCCGGAGGCGAACGACGACACGGCGGATGCCGCGGCGGTGCGCGCGTCGTCGCTCGACGGTCCGGGGGCGTCCACGAAGACCGTCTCGCGGTAGTACGCGAGCTCGCGGACGCTCTCGCGGATGTCCGCGAGGGCGCGATGGCCGCCGTCCTTCGCCGGAGCGTTGAAGTAGGCGCGGGGGTACCACCGGCGGGCGAGCTCCTTCACGCTCGACACGTCGACGTTGCGGTAATGCAGCCACCGATCGACGCGGGGCATGTAGCGCGCGAGGAACATGCGGTCGGTGCCGATCGTGTTCCCGGCGAGCGGGGCCTTGCCTTCGGGGACGAACCGCTGGATGTACTCGAGCACCTGGAATTCGGCGTCGGCGAGGCTCACCCCGTTCGGGATCTCTGCGAGAAGGCCGGAGCTCTCGTGCATCTTCGTCACGAAGTCGTTCATGTGCGCGAGGGCGGAGTCGTCGGGCTTGATCACGATCTGGAAGCCGGGGTCGAGGACGTTGAGCTCGAAATCGGTGATGACGACGGCGACCTCCACGAGCTCGTCGACCGACAGGTCGAGGCCCGTCATCTCGCAGTCGATCCAGACGAGGCGGTCGTTCTCCGCAGCTGACACGTGGTCTCCTCCCACAGGAGCCGACCGCAGATGCGGCGACTCGGAGCCCCTCCAGGAGGATTCGAACCCCCGACCTTGCGGGTAGAAACCGCTCGCTCTGTCCACTGAGCTATGGAGGGAAGGATGCTCGTCCCCCAGGCTACCGCTCAGACCGAGATCGTCGCGCGGCGCACGCGCAGGGCGCGCCACCGGGCCGACACATCGAGGGCGACGTGCACGCCGGGACCGATGAGGACCGCGAACAGCACCGTGCCGAGGCCCACCGTTCCGCCGAGCAACCACCCGGTGACGAGGACGCTCCCTTCGACGGCGAACCGGCAGACCCAGATCGGCCATCCGAACCGAGCGTGGAGGCCCGTCATCAACCCGTCGCGCGGCCCCGGCCCGAGGTCGGCGCCGAGGTAGATCCCGGATGCCGCGGCGATGAGCGCGATACCGAACACGAAGACGAGAACGCCCCAGAGGTAGTTCTCGACGGGCGGGATGACCGCAAGCGCCCCCTGCATGACGGTTCCGACGACGAGGATGTTCGCGATCGTGCCGATGCCGGGGCGTTGACGGAGCGGGATCCAGGCGAGGAGGACGAGCGCGCCGGTGATGACGACGATCCAGCCGATCCCGATACCCGTCTGCACGGAGAGTCCCTCGGCGAGGACCGTCCAGGGGTCGAGTCCGATGCCGGCCTGGACGAGGACGGCGCAGCCGATGCCGAACAGGGCGAGTCCGATGACGAGGCGGAGGAGGCGCAGAAGCATGGACCCATTCCACCGTAAGATTGGCCTTCTGTATGCAGTCCAATCTCGAAAAGGTGGACCATGGACTCTCGGATCGGTGCCCGAAGCCTCGCCGCTGCACTCGGTGGCTGGCGGACCAGGACGCCCACCTACGAGGCCCTGGCCGACGGCATCCGTCTTCTCTGTCTCGATAACCGCGTCGCCGCCCACACCGCCCTGCCCGCCGAGCGCGAACTCGCGGCGACACTCGGCCTGAGTCGGGCGACGGTCGCGGCGGCCTATCGCTCGCTCCGCGAGAGCGGTCACATCGAGAGCACGCGGGGATCGGGCAGCATCACGCTTCCCCAGGTGCGCCGAGGAGCCGGTCGAGTGTTCGACGACGGCGAGGGCATCGACCTGCAGCAGGCCAGTCCGGCGGCGTGGCCCGGCCTTGCGGGCGTCATCGCCGAGGTCGGAGCGGATGCCGCATCCCTCGTCGGCCGGCCCGGTTACGACATCGTCGGCAGCAGCGAACTCCGGACGGCCATCGCCGACCGCTACACCGCACGCGGGATTCCGACTGCCCCGGACGAGATCCTGGTCACGAACGGGGGACAGCACGCCATCCACCTCGTCACGGCCGCTCTCCTCGGGCCGGGGATGACGGCGCTGCTCGAGACGCCCACGTACCCGCATGCGACCGAGGCGATCAAGGCCACGGGAGCGCGCGTGACCGGAACACCGGTGACCGTCGACGGCGGCTGGGACCTCGATCGTGCCGAGCAGACCTTCCGGCGTGCGCGTCCGACCCTCGCCTATCTCATGCCGTGGTTCCAGAACCCGACGGGGCGGTCGATGTCCCCGACGGATGCCGCGACCTTCCGCGCCGCAGCCGAACGCGCGGGGACGGTGCTCGTGATCGACGAGACGACCGCCGAGCTGATGATCGACGGCACCGCGCCGGAACCGTTGGACTTCGGACCCCATGCCGTGCGGATCGGTTCACTGGGCAAGACGGTGTGGGGTGGGCTGCGGGTCGGCTGGGTGCGGGCGGACCGAACCTTCGTGCGGCGACTCGTGGCTTCTCGCCCCCGTCGCGATCTCGGTACCGCCGAGTTCGAGCAAGCCGTCGCCGCGCGTCTCATGCGTCTGATGCCCGACATCCTGCCGCAGCGCGCCGAGCTGCTCGGCCGGGGGAGGGATGCCGCCGTGGCCGCGCTCCGCGCATCGTTCCCGACGTGGGATGTCCCCGTCCCGGCGGGCGGCGTCTCGTTGTGGGTGGGGATGGACGCTCCGCTCAGCGGATCGCTCGTCCTGGCGGCTCGGCGCGAGGGAGTCCTCCTGTCGGCGGGCCCACGCTTCTCCGTCGACGGCGGATACGACGCGCACCTTCGCGTGCCCTTCACCGCCCCGCCCGAGCAACTGCGCGACGCGATCACGGTGCTGGCACGACTGTGGCCCGAAGTGGGCGGCGCCGGCGCGGGGCACGCGCAGGACGAGAGCGAGGCCGTCGCCGCCATCGTCTGAGCGCGTCAGCGCGAGTCGTGGAGGACGGCCACCGCGTCCTCCATCCGCCAGAAATCGCCGAGCTCGACGAAGCCACCGGCCGCAGGGCGGAACCGGCGCGCGCGATAGCGCGTGGCGAGGTCGTCGCCGATGCGGGCCACGTGTCCGACGACCCGGCCCTCGGGGTCGACGACGCGCGACAGGCGGTCGGAGACAGGTGTGAGGCGATATCGGCGGAGCCGGACATCGGTGTTCGGTGCGATGGTGGTCACGGGGCCTCCTCTGCGTCGATTCGCAGGGTACGCTCGGCCACCGACACGCACCTTCGGGACGGAACATCGCGCCCGCCGTCGGCGTTGTCCCTCGTGACGATCCCACAGTGAAAGGAAGGTCTCGCATGCAGACCTATGTGCTTGCCGGAGGCTGCTTCTGGTGTCTCGACGCCGCGTACCGCGCTCTCGAGGGAGTCGAGTCGGTCGAATCTGGCTACATCGGCGGTTCCGTGGCGTCGCCCACGTACGAGCAGGTGTGCACCGGCACGACCGGTCACGCTGAGGCCGTCAAGGTGACGTTCGACGAGGAGATCATCCCTTCCGACGTCATCCTCGATGCGTTCTTCACCATGCACGACCCGCGCCAGCTCAACCGGCAGGGCAACGACGTCGGCACCCAGTACCGCTCCGCCATGTTCCCCGCCGATGACGCGCAGCGCGAGGAGTTCCAGCGCGCCGCGGAACGTGCCGCGGATTGGTGGGGTGGCGGACTGGTCACCACGATGGAGCCCCTCGGCGAGTGGTACCCCGCCGAGGACTACCACCAGGACTTCTTCACCAAGAACCCGGGCCAGGGCTACTGCCTGGCCGTCGCGGTGCCGAAGGTGAACAAGGTCCGGGCCCGGTTCGGGGAGTACGCCCGCCGCTGATCCTCCCCGGCGGACCTCATGGTCTCCGTCTTCTCCCCACGCGCCCCGGTCGCCGACGGTTTCCACCGTTCGGCGACCGGGGCGCCGTCGTGCCGGGCGTCAACGGAATCCTGAAGGGGCTCCGACGCCCGCCGGGCACGCGGGCGTCGGAGCATCGAGCGGGCACAGCCGTGCCCCGACGACTGAAGGAGTCGAAATGAAGGATCACATCACGATCGTCGGCAACGTCGGGGCCGACCCCGAGTACCGTCGACTTCCCGACGGCACGCCCGTCGTGTCGCTGCGGGTCGCCAGCACCGACCGCCGTTACGACGTGAAGGCGGGCGCGTGGGTCGACGGGCTCACCAGCTGGTACCGCGTCTCGGTCTTCCGGACGCTCGGAGAGCACGTCGCCGCTTCCGTCCGTCGAGGTCAGCGCATCGTCGTGCACGGAACCCTCGCCATCAAGCGGTGGGAGGCCGGTGACAAGTCCGGAACGGATGCCGAGATCGACGCCGTCGCACTGGGACACGACCTCGCCTTCGGGACGTCGGTGTTCACGCGCGACGAGAAGCCGCGCGGTCAGGCCGACACCGGCGAATCGGCGACGGAGTGGGCGGCGCCGGGCGCGGAATCCGGGGCCGACGCAGACAGCGCGGACGAGCGGACCTGGCAGGCCGAACCCGCCGCCACGCCGTTCTGACTCGCACCCAGCCGGCTCGGAGGCCGCACGCCCTAGACTCTCGCCCGTGCGCAGACACCAGCCCTCCCGGGGATCCCGCCTGCTCCTGCTCGCGCTCTCGCCCGTGGTGGTGGTGACGCTCGCCGCATGTGCACCCGGGTCGAGCCCGGCGCCCTCTGAGCCCGCGACGTCCTCTGCGGCTGCGCCCCGCCCCTCGGGGTCGGCGACACCCACCCCCACAGCCGCTGCGGACTCCGCCGAGGCGCGTCTGCCCGACTTCACGTCGGTGATGGATGCCGTCTGGCGGGACTCGGCATCCGTCAAGGGGCGCGTCTACGTCGACGCCCTGGTGGCGGCGGGGTTCCCGAAGAAGGCGATGCAGGTCACGGAGGACGAGACCTCGATCGGCAATCCCGCGGACAGCATCCAGTTCTCCGTCCGAATCGGCGACGAGTGCCTCGTCGGACAGGTCGGTCCGTCGGTGGCGAAGCCGACGGCGCTCGTGATGCCCGGCCTCGCCGACGGCGCGTGCCTGCTGGGACAGACCCGATCGATCGATTGGTGACACCCGGACCGTCCCGTCACGAGGGACGACCCACGTAGACTTGGGCCGTTATGGCCGAATACATCTACTCCATGGTCCGCGCCCGCAAGGCCGTCGGCGAAAAGCTCATCCTCGACGACGTCACGATGGCGTTCCTGCCCGGCGCCAAGATCGGCATGGTCGGCCCGAACGGCGCCGGTAAGTCGACGATCCTGAAGATCATGGCGGGTCTCGACACACCGTCCAACGGCGAGGCGAAGCTCTCGCCCGGGTTCTCGGTCGGCATCCTCATGCAGGAACCCGAGCTCGACGAGTCGAAGACCGTCCTCGAGAACATCCAGGACGGCGTGGCGATCAAGCCCAAGCTCGACCGGTTCAACGAGATCTCCGCGCTCATGGCCGATCCCGACGCCGACTTCGACGCGCTCCTCGCCGAAATGGGGACGCTGCAGGAGGAGATCGACGCCGCGGACGGCTGGGACCTCGACTCGCAGCTGTCGCAGGCAATGGACGCGCTTCGCACGCCTCCGGCAGACGCCGCGATCGCCCCGCTCTCCGGTGGCGAGAAGCGCCGCGTCGCCCTCGCCAAGCTCCTGCTCCAGAAGCCGGACCTTCTGCTCCTCGACGAGCCCACCAACCACCTCGACGCCGAGAGCGTGCTCTGGCTCGAGCAGCACCTGCAGGCCTACAAGGGTGCGGTCATCGCCATCACCCACGACCGGTACTTCCTCGACAACGTCGCGGAGTGGATCGCGGAGGTCGACCGCGGCCGCCTCATCGGCTACGAGGGCAACTACTCGACCTACCTCGAGAAGAAGGGCGAGCGTCTCGAAGTCCAGGGCAAGAAGGACGCCAAGCTCGCGAAGCGCCTGAAGGAAGAGCTCGAGTGGGTCCGCTCGAGCGCGAAGGGCCGCCAGACGAAGTCGAAGGCGCGCCTGGCCCGCTACGAGGAGATGGCGGCCGAGGCGGAGCGGACGAGGAAGCTCGACTTCGAGGAGATCTCGATCCCGCCCGGGCCGCGCCTGGGAAGTGTCGTGATCGAAGCCAAGAAGCTCCAGAAGGGCTTCGACGGCCGCTCGCTCATCGACGGCCTCAGCTTCAGCCTGCCGCCGAACGGCATCGTCGGCGTCATCGGCCCGAACGGCGTCGGCAAGACCACGCTCTTCAAGACGATCGTCGGCCTCGAGCCCCTCGATGGCGGTGACCTGAAGATCGGCGAGACGGTCAAGATCAGCTACGTCGACCAGTCGCGCTCGAACATCGACCCGAACAAGACGCTGTGGGAGGTCGTCTCGGACGGCCTCGACATCATCACGGTCGGCAAGACTGAGATCCCCTCGCGCGCCTACGTCTCGAAGTTCGGCTTCAAGGGGCCGGACCAGCAGAAGAAGGCGGGCGTGCTCTCCGGCGGTGAGCGCAACCGCCTGAACCTCGCGCTCACGCTGAAGGAGGGCGGGAACCTGCTCCTCCTCGACGAGCCCACGAACGACCTCGATGTCGAGACCCTGAGCTCCCTCGAGAACGCTCTGCTGGAGTTCCCCGGCTGCGCCGTGGTCATCACCCACGACCGGTGGTTCCTCGACCGCATCGCGACGCACATCCTCGCGTACGAGGGCACCGCCGACAAGCCCGACCAGTGGTACTGGTTCGAGGGCAACTTCGAGGCGTACGAGGCGAACAAGATCGAGCGGCTCGGCGCCGACGCGGCGAACCCCGCGAAGTCGACGTACCGCAAGCTCACGCGTGACTGACCCCCGCATCCGCGTTCCCATCCACCTGCGGTGGGGCGATCTCGACGCGTACAACCACGTCAACAACGCGGCGATGCTGAAGCTCCTCGAGGAGGCGCGCGTGCGCGCCTTCTGGGTGCCCGGCGCGGGGGAGCGGGTCGTCCCGACCGCGGTCATCGACGCGAGCCACGGCGCGGCGCAGCTGACCCTCATCGCCCGCCAGGAGATCGAGTACCTCGCACCGGTTCCCTACCAGCGCGATCCGATCGACGTGCAGATGTGGTTCGGGAAGATCGGCGGATCGAGCGCCGAGGTCCACTACGAGGTCTTCACGCCCGCGGGCCAGGAGCCGCAGACGCTGTACGCCCGGGCATCCACCGTCATCGTCCAGGTGGATGCCGGGACCGGCCGTCCCGTGCGGTTGTCGCCCGAAACGCGGAAGGCCTGGGAGCCGTTCCTCGGCGAACCGCTGCCGCCGCTCGGACGACGCTGAGTCCGGTCAGTCCGCGTCCGGGATGCGGACCATGATCTCCTGAGCGACGGAGGCGACCAGTTCTCCCTCGCGAGAGAAGATCCGCCCCGTCGCGAGCCCTCGGCCGCCCTGCGCGCTCGGCGACTGCTGGACGTACAGCAGCCACTCGTCGACGCGGGCGGGACGGTGCCACCACATGGCGTGGTCGAGACTCGCGACCTTCAGTCCGGGCGTGGCCCACGAGGCTCCGTGGGCACGGAGGACCGATTCCTGGATCGTCAGATCGCTCATGTACGCGAGCGCGGCCCGGTGCACGCGCGGATCGTCGGGAACCTCGCCGCGCGTGCGCACCCACACCGACTGGTGCGCGACGCGGTCGCTGCCGACGCTCGCATAGACGGGATCTTCGACGTGGCGCACCTCGACGGGGCTCTGATCGAAGTGGCGCTTGCTCATCGGGTGCAGCCCCGCCAGGACGGAGTCATCGGACAGGTCATCCGGTCCGGGGATGCCGCTCGGCATCTCGTCCTGGTGCTCGAGTCCCGTCGCGTCGATCTCGAAGGACGCGATCATGGAGAAGATCGGCACGCCCTCCTGGAAGGCCTGGGTGCGCCGCGTGGAGAATGACCGCCCGTCGTGGATGCGATCAACCGAGAAGGTCATGCCGCGCGTCGAGTCACCCGGGCGGAGGAAGTACCCGTGCATCGAGTGGGCGGCGCGGCCGTCGTCGACCGTCCGTTCCGCCGCGATGACCGCCTGCGCGAGGACCTGACCGCCGAACACCCGACCCAACGGCATCGCCTGCGACACCCCGGTGAAGATGTCCTCCGTGGTGCGGGCGTCGCTCGAGGACAGATCCAGGACGGCCAGCAGCCCGTCGACGTGGCCCGATTCGCTCACGGCGTTCCTTTCCGGGGAGCCCGATGTCATCCCGTGGGCGCCCGGTTGGTAGTTTAGGTCGGATGTCCCCGCAGCTCGTTTTCCCCGACCCGCGCTCGGCGGCCGACCTCCTCACGTTCGCCGGGCGGGCCGCCCGGCTGGGCGACCCGGCGGTGCGGCTGCGGGCCGCCGGCGGGACCCTGGCCGTCTCCGCGGCCCCGCTGTCACCGCGCGGCTTCGGCGACGACACCCCGACGGTCCTCGGGATGCGCTTCCTCTCCATCGACCCCGAACTGGAGTGCGACCTCGTCGTGGATGCCGGTGCCCTCCGCGCCGGCGAGGACCCAACGCGTGTGGGACTTCCCGACAGCGGCGTCTCCGCCGCGTGGGCGGGCATCTCGCCGCCCCGCTCGGGCTGGGTTCCCGGCTCGCCGATCGCGGTCGATGCGCTCGCACGGTCGGTCCGTCGCGGAGTGGATGCCGTGGCGTCGGCGCTGCCGGCGGCACCCGGCGAGGACCTCGTCCGGACGGTCCGAGCCGTCGTGTGGGGCGCACCCGACGCGGAGCTGGACGGTCTCGTCGCGGGAGTGGCGTTCGCGGCGGATGCCCTCGGGTTCCTCGGCGCGGACGGGAACGAGGAAGCATCCGTCCGACGGACCGGGACGTGGACCCGTGTCAGCCTGTCCCGCGGACACGTGCTGGTCCGGGCCGGCAACCCGACCGGACTGACCATGGTCCGCTCGACCGGCGGTCGCTGACCGCGTGGGGACTCACGCCCCGGGGTGCAACGGCAGGTTCGTGCCGCCGCGTGGTTCGGTTGTCGGGCCGGCGCCGGTCGGTTCGAATGTGTTCACCATCGCGTGGGCGGCGCGCTGGAGATAGTCCCAGAGGGTCGCTTCGTGCAGCGGCGACAGCTGTGCTTCGTCGACCGCGATCCGCATCGCGCGCAGCCAGCGGTCGCGCGCCTCGGGGTTGACGTGGAAAGGCATGTGACGCATGCGCAGGCGCGGATGACCCCGCGTCTCGCCATACGTCGTCGGTCCGCCCCAGTACTGCTCGAGGAAAAGCAGCAGCCGCTCGGCGGCGGGTCCGAGGTCCTCCTCGGGGTACATCGGCCGCAGGATGTCGTCGGCGGCCACTTCGCGGTAGAACGCGTCGACGATGCGACGGAACACGTCGTGTCCGCCGACCTCGTCATAGAAGCTCGTCTGCTCGCTCACGGCGCCGCGCTCCCCTCGGGGGCGTCCCCGTCGGTCCGTCCCCGCTTCTTCGGCCGCCATGCGAGACGCGGCGGCGTCGCCGGCGGCGTGATCTGCTGAGGCTTCGTCTTTGGCGGGTTCGCGCCCCGCACGCTCTGTGCCGCGTCCGCGCCGGTGAGGAAAACGGAATCGAGCTGGGGGAGGGGGACGCCCAGCTCGTCGAGTGCCTTCTTCAATCGCGTGCGCAGCGCACGGGACACGTCGTCCTTCGCGTTCGGGCGGGTCCTCACCACGAGGCGCGTGACGATGGTCTCGCCGCCGATGGACTCGAGACCCCAGACCTCGGGCTTGTCGATGATGCGCGTGCGCCACTTCGGTTCGCGGACGAGGTCCTTCGCGGCCGACAGCATCGCGTCCTCGACGGCATCCAGGTCGGCATCGGTGGGCACACCCACGTCGATGACGACGCGCGCCCAGCCCTGCGACATGTTGCCGATGCGGGTGATCTCGCCGTTTCGGACGAACCACAGGGTGCCGTTGACGTCGCGCACGTGCGTCACGCGCACGCTCACGTATTCGACGACGCCGGTCGCCAGCCCCACATCGACGACGTCGCCGATGCCGATCTGGTCCTCCGCGACGATGAAGATGCCGTTGAGGACGTCCTTGACGATGTTCTGCGCACCGAAACCGAGGCCGGCGCCGATCGCCGCCGACAGCAGCGTGAACGATGCGAGGACACCCGGGTTCAGGATGTAGACGATCGTCAGCGCGGCGATGATGACGATCGCGACGTTGACGATGTTGGTGAGGATCGACCCCAGGGTGCGGGTGCGCTGCACGACGCGGACCTGTGCGAGCGGCGACATGTCGATCGCGCGCGTGTCCTCCGCCGCGGCGCGCGACTTGGCGCCGGTGACGATGCGATCGACGACCCGGCCGATCAGCCGGCGCATGATCCACGAGAGGAGCAGCGCGAGCACGACGGTGACGACGACCCACAGGAAGCTCCAGCCGGCCGAGACGAGGAAGGCGAAGAATCCGTCGCGGATGGCCTCCCACCCTTCGGGAGGGGTCGAAGCGGATGCGGCGTCAACGATCGTGGTCATCGTCTCGATCCTAACGACGGGTCCCGCCGTCCACCTGAACGCCCTCGGCGGCGTGCTCCCACGGACTCGCCAGCCCGTGGGCGATGAGGACGGCGTGGACGCGGTCGCGGGCCGGGAGCTTCGCGAGGATCCGGCCGACGTGCGTCTTGACCGTCGACTCGCCGAGGAACAGTTCCTCGGCGATCTCGGTGTTCGTGAGGCCCCGCGCCATCGCCTGCAGCACGTCCTGCTCGCGCGACGTGAGGAGGTCGAGCCCGGCCGACCCCGTCGCCGCCGGGGGAGCGGCATCCGCTCCCTGTCCTGCGGTCACGAGTTCGATCATCCGCCGGACGATGCGAGGGGCGAGAGTGGCTTCCCCCGCGGCGACGGCGCGGACAGCGGCGACGAGCTCATCCCTCCCAGCATCCTTCAGGAGGAAGCCGCCCGCTCCGGCGCGGAGGGCGCCGAACGCGTACTCGTCCAGATCGAACGTGGTGAGCACGAGCACGCGGACGCCGGGGTGGTCCCGAGCGATCGTCGCCGTGGCCTCGATCCCGTCGACCCCCGGCATCCGGACGTCCATCAGGACCACATCGGGACGCAGGCGTGCCGTCGCCTCGATGGCCTCCGCACCGTCCCCGGCCTCGCCGACCACCTCGATCCCGTCGGCGGCTTCGAGTACCATGCGGAACCCGAGGCGGATGAGCGATTGGTCGTCGACGATCAGCACCCGCACCGCGGCGGAGGGGGACGTACTCATGAGGTGGACTCCTGTCGGGGAATGCGGGCGGCGACCGACCAGCCGTGCGGACGGCGCGGACCTGCCGTGATGCTGCCTCCCGCGAGCCCGACGCGCTCTCGCAGACCGCGCAGGCCGAAGCCGGCGGTGTGCTCCGAGGCGGACGTCGGAAGGCCGTCGTCCGTGACGGTGACGGACACGCCGTCCGGATCGTGCTGGATCGCCACGTCGATGCGAGTGGCCGCCGACGCATGGCGGAGGACGTTCGTCACGCTCTCCTGCACGATCCGCGAGACGGCGAGCTGAGTGCGGGAGTCGAGATCTGCCGGATCACCCGAGACGACCAATCGGGTGTCGAACCCGGCCGCACGCGCGGACGCGACGGTCTCCGTCGTGGTGTCCCGGGCGAGCGGCGCGAGCGGAGCCGCATCCGCGTCGCGCAGGATGCCGAGGGTCGCCCGCATGTCTTTCAGCGCCTCTCTGCCCGTCGCCGCGATGGCCTCGACGCCGGGGCGCGTGCGCTCGGCATCGTTCGAGGCTGCCACGCCTTCGGCCAGGGCGACCATGACGGTGAGCGAGTGGGCGACGATGTCGTGGAGCTCCCGCGCGATGCGCTCGCGTTCGGTCGAAGCGGCGAGCTGAGCCTGCTGGTCGCGCTCGACGACGAGGCGTTGCGAATGGTCGATCAGCGCCTTCACGTACCTGGCGCGGGAACCGACGTTGGCTCCGATCAGCCCGCCGATCACCGCGTTGAGGCCCTCGTTGACGAGCGAGCCCCAGACGACGGTCGTCGAGCTGAGATCGGTCGCGATCAGGACGAGACCGGCACCTGTGAGGACGGTCATGACGGTCCCGGCTCCGATGAGAGCCGCGCGAGAACCGACGTGGACGGCGACCGTGTAGGTGGCGACGAGCAGGAGCGGACCGTTGATCGGCGCCGGCGCGAACATGTACGCGAGAGACACGACGCACGAGGCGGCGAGGACGATGAGGGGATGCCGTCGCCGGATGAGGAGAGCCAGGCACCCCAGGACGACGACGACGCTCAGCGCGGGCAGCACGCTCTGCCACTCCCGCGAGTTGGTACCGATGCCCTCGGGCAGGATCGGCGTAGCGATCACCGGAATCGTTGACACGAGGAGGCACACGACCACGACGAGGATGTCTGCGAACAGCGGATGCCGTGCCCAGTACCGCCGGAGGAGCCCCGGCGGACGCGGAAGCCGCAGCTCCCCCTCGCTGGAGGAGGAGCTGCGGCTTCGATTCGTCACGCCAAGACCCTACGCGTCCCGCGTCCGCAGGACTGCCCAGCCCCCGACGAGAGCTGCCGCAGGCCAGGCGAGCAGCACGATGACGTTCCGCACGGTCTCGTTCGCGGGGTTCGTCGTCAGGGCCGCCGCGGCGGACGACGGCAGGTAGTTGTAGAGGTCGATGAGCCATTGCCACGACTCACCGCCGAACGAGAACAGGCTCACGACGATCGGCAGCACGAAGAGGATGCCGACGGTCGCCGCGATCGCCCCGGCGCCGTTCCGGATGAGAAATCCCCACCCCAGGCCCAGCAGGGCGAACGTCGCCATCGAGATGACCGCCCAGCCGAGGGGGATCCAGGTCCGTTCCGCGTCGCCCCATTCGAAACCGTTCTCACCGTAGATCGGTGTGACGACGAGCACGGAGATGAGCGAGGTCACGACGGTGGTGGCCACCAGGGTGACGGTCACGACCAGCGCCTTGGCGAGCAGCACCGCACCTCGTCGCGGCTCAGCCGTCAGGCTCGACCGGATCATCCCGGTGGAGTATTCGCCCGTGATCGCCATCGCCCCGAGGATGCCCGCCACGAGCATCGTGAACTGCAGCGGCGACACGACGGCGGTCGTCGGATTCAACGACATCTGACCGGCGGAGTCGCCAAGGCTGTTCATGACCAGCGCGATCAGCAGCGAGATGCCGACCGCCAGGACGACCGTGACGATCAGCGACCACCACGTGGAACGCAGGGTGAACAGCTTGAGCAGTTCGCTCTGCACCAGGCGGAAGAAGCCCAGACGGTAGGACGATGGTGCCGTGGGCCGAGCCGCGGCGCGGGACTCGGTCGTGATGGTCATGATGCGGCCCCCTGCGTGCGGTATTCGACGGATCCCTCGGTGAGGGCGAGATAGGCGTCCTCGAGCGATCCGCTGCGCGGGGTCAACTCGTGGAGGGCGATGCCGTGCTGCGCCGCGATCTCGCCGACGGCGGCAGCCGTGGTGCCGGCGATGTCGAGGAGGCCGGGTTCCGACGACGTGACGGTGATCCCGGTTCCCGCGACAAGCTGCGCGAGTTCGGCGGCGCGCGGGGAACGGACGCTGACGGCGCTCCGTGTCCATGCCGCGACGAGATCCGAGATGCTGGCGTCGGCCAGCACTCGACCGCGGCCGAGGACGATGACGTGGTCCGCCGTGAGGGACATCTCGCTCATGAGGTGACTCGACAGCAGCACGGTGCGGCCGGATGCCGCCTGTGCGCGCACAAACTGGCGCACCCAGCGCACGCCCTCGGGGTCGAGGCCGTTCACGGGCTCGTCGAGGATGAGCGTCTGCGGGTCGCCGAGGAGAGCCGCCGCGATTCCGAGCCGCTGTCCCATGCCGAGCGAGAACTTGCCGGCGCGGCGCTTCGCGACGCTCTGCAGGCCGGTGATCTCGATCACCGCGTCCACGCGTGAACGCGGGATGCCGTGGGTCGCCGCCATGGCCAGCAGGTGGTTGCGCGCGCTCCGACCGGTGTGCACCGCCTTCGCGTCGAGGAGGATCCCCACCTCGGTTAGAGGCGAACGCAGCGATCGGTAGTCGCGTCCGTCCAGCGTGACGCGTCCGGCGGTCGGCTTGTCGAGTCCCACGATCATCCGCATGGTGGTGGACTTGCCGGCGCCGTTCGGCCCCAGGAACCCCGTCACCTTGCCGGATTGGACCGTGAAGTTCACGCCATCGACGGCTGTCTTGTCTCCGTACCTCTTCGTGAGGCCTTCTGCAACGATCATGCAGCCCACGCTACGGAGCGGCTGGCCCACCCCGCGTCCCCCGTGAGCGGGAGATCGCGGCGGGGCATGTCCCCCTGTGGTACGACATGCCCCGCCGCGGCCGTGCTCAGTCCTGCGCGTCGCGCTCCTGCACCGAGAGGGCGCGCTCGACGCCCGCGAGGTTCTCGTTCACGAGACGACGCAGGGCCGCGGGTGCGTCGCGGTGGTCTGCGAGCCATCCACGCGTCGCGTCGCGCAGCGCGGTGTTCGCCAGCGGCGCCGGGAACAGGCCCACGATGAGGTACTGCGCGATCTGGTACGTGCGCGACTCCCAGACGGGCAGCAGCATGTCGAAGTACGCGCCGACGAAGTCGCCGAGAGCCTCGATCCCGGCGGGGTGGACGAAGCCGGCCGCCGCCGAACGGACGACCGTGTTCGGAAGATCGGCGTTGTCGATGAGCGACGCCCACGCGGCACGCTTCGCGTCGACCGTGGGCAGCGCGGCGCGCGCCTGTGCGGCGAACTCGCCGCCCTTGGCGGTGTTGTCGGACGCCAGCGCGTCGTCGATGTCGGCAGCCGAGACGACGCCACCGGCGGCGAGCGACACGAGGAGGGCCCACGAGAGGTCCGCATCGATGTCGAGTCCGGGGAGGGTGAGTTCACCCGAGCGCAGCTGTCCGACTCGCTCCCAGTCCGCGGCGGTCGCGGCCGCCGAGGCGTAGGCCGTCACGAACTGCAGCTGGCTGTCGCTTCCCGCCTCGGCATCGCGGGCGAGATCCCACAGGCCGTCGGCGACACGCCGGCGCGCGGCATCCCGCTTCTCCGGCGACACGTACGAGTTCGCGGCCAACTGGAGCTGCCCGAGCGTCGTGCGGACGGTCGTGGACTCCGTCTCGGTCCCGATGTTCTGGAGCACGAGATCGATGTACTCGGATGCCGAGGCTTCCGCGTCGCGCGTCTGATCCCACGCGGCACCCCAGACGAGCGAACGGGCGAGCGGGTCGCTGATCTTGCTCAGGTGGGCCGTCGCCGTCTTGAGCGACCGCTCGTCGAGCCGGATCTTCGCGTACGCCAGGTCGTCATCGTTGAGGAGAACGAGGTCGGGCTGGGTGAGGCCGACGAGCTCGGGCGCCTCGGTGAGGTCGCCATCGACGTCGAGTTCGACGTGGTGGGTCCGGACGAGCGCGTCTGCCTGGAGCGAGTAGAAGCCGACCCCGAGGCGGTGCGGGCGGATCGTCGGGTAGTCGGCGGGCGCCGTCTGCACGATGGCGAAACGCGTGATGGTGCCGTCGCCGTCGACGCGGATCTCGGGGGCGAGCGTGTTCACGCCCGCGGTCTCGAGCCACTTCTTCGACCAGGTCGTCAGCTCGCGGCCGCTGGTGGCCTCGAGCTCGACGAGCAGGTCGCTGAGCTCCGTGTTGCCCCAGGCGTTCTTCTGGAAGTAGGCCGACACCCCGGCGAAGAACGCCTCGATGCCGACCCATGCGGCGAGCTGCTTGAGGACGGAGCCGCCCTTGGCATAGGTGATGCCGTCGAAGTTGACCTGCACGTCCTCGAGGTCGTTGATCTCGGCGAAGACCGGGTGGGTCGAGGGGAGCTGGTCCTGGCGGTACGCCCAGGTCTTCTCCATGGCGTTGAACGTCGTCCACGCCTCGGTCCATTCGGTCGCCTCGGCGGTCGCGATCGTGGAGGCCCACTCGGCGAACGACTCGTTCAGCCAGAGGTCGTTCCACCACTTCATGGTGACGAGGTCGCCGAACCACATGTGGGCGAGCTCGTGGAGGATCGTGACGACGCGACGTTCCTTGACGGCATCCGTCACCTTGGAGCGGAAGACATAGGTCTCGGTGAAGGTCACCGCGCCGGCGTTCTCCATCGCACCTGCGTTGAACTCGGGAACGAACAGCTGGTCGTACTTCGCGAACGGGTAGGGGACGCCGAACTTGTCCTCGAAGTAGGCGAAGCCCTGCCGCGTCTTCTCGAAAACGTAGTCGGCGTCGAGGTACTGCCACAGGCTCTTGCGCGCGTAAACGCCGAGCGGGATAGTGCGACCATCCGAACTCGTGAGCTCGGAGAACACCTGCTCGTAAGGACCGGCGACGAGCGCCGTGATGTAGGAGGAGATGCGCGGGGTCGGGTCGAACGACCAGGTCGCGACGCCGTCGCCGGCGGGCTGCGGCTCGGGGGTCGGGGAGTTAGAGACGACCTTCCACGCGTCCGGAGCGGTGACGGTGAAGCGGAACGTCGCCTTCAGGTCGGGCTGCTCGAAGACGGCGAAGACGCGCCGGGAATCCGGCACCTCGAACTGCGAATAGAGGTAGACCTCGCCGTCGACGGGGTCGACGAAGCGGTGGAGGCCCTCGCCCGTGTTGGTGTACTCGCAGTCGGCGACGACGACGAGCTCGTTCTCGTCGGTGAGGCCTTCGAGGGCGATGCGGGAGTCCGCGTAGACGGCGGAGGGGTCGAGCATCCGGCCGTTGAGGGTGATCTCGCGGATGCCGCGGGCGATCAGATCGACGAAGGTCGAGGCGCCGGCGGTCGCGGCGAAGCGGATGACGCTCCGAGACTCGAAGACCTCGTCACCGGTGGTCAGATCGAGCGTGACGTCGTACGAATGCGTCTCGACGGTCGCGCGGCGCTCCTGCGCTTCGATGCGGGTGAGGTTCTCTCCAGGCACGTTCGTGTCTCCCAGGGGTGAGGGTGGGGTGCCGCGGACGGGCGCTGCTGGCGCCGACGGCAACCGTCACAGCCTACGCCGCCGTCTCGCCGGAACGTGGTACCGGCGTCCCTAGAATCGTCACATGCGCATCCACATCGCGACCGATCACGCGGGCATGGAGTTCTCGACCCGCCTGCAGCACCACCTGGCCGAGGGCGGTCACGACGTCGTCGACCACGGGCCGATCGAGTACGACCCCCTCGACGACTACCCCTCTTTCTGCATCCGCGCGGCACAGGCCGTGGCCGAGGATCAGGCGCGCGGCGTCGAGACGCTCGGCGTCGTCTTCGGCGGCTCCGGCAACGGCGAGCAGATCGCGGCGAACAAGGTGCGCGGCATCCGTGCGGCCCTCGTCTGGAGCATCGCGACGGCCGAGCTGGCCCGCGAGCACAACGACGCGAACGTCATCGCGATCGGCGCCCGCCAGCACACGTTCGATGAGGCCGTCGGGTTCATCGATCGATTCATCGCCACACCGTTCTCGGGCGAGGAGCGCCACGCGAGGCGCATCGCCCAGCTCGCCGCGTACGAGACCGACGGCACGCTCGAGGCCGACCCTCGCGCCGTGACGCCCGACGTGCTCGACGCCTCGGAGACGTTCGACCCGGAAGCCGGCTGATGCCCGAGGGGCATTCCGTCCACCGCATCGCCCGCCAGTTCGACCGCAACTTCGTGGGGCGGCCCGTGTCCGCCTCGAGCCCTCAGGGGCGTTTCTCCGAAGGGGCTGCCGTCCTCGATGGACGCACACCGACCGAGGCGCGCGCGGTCGGCAAGCAGATGTTCCTGGCCTTCGACGAGGACGTGTGGCTGCGCGTGCACCTGGGCATCTACGGCGCGTGGGATTTCGCCGGCGAGATCCTGCTCGATCCGACGATCGCCTCGGCGAACGGACGCATGGGGCAGACGAACCAGCGCGGCGTCGACCCCGTTTACGACGCCGCCGGCGAGAACTCGCTCGCGTCCATCGGCGCGCCGCGGCGGGCCCGCGGCGCCGTCCGTATGAGCGAGCAGACCCGAGGTCTCGACGGCCAGACGGATGCCGAGTGGCCGCCGCCCGTCGTCGGCCAGGTGCGTCTGCGCCTGCTGACCGACTCGACGTGCGCGGACCTGCGCGGCCCCACCGCCTGTCAGGTGCAGACGGTCGACGAGATGCTCGCCACCGTCGCAGCTCTCGGGCCCGACCCGCTCGTCGACGACGTCGCCGAGGGCGAGGAGCGTTTCGTCGCCGCCGCGCGCCGCAAGCCCACCCCCATCGGGCAGCTGCTGATGGACCAGAAGGTCGTCAGCGGGATCGGCAACGTCTACCGCGCCGAGATGCTCTTCCGCGCGAACCTGAACCCCCACACCCCCGGCCGCGACGTCCCGGAGGAGACCCTCCGACTGCTCTGGCAGGACTGGGTGCGCCTCCTGGCCATCGGTGTCGAGACCGGTCAGATGATGACGATGGACGACCTCGACCCCGAGGCGTACCGACGCGCCATGGCGCATCGCGACGACCGCCACTGGGTCTACCACCGGGCCGGTCTGCCGTGCCGGGTGTGCGGGACGGAGATCGTCCTCGAGGAGATGGCGGCCCGCAAGCTGTACTGGTGCCCGCGGTGCCAGGCGTGACGGCGGGGGAGGGGCAGCGGCGATGAGGCAGAATCCGAGCTTCGCCATGACCGACGTGACCGAGATGCGCCGCCTCATCGACGCTCATCCGTGGGTCACGATCGTCAGCGACACCGAGGCGGGCCTCGTCGCCTCGCACTACGCCGTCCTCCTCGACCCGACGCGGGACGATCTGACGATCGTCGGCCATGTCGGGCGGCCCGACGACCTCATCCACGGACTGGGGCAGTCCGAGCTCCTCGTGATCGTCCAAGGCCCGCACGGGTACATCTCGCCCGGCTGGTACGGCGACGGCCCGGCGGTGCCGACGTGGAACTTCGTCTCGGTCCACCTCCGCGGCGTTCCCGAGATCCTGACTTCGGAGGAGAACCTCGAGGTGCTCGAGCGCCTGGTCGACCGCTTCGAATCGGGGCTGCCCGAACCGCGACCGATGTGGCAGGCGCCCAACGACGAGGAGTTCGTCCGTCGGCTCGAGAAGGGCACCGTCGGCTTCCGGCTCACGCCCACTCACGTCACGGCGAAGCGCAAGCTCAGCCAGAACCGGCCGGACGAGGTGGTCGACACGATCATCGATCGACTGGATGCCGGGGCGAGCCCCTACGCGGATCCCCGCCTCGCCGACGAGATGCGCCGTTCGCGCGACGCCATGCGCCGGGCGCGTGAGGGGCAAGGATGAGTGCCGAACGGGGCGATGAGGTCGGCGTCATCGCAGGGGTCCGTCTGACGGGGGCCGACCGCGTCGACCCGTTCGGTGACGACCCCGTCGACGTTCACGTGCGAGGCGGCGTGATCGCCGACATCGCACCCGCGGGTGCCTTGCCCGCCCGCGGGACCGTCGTCGACGGCGCCGGTGGGTGGCTCCTGCCGGGCCTCTGGGATCACCATGTGCACACGGTCCAATGGGCCCTCACCGCACAGCGGACGCCGCTCGGCGACGTCGCGAGTGCTGTGGAGGCGGCATCCGTCATTGGACGCGCCCCCGTCCTCGACGACGGGCGTCGTATCGGCACCGGCTTCCGCGACGCGTTCTGGGCGGACGCCCCCACGCTCGATCTGCTCGACGCGGCGACGGGGGAGGTTCCGACCTACCTCATCAACGCCGACGTCCACAGTGTGTGGCTGAACAGCGCCGCGTTCCGCCGGGAATCGATCGCTCCCACCGCCGACGGGATCCTGCGCGAGAAACCCGCGTTCGAGATCTCCCGGCGCCTCAACGACCTCGAGCCGGCAGTGGTGGATCGGTACGTGGTCGCGGCGCTCGACCGCGCGGCATCCCGCGGTGTCACCGGCATCGTCGACCTCGACATGGCGTGGAACGCGGATGCCTGGGCTCGCCGAGTCGCGGCCGGCTTCGATGCCGTGCGCGTCGCCTTCGGCGTGTACCCGGAGTTCCTCGAACGGGCCGTCGCCGAGGGACTCGCGACCGGCGATGCGCTCGATCCCCGCGGCCTCATCCGGGTGGGATCGCTGAAGGTGATCACCGACGGATCACTGGGGACCCGCACTGCGGCGTGCTCGCATCCCTACCCCGACGATCCGCACAACACGGGCGTCATGACGGTGGCACCGGACGATCTCCGTGCCCTGATGGTGCGGGCGACCGGTGCGGGGCTGTCCTGCGCGATCCACGCGATCGGCGACGTCGCCAACTCCCACGCGCTCGACGCGTTCGCAGCCACGGGCGCGACGGGCACGATCGAGCACGCGCAGCTCGTCGCCCATGCCGACATCCCCCGGTTCGCCCGGCTGGGGGTGGGAGCGAGCGTGCAGCCGGAGCACGCGATCGACGACCGCGACCTGACCGATTCCGTCTGGTCCGCGCAGACCGCCCTGCCCTACCCGCTCCGCTCGCTCGCCGACTCCGGTGCCAACCTCCTGTTCGGTTCGGATGCCCCGGTCTCGCCGCTCGACCCCTGGGCCGCGATGGCTGCGGCGGTCCACCGCACGCGCGGGGGACGTGAGCCGTGGCGACCGGATCAGGGACTGTCTGCAGCGATCGCGCTCGCGGCATCCACCGCCGGAGGTTCGCTGACGGGGAGCGCCCTCGAGCCCGGGGGCACCGCCGACCTCGTCGTCGTCGACAGAGACCCGCTGACCGCGACGGACCCCGAGCTGCGGACGACGCGCGCGGCAGCGACGATCCTCGCCGGCCGCCTCACCCACATCGACGGCTGAGGAGCAGAACCATGACCGTGTCACCTGACGCCACTGTGATCTCCGTGGCGGGCGGCGTCCCGTCCGTCCCCGACTCGGCCTTCGTCGCCGCGGGCGCCCGCCTCGTCGGCGCCGTCTCCCTCGGAGAGCGCGCGAGCATCTGGTGCAACGCCGTCCTCCGGGGCGACAGCGCGCCGATCGCGATCGGGGCGCGGAGCAATGTGCAGGACGGCGTCGCGATCCACGTCGATGCCGCGCACGGGGTGGACGTCGGAGAGGACGTCTCGATCGGCCACAACGCCGTCGTCCACGGCTGCCGCATCGGCGACGGAACGCTCGTCGGCTTGGGGGCGGTCGTCCTGTCCGGTGCCGACATCGGACCCGGATGCCTCATCGCCGCCGGCGCCGTGGTCCTCGAGGGGACGGTCATCCCGAGCGGGTCGCTCGTGGCGGGTGTGCCCGCGCGCGTTCGACGTGAGCTGACCGACGAGGAGCGCTCCGGGATCCTCCGCAACGCGGAGATCTACCTCGGTCACGCCGAGCGGCACGGTGCTGTCTCGTGACCGGGACCGTCTGGCGACCGGGACCGTCTCCAGCCTCGCCATAGCCCGACTCATCTAGGCTTCCGTCCGTGCCCGAACGCCCCCTGCTGCCCCTGTGGCTCGCGTTGCCCGTCGCGATCGCCGGGGGAGCGGTGCTGGACCTCGCCTTCCCCGACATCGGCATCTGGCCGCTCGCGTTCGTCGGCGCCGCGCTCACGCTCGTGACCCTGATCGGCCGCTCCGCGTGGGGTTCCGTCGCCGTGGGCGCCGTGTTCGCGGCATCCTTCTACCTGCTCCACATCGCGTGGATCACCCGCTACCTCGGCGCTGTCCCGTGGTTCGCTCTCGCGGGGGTGGAGACGATCCTCAGCGCGGTCGGAGCGATCGTCATCACGCTGTCCTACCGATGGCTACCGCGTCTGCTCCCCGGGTCCTGGGCACGCGTGACCCTCCTTCCGGCGCTCGTCGCCGCAGCGTGGACGGCGCGCGAGCAGTTCATGGGCTCGTGGCCCTACACCGGCTTCCCCTGGGCACGACTCGGAATGAGCCAGGCCGACAGTCCGCTCGCGGAGCTCGCGTCGTGGCTCGGTGTGAGTGGTCTCACCTTCGTGATGGTGTTCGTCGTCGCCGCTGCCATCGAAGCCGTACGCCTGCGCGTGTGGCGTCGCGTACGCCTGCTCGCACCCGCCGCCGTCGCTGCCGCCGTCCTGGTCCTCATCCCGCAGTTCCCGACGACGGATGCCGGAACCATGCGCGTCGGCGCGGTGCAGGGCAACGGACCCTCGGGCTTCTTCGACAGGCGTGAGCCCTACGACGTGTTCCGGGCCCAGCTCGCCGCGACACAGCCCCTCATCGGGAAGAAGCTCGACGTCCTGCTGTGGCCCGAGGGCGGTGTCGACGCCGACCCGCTGAACAACAGCTCCATCGCAGGAGCGTTGGACGACCTGTCCCGGGAGGTGGAGGCGCCCCTACTCGTGAATGCCGCCACCGAGCGCGACTCGCTCGTCTACAACACCTCGATGCTGTGGCAGGCAGGCCGGAAGAACCCGCTGGCGATCCACGACAAGACCCATCCCGTGCCGATGGGGGAGTACGTGCCCGATCGCTGGTTCTTCGAAGCCTTGGCGCCTGATCTCGTCGGCCTGATCACTCGCGAGTACACCCCGGGTACGAACCCGCCCTTCTTCGATGTGAACGGCGTGGGCGTCGGTTTGGCGATCTGCTTCGACGTCATCTACGACGACGTGATCTGGCAGGGTGCCCGGGACGGCGCCGAGGTGTACATGTTCCAGACGAACAACGCCGATTTCCGCGGGACCGACGAGAACGTGCAGCAGCTCGGATTCGCGCGCATGCGGGCGATCGAGACGGGCCGCGCCGTCGTCAACATCTCGACGGTGGGGACCAGTCAGGTCATCGGTCCGGACGGCTCCGTCATCGACGGCCTGGCCGCAGACACCTCCGGGGCCCTTCTGGTGGACGTCCCGCTGCGCACCGGCCTCACACCCGCCGTCGTCATCGGCCCGGCGGTGCAGTGGGTCCTCGGCTGGTCGGCCCTCCCCGTGCTGCTGCTGCTCGGCGTCCTCGTCCGCAGGCGCACGAAAGCGGCGCCGTCCGCGAAGGACGACGCCGCTGAAGTGTGAGGGTCAGGCGCTCAGTTTGCCGGAGTTCTCGCCGCGTCGGGACCGCAGGAGAGCCAGTCGCTCCTCGAGCAGCTCTTCGAGCTCGGGGATGGTGCGACGCTCCATGAGCATGTCCCAGTGCGTGCGAGCGGCCTTGTCACCGGAGTGGTCCACCACGGCGACGGTGTCGCCGATGCGGCGGAGTGCTTCGGCTCCGCAGGTCCGGCATTCCCAGGCCTCAGGGACCTCAGCGTCTGCAGCGAAGGTGAGAACGGTCTCCCGCTCGCACTGCGTGCAGACGTAGGTGTGGTTGGTGCGCTCTACGAATACGACGCCTTCTTCGCTCTGTAGGCTCGAAGCGCCGAGACGCATGCCGCGAAGGCTGCGATCTGCCATTGTGTGGTCCTCTCGTCGTCCTCAGGTATAACGAACCCACCTGTGCGGATCATCCGAGAAGACCTCAATCGATGTGGTATTCACAGCCGACTTCCAGGCCCGGAGGTTATAGCGATTTCGCCCGTGCGGCCGCGCCGAGATCGGCTCGGTCCGTGACGATGCCGTCCACCCCGACACCGATCAGTCGTGTCATGGCGTCGGGATCGTTCACCGTCCAGACGTGGACTTCGATGCCCCTCGCATGAGCAAGATCGAGCAGCCGGCGCGTCAGGATCGGGATGCCGCGGTGGCGTTCGGGGATCTGCAGGGCGTCCACCCCGTCGAGTCGTCGCGCAGCGAGGCGGGGGAGGCGCGCCGACAGCGCGGCGAGCACGCCGGCGAGCGTCCGTGAGCCCGCCGAGGTCGCCGGCTCGCCGCCCTGCGACCGGGCGGCCGCGAGGGCGACCTCACGCCGGCGATCCGAGAAGCTCGTGAGGAGGACGCGGTGGGCTTCGCGTGCGACGAGCGTGCCGACCTGGTGGGCGGCGGCATCCGCTTTCACATCGAGGTTGAATCGGGCATCGGGGAACGCCTGAAGGACGTCGGGGAGCACCGCGAGACCGCCTCGCGTCGACATGATGTCGGTGAGCTCTCGGGTCCGTATGTCAGCGACGCGGCGGGGATCGCCGGTGACGCGGCGAAGGTCATCGTCGTGGAAGAGGACGACGTCGCCGTCCGCGGTCAGGTGGCAGTCCGACTCGAGATAGAGCGTCCCCGTCGCCCGGCCCGCCGCGAGGGCGGCGACGGAGTTCTCGGCGACGTTCTCGGAATCGGGCGGCACGAAACCGCGGTGGGCGAGGATGCGGGGGGTCGCCTCACCGAGGAACCACGGGTGGGTCATGACGTCGGAGTCGTCCCGTCTGCGGGCCTCGGCTTCGAGGCGTGCGCGTCGGAGCCGCCGAAGGCCGTGCTGAACGAATTGAGGGCGTTCGTGAACTCGCTCGGGATGATCCAGAGCTTGTTCGAGGAGCTCTCGCTGATCTTCGGCAGCATCTGCAGGTACTGGTAGGCGAGGAGCTTCTCGTCGGGATCACCCTTGTGGATGGCCTCGAAGACGAACTGAATCGCCTCGGCCTCGCCCTCGGCGCGGAGGACCGCGGCCTGCTTGTCGCCCTCGGCGCGCAGGATCTCGGCCTGACGTCGCCCCTCGGCCTCGAGGATCTGCGACTGCTTGGAACCTTCCGCGGTGAGAATCGCGGCGCGGCGGTCGCGCTCTGCGCGCATCTGCTTCTCCATCGAATCCTGAATAGACACCGGCGGGTCGATCGCCTTCAGTTCGACGCGCGAGACGCGGATGCCCCACTTCCCCGTCGCCTCGTCGAGGACGACGCGCAGCTGAGTGTTGATGTTGTCCCGGCTGGTCAGTGCCTCTTCGAGGTTGAGACCACCGACGACGTTGCGGAGCGTGGTCGTCGTCAGTTGCTCGACGGCGCCGAGGTAGTTGTTGATCTCGTACGTCGCTGCCCGCGCGTCGGTGACCTGGAAGTAGACGACCGTGTCGATGGAGACCACGAGGTTGTCCTCGGTGATGACCGGCTGAGGCGGGAACGAGACGACCTGCTCGCGCATGTCGACCAGCGGCAGGAGGCGGTCGATGAACGGGATGAGGAGGTTCAGTCCGGGGGACAGGGTGCGCTGGTAGCGCCCGAGTCGCTCGACCACCCCGGCGTAGGCCTGCGGGATGATCCGGATCGAGCGGAAGAGGACGACGACGACGAAGATCGCGACGACGACCAGCAACACGACGACGAAGATCTGACCGACGAAGTCACCGACGTTGACGGTGAGGGGGATTCTCATGCGGGGTTCCCTTCTTCGGGTGCCACCACGACGGTGGCGCCGCGGACGGCGGTGACGGTGACGCGCTGACCGGGGGAGACGGATGCCGCGGCATCCGTCAATCGCGCCGTCCAGGTCTCACCGTTGTCGAGCTTGACCGAGCCGTCGCCGTCGACGAAGGCCGAGACGACCCGCGCGGACATCCCGGTAAGAGCGTCCACGTTGGTCGGGATGTGCTGACTCGAGCGGTGCAACGCCCGCAGCAGGAGCGGACGGATCGTGAACAGCAACAGCGCCGAGACGGCCGCGGCCGCGAGGATCTGGAGCCACCAGACGCCACCGACGAGGTTCACTCCCAGCCCGCCGACCAGCGTGCCGGCAGCGAGCATGAGGAAGGTGAATTCGAGGGTAAGCAGCTCGATGATGACGAAGAGGACCGAGAGCACCAGCCAACCGATCCACAGGTACTGGATGAGGTCCGGGAACATCGTCGGCTCCTTCGGTGGGCGTGTCCTCGCACACTACCAACGGGCTCCCTCGCGCGGGTCGGACGCGCCGGATTGATAGGCTCGTCGAGCCCCATCCGCCTCGCGCACCCGCCGAGCACCTCGCAGGAGAGCCCCATGTCGCAGCCCGTCCCCGCCGCATCCCTGACCGGTAAGACCGCCCTGGTGACCGGGTCGTCGCGAGGCATCGGCGCCGACACGGCGCGCTATCTGGCCCAGGCGGGCGCGAACGTGGTCATCAACTTCCGCAACAAGGCTCCTCGAGCCGAGAAGCTCGCGACCGAACTGCGGGGGCTCGGCGTCGAGGTGCTCACCGTCGGCGCTGACCTGACCGATGCGGCATCCGTGTCGGAGATGGTCTCGGCGATCGAGGAGCGTTTCGGCTCGCTCGACATCCTCGTGCTGAACGCGTCCGGCGGCATGGAGGGCGGCATGGCCGAGGACTACGCCCTGACCCTGAACCGCGACGCCCAGGTGGGTGCGCTCAAGGCTGCGCTCCCGCTGATCCCGGCCGGTGGCCGCGTCGTTTTCGTCACGAGCCACCAGGCCCACTTCATCCACACGACGCCGACGATGCCCGAATACGAGCCCGTCGCCCGCTCCAAGCGTGCCGGCGAGGACGCCCTGCGCGAGCGGATCCCGGCTCTCACCGAGAAGGGCGTCGAGTTCGTCGTCGTCTCGGGCGACATGATCGAGGGCACCATCACCGCGACGCTGCTGGAGCGCGCCAACCCCGGTGCGATCGCCGAGCGTCGCGAGAGCGCCGGCAAGCTCTACAACGTGTCGGAGTTCGCGGCCGAGGTCGCCCGCGCCGCGGTGGAGCCGATCCCCGCCGACAACACTCGCCTCATCGGCGACACGAGCTCGTTCGGCGTCTGACGGCGCCCCGGCGGGTTCAACCGCCCGGTCGCAGGAGCAGGACCACGACGAACAGTACGGGGACGCATCCGATCGTCGTCACGAAGACGGTGTCCCGGGCGATCGTCTGCCCGGTCGCGTATCGCTGCGCGTAGTTGAAGACGTTCTGCGCGGTCGGGAGCGCGGCGAGCACGGTCACGACGAGGACCTCGGCGGGGGAGAGGCCGAAGACGAATTGTGCGAGGACCCACGCCACGACGGGCATGAGGAGCAGCTTCAGGCCGGCGGCGAGGAGGATGTCGCGGCGTCGTCCCGGCGTGCCCAGGACCCGCTGGCCGTGGAGTGAGATGCCGTAGCTGATCAGCAGCACGGGGACGGCGGCGCCGGCGATCAGCTCCATCGGCGCGATCACGATCTGCGGAAGCGGGATGCCGGTGGCCGAGACGATCGTGCCGAGAAGCGATCCCACCACGATGGGGTTCGTGATCGTCCGGCGCAGGATCGGCCACGGCCGCCGTCGTCCGTCCGTCGTCAGGGCTTCGAAGATCGCCATCACGACGGGTGTGAGCACGAGCAGCTGGAAGAGGATCACCGGTGCGGGGTACGCCGCGCTTCCGAGCACGTAAAGCGACAGCGGGATGCCGATGTTGTTCGAGTTGACCTGACCGGCCGAGAGGAGGCCGATGAGGATCTCGCCGGCCGGTCGTCGCCAGACCAATCGCGACACGGCGGCGAAGATGGCGAACACCGAGACGGCTGCGAGCGCCGAGACGGGCAGGAGCGCGGAGAACAGCGTCGCGACGTCGGCGCGCGCCAGCACGACGAAGAGGAGGAACGGACTCAGCACGAAGAATGTGATCCGACCGAGGACCTGGCCGCCGGTGGGACCCAGGAGGTCGATGCGTCCGATGATCCACCCGACCATGATCGCGACGCCGATGACGGCGAATCCGGTCAGCACCTCGATCATCATTCGAGCCTACGGGGAGCCGCGGTTGCCCGGAGACGGGGGAGTGGCTATCGTTTGTCGATAGATGGCTATCGAAAGGCATTCATGGGAAGCGCGACGATTCTGACCTTGCGGGCCCTTCTCGCCCTTTCACTGATCGGGTCGCTGTGGGTGCAGCTTCTCGTGCTGCCCGCACTCTGGGGCGACCTAGCGACGGTTCCGATCGGGTTGCGCGTGACCGTCATCATGATTCTCGCCCTGTGGCTCGTATGCCTTCAGGTAGTCGCACTATGCATCTGGCGACTCGTGTCGATGGCCGCCGCCGACGCGGTGTTCTCGGCCGGGGCGTTCCGCTTCGTCGACGCCGTCATCGGTGCGATCGCCGTCGCGGCGATCCTCACCGGCGTTCTCGCGACGCTGATGGCGCCGGGGCCCGCCGCACCCGGGGTGGTCGGGATCGTCTACGGCGCTGCGCTGGCGACCGGGGGAGTCGCGCTCGTGGTCGTCGTGATGCGGTCACTGCTGCGGAAGGCGATCGAGATGCGTTCCGAGCTCGACGAGGTCGTCTGATGCCCATCGTCGTCGACATCGACGTCATGCTCGCGCGCCGGAAGATGGCCGTGGGCGACCTGGCAGCACGTATCGGCATCACACCCGCGAACCTCGCGGTGCTGAAGAACGGACGGGCGAAAGCCGTCCGGTTCACGACGCTCGACGCGCTCTGCGAGGCGCTCGACTGCCAACCGGGTGACCTGCTGCGCTGGGAGCCGGCCGAGGATACGGGTGGCTGACGCACGGCGTGTGGCCGTCGGCATCCGAGTCCTCACAGCGGTGGTGGCGGTACTCGTCGCCGCCGCGATGATCGCTGTCGCCGCCGCGACGAGCGAGGAAGGCGAGGGCACGACGGTTCTCGTGGGGACGCTGGATTCGCCGCAAATCGTGGCCGTGCTCATCCTGCTGGGCATGATCGACCTCGCCGTCCTCGTCTTCAGTCTGCGAGCGACGAGGGTCGCGGCCCGCGTTGCCGTGATCGTGGCGAGGGTCGCGGCAACCGGAGCGGTGCTCGTCGCGGGAGCAGGTGTGTTCCTGGCGACGTTCCCGACCACCATCGTGTCGCCGCTCATCGACGATGATGGATGCGACACCGGTTACCTCGTCCGCGAGGAGAACCACTGGCTGTCGAGCTCGAGCTCCCTGTACCGCATGGACGGTCTCGTTGCGACGAGCGTGGCGTCGATCTGGAACGCGGATGGCGGGATGCCGTTCCATGAGGGCGCATACGGCGTTTCGGACGAGAACGGAACTCTCCGGGTGTCGGCTGCCTCCGTCGTCGAGACGGTGACCGTGCCTGAGCTGACGGGGCACGTGCCGGAGTGCGGGAAGAAGCGTCCGACGTATCAGGCAGGTCGTCCGGCGCCGACGCCGAGTGCGCCGACACCCGTCAGTCTGGGACGCGCCGAGGCGGAAATGGAGCGCATGTACGCAGCCACGCTTGCTGCTGTTCCCGGAGCCGTCGGCACGGACGGCCGCGCCGTGGCGTCGTCCGCGCCGACACGGACGACATGCGATCGGGGCGCATCGCAATCGGCGCTGACGTTCGCATTCGCAACCGAGGACAACGCGACGTCGCTGGAGAGGATCCTCGCGACGTGGGATGCCGCCGGGTATGAGGTCGATCGTGCGATCCAGACGGACATCCGCTTCGATCCAGTCACGACGGTCACCCTGCGCATCGTCGATCGTTCAACGATCGACGGAACGATCCACGGGACGATCACCACGGGATGCCTCTGAACCAGATGAGTCATCCGATAATGTACATTATGTCAACTCAGCGACGGGCGACGACGCAGGTGCTCCCCGGCCAGAGGATGGACGGGTGACCGACCAACGGAGCGACGATTGCGAGATCGACGTGCCGGACGGCGGCGCGGACGTTCGCGCGGTCGCGTCGAGGTTCTGGCCGGAGTGGGACTGGACGGCGGCGCACGTGACGCACGGTGCGTTCCATAAGGTCGCGCTCCATCCGGAAGGTCTCGTCGTCCGTGTCGCGATCGGACGGGATGCCGCTGCGCGTACGGCTCGCGAACGCGGCATCCTGAGCGCATTGTCGCGGACGACCGTCAGCGTCCCGCTCCCCGAACCGCTCGACACGCCTGCCGCAGCGATCGCTGCGGGTGCATCGCTTGTGAGCAGGGTTTCCGGGCGCCCGGGGGAACGAGCGGACGCCTCGTCGGCGGACGGCTTCGCGGCGTACGGTGCGGCGCTCCGCAGCCTGCGTGACGTGCCGCTCCCCCGGCTGGACGAGCTCCCCGTGCCGCGCGCGTGGTGCGGTGGACCCGCGTGGCCGAGCGTCGTCGCCGACCGGCTCGTTCCACGGCTCCCCACCTCCGTGCGAGCGTTCGCGCAGGATGTCGTCGGGTTCGTGGATGGCTCCGCGCCGACGGATCTCGTGCTCGTCCACGGGGACTTCGGCCCTCACAACATGCTGTGGGACGGTCCTCGGCTCTCGGGACTCGTCGACCTCGATCACGCGTGCATCGGAGATCCCGCCATCGACATCGCACCGCTCGTCGGGATCCACGGCGCGGCCGCCGCCGCGCAGATCTGCACCGATGAGGAGCTCAGCCGGGCCATGCAGCACCGCGCCTCGCTGCCGCTTCAGGTCGCCGCTGCCGCGGATCTCGCCGGGCTTGCGGGTCTCCGAGATCACGCCCTCCGGAACTTCTCGCAGCGCGTCGCTGAGGGCACCGTCTTCGATCCGGCCGGTTCACGGCCCCGAGGATCTAGCCTGGGTTCTCGTTGAGGACACGCTGCAGGTAGTCCTGGAACCTCTCGAATCCGCCTTCGAGGGCGAGGGCCAGTTCCGCCGCGCTGCCGACCACGACCGCGTCGTCAGGATCGGGGAAGTCATCACCGTCGTGGATGCCGGCGATGCCGAGGTAGGTGGGATCGCCCTGCGGATTGACGATCATCAACCTCCCCGCTGTGCACAGGTCGAACACGAAGGCGCACTCCGACGAGCTGAGGGTCGCGTGCGGGAGTGTTCCTGTGACCGGCTCAGGCTGGTCGAGGACGTCCAGGGCCAGGTCGCTCCGGGCCCCGTCGAAGGACAGCGCGGCACCGTCCGCAGAGAACAGCCCGCTGCCGTCGGAGTGCACCGACAATCCACGTGCATCGAGGAACGCGGCCAGGCTGTCCCGGTCGGCGTCGCCGAGATCGCCGCCGTCGATCGGGTAGAAGCTCAGGGAGAAGCCCATGTCCTCAGTATGGCCGGCCGCACGCCGGTTCGACCGGCGCTCACAGGGCGAGCGGAAGACGCGTCGTCGAGAGGCCGACGTCGCCGAGGAAACGCTCGAACGCCAGCGTCGCCATCCCGATGGCGACCGAACTCCCCCGCACCGTCGACACCCCGAGTTCCCGCGGCGTGGTCGCGCCGATCGGTGCCCGGCGCTGCAACTCGCGCCTCGTCGGCTCGACCAGGTCATCGCCGAGCGTCCACGCGGTCCAGCCCGTCAGCATCATCACCTCGGGATCGATGATCGAGGCCAGGTCGCCGAGCGCCGCCCCGAGGTAATGGGCTGTGCGCGCCAATACGTCGTCGATGACCGGGTCTCCCCCGGCCCGGCGGTGCGCCTGTGCCAATCCGTCGATGAACTCGCGCTGCGGGACGACGGCGAGCTCGTGATCGGGAGCGATCTCCCGAAGGGTGACCTGGATGCCGGGTGCCCCCACGTACGCTTCGACGCATCCCCGGCGACCGCAACGGCAGGTGCGCCCATCGAGGACGAGAACGGCGTGACCCCACTCCCCTGCGCTATGCGTCGCGCCCCGCAGGATCTTCCCCTCGAGCACGATGCCCGCTCCGACACCCGTGCCGAGGTTGGCGATCACCATCGAGGCCGCGGTACGGCCCCGCCCGAACCAGAGTTCGGCCGTCGCGATGGCTTTCAGCGGGTTCTCCACGACGAGCGGAAGACCGATGCGCTCACGCAGCTGGCGGAGCACCTCGACGTTCCGCGCGGCCCAGCGGGGAGCGACGGCGTCCGCCGACTCCTCCGCACTGATGAGGCCGGGCAGGGCGATGCCGGCGCCGAGGACACGCTCGCGGTCGATCGCCGTCTCGCGGAGAGCCGTGTCGACGGCGCGGACGATGGTCTCGGTCACGCTGCTCGCCGACGGAAGGGACTCGTCCATCGGGACCTCGACGGAGCCGATCTCCTCGAGGCTCGCGTCGAACACGATCGCGCGGACGTACGTCTCGGCGACGTCGATCCCGAGGATGCGGCCGCGGTCACCGTTCACCCGCAGCATCGTCGTCGGTCGTCCGGCACCGAGTGCCGAGCTGCCGGCATCCACCACCAGGCCCTCGCCGCGGAGCTCCTGAACGATGGTCGCGACGGTGGCGACGCTCAGCCCCGTCGTCTGGGCGAGCTCGTTACGCGTCGAGGTTCCCGCCGAGAGCAGACCGTGCAGGACGTCGAGACGCGACTCGCTGCGGATGTCGCGCGACGATCTCTTCCCGACCACTGTCTCTTCTCTCCGGCATCCCCACGACCTACGCGACTGCCTGCATGAATACTGCCAGAGCCGAACCGATTCTGGATCAGGGGTAGACCACCCCTTCTTTTAAGCGTTAGATTAAGGGCGATCGGTGCGACGGCGGACCGATCGGATACCCGTATCGCCGTCACCATCCCGCAGAGAGGCGAGAAGGATGACATCACCCAAGCGACGCAAGCTCGCAATCACAGCAGCACTCCTCAGCGCATCCGCGCTGTTGATCTCCGGATGCTCGAGCGGCGCGGGCGGCGGTGCGGACGGCCCGATCACGCAGTTCTACCACCAGTACGGCGAAGACGGCGTCCAGGATGCCGTCAACCGCTGGGCGGACGATTACAAGGACGCCAAGATCGACCTCCAGTGGGTCGAGGGCGACTACGCGCAGCGCGTCAACGCCCTGCTCGCATCGGGCCGCGGGGTCGACCTGTTCGAGTACAACGCGATCAACGTCGAGGCGGCCCGACAGGGGCAGTACGCAGATCTCACGGACATCGTCGAGCCTGTCAAGGACGACATCCTCCCGATCGCCCTCAAGCCCGTCACGATCGACGGCAAGTACTACGGCATCCCGATGATCACCGATGCCCAGCTCTTCGTCTACCGGCCCTCCATGTTCAAGGAAGCCGGCATCGAGGTCCCCACGACGTGGGACGAGCTCGTCGAGGCGGCCAAGAAGCTCACGAACGCCGACCACAAGGGCCTGTTCCTCGGCAACGACGGTGGCGCGGGCATCCTCGCAGCCAACCTGCCGCCGGCAGCCCCCGGCGGCATCATCAACGACGAGAACACGAAGGTCTCGCTCGACTCGCCCCAGCTCGCCGACGCGCTGACCTCGGCTCACGATCTCTACGACTCGGGCTCGCTCCTGATGGGCGCACCGACCGACTGGTGGGACCCGACGTCCTTCATCGCCGGTGATGTCGCGATCAGCTGGCAGGGCCTGTGGGCGATCCCCGCCCTCAAGAAGGCGCTCGGCGACGACGTGGGCGCATTCGCGGTCCCGGCGCTCGAAGGCGGACAGCCCATCGTGGGCGTCTCGCAGTGGAACGAGATGGTCGCCGGCAAGTCGGGCAAGATCGAGAAGGCGAAGGAGATCGCCAAGAAGCAGTGGATCGACGACACAGACTGGCAGATCGAGTTCAGCACCAAGTACGGATTCCACATCCCGCCGCTGAAGTCCGCGCGCGAGCAGGCCAAGAGCCTCGGTGACGGCATCGCGAAGGACATCGTCGACCTGACCACGGAGTACGGCTGGACCGGCGGCCCGTACTACACGCCCGCGATGAGCACAGCGCTCACCGACGCGGTCAACCGCATCGTCGTCGAAGGCGCGGACGCGAAGTCCGAGCTGGCTGCGGCTCAGACCACGATGCAGGGCATGCTGGACGCACTCCAGTGACTCAGCTCAACACTCCGGTGGCCCGGGTCTCAGACCCGGGCCACCGGCCCACTCCCCCGCCGTCCGTGCCGCGACGCCGGCGTCCGATCCGAGGCACCCGGCGTGCCTTCTGGCTCTTCGTCAGCCCGTTCTTCCTCGGCCTGCTGATCTTCAGCATCATCGCGCTGTTCTGGGGTTTCTATCTCAGCTTCACGCGCGCCGTTGCGACCATCACGCCGACCGACTTCGTCGGCTTCGACAACTACGTCTCGCTGCTGACCGACCCGAGCTTCCTGTCATCGCTCCTGTCGTTCACCGTGTTCGCGGTGCTTGTCGTGCCGACCACCCTCATCGTCTCGCTGGTCCTTGCGATGCTGGTGGCGAACCTCCCCGTGGCCCGCGCCTTCTTCCGATCCGTCTTCTTCCTGCCGACGGCGTTCTCGTACGTCATCGCGTCCTTGATCTGGAAGCTCGGCATCTTCAGCGGATCGACCTCATCCGTCGCCAACTCGGTGCTCTCCTCGCTCGGGCTGCCGACGGTGGATGCCTGGCTGACGCAGTCGCCCTACTACTGGGTCGTCATCGTGAGCGTCCGCCTGTGGCTGCAGGTCGGGTTCTACATGCTGCTGTTCATCGCCGGCCTCCAGCGGATCCCCGAGACGCTGTACGAGGCCGCGGCGATCGACGGCCTGTCCCGCGGACCCCGGCGATTCTTCTCGATCACGTGGCCCCAGCTCCGCCCCACGACAGCGGCCGTCATGCTCCTCCTGCTGGTGGCGGCGTTCCAGGCGTTCGACGAGTTCTACAACCTCGTCCGGACGATCCCCTCGGTCCGACCACCTCTCCTCTACATCTACAACCTCTCGTTCCAGCAACTCGACTACGGCAAGGGTTCCGCGGGTGCGTTCGTCGTCACGGCGATCGTCGTCCTCGTCGCCCTCCTGCAGTCGCGCTTCTTCGGATTCGGTGCCGCTGACGAGACGAAAGCGCCGCGCCGCGGTGCCAGGAAGGGACGCGCCTCATGAGTGTCGTCGGAAACCCCGTCCGCCGGAGGGTCGAACTGACCTTCCGCTACGCGGTCCTCATCGTCCTCGCACTGCTGTTCCTGATGCCGCTGTACGTCATGGTCAAGACCGCGGTCTCGCAGCCCGAGGACGTCACCTCCAAGACGTTCGTGTGGTGGCCCACGAACCCCAACTGGGGCAAGTTCGCGGAGATCTTCGCCGACGAGCGCTTCGGACAGTCCCTCGTGACCTCGGCGATCATGGCCGTGTCGATGACCGTGGGGCAGATCATCATCGGCGCCCTCGCGGGGTACGGGCTCGCCCGCATCCCGAACCGCGCCTCGAAGCCGCTCCTGGCGCTGACCGTGACGATGCTCCTCATCCCGAGTGCCACCACGTTCCTCCCGAACTACCTGATCGTCTCGTGGCTCGGATGGACCGAGAGTCTGCAGGGCATCGTCATCCCGACGCTGTTCACGGCGTTCAACGTCTTCCTCTTCCGACAGTTCTTCATCTCGTTCCCGAGGGAACTGGAAGAGGCCGGCAAGCTCGACGGTCTCGGATACATCGGCACCTTCGTGCGCGTGGTGCTGCCCAACTCGCTCGCTTTCGCCGCGGCTCTCACCGTTCTCGGCTTCCTCGGCGCATGGAACGCGTTCCTCTGGCCACTCGTGGTCGCCGGTACGGGATTCGGCGCGCTCACGGTGCAGGTCTACCTGTCGTCGTTCATCACGGCGCAGACCTTCGACTACACCGGGTTGTTCGCCGCGGGCTTCCTCGCCTCCATCCCCGTCCTGCTCGTCTTCATCCTGCTGCAGCGGTGGCTGCTGCGCGGTGTCGCGGAGACAGGCCTCGGGGGCGCCTGAGCCCCGCTCGGGTCAGAGACCTGTGACGACCATGACCCGTACTCGATCCTCGAGTGAGATCCGCGACGCCTCCCGGCGCGAGATCGTCCGCGCACTCGTCGTGCAGGGGACGGCCACGCGGACCGAACTCGCGCACACGACGGGACTCAGCGCCGCGACGGTGTCGAACCTGGTCGCGGAGCTAAGGGAGGCCGGGTTCATCGCGGATGCCGGGACCGACAGCGCCGGCACCGGTCGACCGACGACGGTGCTGCGGATCGACGGCGAGGGAGGCTCCTTCCTCGGGATCGACCTCGCCGAGACCTACGTCCGTGCCGTCGTGTTCGACGCCGCCGTGACGGAGATCGGCGCCGCGAACGTCGAGATCGATGAGGAGTGGGTGTCCGTCGACAGCGTCGCCGATGCTCTCCTGCGTGCCGTCGACCTGGCGCTCGAGAGAGGCGGCCGCGCGCCGAGTGACATCCTCGGGGTGGGCCTCGGCCTGCCAGGTCTCCTGTCGACGGACCGCGCCGGCACCGTGGCGACGCCGGGATGGGCGGCGCACGTGGGCCGATTGGAGGACCGCGTGCGCCCGCGCCTCCCGGGACCCCTGGTGACGGCCAACCCCCTGCAAGCCGTCGGACATTCGGAGATCTGGTTCGGCGCCGCGCGCGGGCGCTCGAGCGCTGTCGTCGTGAATCTCGGCACGGGCGTCGGTGCAGGCATCATCGTCGAAGGGCGGGTCCTCCGCGGTGCGACGCATACGGCGGGCGAATGGGGCCACACGGTCCTCGAGCTCGACGGGCGCGCATGCCGCTGTGGCCGCCGGGGGTGCGTCGAAGCGTACGTGGGGGTGCCCGGCATCCGTCACACCCTCAGCGAGGTGGATCCCGATCACGCGCTCCTGCAGCTCCACCAACGGGAGTTCATCGAGGGGCTCCGCGACGCGGTGGGCGATCCCCCCGTCGCCGAGACGCTCGCGCGGACCGCGCGGTATCTGGGCATCGCCCTGTCGGACATCGTCGCGGTGCTCAATCCGGAGGTCATGACCCTCACCGGTTGGACCGCGTGGGCGCTCGGAGACGCGCTGCTGCCGGCCGCGCGGATCGCCCTCGCCGAGCGTGCCCCGGAACTGACCGCCGCGCGTCTCGACCTCGGAGTGTCGCCGGTCCAGGTCAACAGCGTCGCGACGGGAATGGCCGTCCTCGCCTTCGAGAACCACCTCGACTCGAGCGCTCTCGCCCGCCGCGCGCGGTCGCGCCCCGGTCCGCGGGTGGACCCGCCCGGTCCCTCACCGACCCCCTCATCCGCCCCTCAGCCCGTCGCCGGCTGAGGACGAACCCGACAGGAGTCACATGGTCCTCGCACGCCCGGATCGCCCGCCGATGGGATGGAACAGCTGGGACTGCTTCGGCACGACGGTCACCGAAGCGGAGGTGCTCGCGAACGCCCGCTTCATGGCGGAGCACCTGCGGGACGCAGGGTGGGACACCATCGTCGTCGACGCGGACTGGGCGGATCCCGACGCCCGCTCCCACGGCTACAACGATGACGCCCGGCTGCACATCGATGAGCACGGGCGACTCCTCCCCGACCCGGCGCGCTTCCCCTCCTCGTCCGGTGGCGCGGGATTCGGACCGCTCGCCGCGCAGATACACGCGCTCGGTCTGAAGTTCGGGCTGCACGTCATGCGCGGCATCCCTCGTCGCGCGATGGCGGAAGGCCTGCTGCTGCACGGCACCTCGACGCCGCTGTCGGCGATCGCCGACTCCGCGAACGACTGCGAGTGGAACCCCCATTTCGTGGGCATTGATCATGCCCATCCGGATGCCGCGGCCTACTACCGTTCGACCGTCGCCCTCTACGACGCGTGGGGTGTCGACCTCATCAAGGCCGACGACATGCTCTGGCCCTACCAGGAGCGGGACATCTCGGCCTACAGCGCGGCTGTGGAGTCCGCAGAGCGCGAGATCATCCTCAGCCTCTCCCCCGGCCGCGACCTGTCCGCGGCTCACCGCGAGCATCTCGCCGAGCACGCGAGCATGTGGCGCATCTGCGATGACGTGTGGGACCGGTGGGAGGATGTCGCAGACAACCTCGGACGCATGGCACGGTGGGCGCCGCATGCGCGCCGGGGTGCCTGGCCGGACGCCGACATGCTGCCGCTCGGCCGCATCGGGATCCGTGCCGAGCGCGGCGAGCCACGAGACGATGCGCTCACCCCCGCCGAGCGGCGGAGCCTGCTGACACTCTGGACGATCGCCCGCTCGCCGCTCATGTTCGGGGGCGACCTGCCCTCGACCGAGCCCGAAACGATCTCACTCCTGCAGAGCCCCGCCCTGGTCGACCTGCTGACGCGAGCGGAATCGTCCGGTGAGATCCGACGCGAGAACGGCCTCGTCCTCTGGCGCGCGATCGGCGGCGCCACGACGTGGATCGCGGCGGTCAACACCACCGGCTCCGCATTGACGGCGACCTTGGACACGCGGGACCTCGGACTCGGCCCCGCACCCAGGTCGATCGTCGACGTGTGGACGGATGCGACCGTGCCCATGCGCCCGGGTCGGCGGGGAGACGAGACCGTGCGCGGCGTCGCGCCGGACTCGACCGCCGTCGACCTCCGCCTCGACGCGCACGCGTGCGCGTTCTGGCGTCACGACGCCTGACGGCCGTCGGTCAGGCGACCGCCGCGCTCATCAGGCGGGCTTCGGTGAGGCGCGGAGTGCCCTCGCCTGCCCCGTCCACCACGACGACCCAGCGAGACCGCCCGTCCGCGTAGGCGGCGAGGTCGATCTCCATGCCGTCGCCGTCGCCGGCGTCGATGATGCGATCGATCACGACGTCGTCCCCGATCCCGACGATCATCCGCCGGCCGACCGCATCCGAGAGCCAGGAGACACGCAAGGTCGCGGCCGACGCACCCCAGTCCTGCAGGACGAACGTCGACGGACCGAGGAACCTCCGCCAGTGCACCGCGTTGTATCCGGACTCCGTGCCGGCCAACGTCAGGGCGTGATCGGATTCCGGCTGCTGCTGACCGAACGTCACCGCGTCGATCGTGCGGGAGTCGAGCTCGTCGGCGCGTGCGTCCTCGGCGAGGAGCGCGGTGAGGCGGGTCGCGGCATCCCCGTCTGACGCGAACGGGAAGGCGAGGATGTAGCGATCATCGTGCAGAGAGGCGAAAGGTTCGAGGACGATCTCGCGCCGGGTCGGGGTCGCCGGCAGCACGACGACGGGGCCTCCGGATCGGTCCGCCGACCGCACGTCTTCGGGTGTCAGGATCGGCGCCGCTGCGAGCGGGAGCAGCGCCCCGCGGGCGATGTGGCCCATGCGGGCGTCCGTCGCGAGCGGGTCGACGGCGGGATGAGTGAGACGCTCGGCGAGGACGCGCGGCCCATCGACGAGGGTCGCCCACCCGGACCCGTCGGGGGCCGCCTCGACGCGGAGCACAGGCGGCAGCGTGAGCCGGACCGTTGTGCGGTCGGTCCACGTGCGATCGATGCGGAACCAGCCATCGGGCGCCGGCCGGTACGCGGTGCCGTCGACCAGGGCCTCCGCCGTCCCGGCATCCACCCCCTCCGGCAGACGGATCCGCAGAACGAAGGAGCGCGGAGTCGGCACGCTCACGTGGATGCTCGCGTCGTCCCCGAACGGACGGTCTGTCTCGGTCTCGACGACGACGTCCTCGAGTTGGGCGCGTGCACCGACGAGGAGGTTCACGTCGACACGCCCGGGAGCCTGCGCGAATGCCGCGGCGGCGAACCGGGCAGGAGCCTCGAGACCGGTGCCCATGCAGCACCAGAATCCCGTCTCGCGTCGGGAGTAGACGCGATGGTGGCCCGGCCTGTGCGACGTGAAGTACACGATGCCGCCGTGGTCGGGATGCTGCGCCGAGAGCACGTGCGCGCTGAGGGCGCGGTCGATGTATGCGAGGTGCTCGGCGCCGCCGTCGAGCCGGTGGAGCTCACGGGCGAGTTCGACCATGTTCACCGTGTTGCACGTCTCGGGGCCCTCGCGCGCCGTGAACATGGTCGACCAATCGTCGCGCGGCGGGAAGTGCTCGCGCACGCTGTTCCCGCCGATCGAGGTCGTCCGGTGCCGCGTGACGCTCTCCCAGAAGGTCCGGGCCGCGGCGGCGAACTGCTCGCCCCGGCCGAGTCCGGCGAGGACGGCGTGTCCGACGACGATCGGGATCTGCGCGTTGGCGTGCAGTCCGTCCAACGGATCACGCCCCGCCGCGAGCGGCTCCCACAGGGCGCGGACGGCGAGACGGACGGCGAGCCCGCCCGGGCGCTCGTCGTCGGTGAACTGCGACCATCGACCGAGGGATGCCGCCAGGCCACCGGATTCGGTCCGGAGGACCATCTCGACGTCGGCGTCTCCGAGCGGTGCGAACACCCGCAGCCACCACTCGACGAACTCCGCCGCAACGGTCCGTCCGAGCGCGGAGTTGGCGTACACCGCGGCGTCGATGACACCCGTCAGCGTCTTGTGGAGGTTGTACAGCGGCACCCACCGCCCGTCGAGATCGAACGTCTGCGCGTCGATCCGTCCGTTCTCGATCTCGCTCCAGAGGGCGACGCCGTCCGGCACGCCCCCGACGTAACCCGTGCCGTGAGCGACCTGGCAGTCGCGGAGCCCGGTGAGCAGCAGCTCGAGACGCTCGCGTGCGGCGGCCGACCCGCCGGCCGCGTGCGCCGACAGCGCGCTGAGGACGTGCCCGAGCGTGTGCCCGTCGAGTCCCTCCGACTCCCAGCCGCCGTATCCCGGACCCGTCGCCAGCCCCGCCTCCCGGCGGAACGGCGCGAGCAGCCGCTCGGGGTCGAGGTCCAGCGCCGTCCGCAGAGCGCGCTGCTGCGCGGCGGCGAACGGACCGTTCGTCAGTGCGACGGCGGCGAGCGGCAGCAGCTCGGCTGCCGTCTCGCTCATCCGACTGCCCGCACCCGCACCGTCACGATGCTGCGCGGCGGCAGCGCGAGACGGATGTCGGTGCCCGCGACGACGGTGCCGGCGAAGTCGACCGGGGCGACGGCATCCGGTTCGTCGAAGGTGTTGTGAGCGGATGCCGCCGCGTGCAGGATCCGGGCGCTCACGACCTCGCCGATCCGCTCGGGCAGCCGCAGTGCGAGCTCGGCCTCGGTCTCGAGGTCCCAGTTGACGGCGCTGACGGTGTAGACGCCGTCCTTGACGCTGACGGTGTGGTCGAGGTGCGCTCCGCCACGACCGCCCGAGCGCCCGCCGTCGTCGACGGTCTCGACGAAATCGGCGTCCTGGTGGTCGATGTACATGCCGAACGCGTGGAACGTCGGGGTCTTCAGCAGGCGCGGGCCGTCGGTGAGGAGCATCGCCTGGAGGACGTTCACCATCTGCGCGATGTTCGTCATCCGGACGCGGGCGGCGTGACGGTGGAAGATGTGGAAGTTCACCGCCGCGACCATCGCGTCGCGCATCGTGTTCTGCTGGAACAGGAAGCCCGGGTTCGTCCCCTGCTCGACGTCGTACCAGGTGCCCCACTCGTCGACGAAGAGGCCGACGCGGCGCGCGGGGTCGTGCCGGTCCATGATCTCGCCGTGACGGCGCAGGAGCGTGTCCATCTGCCGCGTGCGGTGGATCGTGTCGTACCAGGCGGCGTCGTCGAAGCTCAGCGCGGCGCCCTTCACGTCCCACTCCCCCGTCGGGAGCGTGTAGTAGTGGAGGCTGAGCGCGTCCATGTGCCCGGCGGCCCGCGCCATGAGGACGTCCGTCCACTCGTAGTCGTCGGCGTTCGCACCGCACGCGACCTTCGCGACGTGGCTGTCCCCGTAGTCGCGCACGAACGTCTGGTACTGGCGGTAGAGGTTCGCGTAGTGGAGAGGGAGCATGTTGCCGCCGCATCCCCAGCTCTCGTTTCCGACCCCGAAGAACTGCAGCTTCCACGGCTGGTCGCGCCCGTGCGCACGGCGGAGTTCGGCCATCGGGGTGTGCTTGTCGAGGGTCATGTACTCGACCCAGTCCTGCATCTCGGCCACCGAGCCGCTGCCGACGTTGCCGTTGACGTAGGCCTCGGCGTCGAGCTGGTGGAGGAGCTCGAAGTACTCGTGGGTACCGAAGGTGTTGGGGTCGACGACACCGCCCCAGTGCGTGTTGACCATCGCGCGACGCTGCTCGGTGGGCCCGACGCCCCCGAGCCAGTGGTACTCGTCGGCGAAGCAGCCGCCGGGCCAGCGGACGACGGGCACCTTGATCTCGCGGAGGGCCGCGATCGCGTCGGTGCGCAGACCGTTCTTGTGCGGGATCTCGTCCTGCTCGCCGACCCACAGGCCCTCGTAGATGCCGCGACCGAGGTGCTCGGCGAACTGGCCGTAGATGCGTCGGTCGATGCGGTGGGCGCGGGTCGTCGCGGTGATGAGGCTCATTCGGTTCTCTCCATCGAGGGTGTGAGGTCGGATCAGGACAGGCGGATGTCGGGCAGGTCAGCGAGTCGGGCGAGCGCCGATCCGACGCGGCCACCGCGGTGGAACACGGGAATCGACGCGAGAGGGGCGTCGACCGTCACGGTCTGACCGCCGGCGTGCGACGCTCCGCTCCGCGCGTCGGTCCATGCCGTCCCCGCGGGCAGGTAGACGTCCCACCGGGTCGCCCCCGGCTCGGTCACCGGGGCGATGAGGATGTCGGGCCCGAAAAGGTACTGCCCCGGTGTCGTCCACGCCCGCTCGTCGTCGGGGAACTCGAAGAACATGCCGCGCATGACGGGGGCTCCGTCACGGTGAGCGTCCGCCATCGCCTCGCGGGTGTAGTCCCGCAGGTCCTCGCGCAGCCGGATGTACTCCACGAGGAGGGCCTCGATCTGCTCGCCGAAACTCCACACCTCGTTGTCGGCCCCGGACCCGACGCGCGCGACGCCCTGGGCGTCGACGACGGGGATCCCGGGTACGCGATCGCCGTGCAGACGCATGACGGGACTGAAGGCCCCGAACTGGAACCAGCGGATGAGGAGCTCGTGGAACGCGGGCTCCCGTACATCGCCGCCGGTGAACCCGCCGATGTCGGTCGTGAACCAGGGGATGCCGGCGGCCCCCATGTGGATCCCCGCGGCGATCTGCGCCTTCAGGTCGGCGAAGGTCGAGTGGACATCGCCCGACCACACCAGCGCGCCGTGCCGCTGCGATCCGGCCCAAGCCGCCCGGACGAGTGAGACCGGCTGATCGTTGCCGTCGGCACGGAGGCCGTCCGCGATCGCGCGGGTGAACTCCCGCGGGTAGAGGTTGGCGACCTGTGCGCTCGACCCCGCAGCGAGCCGGTAGTTCTCGAAGTGATAGGCCCCGTACTCGGGTTCGGCCTCATCGAGCCAGAACGCGGTGATGCCGTAGGCGCCGTAGTTCTCGGCGAGCTTCTGCCACAGGAACTCGCGCGCCCGGGGTTCGGTCACGTCGAGGAACCGCGTGTATTGGCCGTCGAAGTAGTACTGGACGTCGATCCCGCGCCGGGTGCGCACGAGCATGTTCCCGTCGCGCAGCTCGTCCCAGTTCTTGGACTGCGGCACCACCTGCGGCCAGACCGACACCATGAGCTCGATCCCGAGCTCGCGGAGCTCCGCCGTCATCGCGGCGGGGTCGGGCCAGAACTCCTCCTCGAAGCTCCAGTCCCCCATCCACCGCCAGTGGAAGAAGTCGGCCACGATGACGTCGATCGGGATGCCGCGGCGGCGGTACTCGCGCGCGACCGCCAGGAGCTCGTCCTGGGTCGAATAGCGCAGCTTGCACTGCCAGAACCCGAGGCCGTATTCCGGCATCATCGGCGCATGACCCGTGGCTTCCGCGTACGCGGCGGCGATCTGCGACGGACGCGGATCCGCGCACACCCACCAGTCGAACTGGGTCGCGCTCTCGGCTTCCCATTCGGTGCGATTCGCCCCGAACACGGCGCGGCCGATCGCGGGGAGGTTCCAGAGGAAGCCGTACCCGGCACTCGAGACAACGAACGGGACGGAGGTCTGCGAGTTGCGGTGCGCGAGCTCGAGCACCGTGCCCTTCAGGTCGACCAGGTCCTGCTGGTACAGCCCCATCCCGACGAGGTGCTCGTCCGCCGGGGCGGCGAGGCTCAGCCGCAGCCGGTGGTCGCCGCCTTCGGTCGGACGGAACTCGCGCGCGGCGAGTTTGAGGGCCCCGCCGTCGCGGATCTCCTCGAACAGGAGGCGGCCGTCGGCATCCTGCACCTGCAACCGCAGTCGGGGCGTGTGGAACCCCACCGACCAGTCGTGGTAATCCTCTTCCTCGGCGACGACGCGGACACCACCGGCCGCGACGGTCGCGACGGCGCCCTCGATGGACACCTCGGCGCGGGAGTCGGGCACCTCGACGAGGGCGCCGGGAGCGTCGTCGATCGGGCCGAGAGCGGCGCGCACGCGCACGCCGCTCCCCCAGGCCTCGATCGAGACGGTCTGTCCGTCGCCGCGCCAGAGCACGCCGGTGTGCGAGGGGTGGAACGTCATGAGGTCGCCTTTCGGGGAGCGGTGGCCGTGCTCCCGCGCACGACCAGTCGGGTGGGGACGAACAGTCGCTGGACGGCGGCGGTGTCGTCGATGCGCGCGAGGAGGACGTCGACGGCCGCGCGCCCGACCTGCTCGAACTCCTGGTGGACGGAGGTGAGCGGCGGCCAGAACTGCCCCGCCTCGGGCATGTCGTCGAAGCCCACGACGCTGACCTGCGAAGGAATCGCGACGCCCGCCTCGTGGAACGCGCGGAGCACCCCGAGGGCCATCTGATCGTTGGCCGCGAACACGGCGGTCACGGCGGGTTCCCCGCGCAGACGGCATCCTGCGTCGTATCCAGACTGCGCACTCCAGTCCCCGCGCTCGAGGGTGGGGGCCGTCCGCCCCGCGGCGGTCAGCGCCACCCGCCATCCCTGCTCGCGGCGGACGGCGGAATACGAGCTCACCGGGCCCGCCACATGGTGGACGGTCTCGTGCCCGAGCTCGAGGAGGTGCGTCACGGCTTGACCGGCGCCCATCGTCTGATCCGTGTCGACGAAGGAGCGGTCATCGAGGGCGGACGCATCGACCACGACGACGGGAAGGTCGTCGGGAAGGGGCAGATCCTCTCCCGCCGAGAGGTGATCGCCGATCGCGATGACGAGCCCGTCGACGGCCTGGTCTCGCGCACGCTCGATCGCCTCGACGACGGCGCTGCGGTCGAATCGCGAGGTCGGCACGAGGGCGACCGCATAGCCGGATGCCGCGCCCGCGCGGGAGATCGCCTCCCACGTGCGGACGCTGCCGTACGACGTCAGATCGCTCATGATGACGCCGATGCTCCGATACCGGGCTGAGCGCAGTGCACGCGCCGCCCGGTTCGGCCGGTATCCGAGTTCCCGCATGCTCGCCAGGACGCGCTCCCGCGTCGGCTCGTCCACCCGCGCGCCGCCCGTGACGACGCGGGAAACCGTCTGCGCCGAGACGCCCGCGTGGCGAGCGACGTCGGCCTGCGTGGGCACGCCGTGAGGTGTTCCGCCACGACGTGCCACGGGCTCGTCGAGGGGTGCATCGGCACCCGTCTCCGGGGCCGGTCGCGTGCTACGCTGAGGCGACATGATTGCGTAAACATAGCAGTTCGCGCAGCGCCACGTCACCCCTCCTCGACGCAGGCGGGTACCCGGACGAACAGCTCCGAGCGGAGATCACATGAGCACTTTCGCCATCGGCGACCGCGACTTCCTGCTGGACGGCCGGCCCCATCGGATCATCTCCGGCGCGATGCACTATTTCCGGATCCATCCCGGCGACTGGGCCGACCGCATCCGCAAAGCACGCCTCATGGGGCTCAACACGATCGAGACCTACGTCGCCTGGAACGCGCACGAGCCCGTCGAGGGCCAGTGGAGCGAGGAGGACGGCCTGGACCTCGGCCGCTTCCTCGACCTGATCGCCGCCGAAGGGCTGCACGCCATCGTCCGCCCCGGCCCGTACATCTGCGCCGAGTGGCACAACGGGGGCCTCCCGACCTGGCTGACGGCGACCCCCGGCATCCGGTTGCGACAGACGGATGCCGCCTATCAGGCAGCGCTCGAGACCTACCTGCGCCGCGTGTACCGCATCGTCGCGCCCCGGCAGATCGACCGCGGCGGCAACGTCGTCCTCGTCCAGATCGAGAACGAGTACGGTGCCTACGGCTCGGACAAGGACTACCTGGCGGAGCTGGTCCGCGTCACGAGGGATGCGGGCATCACGGTGCCGCTCACCACGGTCGACCAGCCCGAGCCCGACATGCTCGAGGCCGGGTCGCTCCCCGGCATCCATCTGACCGGTTCGTTCGGCTCGCGGGCCGGCGAACGTCTCGCGACCCTCCGACAGCACCAGCCCACGGGACCCCTCATGTGCTCGGAGTTCTGGGACGGATGGTTCGACTGGTGGGGCAGCACGCATCACACGACGGATGCCGGCGCCGCCGCTGCCGAACTGGACGACCTCCTGGCCGCCGGAGCCTCGGTGAACATCTACATGTTCCATGGCGGGACGAATTTCGGGACGACGAACGGCGCGAACGATAAGGGCCGATACCTGCCCATCGTGACGTCCTACGACTACGACGCCCCGCTCGACGAAGCCGGCGATCCCACGGCGAAGTTCCACGCGTTCCGAGAGGTGATCGCGAAGTACGCCGACGTCCCGGACGACGTGCCGCCGTCGGCGACGCCCCGTCCGGAGTTCTCCGTCGCCCTGACTCCGCGCCGCACGTCCGACGCCGGAGTGCAGCGCTCACTGCCCGGGAGGGTCACGTTCGAGGATGCCGCTCACACCGGCACGCTCCTCCGCTACGACGTCGCGCTGCCGGACGGATTTCCCGGCGGCGTCCTCGCGATCGGCGAGGTCCGCGACCAGGCGTGGGTCTCGGTCGACGGCATCCGGATCGGATCGCTCTCGCGGACGCGCCACGAACACGCCCTCCGGCTGCCACGGGGCTCGGCGCTCTCGATCCTGGTCGAGGAGCAGGGGCGTGTGAACTACGCCGAACGGCTGGGCGAGGTGAAGGGTCTCATCGGTCCGGTGACCGTCGACGGCCGGGATCTCGCAGGCTGGCGGACGACGCCGGTCCTCCTCGAGGACGCCTCGGCGGCGCCCGAGCTGTCGGTGGCGGAGGGCGCTTTCGACCTCGAGACAGCGACCGACCTCTACCTCGACACCACGGGGTGGGGGAAGGGGTACGTCTTCGTCGGCGACTTCCTGCTCGGTCGCTACTGGTCCAACGGACCGCAGCAGACGCTCTACGTGCCGGCGCCCGTCACCCGTGCCGGAAGGAACACCCTGACGGTCGTCGAGCTCGAACAGCCTCTGGCCGAGACGGCGCGGTTCGTTCCCCGTCCCCTTCTCGGCCCGCTGGAGGAGTGATCAGGCTCCGACGGTGACCCCGGGCGCGAAGGCGACGTAGCCCGAGAAGTCCGCACCCACACGGTCGAATGCGGACGGGTACGGGTTCGGGTACGACCAGGCGCCGTCGGACAGGCGTTCCGAACCGGCCTCGATGTGGAAGTACTGGCATTCGCCCTTCCACGGGCACGTGTACGGCGTCGGGCTCTCGACCAGCACGCCCTCCTTGACGGATGCCGGCGGGAAATAGGCGTTCCCTTCGATCCGGATGATCTCGTCGTCATTCGCCTCTGCGATGACCGTCTCGCCGATGGTCGCCTTCATGTCGTTCTCCGCTCATCCGGTGGTGTGGCCTCAGCGTACGCCCGGCGGAGAGTAGCGTGGGCGGGTGGACGCAGTCGGACGAGCGAACGGTCCGGGTCTGCGAGCCTGGCTCATCTGGGGCACCGGTGTCGCCGCGTACATGTTGGCCGTCACCAACCGCACGTCCCTGGCTGCGGTGGGCGTCGACGCCGCCGACCGGTTCCAGGCGGATGCCGCGACCCTGTCGCTGTTCGCGGTGGTCCAGCTCGCCGTCTACGGCGGTATGCAGATCCCCGTGGGCGTCCTCCTCGACCGCTACGGCTCCCGACCCATCATCACGATCGGGATGCTGCTGATGGCGGCCGGCCAGCTGACGATGGCCCTGTCCCCCAGCGTCGGCGTGGCGATCGTCGCGCGCATGCTGCTCGGAGCGGGCGATGCCGCCGTCTTCCCCGCTGTCCTTCGCCTGGTGGCGACGTGGTTCCCGGCACAGCGCGGGCCGCTCATGGTGCAGTTGACCGGCATCCTCGGGCAAGCGGGTCAGCTCATCGCGGTCATCCCCATCGCCGCCGTCCTCCACGCGACGGACTGGAGCGTGACGTTCGGGGGGATCGCCGGGCTCTGCGTGCTCTTCGCTATCCTGGTCTTCGCGATCGTCCGCAACCGCCCGCCCGAACTCGCGCGCGACGTCAGCGTCGACACCGACACCGGCGCCATCCGCGTGGTGACGTCGACGATCGACACCGGGGTCGGCATCCGCGCAGCACTCGCCCACCCGGGGACGCGACTGGCTTTCTGGTCGCACTTCACGACGCCTTTCGCGGGCACCGCGTTCATCCTGCTGTGGGGTTTCCCGTACCTCACCGCGGGCGAAGGGCTCACCGTGGGCCAAGCCGGCGCGCTCACCTCGATCTACGTCTTCGCCGGGATGGCGCTCGGTCCCGTCCTCGGAGAGCTGTCGCGGAGAGCGCCCCACCGGAGATCGCGTGCCCTCGTGCTTCCCGCCGTCGGGTTTCAACTCCTGGCGTGGTCGGCCGTCATCCTATGGCCGGGGCGTTCACCGATCTGGCTCCTCGTCGTCCTGCTGATCGCCCTCGCCATGGGCGGGCCGGCATCGATGATCGCCTTCGACCACGCTCGGACGCACAATCCGTCTCACCGGCTCAGCACGGCGACCGGGGTCACAAACGCGGGTGGGTTCCTCGCTGCCCTCCTCGCGATCTTCGCGATCGGCTTCGTGCTCGATCTGCAGGGAGCGGGCACCCCCGACACCTACCGACTCGATGCCTTCCGCATCGCGTTCCTCGTGCAGATCCCGCTGTGGGTCCTCGGTGCGGTGTTCATCAGCATCGAACGGCGGCGCACCCGCATCCATATCGGGATGGACCAGCCCCGCCGGCGCGTCTGACCGGAACGACGAACGACCCGCTCCGGGAGGAACGGGTCGTTCGATGTCTGTCGCGTGTCAGACGGTGCCGTCTCCCGACGTCCGCGTCTCGGAGCGGGTGACCCGCTCCCCCGCGACGGGGTCCACCGTTCGGACGGTGGACTCGCTGGAACGCCGACGCATCATCAGCACGAGGCCGAGGATGAAGACGACGACACCGGCGCCCATCAGGATGTAGCCGATCAGGTCGAGATCGACGTACTGGACGTCGACGTCGATGGCGAACGTCAGGATCGCTCCGATGACGAACAGCACGATTCCGGTTCCGATGCTCATGCGCACACTCCCTCTCTTGGCGGTGTGCTTCGATCATCCCCGACCCTGACAGGAACCTGATAGCCCTTGACAGGGGGCGGAATCAGGCTGTGGCTCGCGGTTGCACGGTGAGCCAGTCACCGTATTTGGCCGGTCGGCCGTCGCCGGAGGATGTGCCCGTGAGACGTCGCCGAAGCCACGGGCCGAGGTGTTCGCGGAAGTAGCGGGCGCGACTCAGGGACACCGCCGAGTCCGCCTCGTCGAGCCGCCACCACTGCGCGGGCGGTCGTTCGCCGAGGGCCTCGAGGACGCGTGCCGCGACCCGATGGTGGCCTCGGGAGTTCATGTGGAGACGATCCGCCGACCAGAACGAGGGATCCGAGAGCTCGGCGTCCGGCCAGTTGAGCGCGACGACGAGGTCATCACGACCGCGGATCCGTTCCGTCACCGCGCGCGACAGCTCATCGCCGCGGCGCTGGATGAGCCCCGACAGCGGCAGTTGCGCCGACGGGTTGGCCCCCGACAGGACGATCATCGTGACGCCCTCTTCATCGCAGCGCCGCAGCACCTGCGAGAAGACGTCGGCGACACGGGCGATGGGAGTGCGGGGGCGGAGCATGTCGTTGCCGCCGCCGTTGAACGAGAGGTGCGTCGGGTTCAGGGCGAGGGCGCGCTCCAACTGCTCGTCGACGATCGGTCCGATGAGCTTGCCGCGTACGGCGAGGTTCGCGTACGAGATCGCCTCGCCTCGTGAATCGGCCCATCCCTGCGCGACCAGGTCGGCCCAGCCTCGGACCGTCCCGTCGGGCAGCTCGTCACCCACGCCCTCCGTGAACGAATCCCCGATCGCGACGTAGCGGACTTCTTGTGACATCCCGCCAGCCTACGAGTCGCAGCCGTCGATCAGTCCGCGAGGCTGCGACCTCGCGACTCGGCGAGCCCCCACGCGGCGGCCGCCGCGACCGCGAAGAAGGCACTCAGCACGATGAAGACGAGCGGGATGCCGCCGAGCGCTTGGAGCACGGGGACGACCGGAGGCGCGAGGATCGAGGCGATCCGGCCGATGCCCGCCGCCCAGCCGGCACCGGTCGCCCGAAGGGTGGTGGCGTAGGTCTCGGGCGTCACGGCGTAGAGGGCGCCCCACGCGCCGAGGTTGAAGAACGACAGCGCCATCCCCGTGGCGAGGATCATCGGCACCGTCGTCGCCTGTCCGAACAGGATCGCGGCGACCGCGGAACCGGCGAGGAACACCGAGAGCGTCGCGCGCCGCCCCCACTTCTCGATCAGCCACGCGGCGACGGCGTATCCGGGCAGCTGGGCCAGGGTGATGAGCAGCGTGAACTCGAAACTGCGCACCAGACCGAACCCCTGCGACACGAGGAGCGTCGGGATCCAGATGAAGGCGCCGTAGTACGAGAAGTTCACGCAGAACCAGACGACCCAGAGTGCGGCGGTGCGCACGCGCACGTCGGGGGCCCAGAGGCCGCGCAGCCGCATCCCCACCGTCGTCGCGGGTGCTGCCGGGGCGTCCGGGGCGAGCGCGGAGTCGGTCGACGTCCGTCCGAACAGTGGGCGCGATGCTTCGAGGTCGGAGACGATCCGCTCCGCGTCGGAGACCCGTCCGCGGGAGGCCAGCCAGCGTGGCGACTCGGGGAGACCCCAGCGCACCACGAGGGCGTAGACCGCGGGGACGGCGCCGATCGCGAGGGCCCAGCGCCACCCCTCGGCGACCGAAGGGATGACGAGGTAGCCGATGAGGGCGGATGCCGTCCACCCGACGGCCCAGAAGGCTTCGAGCACGACGATGATCCGCCCGCGCATCCGGGCCGGCGCGAACTCGCTCACGTAGGTGCTGGCGACGGGCAGCTCGGCGCCGAGCCCCAGTCCCACCAGGAACCGCAGCGCGATCAGAGCCACGAGACCACCGGCGAGGGCGCTCGCGCCGGTGGCGACGCCGTAGACGAGCAGGGTGAGGGCGAAGACCGATCGCCGGCCGATGCGGTCGGCGAGCAGACCGCCGACGGTCGCGCCGATCGCCATGCCCGCGAAGCCCGCGGAGGCGATCCACGATGTCGAGGCCGGCGTGAGGTCCCACTCGCTGACCAGCGCGGCGATGACGAAGGAGATCAGCCCGACGTCCATCGCGTCCAAGGCCCAGCCGGCGCCCGAACCGGTCAGGACACGCAGGTGCGTCCGGGTGAACGGCAGACGGTCGAGCCGGCTGGCGACGGAGCCCGTCGTGGTCGTGGTCATCCCTGCATCGTACGAGGGGAGCGCCGGTCCGGGCTCACTCGCCGAGCATCTCGCGGACCATCGGGATCACCTTGGTGCCGTAGAGCTCGATCGACCGCATCAGCTTCTCGTGCCCGAGAGTGCCGTTGGCGTACTTGAGATCGAATCGCGAGGCGCCGAGGGTCGTGATGGTGTCGGCGATCTTGCGCGCCACCGTCTCGGGTGATCCGGCGTAGATCGAACCCTCCGGGCCGACCTCGTGCTGGAACCGCATCCGGCTGTAGGGAGGCCAGCCGCGGTCGCGGCCGATCGAGTTGTTCTGCGCTTCGAAGCCCGGGTAGGCCTCTTCCCACGCCTGCTCGTCCGTGTCGGCGATGTATCCCGGAGAGTGGATGCCGATGGGCTGAGCCTCGGTGCCGAGCTCTCCGACGGCGCGGTGGTACAGGTCGACGTAGGGGCGGAAGCGGGCCGCCGGGCCGCCGATGATGGCCAGCATCAGCCCGTACCCGTAGCGGGCGGTGCGGATGACCGACTCGGGCGATCCGCCCACGCCCACCCAGGCGCGGAAGCCGTGCTCGGTCTTGGGGAAGACGTCCGCGTCGGTGAGAGGGGCCCGGGTCGATCCCTGCCACGTGACCGGCTTCTCCGTCCGGAGCAGCGAGAACAACTCGAGCCGCTCCTCGAAGAGGGCTTCGTAGTCGGAGAGGTCGAACCCGAAGAGCGGGAAGGACTCGATGAAGGATCCGCGTCCGAGGATGACCTCAGCGCGACCGTTCGAGATCGCCGACAGCGTCGCGAAGCGCTCGTAGACGCGTACCGGATCGTCGCTGGAGAGGACGGTCACAGCGGTGCCGACGCGGATGCGTTCGGTCTGCGCGGCGATCGCCGCGAGGACGATCTCGGGGCTCGACACGGAGTAGTCCGCGCGGTGGTGCTCCCCCACGCCGATGAAGTCGACGCCCACCTGATCGGCGAGGGTCGCCTGCGCGATGAGATTCCGGATCGCCTGAGCGCCCGATACCTTGTCGCCGTTCTCATCGACGGTGATGTCGCCGAACGTGTCCAGGCCAAGTTCCACAGCGGTCATGTCCGCCCCTTTCATTCACATGCATGAACGTCGGGGGATGCCGGATATTCCCGGCATCCCCCGACGGAGAGTTTCGACGTCTTGTCAGCTGTCGCGCAGGGCGGCACGGAGGGTGTCGAGCCCGACGCCGCCGAGGCGGAGTGCTCGCATGTGGAAGCTCTTGATGTCGAAGTCGGAACCCCCGCGCTGAGCGGCCTCGTCGCGGATCTGCTCCCAGATCCGCTGACCGACCTTGTACGACGGTGCCTGACCCGGCCACCCGAGGTAGCGGTTCACCTCGAACTGGATGAACTCGTCGGACATGTTGACGTTCCGCCGCATGAACTCGAGAGCGTAGTCGGCGTCCCACGTCCCGGTGCCGTCGAGCCGCGGCTTGCCGAGATGGACGCCGATGTCGAGGACCACGCGGGCCGCCCGCATCCGCTGTCCGTCGAGCATGCCCAGGCGGTCCGCGGGGTCGTCGAGGTAGCCGAGCTCCGCCATGAGTCGCTCGGCGTACAGGGCCCACCCCTCGGCATGTCCGCTGGAACCGGCGAGCAGGCGCCGCCACGAGTTCAGCTCGGTCCGGTTGTAGACCGCCTGCGCGATCTGCAGGTGGTGCCCCGGAACACCCTCGTGGTAGACCGTCGTGAGCTCGCGCCAGGTGTCGAAGGTGTCGACGCCCTCGGGGACCGACCACCACATCCGGCCGGGCCGCGAGAAGTCGTCCGTCGGGCCGGTGTAGTAGATGCCGCCCTCGTTCGTCGGCGCGATCATGCATTCGAGGCGACGGATCGGGTCGGGGATGTCGAAGTGGGTGCGTCCGAGTTCCTCGACGGCGCGATCGCTGGTCTCCTGCATCCACTTCTGCAGCGCCTCGGTGCCGCGGAGCTTCCGCGCCTCGTCCTGCTCGAGGAAGGCGACGGCCTCCTCGACGCTGGCACCGGCCTGGATCTCGTTCGCGATCGACTCCTGCTCGGCGACCATCCGCGAAAGCTCCTCGACGCCCCACTCGTAGGTCTCGTCGAGGTCGATCGTCGCGCCGAGGAACCGACGCGAGTGGAGCGCGTAGAGCTCCCGGCCCACGGCATCCACCTCGGTGGCCGCCGGTGCCAGTTCGTCGCGGAGGAACGCCGCGAGCTGGTCGTACGCGACACGAGCGGCGCCCGAATTGTCGGCGAGCTCGCGCGCGAGCGAGGCGGGAAGGTGACCGTCGGCGGGGGCCGCATCGCCGACGAAGGTCGCGAAGAAGCCGGTGTCGCTCGTGTATCGCGCGATCTGCGTCACGACCTCGCGGACCTGGCGACGCGCGGGGACGACGCCCTCGGCGATCCCCTGCCGGAGCGTCTCGATGTATCCGCCGAGCGCCGTCGGGATGGCCGCGAGGCGCGTGGCGACGACGGACCAGTCCTCGACGGTGTCGGTCGGCATGAGGTCGAATGCCGCGCGGATGTCCTGAGACGGCGAGGCGATCACGTTGAGGTCGCGCAGGTGCGACTTCGCCGCGTGCAGGTCGAGCTGCAGCCCGAGCTCCGCCGAGAGGTCCATCTTCGTGACCTCGTCGACGTCGTCGACCGCGTCCGCGGCCTGCAGGGCGCGAAGCGTCTCGCCCGCCACAGCGGCGAGGCGGTCGTGTCCCTCCGGTGAGAAGTCATCGAGACGGCCGTTGTGCTCGGTGCGTCCGATGTAGGTCGCGAGACTCGGTGAGAGCTCTGCCAGCGTGTCCACCCAGCGGTCCGCGATCGTGTCGATCGGAGTGGGCGTGCGTTGTGCGTCGGTCATCCCTCGAGCGTAGAGCGTCGCACCGCCGGACGTCAGTGAGCCGCTTCGTCCCAGTCGGCGCCGCGGCCGATCTGCACGTCGAGCGGGACGGAGAGTTCCGCCGCGTCCCCCATCCGGGTGCGGACGATCTCCTCGACCGCGTCCCACTCCCCCGTCGCCACTTCGACGACGAGTTCGTCGTGGATCTGCAGAAGCACGCGCGACGCCAGACCCTTCTCACGGAGGTCGCTGTGGATCTCGACGAGCGCGATCTTCATGATGTCGGCCGCGCTGCCCTGGATGGGGGCGTTGAGCGCCGCGCGCTCGGCGTTCTCGCGGAGCACGCGGTTCGGGCTCGTCAGGTCGGGGAACGGTCGCCGACGTCCGAAGATCGTCTCGGTGTAGCCGTCGATCCGCGCCTGCTCGACGGACGAGCGCAGATAGTCGCGCACGGAACCGAAGCGGGCGAAGTACTCGAGCATGAGCTGCTTCGCCTCGGACTGCTCGATGCGCAGCTGCTTCGACAGACCGAAGGCACTCAGCCCGTAGACGAGGCCGTACGACATCGCCTTCACCTTCGTGCGCATCGGCGCCGTCACCTCGGCGGGCTCCACACCGAACACACGGGCGCCGACGAAGCGGTGCAGGTCCTCACCCGAGTTGAAAGCCTCGATAAGCCCCGGATCGCCCGACAGGTGCGCCATGATGCGCATCTCGATCTGCGAGTAGTCCGCAGTCAGCAGGGTTTCGTACCCCTCGCCGACTTCGAATGCTTCGCGGATGCGGCGCGACTCCTCGTTGCGGATCGGGATGTTCTGCAGGTTCGGGTCGGTGCTCGAGAGGCGACCCGTCTGACTGCCGGTCTGCACGTAGGTCGTGTGGATACGTCCGTCGTCGGCGATGCCGACCGTCAGCGACTCGATGATCTGGCGGAGCTTCGTCGCCTCACGGTGCTGGAGGAGAAGCCCCAGGAACGGATGCGGGTGGGATTCCTGCAGGTCGGCGAGGACCGCGGCATCCGTCGAGTACCCCGTCTTCGTCTTGCGGGTCTTCGGCAGCTCCAGCTGGTCGAAGAGCACCTCCTGCAGCTGCTTGGGCGAGCCGAGGTTCACCTCGCGCCCGATGATGCCGTATGCCTCCTGCGCGATCGCGTCGGCACGTGCGGCCAGCTCGCCCGAGAAGCCCGAGAGCTTGTCGCGCGAGACCGAGACCCCCGCGAGCTCCATGTCGGCGAGGGCGTCGAGGGACGGGAGCTCGATGTCAGTCAGGACGGCGCCGACGGATGCCGGGAGCTCCGCCCGTTCAGCCTCGGCCACCCGCAGGGCGAACCAGGCGAGCTGACCCGGCGTCGCGCCCTCGGTCTCGGGGACCAGCTGGGACGGGTCGGCTTCGGGCAGCTTCTCGTCGAGGTAGCGGTCGACGAGGTCGGCGAGGGTCTTGTCGGGCAGGCTCGGACGCAGCAGCCATCCCGCGAGCAGGACGTCGAACGTCAGCCCGCTCAGCCGAACGCCGGCGCGGCGGAGGGCCTTCACCTGCGGCTTCGCGTCGGTCATGATCTTCGCGGCGTCGCTCTCGAGCCACGGGGCGAGCGCCTCGCGGGCGCTCTCGTCCCAGTCGACCTCGTGGACCGTGTCGGACGTCGCGACGCCGAGGCGCGTCGGAAGACCGCCGGCGACGGTGACCGTCAGGGCCAGTTCGCCCGTCTGCTGCGTCAGCCACACGGCCAGGGTCGCGGCATCCGTCTGCTGCGGTTCGGGCGCCGAGACCTCGGGCGCGGGCGGCTCGTCGGTCGCGTCGAATGCTTCGAACACCCGCGGCAGAAGGGTGCGGAACTCCAGACGAGCGAAGATGTCGCGGACCGCCTGGGTGTCGAGCGGGCGGATGACGAGGTCCTCGGGCGCGTACTCGAGTTCGACGTCGCGCAGAAGGCGGTTGAGCTGGCGGTTGCGACGGACGTCGTCGAGGTGCTCGCGGAGGTTCCCACCGACGACACCCTTGATCTCATCGGCGCGCTCGAGGAGCGCGTCGAGCGAACCGAACTGGGTGATCCACTTGACCGCGGTCTTCTCCCCCACCTTCGGGACGCCGGGCAGGTTGTCGCTCGTCTCGCCCACCAGCGCGGCGATGTCCGGGTAGTTCTCGGGCGGGAGGCCGTACTTCTCGACGACCGCGTCGGGGGTGTAGCGCTTCAGCTGCGAGACGCCCTGGACGCTCGGGTAGAGGAGCGTGACGTCCTCGGTCACCAGCTGGATCGTGTCACGGTCGCCGGAGCACACGAGCACCTGGTAGCCGCTCTCGACCCCCTGCGTCGCGAGGGTCGCCAGGATGTCGTCGGCCTCGAAGTCCTCCTTCGTCAGCACCGGCACGCCCATGGCGGCGAGGCAGTCCTGCAGCAGCGGGATCTGCCCCTTGAACTCGGCGGGCGACTCGGAGCGGTTGGCCTTGTACTCCTCGTAGACGCGCGTGCGGAACGACTGCCGCGACGTGTCGAAGGCGACGGCCAGGTGCGTCGGCTTCTCTGCCTTGACGAGGTTCACGAACATCGAGAGGAAGCCGTAGATCCCGTTGGTGTGCTGCCCGTCCTTCGTCGAGAAGTTGTCGACGGGAAGGGCGTAGAACGCCCGGTAGGCCAGCGAGTGGCCGTCGACGACGAGCAGAGTAGGCTTTCCGGAGTCGCTCACCCGACCAGCCTAGTTCGGGCCCGCGACATCGACTTCCCCCGCGTTGCCCCGTCGGCACCGCCCGATCCACGAGGTGAATCGCCATGCCCGAGTCCGCGTCCTTCCCCTCCGACGCGCTCGAATGGGTCACGAGCCGGGGCATGGGAGCCCTCGCCGAGAAGATGGGCATGGAGTTCACCGAGTTCTCGCCTGAACGGGCCGTGGCGCGGATGCCGGTGGCCGGCAACACTCAGCCGGTCGGCCTCCTGCACGGCGGCGCCTACGTCGTGCTCGGCGAGTCGCTCGGGTCGATGCACGCCAATCTCCACGCAGGTCCCGGCCGTCTCGCGGTGGGCATCGACATCAATGCGACGCACACCCGTTCGGCGACCGAAGGATGGGTGACGGGGGTCTGCACCCCCCTGCACCTCGGCCGGAGCCTCACGGTCCACGAGATCGTCGTCTCCGACGATCAGGGCCGCCGGTGCTCGACGGTCCGGATCACCAACATGGTGCGGGACCTGCCGGCATCCTGATCCGCTCAGCGCGGGACGGCGAGCTTGAAGCCGACGTGCGAGTCGACGAACCCCAGTCGCGTGTAGAACCGATGGGCGTCGGTGCGCGCAGCATCCGACGTCAACTGCACGACGGATGCTCCGACGGCAGGAGCGGCGACGTCGGCGACCCACGACATCATCGCGGCGCCGATCCCCGCTGAACGCTCTGCGCTCGCGACTCGGACAGCTTCGACGAGGAGCCTCGTGCTGCCGCGACGCGCCATCCCGGGGATGACGGTGAGCTGCATCGTCCCGACGACGCGGTCGTCGCTCTCGACGACCAGCACGTCGTTGCTCTCCGAGTCCAGGGTGCGCAGCAATCCGCGGAGGTAGAGGCCCCGGTCCTCCGCGGCCGCCACATCTCCGCGACCGGCGCTGACCGGGTCGTCCGACAGCAGCGCCACGATCGCATCGAGGTCGTCCTGCGACGCACCCCGTAGTCGCACCGATCCGTTTCGCGATGCGAGGGTGACGGGGACGTCGAGTTCGTCGATCATGACGAAGGCGTCAGGCCTTCTTGGGAGCCAGCTGCTCGATGATCGCCTTGGCGACATCCTGCATCGTGAGGCGACGATCCATGGATGCCTTCTGGATCCAGCGGAACGCCTCGGGCTCGGACAGACCCATCTTCTCGTTGAGCAGGCCCTTGGCCCGGTCGACGAGCTTGCGGGTCTCGAAGCGCTCGACCATGTCGGCGACTTCGGCTTCGAGCGTGATGATCTGCTCGTAGCGCGCGAGGGCGATCTCGATCGCCGGCAGGAGGTCGTTCGGGGTGAAGGGCTTCACGACGTAGGCCAGCGCGCCGGCCTCGCTCGCCCGCTCGACGAGCTCCTTCTGGCTGAAGGCGGTGAGGAGGACGACGGGGGCGACGTGGTTCTTGCTCAGCTTCTCGGCGGCGCTGATGCCGTCGAGGATGGGCATCTTCACATCCATGATGACGAGGTCGGGACGGAGCTCGGTGGCCAGCTGGACGGCGGTCTCGCCGTCGCCCGCCTCGCCGACCACATCGAAGCCGCTGTCGCGCAGGATCTCGACGATGTCGAGGCGGATCAGCGACTCATCCTCCGCGACGACGACGCGTCGCGGGGTGGGAGCTGCCTGGGGGGCGAGGGAGGGTTCCTGCTCAGTCACTCGTCCATCCTAGGCCAGGGCGCACCCGCATCCTGCGGTATCGTCGATCAGGCGCGCGCCGGTGTGGCGGAATGGCAGACGCGACCGACTCAAACTCGGTTGCCCGAAAGGGCGTGTGGGTTCGACTCCCACCACCGGCACCACAGCGAAACGGCGCCCCCGAGGGGGCGCCGTTTCGTGCATCACAGGCGAGGGATCAGCTCTCGGCCTTGTAGATCGGGGCCTTGCCGTGCACGGCGTCACCGATCTTGTGGATGCGGATGTCGTTGGTCGCACCGATGATTCCGGGAGGGGACCCGGAGATCACGACGACCTTGTCGCCCTCTTCCAGCAGGCCGCGCGACAGGAAGTAGTCGTCCACCTGCAGGAACATGAGGTCGGTGTGGGCGACGTGGTCGACAAGCGCCGACTGGATGCCCCACGTCATCGCCATCCGGCGACGGATCGCGGGCTCGATGGTGAAGGCGAGCATCGGGATGCCGGGGCGCAGGCGCGACATGCGACGCGCCGTGTCGCCCGACTCGGTGAAGAGGCAGATGTACTTGGCCTCGACGAACTCGGCGACCTCGTTCGCGGCGAGGGTGATGATGCCACCCTGCGTGCGGGGCTTGGCCGTGAGCGGGGGGATGCGCTCGAGACCGTGCGTCTCGGTCGCGTCGATGATGCGGGCCATCGTCTCGACGACGCCGACGGGGTGCTTGCCGACGCTCGTCTCGCCCGAGAGCATGACCGCGTCCGCACCGTCGAGGACGGCGTTGGCGACGTCGCTCGTCTCGGCGCGCGTGGGAACCGGGTTCTCGATCATCGTCTCGAGCATCTGAGTCGCGACGATGACGGGCTTGGCCATGCGACGGCAGAGCTCGACGGCGCGCTTCTGGACGATCGGCACGGCCTCGAGAGGCAGCTCGACGCCGAGGTCGCCGCGGGCGACCATGATGCCGTCGAAGGCGTCGATGATCTCCTCGAGGGCGTCGACGGCCTGCGGCTTCTCGATCTTGGCGATGACGGGGACCTTGCGGCCCTCCTCCGCCATGATCTCGTGCACGCGGGTGACATCGGCGGCGTTGCGCACGAAGGACAGCGCGATGATGTCGGCGCCAGCGCGCAGGCCCCAGCGGAGGTCGGCCTCGTCCTTGTCGGACAGCGCGGGGACGTTGACGGCGACGCCGGGCAGGTTGATGCCCTTGTTGTTCGACACGTAGCCCGCGACGATGACCTCGGTCGTGACGACCGGACCCTCGACACCGGTGACCTGGACGCGGACCTTGCCGTCGTCGATCAGGAGGAAGTCGCCCTTGTTGACGTCTTCGGGCAGGCCCTTGAACGTCGTGCCGACGATGTCCTTCGTGCCGGAGATGTCTTCGGTCGTGATCTTGAAGACGTCGCCGACGGCGAGGAAGTGCGGGCCTTCGGCGAACCGGCCGAGCCGGATCTTGGGGCCCTGCAGGTCGACGAGGACGGCGACGGCACGGCCGGCGTCATCCGCCGCCTTGCGCACGTTCGCCAGGCGGGCGTCGTGGTCGGCGTAGTCGCCGTGGCTGAGGTTGAAGCGGGTCACGTCCACACCGGCGTCGATGATGGCACGGACCATCTCGTAGCTTTCGGTGGCGGGACCCAGAGTGGCGACGATCTTCGCGCGTCTCACAGAAATTGCTCCGTCGGGTAGTGATTCGGGAGTTGGGAACGGTCTCAGCCTAGGCGTGCTGGAGGCCGATCGCGACGTCGGTCGGTCGGACCGGCGCCGGGAGGCTGGTCGACCCCATCAGGTACTCGTCGACGGCCGAGGCCGCCGCGCGCCCTTCTGCGATCGCCCAGACGATGAGGGACTGACCACGACCGGCATCCCCGGCCACGAAGACACCCGGTGCCGTCGCCTGCCAGTCGTCCGCACGCTCAACGTTGCCGTTCGAGGTGAACACGGCGCCGAGCTGCTGCTCGAGCGCCGTGCGCTCGGGGCCGGTGAATCCCATGGCGATGAGAACGAGATCGGCGGGGATCTCCCGCTCGGTCCCGCCCTTGGGGACGCGGCGGCCGTCGACGAACTCCGTCTCGGCCACCCGCAGGGCGCGCACCTCCCCCGCCTCGTTGCCGAGGAACTCGACGGTCGAGGCGAGGTACGAACGCTCGCCGCCCTCTTCGTGCGCCGAGGCGACCTCGAACAGGGTCGGCATCATGGGCCACGGCTGGTGATCGGGACGCGCCTCGGGCGGCTGCTTGCCGATCGCGAGGTTGGTGACGCTCAGGGCACCCTGGCGGTGCGCCGTGCCGATGCAGTCGGCGCCGGTGTCGCCGCCGCCGATCACGACGACGTGCTTGCCCTCGGCGTGGATCTGGTGAGGGACCTGATCGCCCGCGACAGCCTTGTTGGACTCGACGAGGTACTCCATGGCGAAGTGGACGCCGGCAAGGTCGCGCCCCGGGATCGCGAGGTCGCGCGGCACGGTCGAACCGGTGGCAATGACGACGGCGTCGTACCGCGCCCGCAGGTCGTCCCACGACAGGTCCTTGCCGATCTCGACGCCGGCGCGGAAGCGGGTGCCCTCGTCACGCATCTGCCGCAGTCGGGTCTCGAGGTGGCGCTTCTCCATCTTGAAGTCCGGGATGCCGTAGCGCAGCAGACCGCCGATGCGGTCGTCGCGCTCGTACACGGCGACCGTGTGCCCGGCGCGCGTGAGCTGCTGCGCCGCGGCGAGACCGGCGGGGCCCGAACCCACGACGGCCACCGTCTTGCCGGTCAGACGTCCCGGCGGCTCGGCCTCGACCCAGCCGTGCGCGAACGCCTCGTCGATCGTGGAGACCTCGATCTGCTTGATCGTGACGGCCGGCTGGTTGATCCCCAGGACGCACGAGCTCTCGCAGGGCGCGGGACACAGGCGACCGGTGAACTCCGGGAAGTTGTTCGTCGCGTGCAACCGCTCGATGGCAGCGCGACCCTCCCCGCGCCAGGTGAGGTCGTTCCACTCCGGGATGAGGTTGCCCAGGGGGCATCCCTGGTGGCAGAACGGGACGCCGCAGTCCATGCAGCGGCCGGCCTGGCGACGCAGCACGGCCTGGTCGCCCTGCTCGTACACCTCTTTCCAGTCCATGATGCGAACGGGGACGGGCCGGCGCGGCGGGAGCTCGCGCTCGGTGACTTTGAGGAAGCCCTTCGGGTCAGCCACGGGTCACCTCCAGGATGCGGTTCCAGACGACGTCGCTGTCGGGGTCGAGCCCCTCGGCGGCCGCCTCCTGGCGGGTTTTCAGGACAGCCGCGTAGTCACGCGGCAGGACGCGGGTGAAGTTCGCGACCTCGGTGTCGAGGTTCGCGAGAAGCCGCTCGGCGAGGTCCGATCCGGTCTCCTCGACGTGACGGACCAGCAGGTCGCGGAGGATCTCGACATCGCCGGCGCCGAGCTCGAGGAGCTCCAGCTCGCCGGTCGCGAGGGCCTCGCGGTTGATGAGGGCCCGGTCCAGGTGGTGGATGTAGGCCGATCCGCCGGACATGCCCGCTCCGAGGTTGCGGCCGGTGGGCCCCAGGATCACGGCGAGTCCGCCGGTCATGTACTCGAGCGCGTGGTCTCCGACGCCCTCGACGACAGCCGTGGCTCCGGAGTTCCGGACGAGGAACCGTTCGCCGACGACGCCTCGGAGGAACATCGAGCCGCGGGTCGCGCCGTAGCCGATCACGTTGCCGGCGATGACGTTCTTCGACGCGTCGAAGGCGGCATCGCGGGGAGGCCGGACGACGATCTCGCCGCCCGACAGGCCCTTGCCGACGTAATCGTTCGAGTCGCCCTCGAGACGCAGCGTGATGCCCGAAGGCAGGAAGGCGCCGAAGGACTGCCCCGCCGATCCGGTCAGGTTGACCTCGATCGTGCCCGACGGCAGACCGTTCTCGCCGTGGGCCTTGGTGACGTGGTGTCCGAGCATGGTGCCGACGGCACGCTCGGTGTTGCGCACCGGGAGGTCGATCGTCACGTGACCCCCGTGGGCGACGACATCGCGCGCCCGGTCGAGCAGGCCGACGTCGAAGTGCTCTTCGAGCTCATGGTCCTGCTCGCGCACGCGGTGACGGGGTGCATCCTCCTCGAACACGGGTCCGCGGAGGATGGGCGACAGGTCCAGCCCGTACGCCTTCCAGTGGTCGACCGCTGGCTGCACGTCGAGGACCTCGGTGTGACCGACGGCCTCTTCGATCGAGCGGAAGCCGAGCTCGGCCAGGTACTCCCGCACCTCCTGCGCGATGAACTCCATGAAGTTCACGACGTGATCGGCCTTACCGGAGAAGCGTTTGCGCAGTTCCGGGTTCTGCGTCGCGACGCCGACGGGGCAGGTGTCGAGGTGGCACACGCGCATCATGATGCAGCCCTCGACGACGAGCGCGCTCGTCGCGAAGCCGAACTCCTCGGCGCCGAGCAGCGCCGCGATGAGCACATCGCGTCCGGTCTTCAGCTGTCCGTCCGCCTGCACGACCACCCGGCCGCGCATGTCGTTGATCATGAGCGTCTGCTGGGTCTCGGCGAGACCGAGTTCCCAGGGCGTGCCCGCGTGCTTCAGGGAGTTCAGCGGGCTCGCCCCCGTGCCGCCGTCGTGTCCCGAGACGAGGATGACGTCGGCCAGGGCCTTCGCCGTTCCCGCCGCGACCGCGCCGATGCCGGACTGGCTGACGAGCTTCACGTGGACGCGCGCCGACGGGTTGGCTCGCTTGACATCGAAGATCAGCTGCTTCAGGTCCTCGATCGAGTAGATGTCGTGGTGGGGCGGCGGTGAGATGAGTCCCACACCGGGCGTGCCGCCGCGCGTCCGCGCGATCCAGGGGTAGACCTTGCCGGGAGGCAGCTGCCCGCCCTCGCCGGGCTTCGCGCCCTGGGCGAGCTTGATCTGGATGTCGTCGGCGTGCGTCAGGTACATGCTCGTGACGCCGAAACGTCCCGAGGCGACCTGCTTGATGGCGCTGCGCCGTTCGGGGTCGAGGAGCCGGTCGACGTCCTCTCCTCCCTCGCCCGTGTTCGACTTCGCACCGAGTCGGTTCATCGCGATCGCGAGGGTCTCGTGCGCCTCCTTTGAGATGGAGCCGTAGCTCATCGCTCCGGTCGAGAAGCGCTTCACGATCGACGAGATCGGCTCGACCTCGTCGATGGGAACCGCGGGGCGGACGCCGGACTTGAGCCTGAAGAGGCCGCGCAGCGTCTTCAGGTCGGACGCCTGCTCGTCGATCATCTGCGTGTACTCGCGGAAGATGTCGTAGCGGCGCGTCCGGGTCGCGTGCTGCAGACGGAACACGGTGTCGGGGTTGAAGAGGTGGGATGCCCCGTCCCGCCGCCACTGGTACTCGCCGCCCGTCCAGAGCCGCTCGTGTGCACGCGCGGCCTGATCGGCGGGGTACGCGAACTCGTGACGGGCGAGGTTCTCGCGCGAGATCTCCTCGATCCCGATGCCCCCGAGCTTCGTCTCGGTGCCGGTGAAGTACGTGTCGATGAACTCCTGCGAGAGTCCGACGGCCTCGAAGACCTGGGCGCCCGCGTACGAGGACACCGTCGAGATGCCCATCTTGGACATGATCTTCAGCACGCCCTTGCCGAGCGCGTAGATCAGGTTGCGGACGGCCTTCTCGGGCTCGACGCCCGTGATGTACCCCGCGCGGACCAGGTACTCGACGGTCTCCATCGCGAGGTAGGGATTGACCGCCGACGCACCGTATCCGATCAGCGTCGCGACGTGGTGGACCTCGCGGACGTCGCCCGCCTCCACGACAAGACCGACCTTCATGCGGTTCTGGTTGCGGATGAGGTGGTGGTGGACGGCCGACAGGGTCAGCAGCGAAGGGATCGGCACGAGGTCCGACGTCGAGTCGCGGTCGCTGAGGATGATGAACTCGACACCGTCGGCGATGGCGGCATCCACCTCGGCGCAGATCTCGTCGAGCCGGGAGCGCAGCGAGTCCGCGTCGGCGTCTGCGCGGTACAGGCCCCGGATCGTGATGGAGCGGCGACCGGGCAGGGCGCGGTCGATGTTCTGCAGCTTCGCGAGCTCGTCGTTGTCGATGACCGGGAAGTCGAGGGTGATCACCCGGGTGTGGTCGGCGCCGGAGGCCAGGAGGTTGCGCTCGGGGCCGAGGCCGAGCCCGAGGGAGGTGACCACCTCTTCGCGGATCGAGTCGAGCGGCGGGTTCGTGACCTGCGCGAACTGCTGCACGAAGTAGTCGAAGAGAAGGCGCGGCCGCTGGCTGAGGACGGCGATCGGCGTGTCCGAGCCCATCGCACCGAGGGGTTCGGCACCGGTCTGGCCCATGGGGGTCAGGAGGATGCGCACCTCCTCCTCGGTGTAGCCGAACGTCCGCTGACGCCGGGTGATCGAGGCGATGGGGTGCACGATGTGCTCGCGCTCGGGAAGGTCCTTGAGGCGGACGCGACCTGCGTCGAGCCACTCCTGCCACGGGTGGAGCGAGGCGAGATCGCGCTTGATCTCGTCGTCCTCGACGATGCGGCCCTGCGCCGTGTCGACGACGAACATGCGTCCCGGTCGGAGCCGACCGCGCCGCTTGATGCGCTGGGGCTCGAAGTCGAGCACACCCGTCTCACTTCCGATGACGACGAGGCCGTCCGTCGTCTCGGTCCAGCGACCGGGGCGCAGGCCGTTGCGGTCGAGCGTCGCGCCGACGAGCGAGCCGTCGGTGAAGATGAGCGCTGCCGGGCCGTCCCACGGCTCCATCTGCATCGAGTGGTAGTCGTAGAAGGCGCGCAGGTCGTCGGGGATGTCGGCCTGCTTCTCGTACGCCTCGGGGACCATCATCATGATCGCGTGCGGCAGGCTGCGGCCGGTCAACGTCAGCAGTTCGAGCACCTCGTCGAACGACGCGGAGTCGCTCTGGCCGGGGCTGCAGATCGGCAGCAGCGGACTGATGTCGCCGAGGAGCTCGGACTCGAGCTGGGACTGCCGCGCCCGCATCCAGTTGCGGTTGCCGTTGACGGTGTTGATCTCGCCGTTGTGGGCCAGCATGCGCAGCGGCTGGGCCAGCGGCCACGAGGGGAAGGTGTTGGTCGAGTAGCGGGAGTGCACGACCGCGAGCTCGGTCGCGAAACGATCGTCCTGAAGATCGGGATAGAACGGCTCGAGCTGGAGCGTCGTCACCATGCCCTTGTAGCCGAGCGTGCGGCTCGACAGCGACACGAAGTACGCATCGAGCTCGTGCTGGGCGCGCTTGCGCAGGCGGTAGGTGCGGCGGTCCAGCGCGATGCCGGACAGCGCCGGCGCATCGCCGACGGCGGGCCGTGACACGAAGAGCTGCTCGAACGCCGGGCGTGCGTTGAACGCCAACTTGCCCAGGTTCTCGTCCGCCGTCGGGACCACGCGCCACCCGAGGACCGTCAGGCCCTCGCTCGCCGCGATGTCCTCGACAGCCGCCTTCTGCGCAGCACGCTCGTCGTGGTCGGTCGGCAGGAACGCGAGACCGACGGCGTACTCGCCGACCGCGGGCAGGTCGAAATCGACGACCGCGCGCAGGAACGCGTCGGGCATCTGAGTCAGGATGCCGGCGCCGTCACCGGTACCGGCATCCGACCCGATGGCACCGCGGTGCTCGAGGTTTCGGAGCGCGGTGAGGGCGAGGTCCACGATGTCGTGGCCCGCCTCGCCGCGCAGAGTCGCGACCATCGCCAGACCGCAGGCGTCCTTCTCGAACGCCGGGTTGTACATCCCCTGCTTCGCAGGGAACGAACCACCGGTGATGGACCCGGCCGGCCGGGTCGTGGTGTCTTCGTGACGGGAGCTCGAGGGCATGCCTACCGTCCTCACATGGGTGCTCAACCTGGGACGACGTCGGCCCTGCGGTGCTATCGGGTGGTGAGGGAGCTTGTGGCCCCACCGGAGGATTCTTCGGACGCGGGGGGTGCGCTCACGTCCACGAAGTCATCGGTTCCCTGTGAGTGTACCCCGCCCGGCGGAGTCCATTCGCGACCCGGCTGGTACGGCGAGGGCTCGAGCCCCGGGTGCCGACGCTTCTGCACGATCATGATGACCAGACCCACGATGACACCGAAGATCGCCGCCCACACGTTGGTGCGGAGACCGAGGTACACCTCGCTCGGATCGATGCGGATCGACTCCCAGACGATGCGACCGGCCGAGTACCAGACCAGGTAGAGGCCGAACAGGCGTCCCCACTGCAGCCGGAACCGGCGTCCCGCCGCAGCGATGATGATGACGCCCATGACGTTCCAGATGACCTCGTAGAGGAACGTCGGGTGGAACAGGGTGCCCACGGGCAGCCCGGCGGGCCACGCCGAGTTCGGGTAGTCGATCTCCAGACCCCAGGGCAGGTCGGTGGGAAGACCGTAGAGCTCCTGGTTGAACCAGTTGCCGAAACGTCCGAACGCCTGCGCCAGCAGCAGTGCGGGCGCGAGGGCGTCGGCGAACGTCCAGAAGCGGATGCCGCTCCACTTGCAGCCGAGCCACGCGCCGATCGCACCGCCGATGAGGGCGCCGAAGATGGCGATGCCGCCCTCCCAGATCCGGAAGATCGCCCACAGGTCCTTGCCCTCCCCGAAGTAGAAGCCGGGGTGGGTCAGGACGTGGAAGATGCGCGCGCCGATGATGGCCAGCGGCACGGCCAGCAGAGCGATGTCGATCACGACCCAGGGCTCCGCGCCGCGCGCAGTGAGGCGACGGTTGGTCCACAGCGTCGCGACGATGATGCCCGCCAGGATGCACAGGGCGTAGAAGTGGATCGTCAGCGGGCCGAGCTGGAACGAACTGATCGACGGGCTGGGGATGCTCGCGACGACAGAGAGGGCAGCAGAAGTCACGACGGCGAGTCTACGCGGTGACGGCGTGCGGTCCTGCGCCCTGCGACAGCTCGCGCGCCGTCGCCGCGAGCCCGTCGACGCCGCCGTCGCGCAGCGCGCGGACGAGCGCCGTGCCGACGATCGCACCGTCCGCGTACTCGAGGACACCGTCCACCTGGTCGGCGGTGGAGATCCCGATGCCGACGCAGGCGTTCTCGACCCCGTGGGTCCGCAGGCGGTCGACGAGGGCGCGGGCTGCGGCATCCAACTCGGCACGCTCCCCCGTGATGCCCATCGTCGAGACGGTGTAGACGAAGCCCGTGGAGTGCTCGGCGATCATCTTGATCCGCTCCTCGGTGGAAGAGGGCGCCGCGAGGAAGATGCGGTCCAGGCCGGTGCGCTCCGACGCGGCGATCCAGTCGGCGGCGGCGTCGGGGGTGATGTCGGGCGTGATGAGCCCCGCGCCGCCCGCAGCGGCCAGGTCGTCGGCGAAGCGGTCGACGCCGTACTGGAACACCGGGTTCCAGTACGTCATGACGACGATCGGGACGTCGACGCGCTCGGCGATCGCACGGACGGCCGTGAACGTGTCGCGGAAGCGGAACCCGGCCGCCAGGGCGGCCTGGGTGGCCTCCTGGATGACGACGCCGTCCATGACGGGGTCGGAGTAGGGCGGGCCGAGCTCGAGGATGTCGGCGCCGTTCTCGGCGAGGGCGACCGCGGCGTCGATGCTCGTCTGCAGGTCGGGATATCCGATCGGGAGGTAGCCCACGAAGGCCCCGCGTCCCGCCTCCTTCGCGGCGGAGATCGCCGCCGCGACGCGAGAGGTCACAGTTCGACCCCTTCGCCGCTGCCGTGCGCGGGGTCGGTCGGCACCTCGACGGGCTCCTTGTCGGCGTCGTAGAGCTCGAACCACCGGGCGGCGGTGTCCATGTCCTTGTCACCGCGGCCCGAGAGGTTGATCGCGATCACGCCGTCGGGACCCAGCTCGCGCCCGATGCGCAGCGCCCCGGCGAGGGCGTGCGCGGACTCGATGGCGGGGATGATGCCCTCGGTCCGGCTGAGCAGACGCAGGGCCTCCATCGCCTCGGTGTCGGTGGCGGGGATGTACTGCGCGCGGCCGATGCTCGCGAGCCACGCGTGCTCGGGACCGACGCCGGGGTAGTCGAGCCCGGCCGAGATCGAGTGCGATTCGGTCGTCTGCCCGTCCTCGTCCTGCAGGACGAACGTCTTGGCTCCGTGGAGGATGCCGGGGCGACCGCGTTCGATGGATGCCGCGTGCTTGGGCGTGTCGACGCCGTCGCCGGCCGCCTCGACGCCGTAGAGCGCCACGCCCTCGTCGTCGAGGAAGGCGTCGAACATGCCGATCGCGTTCGACCCGCCGCCCACGCAGGCGACGACCGCGTCGGGGAGCCGGCCGATCTCGTCGAGGAGCTGCTGACGCGCCTCCTCGCTGATGATCTTCTGGAAGTCGCGCACCATCGCGGGGAACGGGTGGGGCCCGGCGGCGGTGCCGAAAATGTAGTTGGTCGTGTCGACCGACGCGACCCAGTCGCGGTACGCCTCGTTGATCGCGTCCTTCAGCGTCCGCGAGCCCGTCGTGACGGGGATGACCTCGGCCCCGAGCAGCCGCATGCGCGCGACGTTCAACGCCTGTCGCTCGGTGTCGACCTCGCCCATGTACACCGTGCACTCGAAGCCGAACAGGGCGGCGGCGGTCGCGGTCGCGACGCCGTGCTGGCCTGCCCCGGTCTCGGCGATCACGCGCTTCTTGCCGAGCCGCTTCGTGATGAGCGCCTGACCGATGACGTTGTTGATCTTGTGCGAGCCGGTGTGGTTGAGGTCTTCGCGCTTGAGGAAGACCCGCGCGCCGCCGGCGTGCTCGGCGAACCGGGGCACCTCGGTCAGGGCCGACGGTCGGCCGGCGTAGACGCTCAGGAGCCGGGAGAACTCGGCAGCGAAGGCGGGGTCCGCCTTCGCATCCTCGTAGACCGCGGTGAGCTCGTCGATCGCGGCGATCAGGGACTCGGGCATGAACCGCCCGCCGAACTCGCCGAAGAACGGACCGGTAGCTGCACGAAGACTCATGAACCTGCCTCCAGGAAGGCGGCGAGCGTCGACACGGGGTCACTCGTGACGAGCGCTTCGCCGATCAGGACGACGTCGGCACCCGCAGCACGGTAGTGCGCGACGTCGGCGGGTGAGAGGACCGCGGACTCGGCGATCTTGATCACACCCTCGGGGATGTCGGCCGCGAGCCGCCCGAAGAGGTCGCGGTCGAGCTCGAAGGTCGAGAGGTTGCGCGCGTTGACTCCGACCAGACGCGCACCGATGTCGTTCGCGCGCGCCAGTTCCTCCGCCGAGTGCGTCTCGACGAGGGGCGTCATCCCGAGCTCCTGCACGAGACCGTGGAGCTCGGCGAGCAGGTCCTGCTCGAGCCCGGCGACGATGAGCAGCACGAGGTCGGCGCCCGCGGCGCGTGCCTCGAACACCTGGTAGGCCGTCGAGATGAAGTCCTTGCGGAGCACGGGAAGCGTGACCGCGGCGCGGACGGCCTCGAGGTCGGCGAGCGAACCCTTGAACTTGCGCCCCTCGGTCAGGACCGAGATGGCGGACGCGCCGCCGAGTTCGTACCGGCGCGCCTGCAGCGCGGGATCGGGGATGTCGGCGAGGTCACCGCGCGACGGGCTCGCGCGCTTGACCTCGGCGATGATCTTGACGCGCTCTGCGGGTGCGAGGGCGGCGAGGGCGTCGATCGCGGCAGGCTGCGCGAGGGCAAGCTTCTCCACGACAGCAAGGGGGCGGACGGTCTCCCGCTCCCGTGCATCCTCCACCGCGCCGCCCATGAGGTCGGCGAGCATGTCAGTGCTGCTTCGAGACGGTCTTCGACCCGCCGACGCCGTAGCCGGCCTTGGTCATGATGAAGCCGACGACGAGACCGAGGAGCAGCAGGACGACCGAGAGCCAGACGAGGAGCGGCATCTCGAGGAAGAAGAACACGGTGCCGATCGTCAGCGCGACGAGCATGATGATGACCGTCGTCCATGCCGCCGGGGAGTGTCCGTGGCCGGGGTCCTCGATGCCGCTCATTGTTCTCCTTCGATGGGACGCACGGGTTGTCTGGATCGGCTGACGCCGCGTGATCAGTCTAGCGGGGCGTGCAGACTCCCCCGCCCCGCGGAGCTCAGGTGGTCGGGTCCTCGCCGCGCGAGAGATCGTCCCAGGAGTCGATGCTGTCGCGGGGACCGGCCGCGCGATCCGTGCGGTACTTCCGGCCCGCCGAGCTCCATCGGTGTGCCGTCGCGAGGGCGAGCACGCCGCCGAGCAGGATCAGAGCGGATGCCGCGACGGTGACCGCCGGCCAGGGCGTCGCCGTGACCTCGGTCACGATGGCGGCGATGCTCTTCTCCCCGCTGAGACCGGTGGCGTCGGTCACCGGGCCGGCGACGGCATCCACGGGTCGCTGAGAGGCGATGCGGAACGCACCCCATCCGAGGCCGGCGCCGAGGGCCACGGCGATGACGGCGAAGACGTGGCGGAGCACGCGGCCGACGATCGTCAGGGCGAGCCCGAGAGCGAGCGCCGCGAGGCTCAGGGGCGCGACGACGGCGAGGGCATCGGCTCCCGCGACGGCGATCGGCACCGGAGACCCGTCGTCGACGGTCGCCTCGAGCCAGGTCTGGGTCGACCCGATGATGCCGAGTGCGCCGCCGGCCAGGATCGCGAGGACGGCCGACAGGCGGGTGCGTCGCGACGTCGCCTCGGTCACGAGAACGCGCCGACGACGGGATCGAGGTCGTCGGCGTCGAAGCACGTGCGGTCGCCGGTGTGGCAGGCCGCGCCGACCTGCTCGACGGACACCAGCAGCGTGTCGCCGTCGCAGTCCAGCCGCACGCCCTTCACGAACTGCGCGTGGCCGGACGTGTCGCCCTTGCGCCAGTACTCCTGACGCGACCGCGACCAGAACGTCACGCGACCCTCGGTGAGCGTCCGGTGGAGGGCCTCGGCATCCATCCACCCGAGCATGAGCACCTCGCGCGTGTCGTGCTGCTGCACGATCGCGGGGACGAGGCCGTCGGCGTTGTAGACCACTCGGGACATGCGCTCCTCGATCGACCGGGTCATCGGCGGACCTCCACCCCTTCGCGGACGAGCGCGTCCTTGACGTCCGCGACGGTCAGCTGGCCGGAGTGGAAGACGGATGCCGCGAGCACCGCGTCGGCGCCGGCGGCGATCGCCGGGGCGAAGTGCGCGGCATCCCCTGCTCCTCCGGACGCGATCACGGGCACCGTGGACACCTCGCGCATGAGCGAGACGAGCTCGAGGTCGAAGCCTTCCTTCGTGCCGTCGGCGTCGATCGAGTTGACGAGGAGCTCCCCCGCACCGCGCTCGATCGCCTCGTGCGCCCAGGCGAGCGCGTCGAGGTCGGTGAGGGTGCGTCCGCCGTGCGTCGTGACGGCGAAGCCGGACGGCGTGCCGGGGGCGCGCTTGACGTCGAGGGAGAGGACGAGGACCTGCGCCCCGAAGCGGTCGGCGATCTCGCCGACGAGCTCGGGCCGGGCGATCGCGGCCGAGTTGACGCCCACCTTGTCGGCGCCGACCCCGAGGAGCCGTGCGACGTCCTCGGCCGAGCGCACTCCCCCGCCCACGGTGAGCGGGATGAAGACCTGCTCGGCGGTGCGCTGTACGACGTCGTACGTCGTGTCGCGCGCGTCGACGGTGGCCGTCACGTCGAGGAAGGTGATCTCATCGGCGCCCTGCTCGTAGTACCGGCGCGCCAGATCGACCGGATCGCCCATTTCGCGCAGGTTCTCGAAGTTGACGCCCTTGACGACCTTGCCCGCGGCCACGTCGAGACACGGGATCACGCGGCTGACGAGCGACACGTCAGAGCCTCGCGTTGTGGATGGCGGTCACGAGGATCGCCCGCGCGCCGATCTCGTAGAGGGCGTCCATGACCTGGTTCACGGTCTTCCGCGGGCTCATGACGCGGACGGCGACCCACTCGGGGTCGCGGAGCGGCGAGATCGTGGGCGACTCGATGCCGGGAGCGAGGGCGACCGCCTGGTCGACCAGGTGCGCCGGCAGGTCGTAATCGATGAGGACGTAGCGCCGGGCGACCATCACGCCGCGCAGGCGGCGCAGGAGCGTCTCGGTGCCGTCGGCCTCGGTCGGCGCGCCGATGAGGACGGCCTCGGACTCCAGCAGCACCGGTCCGAAGATCTCGAGCCCCGCCTGGCGGAGGGTCGTGCCGGTCGAGACGACGTCGGCGACGGCATCCGCGACACCCAGCTGGACGGCGGATTCGACCGCACCGTCGAGCGGCACGAGGTCGACGGCGACGCCGAGGTCGTCGAGGTACGCGTCGACCAGGCCCGGGTAGGCCGTCGCGACGCGCAGTCCGTCGAGGTCGGCGAGCTCCGTGAAGCGTCCGGGAGGGCCGGCGAACCGGAACGTCGAGCCGCCGAAGCCGAGCTTCTCGATCTCGCGGGCACCCGGCATCCGGGCGTCCAGCAGCAGGTCGCGACCGGTGATGCCGACGTCCAGCGCACCGGAGCCGACGTAGGTGGCGATGTCCTTGGGACGGAGGTAGAAGAACTCGACGTCGTTGACGGGGTCGATGGCGTGCAGGTCCTTGGGGTCGCGTCGACCGGTGTACCCGGCTTCGGCGAGCATCCCCGCGGTGGTTTCGGCGAGCATGCCCTTGTTGGGGACGGCGATGCGCAGCATGGAGCGTCTTTCGGTGTGGAGGTGGGCGGACGAGTCGAGGGACCGATCAGAGATGTCGGTACACGTCCTCGAGCGTCAGCCCCTTCGCGAGCATCATCACCTGCAGGTGGTAGAGCAGCTGCGAGATCTCCTCGGCCGTCTCGGTGTCGGACTGGTACTCGGCGGCCATCCAGACCTCGGCGGCCTCTTCGACGATCTTCTTGCCGATGGCGTGGACGCCGCGGTCCAGCTGCGCGACCGTGCCCGATCCCTCGGGACGGCTCGCCGCGGTCTCGCTCAGCTCGGAGAACAGTGCGTCGAAGGTCTTCACACCCTCCAGGGTACCGGCCCGCCGATCCCGGCCGGTCCGCGTGACGGCCGTGCTCGTCAGTGACGGTGGGCGGATGCCGCGGCCGAGCGGAGCGCGCTGATCGCTGCGCCGGGATCCTCGGCCCCGAAGACGGCCGAGCCCGCCACGAACGTGTCGGCACCGGCATCCGCTGCCTGCGCGATGGTCGATTCGCCGATGCCGCCGTCGACCTGGAGCCACACTCGCGACCCGCGCCGGCGGGCCTCGTCGCTGAGCCGGCGGAGCTTGGGCATCTGGTCGGCCATGAAGCTCTGCCCGCCGAAGCCGGGCTCGACCGTCATGACGAGGATCTGGTCGAACTCGTCGAGGACGTCGAATAGCTGCTCCACGGGGGTCGCAGGCTTGACCGCGACGCCGGCGCGTGCGCCGATCTGCCGCAGCCGACGAGCGAGGGCGACGGGGTCGGCGGCCGCCTCGAGGTGGAACGTGACGGATGCCGCCCCGATCTCGGCGTACTCGGGAGCACAGCGATCGGCGTCGCTGATCATGAGGTGCACGTCGAGCGGGACGGGGCTCGTCGCCTGGATGCGCTCGACCATCTGCGGGCCGAACGTCAGGTTCGGGACGAAGTGGTTGTCCATGACGTCGACGTGGACGAAGTCGGCCGACGCGATGCGGGCGAGTTCCGCCTGCATGTTCACGAAGTCGGCGGCGAGGATGCTGGGGTTGATGCGTACGTCGGAATCGGCCACGTCAGCCATTATCCCGGTGCCCGGTCAGTTCTTGCGGAGCAGCCAGATCGACATCGCGTCGGTGCCGTGACGGTGTGGCCACAGCTGGGCGCGGCCCGATCCATCCGACGGCTCCGCGAGATCGATATTTCCGCCGGCGACCTGCCGGAGCACCTCGCGCGCGTCGAGCTGGGTGAGAGCGTCACCGAACCGACGTTCGACCTCTGCCACGACACCCGCGGTCTCGGCGAGGTGAGGTGAGCACGTTACGTAGGCGACGACGCCGCCGGGAGCAAGCGCGTCGACCGCCGCGGTCAGGAGTTCGGTCTGCAGCTGCGTGAGTTCGGGGACGTCCGCCGGGGCCTTCCGCCACCGCGCCTCGGGCCGGCGTCGGAGGGCGCCGAGGCCGGTGCAGGGGGCGTCGACGAGGATCCGGTCGTAGACCCCGCGGCCCGCGCGGGTGCGACCGTCCTCCTCCGACACGGGCACGTCGAGAGGGACGGCGGCGACCGACTGCCGGACGAGGCGGGCCCGCGCAGGTGACACTTCGTTCGCCTCGACGATCGCGCCGCCGCTGGCGCCCTCGGCAGCCAGCACGGCGGTCTTGCCGCCGGGCGCGGCGCAGAGATCCAGCCACCGCTCCCCCGCGCGGATCGGGACCGCACGCGACAGGGCGAGGGCCGCAAGCTGCGACCCTTCGTCCTGCACGCGGACAGCACCCCCCGACCCGCGGACGATCCGGTCCGGGTCGCCACCGGCGAGGCGGAAGCCGATCGGGGAGAACGGGGTGCGCTCCGCGTCGTCCGGGATCGACCCGACGCCCGGCAGGGCGGTGAGGGTCACGGTGGGTGCGGCGTTGTCGGCGGCGAGGAGGTCGAGGAGCTCGTCGCCGCGTCCCTCGACGGAGAGTGCGCGACGGAAGGCGCGGATGATCCAGACGGGGTGCGCGAACCGGACGGCCAGGCGCTCGTCGTCGGAGCGGGCGGCATCCTCGATGCGGGTCAGCCACTCCTCCTCGTCCCGTTCCGACACGCGGCGGAGGACGGCGTTGGCGAACCCCGTCGCGCGCCGTCCGGCGACGCGGCCGACGAGGTCGACCGTCTCGTGGACGGCGGCGTGAGCGGGGACGCGGGTCGCGAGGAGCTGGTGCGTGCCGAGTCGAAGGGCGTCGAGGACGGGCGCGTCGACCCCCGAGACGGGGCGCGACGCCGCCATCTCGATGATGGCGTCGTAGGTCCCGACGCGGCGGAGGGTGCCGTAGGTCAGCTCGGTGGCGAGGGCGGCATCCGCCGTCGACAGCCGGGCGCGATCGAGTTCGCGCGGCAGGAGGAGGTTCGCGTAGGCGTCGTCCTCGCCGACGGCGCGGATGACCGCGTACGCGACGTCGCGGGCGGCGCTCACGAGACCGCTCCAGGGAGATCGATCCGAGGATCATCGACGCGGAGCCCGCGCCACCAGTCGGCCGCGTTCATCGCACCCTTTCCGGCGGGTTGGACCGTCCGGAGAAGGACGGTTCCCTCCCCCGTGCCCGCGACGACGTCACGGCCGACGAGCGCGACCTGACCGGCCTCGAGATCGGCGTCGGGACCGCGGAGGGCGGCGAGCACCTTCACCCGCTGACCGTCGAGCGACACGTGGGCACCGGGCTCGGGCGTCGTCCCGCGGAAGCGGTCGATCACCCGGTCAGCGGGTTCGGCCAGATCGAGGGCGCCGTCGGCCTGGGTGAGCTTCGGCGCGAGGGTGGGTTCGCCGTGCTGGGGCGTCGTGACCGCCGAGCCGTCGGCGATCGCATCCACGACTCCCGAGACGAGTTCCGCGCCGGACGCGGCCAGGTCCGTGAGCACGTCGCCCGCCGTGGCACCGCGCGGGACGTCGTAGCGGAGCTCGGCGAAGACGTCCCCGGCGTCGAGGGCGGGGACGAGCTGGAACACGGCGGCGCCCGTCACACGGTCGCCGGCGATGAGCGCGTGCTGCACGGGCGCCGCGCCGCGCCAGCGCGGGAGGAGGGAGAAATGCAGGTTGATCCAGCCGTGCGGCGGCATCGATAGGAGCGGTTCGCGCACCAGTCCGCCGTAGGCGACGATGACACCCAGGTCCGCGCCGAGCGCGGCGATCTCGGCCGTCGCGGCGTCGTCGAGGCGGTCCGCCTTGACGATCGGGAGCCCGAGCTGCTCCGCCGCCACCGCGACCGGCGAGGGCGTCAGGACGCGCTTGCGTCCGATCGGAGCATCGCGTCGCGTGACGACGCCGACGACCTCATGGGACGAGGCCGCGAGGGCGCGGAGGGACGGGACGGCCGGTTCGGGGGTTCCGGCGAAAACGACGCGCATGCAGGGGTCCTCACAGATCGAGCTCGGGCACATCGAGCCGAACCCTGAGTGTAGTCCGGGGTCCAGGACCCCGGCGGCGACCCCGGACCGCATCGGCGACGACGGATGCCCGCAGCTGCTCGGCGACGGCGCGGCCGTGCGCGTAGTCCACCCGGACGAGGGCGCGCGCGCCGTCGTCGGTGGGCACCGGGCCGAGCACAGACAGCGGGGCGAGGTCGGGAACCGTCTCGCGCAGCTCGGCGAGGGCGCGGTCGACGGATGCCGCGGCCCCCTCGACGGCGGCGACCCGGACGGTCGGGGGCATCAGCAGTGGCGCCCGGTCCGCGAGCTCGGCACGTGCGTATGCGGCGTGGGTCCACGTCGCGAGGGCACGGGCGACGGGACCGGTGACGCCGACGAGATGGACGGCCGAGCCGGGAGCCGCCAGCGCGGCGGCGTTCGACCACCACCGCAGGCACGATTCGCCGATCCGCAACTGCTCGGCCATGAGCATCTTGTCGCCGTCGAGGAGGATGACCGCACGGTAGCCGCCCTCCGCCGCGGGCTCCGCTCCGCGCGTAGCGATCACGAGGGCCGGTCGGCCGTCGACCGATGCGACGGGGTGATCGCCGTCGGCGACGATGACACGGATGCCGGGGAACGCCCGACCGAGTTCGTCCGCCGTACGTTCACTCCCCGATGACGCCATCCGGAAGCGCGTCCCGGCGCAGTTGGCGCACGTCCAGTTCGGCGCCGACCGGCCGCACCATCCGCAGTCGGGAGTCGCACCGGGGCGGCGGGCACGGAGCGGGCCGGAGCAGTGCCGGCACCGGGCGGGAGTTCGGCACTCCGCGCAGACGAGGACGGGTGAGTAGCCCGGCCGGGCGACCTGGACCAGCACCGGGCCGTGCTGCAAGGCCTCTCGCGCCGCACCGAAGGCGGCCGAGGGGACGCGGGCACCGCGGTACTCGGCCTCGTGCGTCGCGGACAGGACGACCCTCGGACTGACCCGTCGCGACGCGGGGATCTCACGCACCCACCCGAGCTGGACGAGACGCTCGACATCGGTGGTGCGGGTGTGGCCCGCGAAGACGAGCGCGGAGTGCTCCTCCTCCTGACGGACGAGCGCGGCATCCCGTGCGTGGACTCCCGGACTGAGCGGCTCGGCGAGAAGCGTGTCGCCGTCGTCCCAGACGAAGACGGCGCCGACATCGTGGGCGGGCGCGTACACGGTGGACCTGTTCCCGACGACGATGCAGGGCGTGGGACTCAGCATCCGAAGGTACGTCGCGTACCGCTCCGGGCCCGAGCGTCGGGCGTCGTCGCGGACGACCGCCTCGCCCGGGAGGAGGGTCGTCAGGGCGTCGAGGAGCTGCGTCTGGTCCCGGTGATCGGGGACGACGAGCAGCGCGCTCCGACCGCTGTCCAGGACGAGCGCGGCGAGGCTCGCGAGCAGGTCCGCCCACGCACCGCGGAGCGCTCCGGGAGTCGGATGCGGCGGGGCGTCGATCGCGACCCGCTCCCCGGACAGGACGGCGTCGGCGAGCCCCGGATAGGGCGATGCGAGCTCGTGCGCGCGGGTCACGGCATCCGGATCCACCTGCGGCGTTCCGGGCGGATCGGCGGCGAGCCAGGCCTTCTCGGCACGCACCATCCGCTTTGGCACCGCAAGGCGCAGGATGTCGCTCGCCGAGCCCGCGGCACGGTCGGCGACGCGCCGTGCCAGCGCGTAGAGGGATGCCGGAAGCACCGGTACCGGAGAGACGACGGATGCCACCTCGGACAGCGGCCGCCCGCCGGGCTCGACCTCGGCCCGCTCGATGACCCAGCCCTCGATCATCCGGCCGGCGCTCCGCAACGGCACCTTCACCCGCACACCCGGTTGCGCGTCGGCGTCCAGGGCGCCCGGCACGGCATAGTCGAAGAGCCGGTCGAGTTGAGGGAGCGGCGAATCGAGGAGGATCCGCGCGACGGCGACCACGGGCGTCAGAGCCCGGCGGCGGCCCGCAACGCGTCGACGCGGTCGGTGCGTTCCCACGTGAACTCGGGCAGTTCCCGCCCGAAGTGTCCGTAGGCGGCGGTCTGCGCGTAGATCGGGCGCAGGAGGTCGAGGTCGTCGATGATCGCCTGCGGCCGGAGATCGAACGATTCGCGGATCGCGGCGGTGATCTTCTCGTCCGAGACGTGGCCCGTTCCGAACGTCTCGACGTACAGCCCCACGGGGGCGGCACGGCCGATCGCGTAGGCGACCTGCACCTCGAGCCGGTCGGCCAGGCCCGCCGCGACGGCGTTCTTCGCGACCCAGCGCATCGCATACGCCGCCGAGCGATCGACCTTGGAGGGGTCCTTGCCGCTGAAGGCCCCACCGCCGTGACGCGCGGCCCCACCGTAGGTGTCGATGATGATCTTGCGACCCGTCAGGCCCGCGTCACCCTTGGGACCGCCCACGACGAAGGGGCCCGCCGGGTTGATGACGTAGCGCACGCCCGAGACGTCGAGCCCCGTCTGGGCGAGGACGGGGTCGATGACCTCGGCCTGCACCGCGGCGCGGAGGGCCGGAAGCGAGATGTCGGGGTGGTGCTGGGTGGAGAGGACGACCGTATCGACGGTCCGCGGCGTCGTGCCGTCGTAACCGAGGGTCACCTGCGTCTTGCCGTCGGGGCGGAGGAACGGCAGTGCGCCGCTGCGACGCGCATCGGTGAGCCGCTCGGCCAGCCGGTGGGCGGTCCAAATCGCGGTCGGCATGTACACGGGCGTCTCGTTGGTCGCGTAGCCGAACATGATGCCCTGGTCCCCCGCGCCGAGCGCGTCGACGGGGTCGACCGAACCGCCCTCGCGGTGCTCCAGGGCGTTGTCGACGCCCGCGGCGATGTCGCCCGACTGCTCGCCGATCGACACCGTCACACCGCACGAGTCGCCGTCGAAGCCGGTCTCGGAGGAGGTGTACCCGATGCGGTTCACGACGCGACGGACGATCCCCGGGATGTCGACGTAGCCGTCGGTGCGGACTTCACCTGCGACGTGGACGAGGCCCGTCGTGACCAGTGTCTCGACGGCGACGCGGCTGCCGCGGTCGACCGCGAGGAGGGCATCGAGGATGCTGTCGGAGATCTGGTCGCAGATCTTGTCGGGGTGACCTTCGGTCACGGACTCCGACGTGAACAGGCGCAGCGCGCTCATCGGTCCTCCAGAGGGCGGATCGGGGGTGTGTAAACCATCATGCCCGCGGCCCCCGACACGGGGGGCTCGCGGGCATGAGGATGACGCCGTGTGGCGCCGGGGTCATGAGGTCGAGATCACTCGGCCGCGCGGAGGCGCAGCTTGTCCTCGTGGATCTCGTGGAGGGCGATCGTCAGCGGCTTGTCTTCGACGTTGGAGTCGACGAGCGGGCCCACGTTGTCGAAGAGGTTGCCCTCGTGGAGGTCCGAGTAGTAGTCGTTGATCTGACGCGCGCGCTTGGATGCGTAGATCACGAGCTGGTACTTCGAGTCGACCTTGTTGAGGAGTGCGTCGATGGGCGGGTCGATGATGCCCTGGTCACGGTTGGCCATGGTGGTCCTCCAGGATCGGTGAGGAGAGATGTCTGCCGGAACGCGCGCGGACGCGGCGCGGCATCCTCTCAGTCTACAGGTCGCCGCGCGCCTGTGACGCCTGCGCCCGGCTCACCGGCTGAGAAGCTGCCGCTTCGAGCTGAGGACCCCGGTGTCGAAGCCCGCCAGGTGAAGACCACCGTGGAAGCGGGCGTGCTCGATCTTGACGCACCGGTCCATGACGACCGACAGACCCGCTTCGGCGGCGATCTTCGCGGCGCCCTCGTGCCACGAGCCGAGTTGCAGCCAGAGCGTCGAGGCACCGGCATCCACCGCCTCCTGCGCGACGCCGGGCAGGTCGTCGTGCTTGCGGAAGACGTCGACGATGTCGGGGACGACGGGCAGGTCGGCGAGCGACGCGTAGGCGGGCCTCCCGAGGATCTCGCTCGCCCGCGGGTTGACGTAATAGACGTCGTACGGCGAGCTTCCACTCAGGTAGGTGGCGACGAAGTAGCTCGCGCGCGCCGGGTTGTCGGAGGCACCCACGATCGCGATCGTCTTCGCCCGGCGGAGGATCTCGAACCTCTCCTGAGGACCGGCGGCGGGCCACGTCCGCACATCGTTCGCCGCCGCCGGCGCGCCGGGCAGCGCGCAGGCGACGCCGTCGGCCGGTGCCGGCGGGGTCGGAAGGGCGCAGGCGTTCGGATCGGTCATCGGGAGACTCCTGTCGCGGCGGTGAGGGCCTGATCGAGGTCCCACACGATGTCCTCGGGGTCTTCGAGACCGACCGAGATGCGGATGAGGTCGGCCGGCACCCCGGCGGCGACGAGCTGATCCGCGCTGAGCTGCTGGTGCGTCGTCGAGGCGGGGTGGATGACGAGCGTCCGGGCGTCGCCGATGTTGGCGAGGTGCGAGGCGAGCTGGAGCGCGTCGATGACCGCCTCCCCCGCCCGGCGACCCGCGGCGACGCGGTCGTCCTCGTTCGCGGCATCGTCGCCGGCCTTCACGCCGAACGCGAAGACCGATCCCGGCCCGAGCGGGAGGTACTTCTCGGCCCGTTCGCGGTGGGGGTGATCCGGCAGCCCCGCCCACGTGACGAACGAGACCCGGGGGTCTGAGGCGAGCCATTCGGCGACGATCCGCGCGTTCGCGCCGTGCGCGTCGATCCGCTGCGGCAGGGTCTCGATGCCCTGCAGCAGCAGGAAGGCGGAGTGCGGGCTGAGAGCCGCACCGATGTCGCGGAGCTGCTCGCTCCGGAGCTTGGTCAGGAAGCCGTACTCGCCGAAGTTGTCCCACCACTTGATGCCGCCGTACGAGGCGACCGGCTCGGTCATCTGCGGGAACTTGCCGTTCCCCCAGTCGAACGTCCCCTTCTCGATCACGACGCCGCCGAGGGTCGTGCCGTGTCCGCCGAGGAACTTGGTCACGGAGTGGATGACGATGTCCGCGCCGTGCTCGAGTGGGCGCGCGAGGTAGGGGGTCGCGAGGGTCGAATCGACGACGAGCGGGATGCCGGCCGCGTGTGCGACCTCGGCGAGGCCCTCGATGTCGGCGATCTCGCCCGACGGGTTGCCGATCGTCTCGACGTAGAGCACCTTCGTCTCGGGGCGGATCGCCGCCGCGTAGTCGGCCGGGTCGCTCGAGGCGACGAACGTCGTGTCGACCCCGAAACGGCGGAGCGTCACGTCGAGCTGAGTGACGGTGCCGCCATAGAGCTGCGCCGACGCGACGACGTGGTCGCCGACACCGACGAGCGCGGCGAAGGTGATGAACTCGGCGCTCATCCCGGAGGCGGTCGCGACTGCGCCGATGCCGCCCTCGAGGGACGCGAGGCGCTCCTCGAGTGCAGCGACCGTCGGGTTGCCGATGCGCGAGTAGATGTTGCCGTACTTCTGCAGCGCGAACAGGTTCGCGGCATCCGTCGCGTCGTCGAAGACGAAGGAGGAGGTCTGGTAGATCGGCACGGCGCGGGCGCCGGTCGCGGCATCCGGTGTTCCTCCCGCGTGCAGTGCGCGCGTGCGGAAGCCGAAGCGGTGTTCGTCAGTCATGTTCTCTCTCTGGCGGATGGTGCCGAAGGTCACGCCGCGGCCAGCGCGGCGGCGATGCGGTCGACGGCGTCGGGGTTCTGCAGCGACGTGGTGTCGCCGAGGGGCGCGGGTTCACGTCCGGCGCGGCGGTCCTGCTCGGCCTCCCACAGCTGGGCGAGGAGGCGGCGGAGGATCTTGCCGGAGCGGGTCTTGGGGAGGTCGGGGACGACGACCACATGACGGGGCTTGGCGACCGGGCCGATCTCGCGGGCGACGTGCGCGCGGAGGGCAGCGGCATCCGGCTGCCCCGCCCCGGACGGGACGACGAACGCGGCGACGGCGTGACCGGTGATCGGGTCGACGACGCCGGTGGTTCCGGCCTCTCCGACGGAGGCGTGCGCGACGAGCGCCGATTCGATCTCGATCGTCGACAGCCGGTGGCCCGAGACGTTCACGACGTCGTCGAGGCGGCCGAGGATCCAGATGTGGCCGTCGGCGTCGCGGGTCGCGCCGTCGCCCGCGACGTAGTAACCGCCGTGCTCACCGTGCCCGGCATAGGTCGACCAGTACGAGTCGCGGTACCGCTGGGGGTCGCCCCATACGGTCCGCGCCATCCCCGGCCACGGGCGACGCACGACGAGGGCGCCCGATCGGCCCGGCTCGACCTCGCGGCCGTCCGGATCGACCACCGCGGCGTCGATCCCGGGGAGCGGCACGCTCGCCGAGCCCGGCTTCAGCGTCGTGACTCCCGGTAGCGGGGCGATCATGGCGGCACCGGTCTCGGACTGCCACCACGTGTCGACCACGGGGACCTCGTCACGTCCGAAGGCGCGGCGGAACCACGCCCACGCGGCGGGGTTGATCGCCTCGCCGACGGTGCCGAGGAGGCGGATGCTCGACAGATCGTGGCCCTCGGGGAGGTCGTCGCCGAACCAGGTCATGAAGGTGCGGATGAGGGTGGGCGCCGTGTAGTACACCGTCACGCCGTACCGCTTGATGATCTCGAGGTGGCGCTCCCGGTGGGGCGCATCGGGGGTGCCCTCGTAGATGACCTGCGTGAGCCCGTTCGACAGCGGCCCATAGATCTCGTAGGTGTGGGCCGTCACCCAGGCGAGGTCGGCGGTGCACCAGTGGACGTCGTCGGGCTTCGCGTCGAAGTGCGCCCAGTGGGCCCAGCTCGCGTGCGCGAGGTACCCGCCCGAGGTGTGGACGAGGCCTTTCGGCTTTCCGGTCGTGCCCGACGTGTAGATGATGAAGAGCGGATGCTCCGCATCGAACGGCGTCGCCTCGTGGACGGGCGATGCCGTGTCGACGACGTCGTGCCACCAGACGTCGCGGCCGGGCGTCCAGGGCACGTCGCTGCCGGTGCGTCGGACGACGAGCACGTGCTCGAGCGCGGGCAGGCCTGCGGCGGCGATGTCAGCGGCGGACTTGACCTCGACCGCTCCCCCGCGTCGGAACTGACCGTCGCTCGTCACCAGCAGCTTCGCGCCGGTGTCCTCGAGACGGAACCGGACGGCCTCGGCCGAGAACCCGCCGAACACGAGCGAGTGCACCGCGCCGATGCGGGCGCAGGCGAGCGCGATGACGACGGTCTCGACGAGGACCGGCAGGTAGACGACGACGCGGTCGCCGGGCTGGATGCCGAGGGCGATGAGCGCGTTCGCGGCCTGCGACACCCGGCGCCGGAGGTCGGCGTAGGTGACCGCGGTGCGGTCGCCCGGCTCGCCTTCGAAGTACAGGGCCACCTTCTCGCCGCGCCCGGCCTCGACGTGACGGTCGACGCAGTTCGCCGCGACGTTCAGGGTGCCGCCGTCGAACCATCGGGCGACAGGGATCGACAGGTCGCCTTCCGCGGAACGGACGGGAGGGCGCCAATCGAGGGCGGTGTGCCACGGCGTCTGCCAGTCGAGCCGCCGGGCGGCGTCCTCCCAGAACGCGATCGGATCGGCCGCGGCATCCGCGTACGCACCCTGTGACACGTTCGCCTGCGCGGCGAAGGCCGACGGGGCAGGGTACGCGCGCGTCTCGACGAGGCGGAGCTCCTCGGTGGAGTCACCCGTCATGCCCATCTCCTCAGCAGACGGCGCTGCAGCAGGGTCACGAGCGCGTTCGACAGGGTCCCCAGTGCCGCCAGGATGACGATCGCGAGGAAGATGCGATCCACGCGGCCGGTGCTCTGCGCGTCGGTGAGGAGGAACCCGAGTCCCATCGACGCCGCGAGGAGTTCGGCGGCGACCAGGAAGAGCCAGGCCTGTGCGAGCGCGAGGCGCAGCCCCGAGATCAGGGCAGGAACGGTCGCGGGGAGCTGGACCGACCGGAACAGATCCCAGCCGCGGAGGCCGAAGGAGCGTCCCATCTCGACGAGGTGCGGATCGACGTGCCGCAGAGCGCCCGCAACCGTCGTGAACATCGGAAAGAACGCGCCGATGGCGACGAGAGTGACCTTCGAGTCCTCGCCGATCCCCATCCAGAGCAGGAGGAGCGGAACGAGCGCAAGGGAGGGGATCGCGCGGAAAGCGGCAAGGATCGGGCTCAGCAGCACGTCGCCGGAGCGCGTCAGCCCAACGATGGCCGCAACCGCCAGTCCGACGAGCGATCCGAACACGAACCCGAGAACGACGCGCTGCACCGAGATCGCGACGTGGGTCCACAGCGCGCCGCCCTCGGCGAGCTGGATCGCCGCGACCACGACGTCGACCGGAGCCGGGAGCCGGTAGGTCGGGATGAGACCCAAGCCCGTCACCGCCTGCCAGAGCGCGAGGACGGCGAGGGGGACGACGAGACCTCCGATGATGCGGACACTCGTCCGGGACCAGAACGGCCGCACCGCCGCGACGCCCGAAGGCGCTGCGGCGGTGGCGGTCGTGTCGACGGATGCCGTCATCGTCAGCCCGCCGCCTTCTCGGCGAAGGACGGCTCGATGATCGTGTCGAGTGCCTTGTCGACGGCATCCTGCCCGCCGGTCACGGCGTCGGAGTCGACGAGGACGGGCGCGATCTTCTTCAGGACGGCGAGCTGAGCCTCACCGGGGACGCCGCTGACGTCGAGGTTCGAGCGCTCGCCGATGACAGTCGTCGCGACCTTCGGGTCGATCCCGGCCACCTTCGCGAGCAGCGCCGCGGTCTCGTCGGGGTGCGCCAGCGCCCAGGTGCGCGCCTCTTCGTAGGCGTCCACGACGACCTGCGCGACGTCCTTGTGGTCGGTGAGGAAATCCTCGGTCGCGTTGAGGAAGCCGTAGGAGTTGAAGTCGACGTTCCGATAGATGAGCTTGTCGCCGGACTCGACCTCTGCGGCCGCCATGATCGGGTCCAGGCCCGCCCACGCGTCGACGGAGCCGCCGTCGAGGGCGGCGCGCCCGTCCGCGTGCTGCAGGTTCTGCACGTCGACGTCCTTGACGCTCAGTCCCTCGGTCTCGAGCGCCTGCAGGAGGAAGAAGTACGGGTCGGTTCCGCTCGTCGCGGCGACCTTCTTGCCCTTGAGATCGGCGACCGACGTGATGTCGCTGTCGGGGCCGACGACGATGGCCGACCACTCAGGCTGCGAGTACACATCGATGACCTTGATCGGCGAACCGTTCGCCCGAGCGAGGAGCGCGGCCGAACCGGCCGTCGAACCGACGTCGAGGGCGCCGGCGCGGAGGAGTTCGTTCGCCTTGTTCGACCCGGCGGACTGGGTCCACTCGACGTCGACGTCGTCGCCGAGAGCCTTCTCGATGAGCCCCTGGTCCTTCACGACGAGGCTGAGCGGGTTGTAAGTCGCGAAGTCGATCGAGAGGGTGTCGGTCGACCACGATCCGGCGCTCGCGCCATCGGAGGACGAGCTCGCGTTCTCGCCCGCGAGGCAGCCCGTGGCCATGAGCATCACCACAGCACCCACGGCGAGGGCGGGAACGGTGCGGCGGATGACGGTGCTCATCGGGTCTCCTGAGGGGTTGAGCGGTGGGTGTCGACGCCGAGTCCGTCGAGGAGCTCGGCGCGGAGGTCCGTGAAGCCGCGATCTGCGCGGTCACGGGGACGGATGCCGGGGACCTCGATCACACGGGCGATCGAGGAATCCTCGGAATCGGCATCGATCGCGCGCAGCTGGAGCACGCGATCTGCCAGGTACAGAGCCTCCTCCACGTCGTGCGTCACGAGGACGACAGTCGTGGGTTCGGCGGAATGGATGTCGAGGAGCAGGTCCTGCATGCGGAGCCGCGTGAGCGCGTCGAGTGCTCCGAACGGTTCGTCAAGCAACAGCACCTCGGGACCGCGGGCGAGGGCGCGCGCGAGCGACGCCCGCTGCGCCATGCCGCCCGACACCTCACGCGGCCGGAGTGACGCGGCACCGGTGAGCCCGACGAGCTCGAGCAGCTCCGCGACGCGCGCCGACACGTCGGGGCGCGCGGTGCCGCGCGGCATCCCGATCTCGACGTTCTGCGTGAGGGTGCGCCACGGCAACAGGCGCGGCTCCTGGAAGGCGACGGCAGTGCGCGCGTCGGTGTCGCGGAGCGGCGTGCCGTCGACGGTCACCGACCCGGCGGACGGGGCGTCGAGCCCCGCGAGGAGCCGGAGCAGCGTCGACTTCCCGCATCCCGAGGGCCCCACGACCGCGATGATCTCACCGGGCTCGATGTCGAGATCGACGCCACGGAGGACGGGCACCGGTCCCGCCGCGCCCGCGAACGTCCGGCGGACACCCGACAGCGACACGGCGCCGCGCGGGGCGGCAGCGCGTCGGACGGCGTCGGAGGCGGTGAGGACAGCGGACATGCCCCCCAGCCTTCCGGAAGGTGTCGGATCGACCGCATCGCGTCGTAACGGTGTGAAACGAAGCAGTGGCGGGAGCCGTCCCCCGGGGTCAGCGTGCGAGTCGGGCGATCTCCGCCGCGGCACGCGCGACGTCGTCGTTCACGACGCGGTAGTCGAACTCGCCCTGCGAGGCGAGCTCGACGCGCGCGGTCTTCAGACGGCGCGCACGCTCCTCCTCGCCCTCGGTCCCCCGCCCGACGAGCCGGTTCACCAGCTCGTCCCAGCTGGGCGGGAGAAGGAAGACCAGCGTCGCGTCAGGAGCGGCGGCGCGCACCTGGCGGGCGCCCTGGAGATCGATCTCGAGGAGGACGGTCCGTCCCTCGGCGAGGGCGGCGTCGATCGGGCGACGCGGCGTGCCGTAGCGGTAGGCGTTGTGCACCGTCGCGTACTCGAGGAGGTCGCCCGCCTCGACCATCCGGTCGAACTCGGCGTCGTCGACGAAGAAGTAGTGCTCGCCTTCGACCTCGCCCGGTCGCGGCGGTCGCGTGGTCGCCGAGACCGACAGCAGGATCTCGGGGTGGTGCTCCTTGATGTGGGCGGCGACCGTCCCCTTCCCCACTGCGGTGGGGCCGGCGAGGACGATCAGACGGCTGCGTGCGTCACGGGCGCGCGGCTCGGGGAGGCGACGGTCAAGGTAGTCCTGCAGCACCTGGCGCTGACGGATGCCGAGGCCCCCGATCTTCTTGACCGGAGCGATCTGCAGATCGGCCAGGATGCGGTCGCGCTTGCCCTCGCCGATCGCGGGGATCGCGGTGAGGAACTCGGTCACGCGCATCGCCGCGGCGGCCGACTGCGGCTCCGCCCACGCGTGGCGCAGCAGGTCCTGCGGGCTGATGACGCGCGTCGACACGTCGCGCTTGAGCGCGGCACGTTCACGGCGCGCGGCGACGGCGCGACGGGACGCGGCGGCGCGGTCGACCTCGGGGGGTGTGCGGGAGTCAGGCATGTCGGGCGTCCTGGAGTTCGGAGTTGTGGGTGTCGATGGCGGCGGCGATCCCGTCGGGACCGGCGCCGAGGATGCTGCGGCTGGCGCTGGCGAGGACCTGGGGGGCCAGGGACCCGAAGCGCTCGGAGATGTCGCGAAGGCGGGCACCCTGCGCTCCGAAACCGGGGGCGAGGAGGGACGCGCGGTGCAACGAGGCATCCGTCAGTCCCAGATCGGCGCGCTCCACTGTAGCCCCGACGACGAAGCCGACCGGGCCGAAACGGTCGCCTGCGACCACAGCGGACGAATTCGCCGAACCGGCGCGTTGCGCGACCCAGTCCGCGACCGTCTGACCGCGCTCGGCGTCGACGGTCGTGAGCTCGGCGGACTGCAGGCCGGCGGCCTCGGGGTTGCTCGTCGCGGCGAGGACGTAGACGCCCTTGCCCTCGCGGACGGCGGTCGCGATGGTGCCGCGGAGCGAGTCCGGTCCGAGGTAGGGGCTCACGGTCACGGCATCGGACTCCAGGGGCGATCCCGCTGAGAGCCACGCCTCGGCGTAGCCGTCCATGGTCGTCCCGATGTCGCCGCGCTTGGCGTCGGCGATCACGACGAGGCCCGCCGCGCGGGCCGTCCCGATGACCTCTTCGAGCGCGGCGTACCCGGCGGCCCCGTAGCGCTCGAAGAACGCCACCTGCGGCTTGACCACGCCGACGCGGGTGCGCGCGGCATCCACCACGCGCAGGCCGAAGTCGCGGACACCCGCAGCGGATGCCGGGAGCCCCCACGCGTCGAGGAGCGACGCGTGGGGGTCGATGCCGACGCACAGCGGACCGCGGGCGTCGACCGCCGCGGCCAGCCGCGAACCGAATGAGGTCACACCGACGCCTTCCGGTCGGCGGCGTACTCCTGCAGGCTCCGGACGGCGAAGCCCTCGCGGAGGACCGGCATCGCCGAGACGGCGGCGCCGAGGACGGCCATCGTGGTGAACAGCGCCTTGTCCGCGGCCACCGCGGCAGCGCGGATCTCGTACCCGTCCGCACGGGCGATGCCGCCCGACGGGGTGTTCACGACGATGTCGATCTCACCCGCGTTGATCAGATCGACGACGTTCTGCTCGCCCGAGGCCTGCGTCTCGGAGTACTTGGAGACCACCTTCACCGTGATGCCGTTGCGAGCCAGGATCTCCGCCGTGCCCTCCGTCGCGATGAGGGTGTAGCCGAGCTCCTGCAGCCGGTGGGCCGGCAGGATGACGGCGCGCTTGTCGTCGTCGGCGACCGAAAGGAAGACGGTTCCCGAGGTCGGCATCCCGCCGTAGGCTGCGGCCTGACTCTTCGCGAACGCCGTCGGGAAGTCGCGGTCGATGCCCATGACCTCACCGGTGGAGCGCATCTCGGGTCCGAGGACCGAGTCGACGGTGCGACCGTCTGCGGTCCGGAACCGCTTGAACGGCAGCACGGCCTCCTTGACGGCGACGGGCGCGTCGAGCGGCACTCGCGAGCCATCCTGCTCGGGAAGGAGCCCTTCCGCGATCAACTCTGCGATCGACGATCCGGCCATGATGCGGCTCGCCGCCTTGGCCATCGGGATACCGAGAGCCTTCGACACGAACGGGACCGTGCGCGAGGCGCGCGGGTTGGCCTCGATGACGTAGAGCACGCCCGCCGACACCGCGAACTGGACGTTCAGGAGCCCGCGGACGCCGACGCCCTCGGCGATGGCGTGCGTCGCGATGCGTACGCGATCGATCTCACCGCGCCCGAGCGACATCGGCGGCAGGGTGCACGACGAGTCGCCGGAGTGGATGCCGGCCTCTTCGAGGTGCTCCATGACGCCGCCGATGTAGAGCTGCTCGCCGTCGAAGAGCGCGTCGACGTCGATCTCCACCGCGTCGTCGAGGAAGCGGTCGACGAGAAGCGGGGCGTCGTCGCGGATGATCGCCTGGTCGGCGATGCGTACGAAGTAGTCGCGCAGGCTCTCGGTGTCGTAGACGATCTCCATGCCGCGTCCACCGAGCACGAAGCTCGGACGCACGAGCACGGGGTAGCCGATCTCCTCCGCGATCGCGATGGCGCCCGCCTCGTCGGTCGCGGTGCCGTGGCGCGGGGCGGTGAGGCCCGCGCGGTCGAGCAGCTGCGAGAAGAGCTCGCGCTCCTCGGCGATGTCGATCGCGGCGGGCTTCGTGCCGAGGATCGTGTAGCCGGCGGCCTCGATCCCCTTCGCGAGCCCGAGCGGCGTCTGACCGCCGAGCTGGCAGACGACGCCGACGATCTCGCCGGACTGCGCCTCCGCGTGGAGCACCTCGAGGACGTCCTCGAGCGTCAGCGGCTCGAAGTACAGCCGGTCGCTGGTGTCGTAGTCGGTCGAGACCGTCTCGGGGTTGCAGTTGACCATGATCGTCTCGAAACCGGCATCCGACAGCGCGAACGACGCGTGGACGCACGAGTAGTCGAACTCGACGCCCTGCCCGATGCGGTTCGGACCCGACCCGATGATGACGACCTTGCGTCCTTCGCTGGGGGTGACCTCGGTCTCGCGGTCGTAGGAGGAGTAGTGGTACGGCGTCAGCGCGGGGAACTCCCCCGCGCACGTGTCGACCGTCTTGTAGACGGGGCGGAGGCCGAAGCCGTGACGGATGCCGCGCACGTCCGCCTCGCCGAGGCCGCGGAGCTCGGCGATCTGCGCGTCGCTGAAGCCGTGGTCCTTCGCCAGGCGCAGGACGTCCTCGGTCACATCGTCCGCCTCGCGGATGTACTCGGCGACCTCGTTGATGAGGATCATCTGGTCGAGGAACCAGGGGTCGATCGCGGTGGCGTCGAACGCCTGCTCGAGGGTGGCGCCCTTGCGGAGCGCCTGCTGCAGCACGACGATGCGACCGTCGGTGGGCGTCTTCGAGATCTCGAGGAGCTCCTCCATCGAGCGCTCCTCGGGCCCCCAGTGGAAGCTGGAGCCGCGCTTCTCGAGCGAGCGGAGCGCCTTCTGGAGGGCGGTCGTGTAATTGCGGCCGATCGCCATGGCCTCACCGACCGACTTCATGGTGGTCGTGAGCGTCGTGTCGGCGGCGGGGAACTTCTCGAAGTTGAAGCGGGGCACCTTCACCACGACGTAGTCGAGTGTCGGCTCGAAGCTCGCCGGCGTCGCCTTCGTGATGTCGTTGGGCACCTCGTCGAGCCGGTAACCGATGGCGAGCTTCGCGGCGAGCTTCGCGATCGGGAAACCGGTCGCCTTCGAAGCGAGGGCCGACGAGCGCGAGACGCGGGGGTTCATCTCGATGACGATGATGCGGCCGGTCGCCGGGTCGACGGCGAACTGGATGTTGCAGCCACCGGTGTCGACGCCGACGGCGCGGATGATGTCGATGCCGATGTCACGGAGCTTCTGGTACTCGCGGTCCGTCAGGGTCAGCGCCGGCGCGACCGTGATCGAATCGCCCGTGTGCACGCCGACGGGGTCGACGTTCTCGATGGAGCAGACGACGACCGTGTTGTCGGCCGTGTCGCGCATGAGCTCGAGCTCGTACTCCTTCCATCCGAGGATCGACTCCTCGAGCAGCACCTCGGTCGTGGGAGAGTCGCGCAGACCCGCTCCGCCGATGCGGCGGAGATCGTTCTCGTCGTACGCGAAACCGGATCCGAGGCCGCCCATCGTGAACGAGGGGCGGACGACGAGCGGGTAGCCGAGCTCCGCCGCGCCGGCGAGGAGGTCGTCCATCGTGTGCGCGATAACACTGCGGGCGACGTCGGCGCCGCACTCGAGCACCAGCTCCTTGAAGACCTGGCGGTCCTCGCCCTTGCGGATGGCCTCGACCTTCGCGCCGATCAGCTCGACGCCGTACTTTTCGAGGATGCCGCGGTCGTGAAGCGCCATGGCGGCGTTCAGCGCGGTCTGGCCGCCGAGGGTCGGGAGGATCGCGTCGGGCTTCTCCTTCGCGATGATCGTCTCGATCACCTCGGGGGTGATCGGCTCGACGTAGGTCGCGTCGGCGAAGTCGGGGTCGGTCATGATCGTGGCGGGGTTCGAGTTCACGAGGATGACGCGCACGCCCTCCTCGCGGAGGACCCGGCACGCCTGGGTGCCGGAGTAGTCGAACTCGCAGGCCTGACCGATGACGATCGGGCCGGATCCGATGACGAGGACGCTCTGGATGTCGTCGCGCTTAGGCATTCTTCGTCTCCTGGGTGGCGACCACGAGGTCGCGGAAGCGGTCGAACAGGTAGTTGGCGTCGTGCGGGCCGGCGGCGGCCTCGGGGTGGTACTGCACGCTGAACGCCGGGAGGTCGAGGGCGCGGAGCCCCTCGACCACGTTGTCGTTGAGGCCCACGTGGCTGACCTCGACGCGGCCGTAGCCGTGGGGGCTGTCGATGACCCCCTCGAGGGGCGCGTCGACGGCGAACCCGTGGTTGTGCGCGGTGATCTCGACCCGGCCCGTGGTCTTGTCGAGGACCGGCTGGTTGATGCCGCGGTGCCCGAACGGCAGCTTGTAGGTGCCGAACCCGAGGGCCCGACCGAACAGCTGGTTGCCGAAACAGATCCCGAAGAACGGCAGGCGGGCGTCGAGGACCTCGCGCAGGAGCGCGACGTGACGATCGGATGCCGCGGGGTCCCCCGGTCCGTTCGAGTAGAAGACCGCGACGGGGTCGACCGCCTGGATGTCGGCGAACGAGATCGTCTGCGGCAGGACGTGGACCTCGAACCCGCGGGCGGCGAGGTTGTTCACGGTGGCCTGCTTGACGCCGAGGTCGAGGATCGCGAGGTTGCCGATCTTCTCGCCCACCGCGGGAGTCACCTCGGCGGCGGGCACCGAGACGTCGGCGGACAGGTTCTGCCCGCTCATCTCGGGAGCCTCGCGCACGATGCGCAGTTGCTCGTCATCGGTCAGGGATGCGGCATCCCCCGAGAAGACGCCGCCGCGCATGGACCCGGCCGAGCGGAGCACGCGGGTCACGGCACGCGTGTCGACGCCGCTGATGCCGACGATGCCGTCGCGGACCAGGGCGTCCTCGAGCGAGTGGTCGGCGCGCCAGTTCGACACGATGCGCGAGGGGTCGCGGACGATGTAGCCGGCGACCCAGATGCGGCGGGACTCGTGGTCCTCGCCGTTCATGCCGGTGTTGCCGATGTGGGGTGCAGTCTGCAGGACGATCTGACCCGCGTACGACGGGTCGGTGATCGTCTCCTGGTACCCGGTCATCGCCGTCGCGAAGACGACTTCGCCGAGGGTGGTGCCGCGGGCACCGTAGGCGTGTCCGGGGTGTCGGGAACCGTCCTCGAGGACGAGGACGGCGGGTTCGGGAGCTTGGAATCTCTGAATGCTCATGCGTCGCTTCCGGGAATCTGCTGGGGAGAGGTGGGAGAAGAGGTGGCGGGGAGGACCCGACTGATCGCGTCGCTGAGCGATCGTGCCGAGAGGTCCTGCGGGCGGAGGTAGCTGTCGACGACCGTGCCCTCGGGGGTGGTCCACGCGAGACGGACGAGGCCGTCGCGCTCGACCACGCGGTCGATGGCGACCGTCGCCTGGTCGACCGCGACGAGGGCGTCCGCGGCGAGGAAGATCCGCGGCTGGCCGGTCAGATCGAGCGCCACGCCGGTGTCGGTGACGGTGACGTCGACGCGGGATCGGAAGGCGAGCCCGCGGATCGCGAGCCGCTCCAGCGGATCGCCGTGACGGGTCGTGGCGACGTACAGGCCCTCCGAGCGGAGGCTCGCGACGGCGCCGTCGGGGGCGTCACCGACCGGGGCGGACAGGCCCGCGTCCCGCCTCGAGCGTCGTCGCCAGGCGATCAGTCCGACCACGATCAGCAGGACGGCGACCGCCACCATGACGAGGACGGCGGCCTCGCGCGTCACGAGACGACCTCGGCGACGACCGCGCCATCGGCAACGGTCTGCCGGCCGCGGAAGAACGTCGCCCGGACCTCGCCCGGCAGTTCCCGCCCGAGGTAGGGCGAGTTCACGCTGCCTCCCCGCAGGTCGTCCGTGCTGAACGCGCGGACCGGCGCCGGGTCGTAGAGGGCGAGGGATGCCGGGGATCCGACCGCGATCGGGGTCCCGGCATCCGCGAGCCGGCCGATGCGGGCGGGGGCTGCGGACATGACGCGGACGACGTCGGACCATTCGAGCAGGCCGGTGTCGACCATCGCGGCGTGCACGACGCGGAGGGCGGACTCGAGTCCGACCATCCCGTTGGCAGCCGCCTGCCATTCGCAGGTCTTCGCCTCGGCGGGGTGCGGGGCGTGGTCGGTCGCGACGATGTCGATCGTGCCGTCGGCGAGTCCCTCGCGGACCGCGCGCACGTCCTCGTCCCGCCGCAGCGGCGGGTTCACCTTGAACCGCGGATCGTAGCCGCGCACGAGGTCTTCGGTCAGCAGCAGGTGGTGGGGCGTGACCTCAGCCGTGACGTTGATGCCGCGCTTCTTCGCCCACCGGATGAGGTCGACGGAGCCTGCGGTCGAGAGGTGGCAGACGTGCAGGCGCGATCCGACGTGTTCGGCCAGGAGGACATCGCGCGCGATGATCGACTCCTCGGCGACGGCCGGCCATCCCGTGAGGCCGAGCTCGGCCGACACGGTGCCCTCGTTCATCTGGGCACCCTCGGTCAGGCGGGGGTCCTGCGCGTGCTGCGCGACGACGCCGTCGAAGGACTTCACGTACTCCAGCGCCCGGCGCATGATGAGCGGGTCGAAGACGCAGAAGCCGTCGTCGCTGAAGACGCGGACCCGGGCTCGCGACGAGGCCATCGCACCGAGCTCGGCGAGTCGCTCGCCCTTCTGCCCGACGGTCACGGCGCCGATCGGCTGGACGTGGGCGTAGCCGGCGGCCTCGCCCAGGGCGAGCTCCTGCTCGACGACGCCGGCGGTGTCGGCGACCGGTGAGGTGTTCGGCATGGCGAACACCGTCGTGTAGCCGCCGGCGGCGGCCGCGCGCGACCCCGACAGGATCGTCTCGGATGCCTCGTAGCCGGGCTCGCGCAGGTGCGTGTGCAGGTCGACCAGGCCGGGCAGCGCGATCAGGCCGTCCGCGTCCACCGTGCGTGCGCCGTTCGCGCTGACACCCGTGCCGAGCTCGGCGATGACGCCGTCCGTGATCAGGATGTCCGCGGCGACGCCGCCATCGATCCGCGCCCCGCGGATGAGGATGCTCTCGCTCATCGGGCCTCCTCCTGTGGGTGGGTGGTGGGTCGCTCCCCCGCCAGGAGCAGGTAGAGCGCCGCCATGCGGACCGAGACACCGTTCGCGACCTGCTCGAGCACAGTCGATCGTGGCGAATCGGCGGCGTCGGCGGAGATCTCCAGACCCCGGTTCATGGGCCCGGGGTGCATCACAATGCTACCTGTCGGAAGAGATCCCATCCGCGCGGCATCCAATCCCCAACGGCGTGAATACTCCCGTTCAGTGGGGAAATAGGCGGCGTTCATCCGCTCCAGCTGGATGCGGAGCATCATGACGGCGTCCGGCGCCGAGGCGATCGCCTGGTCGAGGTCGTAGGAGATCGTCACAGGCCAGGCCGAGACGTCCTGCGGGACCAGCGTCGGAGGTGCGACGAGGGTGACCCGCGCGCCGAGCGTCGTGAGCAGCCAGACGTTCGACCGTGCGACGCGCGAGTGCAGGATGTCGCCGACGATCGCGACGTGGAACCCCGCGAGGTCGCGGCCCCTGCTGTCGTCGCCGAAGAAACGCTTGCGGATGGTGAAGGCGTCGAGCAGCGCTTGCGTGGGGTGCTCGTGCGTGCCGTCTCCGGCGTTCAGGACCCCGGCGGAGATCCAGCCGCTCGTCGCGAGCGTGTGCGGAGCGCCCGACGCGCCGTGGCGGATCACGACGGCGTCGGCGCCCATCGCCTGCAGGGTCTGCGCCGTGTCCTGAAGGGACTCGCCCTTGGAGACCGAGGACCCCTTGGCCGAGAAGTTGATGACGTCGGCCGAGAGCCGCTTCGCGGCCGCTTCGAACGAGATGCGCGTGCGCGTCGAGTCCTCGAAGAAGAGGTTGACGACGGTCTTACCGCGCAGCGTCGGCAACTTCTTCACTTCGCGGGACTGCGTGTCGCGCATGTCCTCGGCGACGTCGAGGATGCGGAGCGCGTCGTCCCGGCTGAGGGTGCGGGTGTCGAGGAGGTGTCTCATGAGGCGATCGTCACCTCCTCGGCACCGTCGACGTCGGTCAGCCGCACGTTGACGCGCTCCTCCCGCGAGCTCGGCAGGTTCTTGCCGACGAAGTCCGGGCGGATGGGCAGTTCGCGGTGACCCCGGTCGACGAGGATCGCGAGACGCACCACGGCGGGCCGTCCGATGTCCTGCAGCGCGTCCAGGGCGGCGCGGATGGAGCGGCCCGAGAACAGGACGTCGTCGACGAGGACCACGGTCTTCGCGTCGATGCCGCCGGGCGGGATCTCGGTCGGGCGCGGCGTCCGCGTGGGATTGCGGTGCAGGTCGTCGCGGTACATCGTGACGTCGAGCGAGCCGACCGGGACGGTCACGCCCGTGAACGAGGCGATGAGCTCGGCGATGCGTTCGGCGAGGGTGACGCCGCGGGTGGGGATCCCGAGGAGCACGAGCCCGTCGGGGCCCTTGTTCGACTCGAGGATCTCGTGAGAGATGCGCGTGAGTGCGCGGGCGATGTCAGCGTCGTGCAAGACGATGCGCGAAGTCATCCGCCGCTCCCTTCTCCGCCTCACAGGACGGTGTTAAAGGTTGCTTGTTCGAGACCACTCTAGCGGGGCCGGGCGGTGAGCCGCGGCATCCGCTCGCCCTTGCGGACTCCCCCGGCGACGAGAAACGGCATCCCGGTCAAGACTCGGCGCGAAGCCGCGTGTCGTGGGTGGGATGCCGTCTGTCGGTGAATGTGCCAGGTGATCCGGCCCCGGCTCAGGAGCGCGCGATGCGTGCGAGGACGCCGTGGACGAACGAGCCGGAGTCGTCGGTGGAGAACTCCTTGGCGAGCTCCACCGCCTCATCGATCGCGACGGCGGTCGGCACCTGGTCGTTGTGCAGGATCTCCCAGACGCCCATTCGCAGGATCGCGCGGTCGACCGCCGGCATCCGCTCGAGCTTCCAGTCGCGCGCGTGCGTGATGATCTGCTCGTCGATCTCGCTCTGAGCGTCGATGACGCCGTCGACGATCTCGCGGGCGTAGAGCCAGGAGGCTTCGCGGGCGGGTTCGTTCGCCGCGCGCTTCGCCTCTGCGGCGAGCGTGACACCGAGGTCGTCACCGCGGATGTCGGCCTGGTACAGGATGTCGAGGGCGCGCTTTCGCGCCTTGCTCCGTGCGCTCATCGCGCGGTCAGCTCACGCGGCCGAGGTAGTCCCCGGTACGCGTGTCGACCTTGACCTTGGTGCCCTGCTCGACGAACAGCGGGACCTGGATCTCGTAGCCGGTCTCGAGCGTGGCGGGCTTCGTGCCGGCCGACGAGCGGTCGCCCTGCAAGCCCGGCTCGGTGTAGGTGATCTCGAGGACGACGGAGGCCGGCATCTCGACGTAGAGCGGGTTGCCGTTGTTGAGCGCGATCTGGACCTGCTGGTTCTCGAGCAGGTAGTTGGCGGCGTCGCCGACGACGGTGGCCGTCACGCTCAGCTGGTCGTAGTCGGCGACGTCCATGAAGACGTAGCTGTCGCCGTCGTTGTACAGGTAGGTGAAATCGCGGCGGTCGACGTTCTCGATCTCGATCTTCGCGCCCGCGTTGTACGTGCGGTCGACGGTCTTGCCGGAGACGACGTTCTTGAGCTTCGTGCGGACGAAGGCGCCACCCTTGCCGGGCTTCACGTGCTGGAACTCGACGACGTTCCAGAGCTGTCCGTCGATGGACAGGACGACGCCGTTCTTGATGTCTGCAGTGGATGCCATGAGAGTGCGATTTTCCGTTCGGTGAGTTCGGGGCCGATGCGGCCGACGATCGATTCTACGGGATGCCGCGGCATCCGCCCCGGAAAGCGGTCAGCTCGCGAGGGTCGAAAGCAGTTCGCGGGTCGCGTCGGCGTACCCGGCGACCCCTCGGCCGACCACGTGGACGACGGCGACGTCGGCGACGTAGGAGTGGTGCCGGAAGGGCTCGCGCGCCGAGACGTCGGAGATGTGGACCTCGGCGACGGGCAGCGCGACCCCCGAGAGGGCGTCGCGCAGCACGACGGAGGTGTGCGTCAGCCCGCCCGGGTTGATGACGATCCCCGCGCAGTCCGTGCGGGCCGCGTGGATCGCGTCGATGAGGACGCCCTCGTGGTTGCTCTGCACCGCCCGCACCTCGTAGCCGGACTCCGCGGCCGTCCGCTCGACGAGGGCGACGACGTCGTCGAGGGTCGCATGCCCGTAGACGTCGGGTTCCCGGATGCCGAGCAGGTTCAGGTTCGGTCCGTTGACGAGGAGCAGGCGGCGGGAGGTCGACACGTGACGACCCTAGTGGGAGGGGCGGTGCATCTGGATCTCGCGCCCAACCTCTGTGTCGAGGGCGAGCCCGGTCGCCGTGAAACCGAGCCGGCGGTAGGCCGCCTGCGCGCGGGCGTTGTCGATGTGGACGTCGAGGGTGAGCCCGTCAGCGCCGGCGGTCTCGGCCCAGACGGATGCCTCCGCCACCAGGGCGTCGAGGACGCCGCGACCGCGATGGCCCGGGTCGACGAAGACACCGACGAGTTCGGCCCGTGGGGCGGCGACGCCGCGTCCGAGCGCGTCCGTCGCGCCTGCATCCCGCACGAGGACCGTCACGGAGCCGATCCACCTCTCCCCTGAGATCGCGACGAACTGCGCCGCGTTCTCGCCCATCGCCGCATCCGCGGTCCGCGACTGCCAGTGCGCGTCGTCCCGGGCCAGCTCCTGCTCGCGGTTGGTCAGGAAGGCGAGGGATGCCGCCGGGTCGCTCACCGCGCGGATGCGGAGGTCGCGGACCTCGCGCCACTCCTGCAGACGGATGCGGCGGACCGCGGCATCCGTCACCCGGTGATCTCCTGGTACGCGGCGAACAGCAGTGACTCGTCGGGGGCCTGCATGACGGTCGGCTTGCCGATCGCGTCGAGGACGATGAAGCGGAGCATGCCGGCGCGCGACTTCTTGTCGCGCTGCATGACGCCCAGAAGGTGCTGCCAGCCGTCCATGCGGTAGGTCGTCGGGAGGCCGAGCATGTCGAAGATGCGACGGTGCCGGGCGACGTCCTCGTCGGAGAGACGCCCCGCCAGTCGCGACAGTTCGGCGACGTACATCATGCCGATCGAGATGGCGGCGCCGTGACGCCAGCGGTACCGCTCGGCGTGTTCGATGGCGTGCCCCAGGGTGTGCCCGTAGTTCAGGACCTCACGGAGCCCCGCCTCGCGGAAGTCCTCGCTCACGACACGCGCCTTCATCTCGATCGCGAGCTCGATGCAGCGGCGGAACTCGTCGGTCGAGGGGTCGACGGCGGCCTCGGGGTCGCGCTCGACGATGTCGAGGATCTCGGGGAACCAGATGAAGCCGGCCTTCACGACCTCGGCGAATCCGGCGACGATCTCGTTGCGCGGCAACGTGTCCAGCACGTCGAGGTCGCAGATCACCGACCGCGGCGCCCAGAACGCGCCGACGAGGTTCTTCCCCTCGGCCGTGTTGACGCCGGTCTTGCCGCCGACGGCGGCATCCACCATCCCGAGGACCGTCGTCGGGATCTGCACGATCTGCACGCCGCGCAGCCAGGATGCCGCGACGAACCCGGCGAGGTCCGTCACCGCGCCGCCGCCGAAGCCGATGACCGCGTCGGTGCGAGTGAAGTCGGCCTGGCCCATGACCTGCCAGCAGAAGGCCGCGACCTCGATGCGCTTGCCGTCCTCGGCGTCGGGGATCTCTGCGATCAGCACCTCGAGCGCGTCGTCGGCGACGAGGAGGTCTCGGAGCTCCGAGGCCTTCGCCCCCAGGCGCGGGGTGTGGACGATCAGCACCTTCTTCACCGTCGGGGCGAGGTGATCGCGGACTCCGGCGAGGAGTCCCCGCCCGACGTGGATGTCGTAGGGAGTTGCGCCGGTGACGCTGATGGTCGTGTGGGTCATGGGGTGACTCCCGGAATGTCGGCGGCGGGCTCGGCCCAGTCCGCGATGGCGGTCACGATGTTCTCGAGTGGCCCGGATGATGTGTCGAACGTCGCGTCGGCGACGGATTCGTACAGTGGTCGGCGCTCGGCGTAGATGCGCTCCCAGCGCTGGATCGGCGTCTCGTCGCCCGCCGAGAGCAGGGGGCGGGATGCCGCTTCGCCCAATCGACGCGCGACGACGCGAGGAGCGACGGTGAGGAGCGCGACGCGATGGGCGCGAAGCCGCTCGCGTGTTGTCTCGTCGAGGACCGCTCCGCCACCGAGCGACACGACGCCGCCGCGCGACAGCGCCTCCTCGACCGCATCGCGCTCGAGTTCGCGGAAGCGGGGCTCGCCCTGCGTCGCGAAGAGCTCCGCGATCGGTCCATGCGCTCTCACGACCATCGCATCGGTGTCGTGGAAGGTCCGGCCGAGCCGCTTGGCGACCCGCTTGCCGACACTCGTCTTACCGGCCCCCATCGGACCGATCAGGACGATCGACGACGGCTCAGGCGAGGTCATGCGCGAGGAGTGCCGCCTCGGACGCAGGGGTCGTCTTGAGCGTCTCGGGGATCGCCGCGAGGTAGGTCTCGAGGTTGCGACGCGTCTCACGGATGCTGTCACCGCCGAACTTCTCGAGCACGGCATCGGCGAGCACGATCGCGACCATCGCCTCGGCGACGACGCCCGACGCCGGTACCGCGCAGACGTCCGAACGCTGGTGGTGGGCCGCGGCGGTCTCGCCGGTGGCCACGTCGACCGTGCGCAGCGCGTGCGGGATCGTCGCGATCGGCTTCATGCCGGCCCGGACGCGGAGCACCGTGCCGGTCGACATGCCGCCCTCGGTCCCGCCGGCGCGGTCGGAGGCGCGCGTGATGCCGCCTTCCGTCGCGAAGAGTTCATCGTGCGCGGCGGACCCGCGGCGACGCGTCGTCTCGAACCCGTCGCCGACCTCGACGCCCTTGATCGCCTGGACGCTCATGAGGGCCTGGGCGAGCTTGCCGTCGAGACGGCGGTCCCAGTGCACGTGCGATCCGAGCCCCGGGGGAAGACCGTAGGCGAGCACCTCGACGATGCCGCCGAGGGTGTCGCCGTCCTTCTTCGCGGCATCCACTTCGGCGACCATGCGCTCGGAGGTCGCCGGGTCGAAGCAGCGGAGCGGATCGGCGTCGAGCGCGTCGACGTCGTCGGGACCGGGGAGCTCCGCCCCCTCGGGCACCTGCACGGGACCGATCGACAGGGTGTGGCTCACGAGGCGGATGCCGAGCTCGGACAGGAAGCTGCGGGCGATCGCGCCGAGCGCGACACGAGCGGCCGTCTCGCGGGCGCTGGCGCGCTCGAGGATCGGACGGGCCTCATCGAAGTCGTACTTCTGCATGCCCACGAGGTCGGCGTGACCGGGGCGGGGGCGCGTGAGCGCGGCACCGCGGCCGCGGGAGCGCTCGCTCAACTCGGTGGGCTCGGGGTTCATGACCTCGACCCACTTGGGCCACTCGGTGTTGCCGATGCGAAGGGCGATCGGACTGCCGAGCGAGAGACCGTGTCGGACGCCGCCCGAGAGGTTCAGCTCGTCCTCCTCGAACTTCATCCGCGAGCCGCGGCCGTAGCCGAGCTTGCGTCGAGCGAGGTCGGCGCGGATCGCGTCGAGCGAGACGGGGACGCCGGAGGGCAGGCCCTCCATGATGGCGACGAGTTCGGGGCCGTGGGATTCGCCGGCGGTGAGCACGCGGAGCATTGGTCTAGTCTCCCACGAGCGCACGGCGCATGACCGCCACCACATCGGGCTCGCGCGGGAGCGGTTCGTCGACGCCCCCCGTGGCGAACGCCCGGATCTGCAGGACCGCCTGGTGCAGCAGCATCCCCTCTCCCCCCGAGGCGGGCCGCCCGGCGCGGTCCCACGCCCGGGACAAGTCGGTGGGCCAGTGACCGTAGACGACGTCCATGAGCATGCCGCCCGCCGCCGCCAGGGCGTCCGCGGTCCCGGCATCCACCGATACCCCGCCCGGCAGCGTCGCGATCGTCGCATCGACGGCGTCGGTCCGTTCGCCCGCGAGCGGTGCGGCGACGACGCGGACACCGAGCCGCTCCCCCAGGTCGACGAGTCCCTGCGCCGCCTCAGGGCGACGTGCGGCGACCTCGACGTCGCGGACGCCGAGCTCGGACAGCGCCACGAGCGCGGCGGATGCCGTCGCCCCCGCACCGACGATGCGTGCGCGGTCGACGGCCTCGACACCCTGTTCACGGAGCGCGGCGACGATGCCCCCGGCATCCGTGTTGAACGCCCGCCACCCCGCGGGCGTCCGCACCAGCGTGTTCGCCGCACCGACAAGGGTGGCGCGCACGTCGCGCTCGGACGCGACGTCGAACGCCGCGCGCTTCAGCGGCATCGTCAGCGAGAGTCCGCGGTGGTCGGCGCCGAGGGCGGCGAGCTCGCCCGCGAACGACGCCTGGTCGACGCGTCGTCGGCCGTAGGTCCACTCCCAGCCGAGCGACGCGTACGCGGCCGTGTGCATGGCCGGCGACAGGCTGTGCCCGATCGGATCGCCCCAGACTTCCAGAGCGGTGGCCTCCGGGGCGGTGGCCGTCATCAGGAGCAGCCTCCGTCGGGGTTGTCGCGGCACCACTTCTGGTACTGGGCGACGGCTTTCTCATGCTCGGCGAAGGTCGCCGAGAAGACGGTCTCCCCCGTGTCGAGGTTGACCGTGACGAAGTACTGCCACGGTCCCTCGGCCGGGTTCAGAGCCGCCTTCATGGCGAGCTCTCCCGGGTTCGCGATGGGGGTGACCGGCAGACCCTTCTTCTTGTACGTGTTCCACCCGTTGTCGTCCGCGAGCTCCTCGGCGCGCGAGTTCGTCCCGCCCTCGCGGTCGGCGAACGGGTACTGCGCGGTCGAGTCCATCTGCAGGAGACCGTTGGTGTCGCTGATCGCAGGATCCAACCGGTTCTGGATCACGCGGGAGACCTTGTAGAAGTCGTCCTCGTAGCGGCCTTCCTTTTCGATGATCGACGCGATCGTGAGGATCTTCTCCCGTTGATCGGCGGGCACGCCGGCGTCGTCGAGGGCTGCGATGGTCCGGTCGACCATCGTCTGAACGACCTCTTTCGCGGTCACGCCGGGGTTGAAGGTGTACGTCGCCGGGAACAGCCATCCTTCGAGACTCGGCGCCTTCACCCCGTAAGCAGCGGGGTCCTTGACGGCCGCCTCGACATCGGCGACGGGCAGTCCGACGCCTTCGGCGATGCGCGGGACCGACTGCGCGACCGTCAGGCCCTCGCGCAGCTGGGCGGTGTACTCCTGCTTGTTCGCGGGATCGAGCAGAGCCTCGAACGCCGCTTGCGAGGTCATCTTCTTCTGCAGGGAGTACACGCCCGGTTTGAGGACGTTCGGATCCTCTCCGTTGTCGATCAGATACGAGTAGAACGCGTCGGAGGTCTTCGTGACCCCCGCATCGAAGAGGGCGCGGGAGATGTCGGCACCCGTCTGGCCCGAGAGGACCGTGACGCTCGCCTCGCCTTCGGCGAGACCGGCCTCGTAATCCTTCGGCTCCTCCCATCCGAGGACCTTCCGGATCTGATCCTCGTAGGTGTTGAACACGGCGAACCCGCCGCCGACCAGTCCGCCGATGATGGCGATGATGATGACGAAGACGCCCCACGCGGCGACCCGGCTCTTGCGCCGGTCACGGTCCTGCCGATGCGGTGCGGCGGACGGGGCCTTCAGTCCCTCGTCCTCGAAGAGCGCGTCGATCGGGGCGGTCGACGAGGCGGTCGCCCGCTCGGCCGGACGAGGACGTGGAGCAGCAACGGATGCTGCCTCTTCCCGCTGCCCACCGGGCACGGCTCCGGCGTCCGTCGCCGACCCCGTCGGCTCCTGGCTCTGCGCCCTCCGGGCAGCCCGACGCGACGACGGGATCGCCCCGTCCGTCGGAGCGGAAGGATCTGCCGGGAAGGTCTCGGGGCGGTCGTCGCGCGAGGGGGTCTCGGACATCGGTGGACTCCTGCGTCTCCTACAGCGCCGCACCGGCCGGGTTACCGGTGCTCTTCTCGACGTCGATCGCCTGCTGGAGGAGGACGACCGCGGCGATCTGGTCGACAATCCTACGAGACGACTTCTGCGAACGCCCGTTCTGACGGAGCACGGCGTTCGCCGAAACGGTGCTCAGCCGCTCGTCGACCAGTCGGATGGGCGCATCGACGGCGGCGGAGAGCTCGGTGGCGAACTCGCGCGCATCCGTCGTCGATGCGGTCTCTGACCCGCCGAGGCTGATCGGGAGACCGACAAGGATCTCGAGCGGGTCGTACTCGCGCGCGATCTCGACGATGCGCGCGACCGAGGTCTCGGCCCGGGGCACGGTCTCGACGGGGACGGCGAGCATCCCGTCCGGATCGCACCGGGCGACCCCGACGCGGGCTCGCCCGACGTCGATCCCGAGTCGGACCCCGCGACGGAAACCGCTCACGCGGTCGCACCCTCCAGTGCCGCGACGATGCCGCTCAGCGCGGTCGGCAGAGCGGACGCATCCGTTCCGCCTCCCTGAGCCACATCGTCACGGCCGCCGCCGCCGCCGCCGAGCACACCGGCAGCGGTCTTCGCGAGCAGGCCGGCCTTGGCACCCGCGGCACGCGCGGCCTCGTTCGTCGCGACGATGACGATCGGACGCCCACCGGCCTCACCCGCGAGGGCGACGACACCGGCGTCGGAACCGAGACGCTCGCGCACCTGCAGCGCGAGGGTCCGCAGGTCGTCTGCGGAGGCGACCGAGCCGATCGACTGCGCCACCACACGGTAGGAACCGGCGGAGACGGCGGATGCCGCAAGAGTCGGGACCCGCTCGCCGAGGGCCTTCGCCTCGAACTGGGCGATCTTCTTCTCTGCCGCCTTGAGGCTCGCCTGGAGCTCCGCGATGCGGGCGGGCAGCTGGTCACGCGGGATCTTCAGTCCCGAGGTGAGCTGGGACACGATCGCCCGCTCGGCCGCGAGCTCGCGGAACGCATCCTGACCCACGAGGGCCTCGACGCGGCGGTTGGAGGCGCCGACCGACGACTCCCCCACGAGGTTGATGAGCCCTACCTGGGCGCTCGAGGACACATGAGTGCCGGCGCACAGCTCGCGCGACCAGGGGCCGCCGATGTCGACCATCCGCACGGTGTCGCCGTACTTCTCGCCGAACAGCGCCATGGCGCCCGCGGCCTTCGCCTCGTCGAGCGACATGACCCGGGTCGTGACCTCGAGGTCGTCGCGGACGGCGTTGTTGGCGATCTCCTCGATCTCGCTCCGGGTCTCGGGCGAGAGCGCCTGACCCCACGAGAAGTCGAACCGCAGATATCCGGCGCGGTTGAGGGAGCCCGCCTGGGTGGCGCTCTTACCGAGGGTGTCGCGCAGAGCGGCGTGAACGAGGTGGGTGGCGGAGTGGGCCTGCGCGGCCGCACGGCGGTTCGCGGCATCCACCACCGTCGTCGCGGCGTGACCGACGGCGACCTCGCCCGTGGTCACCTCGACCGTGTGGCTGATGAGACCGGGGACGGGCTTCTGCACGTCGAGGACCTCGAGTTCGTAGCCCGGACCGACGATGACGCCCTTGTCAGCGACCTGGCCGCCGGACTCCGCGTAAAGGGCGGTCTCGGCGGTGATGACCTCGGCTATCTGCCCCTGCGCGGCACGATCGGCCGGGGCGCCGTCGACGAGGATGCCGAGGATCCGGGACTCCGTCTCGAGATCCGTGTATCCCGTGAAGACCGTCTCACCCAGCGCGCGGAAGTCGCGGTAGACGCTCGTGTCGGCGAGCTGACGCTTGCGCGAGCGGGCGTCGGCCTTGGCGCGGTCCCGCTGCTCCTTCATGAGGGTGTCGAATCCGGCGCGGTCGACCGTGAGGCCGGCTTCCTCGGCGATCTCGAGCGTGAGGTCGATCGGGAAGCCGTACGTGTCGTGCAGCAGGAACGCCTGCGAGCCGCTCAGCGCGGTCGACTGCGTGGACTTCGCCGACTCGATCGAGGTGTCGAGGATCTCCGACCCGCTCGCGAGGGTGCGCAGGAACGTCGCCTCCTCGGCCAGAGCGTACTGCGACAGCCGGGCGTAGTCGGTCTCGACGACGGGGTACGACTCCTTCATGGCGTCCCGGGAGACGGCGAAGAGCTCCGCGAACGTCGGTCCCTCGACGCCCAGCAGACGCATCGAGCGGATCGCGCGGCGCATGAGACGGCGCAGGATGTAGCCGCGGCCGTCGTTGGCCGGAGTGACGCCGTCGGACAGGAGCATGAGCGACGAGCGGATGTGGTCCGCCACCACACGGAAGCGGACGTCGTCGTCGTGGTTCTCGCCGTACCGCTTGCCCGAGAGCTCCACGGCCTTGTCGAGGACGGGACGGACCTGGTCCGTCTCGTACATGTTGTCGACACCCTGCTTGATGAACGCGACGCGCTCGAGCCCCATACCGGTGTCGATGTTCTGCGCGGGCAGATCCCCGATGATGTCGAACTCGTACTTCGAGCGCACGTTCGTGATCTCGTACTGCATGAACACGAGGTTCCAGATCTCGACGTAGCGGTCGTCATCCGTGGCGGGTCCGCCGTCGACGCCGTACTCGGGACCGCGGTCGAAGAAGATCTCGGAGCACGGGCCGGCGGGACCGGGAAGCCCCGTGGTCCAGTAGTTGGTGTCCTTGCCCAGGCGCTGGATGCGCTCCTCGGGGAGGCTCGAGTGCTCGAGCCAGAGCTGGATCGCCTCGTCGTCCTCCTCGTAGACGGTGACCCAGAGGTCCTTCGGATCGAATCCGAGCCCCCCGTCGTCGTCGGGCGTGGTGAGGAGCTCCCAGGCGTACCGGATCGCGTCCTTCTTGAAGTAGTCGCCGAACGACCAGTTGCCCAGCATCTGGAAGAACGTGCCGTGACGCGGGGTCTTGCCGACCTCTTCGATGTCGTTCGTGCGGATGCACTTCTGGTTGTCCGCCGCACGCTTGTAGGGCGCGGGAACATCGCCCGAGAGATACGGGATGAAGGGGACCATGCCGGCGACGGTGAACAGCAGCGCCGGGTCGTCGCTGACGAGGGATGCCGAGGGCACGATCGTGTGCCCGCGCTTCTCGAAATAGTCCAGGTAGCGCCGGGCGATCTCAGCGGTCTTCATCGTGTGTCCTCAAACTGCATGCGGGATCGGTCGCGTCCCAGGGGCCGCGACCGGGAGATGGGGAAGTGGGTCAGTCGCCCTGCGGGGCGGACGCGGCATCCTTCGACAGGGCGTCCTGCGCGTCGGCGACGATGCCCTCGATCTTCGCCTCCTGCGTCCGGTAGGCCTCGCCCATCCGGTCGGTGAACTCGGAGATGCGGAGGTCGACCTCGGAGAGGAGTTCCTGGCCTCGCGGGTCCTTGTTGACCAGGTGCGCGGCGACGAAGCCGGCGACGATGCCCATCAGGAACCAGAGGACTTTCTTCATGGGGTCCATGTTAGGTGCAAAGCAGAAGGGGCGCCGGGTGAACCCGACGCCCCTTCGAACCGCTGAGCGGTCGAACCTCGCTTAGCGCGCGGCGTAGTACTCGACGACGAGCTGGACTTCACAGGTCACCGGGACCTCGGCGCGCTTGGGGCGACGCTCGAGACGGGCCTGGAGCTTGTCGAGCTCGACCGACAGGTAACCGGGAACCGGGGGCAGGACTTCGGCGTGACCGCCGGCGGCTGCGACCTGGAACGGCTCGAGAGCCTCGCTCCTGGCCTTGACGTGGATCGTCTGGCCCGGCTTCACGCGGAAGGACGGGCGGTCGACGAGCTGGCCGTCGACGAGGATGTGACGGTGCACGACGAGCTGACGCGCCTGCGCCGTCGTGCGGGCGAAGCCCGAACGGAGCACGAGCGAGTCGAGACGCATCTCGAGGAGCTCGACGAGGTTCTCACCGGTCAGACCCTCCGTGCGGCGGGCCTCGTTGAAGGTGTTGCGCATCTGCTTCTCGCGGATGCCGTACTGCTCGCGCAGACGCTGCTTCTCGCGAAGACGGACGGCGTAGTCGCTGTCCTGCTTGCGCTTGGTGCGGCCGTGCTCACCGGGAGCGTAGGGACGCTTCTCGAGGTAGCGGGCGGCCTTGGGGGTCAGTGCGACGCCGAGGGCGCGCGAGAGGCGCACCTTGCGGCGGTCCTGGGACTTCGTTGCCACGAAATCTTCCTTCCATGACGTGGCCATGTCTTTCACGGCTCACGGGCGTATCGCCGTCTCTCGCCCTCTCGGACTGCACGCCGGGGCACGCCGAAAGGTGGGAAAGAGAGAAGAGGATGCCCGAAAACACGGTTTCGAGCCGATTAAGCCTAACAGACGGGTGGGATCATCCCTGGCCGTGAGCCAGATCGAGCGCACCGGGCGGGTAGAAGGGGAACGCATCCGGGTGGAGGTCATCGAGCCGGTACCAGCCGACCGACGTCTCACCGTCGAGAACCTGGATCCGCTCGTCGACGCTCAGGGCATCGAGCTCGGGACTGCTCACCGCGAAGAGGTACGCGATCTCGTGTCCGGGCCGGCCCTCGTTGTCGAAGATGTTCTCGATGACCCCGAGGAGCCGCGACTCCGTCACCGTCGCCCCGAGTTCCTCTGCGAGCTCCCGGCGGACGGCCGCCTCGGCCGTCTCCCCCGGTTCCACACCGCCGCCCGGAGCCCGCAAGAAGGCCGGGCGGACCGTCGTCGCCGGATACAGCTCCCCCAGGATGAACCCGTCCCTCATGACGACCGCCACCGAGATCACGCGGATGCGAGGGCGGGAACGGACCTCGGCTGCGTAGGCGCGGAGCGCCCGGTCGTAGAGCGGTATCCCGTCAGCGAGAGCCGCGAGCGCGGTGCGGAGCGCACGGACGGCTTTGTCGTCGTCGTACAGGGCGAGCGCTCGGAAGCCGGCCGCGGCGCCCGCCAACGGGTCGGTCGGCGGGACGTCCCTCAGAACGGCGATCGCGCCCGAGGCATCCCCCACGTTGCGCAGGGAACTCGCCAGCTGGATCCTCGCCTGCGTCTCGTAGGGAGACTCGAGCCCCGCAGCGAGCGCCGCGCGATAAAGCGGGATCGCCGCCGCCTCCTCCCCCAGGAAGTCCTCGACGGACGCACGCTCGAACAGGGCTCGAGGGTCGCTGCCGGGAGTCCCCGCGAGCGCGCCGCTCATCGCGGCGCGGAGCTCGTCGGGCTTCTCTTCGTCGGCCGCCGCCCACACATCGTCGATCCTCCGGCCGAGGTCATCGGCCCCGCCTGCTGCAGGTGCATCGCCGCTCAGCATCGCTCGGACGCGCCGCTGCAGCGGTTCCAGCCCCACGTCGACGTTCGCGTCACGCGCGAAGACGGTGAGTCCGCGCAGCGCCACGCCGGCATCACTCAGCTCGCCGGACAGCAGATGGGCGAAGAAGGCGGCATCCGGGACCTCGCGCACGGTGCCGTGCTCGAGCTCATCCCATTCCGGCGGGCCTTCCGGGACGCAGTCCGCGGCGATCAGGACGTGCTGACGCCGCGTCGAGTTGGCGCCGCTCCACTCGGAGCCCGCCTCCACGACGATGCCCGCCCGATAGCCGGTCTCTTCGCGGAGTTCCCGGACGCCCGCCTCTCGCGGCGACTCACCCGGATCGACGGCGCCCCCGGGGATCTCGGCGATGACACGCTGCGGGCCGACCCGGAATTGATCGAAGAGGACCACCGTGCCATGCGGGGTGAAGGCGATGACCGCGATCGTGTCGCCCTGGTCGAGGACGTCCCAGTCGGCGCGCGCGCCGTCCGGCATCCGGTACACGTCGCGCCGGATCCGGGTGAAGCCGTCGTAGACGACCTCACCCGATTCGCGCACCCACCGAGGATCAGTCACCGAGGATCTTCCGGATCTTCTCGAGTCGGGCGGAGATGTCCCGCTCCACACCCCGACCGGTCGGCTCGTAATAGCGGCGACCACGCAGTTCGTCGGGCAGGTACTGCTGCGTCGCGACGCCGACATCGAGATCGTGCGGGTAGACGTACCCCTTGCCGTGACCCAGGCGCTTCGCTCCGGCGTAATGCGCGTCCCTCAGGTGGATCGGCACCCGGCCGAAACCGCCGGCACGGACGTCCGCGATCGCCGCGTTGATCGCGGTGTACGCGGCGTTCGATTTCGCCGTGGTCGCGAGGTAGGCGGTCGCTTCCGCCAGGGGGATGCGTCCCTCCGGCATCCCGATGAACGCAACCGCGTCGGCCGCGGCGACCGCGATCTGGAGCGCCTGCGGGTCGGCGAGTCCGATGTCCTCTGCGGCGGAGATGACGAGGCGCCGCGCGATGAACCGGGGATCCTCACCGGCTTCGATCATCCGGGCGAGGTAGTGGATCGCGGCATCCGGGTCGGATCCGCGGATCGACTTGATGAAGGCACTGATGACGTCGTAGTGCTCGTCGCCCTGCCGGTCGTACCGCAGCAGCGCGCGGTCGACGGCCTGCGCGACGTGCTCCGCCGTGATGACCGGCGGGGCGGTCTCCTCGGCGCCGTCATCCGATTCGTCGGTCGGCTCCGCGGGCTCAGCCATGGACGCCGCGGCCTCGAGCGAGGTCAAGGCACGCCGCGCGTCACCGGATGCGAGGTGGACCAACGCGGCGCGCGCCTCGTCCGACAGGCTGACCGCACCCGCGAGTCCCCTCGCATCGCTGACGGCTCGGTCGATCAGCATCCCGAGGTCCTCATCGGTGAGCGGCTGCAGGGTGAGCAGAAGCGACCGCGACAGCAGCGGCGAGATGACCGAGAAGGAAGGGTTCTCGGTGGTCGCGGCGATGAGGATGACCCACCCGTTCTCGACACCCGGGAGCAGAGCATCCTGCTGAGCCTTCGTGAAGCGGTGGATCTCATCGAGGAAGAGGATCGTGGAGGCGCCGTAGAGGTCGCGCTGCGTCATCGCCTCCTGCATGACCTCGCGGACGTCCTTGACGCCGGCAGTCACCGCGGACAGCTCCACGAACCGACGGCCCGACGTCCGCGCGATCGCTTGCGCCAGCGTCGTCTTCCCCGTCCCCGGCGGCCCCCACAGGATCACGGACACCGCGCCGGTGGTCGCGCGCCCCGAATCTGCGAGGGCGACGAGCGGCGAACCGGGGCGCAGCAGATGCGTCTGACCGGCCACCTCGTCGAGGGATGCCGGTCGCATCCTGACGGCCAGTGGCGTCGCTCCACGGAAAAGCGCGTCACTCTGTGCCATCGTCCCAGGCTAATCGCCGTCACCGACATCCCGGGTCGAGGCATGGCCCCCGGGTTTTGTCGCGAGCGCGCGAGCCGAATAATCTGCAGGTGGCTGGGCTCGTGCGCAGCCCCGACGGAAGGATCGCCGTGGCAGCGGGCAAGAGCAGGCCGCGCGCAAGCGCACAGGAACGGGAGCGCGTCCGCCTCTATGAGGCGCGCCGACGCTTCAACGCGTCGCTGGTGCAGCGCCGCCGCCGCGACAACGTGATCGCCGGCGTCGCGGGCGGCATCCTTCTTCTGGGGATCCTGGCGGGTCAGGCGTCCTACTACACCGTGGGCCCCGGAACTCCCGAACCCGCACCGAGCCCGACCCCGACCTCGACGACGAGCGAGACACCCGCGCCGTCGCCCACGGCGACGGATTCGCCGACGCCCACTCCGACCCCGTGACCGCCGCGTACTAGGCTGAGTCACTAATCCGACCCCCCATGCGGCGCATGCCGCCGACGAGGTGACCCCCGTGAGTTCCGCCACCCCCGAATCCGCCGAGACCCAGCCGTGGGGCCGCGTCGACGACGACGGCACCGTCTCCGTCCGTGAGGGCGACCAGTGGCGCGTCGTCGGCCAGTACCCCGACGGCACCCCCGAAGAGGCGCTCGCCTACTTCGAGCGCAAGTATGCAGACCTCGCCTCCGAGGTGACGCTGCTCGAGGTGCGCCACCGTCGGGGCGGCGCCTCGGCATCAGACCTGCGCGGCACCGCCCGGACGATCCGTGAACGGCTCGACGGCGCTGCCGCAGTCGGCGACCTGGCCACGCTCGAGGCACGCGTCACCGCGCTCGAGGGGGCACTGTCCGAAGCGAGTGCGGAAGAGGCGCAGGCGCAGCGGGCAGCAGTGGATGCCGCCGTCGCCGAGCGCGAGAGCATCGTCGCCGAGATCGAGGCGATCGCCGCCAAGGACCCGCGCTCCATCCAGTGGAAGCAGACGACGGCGGACGTGGCCGCGCTGTTCGCACGCTGGCAGGAGCACCAGAGCACCGGCCCCCGCCTGCCCAAGGCGGTCGGTCAGCAGCTCTGGAAGCGATTCCGTGACGCACGTGCCGTCGTCGACAAGAACCGGCGCGAGTTCTACTCGAGCCTCGACGAGCAGCACAAGAGCGCCCGCGACGCGAAGACGCGCCTCGTCGAGCGCGCCGAGGCGCTGGCGACGAGGGGTGAGGATGGCATCTCGGCGTACCGCGAGCTGCTCGACCAGTGGAAGAGCGCCGGCCGCGCCGGAAAGAAGGCGGACGACGCGCTCTGGGCCCGGTTCAAGGCCGCCGGCGACGTCCTCTACGGTGCGCGCATCGAACGCGAGAACGCGGACGTAGAAGCATCGAAGGAGAAGATCGAGGCCAAGCGCGCTCTGCTCGACGAAGCCGCCGCCGTCGCGAAGGAGAAGGACAACGCCAAGGCGCGCACACTCCTCACGAACATCCAGCGCCGCTGGGACGAGATCGGTCGTGTGTTCCCGCGCGACACCGAGCGCGGGCTGGACGACCAGCTCCGCAAGGTCGAGACCACGCTGAAGTCCCGCGAGGACGAGGACTGGAAGCGCAACAACCCCGAGACGAAGGCACGTCAGAACGACATGACGAGCCAGCTCCAGGACGCCATCACCAAGCTCGAAGAAGAACTCGCGGCCGCAGAGGACACGAAGGACAAGGCCGCCATCGCCAAGGCGAAGGACGCTCTCGAAGCCCGCAAGGGCTGGCTGCGCGCCCTCGGCGGCTGACACCTCGTACCGACAGAGAGCGGAGCACTCCCCCGGGGTGCTCCGCTCTCTGCGTTCTCCACAGAGGTGTCGGCGGCCCGACGGCGACACACCTCGATGGCGCAGACTGCCCTCATGTGGCCGTTCCTCTACTTCGCCGATGATCGGTTGTCGACTGCGGAGCTGACCGCCGCCCGTCTCGACGGCGACCTGGTGGAGGTCGGCGAGGCGTTCATGCCGGCGGACGCCGTCGAGACACGAGAGCTGCGCGCAGCGTCCTTCCGCTCCATCGGCGGGCCGGAGCGCGCAGTCACCCACGCGAGCGCGGCGTGGGTGCACGGTGCCATCCCGGACCCGCCGCTCATCCACACTCTGCAGCGCGCCGGCCGGCGGCGAGCAGCGTTCCCGGTCGACGCGCGCATCCGGTTCCGGGACGTCGCGCTGCCGGCCGGCGACATCGAGCTCATCAGCGGCGTCGCCGTGACGACGCCCGTCCGCACCCTCGTCGACCTCGTCCGCGACGCCGTGGTCGGCGGCTCGCCGCGCCACCTGGTCGATGACATGCTCGCGTGGCGACCGGACCTCCTCGCCGATGCCGTCACCTGGATCGACGCGGCGGGTCCCATCCACCACAAACGGGCGGCGGCCGCAGAACTACGGCGGCGTCAGGAAGAAGTGACCCGGTAGACGTCGTACACGGCGTCGATGCGCCGGACGGCGTTCAACACGCGATCGAGGTGGACGGTGTCGCCCATCTCGAAGACGTAACGGCTGAGGGCCAGACGGTCGTTGGTCGTCTGGACGGATGCCGACAGGATATTCACGTGGTGTTCGCTGAGCACCCGCGTGATGTCGCTGAGCAGGCCCGAACGGTCGAGCGCCTCCACCTGGATGTGCACGAGGAAGACGCTCTTCGACGTCGGAGCCCATGACACGTCGATCAGTCGATCGGGCTGATCGCGGAGCGAGCCGACGTTCGTGCAGTCCGCTCGGTGCACCGACACACCGCTTCCGCGGGTCACGAAGCCCACGATCTCGTCGCCCGGCACCGGTGTGCAGCACTTGGCGAGTTTGACGAGGATGTCGGGGGCGCCGCGGACGAGGACACCGGAGTCGCCACCGCGCGGCGCCTTCGAACGCCCTACGGCCGGCAGGTCGATGGGACCGGTGGAGGTCTCCTCCTCCTCGGAACGGACGAGCGCGGTCACCTTCTCGATGACGGACTGCGTCGAGACGTGGCCTTCGCCGACCGCCGCGTAGAGCGCGGTCACGTCTTCGTACCGGAGCTGGTGGGCGACGGCGGTGAACGAGTCCTGGCTCATGAGCCGCTGCAGCGGTAGGTTCTGTCGGCGCATCGCGCGAGCGATCGCGTCCTTGCCCTGCTCGACGGCCTCGTCTCGGCGTTCCTTCGTGAACCAGCCGCGGATCTTGTTGCGCGCTCGGGTGCTCTTGACGAAGGCCAGCCAGTCCTGGCTCGGCCCGGCATCCGGATTCTTCGAGGTGAACACCTCGACGACGTCACCGGAGTGCAGCTCGGACTCGAGGGGCACGAGCCTGCCGTTGACCTTCGCCCCCATCGTGCGGTGGCCGATCTCGGTGTGCACCGCGTACGCGAAGTCGACCGGGGTCGCCCCCGCGGGAAGCCCCACGACGCGACCCTTCGGCGTGAAGACGTAGACCTCCTTCGCACCGATCTCGAAGCGCAGCGAGTCGAGGAACTCGCCGGGGTCTGCGGTCTCTGCCTGCCAGTCGGAGATGTGCGCGAGCCAGGCCATGTCCTGGTCGATCGCCTTGGAGTCCGCCTTACCGCCGGCGATCTGCTCCTTGTACTTCCAGTGCGCCGCGACGCCGTACTCGGCCTGCTGGTGCATCTCATGCGTGCGGATCTGGATCTCGACCGTGCGTCCGCCGGGACCGATGACCGTCGTGTGGAGCGACTGGTAGAGGTTGAACTTCGGCGTCGCGATGTAGTCCTTGAACCGGCCCGGGATCGGCGTCCACCGTGCATGGATCGCACCGAGGACGGCGTAGCAATCCCTGACCGTGCCCACCATGATGCGGATGCCGATGAGGTCGTAGATGTCGTCGAACTCGCGACCGCGGACCACCATCTTCTGGTAGACGGAGTACAGCTGCTTGGGCCGCCCCATGACGCGTCCGCGGATGCGGAGGTCTCGCAGGTCCGCCTCGACGTTGTCGATGACCGTGTGCACGTACTGCTCGCGCTGCGGGGTGCGCTGCTTCACGAGCGAGTCGATCTCGGCATAGAGCTTGGGGTGGAGCACCGCGAACGACAGATCCTCGAGCTCGCTCTTGGCGGTCTGGATGCCGAGACGGTGCGCCAGCGGCGCGTAGATCTCGAGCGTCTCGCGGGCCTTCTTGGCGGCCTTCTCGGGAGGGACGAACCCCCAGGTGCGAGCGTTGTGCAGGCGGTCCGCGAGCTTGATCAGCAGAACGCGGATGTCTTTGGACATCGCGACGATCATCTTGCGGACGGTCTCCGCCTGCGCAGCGTCGCCGTACTTGACCTTGTCGAGCTTCGTGACGCCGTCGACCAGCATCGCGACCTCGTCGCCGAAGTCGGCGGTCAGCTGATCGAGCGAGTAGTCGGTGTCCTCGACCGTGTCGTGCAGGAGGGCCGCGGCGATCGCGCGCGGACCGAGGCCGAGTTCGGCGAGGATCTGCGCGACCGCGAGCGGATGCGTGATGTACGGCTCGCCGCTCTGGCGCTTCTGGGACGCGTGCGCTTTCGCCGCCGTCCGGTACGCGCGCTCGACGATCGCGATGTCGCCCTTGGGGTGGTGAACGCGCACCGTCCGCATGAGCTCTTCGAGGGCGTCGCGAGACGGGGCCCGCGAGAAGATGCGCGGCACGAGCCTGCGCAGCGATTGCCCGCCCGTCGCAGACCCTGTCGGAGTGACCGCTTCAGCCATGCGATCGCCTCCTGTATGCCCGTACGCGCCTGGAACTGGAGGTCAATCCTACGCCCGCGCGCATCCGGCTCAGACCGCGGCGACGGCTGCCGAGCGAGCCTCCACGACACGCTGGTCGCGCGCCTTGAGGTCGGCCTCGTTCTCGCGCAGGAGCGAGTACAGTGGCGCAGCGACGAACAGCGTGGAGTACGCCGCGACGATCGTTCCGACGAAGATCGACAGCGAGATGTCCGTCAGGGTCTGAGCCCCGAGCCACAGGGCGCCGATGAAGAGGATCGCCCCCGTCGGCAGCACCGCCACGACGGTCGTGTTGATCGATCGGATGAGGGTCTGGTTCACGGCGAGGTTGACCGACTCGCCGAAGGTCCGACCGGACTTCTCGCCGTCCTCGAAGGTGTTCTCGCGGATCTTGTCGAAGACGACCGTGGTGTCGTACAGCGAGTAGGACAAGATCGTGAGGAAGCCGATCACGGCCGCAGGCGAGATCTCGAAGCCGAACAGCGCGTAGACGCCCACGGTGACGACGAGCACGTCGACCAGACCGATCATGGCGGCGACCGACATCTTGAAGGTACGGAAGTACAGCGCGAGGATCACGAACGTCAGTACGAGGAAGATCGCCAGGCCCCAGAGGGATTGACGAGTCACGCTCTCCCCCCAGCTCGGCCCGATGAACGACGAGCTGACGCTCTTGTCCGACACCCCGTACGCCTCGACGAGAGCCGAGGTGACCTCGCGGGTCTCGATCTCACCCATCTGGTCGGTCTGGATGCGGAGGCTGTCGTCGCCGACCGTCGTGACGCGCGGCGCGGCGTCCGGGACGACCGACTGGACCGCCTTGGTCGCGAGCAGCTGGTCGGGCTTGGCGACGTCGTTGACGGTGAACTGCGATCCGCCGGTGAACTCGATCGAGAACTGGACCGGACGGAAGACCGGCACGAGCGCCGAACCGATCACGAGGATCGCCGCGATCAGGAACCAGAGACGGCGGCGGCCGACGAACGGGAAGGAGACCTTGCCCGTGTAGAGGTCGTTACCGAAATCACTCATGGAACGCATCAGTCGTTCCCCTCCCCTGCCGAGCGGTTGGTGCCGCTCTGCTCCGCGAGCTTGCGCTCAGCGATGGTCTGTCGGCGGACGGCTTCGCTGCGTGACCGCGACGAGCGCTTCTCGGCCTGGGACTTGCCGCCGGCGGCGACGGGTGCGCGGAACTGCGCACGACCACGGTAGACGGCACCGAGTGCTGTCGGATCGAGACCCGAGAGCGGGTGCCCCCCACCGAAGAAACGCGTCCGCGCGAGCAGCTGCATCACGGGGTGCGTGAAGAGCACGAAGATGAGAACGTCGATCACGGTGGTCAGACCCAGCGTGAAGGCGAAGCCCTTCACCGTCGAGTCGGCCAGGATGTACAGCACGACGGCGGCGAGGATGTTGATCGACTTCGAGATGTAGATCGTGCGCTTGGCGCGGTCCCAGCCGTCTTCGACGGCACCGGTGATCGACTTGCCGTCGCGGAGTTCGTCCCTGACGCGCTCGAAGTAGACGATGAACGAGTCGGCCGTGAAGCCGATCGTCACGATCAGGCCGGCCACACCCGCGAGGGAGAGTCGGAACCCCATCCGCCACGCGAGGATGCACAGGGTGATGTAGGTGAGGACGCCCATCACTGCGAGCGACGCGATGATGACCGAGCCGAGGGCACGGTAGACCGTCAGCGAGTAGATGGCGACCAGGGCGAGACCGATGAGTCCGGCGACGAGACCGATGAGCAGCTGCTGCGATCCGAGCGTCGCCGAGATCGAGTTGCTGCTCTGGACCTCGAAGCTCAACGGAAGAGCGCCGTACTTGAGCTGATCCGCGAGCGTCTTCGAGGTCTCCTGGTCGAAGTTGCCGGTGATCTGCGGCTTGCCGTCGGTGATCACGGCGTTCATCGACGGAGCGGAGATGACCTCGCCGTCCAGGACGAAGGCGAACTGGTTCTGCGGCGACTGCAGATTGAAGAGCCGCTGGCTGATGTCCCCGAAAGTCTTTGTGCCGGCCCCGTTGAAGACGATGTTGACGGCCCACTGGCCGTTCTGCGAGTTCAGACCGTTGGTCGCGTCGGAGATCGCGGAGCCGGTGAGCTCCACGGGTCCCAGGAGGTACTTGGCCGAACCGTCCGCGTCGCAGGTGATCAGTGGCTGGTCCGCGGGTTCCTGGGCCGGGTCGTTCGCGGGCTTCGCGCAGTCGTAGGCGAGGAACTCGGCCTGCACCTCTTCCGTCGCCCACGACAGGTCGCTGCCGTTCGTCGGCGCCGGAGTGGGAGTCGCGTTCAGGGACGGACCGGGCGTCGGGTACGGGGTCTGCTTGCCGTCGTCACCGACGAACGTGTTGCTCGGGGCCGCCGTGTAGAGGACGGCCCGCAGCTGCATCTGCGCCGAACGGCCGATGCGGTCGCGCGTCTCCTCGTCGGCGATGCCCGGAAGCTGCACCACGATCTGGTTGCCCGCCTGCGTCGTGATGTCGGTCTCGCCGACACCCGAGGCATCCACACGCTGACGGATGATCGAGACCGCCTGCTGCATCTGATCCGCTGTGGGCTGAGCGCCCTCCCGGGTCTGCGCCTGCAGGATGATCTGCGTGCCGCCCTGGAGGTCGAGCGCCAACTCGGGCACCCACGAACTCTTCTCGAAGAGGATGACGCCCGCGGCGTTCACCCCGAAGAGCACGGCGGTCAGGGCGAGGAGTCCGATGAGTGCGCGCCAGGCGCGGCGGACGGGGGTGGATGAAGCCACGGAGGGAACTTTCTTCAGGGACCGCCGAAGCGGAGGAGATCAGGCCTTGGGCTTGTCGTCCGCGTCGGGCGTGCTGTCGACGGGACGCGAGTCGAGGATCGTCTCGTCGCGCGAGACGATGACGTCGTCACCGGCGACCTGCTCGTCCTCGTCGACGACAGGCTCCTCGTCCTCGACGATGCGGAGGATGGCCTGGCTGTGGACCTCGACGACCATGCCGGGAGCGAGCTCCACGTGAGCCGGCTTGGAGAGGTCGGTCGGGTCGTACTCGACGATCGTGCCGTAGAGCCCGCCCTGGAGCAGGACCTTGACGCCCGGGACCATCTGCTGAGCCTTCTGCTCCTGCTGCTCCTTCATCTTCTTCGCGCGGCGACGCGAGCTGACGAACATGAAGACCAGCAGAGCCGCCAGCAGGATGAGCAGGCCGTAGTCCATGAAGAAGTTTCCTCCGGTGGCCTGCTGGGTGTTCTGCTGGGAGAGAAGCAACATGGACGCGGGTCCGCCTTTCGGGAGGGCACGCCGCATCGATGCGGCGAAGAGGGTGGGAGGCCGGAGCCTTCAGCGATTATAGGTCATCGAGGGTCAGCGCCCCGTCGTGACGGGGGATCCCCAGGTGGGCGTAGGCCTCGGGGGTCGCGACCCGCCCCCGGGGAGTGCGTCCCATGAACCCGATCCGGACGAGGTAGGGCTCGACGACCGACTCGATCGTGTCGGCTTCCTCCCCCACCGTCACGGCGAGGGTGTTCAGTCCCACGGGGCCGCCGCGGAAACGTCGCACGAGCGCGTCGAGCACCGCGCGGTCGAGGCGGTCGAGCCCGAGGTCGTCGACGTCGTAAAGCTCGAGGGCCGCCGAGACGTCGCCCGTCGTCGCCTGTGTCGACGAGCCGCCGTGGACGACGACGTAGTCGCGCACACGGCGGAGCAGCCGGTTCGCGATGCGAGGGGTGCCGCGCGATCGACGGGCGATCTCCTCCCGGGATGCCGCGGGCACATCGACGTCGAGCATCACCGCCGAGCGGGCGATGACTTGCTCGAGCTCGACCGGCTCGTAGTACTCGAGGTGCGCGGTGAAGCCGAAGCGGTCGCGGAGGGGGTTGGGGAGCAGCCCGGAGCGGGTGGTCGCACCGACGAGGGTGAAGGGCGCGAGGTCGAGCGGGATGCTGGTCGCACCGGCTCCCTTTCCGACCATGATGTCGATGCGGAAGTCCTCCATCGCGAGGTACAGCATCTCCTCGGCGGAGCGCGCCATGCGGTGGATCTCGTCGATGAACAGCACCTCACCCGGCACGAGACTCGACAGGAGGGCGGCGAGGTCGCCGGCGTGCTGGATCGCGGGACCGCTCGACATCCGGAGCGGCCGCTCGCTCTCGTGGGCGACGATCATCGCGAGAGTCGTCTTACCCAGTCCGGGCGGGCCCGACAGGAGGATGTGGTCGGCGGGACGCTGTTGGATGCGGGCGGCATCCAACAGCAACTGCAGCTGTCCGCGCACCTTCATCTGCCCGATGAACTCCGCGAGCGAGCCGGGGCGGAGCGCACCCTCGACAGCGAGCTCGGTCTCGTTCTCGGGGAGGCGCTGGTCGCGGGGATCAGACACCGGAGCGCTCCGCACGGGCCGGGCCCAGCTGGGCGAGCGCGAGTTTGAGGAGCGCCGGTACCGACGCTCCGGCGGGCGCGTCGGCGAGGACGTTCTCCGCCGTCTCGAGTGCGACGCGTTCATTCCACCCGAGCGCCATGAGGGCCGCGGACACCTGCGCGCCCAGCCCCTGCGGAATCGGGGCGCCCGCGGCGGTGCGGGTGGGCGCCGTGAGCTTGCCGGCCAGCTGGACCACGATGAGCTTCGCGGTCTTCGGACCGATGCCCGAGACACGACGGAACGGAGCGTCGTCCTCGTCGGCGACCGCCGTCGCGATCTGGTCGACCGTGAGGGACGAGAGGACACCGAGGGCGGACTTCGGACCCACGCCGGACACGCTGAGCAGATGCCCGAAGACGTCGAGCTCGGAGCGGTCCTCGAATCCGAAGAGCAGCATGGCGTCTTCGCGGACGATCATCGCCGTGTGGACGAAGACCTCGTCGCCCAGGTGCACCTGCCGTGCGTACTGAGCGGTGACGGCCACGGCGTAGCCCACACCGTGCACGTCGACGACGGCGGAGTCGGGTTCGAGGTGGATCACGCGACCGCGCAGCGAGGAGATCATGCGACGAGCCTACGGGAGCGTTCGGACGTATGTTCGAGCGACACGCGTCAGCGTCGCGACGCCTTCTCGGCCTCAGCCCAGGCGCGCTGGGCCGGAGTCAGCGCCGCACCGACGGGGGCCGACGACCCGCGCCGCCAGGCATGGCACAGCGCGAGCGCCAGGGCGTCCGCTGCGTCGGCCGGCTGCGGGAGAGCGTCCAGACGCAGCACACGGGCGACCATCGTCTGGACCTGGAGCTTCTCGGCGTTCCCATACCCGGTAATCGCCGCCTTCACCTCCGACGGAGTGTGCGTCGCCGCGGGCAGACCGTGCTCGGCCGCGAGGAGCAGGGCTATGCCGCTCGCCTGGGCCGTGCCCATCACGGTGCTCCGGTTCTGCTGTGCGAAGACCCGCTCGACGGCGACGACGTCGGGCCCGTGCTCGGCTAGGACCGCACGGATGCCGGCGGCGATCGTCGCGAGGCGCTGCTCGATCGGCGCCTCCGGCGAGGAGCGGACGACACCTACGTGGACGAGCGAGGCCGACCGGTCGGGGCGGACATCGACCACCCCGACGCCGCACCGGGTCAGGCCCGGGTCGATCCCGAGAACGCGAAGAGCGGATGCCACTCCCCCACGCTAGGCGGGAGGTGCGGCATCCGCTCGTCGGCGCGCCCGGTGAGGCCTTACTCTGACTCGTCGTCCTCGAGCTCGGCCTGCACCTCGGCGGTGAGGTCGAAGTTGGCGTACACGTTCTGGACGTCTTCGCTGTCCTCGAGGGCGTCGATCAGTCGGAAGACCTTGCGCGCCGTGTCGGCGTCGATCTCGACCTTGAGGTTCGGGACGAACTCGACGTCCGCCGACTCGTACTCGATACCTGCGTCGGTCAGCGCGGTGCGGACAGAGACGAGGTCGGATGCCTCGGTGACGACCTCGAAGCCCTCGGAGTGCGGCTCGATCTCCTCGGCGCCCGCCTCGAGGGCGGCCATCATGACGTCGTCCTCGGTCGTGCCCTCGCCGGAGACGACGATGACGCCCTTGCGGGCGAAGTTGTACGCGACCGAGCCGGGGTCGGCGAGCGTGCCGCCGTTGCGGGTGAGGGCGGTCCGGACCTCGGCGGCGGCGCGGTTCTTGTTGTCGGTCAGACACTCGACCATGAGTGCCACGCCGTTCGGGCCGTAGGCCTCGTACATGATCGAGGTGTACTCGACGGACTCGCCGCCGATGCCTGCGCCACGCTTGATGGCGCGATCGATGTTGTCTTTGGGGACCGACGTCTTCTTGGCCTTCAGGACGGCGTCGAACAGCGTCGGGTTGCCCTGCAGATCGGCGCCGCCGAGCTTGGCGGCGACCTCGATGTTCTTGATGAGCTTCGCCCACGACTTCGCGCGACGCGAGTCGATGACGGCCTTCTTGTGCTTGGTGGTCGCCCACTTGGAATGTCCGCTCATGGGACTCCTCTCGGAAAAAGCGCAGGGTCCAGTCTAGGACCGAGGCCGCGCCCCTTCGCTACGCGTCACGCGCGGCATCCAGGAGGAGCTTGTGGAAGCGCCTCTCGCCGTCGAGCTCGGGGTGGAACGAGAGCCCCATCACGCCCCCCTGCCGGACTCCGACGACGCCGCCGTCGGGGAGACGCGCGATCACCTCGGCCGACGGACCGACCTCGCTCACGATCGGCGCACGGATGAACGTGGCCTTCACGCGCGGGTCCCCCACCGCCGGAACCTCGAGATCGGTCTCGAACGACTCGGTCTGCGAGCCGAACGCGTTGCGTCGCACGGTCACGTCGAGCCCGCCGAACGTCTGCTGACCCACGATGCCGTCCTCGAGCCGGTCCGCGAGAAGGATGAGGCCGGCGCACGTGCCGAGGACCGGCATCCCGCCCGCGATCGCCGCACGCAGGGGCTCGCGCATCCCGAAGGCGCGGGAGAGCTTGTCGATCACGCTCGACTCGCCACCGGGCAGGACGAGCGCGGACACCGCGGCGAGATCGCCGGGACGCCGGACCGAGAGGACGTCGGCACCCAGGTCCGTGAGCACCCGGGAGTGCTCACGGACATCGCCCTGGAGGGCGAGGACGCCGATGCGAGGTCTCGTCACCAGCCCCGGTCCGCCAGCCGGTGCGGAGCGGGGAGATCGGACACGTTGATACCGACCATGGCCTCGCCGAGCCCCCGGGACACGTCCGCGACGACCTTCGGGTCGTCGAAGAAGGTCGTCGCCTTCACGATCGCGGCGGCGCGCTCGGCGGGGTTGCCGCTCTTGAAGATGCCGGACCCGACGAACACCCCGTCGGCCCCGAGCTGCATCATCATCGCCGCATCCGCGGGCGTCGCGACGCCACCGGCGACGAAGAGGACGACGGGGAGCGTGCCGGTCTCGGCGATCTCGGCAACGAGCTCGTACGGCGCCTGCAGGTCCTTCGCGGCGACGTAGAGCTGATCCTTCGACAGCGCCGACAGGGCGGCGATCTCACCGCGGATCTTGCGGATGTGCTTCATGGCCTCCGACACGTCGCCCGTGCCGGCCTCCCCCTTGGAGCGGATCATCGCCGCTCCCTCGGTGATCCGCCGCAGTGCCTCGCCGAGGTTCGTCGCACCGCAGACGAAGGGCACGGTGTAGCCCCACTTGTCGATGTGGTTCACGTAGTCGGCGGGTGAGAGGACCTCGGACTCGTCGATGTAGTCGACGCCGAGCTCCTGCAGCACCTGAGCCTCGACGAAGTGTCCGATACGCGCCTTGGCCATCACGGGGATCGAGACGGACGCGATGATGTCGTCGATGAGATCGGGGTCGCTCATGCGTGCGACGCCGCCCTGGGCGCGGATGTCGGCCGGTACGCGCTCGAGCGCCATGACGGCGACGGCGCCGGCGTCCTCGGCGATCTTGGCCTGGTCGGCGGTGACGACGTCCATGATGACGCCGCCCTTGAGCATCTCGGCGAGGCCACGCTTGACGCGCGCCGTTCCGGTCGAATTCGTTGGCATAGGCCAAAAGTTAGCATGACCCGGACATAGACTCGACGGCATGACGAACGATGTCCTGGCGATCAGCGGCGACACTGCTGCGGAGATCGCGGACAGCATCCGTTCCCTCATCGACCGCGGCGATCTCGCCCCGGGCGCTGCGCTGCCGCCGGTTCGCGCGCTCGCCGACACGATCGGCGTCAACCGGAACACGGTCGTCGCGGCGTACCGCCACCTCGCCGCCGCGGGCGCCGTCGAGACGGCCGGCCGAGCCGGAACCCGCGTGGCGCCCCGCTCGGACCCCGCTCAAGAAGGGTTCGCCGCCGACACGGTCCTCCGCGACATCGCGACGGGGAACCCCGATCCGACCCTCATCCCTGACCCCTCCCTCGCCCTGTCGAGCCTCGCCGGTCGTCCCGTCCTCTACGGAGAGCCGACGATCGACCCGGACCTCGAAGCGTGGGCCGCCCGGTGGATCGAGAACGACCTGCCGGGCCGCGATGACCTCCGGCTGACGATCACCGGCGGCGCCGTCGACGCCCTCGAGCGGCTGTTCGCCGACGCCCTCACCCGCGACGACGGAGTCGGACTCGAAGACCCCTGTTTCCTGTCGGCACTGCGGACCGTGAAGATCGGCGGCTACCGGCCCGTCGCCATCCCCGTCGACGAGCACGGGATGACGGTGGTCGGCCTCCAGGCCGCGCTCGACGCGGGCGTCCGCGCCATCGTCTGCACGCCTCGGGCGCAGAACCCCACCGGCGTGAGCCTGACCGCCGAGCGGGCGGCGGAGCTCCGCGCCGTGCTGGCGCGGCATCCGTACGTTCTGGTCATCGAGGACGACCACTTCTCGATGCTCTCGCGGGAGCCGTACCACTCGATCATCGGCCCAGACCATCGTCGGTGGGCCCTGATCCGGTCGGTCTCGAAGTTCCTCGGGCCGGACATGTGCCTGGCCGTGACCGCGAGCGACCGCGACACGGCGGAGCGACTGGCTCGGCGGCTCAGCCCCGGGTCGACGTGGGTGAGCCACCTCCTGCAGCGCCTCGCCGTCACCCTGGTGTCCGACGACGAGGTCATGGCCGAGGTCGAACGCGCGGCTCAGCACTACCGATTGCGCAACGAGGCGTTCGCCGACGAACTGACGCGCCAGGGTGTCCCCACGACGGCGGGCGACGGCCTCAGCCTGTGGGTGCGCGTCCCTGCTCCCGCCCGCGCCGTCGCCGAGCAGCTGATGCGACGCGGCTGGCTCGCTCGACCCGGCGACGAATTCGTCCTCGCCGACGACGACGCCCGTCGCCGCCTGCGCCTCACCGTCCACGACCTGTCCGACACCGACCTCGCGCGGCTCGCCGCCGACGTCGCCGCCTCGGCGCGAGCGATCGCGCCCTCACCGGAAGCGAGTACCGCCCCGTGAAGATCCTCTCCATCCAGTCCGCCGTCGCGTACGGCCACGTCGGAAACTCCGCCGCCGTGTTCCCGCTGCAGCGCATCGGCGTCGAGGTCTACCCGGTCTACACCGTCAACTTCTCGAACCACACCGGGTACGGCGCCTGGCGCGGCCCGCTCATCAGCCCGCAGGACGTCGCCGACGTCATCACCGGCATCGAGGAACGCGGCGCCTTCGGCGAGATCGACGCGGTCCTCTCGGGCTATCAGGGCGGCGAGGGAATCGGCGACGTCATCCTCGACGCCGTCGCGCGCGTCAAGGCCGCCAACCCGAACGCGATCTACGCCTGCGACCCCGTCATGGGCAACGCGAAGAGCGGATGCTTCGTGGCCCCCGCCATCCCGGTCCTCCTGCGCGAGCGGGTCGTCCCCGCCGCCGACCTGATCACGCCGAACCAGTTCGAGCTCGGCTTCCTCACCGGGACCGACCCGGCCGACCTCGAGTCGACCCTCGCCTCCGTCGACGCGGCGCGTGCCCTGGGACCGTCGACCGTGCTCGTGACGAGCGTCGAGCGGCCCGACCGCCCCGAGGGGACGATCGAGATGCTCGCCGTGACGGATGACGGTGCCTGGATCGTCCGCACCCCGCACATCCCGATGAAGGCGAACGGCTCCGGCGACGTGACCGCCGCCCTGTTCACCGCCCACTTCCGCGAGAGCGGGAACGCCGCCGACGCGCTCGCGAAGACCACCTCGAGCGTGTTCGACCTTCTGCAGAACACCTACGACGCCGGCACGCGCGAACTGCAGCTCGTCGAGTCGCAGGAGGCGTACGCGCACCCGCGGATGCAGTTCGAGGTCACTCAGGTCCGGTGATCGCCACGGGCGGCGGGCTCGTCAGAGGACGGGCCAGCCGTCCGCCACCGACTGGCGGACCTCGCCGAGCAGCTGGGGAAGCGCCTTCGTCTTCGCGATGATCGGGAAGAAGTTCGCGTCCGTCGCCCAGCGGGGGACGACGTGCTGGTGCAGGTGCGCCGCGACGCCCGCACCGGCGACCTCGCCCTGGTTCATCCCGAGGTTGAAGCCGTCGCAGTTCGCGACCTTCCGCAGCACCCGCATGGCCACCTGGGTCAGCGCGCCGATCTCGGCGACCTCTTCGGGCGTCGCCTCGTCGTACGTGCCGAAGTGGCGGTACGGGCACACGAGCAGGTGACCGGAGTTGTACGGGAACAGGTTCAGCAGGACGTACGCCGTCTCGCCGCGGGCGACGATGAGTCCCTCCTCGTCCGATTTGCCGGGTGCGGCGCAGAACGGGCAGTCGTGCTTGAGGGGTTCCGGTCCCGCCTGGATGTAGGCCATCCGATGCGGGGTCCACAGTCGCTGGAACTCGTCCGGCACGCCCGCGAGAGCGGATGCCGGTTCCGCCCGACCCTCGTCGGGGTCGCTCATACGAGGTCCTCGGCCGTGTTCACGAGAAGACGACCCGCGATCGCCGCGACGATCTTCTCGATCGCCTCGTCCACCGGGATGCCGTTGGTCTGCGACCCGTCGCGGAAGCGGAACGACACCGTGCCCCCGGAACGGTCCTGCTCCCCCGCGATGAGCTGCAGGGGGACCTTCTGGGTCGTGTGGGTGCGGATCTTCTTCGGCATGCGGTCGTCGGAGTGGTCGACTTCGGCGCGGACGCCCACTGCGCGCAGGCGCGCGACGATCTCGTCGAGGTACGGACCGTACTCCTCGGCGACGGGGATGCCGACGACCTGGACGGGAGCGAGCCATACCGGGAAGGCCCCGGCGTAGTGCTCGAGGAGGATCGCGAAGAAACGCTCGATCGAGCCGAACAGCGCACGGTGGATCATGACCGGCCGGTGCTTCTCACCGTCGGGGCCGGTGTACTCGAGCTCGAACCGCTCGGGCTGGTTGAAGTCGAGCTGGATCGTCGACATCTGCCAGGTGCGCCCGATCGCGTCACGCGCCTGGACGGAGATCTTCGGGCCGTAGAACGCAGCCCCACCCGGGTCGGGCACGAGCTCCAGGCCGGAGCCCTCGGCGACCTCGCGGAGGGTCTGCGTCGCCTCGTCCCACAGGCGGTCGTCGCCGATGAACTTGGGGTTTCCCTCCTCCTTCGTCGACAGTTCGAGGTAGAAGTCGTTCAGGCCGTAGTCGCGAAGGGTCTGCAGCACGAAGGCGAGGCTGTGCTCGAGCTCGCCCTTGACCTGGTCGGCGGTCACGTAGATGTGGGTGTCGTCCTGCGTCATCCCCCGCACCCGGGTGAGTCCCGCGAGGGTGCCGCTCTTCTCGTACCGGTAGACCGAGCCGAACTCGCTGAGACGCAGCGGCAGCTCGCGGTAGCTGCGTCCGCGCGAGCGGAAGATCAGGTTGTGGAACGGGCAGTTCATGGGCTTGAGGTAGTACTCCTGGCCCTCGCGTGAGACGTGGCCGTCGGCATCCACCACCTCGTCGAGCACCATCGGGGGGTACATGCCGTCTGCGTACCACTGCAGGTGGCCGCTCGTCATGAACAGATCGCCCTTGGTGATGTGAGGCGTGTTCACGACCTGGTATCCGTTGGCGAGGAGGCTCTCGCGCATGTAGCGCTCGATCTCGTACCGGATGATGCCGCCCTTGGGGTGGAACACCGACAGGCCGGGCCCGATCTCCTCGGGGAACGAGAAGAGGTCCAGGTCCTTGCCGAGCTTGCGGTGATCGCGCTTGGCAGCCTCCTCAAGACGGTGCTGATAGGCGCGCAGCTCGTCCTTCGTGGGCCACGCGGTGCCGTAGATGCGCTGCAGCTGCGGGTTCTTCTCGCTGCCGCGCCAGTAGGCGCCGGCGACGCGGGTGAGGTCCCAGCCGTTGCCGGCGACACGGGTGCTCGGCACGTGGGGCCCGCGGCAGAGGTCCTTCCACGCGGTCTCGCCGTCGCGGGTGACGTTGTCGTAGATGGTCAGCTCGCCGGCGCCGACCTCGACCGAGGCGCCCTCGGCGGCTTCCTGCGACCCGCCCTTGAGCCCGATGAGCTCGAGCTTGAACGGCTCGTCGGAGAGTTCGGCGCGAGCCTCGTCATCGGTCACCACACGGCGGACGAAGCGCTGCCCTTCGCGGACGATGCGCTCCATCTCCTTCTTGATGGCCTTCAGGTCTTCCGGCGTGAACGGCTCGTCGACGCCGAAGTCGTAGTAGAAGCCGTCCGTGATCGGCGGACCGATCCCGAGGTTCGCCTGCGGGCGGACGCGCTGCACCGCCTGCGCGAGGATGTGGGCGGTCGAGTGGCGCAGGATGTTCAGCCCATCGGGGCTCGACACCGTCACGGGCTCGACGCCGTCCAGAGAGTCGACGACCGTCGCGAGGTCCTTCAGCTCGCCGCGGACACGGAGGGCGACGACGGAGCGGTCGGGGAACAGGGCGAAACCGTCGGCAGGAAGGTCGACATCCGCCGGGGCGATCAGATCAGACAAGGGAGGATCTCCAGGAAGTGGCTCGGATGAGAGTAGTCAGCTTCGAGCGCACGACGCGCTCCGCCCGCTCAGGCCCGCGGCGTTCGCGTACCGGCGAGGTGGGATGACCGGCCGTTCTGCATCCTGCGAGTCTACTGGGCGGCGGACAGGGGCGATGATGGATGCCGTGAAGCTCGCTCTCGCGGGACTCGTCCTGCTCCTGGGGGCGATCGCCGCCCTCGTCACCGGGGTCCTCCCCCTCGCCGACCTCGGCGACGTCGCCGAACGCGTCCTGCCGATCCTCGCGTTCGTCGTGGCGGTCACGATCGTCGCAGAGCTCGCCGCGAAGGCCGGCGTCTTCGACGTCACGGCGTCGTGGCTCGCTCGCCTGTCGCGGGGACGCACCGCGCTCCTCTGGGTGCTCGTCTTCGTGCTCGCCGTCGTGACCACGGCGTTCCTCTCCCTCGACACGACAGCCGTGCTGCTGACGCCCGTCGTCATCGCCGTCGCCCGCGCGAACGGTCTGCCCCCACTGCCGTTCGCGCTCACCACCGTCTGGCTCGCCAACACCGCCTCCCTCGTGCTCCCGGTGTCGAACCTGACGAACCTCCTCGCCCTGGCTCGGATGCCGGGGGCCGCCGACCCTGCCTCGTTCGTCCTCCTTCTGGGCCCGTCCGCCGCGGTCGCGATCCTCGTGACCGTCGGGTTGCTCTGGACGTTCCACCGCCGGTCGCTGGTCGGGACCTTCACGGTGGCGGCGCCGCCGCGGGTGAGCGACAGGGTGCAGCTGGTCGCGGCATCCATCGTCGTCCTGGCACTGCTCCCCCTGCTGGTCAGCGGTATCGAGCCATGGATCCCGGCGACGGGCGCAGCCGTCGCGCTGCTCGTCCTTTTCGCCTGGCGTTCGCCGCGGGCCCTCGGCATCCGCTTGGTGCCGTGGTCGCTGCTGGTCTTCGCCGCCGGCCTCTTCTCCGCCGTCGCGGCGCTCGAGGCGTGGGGTTCCGGCCAGCTCGCCACGGCGCTCGCCGGCTCGGGGTCGGAGCCCCTCGACCTCCTGCGCATGTCGGGAACCGCGCTCGTCACAGCGAATGGGCTCGACAACCTGCCCGCCTACCTGCTCCTCGAGACGACGGTAGACACGCCGGAACGTCTTGCGGCGCTGCTGATCGGAGTTAACGCGGGCCCCCTGATCACCCCGTGGGCCTCGCTCGCGACACTTCTGTGGCATCAACGGCTCGTCGCCGCAGACGTCCACCTGCCGTGGCGTCGGTTCATCCTCTGGGGCCTCGTCGCCGCGCCGCTCGTCGTGGCCGCAGCCACGGTGCCGCTCCTGTTCCGCTGACCCCGCGCCGCGGGCGCCCGGGGTCAGGCGACGGTGAGGTCGACCTGGATCTCGCCCGCGAGCTCCTCGAGCGCGGTGGTCACCGGGGCGGCGTCCGCTCCAGCCGGGAGACGGAACGCGACAGTCGCCTCGAAGAGCGTCCCACCGGCCATCGGCGCGTCGAGCGTGCGACTGCGGAACGTGTCGATGCTGAGAGTGTGAGCGGCGATCGCGGCGGTGACGTCGCGGACGATGCCGGGACGGTCATTGCCGAGGACCGTCACCTCGAGGGAGCGCTCGACGGCGTCAGCGGACGCGATGGCCCGGCCGCCGTGGACGGCGACGCGCAGCATCCCGTCGAGCCCCTCGAGAGCCGCGACCAGGTCGGCTTCTCGGTCATCGTCGATCGTGACGAGGACGATGCCGGCGAACGCGCCGGCGAGTTCGGCGAGCTCGCTGCGCTCCCAGTTGCCGCCGACGGCGGACACCTGCTCGGCGAGGGCATTGACGAGTCCCGGACGGTCGTCGCCGACCACAGTGAGCACGAGGTGGGCCATGGCCGGATCCTATCGTCCCGGCTGCGCGGGCGCAGGGCCGTGCGCGCGGGGGATCCGCAGGCGTAGCGTGCGGAGCATGAAGGCACTCCAGTACACGCGCATCGGTTCCCACCCTGAAGTCGTCGAGATCGAGAAGCCCTCTCCCGGACCCGGTCAGGTCCTCCTGAAGGTCACCGCCGCGGGCGTCTGCCACTCGGACGAGTTCGTCATGAGTCTGAGCGAGGAGGAGTACACCGCCGCCGGGTATCCGCTCCCGCTCACCCTCGGGCATGAGGGCGCGGGCACCGTCGAGGAGCTCGGCGAGGGCGTCGAACACCTCCAGGTCGGCGACGCGGTCGCCGTATACGGGCCCTGGGGTTGCGGTCGTTGCCGCAATTGCGCTCAGGGCAAGGAGAACTACTGCACGAACGCGCAGGCCGAAGGGATCATGCCTCCGGGTCTCGGCGCGCCCGGTTCGATGGCGGAGTACATGATCGTCGACAGCGCACGTCACCTCGTGCCGCTGGGCGACCTCGATCCCGTGCAGAACGTGTCACTGACGGATGCCGGTCTGACGCCCTACCACGCGATCAAGACGTCCCTGCCGAAGCTCGGCGCCGGGACGACCGCGGTCGTCATCGGAACGGGCGGGCTGGGCCACGTCGCGATCCAGATCCTCCGTGCCGTCTCGGCGGCGACGGTGATCGCGCTGGACGTCACCGACGAGAAACTCGAGCTGGCACGGGAGGTGGGCGCGCACCACACCGTGATCAGCGACGAGAACGCGGTCGATCGGATCCGCGAACTCACCGACGGCCTGGGAGCGAACGCCGTCTTCGACTTCGTCGGCGCCGAGCCCACGATCGCGACCGCCGTCGCGGCGGCGGCGCTCGACGCGGACGTCACGATCGTCGGGATCGGCGGCGGAACAGCGCACGTCGGCTTCGGTTCCATCGCCTACGACGCGGCTCTCCGCATCCCCTACTGGGGGTCGCGCAGCGAGCTGATCGAAGTGCTCGAGCTCGCTCGTTCCGGGCAGGTCGGCGTCGAGATCCAGCGGTACTCGCTCGACGAGGGACCGAAGGCATACGAGGCCCTCGCCGCGGGAACGGTCCGCGGCCGCGCGGTCATCGTCCCCTGAGGCGTCCCGGGGTCGCGGTCACGCCTCTCCTGCGTCGGTGACGACCGGAGCCAAGATGATGATCGCGGCCCCCACCAGGGCGATCGCCGACCCGACGTAATCCCAGAGCGTCGGACGGAACCCGTCGACGACGATTCCCCAGGCGAGTGAACCTGCGATGAAGACGCCGCCGTAGGCCGCGAGGACTCGACCGAAGTTCGCATCCGGCTGGAACGCGGCGACGAACCCGTACGCGCCGAGTGCGACGATGCCCAGGAGCGCGAACCACCAGCCGCGGTTCTCGCGTACGGCCTGCCAGATCAGCCAGGCTCCGCCGATCTCGGCGAGGGCGGCGACGACGAAGAGGGCGACGATCCGGGCGGTGGTCATGGGGTCAGTCTGTCAGCGAGGGATCCCCGGGTGTGACACGGCCGCGCCGGACACGGGAACGGCTGATCGGATGGCACAATGACAGAGGAGACCGCAGCTCCGCCCTCTTTGTACGCCTAGACCTGGGTCGGTTCCATGGGACTCCTCTCTTACAACGCCACCACTCGATTCGACATCGACGACCGCACCCTCGTGCACCTCGAAGCCGTGATCTACGCGAAGCTCCGCCGAGGTGAGGCGTTCCTGTTCACGTGGTCGCGAGCAGCGGGAGAAGGCACCGGGCGCACGACCGTCTGGATGAACCGCGCGGCGCGTCTCGCGTTCCGGCGCCGCCACGACACCCGCATCCCGCTGAATCAGGACTGGGTCGCGCGGCTGATGACCCTGGCGAACTCGCCTGCCGGCCTGCACGAGCTGCCGGAGTCCGACGAGACCGCCGGCTGACGGCGCGGGGCGCGCGATCGCGCGCCCTGTCGGCGCAACAAAAAACCCCCGGAAGTACCGGGGGTTTGTCTGTGCGCGATACTGGGATCGAACCAGTGACCTCTTCCGTGTCAGGGAAGCGCGCTACCGCTGCGCCAATCGCGCCTGTGAAGGCTGTTGAGTTGTGAGTGGAGGTGGCGACGGGATTCGAACCCGTGTGGACGGCTTTGCAGGCCGCTGCCTAGCCACTCGGCCACGCCACCGTGTGTGGTTTGACCCACGTGACGTGATCTCCCCGGAGGAAGATCCCCACACTCGAGCGGATGACGAGATTCGAACTCGCGACCCTCACCTTGGCAAGGTGATGCGCTACCACTGCGCTACATCCGCATTTCGTTCCGGATCTCTCCGGCACTCGTTAAACATTAGACGATTCCCGCGCCAGCGCAAAACCGGCGCCGCCCCGCGCGTGTCTCGCCGTCACGGCGCGGGCGGGTTCGGTCGGGGCCGCGGCATCCGGTATGCTCGGTCATCGGCCCGAGTGTCATTCGGGCGATTGGCGCAGTTGGTAGCGCGCTTCCTTCACACGGAAGAGGTCGTCGGTTCGAGTCCGGCATCGCCCACCGAGAAGCCCCCGGATTTCCGGGGGCTTTCGTTTGTTCTCAGGCCTCAGACGGACCAGCTGTACCGGGCATTCAGCGCTGCGGCGACCTGATCGAAGCGGCGACGGTCCAGGGCCGCTCCCTCGCGTCGCATCGCACCCGGCGGGACGCTGTAGAGGTGGCCGAGGTCTATCCATGACGGGCGGCCGGAGGCATCCCACTCCCCCGATCCGAGCGCCAGATGCTCTCCATCACGGTCGTGGGGTTTGCTCGTCAGGCGGACCGCGTACAGCCGGTCACGACCGTGCTGCCCGATGACGAGGACCGGACGATCCTTGCCACGCCCGTCAGCTTCGTCGAACGGAACCCAGGTCCAAACGATCTCACCCGCGTCGGGATCCCCGTCCGACTCCGGGCGATAGCTGATGCGGAGGTCCCGCACGTCGCCGGGCATCACACGCACGGTTCCGGCGGGCCGGGTCGTGTCAGGCGAGGACCGGAACAAGCGGACGAGGGCGGAGATCAGACGGGATGCCACGCCGTCACCCTAGCCCTCGTCCGCGGGTCCGGTCAGTTGTTGAGGATCACGTCCGCCTCAGCGAAGAACTCATCCACCGCGGCATCCACCGACTTCGTTCCGAGTCCGAGTTCCTTGCCCAGATCCCAGAACTTCTGCTCGAGCGAGCCGTATCCCACGACCGCCGGCGGCGGGGCGTCGCCGATCCGGTCGGAGACCGACTCGATGTAGTCCGCGACCTGCTGATCGGGCCCTTCGAGCTTCGTGCCCTCCAGCTTGCTGCTGGATGCCGGGAAGCCGAGGGTCGTGCCGAAGATCTCCCCCGCCTCCGGGCTGTTGACGACGTAGTCGAGGAAGATCGCGGCGGCCTCGGGGTGCTTCGTCCGCGAGGAGATCGCGACCTGCAGACCGCCCTGGCGGTAGAGGTCCTTCGCCCCGGCATCCGTCGTCGGCGGAGCCACGATGGCGATCGACGATGCACCGGAATCGGCCAGGTACCCGCCGAGGAAGTTGCTCCAGCTCATCTCACTGAGCGTCCGGGTCGAGCCGAAGCCTGAGATGGGACTGATCTCCTCGAGCTGCTGCTGGGGAATGGTGATCCCGTCGCGCAGCGTCGCTCCGGACTCCCAGAATGTCGCCAACTCGTCCTTCGTGAAGCCGAGCTCACCCTCGTCGGTGTACAGCGCCTTCCCCGCGGCGCGAAGCTGCAGCTCGAACACCTGGATGCGCTGCGTGTAGTCGGTCCCGCCGAAAGGGTCGCCGCCGGTCTTCTCGGTCACCTCGGCGAGCCAGTCATCGAACTCCTCGAACGACGAACCCGCCGCCGGGAGCTCGAGACCCGCCTTCTTCAGCAGGTCCTCGTTCACGAAGTTCGCCCAGAGGCTGTAGCCGGTCGGGAGGGAGTACTGCGTGCCGTCCAATCGGCCCGTGCCGAGCAGGCTGTCGTCGAACGTCGTGACATCGATCTGATCGGCCACCTCGTTCAGATCGAGGATCGCACCACTCTCGCCGTACTGGCGCAGGTAGCTGTCCGAGAACTGGAAGACGTCCGGGAGACTGCCGCTCGCTGCCTCGACCTGCCGCTGCTCCCAGTAGCTCGGGAAGTCCGTGAACGTCGTCTTGATCGTGATGTTCGGGTGCTCTTCGTTGAAGGCCTCGATGAGCTTCGCGTAGCGAGCCGCTCGGTCGTCATTGCCCCACCACGCGAAATCGAGGGAGACCTTCTCATCAGGGTCGAACGAACCGCCCGACTGAGACGAGGCAGGGGTGCAGCCGACCAGCGAGACAGCGAAAACGGCTGCGGCCGCCCAGGCGGCGGTCGTACGGATGCGGGACATCGTCGTCCTTTCTCGTCCTTCGTTGGACGGAGACAGAGGGGAAAGCGCTTCCCGCTCACCGTAGGGCAGCCGGCCGAGAACGCACAAGCAGAAAATGAAACGTGTCACGAACGACGACGAAGGGCGCCGCGGGTAATCCCGCGACGCCCTCCGTGTGTTGTGACGGATCAGGCCTTGGCGTCCTCCAGGACGTAGCCGGCCTCACCGTGCACGATCGTGTCGATACCGGCGATCTCGTCCTCGTTCTTGACGCGGAAGCCGATCGTCTTCTCGATCGCGAAGCCGATGATGAAGGCGAGCACGAAGGAGTAGATCAGCACGGCGAAGGCCGCGATCGCCTGGACGATCAGCTGGGAGGCGTCTCCGCCCATGAACAGCCCTGTGCCGCGGGCGAAGAACCCGAGGTACAGCGTTCCGATCAGACCACCGACGAGGTGGATGCCGACCACGTCGAGCGAGTCGTCGAAACCGAGCTTGAACTTCAGCTCGATCGCGAGGGCGCAGACGGCACCGGTGATGATGCCGAGGACGATGGCCCAGATGGGGTCCAGCGAACCGCAGGCGGGGGTGATGGCGACCAGACCTGCGACGGCACCCGAGGCGGCACCGACCGACGTCGGCTTGCCGTCCTTGATCTTCTCGACGACGAGCCACCCGAGCAGCGCCGCGGCCGGAGCGGCGATCGTGTTCACGAAGGCGAGCGCAGCGGTGTTGTCGGCCGCGAGCTCGGACCCGGCGTTGAAGCCGAACCAACCGAACCACAGGAGGCCGGCGCCGAGGAGGACGAACGGCGGGTTGTGGGGGACGTGGACGCCCTTCTGGAAGCCGACGCGCTTGCCGAGGACGAGCGCGAGGGCGAGAGCCGCCGCACCGGCGTTGATGTGGACCGCGGTGCCGCCGGCGAAGTCGATGACGCCGACGCCGAAGACGTCCTGCAGACCGTGGGTGATCCAGCCGCCGTATTCGAACGATCCGTCGTCAGCGAGACCGAAGTTGAAGACCCAGCTGGCAACCGGGAAGTAGACGACGGTCGCCCAGACACCCGCGAAGATCATCCACGCACCGAACTTGGCCCGATCGGCGATCGCGCCAGAGACGAGAGCGACGGTGATGATGGCGAACGTCGCCTGGAAGGCGATGAATGCCAGCTCGGGGTAGCTTGCCCCGTCAGCGAGCTCCAGTGCGTTGCTCAGGCCTATCGCTCCGCCATCGATGGCCCACGGGAAGACCGTTCCCGACTCGCCCGGGAAAGCGATGGCGTAGCCGTAGAGCACCCACAGGACGCCGATGAGGCCGAGTGCGCCGAAGGACATCATCATCATGCTGATGACGCTCTTCGCCTTGACGAGGCCGCCGTAGAAGAACGCGAGACCTGGGGTCATCAGCAGGACTAGTGCGGCCGCGATGAGTATGAATGCGGTGTTGCCTTGATCCATCTCGAAGGGAACCTCTCTGCAGGGACGCAGGTGTAGCGTCGGGTGCCCCCAGTGTCGAGGTCCGCGGTTTCGCCTGGAGGCGCGTCCGTGTTTCGCGCCGGTTACGAGGGTGGCGACGAGGTAAACATCAGGTTTCCCGGCACTCCGAGAGGAACGTGCTTACGAGTGGGTGAGAGCGACCAGTCGCGAGACGGCGCGGAGGTACTTCTTGCGGTACCCGCCCGCGAGCATGTCCTCGCGGAACACCGAGTCCAGGGCCACGCCTGTCGCGCGGATCGGGATCTGCGCGTCGTAGGCCCGGTCGACGAACGCCACGAACCGGAGCGCGGCAGCCTGATCATCGAAACCGACCACGTTCCGCAGACCGATCGCTCCGATGCCCTCGATGAGGCGGATGTAGCGCGACGGGTGCACCGACGCCAGGTGACCGATGAACGCGCTGAAGTCGTCATCGGAGACGAGGGCGGATGCCGCGGCATCCGTCATCGCGCTCTCGTAGGCGGCGTCGTCGAGGACCACGGCGTGACCGTCGACGGCACGCTGCCGGTAGTCGGTGCCGTCGATGCGGATCGTCTGAAAGTGCTCGGACATCGCTTGGATCTCACGGAGGAAGTCCTGCGCGGCGAAACGCCCCTCACCGAGGGCGTTCGGCGGGGTGTTCGAGGTCGCGGCGAGCTTCGTGCCGGTCGGCACGAGCTCGGCGATCAGTCGGGTCATCACCATCGTGTCGCCCGGGTCGTCGAGCTCGAACTCGTCGATGCACAGGAGGTCGGCGCCGCGGAACAGCTCGACCGTCTTCTGATACCCCAGAGCGCCGACGAGGGCGGTGTACTCGATGAACGAGCCGAAGTACTTCCGACGGGCCGGCATCGCGTGGTAGATCGCGGCGAGGAGGTGGGTCTTGCCGACGCCGAACCCACCGTCGAGGTAGACGCCGGGCTTCATCGGAGCCTCGCGCTTGGCCCGGCGGAAGAACCCGCCGCGTGCCGCGGGGGCCCCGCGGCCCGAGCTGAACACCTCGAGCAGGTCCTTCGCCCCCTGCTGCGACGGGTAGGACTCGTCGGCACGGTAGGTCGCGAAGGTCGCGTGATCGAACTGCGGAGGCGGTACGAGTGCGGCGACCATCTCGGCTCCGCTCACCTTCGGATCGCGTTCGCTCAGATGAGTGGTTCCGGAGGAGGTGACAGGCACCCGTCAAGCCTAGTCACCCGGGCAGGCGCCCTCGCCGCGTGCGAGGATGGCCGGGTGTGGGTCACAGAGGTGTTGCCGTCATCCGGAGAGCGAGTGGATGCCGCGAGCGCGGACGGCCGTCGTTGGATCGCCGATCGGTACGCGCCCGCTCAGGAGAACTGGGTCCGGCTCAACATGATCACGTCCCTGACGGGATCCGCGGTCGGGCCCGACGGCACGAGCGACACGCTCACCAACCGCGCCGACCGGGCGATCCTGGGCGTCATCCGCGCCAGCGCCGATGCGATCATCGTCGGCGCCGAGACCGTGCGGGCAGAGGGCTACCTGCTCCCCCGTCGCTCGCGGCTGGCGGTGATCACCGGCTCCGGAGACCTCGCCGGCCACCGCCTCGACCCGGATCCGGACGGCCCCGACGACCAGGTGCTGCTCGTCATGCCCGAGGGCGCGGAGCCACCCCCGGCTGCCCACGGCGTCACCGTGGTGCCCGTCGCGGCGAGCGAGGGGCGGATGTCGGCCACCGGCATCCTGTCATCGCTCATCGACCGAGGGCTGCGGCACATCGTGTGCGAGGGCGGCCCCACCCTGGCGGCCCAGTTCGCAGCGGACGACCTGATCGACGAGTACTGCGTCACCGCCGCGCCGCATCTGGTTCCCACGGCCGGGCCGTTCCTGCCCCTTCGTCGACCGATCGATACGTGGCCGGCCGGCGTCCTCGTCGACGACGACGGCTTCAGCTACCTGCGGCTCCGGCGACGCTGAGCCCTCGCGCGTCGAGCCATTCGCGGATGCGGCTCGTCCAGCGCTCCTCGTCGTAGTTCCACAGCTTCGTGTGGCGGGCACCCTCGAACTCCTCGAGCTCGATGAGGTCGGGGCGCAGGTCGCGGAGATCCCGCGAAGCCTGCGCGGGGACGAAGTCGTCTCCGTCGCTGTGCAGGATCAGCGTCGGCGTCACGAGATCACGGGCCTGGGCGAGAACGTCGAGACGGTCCCAGGAGATCGGGTCGACGGCGCCGGTCAGCGGGGACGCCCACCGACGAGTCAGAGCATCGAGGGCCACTCGGGTCAGCGGACGAGGGATGCCGCTGAGGGCCGCGTGGTGGCTGAGCACTTGGCGCCAGTCCACGACGGGGGAATCGAGGACGACCCCGCCGATCAGGTCGCGGTGAGCGGAGTTGACCGCGAGCTGCATCGCGATGGCGCCGCCCATGGACCACCCGACCAACACGATGCGTCGGGCTCCGGCCCGACGGGCGTAGCCGATCGCGCGATCGACGTCGCGCCACTCCGTCGCCCCGAGGGCCGACGTGCCCCCTCTGCTCCGGGGAGCGTCGGGGTCGTTCCGGTAGGAGGCCAGGATCGATGTGATCCCCGCCGCATGGAACAGCGGCACGCCACGCAGCGTCTCGGCGCGCGTCGTGCCTCGACCGTGGATGTGGACCGCCCACACGTCTTCGGTTGGGGCGGCATCCTCGGACGCAGCGCCCGGGAACACCCACGCAGGACAGACGCCGAGCGCTGTTCCGACGTCCGCGCGCTCAAAGGGGAGGTGGAGCTCGGCCGGGTCGGAGAAGTACCACCCGCTGAAGCCGGCGGCCGATGCCAGACTGTCGGACTCGTCGATCTGGGTCAGCAGCTTGCGCGTCACCGTCTCGCCGCGTGCGGAGAGCACCGTGCCGAGCTTGATGTAGCTCTGCGTCCCGGTTGTGAAGAGGCCGTAGCGGCCCGGGAGGACCGTGTCGTCCGAGCGCGAGAGGGTGATCGTTTGCGCCGCGGTGTCGACGTCGATGATCGTCGTGTCGGGGACGCGTGCCGACGGGGTCACCACTCTCCGGGCGACGCCTCCAGCGAGGAGCGCCAGAAGCCCCGTCGCACTCACGAACGCGGTCGCGAGTGCGACCACCGTGCCTCGGAGGGCGATGACGGTTCCTTGCCGGGCGACGTCGGGAGCGGCGCGCCTGGAAGCCATCATGGTGCCCTCACTCTAGTCTGTCGCCGTGACCGAACCTCCGTCCGCGACGCCGGATTTCCCCGCCGTCAGCGACGAGCTCCGCGCGTTGGGCTTCCGCGACGACTTCGTGGTGCGCGAGATCGCCGCCCCCTCCTCGCTGGCTCCCGATGCCATCGCGTTCGCCGGCGACGTGCGTCCCGACGACGACGGCGAATCCCCGTACGGCACGGGACGCATCGTGATCCTCCACGACGCGTCAGAACCGGATGCCTGGGGCGGACCGTGGCGGATCGTCTGCTTCGCGCAGGCACCGCTCGAACCCGAGATCGGCACCGACCCCCTTCTGGCCGACGTAGCCTGGTCTTGGCTGGTCGACGCCCTCGCCGCACGTGGAGCGACGTTCCACGCGGCATCCGGCACAGCGACGAAGACCCTCTCGAAGGGATTCGGAACGCTGGCCGCGGAGGGCGACGGCGCGCAGATCGAGCTCCGCGCTTCGTGGTCCCCCGAGGGGGACGTCGCCAGTCATATGGATGCCTGGGGTGAGTTGGTCTGCATGTTGGCAGGCCTTCCCCCGGGCTCGGAGAACATCGCCGTGTTCGGCGGGCAGCGGAGTACACGTGGCTGAATACGAGGTCATCGCCGATCAGGAGACGGCGGCGGCCGCAGCGTCGCGCCTGGCGGCCGGGCACGGTCCGGTCGCGGTCGACGTGGAGCGGGCGTCCGGGTTCCGGTACTCGCAGCGCGCCTATCTCATCCAGGTCTACCGTCGCGGGAGCGAGGTCTATCTCTTCGATCCGCCCGCGATCGGCGACATGTCGGCGCTGCAGGCAGCGATCGGCGACGAAGAGTGGGTGCTCCACGCCGCGAGCCAGGATCTGCCGTCCCTCCGCGAGGCAGGTCTCGAGCCGCCCCGGATCTTCGACACGGAGCTCGCCGCCCGGCTTCTCGGCCATGAACGCGTCGGCCTCGGCGCCGTGGTGGAGCAGACGCTCGGGATCACCCTCGCCAAGGCGCACTCCGCTGCGGATTGGTCGACGCGCCCTCTACCCCAGGGATGGCTGGAGTACGCGGCCCTCGACGTCCTGCACCTCATCGACGTGCGCGATGCCCTCGCAGCTGAGCTCGACGAGCAGGAGAAGACCCGATTCGCCGAGGAGGAGTTCGAGGCCGTCCGCACGCGCGCACCCAAGCCCGCACGCGAGGAGCCGTGGCGTCGCCTCAGCGGACTGCACACCGTCCGCGGTCGTCGCGCCTTGGCCGTGGCCCGCGCCCTCTGGACGGCGCGCGAGGAGTATGCGCGGGAGGAGGATGTGTCTCCGGGCCGTTTGGTTCCCGACCGCTCCCTCGTCGCCGCCGTCATCGCCGACCCTGCGACCAAACAGGACCTCGCACGGGTCAAGGAGTTCACGGGTCGCGCGAGCCGCAACCAGCTGGATCGCTGGTGGGCGGCCATCGAGGCCGGACGGGCCGACCCCGCCCTCCCCTCCGAGCGCGGCCCGGGTGACGGGATGCCCCCGCCGCGCGCGTGGGCGGACCGCAACCCCGCCGCGGACGCACGTCTGAAGGCCGCCAAACCTGTCGTCGAGGCGCGCGCCGAAGAGCTGCACATGCCGACCGAGAACCTCTTGACGCCCGATCTCCTGCGTCGGGTCGCGTGGAATCCTCCCGCGGAGATCACCGCGGAATCAGTAGGTGAGGCCCTCCTCACCCTCGGCGCCCGGACCTGGCAGATTGAACAGACCGCACAGGTGATCGCCGCCGCCTTTGTGGATTCCGTGCAGAGCCCCGACGAACCGTCCGAACCCGCTTCGTAGGTTCGAACCAACCGATTTTCACGGTCGGAGCGCCTCTCTAGGCTGGGTGGGAACCCAATCTTTGGAGGCAATGTGGCCGAGCTTTCGGACGTCTATTTCGTCGACGGAATGCGCACCCCGTTCGGGCGTGCCGGCGAGAAGGGCATGTATTGGAACACCCGCGCCGATGACCTCGCCGTCAAGGCGACGATCGGTCTGATGGAGCGGAACCCCCACGTTCCCGCCGAGCGCGTCGACGATGTCGCGATCGCCGCCACCAGCCAGACCGGCGAGCAGGGGCTGACGCTCGGCCGATCGGTCGCGATCCTCGCAGGCCTCCCCCAGACGGTCCCCGGCTTCGCCATCGACCGCATGTGCGCCGGCGCCATGACGAGCGTGACCACCATGGCGGCATCCATCGGTGTCGGGATGTACGACGTCGCCCTCGCCGGCGGCGTCGAGCACATGGGGCACTACCCGATCGGCGGCAACGCCGACCCGAACCCGCGCTTCGTCGCAGAGAAGATGGTCGACCCCGGCGCGCTGAACATGGGCGTCACGGCCGAGCGCATCTTCGACCGCTACCCGCAGCTCACCAAGGAGCGCTCCGACCGCTTCGGAATGCTCAGCCAGCACAAGGCGCAGGCCGCCTACGAAGCCGGCAAGTTCCAGCCCGATCTGGTCTCCGTCGCGGTGAAGGATGCCGCAGGCGCGTGGGGACTCGCGACCGAGGACGAGGGGCGCCGTCCGCAGACGACGATGGCCGACCTCGCCGCACTGAAGACGCCGTTCCGTCCGCACGGACGGGTCACGGCCGGCACCTCGTCGCCGCTCACCGACGGGGCGACGATGTCGCTGCTCGCCGGCGGCGGTGCCGTCAAGGAGCTGGGGCTCGCCCCCAAGATGCGGCTCGTCTCGTTCGCGTTCGCGGGCGTCCAGCCCGAGATCATGGGCATCGGACCCATCCCCTCCACGGAGAAGGCTCTGAAGAAGGCGGGCCTGACGATCGACGACATCGGCCTGTTCGAACTGAACGAGGCGTTCGCCGTCCAGGTCATCTCGCTCCTCGACCACTTCGGCATCGCCGACGACGACCCGCGGGTCAACCCGTGGGGCGGGGCCATCGCGCTCGGGCACCCGCTCGCGGCATCCGGCGTCCGCCTCATGATCCAGCTGGCGGCCCACTTCGCCGAGCGCCCCGACGTGCGTTACGGTCTCACGGCCATGTGCGTGGGACTCGGCCAGGGCGGCTCCGTCATCTGGGAGAACCCGCACTACAACGGCAAGAAGAAGAAGTGAGGCCGCCGACGATGACCACCTACGACCAGATCGACTTCTCGCCCCTGCTCGCCCTCTCCGACACCGAGGTCGTGACGAACTCGCCCGTGCGCGACGTGACCCTCGCCAGCGGCAAGGTGCTCGCCCTGATCACGCTGGACAACGGCCGCGATCACACCCGTCCCAACACGCTGGGGCCCGCGACGTTGACCGCCCTGGGCGCCACCCTCGACACGCTCGCCGCTCGGGCGCGCGCCGGCGAGATCCAGGCCGTCGGCATCACGGGCAAGCAGTACATCCTCGCCGCCGGCGCCGACCTCAGCGAGGTCAGCAATGTCGGCTCCGTCGAGAACGCGCGACTGATCGCCCAGCTCGGTCACCACGTCCTCGGCAAGCTGTCGGATCTCGGCGTGCCGTCGTTCGCCTTCGTGAACGGGCTCGCCCTGGGCGGCGGGCTCGAGATCGCGCTGAACTCGACGTACCGGACGGTGGATGCCTCCGCCGCCGCGATCGCGCTGCCAGAGGTCTTCCTCGGAATCATCCCCGGCTGGGGCGGCGCGTACCTCCTGCCGAACCTGATCGGCATCGAGAACGCGCTCGAGGTCGTCGTCTCCAACCCGCTGAAGCAGAACCGCGTCCTGAAGCCGCAGCAGGCCTTCGACCTCGGGATCATGGACGCGATCTTCCCGGCGTCGAGCTACCTCGAGTCGTCGCTGCGGTGGGCCGACGGCGTCCTCGGCGGCACGATCAAGGTCGAGCGCAAGAACGCCCCCGGCAAGATCGAGCGGCTCACCAAGTGGCCCATCGCGATCAAGATGGCCCGCGGCATGCTCGAATCGAAGATCGGCACGGTCCCGCGCTCCCCCTACGTCGCGCTCGACCTGCTCGACAAGGCCAAGAGCGGCACGAAGGCCGAAGGGTTCGCGCGTGAGGACGACGCGCTCGCCTCGCTCGTGACGGGCGACCAGTTCGCGGCATCCATGTATGCGTTCGATCTGGTGCAGAAGCGGGCGAAGCGTCCCGTCGGCGCGCCCGACAAGACGCTCGCGAAGAAGGTCACGAAGGTCGGCGTCATCGGCGCGGGGCTCATGGCCAGCCAGTTCGCCCTTCTGTTCGTGCGCAAGCTCCAGGTGCCCGTGCTGATCACGGACCTCGATCAGGCGCGCGTCGACAAGGGCGTCGCCTACATCCACGACGAGATCGGCAAGCTCGAGGCGAAGGGCCGGCTCGACGGCGACACCGCCAATAAGCTGCGCGCCCTCGTGACCGGGACGACCGACAAGTCGGCCTATGCCGACTGCGACTTCGTCATCGAGGCGGTCTTCGAAGAGGTCGGTGTCAAGCAGTCGGTGTTCGCCGAGATCGAGGCAGTCGTCGCGGAGGATGCGATCCTCGCGACCAACACGTCGTCGCTCTCGGTCGAGGAGATCGGCGCCAAGCTCGCTCACCCCGAGCGCCTGGTCGGCTTCCACTTCTTCAACCCGGTCGCGGTCATGCCGCTCATCGAGGTCGTGAAGACTCCGCTGACGTCGGATGCCGCCCTCGCGACGGCGTTCGTCGTCGCCCGGGGGCTGGGCAAGAACGCGGTCCTCACAGCCGACGCGCCCGGATTCGTCGTGAACCGTCTGCTCGCCAAGGTCATGGGCGAGGCCGCGCGCGCCGTCTACGAGGGCACGCCCGTCGCGGACGTCGAGAAGGCGTTCGCGCCGCTCGGCCTGCCGATGGGACCGTTCCAGCTCATCGACCTCGTCGGCTGGAAGGTCGCCGCCCACGTGCAGGACACGATGGTCCGCGCTTTTCCCGACCGGTTCTATGCGAACGAGAACTTCCACGAGCTCGCCGCGTTGGACCAGGTCGTCGAGAAGGACAAGGGCGGCCGCGTGACCGGATTCACGAAGGCCGCCGAGAAGGTCGCGAAGAAGGCGACGGGATCGACACCGGCATCCGCCGAAGAGATCCTCCGCCGTGTGCAGGACGGCCTCGCGCAGGAGATCAAGCTCATGCTGGACGAGGGCGTCGTGCCCGAGGTCGAGGACATCGACCTGTGCCTGATCCTCGGGGCAGGATGGCCCTTCATCGACGGCGGTGCGACGCCGTACCTCGACCGAGAGGGCGCGAGCGACCGGGTGTTCGGCGACACGTTCCACCACCCGCCGATCCGCGGCATCGCCTGACGGACCCAGGAACGCGTACGGCCCCCGGGGTGTCCCGGGGGCCGTACGCGTCCGTCAGTGCCGAGTGAGCTGCGCCTGGGCCGCACGGACCCGGAGATCGCGCGCGAGGTGATCACGCTGCTCGATCACGATGCGCCTGAGCGAACCGGGTGCATCGGTGTTCGCCTCAAGCCAGGCGTCGACCGACGCGGTGTCTTCCGTGGCGGGGAACAACCCCCGCACGAGGCGCGCGGCGATCTCGATGCTGCGCGAGCGCCACGCCGGCAGGATCCGCTCGAAGTACGGGGCGTCGAACTCCGCGACGAGGTCACGACTCTCCCCCGCCCGCGCGCCACGGATGGTGGCATCGAGGTGGTCGTTGGTCAGCGTCTCGTCCTCCCAGGCCGCCCGCCACGCGTCGCGACGGACGGATGCCTCCGGCCGCGCCGCGAGCGCCGCCAGACGCGCCGTGCGGCCCGAGGCGGTCGCATCCCGCTCCGCTTCGGCGTCGATGCGCGCGGCGTCCGCGTGGCCGGACGCCGCGAGACCGAAGAGCCATCCCCACCGGAGGTCGGGGTCGAGCGGGAGACCCGCCGGTGCCGGTGCCTCTCCTGCCAGGATCGCCGACATCTCGGCCGCGCGGTCCCCGGACAGTTCGGCGGCCACACCCACTGCTCGTGCCCAGATGAGCTGCGCGTCGGACCCGGCGTCCGCCGCCGCCATGGCGCGCCATGCTCCCTCCAACCACGCGGCCGATGCCCGCTCGACGTCCGACACGTAATGACGGATCGCGAAGGCGGCGTGGGCGAGGACGTCGCTCAGGAGCGCCGGGTGCGATTCGCGGGGAGCGTGATCCGCCGCGATCGCGAGATAGACGGATGCCGCGAGTTCCCCGTCGCGCACCGCGTTCCACAGCGCCGCCCAGACGACACCGCGCGCGACCGCGTCGGGCATCGATGACAGGCCCGCCGTGACGGCTGCGAGCGACCGGTCGTCGAGCCGCACCTTCGCATAGGAGCGGTCGTCGACGTTGGCGATCACGAGGGCGGTGTCAGGGAGGACGGGCGCATCGACGAGGGTGCGCTCACCGAACAGGTCGACGGCGACATCGCCGCGCGCGACGAGACGTCCCGCCTCGTCATCCCACAGACCGACGCGGACCGCGTGCGGTCGTGCGACGTCCTGCACGACGGCCAGAGGGCCGCGTTCGACGGTGAGGGTCGGCAGGCCGGTCGTCTCGAGCCACGCCGTGCTCCACGATCGCAGGTCGCGCCCCGACGCCTCCTCCAGCGCGACGAGGAGATCCTCGAGCGTCGTGTTGCCGTAGGCGTGGGCGGCGAAGTACCGCTGCGCGCCGCGGAAGAAGGCCTCCTCGCCGACGAACCCGACGAGCTGCTTCAGAACCGACGCACCCTTTGCGTAGGTGATGCCGTCGAAGTTCAGCTTGGCCGCCTCGAGATCGGGGATGTCGGCGACGATCGGATGCGTCGTGGGGAGCTGGTCCTGGACGTACGCCCATCCCTTCCGCCTGCTCGCGAACGTGACCCAGGCATCCGGGTGCAGCCCTGTCGCGACGTTCGCGTGCGTCCCCATGAAGTCGGCGAACGACTCCTTGAGCCACAGATCGTCCCACCACCGCATCGTGACGAGGTCGCCGAACCACATGTGCGCCATCTCGTGGAGGATCGTGTTGGAGCGCGCTTCGCGTTGCGCGGCCGTCGCCGCGCCGCGGAAGACGTACGCCTCGGTGAAGGTGACGAGCCCCGGGTTCTCCATCGCCCCCAGGTTGTACTCGGGGACGAAGATCTGGTCGTACTTACCCCACGGGTAGTCCTGGTCGAAGGCCGCTGTGAAGAAGTCGAGTCCTCGGCGGGTGATGTCGAGGATCTCGTCCGCGTCGAGGTGCTCCGCGAGCGAGGCGCGGCAGAGGACGCCGAGGTCCACGCTCTGCCGCTCCCCCGTCCAGGCCCCGTCGACGCGGTGGTACGGCCCGACGGCGACCGCGGTGACGTAGCTCGACAGCAGGGGCGTCTCGGCGAAGGACACGCGGACCCCGCCGTCGACGTCGAGGCGAGAGGTCTCGGCGCCGCCCGACAGGACGACGCCGTCACCCGACGCCGTGATGTGGAAGGTCCACCGCGCCTTCAGGTCGGGCTGCTCGAAGCACGGGTAGACGCGGCGGCTGTCGGCAGGCTCGTACTGCGTGTACAGATACACGGCCCCGTCCACGGGATCCGTGAAGCGGTGAAGACCCTCACCCGACCGGCTGTACCGACCACGGGCGCGGATGCGGACCGTGTTGTCCTCGGCGAGTCCCGAGAGGCGGATCCGCGCACCGTCCCACTCGACCGGTTGCGGCGCACCGTTGAGCTCCACCTCGTCGACGGCGACGCCGAGGAAGTCGACCCACGTCTCGGCGGCCGACGCGCGGAATCGCAGAGTGCTCTGCGTCGTGAAGTCATCGCGGGAGGCGTCGGACGCCGACCGGACGTCCAGGTCGACCTCGATCGTGTCGAGATCGATGACGGATGCCCGGGCCGCGGCATCCTCTCGACTCAGGTTCTCATCGCCGGAATGCTGCCGTGTCTGCATCCCTCCATGCTGTCACGCGGTCAGTCGGAAGCCGCGTCGGTCGGGCCGCGGAGTTCGACCTCCTGCGAGCTCCACACGGCGTCGTCGCTCGACTGGCGGGCGACGGGTACGCGCGTGCCGAGCACCTGCGACACGACGTCCTGCGCGATCTTCGAGGCCGTCAGGCCTGCATCGGCGAGGATCTGCTCGCGGGTCGCGTGGTCGATGAACTCGTCCGGAAGGCCGAGCTCGTCGACGGCCGTCGAGACGCCCGCCTCGCGCAGCACTTGGCGCACGCGCGTCCCGACACCGCCGACGCGGATGCCGTCCTCGATCGTGATCACCAGGCGATGGGATGCCGCGAGCTCGACGACGGCAGGGCGGATGGGAACAGCCCAGCGAGGGTCGATGACCGTCGAGCCGATGCCCTGGGCGCGGAGCCGCTCGGCGACCTCGACGGCCATGTGCGCCATCGGGCCGATGCCGACGATGAGGACGTCCTCGGCGCCGCTGCGGTACAGCACGTCCGTGCCGTCCGCCAGACGCTCGATCGCATCGAGGGCATCCGGCACGGACCCCTTCGGAAAACGCACCACGGTGGGCGCGTCCTCGACGGTGACCGCCTCGTCGAAGAGTTCGACCAGCCGCTCCGCGTCGCGGGGCGCGGCGATCCGGATGCCGGGCACGAGCTGCAGCATGGCGAGGTCCCAGATGCCATGGTGGCTCGGACCGTCGGGCCCGGTCACGCCCGACCGGTCGAGGACGAAGGTGACGCCGGCCTTGTGCAGCGCGACATCCATCATGATCTGGTCGAACGCCCGGTTCATGAACGTCGCATAGATCGCCACGACCGGGTGGACACCGCCGAACGCGAGCCCTGCGGCCGAGGCGACCGCGTGCTGCTCGGCGATGCCGACGTCGTACACGCGCTTCGGGAACCTCTGTGCGAACTCCTGCAGGCCGGTCGGTCGCAGCATCGCGGCGGTCATCGCGATGATGTCGTCGCGCCGCTCCCCGGCCGCCACGAGCGCCTCGGAGAAGACGTCGGTCCAGGCCACGGCATCCGATGACCCGATCGGCTCCCCCGTGATGGGATCGATCTTCCCGACGGCGTGGAACTGGTCGGCTTCGTCGCGTCGCGCAGGCTCGAACCCGCGCCCCTTGTCGGTGATGGCGTGCACGATGACGGGAGCGCCGTACTGCTTCGCGAGACGGAGCGTCTCCTCCATGGCATCGAGGTCGTGCCCGTCGACGGGACCGAGGTACTTGATGTCGAGGTTGGAGTAGAGCGCCACGTTGTTGGTGAAGCGCGACAGGAAGCCGTGCGTGCCGCCGCGGACGCCGCGGTAGACCGCTCGGCCGATGGGTCCCAGCAGCCGGGAGACATGGGCGGAGCTCTGACGCAGGGTCTTGTAGCTGTCGGCCGTGCGAACGCGGTTGAGGTAGCGGGCCATGCCCCCGATGGTCGGCGCGTACGAGCGGCCGTTGTCGTTGACAACGATGACGAGGTTGCGATCGTTGTCGTCGGAGATGTTGTTGAGCGCCTCCCACGTCATGCCGCCCGTGAGCGAGCCATCACCCACGACGGCGACGACGTGACGATCCTTGCGCCCGGTGACGGTCAGGGCACGCGAGACGCCGTCCGCCCAGCTCAACGAGCTCGACGCGTGCGAGGACTCGACGACATCGTGCGGGCTCTCGGAGCGCTGCGGGTAACCGGCGAGACCGCCGCGCGAGCGCAGCTTCGAGAAGTCCTGACGACCGGTGAGCAGCTTGTGGACGTAGGACTGGTGTCCGGTGTCGAAGATGATCGGGTCGTTCGGGGAGTCGAAGACGCGGTGCAGTGCGATCGTCAACTCGACGACACCGAGGTTCGGGCCGAGGTGGCCACCGGTGCGCGAGACGTTCTCGACGAGGAAGGTCCGGATCTCATCGGCGAGGATGTGAAGCTCCTCGCTCGAGAACCGATCGAGGTCACGCGGACCGGAAATTCCCTCGAGAAGACTCATGACAGGAGTCTACGTGCCCGCATGCGAGAGGACCCCGACTCCACGCGGAGCCGGGGTCCTCTTGACACGCGGGTCAGACCAGCGAACGCAGCACGTACTGCAGGATGCCGCCGTTGCGGTAGTAGTCAGCCTCACCGGGGGTGTCGATGCGGACGACCGCGTCGAACTCGACCGTCTGCTTGCCCTCCGGCGAGAACTCGCTCGGCTCGGCGACGACCTTCACCGTCTTGGGCGTGACGCCCTCGTTCAGCTGCTCGAGGCCCGTGATCGAGACGATCTCGGTGCCGTCGAGGCCGAGCGAGCTCCAGCTCTCCCCGGCGGGGAACTGCAGCGGGACGACGCCCATGCCGATGAGGTTCGAGCGGTGGATGCGCTCGAAGCTCTCGGTGATGACCGCCTTGACGCCCAGCAGGCTCGTGCCCTTGGCCGCCCAGTCGCGCGACGAACCGGAGCCGTACTCCTTGCCGCCGAAGACCACGAGCGGGGTGCCCTGCGCTTGGTAGTTCTGGCTCGCGTCGTAGATGTACGACTGCGGTCCGCCGGGCTGAGTGAAGTCGCGGGTGAAACCGCCCTCGACAACCTTGCCGTCGTTGACCGCGGCGACGATCTCGTTCTTCAGGCGGATGTTCGCGAACGTGCCGCGGATCATGACCTCGTGGTTTCCGCGACGCGAGCCGTAGGAGTTGAAGTCCTTCTGTGCCACACCGTGCTCGGTGAGGTACTGAGCCGCCGGGGTGCCGGCCTTGATGTTGCCGGCCGGGCTGATGTGGTCGGTCGTGACCGAGTCGCCCAGGGTCGCCATGACGCGCGCACCGGAGATGTCGGTGACGGGTGCCGGCGTGCTCTCCATGCCGTCGAAGTACGGTGCCTTGCGGACGTACGTCGAATCCTCGTCCCATTCGAAGATGGGGCCGGTGGGCGTGGGCAGGTTCTGCCAGCGCTCGTCGCCGTCGAAGACGGTCGAGTACTGCTTGATGAACTGCTCGCGCGAGATGGAGTGGTCGATGACCTCCTGGACCTCGTCGGGCGAGGGCCAGATGTCCTTCAGGAACACGTCGTTGCCGTCCGCGTCCTTGCCGAGCGCATCGGTCTCGAAGTCGAAGTTCATCGACCCGGCGAGAGCGTAGGCGACGACCAGCGGCGGCGAGGCCAGGTAGTTCATCTTCACATCGGGGCTGATGCGGCCCTCGAAGTTGCGGTTGCCCGAGAGGACGGCGGTGACGGCGAGGTCGTTCTCGTTGATCGCCACCGACACCTCCTCGATGAGCGGACCCGAGTTGCCGATGCAGATCGTGCAGCCGTAGCCGACGGTGTAGAAGTCGAGGCCCTCGAGCGCCTTGTCGAGACCGGACTTCTCGTAGTAGTCGGTGACGACCTTCGAGCCGGGTCCGAGCGTCGTCTTGACCCACGGCTTGCGCTTCAGGCCCTTGTCGACGGCCTTCTTGGCGAGGAGGCCCGCCGCGATCATGACCGACGGGTTCGACGTGTTGGTGCACGAGGTGATGGCCGCGAGGGTGACCGCACCGTTGTCGAGGAGGTAGGACTGCCCGTCGGGCGTCGTGACCTTGACCGGCTTGGATGCCGCGTGGCGGGCACCGCTCGAGATCATCGAGGGGACGTGCTCGTGCTCGTGCTGGTGCGAGACGCCCTCGGCCGAGACGGTCTCGTGCTCGACGCCGGGAGCGGAACCCGGGTCGGACGCGGGGAAGGTGCCTTCGATCTCGACGGAGTCCTCAGCCGCGGCATCCGCGTAGTTGAGGATGTCCTTCTCGAACTGGTTCTTCGCCTCGGAGAGGAGGATGCGGTCCTGCGGACGCTTCGGGCCGGCGATGGAGGGGACGACCGTCGACAGGTCGAGCTCCATGAACTCGCTGAAGCTGAGCTCGCGGGAGGCGTCGTGCCACAGCGACTGAGCCTTGGCGTACGCCTCGACGAGGGCGACGGTCTGCTCGTCGCGTCCCGTGAGGCGCAGGTAGTCGAGGGTCACGTCGTCGACCGGGAACATCGCGGCGGTCGAACCGAACTCGGGGCTCATGTTGCCGATGGTCGCGCGGTTGGCCAGCGGCACCTGGGCGACGCCCTCGCCGTAGAACTCGACGAACTTGCCGACCACGCCGTGCTTGCGGAGCATGTCGGTGATCGTGAGGACGACGTCCGTCGCGGTCACGCCGGCGGGGATCTCACCGGTGAGCTTGAAGCCGACGACGCGCGGGATGAGCATGGAGACCGGCTGGCCGAGCATGGCGGCCTCGGCCTCGATGCCGCCGACGCCCCAGCCGAGCACGCCCAGGCCGTTGACCATCGTGGTGTGCGAGTCGGTGCCGACGCAGGTGTCGGGGTAGGCGCGCAGGACGCCGTCGACCGGACGGTCGTAGATGACCTTGGCGAGGTGCTCGATGTTCACCTGGTGGACGATGCCGGTCCCCGGGGGGACGACCTTGAAGTCGTCGAAGGCGGTCTGACCCCAGCGCAGGAACTGGTAGCGCTCACCGTTGCGCTCGTACTCGATCTCGACGTTGCGCTCGAGGGCGTTCTCGGATCCGAAGAGGTCGGCGATGACCGAGTGATCGATGACCATCTCGGCCGGCGACAGCGGGTTGATCTTGCTCGGATCGCCGCCGAGGGCGGTGACGGCCTCGCGCATGGTGGCGAGGTCGACGATGCAGGGAACACCGGTGAAGTCCTGCATGACCACGCGCGCCGGCGTGAACTGGATCTCGGTGTTGGGCTCGGCATCGGGGTTCCAGTTACCGAGGGCCTCGATCTGCTCCTTGGTGACGTTCGCGCCGTCCTCGGTGCGAAGCAGGTTCTCGAGGAGGATCTTGAGGCTGTACGGAAGCTTCTCGAAACCGGGAACGGTGTCGATGCGGAAGATCTCGTAGTCGGTGTCGCCGACTGTGAGTGTGCTCTTGGCACCGAAGCTGTCAACTGTGGACACGTGTGCTCTCCTTCGTCGGCGGGCGCGGCGTGAGCCGGCCCTCCCATCTTCGCCCTGCCTGGTCCCGGTGACTAGTGAGGTCCGCCTTACTCAGGCGGGCGAAATTTATCTTGATATCAAGATACTCTACGCGGGTGGATGCCGCTGCCTCAGGCGCCGCTCTCCTCGTCCGGATTGACCTCGTCCGCAGCGCGCGCGATGAGCACCGGCTCCTCGTCGAGACACAGCCGGACGAGCAACGTGAGGAGATCGCGCAGGCTCGTGGCGCCGAGCAGACGGAACTGGTCGTACTCGCCGAGAGGTGCGATCGCGGCGAGCTGCCAGCTCGACTCGACGGGGTCGTCCGACACCTCCGTATCGGGATCCCACCGCGCTTCCCCGAGCACCGAAGCGAGCGTGGCGACACGGCGGACCACCCGCTCCGCTTCGCGCCGCAACGGTGCCAGCTCCTCGTCCCAGGGCAGCGGCTGCAGGGGCGTCACGTCGGCGATCGGATGCGGGTCGTCGAGACCCCAGCGATCGACCGTGATGCGATCTCCGCCGACGGCGATCACGAAGAGGTCGGCGCTTCCCGCTTCGACCTGGACGATCCTGGCCATCGTGCCGAGGGCGGAGCGTTCCTCTCCCCCGCCGGCTTCTCGTCCGCGCTCGATCAGGACCACGCCGAACTCCGGGTCCTCGTGCTCGAGCAGTCTCCCGAGCATCGTCAGGTAGCGCGGTTCGAAGATCCGAAGGACGAGCGGCGCGTGCGGGAACAGCACACTTCCGAGCGGGAACATCGGGACGGCGTCCATACGGCCAGTCAACCAGCCGTCGGACCGGTCAGGGGCGTTCTGCTGCGGCTTCCTCGGTCGACGCGGCGCGCGGCGGATAGAGCGCACGGACGGCGAGCCAGGTCACGGCGACCATCGGCGCGAACAGCGGCAGGCCCATGATGAGCTTCAGAGTGCCGAGTGCCGCCGTCTGATCCGTGAGGTACAGCGGCAGCTGCACCGCGAGACGCGCGAAGAACAGCGCGGCCCACGCGATCGTCAGCCAGAAGAACACCCGGCGCTTGCGTCGGTCTGCCCGCCACGCGGTGCCCTCGTTCATGAGGAACCCCGCAGCGACGCCGATGAGCGACCACCCGATCAGCGCCGAGACGAGGAGCCCTGTCCCGTACGCCGCGTTCGTGATCAGCCCGGGGACGAAATTGTCGACGCCCCGACCCGTGAACAGCGCGAGCGCTGCGGCGGCGCCCGTCGCGACCAGGCCGCCGAAGGCCGCCGCAACGGGAGACCGCTGAACCAGGCGGATGATCGTGAAGACGGCCGCCAACCCCACCGATGCCACGAGCGAGAGCACGAGGTCCTGACCGGTGACCGTGTAGAGGACGACGAACACGAGCCCCGGGAGGACGGACTCGCCGATCCCCCGCCATCCGCCCATCGCCCGCCACACGACGTGTCCGGTCGTGGCGTCGTCGGTCGGATCGAGTCCCGCACGTTTCGCGGCGCCTCCGAGGGCCTGCCCGATGAGGTCGGATGCCGTCGGTTCGCCCGCTGACGGCGGGACGAGGTCCGGTCGATCGGCCGACGGCTCGCCGGGTCGGTCCTGGGCCATGCTCACGCGCTGCCGGGCGTCGCGGGCATCTTGAGAGGGATGAGGTCCCGCGGAGGCATCGGCGTCGTCCCGCGCACCACGACGATCGATCGGAAGAGGTCTTCGATCTGCTCGGCAGCCGTGATATCACCGGCGGCGGCTCCGCCGATCACACCGCGCAGGAACCACCGGGGGCCGTCGACGCCCACGAACCGTGCGAGCCGCTTACCGGCCGCGCCGTCCGCGCCGGCGACGGGGACCTCGGCGAGCAGCTCGGGTCCCAGAGGACCTTCGCGCTCCTCGACGCGTCCTCCCTGCTGACGGACCTGCTGACGGATCTGCTCGCGCGTCTCCTCCCACAGGCCGCTGGAGCGCGGTGCGGCGAACGGCTGCACCTGGAGGGTGGAGCCGGCGTAGTCCAAGCCCACTGCGACGATGCGCTTCGTCTGCTCCTCGACCTCGAGCCGGAGGTTCAGCCCCTCCCGGGGCAGGACCTTGACGCCGCCGAGATCGATGTAGGGGCGGACGGGATTGGCTTCCGCCTCGTCGAAGGGGCCGTTGGCGGCACGATCGCTCGGTGCCGACTTGGGGGCGAGCTCGTCGCTCATGCGGTTGTTCCTGTCGTGTAGCCGGTGGATCCGAATCCCCCGTCACCGCGCACACTGTCGGGGAGCGCGTCGACGGGGAGGAAAGTCGCCCGCGAGACGGGCATCACGATGAGTTGGGCGATCCGATCGCCGGGTGCGATGTCGAACGCCTCGGCGGCATCCGTGTTCAGCAGCGTCACCTTGATCTCACCCCGGTATCCGGCGTCGACCGTGCCCGGGGAGTTGACGACGGTGATGCCGTGTTTGGCGGCCAGACCGCTGCGGGGGACGACGAAGGCGACGTAGCCGTCGGGAAGCGCGATGCGCACTCCGGTGCCGATGAGGGCGCGCTGGCCGGGAGCCAGCCGCACCTGCTCGGTCGAGACGAGGTCGGCGCCTGCATCCCCGGGGTGCGCGTAGACGGGCACATGAGCCGAGATAATGGGAACGTCCACGGTATCCATCACCCCCCGAGGCTAATGCACAACACCGACCGCACCGTCCCCGCTTCCTACCGCGAGCGGTTGAGCCCGTCCCTGTGGCTCCTGGTGAGCGCAGCGGTGTGCGCCCCGATGGCAGCCGTGGTGTTCTCGCCGATCGACACGACGCTCGCCCTCGTCATCGGACTGGCCGTCGGAGTCGTCCTCGTCTCGGCGCTCATCCTCGCCGCGCCCGTGATCGCCGTCCGTGACGGGGTCCTGTACGTGGGGCGCGCCCACATCGCGGTGTCCGATCTGGGCGAAGCCGAGTTCCTCACCGGGGACGACGCCCGCACGGCGCGAGGCGGCGGCCTGCGCGGGGACGATTGGCATGTCCTGCGCGGCGGTATCGACGGCGTCGTCCGCGTTCCCGTCTCAGACGACGACGACCCCGCGGCACGCTGGGTGTTCTCGTCGCGCACACCCGATCGGGTGGCGGCGATCATCACCCGCGCGCAGCGGGGTCGCTAGGTCTCCGCGGCTGACGCCGAGGAAGGTCGGCGCTGCTTACGCGGCGCACTCGGTGCAGATGGCACCGATCGAGGTCTGGTGGTCGATCTGGGTCCGGTGCTTCACGAGGAAGCACTCGACGCAGGTGAATTCATCCTCCTGAGGAGGGAGGACGACGACGTCGAGGTCGACGTCGGAGAGGTCTGCGCCGGGGAGCTCGAACCCGCTCGGGTTGTCAGAGTCCTCGACGTCGACCGAGCCGGACATCTTGTCCGGGACGCGTTCCTTGAGAGCCTCGATCGACTCGCTGTCGTCTTCGGTCTTGCGGGGGGCGTCGTAATCCGTGGCCATTCGAGAACGTCTCAACTTTCGGGGTGGTGCTGTGGTGTGCGGCCCGTTCGGGCGGCCATAGTTTGCATCACCTCACGGTGAATCGCAAATGAGCCGCCGGGCCGTAGCTGCCTTTCGGGGGTGCCACACCGCAAACTCGCGGCGCGCCCCGGATATTCCCGCCGCCGGGCCTGCTCCGTGACAGCATGAACGCACACGCTGGATCTGGAGGACGTCCGCATGGAACAGCTCAAAGTGATCGGCACCGAGGACGGTCGCCTCATGCTCGCGACCGACGCCGGCGACCGCTTCTCGCTCGCCGTCGACGAGGCGCTGCGCACCCACCTGCGCCGCCTGCAGCGGGACGCCGAGCCCCGCACCACCCGCCCGAACCCCCGCGACATCCAGGCTCACATCCGTGCCGGCATGACGGCCGAGGATGTGGCTCAGCTGCTCGGTGTGCGCGTCGAAGACGTTCAGCGCTTCGAAGGACCGGTCTTGGCCGAACGCGAGCACATCGTGGGTCAGGCGCTGGCCGTGACCGTGCTGATCGGGGGCGAGCTCGACCCCGGGGCGCAGCCGACCTTCGGCAATGCCGTCCGCGCGAAGCTCACCGAAGCCGGCGCCACGGGCGAGCGCTGGACGAGCTGGAAGGACCAGAACGGCTGGACCGTGAAGCTCGAGTTCACCGTCGGGGAAGTCGAGCACGACGCCCGCTGGTCGTTCGATCCGCGCCGATCGTCCCTCGCGCCGCAGAACTCCGACGCGACCCAGCTGTCGCGCCAGGGCTCGCTGCCCGAAGGCCTCATCCCCCGCCTGCGTGCTCTGGACTCCGCGCCGCAGAAGGATGCCTCCCGCTTCGACAGTGGTGCGTTCGGTCCCCGTGCGCTCTCCGAACCCGACGCCGACCTCGAATCGCCCGAGCCGCGTCCCTCCTCGTCCGCCGCGGTGCAGCAGGCCGCCATCAAGCGTGCGCCCGACGCACCCGTGACGTCTGCGGAGACGGCAGACCTCCTCGAAGCGCTGCGCCGCCGCCGCGGCCAGCGCGAGCCGATGCCGGGTGAGCACGGGGAGGAGCGCACCTCCACCCCCGTCGCCCTCTTCGACGCACCCGAGCCCGACGACGAGCCGGCGCCCGCCGAGCCGGAGAGTTCCCAGCCCGAAGTCGCGGCGGAACCGGCCACCGAGCAGACGCGTCGGCGGGGTCGTACGTCGATGCCCTCGTGGGACGAGATCGTCTTCGGCGCACGCACCGAGGACGGCTGACCTCAGCCGAAGGCCCCGAGCCGCACGAGCGGGACGACCCGCTCCTGATCGGTGAGCGAGCCGTGCTGCCCGATCATGTTCTGCGGCTTCTTGTCGGCCTCCCGGTCGTCGTAGTACGCGACGGCGGACCGGGCGGCGACGAGGACATCGCCGATCCGCGGCAGGACCTCGGGATCGGGCGAGGCGCCGAACAGTCCGGCGGCGACCGCCTCGGCGCGTGACATCACCCAGGCGCGGGGGGACTCGGCATCCCGCCACCGCTCCAGGACCTCGTCCGCGCGTCCGTCCTCCGTATAGAGGTGGAGCATGCGCGGCTCGCCCGCGACGATGGTCACGTTCTCGACGAGCGGGTCGCCGTCACGCAGGAGGGCCTGGCGATGGCGGGGGACGTCGACGATGCCGTGATCGGCGGTCAGGACCGCCGCGGCGTGGGAGCCGATGGCGGCATCCAGATCGCGGGCCGCACCGTCCACTCGCTCGAGAGCCGCGGCCCACTCGTCGCTCTCCCATCCGCGGGCGTGGGCGATGGTGTCCAATTCCGGGACGTACGCGTAGACGAGGGCTCCGGGATGCCGGAGCGCCAGGTCCGCGGCACGTTCCACACGCTCGGCGATCGAGGCCGCACCCACGAACTCGGCCCCCCGCTGCAGGGCGGCGGTGAACCCGGTCCCGGCGTAGCGCGGCTGCGAGACGACGAAGCACGGCCGCCCCGCCTCTGCCTCGCGCTGGAGCAGCGGGACCGAGCGCTGCCAGGTCAACGGGTCGAGTCCGTCCGTCTCCCAGCCCTTGAGCTGGTTGGGCGCGAGATCCGTGCCGGGGATGCGCGCGCGGTAGCCGACCAATCCATGCGTGCCGGGCGCCTCCCCCGTGAGCAGGCTCGCGAGCGCGACCGCCGTGGTCGAGGGGAAGACGGTGCGGGCGGCATCCTTCTTGGTCATCCGCCCGGTGAGGAAGCGCGCGTATCCGGCGCGGGCGGTCAGGTTCGCACGGCCGAGACCGTCGACCAGCAGCACGATCGCCGACCGGGCGGGCGGGAACCACTCGCCCCGCCCCTCGAGAGAGGCCAGGATCTGCGGCACGACACCGGTGAGGCTCCGGGCTGACGGCGGGTCCACGGGTAGGCTGAGAGACACCCGGGTCAGTCTTCCACACGGTGCTCCGCCGCCGTTTCTGGCCCCTCGCAGCATCTCCCGAAGACCGATCGAGGCCATGGCATCGCGCACTCCCCCTCCCCCGCCCGCTGTTGAACGCATCGAGGACGTCGACCTCGCTGACGAGATGCAGGGCTCGTTCCTGGAGTACGCCTACTCGGTCATCTACTCGCGCGCCCTTCCGGATGCCCGCGACGGCCTGAAGCCGGTGCAGCGCCGCATCCTCTTCCAGATGTCCGAGATGGGCCTGCGCCCGGACCGCGGCCACGTGAAGAGTGCGCGTGTCGTCGGTGACGTGATGGGCAAGCTCCACCCGCACGGCGACTCCGCGATCTACGACGCGCTCGTCCGCCTCGCGCAGGACTTCGCCCTTCGCGTGCCCCTGGTGGACGGGCACGGCAACTTCGGTTCGCTCGACGACGGGCCGGCTGCCGCTCGATACACCGAAGCCCGACTCGCGGCATCCGCTCTGGCTCTCACGGAGAACCTCGACGAGGACGTCGTGGACTTCATCCCGAACTACGACGGCCAGTTCCAGCAGCCGGAGGTGCTCTCCGCCGCATTCCCGAACCTGCTCGTCAACGGTGCGACCGGTATCGCCGTCGGCATGGCGACGAACATGGCGCCGCACAACCTCATCGAGGTCGTGTCGGCCGCCATCCACCTGCTCGAGAACCCCGGGGCGACCCTCGAGGAGCTCATGGAGTTCGTGCCGGGACCGGATCTCCCCGGCGGCGGCGTCATCGTGGGCCTCGACGGCATCAAGGAGGCCTACCAGACCGGCCGCGGCACGTTCCGCACCCGCGCGAAGACGTCGATCGAATCGCTCGGCCCGCGCCGCACCGGCATCGTTGTCACAGAGCTCCCCTACATGGTGGGGCCGGAGCGCGTCATGGAGAAGATCCGCGACGCCGTCTCGTCGAAGAAGCTCACCGGCATCTCGGACCTCACCGACCTCACCGACCGCAACAACGGCCTGCGGCTCGTCATCGGGATCAAGACCGGCTTCGACCCGAACGCGGTCCTCGAACAGCTCTACCGGCTCACGCCGCTCGAGGACTCCTTCGGCATCAACAACGTCGCCCTCGTCGGCGGACAGCCGCAGACGCTCGGCCTCAAAGAGCTGTTGCGCGTGTACCTGGATCACCGCATCCAGGTCGTCACCCGCCGCAGCCGTTACCGGCTCGCGCGCAAGCAGGAGCGCCTGCACCTCGTCGAGGGCCTCCTCATCGCGATCCTCGACATCGACGAGGTCATCCAGGTCATCCGCACCTCGGATGACAGCGAGCAGGCCCGTACGCGCCTCATCGACGTGTTCGACCTGTCTCAGCTGCAGGCCGAATACATCCTCGAGCTGCGGCTGCGCCGACTCACGAAGTTCTCGCGCGTCGAACTCGAGGCCGAGCAGAACACGCTGAAGGCCGACATCGCCGCCCTCGAGGAGCTCCTCGGCAGCGAGGTGCTCTTGCGGCGCCAGGTCGCGACCGAATTGGATGCCGCATCCGACGCCTTCGGCACGCCCCGCCGGACGCTCCTCATGAACGGTGGTCCCGTCGCTCCCCGCGGCCGCGCCGCAGCGCCGGCGGACCTTCAGATCGCCGACGCCCCGTGCCGCGTCTATCTCTCGGCGACCGGACGCATGGTGCGCGCAGAGCTCGTGGCCGACGCGCCCGGCGGGGGCGTGGTCCCGCCCGCTCGCCGGTCGAAGCACGACGCGATCCGCTCCTGGGTGAACGGCACGACGCGCGGCGACCTCGGCGCGGTCACGACCCGGGGTCGACTGGTCCGCTTCACGCCCGTCGACCTGCCGTCCGTGCCGGCGAACTCGGTGCAGCTCGCCGCGGGAACCCGCGCGGACCAGTATCTGGGACTCGCCCCGGCCGAGCACGTCGTCGCGATCGTCCCGCTGACGGATGCCGCCCCGATCGCGCTCGGCACGGCGCAGGGCGTCGTCAAGCGCGTCTCGGCGACCGAGCTGCCGCCGGGAAAGCCGGACGTCGAGATCATCTCGCTCAAGCCGGGCGACACCGTCGTCGGTGCTGCCCTCGCCGACGACGCGAGTGAGCTCGTCTTCGTCTCGAGCGACGCGCAGCTCCTGCGGTTCGAGGCCTCGGCGGTCCGCCCTCAGGGTCGGTCGGCCGGCGGGATGGCCGGCATCCGGCTCTCGGACGGCGCCCGCGTCATCGCCTTCACCGCCGTGACCGCAACGGACGAGACCGTCGTGGCGACGGTCGCGGGAGCGAGTGCCGCCTTGCCGGGGACCGATCCGGGGTCGGCGAAGGTCTCGCTGTTCTCCGAGTTCCCCGCCAAGGGTCGGGCGACCGGCGGCGTCCGCGCGCAGCGTTTCCTCCGGTGGGAGGACGCGTTGCTCGTCGCGTGGGTCGGCGACCAACCGCGCGCCGTCGGCATCGACGGCGCGGTCCGATCGCTGCCCGAGACGGGCGCGAAGCGGGATGCCTCCGGCCAGGCGCTCGACGCCGCGGTCGGCGCCATCGGCACGACGGTGACCTGAGCAGGGTTCAGCCTGCGAGCTTCGCCTTCACGTAGGCGACGATCGCGTTCGCGTGTCCGTGCCCGAGCCCGTGCTCGTCCTTGAGGACAGCCACGGTCTCCATGTGCGTCCGGGTGTCCAGGCTGTCGGCGGCGACGTCGAGCCAGTGCTGCACCGGTTGACCGTAGGTCTTCTCGATGCTCGGGAAGTACGAGGCGGGACCCTTGGGCTTCTCCCCCGGGGCGATGACGGGCGCGACGACGCGGTGGGCTTCCATACCCGTCACGCTAGCGCCGCAGGGGTCAGGCGTCGATGCGCTCGCGATCGAGCCGTTCGCTCGAGGTCACGATGAAGTCGCGGCGCGGAGCGACCTCGGACCCCATCAGCAGCTCGAACACCGTCGAAGCGACCTCGGCGTCCTGCACGCGCACGCGTCGCAGTGTGCGCCCGGCCCGGTCCATCGTCGTCGTGGCGAGCTGATCGGCATCCATCTCACCGAGACCCTTGTAGCGCTGGACCGGTTCCTGCCACCGCTTGCCCGACTTCGTCAGCTTCGCCAGGAGGGTGTGCAGCTCCTGCTCGCTGTACGTGTAGATCGTCTCGTTCGGCTTGGTGCCGGGGTTCATGACGACGACGCGGTGCAGCGGCGGGACGGCGGCGTACACGCGGCCCTCCTCGATCAGCGGACGCATGTAGCGGAAGAACAGGGTCAACAGCAGCGTGCGGATGTGCGCCCCGTCGACGTCGGCGTCGCTCATCAAGATGATCTTGCCGTAGCGGGCGGCTTCGAAGTCGAAGGACCGTCCGGACCCCGCGCCGATCACCTGGATGATCGCGGCGCACTCGGCGTTCGACAGCATGTCGCTGACCGAGGCCTTCTGGACGTTGAGGATCTTGCCTCGGATCGGCAGCAGGGCCTGGTACTCGCTGTTGCGGGCGAGCTTCGCGGTGCCGAGCGCGGAGTCGCCCTCGACGATGAACAGTTCGGACTCGGCCACGTCGTTCGTGCGGCAGTCCGCGAGCTTCGTCGGCAGAGACGACGACTCGAGCGCATTCTTGCGTCGCTGGGTCTCTTTGTGCGTGCGCGCAGAGATGCGCGCCTTCATCTCCGAGACGACCTTCTCGAGCAGGAGCGCCGTCTGCGCCTTGTCGTCCCGCTTCGACGATGCGAACTTCGCAGCCAGCTCCTTCGAGACGACGGATGCAACGATGTTGCGGACCGCGGGCGTGCCGAGGATCTCCTTGGTCTGCCCCTCGAACTGCGGCTCGGGCAGACGCACCGTGAGGACGGTCGAAAGCCCCGCGAGGATGTCGTCCTTCTCGATCTTCTCGTTCGCGCCGACCTTGAGCTTGCGCGCGTTCGACTCGATCTGGCCGCGAAGGGTCTTCATGAGCCCCTGTTCGAAGCCCTGCTGGTGCGTGCCGCCCTTGGGGGTCGCGATGATGTTGACGAACGAGCGGGCGACGGTCTCGTATCCGGTGCCCCAGCGCAGCGCGATGTCGACCTCGCACTCGCGTTCCACCTCGGTCGGGACCATGGCCCCCGACGCCTGCAGGACCGGCACCGTCTCGGTGAACGTGCCGGTGCCCGACAGACGCCAGGTGTCGGTGATCGGCGCGTCCGGCGCCAGGAACTCCGCGAACTCGGAGATGCCGCCGTCGTAGCGGAAGCTCGTCTCGATCTCCTCGCCGGTCCGCCGATCGACGATGACGATCTCGAGCCCCGGGACAAGGAACGCCGTCTGCCGCGCACGCTGCTCGAGCTCTCCGAGGTCGAAGGCAGCGTCCTTCGTGAAGATCTGCCGGTCCGCCCAGTACCGGATGCGACTGCCGGTGACGCCGCGGGGCGCCTTGCCGACGACGCGGAGTTCGCTGGACTTCTCGAAGGGACGGAAGGTGGACGAGGGACCGTCTCCGTCGAACGATCCGGGCTCGCCGCGGTGGAACGACATCGCGTACGTCTTGCCGCCGCGGTCGACCTCGACGTCCAGGCGCTCCGACAGGGCGTTGACGACCGACGCTCCGACACCGTGCAGACCGCCCGAGGCGGCGTACGAGCCACCGCCGAACTTGCCGCCGGCGTGCAGCTTCGTGAAGACCACCTCGACACCCGAAAGACCCGTCCGGGGCTCGATGTCGACGGGGATGCCGCGGGCGCGGTCGCGCACCTCGACGCTGCCGTCCGAGTAGAGAAGGATCTCGATCCGGTCGCCGTGCCCGCCGAGGGCCTCGTCGACGGAGTTGTCGATGATCTCCCAGAGGCAGTGCATGAGACCGCGGGAGTCGGTCGAGCCGATGTACATGCCGGGCCGCTTGCGGACCGCTTCGAGCCCTTCCAGGACCTGGAGATGATGGGCGGAATACTCGGCTGTCACGATCTCCCATCGTATTCGCCGCGGCTGACACCGAGCCGACCGACACACACGCCGACGCGAGCTCGTCATGCACAGCGCGCGCATACCGTACGCGCACAGCGAAATGTCATGCAATGGCGGCATACGTGCCACATCCCCGTGGTTGTATGACATGACAGTTCACCCGTCATGAGCAGTACGAGGAGGCACCTGACATGAGCACGTCGACCACCACCGAGCCTGGAGCCGTCCTCGAGCACCGCCTCACGGCGATGGATCGCTGCGATTCCTGCGGCGCCCAGGCCTACATCGCCGCCGAGGTCAACGGCAGCGAGCTCCTCTTCTGCGCCCACCACGGACGCAAGTACGAAGAGAAGCTCCGCGCCGTCGCCACCTCGTGGCACGACGAGACCGCACGCCTGACCGAATCGGTCTGAGCCGCGGCATCCCGAGTACCACGAAGGCCCCCTGCTGAGGCAGGGGGCCTTCGCGTATGCGGAACCGATTCAGAAGCCGACGGCCGCCTGATACACGGGCAGCAGTCCCGTGCGGACGCCGGAGGCCGAGGGCTTGGGCTGGAAGACACTCGAGTTGTGGTTGCCCTCGATCACGACGGGACCGTTCGCCGTGATCGCGATGTCCCAGCCGACGTAGGGCGCTTCCGGGGTCCGCCGGGCGAGCGAGGCGACCAGGTCGAGCACGCGATCGTACTGCGGCACCCGGAACCCGACGATCGGGGTCCCCGTAGCAGGGTGCTCCCGATACACGTTGCTGTTCTTGTCGACGCCCGGGTAGAGCGCGACGCCCTCGTCGTCGAGCATCGTGAACATCCCGCCCGACGCGAAGTTGTCGATGACGTCCCCGTTGCCGATGCGCAGGACGGCGGCCAGCAGGTGCACCCGGTCCTCGCCGTCGAGGAACGTGATGAGCCGGACGGTGTTGACGGCATCCGGATAGAGCGCCGACATCTCGGGGTGCTGGATGATGAACTCGTCGAGGACCGTCTGCCCCTTCGCGGTGACCTCGGCGCGGAACGCGGCGACGTCGACGTCCGGACCCACCTCGTGCAGGTCGATGCCGCCGCCGCCGTGTCCCTCGTTCGGCTTCGCGAGGACGCGCGGGTGGCGCGCGAGGAAAGCCGTCAGCGCGGCATCGTCGACATCACGCAGATCGATCGTCTCGCGACCGAGCAGGTCGGCGTACTCGCGGGCGAACCGGCGCTTGTCCTCGAGCTTCGACCGCCCCTCGGACGTGTTGTACATCTTCGTGATGCGGAACGACTTGGGGTGCGTCATCCACGTCTTCCGCTCCCGCGCGTTCAGCAGACGGATGTCCCACACGGCGTAGTCGCGGAAGGCCATGTCGTAGCGCACCGAGCACCACAGCATGTCGGCGATGATGACGGGCAGCGGGGCCTTGGAGACCTGCTGCACGGTCCGCGCGAACTCGACGAGGTTGCCCGGCCGGAGCTTGCGCGCGCGTCGGATCAGGTACTGCAGGCGAACGCGGATGCGGCGCATGGCGGTCCCTTCGGTTCGGGTCGGTCAGAAACGCATCGCGGCGCGATACCGCGGGAGGAGGCCGCGACGGATGCCGGAGACCGAAGGCTTCGACTGGAACACACCGGAGTTGTGGTTGCCCTCGATGACGACGGGTCCCTCCGGGGTGATCGCGATGTCCCACCCGATGTACGGGAACGCGGGCACGCGCCGCGCCAGGCGGTCCACGAGCTCGAGGACCTCGTCGTAGAGCGGGACCTGGAATCCCGTGATGGGCGTTCCGGTCGCAGGGTGCTCGGCGAAGGGACGACCCTCTTCATCGCTCGCCGCGTGCAGTGCACGGCCGCGCTCGTCGAGCATCGTGTACATGCCGCCGTTGCTGAAGTTGTCGATGACGCCGCCGTTGCCGATCTTCAGCACACCCGCGAGCACGTGTACCTCGCCGTCGGGATCGAGGTACGACACCATCCGCAGGGAGTTGACGCTGCCGGGGTAGAGCTTCCCCATGTCGGGATGCTGCACGAGCACCTGTTCGACGAGGGTCTGACGATCTGCGAGCAGCCGATCCCGGAAGGCGGCCGGGTCGTCGATGTCGACGGAGTCGACCAGCGTGATGCCGTTGCCTCCCACGCCGCCGGGGTTCTTGGCGATGATGCGCGGATGCCGGCTCAGGAAATCGGCGAAGGCCGCGGCATCCGTCTGGTCGAGATCGATCCACTCACGGCCGAGCTCGGGTCCGAACCGCGTCGCGAACTGCAGCTTGTCGTCGAAGATCGCGCGCTGCGCGTCGTCGTTGAGTCGGCGCGACAGGTGGAACGACTTGGGGTCGGTCATGTAGGTCTTGCGCTCGCGCCCCTTCAGGATGCGGAAGTCCCACTCCGAGTAGTTCTCGAAGGTGGTCTCGTAGCGCACCGAGCACCATGCCATGTCAGCGACGACCCACCACAGCGGCGCCTTCGACAGCCGCGCCGACTGCCGTGCGAACTGCAGGACCCGGTCCGTATCGAAATTGACCACGCGTCGCACGAAGAACCGAGCGCGACGGTAGAGCCTGTTCACGGCACCCACGGTCAGGCCTTCGACGGACGGATGATGCCGAGCGGGGTGGACTGGTGTCCCTGTCCGAGCGGGTTGTCCGAAAGGATGCGGACGAGCCGCTGCTCCCCCGCCTTGTCGAGCGTCGACCCGAGGATGTTGCCCCCGATGTCGTTGATGTCGACGACGGCGACGTCGTTCCCCCCGCCGAGCTGCGCCTTCAGACGCCGGGCGACCGTCGCCGGTTCCTTCGGTCCGAGCACGACCGCCTTGTTGTACGGCGGGATCGTGTGCGGCGTGGGCCCGTCGATGGAGCGTGCCTTGTCGCCGGCGATCCGGTAGAAGTCGCCGCGGCGTCCGAACAGCTTGGTCACGGCCGCGACGCCCGCCGCGAAGACGATGCGGGGCGTTCCGCATTCACGGAGTGCCATCTCCATCGTCTCGGGCATGCCGAGGCCGATGCCGTACTTCGTCTTCACGACGTAGCGCGACAGGAACCGCGCGAGCGGCCTGGGCGTGATGTCCTCGACGAGGTACGAGCGCCCCTGCGTGATCGCCACGATCTTCTCGGTCACGAAGAGCAGGTCACCGGGCTGGAGCTCCGGAGCGGCGTAGGTCGCGACGATCTCGTCGATGTCCTCGCCCGGCATGACGACGTGCGTCCGGATGGGGATCCGGGCGTAGGTCGCGCCGTCGACCGCTCGCGTGAGCTCCTTGCCCTCGTTCGCGGCGTCGCTCATTCGAGGTAGTCCCGGAGCGACTGCGACCGCGACGGGTGCCGCAGCTTCGCCATCGTCTTGGACTCGATCTGGCGGATCCGCTCGCGGGTCACGCCGAACGTGTCGCCGATCTGGTCGAGCGTCTTGGGCTGACCGTCGCCGAGACCGAAGCGCATGCGGATCACGCCCGCCTCGCGCTCGCTCAGCGAATCGAGGAGCGACTCGAGCTGACGCTGCAGCATCGTGAAGCCGACGGCGTCCGCAGGAACGACCGCCTCGGTGTCCTCGATGAGGTCGCCGAACTCGCTGTCGCCGTCCTCACCCAGGGGGGTGTGGAGCGAAATGGGCTCGCGGCCGTACTTCTGGACCTCGATGACCTTCTCGGGCGTCATGTCGAGCTCGCGGCTGAGCTCTTCCGGCGTGGGCTCACGGCCCAGATCTTGGAGCATCTGACGCTGCACGCGGGCGAGCTTGTTGATGACCTCGACCATGTGGACCGGGATGCGGATGGTGCGCGCCTGGTCGGCCATCGCACGCGTGATGGCCTGACGGATCCACCACGTGGCGTAGGTCGAGAACTTGAAGCCCTTGGTGTAGTCGAACTTCTCGACGGCGCGGATGAGGCCGAGGTTGCCCTCCTGGATGAGGTCCAGGAACTGCATGCCGCGGCCCGTGTAGCGCTTGGCCAGCGAGACCACGAGACGGAGGTTGGCGCCGAGCAGGTGGCTCTTCGCGCGCTGTCCGTCACGGGCGACCCACTGCAGGTCGAGGCCCAGCTGCGACGACTTCTCCGCCGCCGTCATGTGCGACAGCTTCTCTTCGGCGAACAGACCCGCCTCGATACGCATCGCCAGCTCGACCTCTTCGGCCGCGTTGAGGAGCGGGACCTTACCGATCTGCTTCAGGTAGTCCTTGACCGGGTCGGCCGTCGCGCCGGTGATCTGCGTCGAGTAGACCGGAACCTCGTCGTCGTCCGACGACGAGATGACGATCGCGCCCGTCGGAAGGGGCTCGGTGAACGCCGGCTTGGCGGGCTCGTCCTCGTCGTCGCCGTCCGCCTTGTCGGGATCCTTCTTTGCGTCGTCGTCGGAAGCGTCGTCCGTGGCCTCGGCGTCGAGCTCGACCTCGTCCGCCTCAGCGTCCTCATCGTCCTCATCTGCGGACTTCTTGGCACGGGACTTCGCCGGGGACGCCTTCGTCGCAGCGGGCTTCTTCGCGGGAGCTTTCTTCGCCGGAGCCTTCTTGGCCGGAGCCTTCTTGGCGGGCGCCTCGGTCTCGGCAGGCTCGACGACGTCAGCTTCGTCGACCGCTTCTGCCGCTCGTGTACGGGTGGTCCTCGTGCTCGAAGTCACGTCTCGCCTTTCACCGACGGCATTCCGCCGGGTTTCGGACACTAGTAAGACCCTTGTCAAGTCCCGCGGACACGCACAACGACGTTCCTTCGGACCGGACAACGGGTCATTTCGTCCATTCTCTCATACGTGTCGGATGCATGAAGGACGTACCGGTGTCAACACCGAAAACCGTATGCGCATTCCCCCAACAGAGGGATGAATACGGGCGAGGCGAGCCTGTCAGCCGAGGCCCGGCCGCCGATCGTCGTCACCCGACGGGCGATTCGCGAGGAACCGCTCCAGTTCGGCGGCGAGTTCGTCGGCCGACGGGAGGTCTCCCGTGTGGATGATCGGCTGAGCCTGCGTGGAGCCCGCCATGTAGGCGTCATAGCGCGCCTCGAGGTTGTGGAGCATCGTCGTCAGCTCGTCGCTCGCCGAGACCTGATCGTCGACTTTCTCGAGGTACTCGCGGTTCTCGTCGCGCAGGGTGTCGCTGTCGAAGACGAGTCCCGTCGCGATCGACACGCTGTCGAGTGCGGCGATCGCCGCCGCGGGGAAGTCGGTCTCCGCGAGGTAGTGCGGGATGAGGAGGGCGAAACCCGACACCGAGACACCCGCATCCGACAGGCGGTACTCGAGGAGATGGCCCGCCGTCGAGGGCACCTGCGTGCGCGGCTTCCAGACGGAGTGGGCCTCGGTGAGGTCGGACCTGTTGCCGCTGACCGTCGTTCCGAGGGGTCGCGTGTGCGGGACGGGCATGGGGATCGCGTGGACCCACGTCACAGATCGCACCTGCAGCCCCTCGGCCAACCCGACGACGGTGTCGACGAACGCCTCCCACGCGAAGTCGGGCTCGTAGCCCGACAGGAGGACGAACGGCTGACCGAGCGCGTCGTGAACGAGCGCGAGGTCTAGGCGCGGCGGGCGGTAGTCCGTGAGGTGATCGCCGTCGAAGGTGATCAGCGGGCGCCGAGCCCGGTAGTCGAAGAGCACGTCGGGGTTGAACGTCACGACCGGCTGCGGGTCGTGCTCGGTGTGCAGATGGTCGACGACGCGCGTGACCGCGGACCCGGCATCCGTGAAGCCGGTCAGCGCGACGACCAGGGGCAGGCCCGCCGGAACAGGGGGCGCGGTCGTGATGCGCTCGTAGAGGGGACCAGACAGGGGCATGCTTCCACTGTAGAAGCAGGCTCGAAGGGGTCGGCGCGCGAGCCGTCCCGCTCTGAGCGAACGCCTCTCTCCATAGGATGGAGACCATGCCGCACCCCGAGCTGACCGTGTCCACCTCTCCCGCACGCGACGGCGGCGCCGACGCGATCGTCCTGGCCCTTCCGCCGCTCGAGGAGGCGGCGGCGGTCCTGTCCGAGTGGCCCGGCGTGGAGGACGTCCTCCGCGGCGTCGGGTACACGGGCGTGGCGGGAACCACCGTGCGGGTCTTCGCCCCGGCATCCACCGATCTCCCCCTGTTCGTCGTCGGAACCGGCGCAGCGCCGTCGAGCGACGCGATCCGGGATGCCGTCGGTGCTGCGATCCGCACCACCACGGGCTTCGCGAACGTGGCCGTCGCCCTTCCTCATGCAGAGGAGCACTGGCGGGCGGCTGCCGAGGGCGCCGTCCTGGGCGGCTACCGGTTCGAGGGGTACAAGTCGGGTGAGCCCGCCAAGACCCGGGCAGCCCACGTGAGCCTTCACCTGACAGCGGACGTCGATGCCGCCGAACTGCGCGCCGTCGAAGTGGCGGGTTCGGCCGTCGCCCTCGTCAAGGATCTCGTCAACATCCCCGCCGAATGGCTCAGCCCGGCCGATCTCGCCGAGCGCGCGATCGAGGCCGTCGCGGGGCTGCCCGTCGACGTCGAGGTCCTCGACGAGACGGAGCTCGCCGCGCAGGGGTTCGGCGGCATCCTCGGTGTCGGCCAGGGTTCGGACCGCCCGCCGCGCCTCGTCCGTCTCAGCTACTCCCCCGCGGGCGCCGACCGCCACGTCGCCATCGTCGGCAAGGGCATCACGTTCGACACCGGCGGCCTGTCGCTGAAGCCGCCGGCATCCATGGTCGGGATGAAGTTCGACATGGCCGGTGCCGCGACGGCCCTCGCCGTCGTCCGCGCCGCCGCCCAGCGCGAACTCTCCGTCGGGGTCACCGCCTGGCTCTGCATCGCCGACAACATGCCCTCCGGACGCGCGACCCGCCCGGGCGACGTGCTCCGGATGCTCGACGGCACGACCGTCGAGGTCCTGAACACGGATGCCGAGGGCCGCCTCGTCATGGCGGATGGTCTCGTCGCGGCGAGCCGCACGCAGCCCGACGTGATCGTCGACGTCGCGACCCTGACGGGAGCCGTCATCGTCGCCCTCGGCAACCGCCACACGGGCGTCATGGGCGATGACGCCACCGTCGCCCGCTACCTCGAGGCGGCGGCATCCGTCGGAGAAGCCGCGTGGCAGTTGCCGCTCCCCGACCATATGGAGGACGAGCTCGACTCCCCCATCGCCGACATGCGCAACGCGAAGGTGGGCGATCCGGCCGGCGGGACGATGTTCGCCGGCCTGTTCCTGCGCCGATTCGTCGGACGGACGTCGGAGGATGCCGATGCCCCCCGCATCCCGTGGGTGCACCTCGACATCGCCGGCAGCGGCGAGAACAAGGCATCGCCGTTCGGCCCGACGGACAAGGGTCCGACAGCCGCGACCGTGCGATCGCTCCTCGCATTCCTCGAGACGGAGTCGCGATGACCCGTCACGAATTCGACCTCGTCGTCCTCGGCGGTGGCAGCGGCGGGTACGCGGCGGCGATCCGGGCGAGCGAGCTCGGCAAGACCGTCGCGCTGATCGAGAAGGACAAGGTCGGCGGGACGTGCCTGCACCGTGGCTGCGTCCCCACCAAGGCTCTGCTGCACACCGCCGAGATCGCCGATCACGTCCGCGAGGCCGCGACCGTCGGCGTCGACGCCACGCTGACGGGCTTCGACCCCGCACGCATGACTGCGTACCGGGAGGGCATCGTCGCGAAGAAGTACCGCGGCCTGCAGAGCCTGCTCTCAACGCGCGGGATCACCGTCGTCGCCGGCGCCGGACGACTGGGCGCAGAACGGACCATCCTCGTCGGCGACGACGAATACGCCGGCACCGACGTCATCCTCGCCACCGGTTCGCAGACGCGCTCCCTCCCGGGAATCGAACCCGGCGTCCGCATCCTCACGAGCGAGACCGCCCTCACCCTCGACGAGGTGCCGGCCTCCGTCGTCATCCTCGGCGGCGGCGTGATCGGCGTCGAGTTCGCGAGTGCATGGCGTTCGCTGGGCACCGAGGTTCTGATCGTCGAAGCACTGGATCGCCTGCTGCCCGCGGAGGAAGCCGTGTCGAGCAAGGCGCTCGAGCGCGCGTACCGCAAGCGCGGCATCCAGACCGCCCTGTCAACCCGGTGCGAGGGCGTGACCGCACGAGAGGACGGCGTCGCTGTGACCCTCTCGGACGGTCGCGTCGTCGATGCCGATTACGTTCTGGTCGCCGTCGGCCGTGGGCCGGTCACAGACGGACTCGGCCTGGCGGAAGCCGGCGTCGCGCTCGATCGCGGCTTCGTGACCGTCGACGCCGACCTCCGGACGACGGTTCCGCACGTCTGGGCCGTCGGCGACATCGTCCCCGGCCTGCAGCTCGCGCATCGCAGCTTCCAGCAGGGCATCTTCGTCGCCGAGCGGATCGCGGGGCTTTCGCCCGTTCCGGTGCCGGAATCGACGATCCCGCGTGTCTCGTACTCGCACCCCGAGGTCGCCTCGGTCGGGCTGACCGAGGAGCAGGCGCGGGCTGCGCACGGCGACCGGATCACGGCGTTCGAGTTCAACCTCGCCGGCAACGCGAAGAGCGAGATCCTCGGAACAGCGGGGTTCGCCAAGGTCGTCCGGATCACGGACGGACCCGTCGTGGGCGTCCACCTCGTGGGCGACCGCGTGGGCGAGCTCATCACCGAGGGACAGCTCGCGATCGGATGGGAAGCGCACCCCGAGGACATTGCGCCCTTCATCCACGCGCACCCCACTCAGAGCGAAGCCCTCGGCGAGGCCTTCCTCGCTCTCGCGGGCAAGCCCCTCCATACCATCTGACCCCGTCGCACTCGCGACACTAAGCTAGACAGCACATCGCTTTTTCTTGAAGGAGACACAGTCATGAGCACATCCGTGGTCCTCCCCGCGCTCGGTGAGAGCGTCACTGAGGGAACGGTCACCCGCTGGCTCAAGAAGGTCGGTGATTCGGTCCAGGCCGACGAAGGTCTCCTCGAGATCTCGACCGACAAGGTCGACACCGAAATCCCCTCGCCCGTCAGCGGCGTGATCGAGGAGATCCTCGTGGACGAGGACGAGACGGTCGAAATCGGAGCCGTCCTCGCGAAGATCGGCGACGGCTCGTCGGCCCCCGCTGAGTCGGCTCCCGAGGAGCCCGCTGCCGAAGAGCCCGCTGCCGAGGAACCCGCCGCCGAGGAACCCGCCGCCGAGGAGCCCGCGAAGGAAGAGGCACCGGCTCAGTCCGCGCCGGCATCCGCGCCCGCGTCCTCCGGCGACGCGAAGGACGTCGTCCTTCCCGAGCTGGGCGAGAGCGTCACCGAGGGCACCGTCACCCGCTGGCTGAAGCAGGTCGGCGATGACGTCGCCGTCGACGAGCCGCTTCTCGAGATCTCCACCGACAAGGTCGACACGGAGATTCCGTCCCCGATCGCCGGCACGCTCACCGAGATCCTCGTCCAGGAGGACGAGACGGTCGAGGTCGGCGCTGTGCTCGCCCGCGTCGGCTCCGGCGCCGCCGCTGCACCGGCCGAGCCGGCCCCCGCGGCGCCCGCCGAGGAGAAGGCCCCCGAAGCACCCCAGGCCCAGGAGTCGACGCAGGACACTCCCGCGGCTGAGGCGCCGAAGGCTGACGCACCCGCGGCCGAGGCCGAGGCCCCCAAGGCTGAGGCACCTCAGGCTGAAGCGCCTCAGGCCGCACCTGCCGAGGACGGCGTGACCTACGTCACGCCTCTCGTGCGCAAGCTCGCTCAGCAGCACGGTGTCGATCTGTCGACGATCACGGGCAGCGGTGTTGGTGGACGAATCCGCAAGGAGGACGTCCTGAAGGCTGCCGAGGCCCCGAAGACTGACGCAGCTCCGGCTGCCGCAGCACCGGCCCCCGCCGCCGTCGAGGTGTCGCCGCTGCGCGGCACGACGCAGCCCATGTCGCGTCTGCGCAAGGTCCTCGCCAGCCGCGCCGTCGAGTCGATGCAGCAGACCGCTCAGCTGACGACGGTCGTCGAGGTGGATGTCACGAAGCTCGCGAATTACCGCGACTCTGTCAAGGCGTCGTTCCTCGAGAAGACCGGCGACAAGCTGTCGTTCCTGCCGTTCTTCGCTCTGGCCGCCGCCGAGGCGCTGAAGACGTACCCCGTCATCAACTCCACCGTCGACGGCGACCAGATCGTCTACCCGGCGAGCGAGAACCTCTCGATCGCGGTCGACACCGAGCGCGGCCTGCTCACGCCGGTCCTGCGCGACGCGGGCGATAAGAACATCGCTCAGATCGCGCACGAGATCGCCGATCTCGCTGGCCGCACGCGCAACAACAAGCTGAAGCCGGACGAGCTCGCGGGCGGCACGTTCACGCTGACCAACACGGGTTCGCGCGGCGCGCTGTTCGACACGCCCGTCGTGTTCCTGCCGCAGTCGGCGATCCTCGGCACCGGTGTGGTCGTCAAGCGCCCAGGAGTGGTGACGGTCGACGGAAAGGACGCGATCAGCGTCCGTTCCTACGTCTACCTCGCCCTGTCGTACGACCACCGCGTCGTCGACGGTGCGGACGCGGCTCGCTTCCTCAGTGCGATGAAGGCCCGCCTCGAGGCTGCGCAGTTCGAGGGTCAGCTCGGCGTCTGACGCCGTTCGGGCGAAACCCGTCATGGCTGGTCCGCGAGGTCGTACACCTCGCGGACCAGCCATTTCTCTTCCACCCGCACCATGACCAGGACCTGCGTCAGCTCGTCTCCGACGATCTTCACCGCGGCAGCCCCGCCGTACTCATCCACGACGGCCACTCCGTAGCCGCCGGCGGCTGCAGGGATGTTCCCGGGGTCGACCGACTCCTCCCCCCACCGCTCGCGGCACGGCGCGTCCGAACACGCGCTCACCGCGTCGACCAGCCGGCGCGCGGCCGCGACGAGCTCCGCAGGCCCCGTGTCTTCGTGTGCAGGTGGGTCAGCCGGAGCCGAAGACGCCGCTGTCGGGGATGCAGAGGCGGACCTCGGCGGGGCAGTCGAAACGGACCCCACAGCGGCCGCCGGTCGGTCCTTCTCGTCGGTCGGCCACAGGGCTCCCGCCAGGATCACAGCGGTCGCCGCTGACGCCGCGACGAGAACCACTTTCCGCCTGCCCGCCGGGCGTGTCCTCCTCCGACCCCGGACGGCAGAGGTCCGCGTGAACACGGCACGAGTGCGGGCGATGGCGCGACCGACGCGATCGGCGACACCGCCGTCGACGAGTCGGGTGACGAGGTCGCGCACTGCACTCGTCACCCCGGGCCCGGCGGCGTGCTCGCCGGTGGTCCGCAGCCGCGTGGGCGGCGCCGTATCGGCGTCGCGGAGCGAGGTCGGAAGCGGCTCAGGATCGGCCGCCGCGAACAGCAGGTCCTCGACCTCTTCCGATTCGCGGCGCAGCCGGCGTGGATCGTCGATCGCCTCCACCGCGCGATCCAGCGCCGCACGGAGCGGCGGGTTCGCGGGGTCCAGACCTTTGAGAAGTGCGAGCGTGTCGCGCCGCCAGTCCAGTGTCCCCGTGAGCGCGAGGACGGGCCGCCCCTCCGTCGTCACCCACCACCGGCCGCAACTCGCACCCAGCCGGTCCGCCTCTGCCGCACCGCGAAGAGCACTGACGGCGACGGTGACGAGCGCTCCCGGTGACAGTGCGGCATCCCGCACCACATCGTCGAGCTGCACGGGACAGTGAGCCAGGAGGACGCGCGGGCCGTCCGTCGTCGCGGCGGCGTCGATGGGAGCGAGGATGTGCTCCGTGTTCAGCGCCGCCCACGCCGGTGAGGCCGCGACGTCGACCGCGTCCACCCAGACGGTGAGAGGTTCTCCGGCTCGGAGGACGCCGGCGAACGGTGACTCCGCGAGTGTGAGATCGCGGAGGGCTGCGGGCGTCTCGAGAGTGACGGGGTCCATCCCTCCAGCCTGGGAAGCCGGTCAGGGTGCCGACGGCCCAGCCTGGCGGCCGGTGGACAGCCGGCATCCGCTCGACAGTGTGAAGAAGTCTGCGGGGCGCGAAGGTAGGCTGAGCACATGGCATCCCGCAGTACCGCACCTGAGAAACGCCCCGGATTCTTCTCGCAGATCCGCTCGCTCTACACGTTCACGCAGAGCGAGTTCCGCTGGCTGCCGTGGGCGCTCATCGGCGCGGTCCTCATCGGGATCGGAGTGGGCATCGGGATCGGTTTCCTCGTGCCGCCGGTGGAGATCTGGAGCGTCATCCTCTGGGGCGTGAGCGGCCTTCTGATGGGTGTCCTGCTCGCGATGGTCCTCTTGACCCGCCTGTCGACGCGCGTCATGTACCGCAAGCTCGACGGGATGCCGGGAGCCGTGGGACATGTTCTGTCGACGGGCCTCGGCCGCAGCTGGGTGACCTCGGAGATGCCGGTGGGCGTGAACCCCCGAACGCAGGATGCCGTCTACCGCGCCGTCGGGCGCGGCGGTGTGGTCATCATCGGCGAGGGAGCCCGTGGACGCCTGACGCGGCTCATCAACGACGAGCGCAAGAAGGTCTCGCGGGTGGCATCCGGGATCCACGTCGAGGTCCTCTACGTCGGCGACGGCGAGGGCGACATCCACATCTCCAAACTCGCCAAGACGATCAAGTCGCTGCCCAAGAACGTCGACCGTGCGACACTCGCCGCCGTCGTCAAGCGCATCGAATCGGTCTCGCAGTCGGTGACCTCGCTTCCGATCCCCAAGGGGATCGATCCGGCGCGCGCCCGGGCGCAGCGGCCCCGCTGACCCGGTTCACCCTCTGACAAGGACGGTGCCGACGGCTTTGTCATGGAGTCCGCGCTGATCGGCGTCCCAGATGACCGCCGGCAGGACGACGACGAGCAAGACCGTGCGGATGATCGGGCGCCACAGTCCCGGCCATCCACCGCGGGCCAGTTCGACGCGCATCCCCAGGATGCGATGCCCCGGGCTTCCCCCGATCGTGGGGATGAAGACGACCTGCAGAACGGCGAAGACGATCATCGGCGCGAACAGTGTCCACCCGGCCTTCTCGGGCAGAGCGAACTGGTCGTATCCGAAGAACGCAGTCGCCAGGATGGTCGCTGCCGCGTAGTCGATGAAGAGCGCGCCGATACGACGACCGGGGCGACCGATACTGCCGCGGCCGGTGGCGGGACGGCCCAACCGTTCTCCGGGATGATCGGGCGAGGACGAGGTCACCGCTTCAGACTAATCGCGCCCACGTAACATCCTCGAAACATCGGGGACACTGCCGAGCAACTGCTTCCCGATAGGTTCGAGGAGCGCCTGATCCGACGGGCGTCGACATCGCACCCGATCTTGGAGACTCCATGTTCAAAGATTCTTCCGAGGTGCTTGCTTTCATCAAGGACGAGGACGTCAAGTTCCTCGACATCCGTTTCACGGATCTGCCTGGTGTCCAGCAGCACTTCAACATCCCGGCCTCGACCGTTGACGAGGAGTTCTTCACGGTCGGCCAGCTCTTCGACGGCTCCTCGATCCGCGGCTTCGCGAACATCCACGAGTCCGACATGCAGCTGATCCCGGATGTCACGACGGCCTACCTGGACCAGTTCCGCGAGGCGAAGACGCTCGTCATGATCTTCGACATCTACAACCCGCGCACCGGCGAGATCTACCACAAGGACCCGCGCCAGGTCGCCAAGAAGGCGGAGAAGTACCTCGCCTCCACCGGCATCGCCGACACCGCGTTCTTCGCGCCCGAGGCGGAGTTCTACATCTTCGATGACGTTCGCTACGAGGTGAAGCAGAACTCGAGCTTCTACTCCGTCGACTCCGAGGAAGGCGCGTGGAACACCGGTCGTGTCGAAGAAGGCGGAAACCTCGCCAACAAGACGCCGTACAAGGGTGGGTACTTCCCAGTCAGCCCGGTCGATAAGACGGCCGACCTCCGCGACGACATCACCCTCAAGCTGATCGAGTCCGGCTTCGTGCTCGAGCGCTCGCACCACGAGGTGGGCACGGGTGGCCAGCAGGAGATCAACTACCGCTTCGACACCATGGTGCACTCGGCGGACGACATCCTGAAGTTCAAGTACATCGTCAAGAACACCTGCGAGGAGTGGGGCAAGGTCGCGACCTTCATGCCCAAGCCCCTCTTCGGCGACAACGGCTCCGGCATGCACACGCACCAGTCGCTGTGGCTCGACGGCAAGCCGCTGTTCTACGACGAGAAGGGCTACGGCGGGCTTTCGGACACCGCTCGCTGGTACATCGGCGGCCTGCTCGCGCACGCCCCCGCGGTCCTCGCCTTCACGAACCCGACGATCAACTCGTACAAGCGACTGGTCAAGGGCTACGAGGCGCCCGTCAACCTGGTCTACTCGGCGGGCAACCGTTCGGCTGCGATCCGCATCCCGATCACCGGCTCGAACCCGAAGGCCAAGCGCATCGAGTTCCGCGCTCCGGATGCCTCCGGTAACCCGTACCTCGCCTTCGCGGCGCAGATGATGGCCGGCCTGGACGGCATCATCAACCGCATCGAGCCGCACGAGCCGGTCGACAAGGACCTGTACGAGCTGCCGCCCGAGGAAGCGAAGAACATCCCGCAGGTCCCGAACTCGCTCCTCGACTCGCTCGAGGCTCTGCGGGCCGACCACGAGTTCCTCACCCGCGGCAATGTGTTCACGCCCGAGCTCATCGAGACGTGGATCGAGTACAAGATCGAGAACGAGATCAAGCCGATCGCGGCACGCCCGCACCCCTTCGAGTACGAGCTGTACTTCGGAGTGTAGCCAGATGGCGCGGGATTCCCGGGCCTAGTCCGCAGGGAGTCCGCAGGATCTCCGAAAGAGCCCGTCTCAGCACATCGCTGGGACGGGCTCTCTCGTACTCTGGCGGCATGGCATCCCAGGTATTCGACCGGCGCACGGTGGACGTCGAGGGTCTCGGCACCCTGACCGTCACAATCAAGCACGGCGTCACTCACGACGGCACCGCGACTCCGTGGCAGCTCGTCGGCATAGAGGATGAGATCGAGCTCAGCGAGACTGACCGGCTCGCGGTGCGTCGAGCCGTCCGGGCGCTTCCGTTCTGACCAGCGCAGCTGAGACAGCGGCCCGCGAGGACTCGTCGCGATCGGGCCACATGTGACCGTAGGTGTCGAGCGTCGTCTTCGCCGACGCGTGCCGCAGGCGGGCCTGCACGGTCTTGATGTCGAGGCCAGCGGCGATGAGCAGGCTTGCGAAGTAGTGCCGCAGGTCGTGGATGCGGAATCCGGCAGGCAACCCGTCCACGGTCTCGCGTGCCACCGAGAACGCCTGCTCGATCGTGTACGGCGACACGGAACGGCCGAACGCGCCGACGACGATGGTGTCGCTCCCCCACTGCACCGGGTTCGCATTCAGCATGACGGCGAGCTCGGCGGGGATCGGGATCGGGTTCTTCGACGCTTCGGTCTTCAGCTCCTCGGCGGGGTACTGGATCGCGGGCGTGACGATCCCCCGCATGAAGTCGACGTCCTCGACCCGCAGAGCAGCAATCTCGGCGACTCGTAGGCCAACGAACGCGCCGAGGAGCACGACAGACCGGAAGTGCGCCGGCAGGGCGTCGTGCAACTGCCACACCTGCTTCGTCGTCGCGACGTAGGGTCGCTGCTTGGGCGCCGGCGGAGACGTGCGCCTTGAGCACGGCGATCGCGGAATCAGCCCGTCATGTACAGCGTCCGTGAAGAGCTGCGACAGGCGCCTGTGGAGCGCGTAGGTGGTGCTGGGCGCGTACCCCCGGGCCGTGAGTGACGCGACCCACGTGTTCACTTCAGAGGGTCGCACAGCCTTCAGGGGACGGTGTCCGAGATCAGCGACGATCACCCGGAGATGCACCCTTGCCTGCCGGACCGTCGATGCACGATTCCGCTCGTAACCCTGCAGCCAGATGTCAGCCCACGCCCTCAGGGTCATCCGAGCTCGCGCCGGCTCCGTGTGCGTTCCGGTGACCAGCGCGGCCGTCTGCTCGTCGACCCACCGCTGACCGTCCCGCTTTGTGGAGAAGTGGCGCGCGTGCTCCTTGCCCGCGTCATCGCGGTAGCGAGCGCGCCAGGCGCCGTCAGGGCGCTGCTTGATCGAGGCCATTGCCGTGCGCCCCCCATTCGCTGCGGATCCGCTCGACCTGGTCTTCCCAGTAGACACGGAGGGGGCTCGACACCACGCCTTCGGCGATATGACCTCGCGCCTCGAGTTCAGCCAGGCTCTCATGCGGCCCGCCCTGGACGACGTTCATCACCCATCGGGGTGATACCGCGCCCATGAAGACCCCTGACGGTCTTGGATCGCCACCCAACAGCCGGAATGACGCCTGCGCGTCTCGCAGGTTGCTCTCTGCCGCCTGGTGTGCGCGCATCAGCCGGCTCGCGATGGGTCGATCATCCTCGTCAAGCCCATCGAGGAAGGCGTCTGCCGGCGGGGAGCCCATCAGGGCACCCTGATTGAGGAGTTCGTTGAACTCCTCGGTATCGGCGTCTGGGCTGAGCTTGCCGAATATCCTGATGTCCCGCGCGAGACGATCGGCTCTGTCCTGGAGTCGCGCGAGCAGCCGTCCACCACGGATGAGTGCCCGGGCCTTTCGTCCCGCCTTCCCGTAAGTGGCGAAGACTGTTGCTCCGATCGGGTAAAGCACGACCGCGTCGAGCGCCTCCAGCTCTCGCATGAACTCAGCAAGTTCGTCGTCGTCCCCGTAGTCAGCGTCAGACCCGCTCAGCCAGTCAACGGACTCGATCACACGGGGGTGCGCTCCGGGCTGGCCCTCGGGTTCGTGAATCTCGTGCGCCGAGAGCGGATGTTCGATCGGGAAGAGGAGCGCCGCAGGCGGAATCCGGAGCGCCGCACTGACCGCGAGTAGCTCGTCGACCGTCATGTCGCTTCGGCGACCGTTTTCGATGTTGGTGATGACGGATCTCGTCAGCCCGCTCTCGTCTGCCAGCCTCTGGGCGCTCCAGCCCTCTTCTTTCCTGTAGAGCGAAAGCCGCCTCCCGATTGATTCAACGTCTTGCGCCATAAAGACACACTATCTGACTTCTTGCGCCACACATAGACATATGCAAGAGTGATCCAAAGAGGCGCAAGCTACCGGCATTTTGCGCCATAGCGACACAAGGAGTCTCATGTCTGAAAAGCTGCTTTTCATCTCGGAGGTCGCACATCGCCTGCGCCGCTCCCCAAATCAGATCCGTTGGATGCTCCAGCAGGGCACCGCCCCGAAGCACGCGAAGATCGCCGGCCGGATCGTGTTCCGCGAATCTGACGTCGAAAAGTTCATCGATGACGCGTTCGCGGAGGCGTCCTGATGGCCAGCCCTCTTGACATGCTCCACGACCTCCGCAAACGCGTGTCGAGGCTCGAGATGCAGCGGCCGAGCGTACAGCTCGGTTCACACCGACCGGCAGCGCTGCGACACCGGCAAGACACGGACAGCATCGCGATTATTCGCTACCTGCAGACCAGCATCACCAAGCGAGACGAGGACCGCGACACCGAAGCGATCCTCGTCTGGCTCACAAAAAAGGGCCGCCCCGCGGCAACGGGACGGCCCTGAAGTCACCTGAAAGGCAACGAACTATGAGAACCATACACTCCACCCCCGAAATGCTCGACATCAACAGCATCAGCGAGCGGTACCCGCACCTCACGATCTCCGACGTCCTCGCGAAGATCCCGCACACCGACGACTACCGGTGGAAGGGCGAGGACGTCCGCGCCTACATCGCCACCGAGCCGAACGTTCAGTGCCCGTGGCACTGGTGCGAGGTCGACCACTCAAAGGACGAAACCGACAACGACCGCGAGTACCACCGCAAGGAAGTCCAGATCTCAGAAATCAGCGTCTGCTTCGCGCTCAACGAAGGAGAGCCCCGCCTCGTGTGGCTCCCGGACTTCGAGGAGTGGACATTCGACCCGACCGAGACCGAAGACCTGCTGCTCCTCTCGGAAGCGTTCGCGACCATCCACGCGATGTACCGCGCGTTCCTCCAGGAGGTCACAGCATGACCACCAACCACATGGTCCTTAATCGAGAGATCGTCGCAACCGTCGACTTCCAGCGGCAGCGCAATGAATGGACCCTGGCCTTCGACCTCGGCGAGTGGGTTGTCCAGGCGATCGCCCGCGGCGACCTCGGAACAGAGATCGAATTCGAACTCGCCGATCTCCAATCGATCGTCGACCAGATCAGCATCCACGCCCGCGCCTGGTTCGCCTCGCTCCGGGAGGGAGGTGGTACCACGTAGCGCCGAGGCGTTGCGTCTGCAACGCCTTTCCCCTCTGTAGCTCAGTGGATGAGCGCCCGCCTTCTAAGCGTGGATGACGTCGGTTCGAATCCGGCCAGAGGGACGCGAGCAGGAAGGCCGCAAAAAGGATTCAAACAAGGGAGACCAATGATGGCGAGCCGCTATGAGCGTGCAGCATCACTCGTGAAGTCGTATCGGGCGCAGTGGGGCGAGTTGCAGGACGCCGACCGCGACCTCATCGAAGTGCTGAAGTTCTGCCACTACGCGGAGATCGAGGGAGGGAGCGCCGCCGAGTTGATCGACAGCATCACGACCTACATCGAGACAGCGTTCACCCCCGAAGCTGTGAGCTTCGATGAGCCCGAGGCCGATGACGAGGAATGATCCCGTTCGACCGTCTCTCGTCCGATTGGGCGGGCTATGCACTTGAGAGGAGGAAGACATGACGTGGACGCGACTCGACGACTCGTGGACGGATCAGCCCAGGCTGGAGGAACTCGACTTCGCCACCAGGTGGCACTATCTCTGCCTCATCCAGTTCGCGTGTCGGAACAGCCGGTATGACGGTCTCATTCGACATGTGGACGCCCGACGGGCGTCGGACCATCCGACACCCGCGAACGCGAATTCGGCTCTCGAGCAAGCCGGCCTGTTGGTCGTAGAGGGCAGCGCGTACCGACTCGTGGACATCGAGGAGCACGTGCCCCCGCCGCACGTGCGTAAATCGGCCGAGCAGGCCAAGGTACGGAAACGCCGGGAGCGGGCACACAAGGGTGGGGATCACAGCCTGTGTCTTCCCGGGAAGTGCCCCACGATCCCCCTCCCCCCAGATGATGTCACGCGTGACAGTCACGCAGATGTCACGCGTGACATCGGGACGGGACGGGACGGGACGGGACAGGCAGTTATGGCAACGGTTACGAACAACGTGACTTCTTGGCCAACCGCGATTCCTGGAGAGCCGAGAAGAACGGCATGAGTTCGGACGCGTTGGATTTTGGAGGGGCTGAGATGGAGGTCCAGGGCATGGCTTCTGATGATGGTCGGTCTTGTGTACGAGGTTGCACGGTGCGAGATGTGCACTATGCGGCTTGCTCCAACCTGCTGAGCGGAGGAGAGAAGGAGTGCGTCGGGTGTAAGCCGCGGCGCGCGCGAGCTGGGGCTTTGATCTGTGAGGGTTGCTTCCGGTCTATCCGGCGTCTATTGGAGGAGGCGCCTGATCTGGTTGCGCATCTTCTTCTGGTCGCTGACCCGGCGCGTGCTCGCAGGTTGAGCCCTATTCGCGTGATGGCCTCACCTGAGCTGACGGTTGCTCCGATTTCGGCTGATCTGGTGGACGCGATGAATGATGTGGTCGCGACCCTGCTTAGTTGGGGTTTCCGGGTGCAAAACCCCGCGTCCGAGCTCCCTCGCTTTGGAATGCCAGCAGGCGCTGGGGTCGCATGGGTGACGTCAGAGGTCGGGGGTGCGTGCGACGCGCTTCTCTTGGCATTGCCCAAGGTGGCGAATGACAAGGCTCAGGCGGTCGCGCTCGGCGACGCTGTCCTGGGGCGGTCGGACACTTACTGGTCGCTCGCTGATGCGGCACGCCGATGGCCGTCGCATGTCCATCGACGGTGGGCAGATGTGCCGTGCCCGAAATGCGACCTGAAGGTGGTGGAAGTGCTCGAGAGCACTCAGGCCGATCTCATGCGGTACCGGTGCTCGAGTTGCGAGTGGACCGCTGATTCGGTCGACGACGATGGACTGTGGCTCGACCTGTTTACTCTGGGCGAGGAGGTCGAAGTGCGCCCTCATGATCCGCGCTGGTTGACACGACCCGAGGCGGCTCGCTTGGCGCGAGCGACCCCGGCGACGGTGATGCGGTGGGCAGAACGATCGATGGTGCGGAGCCAGCTCGGACGGTACTGGCGCGATGACGTTGTGGTCATGGCCGAGCGAAGGGCGGCAACAGCATGAGCGGGTGGATCACTGTCGGCGATGCGGCCGTGCGTGTTGGCAAGTCCCGGAGAACGATTCGCTCGTGGATCAGCGGCGGTCATCTGGTGGAGCTTCTTGGCCGGGTCCGTGAGGCTGATGTTGTGCGGGTAGACCGCGAGATGCGCGCCAGGATGTCCGCTGGACGGCCCTCCACCCGTCGCGGACGCCCGCCTACTTCCTAATGCCGGCGGCGTGCCCGCGCCGGTTGTTCCCACGGATCAATATGCCACGCCGCTCTGGGATCGAGCACTCCTTCAGCCGCTCCCCTCTTCGCGTCGTAGCGAACTGCAGCCTCCATCAGCTCAAGGGACGTCGTATTCAGGAACGCCGCGGCCGCCGCAAGCTCGTCGAGACTGAAGGCGTACTTGCCATTGACCTTGCCGTAGAGCGTCGGGGCACTTATCCCAAGTACCTCGATCAGCTCAACCTTTGCGTGGCCCCCGCGGGCCAGCTCTGCGCGTACGGACGCTGCTATACCTTCTGTGGAAGGGCTACCTACACGATCGACTTTCGCCCGCGCGTCGAGGCGCGCGAGTAGGTCCCGGATCTGGGAAAGGAGCCCGACGATTTCTGACTCATCTGTTGACACAGACGACAGGCTACTTCAGGAGGAATACCCGGTGAGCCGGTAATTAGCGACCCTATTGGGTGACCGGCTGGGGTACTTAGCGCACGTCCCCGATAGTAGTCACGCGGGAGGCGGCAACCCAGGCATCCACCTCCGTTACAAGGTAGACAACGGTCCGCAAAGTGGGCTTGTAGTACGTCGGCGGCGCTCGGCGCTTTCGGAGATCCTCGAGCTTGTCGAGCGTCATGCCAGGGACGCGGGAGACGACGTCTTCGGGTGATAGCCAGACAGGATCCAGGGACGCGGATGAGCTACCCACGCGCGCGGGCCTGGAGCCTTTGCTTCCTTGAGCGAGCAGGTCGCGGATCTGCTTCAAGAGATCGATGATCTCCGGCTCTCGGTTCGACATGAGTGGACGCTAACGCACCGACAACCCATCGGTCAGGCTCCAGGTTCGGGCTCCGCTTACGATTCGCCATCGTGGCTCCGCGTAGCGCCCGGACCCGGCCAACAGGCATATGGCTGGACCCCAGCTCAGGCGATAGTGAGCCGCTAGCTTCCGTTGTAGACGTACGACGATCGAAACCCCTTGGACCTGATCAGCCCGAAGGGTTTCTTCATTTGCCGGATTGTGCGGGTCACTCGCTGGGCTCGGCGCGATCGAACCCCTCGATCACCTTCTTCACTCGATAGCCGATCGCCTCGGTCACTTATCTGACTGGAAGCGTCTGCGTCGGTCAGCTCTGCAGTCCGCACTTGAAAATTGATGCTGGCTCACCAGCTTGTGACGCCCCTATGCTTCGAACGCGCGGGGCCATGGGGGCCCCGCATGTTCTGGGGAGAACTAATGCGCAAATCAGCGTCCACGCGATCGCGAGTGGGGGTCGCGGTCATTGCCGCTGCGGTCGGCTTCGGTCTTCTGGCGGCCCCGAGCTCCGCCTCGGCCGCCGAACGAACCACGGTGGTGCTCGGCAAGATCGCTGCCGCCAGTGGCGGGACGGTCACCGCGGGGAAGGTCATCGTCCTTTCGGGACGAGCGTCCTCAAACCTGAAAGGCAAGAAGCTGATCGTTCAGGTGAAGGCGGGGGCGACTTGGCGGACGCTGAGCGCAACGCCGACCGTCACGTCGAAGCAGACCTTCGCCGCGAAGGTGAAGGCTGTGGGCCTCGGGACGACGACCTACCGCATCGTCTACCCCGGCACGACGGCCGGCAAGGATCTCAGCCGGTCGACAAGCAGCCGCAGCACAGTCGTCTGGCAGTGGTTCCCGCTAGCCGGGCAGAAGACGGTCGACTCGAAAGCAAGCTACGGCTGGTACGAGCCGTACGCTCAGGCAGCCGCGATGGCAGGCGTCTATTACCCCGAGGCTATTGCCGGGAGCTCGAAGAATGACCGCACATCGTGGTCGGAGTTCAATCTCTCGTTCCAGTGCAAGCAGTTCTCCGCCCTCGCGGGCACAGACGACTCATCGCCTTCCGACAGTTCCGGAACCAGCTACATCACCGTCGATAGCACCACACCATCGAAGGGATCCGTCCCGCTCAAGCTGGGGAAGCCCACCGCCATCAGCCTGAACGTCACCGACGCCATGCGCTTGCGACTCTCGGTCATCTCGCCAAACTCCGACGCAGTCACCGCCGTGTGGGCCAACGCGAAGATCCTCTGCAAGAAGGACGTGAACCCGAAAGACTGAGCCGTACCGCACGAAGATGCCCCTCGGACCTGGTCAGGCCGAGGGGTTTCTTCGTCACATGAAACCGGCACCGTTAGCCGTTCGATCGTCTCCTCGCGCGTGAAACGGTCGTGAGGGTCAATCCTCTGCAGGAACTCGTCGACGGCGTCCATGTTCTGCACGCCCGGACTGTCTGGGCCATGCGCTCGCGTCGTGGTGCGTCGCGAGATCGGCGCGACATCCTCGGCCCGGCCCGTAGGCGCCTGGTCTCTGAGATGCGCAATCACTTCGCTGGAGAACATCCGCCATCGGCTCCCGACCCGGAAGGCAGGTATTCCGCCTTCTCGCGCAAGGCGCATTACGACGGCGTCGGACACACCAAGCCTCCGCGCCATATCGGACGCCGCTACAGCTTCTTCGCCGGCGTTCACACCTGAAGGCTTCTCAATGAGCTGGCCCGAATGCTTCCGAGAGGTCCGAGAGGGCGGTCTCGAGGTCACGCTCTACTTCTTCGAAGCCACGACCAGTCGTGGCTTCGACTAGACCGTAACCAAGGGAGTGGGCTGAGAGACCAGCGAGGGAGGCGGGGATGCCGTAGTGCATGCTCCGGTTACGAAGGGTGCGATAGCCGGTGACACGGTTCACGGCTCCGGATGCGAGCACCGTCGCCAATGCTTCCGCTCGACGAGCTCGGCTTCGGCTGATCGCCAACACCTGTTGAATGGCGTTCACCGCGTGGCAGAGCGCGATCATCCGCGCCCGGAACACAGCATTACGGTGATCAGCTTTGGCAGGCTCCAGGATTAGCCACGCCGAGTTGATAGCCGATTCCGCGAGCAGCAAAACCTCACCTTCGGAGGTGCTGAGCTCCCCATAGTGACGCCGGTGAAACTCATCTGTTTCGGCGTTGTCGAACCGGGCCACCAGGTCCGCGAGCCCGTCGAGATGCGTCGCGCGCGGCACATAACCGAATTGGTTCGCTATAGCAGCTGCCGTTTGCCCCATCTCGAGAGCCAGTCGATACGACGGCGGCTCGTCGGAAGTGACGGAAGTGGCCTCGGCCATGCTCCAGGAGGTCTGGTAACTGACCGTGCGAGAGGAAGTGACGAGAAGACCATTGACGGTGATTTCGCTGAGCAGCGAGTTCGAGAAATAGTGTTGATGGTCCGCACGAATCGAGTCGAGCTCAGCAACGATCGACTCGAATGACTTGTGCGTATCGTCGAGAAGCTTCATCGAGTGACGGAGCGATGCGACTTGCTCTGCATACTTTTTGCCGAGCGAACGTGCAGCTTCCGGCCGTTGCCTGCGCAGGAGGTCAGAACCTTCGTAAGTAACGCGCGCCATGTACGGCATACACGCCAGGCTGAGGGCCGATCCTGTCACATCCCCAGCCGAGTTCGCGCTCTCGATAGTCGAGTAAATCCAGTTGACGTCATCAGCGAACATTCGACGGTCAAGCGACGACCAGTCAGCCTGAGCACCCGCCTTCATCCGCCGTTCAGCCTTCGCCCTCTTTCCACTCATCGCTCTTCCTAGCCGTGAATCGACGGCAAGTGGTCTCCCCTGACCGGCCGGTCTACTGGTGGGATCTCCCCACAACCAGCGCAGCCGTAGCCGCCGCCTATGTCTCGCATGACGGTTGCGCAAGTCGGGCAATGAGGCTGCGCGCCGGCGTCTAAATCGTCAGACGTCTTCATTCCACTAGCGTCGCACGCGAGAGCTTGGTTGCAAGGCTCCCGGAAGGAACGAGAGCGAAGCAAGACGATCGCGAGTACGAGGAGAGCCGTTACGAGCGGGATCGACGGGTCCGACGAAGTGGCACGTGCAACTGACGCCCACGTTGCATCACCCCCGTCAAGGATGGCTCGCAGCATGGAGCCCTCACGTCGTTCCCCCGAAAACATAAGTCCAAACAGTAGACCAAGAGCAACTGGGGACTCGAATTGAGCGTAAGTGTGTGCGTGTCTTGAAGTCGAGGAGCTGATGCGTGGTCGGGATAGACATCCGGAAGATGATCGCATCGACTTCCGACATCGCTGGCGACTGCCATACTGACCACGCACACGCACGTCACGAACACCGGGGGCTCGTCGCATGAAGAAGATCGCCACGACGGCAGTCATGGTTGCGCTGCTCATCGGCTCAGCCACGGGATGCACCGCTCAAACGCCCGAACCCGAGCAGACACAACTCGGACGGATCTCCACCATCGACGAGCTGAAGGACGCGTTCATCGACGCCGGCGGCGTTTGCAACTGGAAGCAGACCGACGTTGTCACCGACGCGACGGCGTCGGGCGAATGCTCGGATCAGACCGTCCTCATGCTGTTCGCCGACATGGACGAGAAGGAAGAGCTGGTGTCGTTCCTCAGCGAGGGGTCGATCAGCGAGCCGACCATCCTCGTGGGCGAGAACTGGGTCATCAACTCACCCGAAGCCGAGGACATGCAGGGTGCACTCGGAGGCGAGTGGGTCGACTGACCCTCAGCCCCCGCGGATGCTCGGCGCGTCGTCACTAGCGGCCGGGCGTTCGATCCACGGCACGTCCTGGAACCACCCGCACCCGCCACACTGGTAGCCGCCATCGGCGTCGCGCATGACCGTGCCGCACGCGCGGCAGTTTGGCTGCTTGCCACCGTCGAACGGGTCAACCGGGAGCGGGCTCAACCTGAACCGCTCAAAAGGCGTAGGAGAGCTCGCGAACTGCGGATCCACTGGCAGCGAGGTCGACTGTCACTGAAGCTGGAGTGCCGGGGTGAAGCCGCAGGTAGGCCACGTACATCGCCATCGAGGTGTGAGCGTGGGCTGGCTGTGCGTCCTCACCGGGCTTCGTGGGATCCACGCGGAAATCAACCATAACCATGTGGTCCGCAAACGTCACGAAAACGTTGGCCCGACCGTTGTGGTACTCGCGCACGTGCCTACCGACATCGATGAGGTTGTCGTCCTCCAGGGCGACGTAGATCGGGAAGGAACCGTCTGCCGCCTGTACAGGGAGCGGGTCTTGCAGGGCGCGACGAGCTACGGTCTTCATCACCCTGCGGGTGGCGAGACTGCGACTGTCCATCATGAGCCCCCTCGGCATCCCTGGTCATGACGATCTTGAACCCGGTCGTAGCCAGGATCGAATGATTCTTGCACGTCTACCTGAGAGTACAAGGCCCTGAGGTCTCGACGGTCGTTCGACTTCTGGTGCCCGGTGACGTGCTCGTGGAACCATCCATGTCCGGTATCAACGGAGTACTGCTCGCGCAGATTCCCGAGGGCAACCTTCTGGGCCCAGACGATCGCGAAGAACACCATCTTGTGTTGAGCGAGGAGCTGACGCTGGATGATGTGGCATCCGCACGGCATCGCGACGTCGAACTTCTGCTCGGTCACATCCGCTGGAGCTTCGTAGAGCTGGACATCAGCCGCCGCGGCGGCCATGCGCGCCGAACGCTGACGCTTCGCCCTGCGCCGACGGCCCCCCGAACTTGGCATGGCGTCGATCCTATCCACGCTGCGGTGTCGGCGTACCATGGGATGCTCTCGGCCGGAGAAGGGATCATCCGGCATTGGGTACGAACAGGCGATGCGCCATCGCGGTCGACGCGCGCATGAACGAGCGGGCGCTTCAGGTCACTGCTCGAGACGCTCCCCTGCAGTCGCTCACCCCCGAAGAGCTCCGACTCGACGAGGTCCCGCTGACCGTCGACCCGAAGCCACATCGCAAGGTGAAAGCGTGGGTTCGGTTCGGTGAGAGACCCTTCCGAGTGGACGCGATGGCCGTACGCTGGACATCATCAGCCGTCGGCATCACCTTCACGGTCGACGGGCGGGAGCACCGCTGCTGGGTGTGGGTGGGGGCAGTTGACGAGCCCCCTACGTCATGACTCGCTACGCTCAACCGCATGGGGAGAATGCGTCCGGGAACTGTCGATGTCACGCTCTCGGAGTTCAGGCGCCGGCGTGAGGAACAGTCGGCTCGCATAGCGAGCGTTCGCGGGCGAGCCGCTGGGGTCCTCGGCGCATCCGGTCTCGCTGTCACGCTCGTCTCAGCGATCGGTACCAACGGCGGATACATCGTCGGCGTCGTGGGGTACCTCTTCGCGACTGTCTACGCGGTGAAATCTATGACACTCCGGGCGCATGTGAAGAAAGGTGCCGCAGAGATGGTCGATGGGCTGGCGGGACTCAGCCCTCGCCGAGCCCGCGAGGAGATCCTCGTCGAACTAACCCTCGAGATAGAAGACAACGAGGATAATCTGCGGAACGTCGGCCACTCAGTGGGCGTTGCTCTCGGCTGGTTCATTGCCGGGACCGCGTTCACTGCCTTCGTCGCCGTGGTGAATGTCCTACTGCAGATGAAGGTTGGGGGGTGACATGGGAAATAACGAAGACGAGGATCGTCGCGACAAGATTCGCGACACTATCCGCACCGGGAAGCCGAGCAACCTGGGAAGTGACAAGGATGCACTCCTCGGAGACGGGTCGCGCGGAAGACTTCATATCAACGAGTCGGAAAAGTAGGCCCCATCCGGCACAGCGCCCCCGTCTTGTCTAGAGACCGAACGGGGGCGTTCTGCATACACGGTCTCGACAGCCAAGTCGCCCGACTAGGGGCCCTCAGAGGCATGCGGCGACGACATTCAACCCCCGGCGAGCATCCGCGAGGATACCAACCGGGGGCTGAACGATATGCGTGCGATAGGTAAGTCACGCGGACGGGTGCCGGTCTGTCCAGGTGACGATTCCGTCGCGCCAGAGGTAAAGAGTCACGGCGTATCCGTCCACGTCCTCGACCTGCGTAGCCCGATCGGGCAGCACTAGCGCTTCGCGGTCAGCTTCGCGCGCGATAGCTTCTTCGCGTGTCATCGGGTCATCCTTTGCCAGACATGCGTGCGATAGCTGGTCATCGTTTGTAACCTGCCACGGCCACGCTCCCCCCTATGGTTGCGGGGAGATTCCGGGTTCGATGGTCGCCAGTGTTAGTCGAGCGGCGCGGGGTCTGGCGCGCTAGCTCGCGATTGACCCGAACGTTTTCCACGTGTCTGGCGAGCCCGCTGTGATGAGGATCCATCCCAACGACCCACCCGCAGTCGGGGCAGAGTTGTGGATGCGCTTCCCTACTGGCCATGTTCCATGCGAGCGCGCCGCACTCGGCTGTGCGGACGCGTAAACGTCCGAACCGATCATCGTGTACGCAAGACCGCCGTAGACGATGTCAGCGAGTCCCGCACCGACTCCCAGCGCTCCCGAGGAGTTGGTGAGCGCCCGAGCCACTCCACGCGCACCAGAGATGATGAGGCGGGCGGCGTTGCCGTATCCAACGATCGTGCGGTCCTCGTGGATCCAGGCGACACTCGGCGAAGCAACGACCTTGCTCAAACGGGTGAGCGCGGTCATGAGATCGTCAGTCGCGGTGCCCGGGGCTTCGCCAGCAGGGATGTCGACCGAGTCGACGTCCATGCAGGCGATGGAGGTCGAGTACCGATCGATGACGACGCTCGAGGACTTGCTTCCCTGGCGGAAGCTGTTGCCTCGGAACGTGTTCTTGTGCGCTGAGAGCGACTCGAATGATAGCGAATACCGCGGACCGGACCAGGACCCTCCGCCGTCTGGACCGCCAGCTCGGAAGATGTTGCCCTCGAACGTTTGACCGCTGGTCGCTTTCAGCCCGACGTGGGCGTCCAGGTAGTCGCCGGTCATGGATCGGCCGTTGCGCCAGAACAGGTTCGCGGTGAACGTGTTCGGGTCGTTTAGGTCGGCGAGTTCGAGCCCGAAGGTGGCGTGCGAGTCGAAGATGTTGTTCGCGATGACGTTGAACCGGGATCCCGAAATCATCTTGATACCCGCTGCTTCACCCCACTCGAACCGGTTGCCGGCGATGATGTTCAGCCCGGCACCGTTGGTCATCGAGATCGCGTTCCCGGTGGTGCTGGTGAACGTGTTGTTGATCATGCGGAAGTCGAGAAGCGAACCCTGGAGCACGGTCGTGTTCCCGGTGAACTGGTTCCCCTGCATGAGCCAGGCACCCCATGCTGCGCCGTTATCGGATCGGACAGCCGACATGTTCTGGACGATGTTGCGCTCGAACCGGATGTGCGACACCGAGACGCCGAACACAACATCGGCGGCAGTGCGCACTCCGCCGCACCGGATCACGATCCCTTCGTACTTGCACCCACCACCTGAGCTGAAGGTGCCCGAGCCGAAGATGGCTCCGTGGGCACCAGAGACGTACTGGATGGTTGATGCGCGGAAACCCCAAGATGGCTCAGGGGTCTGCCAGTCGGTTGTGAAGTTCGGGTAGAGGGCGTCTGCCCCTTCGCCTCGCAAGGTTGTGCGTGGCATGGGGGCCAGTGGTGCGGAGATCGAATAGATTCCGGGGGGGAACACGACGGTACCGCCGGGTGCCGCGTTGAGCGCCGCCTGAATGGCTGCGGTGTCATCGGTGACCCGATCACCCTTGGCACCGAAGTCGCGGACGTTGACGAAGGGCAGGGGCGCCACGACATCCGTGCTCCCCAAGATGCGAGCGGGAGCGACCTCCGCAATGGTGGCCTTCAGTGCAGCACCGGATGCCGTCTCGGGGTCGGCGAGGATGGGCGCCATGATGCCGTCGTTCGTGGCGACGACGGCCTGCACCGCTTCCTTCGACGTCTGCGCTTCGGAGGCGGCTGCGCTTGCTGCGGTGGCGAAATCGCCTGCAGCGGTTGCCGCATCGGTCGCCGTCCCCACAGCAGTGGTGACGTCCGCAGCCAGTTCTTCGACGTCGTCTTTCGCCTGGAACACCTCAGCGATCACTTCGGGGCTGAGCCCTGCGTCCGCGACGGCCTGCTTCGCCGCGCCGAACACCGACCGCAACCGCACCTCGAACTGCCCCGACTTCAGGATCACGAACTCGGGGTCACCCTCCACACGGAACTGCGGGAGCTGCCCCACGCTCGACGAGACGAGCGGGTTGATCTCCGCACCCGACACCGCCTCATACACGGCGAGGGGCGTGGTGAAGGACAAGTCCGTCCCCGCGAACACCTCGAACTCCGCGTTCGGTACGAGCGTCCCGGTGCCGTCGTTCCCGGTCGGGTCAACCGCGATCGGCTGATCAAAGTAGTCGACCATCAGCCCTCCTCAGCGGTGATCAGGACCGTCTGCGCCGTCTCAGCGACACCGGTGGGCTTCCACAGGCCGAAGTGGCCGGCGACGGCAACGACGAACGCGGGGAGCGCGGAGAACAGTGCAACCCCGAGGTCGTAAACCTCACCGGAACCGATGGTGCGGGCGAGCTCGACGAGCAACGACGTCACCAGGGTGAGGGCGGCGAGGAGCACAGCCTTCCACCGGCCCGACGTGACACGAGTGGTCACCAGGCCGACGAGGACGGGCAGGACGAACGAGATAACGAACTGGACGACCACGAGCGGGTCCAGCGTGAAAGCGAAGCTCATTATGTCTCCTTCTGCCGGCGCAACCACGTCGGCGGGATGGTGTCCTCAATCAGGGCGATGTCGGAAGGGTCAAGGTCGGGGCCGTGGTCGGAAGGCCACTGGCGGGCGATGGCGCGGAGGATGCGGGCGAACGCGGACGACTTGAGGCGGTCCTTCTCGACCAGCTCGTTGACCCGCCCCTCGAGGGAGCCGATCTTCGTCCAGGCGCCCTCGAGCTGCTCCGCGACTCGGGCGTCGATGCGAGCGTCGAGCGCGGTCTTCGCGTCGGTCTTCGTCTTACCTCGGGTGCCGATGAACGTGACCACGATCCCGAGGAGACCGATGATCGCGACGACGATGGTGACGATGTGCTGCGGGTCCATTCAGGCTTCCTCCTCGCGTCGCTCTTTGATGTCCTCCCCGAGCAGGCTCAGCCTGAACAACGGGAGGGGCAACGCGAGAAGCAAGATGAACACGACGAACGCGGACGACGGGTCCGGGCTCGAACGGAACAGCAACACCACAACGGCGTACGTGCCCAGGAGCGCGACGAGCGCGACCTTCGACATCACCTCGAGACGCCACAGCGCGGGGAAAATCACCCCGATCGCGCAGGCGATACCCGCGGCCGACAGCAACGCGCCCAGCACGACGATCACCTGATCGGGGAACAAGCGGTGCAGGATCGGTGAACCCCACAGCATCGCCCACGCACCAGCACCGATGACGATCGCGTCGTACACCGGGAGGGCGATCCGCATGAGGTTGCGGAACTTCCACTCGTCCGGGCTGATCGCGTCAGCATCCCAGATCGTGCGCCGCAGAATTCGCCGCCGCATCACTTCCCCAGTTCGGGGATGCTCTGCACCTGCTTCAGGTTCTGCTTTCCCTTCGAGTACGGGAGCTTCCGGCCAGCAGCGGCGAATGCGCTCTTGATGACCTCCCACTCCCCCGAGTCGACCCGACGGCGGCGGCCGTCCTTCACCTCGTAGACGACCTTGTCGCCCTTCGCCTGCACGTAAACGGTCATGTCTTCCTCTTCCGGAGTGATGGCGGGAGTCGCCGGCTTGGAGTTGCTGGGGGTGGGTTTGGGGGTGCTGGGCTTGACCGGGTTCGGGTCGAGGATGTTGGCGGTGTACTCGCGCCCGTACGTCATCCCCCACCCCAGGTAGGTGCCGACCCGGCCGTCGATCTCCGCGAAGGTGGAGGTGCCCGCGTTCCGGCCGTACCGGTCGTTGGGCTTCGACGTGGCGTTGAGGATGTCGCGGCCGCCGCCTGTCATGTCGACGCCGACGTGGCCCCAATCGCCCATCTCGCCGCGGGAGTTCTTGCCCCAGTACGCCCAGTAGTGGATCGCGCCGCGGGGGGCCTTCTTCGGGTCGGTCGACCGGATCGTGCCCGCTGCTTTCGCGGCCTGGTACGCGGCTTTCGCGGACGGGTAGGCGGTGTCCGCCTTCGTCACGAAACCGAAGTGCCGGCAGACGGTGTGGGTGAGGCCCGCGCACATGCCGTACCAGTTGAAGTCACCCCACGTCTTGAACTTCGCCTTGACCTGCGCGGGCGTGCCTGACTTAGCCATGCGGCTCTCCTTCGGGAATGACGAAGCCCCCGGGGTTACCGGGGGCTCCGTAGGTGGGTGTCAGGCCGTCAGGCCCTCGAGCGCGGCGAGCCGCTCCTCTATAACGCCGAGACGTTCGATCGCGCGCTGCACCGGGGGGAGCATCGCGAGCCACGCGCGCTCGTAGTGGATGCCCTCGACGTCGCCGTCCTCGTTGTAGAAGACAGCCCAGCCAAGACCCGCCGCGTCGAGGGCGTCGGCGATCATTCCGGCATCGACCGGAGCATCCGCCCCGTGCTGAGCGACCTGCTCCCGGTACCGGTACATCACGAACGCGATCGACAGGAGCTGCTCGTCCGTGATCTCCATCTCGGCGATGTCCTGCTTGTACTTTGCGGCCGACGACTGGTGTCCCAGGTAGGTCGGCTCGGACCCTTCGTTGGTGATGTACGCGGCGCGGCGGGTGCCGGTGAGGTTCCGGTTCCACACGTCCGCGTTGAACCCACCGCTGCGGACAGCGGGCAGGTCGGAGGTCTTCTGGTCGACGTACCGCTTATTGGCCCCGTTCTCCGGGGTAGCAGGGTCCGCCATGTCCAGGCGACCGCCTGAACTCCACCGTGCGAGCTGTCCGCCTCCGGATGGTCCCGACGTGGAACCGGCCGTGGCGTTATCGACGTAGCGCTTGTTCGCACCGTTCTCGGGCGTTGCGGGGTCGGCCATCTCGATGCGTCCGCTCGCGGACCACCGGACGAGCTTGTTCCCACCCGACGGGCCCGACACGGACGCCTCGGTGGAGGTGTCCGTGTACGCCTTCGCGACGGCCGCAGCAACGTCCGTGTATGCCTTCGCTGCGGCGGCGGCTGTGTCCACGGTGCGCTTGTTCGCGGCGCTGTCCTGGTCGGTCGGGTCGGCGACGATGAGGCGCCCACCGCCCGTGAACCGGGCGAGCTTCCCCGGCCCCGTGAGACCCGAGGTGGACGAGTCGGTCGCGTTGTCGACGTACCGCTTCGTTGCACCGTGCTCGAGCGCTGTGGGTTCGGACATGCCCAGTCGACCCTCAGGGGTGTACCGGGCGAGCTTCCCTCCCCCACCGCTCGCACCCGACGTCGTCGAGTCGGTCAGGTTGTCAACGTAACGCTTGGTCGCACCGTGTCCCAGCTGAGTGGGGTCGGCCATCAGCAGGTTGCCGGTGGGGCTCCACTGGACGAGCTTCCCGCCGCCCGTGCCCGTACCGACCGCCGTGGACTTCGTGACAGCATCCGCTGTCGGCTTCAGGGCCGCATCGACGTACCGCTTGTTCGCGACGTGCGCGTTCGTCTCCGGGTCCGCGACAGCGAGACGCCCCTCCGGGGTGAATTTCGCCAGCTTCCCGCCGCCGCCATCCGTGCCGGTGGTGGTCGCCTCGGTGATCTCCGTTCGAGCGTCAACCCAGGTAGGGACGCCGGCAACGATCTGCCGCACCCACACCGCCGACCCCACGGTGACACGGGTGCCGATCCGCTCGAGGAAGGTGCGGACGAATGCGTCATTGGCTGAGGCGCCACCGTCTCCGTTCCACACGCGGAGGTCGACGACTTCCTGCGCAGAGGGCTGCCCGGCGGTGAAACGGACAAGAGCGAGCGGGTGATCATCGATCACACCGGGCACGTTCTGGCGGGTCGTGGCGAGGGCCTTCGTCGAGGTGCCCTTCAGCACGACGACAGTGCTCGTCTTCGCTGCCCAGTCGCGCCGCAGTACAACGGTGTCCCACCGGCTGCCAGACGGCACCGCGACGGCACCGACAGCCTCGACGTCATAGGACACGTCGAGTACTCCGCGACCCGACGCTGTCCCGGGCTGCACGTTGAGGGTACGGTCGGCAGGGTTCGGGACGACCTCGAACGAGGAAGCGCCGAAGACCGAGTAGGTTGCGCCGGCGTAGGTCAGGAGCTGCCCGTGCTCCGCGTAGGTCAGGGCTCGCTCGTACCCCTTGGAAACGATCGCCATGGTTACCTTCTCTCCAAGCTGCGTACGGACTTCGCGATCCCCGCGACGTACTTCGTGAAACGGATCTGCGGTTCGGTGTCGGCGAACCCGAACCGGGGTGTCACCGTGAAACCCGACCCGTTGGCATGTGTCACGGTGATCTCGCTGACGAGGTCGTGCATGGAAACCGGGCCGACTTGCACGGGGAGGCGGGTGCCGAGCTCGTATGCGTTCGGGAACCGGAACCAGGACGTCTCCCGCAAGTTCGCGGTGACGCTGGCCTTCGCGGCGCTGTCAGCGAGGGCTTCAACGCCGTAGGGGGTGAGGTCAGCGCCCGGCTCAGCATCCGACGCGTCGACGTAGGTTTCGAGCACGCGCCCGAGGGCCGCTTCTCGCGCGGCGTCGACGACGACCCGGTACTCCTTGTCGGTGCCGCTTCCGGCACCGCCGACGACTACGCGGGTTGCGGTAGCGGGTTGCATCGACCAGTTCCAGGAAGACAAGACTCCCGATTGTGGGGTGAGCGGTCGCGCGTAGCTTGACCCTTCGCGGATGCTGACGTCCCATCGCCCGGTCGTGGCATCCCGCTCAAGGGTCAGCTGTAGCCGCGCCGTAGTGAGCATGTCGATGACAGTTGACAGCTGGTCCATGCGAAACCGGCTCACTCCGACCGGCCCTCTCCCGGTGGACGTCGGGACGTTCCAGGGGAGGTTGAGCCGCGCCGCAGCGGCGGCTATTACCGCCAACGCGCGGGTCTCCGCGGGGCCACTGTAGGTCGCGAACTCGCTGGTTTGTGCTGTGACTGCTGCTGCTGGGTTCTGCCATCCGAGGATGCTCGTGAACCAGGAGAAGTCGTCAGTGACAGTGACAGTCACGTTGCCGTAAGGGCCAGCTCCCTCAAGGGGGCCGATCCTGCCCTCGACGAGACGGCGCTTCGTCAACACGCTGCCATCCAGGCTGATCATCCACACGACGGCGCGTGCGCCCGCCGCTATCAGATGCGTGACAGCAGGGTGCGAGTCGCGAACAGTGAGCCGCGCGGTGGATGCCTTGTTGAAGCGGAGAACGCACGTTGTCTCTGCGGGGAGCAGCTGCTTCACGAACGCTGAGGTCGCATCCTGGATCTCGACGAGAATGTGGTCGCGCTGCATCAGTACGCCCGCCAATACAAGGGTGTGAGCTCCGCGACCACTGAACCGGTGCCCTCCGCCTGGATGACGAGGGGGGACGTTCCGCGGGCCGGAACCGGGCCGAACACCTGGAACCCCAGCTCGGGCGTGACGTCTTCACCATCCAGCGTTGCGAACTGCCGCGCCGGGTCGGTGTCGATGACGAGGGTCGAACCGTCGGGGACTGGGATCGGGACCTCGATGATTGCTCCGTCGACGCCGAGCTCGATGCTCGACGCGGGACCGTGAACTGTCCATGTCAGGTATGCGGGTTCGTTGCCCGGGTTGTCGATGTTCGCGAGAGCGAACGAGGAGTCCGAGGACAGGTAGTAGACGTCACCTGGTGCGTCCGGGATGAAGTCGACGCCGGCTTCCGCGCCGAGGAACGTCTGCCGGATCGGTTGCCCTCGCCATAGCGGTCGTGGCGCGTACAGGTCGATCCCGATCCATGCGAGCCCGGTGACGAAAGGGTCGCGGTCGAAGCTGTGCCCACCAGTGAACGCACCACGCAGATCGATGCTGCGCGCTGAATCCCCGGTCCCGACCGTCCACGTCCCGGTCCGCACCGGGTGGAAAGAGTCGAAGAACGCGGCGTGCTCGACACGCCACTGCTCCGAACTGGAAGCACGGAACAGCAGCGGCCAGTACGCGGACCGCTCGGGCAACGAGTACCCGACGACATCCACGCCAGGAACGAGAGGCGTCTGCGATGTGAACACGTCCACGGGCGGCAGGTGCAGGCCCTTCACACCTCGGCCCATCCGAGGGTTCGACGCGTCGGGGCCCGACAGAACCCAGAAGGTTCCGTCGAACCCCGTCCACGTCATCGGCCAGGGCGCGAAAGCGTCAGGGGCGACCTCGGGTTCTGAGGGTGTCGCTGCGAGTACGAGCGGCATCTATGGCCTCCTAGGGACGCTTACGACAGCCCCGCAGCGTCCAGCGCGCGGCGCAGCTTCTCTTCCTTCTCCGCGGCGACCTTGTGGGGGTCGTACGCGTAGTAGGTGCCGTGATCGATGACCTGCACCGACGGGCCAGTACCGCCTCCGACGGACGCGCTACCAGCCGCGGGGACACCCATGCGTCGCATCGTCTCGGCGAGGATGCCCATGGAGCGGGCTGACCCGTCGAGCGGGATGAATGCCTCGGGTACGTCGCTGCGGTCACCGACCACGCGCCATGTGCTCGCTGGGACCATCTGCGCGACTGGCTGCATCGGCGTCAGGTTGTGGAACCCGCCGCTGGCGTAGAAATCGACGACACCACCCATGGCCTGGGTAGTCGCGACGCGGGAGCCGATGACGATCTGCCGCCCGCTATTGCGGATGATCAGGTTGTCGATCGAGCGTTGCGCGTCACCAGTAGAGGCACGGATGATCACGTCACCGTTCGGGAGTCTCTCGACTCGCGAAGCGAGATCCGCGACTTTCTGCTCCTCGTCGGATGCGTTCGATGAGAACGTGGTCCCCTTCGAAGATGGGGTGGCGAGGATCGTGTCGATGAGCTTCTGAGCTTCGTTCTTCGTCAGCCCGGACTGGACCATCTGGTCGCGGATCGCGTCCGTTCCTACACGGAACCGGTCGGACAACGCTTCCTGACTATCGCCGGCATCCTCCGCCGCGGTGATCTCGTCGTTCAGGGCCGCAACGGCCTTTTTCGTCTGAGTCTCGAGGTCTCCGGATTCGTCCCCGACGTCCGCGATCGCATCAGCGAGACGCAGAGAAGCGTCGTTCAGGTAGCCCATCGCCACAGCGCTGTCACCGAAATTGTTCAAGCGCCCTCGGGCGTCGTCGATACCGGGCAACAGGTTGTCGCGGATCTGGTCTGCGGCGTCAGCAGTCGTGGAGTCGAAGCCGCGCATGCTTTCGGCGAGGTCGTCGAGTTCCTTCGGCCGCTCACCGAAGCCGTTCATCACGTCGATGATTCCGGCGATTCCCTCGACCGTGTCCGCGAGGGGCCCGGCGACGAAGCCACCGAACGCTTCCGTCCCGTCGGCTACGGCGATCACCATGGACTCACCGAAGTCGAGGGCACCGTTCGCCATCTGAAGCAGGAACTCCAAGACCGGGCCACGATTCTGCGACACGAACTCTGCGACATCACCCAGCGGCTCCGAGAATGCTGCCGCTAGGGCTCCCTGGATACCATTCATGGCGACTTCGATGTTGCGTTGCGCTTGCTCGAGCTTGGTCGCGTCGTTGTCGGAGAGAGTGTCGAACATCCGCTGAGCGGACCCGGTCACGCCGTCGAGTTGTTCGACAGCGTTGGACAGGTCCATTTTGAACAGCGCGTCACCGAGGTCTTCGGCCTGTGTGCCGAACAGCCCCACGGCGGCCGCATTCCGGAGTACGGGGTCTTCGGTCTCGCGGAGCTTGTCGAGCACAAGAGCTAGACCGTCACGGGCGGATTCGCCGCCCTTCGCGATCTTCGCTGTCATCTCGTCAGCGTTGAGACCCAGTTCCCCGAAGGCCGCGGCCGAGGTCTTGGACCCGTCCGTCGCGCGAATCTGGAACTCTTTCAGGGCGTCCGCCGCGAGGTCACTGTTGCGCGCGCCGCCCTCGAGGGCCTGGTTGATCAGGCCGAGCGCCTCATCACCCTCGAGCCCGAGACGGGAGAACAACGCGGGGTACTCGGTGAGCGTGTCGAGCAGGTCGTCAGCCCGGTTCGCACCGTTCCGCTCACCCGCTGCGATGAGGTCGAAAGCTTCCTCGGCGGATTTGGCAACCCCAGTGCTGAGGAGAGTGCTCACAGCCGTGGCGACAGGCTTCACATCTTCGCCGAGCACGTCGGCGATGCCCGCGAGGCCTTCGATGACCTTCTGAGCGTCACGGTTGGATGCGTCCGCGTCGAGGATCCCGAACTGCAGCGCAAGTCGCGCGGTGTCCATGTTCGATTCGACGGATTCGCCGAACACGTTCGCGTACGCTTCGCCGGCGGCGCGCGCGAGGCGTCCCGCGTCGGCTTCGTCGAGCCCGGTGAGTGCCGCGAGACGGTCCCTGCCAGCTTCCTGCCCGATCGCCTTGCGCGCACCATCGATGAGGGCCTTGCCGACGGCCGCTCCGACGCCGATGACCGCGCCAGCGATTGGGATGGCCACTAGGGCGGAGATCAGGTTGTTGCCGAGCTCGGCGCCCGCGTCGTCTCCTGCTTCACCCGCGAAGTCTTCAACCGACGAAAGCTTCTGCTTGGCCGGGTTGTCATCGACGTCCACGACCATTTCGGCGCGTGCACCTTCCAGCGCGTTAAGTGCGCGGCGTGCGCCGCGGAGCTTGTTCTCGGCTCGCTGAACGTCAGCATCAACCTGGACGCTGGTGGACAGTGACCGGAGGTAGTCGAGCTCCTTCTCGATCGTGTCGACCGACTTCTGCGCCTCGTCGATGTTCGCGTTGACGCGGAGAGCGGTGTCTTTGGACACGAGCTGCTTAGCGCGCGTCTCGACCCGCTCCATACCTGCGATTGCCGCGGAGTCGTCGGCGTCCAGCTGGATCTTCTGTGAGTTGAGGCGCTTGACGGTTGCGTCAGCCCTCTTGCCCGCTGCCTCGAGGGGCTTGTCGTCGGCGGTGAAGAGGACTTCGAGTTCCGCGACGCGCATGGGTACTCCTCTACTGGTTCAGTGCCACGCTGAGCCGGGTGCGGCTGTCGAGGAGGCTGAAGATGAGCGTGCGGATCCCTGGCCAGGGCCGGGCGAGTACGTCTTCGGCGTATAGGTCGACGCCTCGTTCCGCGAGGTCGGCGACGACGAGCCGCCAGTGGGTGACGAGGTCGAGGATGGACACGTCCGGGGTCTGTTGTTTCTGCGCGACCGGTTCGGGGAGCATCTCGGCAGGCGGGGTCCGGTAATCCGGGAACCATCCGTCCGCGTCCGGCTCACCGACTCCGTATGGCGCCCAGTCCTCGGCCGTGACTAGCCTTTTGGGCTGGCATCAGCCGCCTCAGTTGCGCGAGGGGTCCAAAGGATGGCCGCCAACGAGTCCGCGTACGCCTTCCCCCGCGCCCAGAAGAAGATCGCGTAGTAGGCGACCCTGTCGATGGTGGCGGCGGGGTGGCCATCACGACGCATCCGCTCGAACGCGTCACCCAGCGCGGGGTGAGCATCCTTCGGGATCGTCTTGATCAGCGCTTCCACTTCCGTGGGTACCTTGGCTTTGACCATCCCCAGCTTCACCTCACCGCGGACCGCGAGAGCGAGGATCAGCTTCGCGTCCTCGACGCTGGGCGGCCGCACCTCGTAGGTACGGTCGCCCAGCTTGATTTCGAGGTTCGGTGCTGCCCACGCTCCAAAGTCGACAGCAGCCACGGGTTACGCGCCGCGCGTGAACGTGAACGCGGTCGATGCGCCGGCGGAGGTCGTGACGACCACCGGGACAGCTCCCGCCTCTCCCACGGGCACGACCGCGATGACGGACGCACCGTTCACCGCGGTGAACTCGACCTCGTCACCGTCGATCGTGACCGACGTGGCACCGAGGAAACCGGACCCGCTGATCGTGATGAGGTCACCGTCGCCGGCGTTCGGAGGGCTGACGTAGGAGACGACCGGTACGGTCGCACCCCACCCCTGGAAGGGGTTCTCGATCGGCTCGTACTCGCCCTTGCCGGCGAGGGAGATGGCGAACGTCTCGGTCTCCGCGTTGCCAGTGTTCTGGCGGGAGCTCTCGACGGTCACCTGTGCGCGGCCCGCGTCGTTGGGCGACGGGGTGCCGGTCTCGGGCTTGTGGTAGAAGCGGATGTCGAGGACAGCCCCTTCGCCCTTCGCGCGCGCCGCTGCGACGATCGCCTCGAGCTCGGGGAGGTACAGGCCGGTGGTGGTGGACCGGTTGCCCTGGACGGTGAAGTCGGCGGCGAATCCGCGACCGGTGACTTCCTCGTTGGTCGCGCCGCGGTCGTCGTAGGTGGTGACGTCCGTGGTGACCTTGGGGAACGTGGGTGCCCAGCCGGACATGCGGCGGACCGGCTGCCAGGACGGGGACGCGTACGTGCCCAGGTTGATGTCGATGCCGTGCTCGTAGGACTTCCCGAGGACCGTGCCTGCGGGGAGGGGAACTGCATTGCTCATGTGAGCGCCTCCAAATTGTCGAGGGTGATGAGGTAGTTGTCTGACCGCTCGGTGCGGCCGTTACCATCGGCACCCTGGGGCACCATGGACACGCGGGAGATCCCGCTTATCCCTCCCGTCCGGGGAAGGCTTTGCAGCATCGCGAAGGTGGGCGATGCGAGCTTGTCTGCCCCGTTTGGGGCGTTGCGTGAGCCGCGGAACCAGAACTGGACGCGCCGCTGCGATTCACCCGTCTGCGGGTCGTCGGTGGCCGCGTACACCCGCACTCCGATCGCGCGGTCGGGTGCACTGGATATGGCTCCGTAGAAGATGCCGACCTCCGACGCGGTGTAGGCGGGGCCTTTGGGGCGCCACTTCCAGCCCGGTACGGTCCCGAGCAGTTCACAGAGGCGAATGGTGAGGGTTTCGTCATCCACCGAGCGCCCCCCGGATGTGCCGTCCGATGGTCGGGGCTAGTTGGTCGGTGAGTTCGTCGGCGGCGGTCTCGAGGAATTTCGCTTGACCGTCGTCGTGGGCGTAGTCGAGGCGTTCGTGTTGGTATCGGGCGACGAAGTCGCGGTACCCGACCTGGGCGATGAGGTCTGAGGTGCTGACGAACCCGGAGCCGATCATGTCTCCGGTGTCTTTCGGTGCGAGCTCGTTCGACCGCTCGAGGACCGCTTTCGCGTGCTCGTCAAGGCCCGCCTGCACGGCCTTCTCGATGTCGGAAAGGATCGGCAGGAACATAGCGCCTCCTACTCGAGGTACAGGGTCTGGAACGCGGGCAGGTCAGGGTGCTGTCCGCGCTTGATCGCAACGACCCGCGCTTCGCGCTCCCCGGTGAGGCCCGGCCAGATGGTGACGAGGGACCCAAGGGGCACGACCTCGTCGAAGTTGATGTGGTGTTGCGCTGACGATGTGACCTCTGCGCCGTCGTTGCCAGCGACGGCTTTCTGGTCGTCCTCGCTGAACCCGCGGACCTCGCGCGCGTCACCGTATCCGCCGCCCATACCCCCGCCAGCCGTGTAGTCGCGGACGAGTGCCACGTGCGGCGTGAAATATTCGGGTAGAGGAATGCTCACGGCAACTCCTCGTACCGGGGCGTGAGGTCGATGCTGAACGGCCGTTGGCGGCGACCTCGAAGCATCCGCTTGTGCTCCTCCGTCAGCAGGAGAGTGCGTCCGGGGCGATCGAACGTCCACGACTCGGAGAACGGCCCCATGGATCGGGATTTCTGGGTCACGTCAGCACCGCCAGCGACGGCACCCTGGTCGCTGCTCATCACCCACTTGACCATCTCGCGCGAGATCGTCTTGCGCGTCCGTTTCTGTGGGTCCGTTACTGGGTCGCTGGGTGGGGCGTAAGCGTCGATGCGGACAGCTGCGTCGATGAGCAGTTCCCGCGCCTCCGTCTCACGCCCCGAGGGGAGGCCCGGCCAGATGGCCTTGAGATCCGCGATGGTCGCGTAGGCGCCTTCGATCGGGTCGGTATCAGCCATGCCGGGCCTCCTCTCAGATCACTTGACCGACGTCGCGCCGGTGTCGATGTTGTGCGTGACGGTCACGACGCTGCCGTCCGGCTTCACTGCGTCGTACTTCTCGATGCGGTGCTCGGACTCGTCCATCTCCGCGACTGCGGGCTTCCCGACGGGCTTCACGGCGTTGACCGTTCCGACCTCGATTGCCTCGTCACCGGGCTGGGGCGGGACGGACACGGCGACCTCGGTGGGCTCGGTGGTGTCCGCCGGTCCGTCGCCGGGTGCGGTGACAGACGGCTTGGTGACATCCGAGTCGAGCGTCGTCGTCTCGGGTGCGTCTTCCTTCTTGCGAGCAGCCATGTGCTTCTCCTTCTTGGTCAGCTGGCGAGCACACCGCGGAGACGCGCAGCGGCCTTGCCGCCGAACGTCGCGAGACCGCAGTAGAACTCGATGCGGGTGCGATAGGCGGGCTTCTCCTGCAGCTGGCCCAGGTCGTCGACCTGGACTCCACCGTTGGTGAGTCCGGTGACGCCACCGTCGGTCTCGTCCTCGCCGAAACGAACGGCGTAGACCGAGGATGCGGCGCTCGAGGAACCCTGCGTCTCCGTCAGCGGCAGCACCTCAGCGCCGGCGAGGTTCTGGCCGGGGTCGAGGACGGGGATGCCGTTGTAGGTGAGGACGCGCTTGCGGGTGAGCTCCTCGTTGACGAAGTCAGCACCGCCGAGGCGGCGCAGGCTCGAGAGGATCTTGGCCCGCACGAGACGGTTCGCGTAGATCGCGCCGTTGGTGCCGTTCAGGCCGGGCACGGATGCCACGAGAGCGTCGAGCGCGTCGAGGAAGTCGTGTCCTGCTGCGACCGGGCCGAGGCCATTGGTCGCGGCGTCGAGGACCTGTCCACCGGTGAGGCGCTTCTTGAGCCCGTCGAAGCCCTTGGGGTCGACGGCGACGTCACCGTTGAAGAACGCGTCCTGGTACTTGTAGGCCGCGGACTTCACCTTCAGGCGGGTCTGGACGGCGCGCTGGTCGTTCAGATTGCCGCGGGTCTGGACGATGAACCGGTCGACGTCGGCGTCTCCACCGAGGATGACGAGCGACTCGGTGGCCTGGACCACGGTGCCGGTCGATTCGGTGTAGGCCTCGTTGACCGATCGGAATGCGACGCCCGGGAGGGTCGCTTCCTTGTTGTAGGCGTATGCGTTGCCCTCGATGTCCATCAGGGGGATACGGTCGAGGACCGAGGACTCCTGAACGAACGTCTCGACGACACCGCGCTGAAGCTGGTTCTCCGAGAGGAGAGCAGCCTGGGCGAGAGTGACAGCCACGATGGCTCCTTACTTGTCTGAGTCGGCGTAGGCCGCACGGAGCGTGCCCAGGCCGGGGGATGTGGATTCCTGCACGCCGTCTCCTTGATTCACCCGAGCGAACGCGGGCGAGGTGGGGGCCGGCTTCTTGGGGATGAGCGTCTGCAGCTCTTTGGCGTGCGCCTCGAGCTCGTCGCGGGTGGATCCCCGCAACGCGGCGGCCGGGATTCCGGCGTCGCTGGCGATCTCGGACTTCCATGCGGCGATCTGCTTCTCCGCCTTCAGCGCCGCGTTCTCCGACTCGAGGGACGCGAGGCGTTCGGCACGCTTCTCGTCCTCGGTCATCTGCGACTGCTTCAGAGCAGCGAGCTCATCCGCGGCGGTCTTGTTCTCCTTGGCCTGGCGCTCCCACTTGCGTGCCTGCGCCTTCCAGTCCGTGGTCTCCTCGGTGCCCTGCGGCTCCTCGGGGTCATCAGCCCCCGGCTCTGGCTGATCTCCCGGGTCCTGGACGCCATCACCGGGATCGGTGATGTATCGCAGGAACGGGCGGTGCCAGCTCGGTGCGGGGAGGATTCCGAACGACCGCTCGGTGTCCTTGCTCATGGTGTTTCCTTCCATGCGGAATGGCCTCGCGCCGTGCGGCGCTCAGCAGGGTGACCGCCGTGCGGCGGTAGTCAGTGGTCGTGCTCGTCGGACGGGGACTCGCTGTCGAGCCAGTCGCGGACCTTCGCGTTGTGCGCCGCTTTCGCCCGAGCGGACATGCCGCCCGTTCGAGCTGACGCCAGGTACGCGGCCGCAGGCACTTCGGGGGCCTTGCTGTTCCAGTTCGGTACGGCGACGCATCCGCAGTCGTTGTGCGCGGCGAAGTCAGCGGTGCTGCGCCGGTAGGTGCGCCCCCGTTGTTCGAGAGCTCGACAGAACCGGCATGCGCCGGCGCGCACCCTGCGGGACCATCCGTAGGCGTCGGGATCCGCCTCGACGGACTGCGTGATGGTGAGCCGTGCGGGTTCAGCTGTGTATCGGGCGGCGGGGGCGAGGATCGCTGGCAGGGCGAGCGCGGGTGTCGCGGTGAACAGGTGCCCCGCCGCGAATCGGACCGCGCGTTCTACGCGGTCCGCAGCTACGGGGTCAGCTACCTGGGCGCGAAACCGTGAGCGCACGTTCGCGCCTGCACGGACCTCGTCATACCAGTCCGCGGCCACGGATGCTGCGCCCTGCCCGTATCGGCGCACCAGGAGCGGGACGAACTGCAGAAGGGCGTCCCGGACCTTGTCGGGCTTCTCGAGGTTCAGGGAACCGAAGAACCCGTCAAGCTCCCCGCGGATCAACGAAGCGACCCCGGCTTGGATCTCTCGGAGCGTCTGCGCTTGTGATGCCGTGGTCATTAGGCGACCTCGGCGTCACTCTTCCCGCTGGTCGCCGCCTGGATCAGTGAGGCCATCGTCACCCCGCCCTGCGCGCGCCGCTTCTCGGCAAGCATCCGGTCGATCTGCTTCTGCGTGTGACCGAAACCGCGGAGCGCTTCTTCCGTCTCCGCTACCCACGGCATCGCGCTGATCTCCTTGACCATCGCGTCCGCTGCGGCCTGCCTGGTCGGCTGTGATGCGGGGCGCCACACGGCTTCGAGCTCGTCCAATTCCTCGGGGAGCTCATCGAGCCCGTCGCGGAGCATCACACCCTTCTGCAGCAGGTCAACCCAGCCGGATCCAAAAGTGGTGTGCGCCTGCTCAGCGATCTTGTTCAGCGCATCCCACCGGACCTCCATCGCCTCCGCGGAGTCCGGGTTGTCCTGCACAACACCGAGGACCGAGACGGGCAGGTCGACGATCGACGAGTACACCGCAGCATCCGACCGAATCATGTCCGTGTGCGGTTGCATCGACACCTGAGGCGCGTACGACACCTGCGGGATGTCGCCCTCCTCATCGCGGCTGATCGCGTTGATCCGGCCGATGAGCGCATCCCAGGACGAGATCTGCTTGCCGTCCTCGTCAACGAAGATGTCCTCTTCAGCTCCGAGCAGATACCGCTGCGGGGCGGAGAAGAACTCTGCGGTGATTTCCGACCGGAGCAGGGTCCGCTGTGCACGGTCGATCGCGCGCATCACCGGGTGGGAAATTCGCGACCGACCGAACGGGTTGTCCAGGTCGGGCTGGAAGGCCAGGAGCGACGCTGGGCACATGGCCACACCATCGACGTGAACAACCTCGAGCCCACGGACGCCTTCAGCGACTGTGTACACCGCTTCGTCGTCGGCGTAGATGAACTCTGTCGCCCGACCCCACTTCGTCGCGGTGACGGTCAGGATCTTCGTCAGCCGGCGGGCGTTCGGGTTCCACTCCCCCGTCGTCGTCCGGGCGGACAGCCCACGAAGGACGATCTCCGGTTCCCCAGGGCCTCCACCGAGCGCGATCGCGAAACCGGGACCGTACTTCTCGGCCTCGAGGTGCGTCATCGGCGCTTCGCTGAGCAACCGGTTCTGCCGGATCATTCGGCGCACATCATCGGGCAGCTCACCACCCGGGAGCGCGAACCCGTCGAGGTTGATGCGCGCGTTCAGGTGCGTGCACGCCTTCTCCGCCCACGACAGAGTCGTCTCAAACTCGACCATGTGGGGCGGAACCGCAATCCCGAAGTGCCTCGTCTTCTGAGCGGCCTCGTAGTAGTTCTTCCGCGTCTTGTTGATCAGCCGCACGGAAGCCAACTGCCCGAGCAGGCGTGTCACGTGCTCGGCCGTGTCGGGACGCATTCCCTGGATCGGCAGCTTCATCGATGAACCACCGCCCTCTGCTTGCGCCCCGGGCGCCGTTTACTTGTCCGCGCGGCGTACACCGCGAGGCTGATCGATTCGATGGGCGTTTCGTCGCCATCCGGGGTCGTAGCGACCCACCCCCACGCGCCTGCGGCGTTGCGGAGCTTCTTGTCACACACACCGACAGACGCGTCGAGAACTTCCTGCCCGTCCCGCTTCTTCGTGAACGAGCCGTCCTTGACCGCTTCCCACGTCATGGAGCACGCCGTGAGGTACTGCGTCGTCGTGAGAGTCCAGATGACCTTCTCGGAAACACCACGGTCCCGCAGCTTCGCCTCGAGCGTCTTCGCATCGCCACCGGAGATGGCAATCTGCGCCGTGTCCCGCCAGCAGCCCGCCAGCCAGTCCGCAAGAGCATCGATGCCCTGGTCGGTCGGGCCGGTGAGAGCGTCGATGAGCTCAGCGTGGACACCATCCGAGTGCTTCCGCGCACCAGACAGCGAAACCCGCGAACCGTCCTGGGAGAACGCGACACCGTACGAGATGACACCGTCAGGGGCAACGTCGACCGCACGGTCGTTCCAGACAGCTTCCGGGATGAGACGCGAACCGGCCTGATCTTCATCCCAGACGCCGAGGCCCTCACGCTGGAAAGACTCAGGCGTCAGCTGCTTCCGCATTCGAAGTACAGCGCTCTTCGGAGTCCGGGTCGGATAGGACGGGTTCGCACGCTCGATCGCTGCCCAATCCACCTTGCCCATCGACCAGTCGCGAACGCGCGTGTCGGCGTCAGCGGAGCACTCGATGTACACCATGTCGTCCGAGTCACCCGAAAGCGCCTCACGCCGGCGACGCTTGAACTCCTCGCCGCGATCGGTCGGCCGCGGCGGCGTCCCCACAATGAACATCAGCGGGTCCGCAGCCTGGTTCATCGTCGGCACCAAGTCGTCGAGGGTCTTCTCCGTGAGACGCTGCCCCTCATCGAGGATCAGCATGCCCACCTTCGTGAACCCCAGACCGAAACCACGCTCGCGCGCTCCGAACAGGATGCGAGAGCCGTTCGTGAACTCGACCGACTCGTCGCCAGAGCCCATCCGGACCTGCTTGATGAACGGGGCGATCTTCCCCTTCTTCGCCATCGCCGCCATCGCACGGTGAGTCTCACCCGCCGTCGCGAGCTGATGCGCCGTCCAGATGACCAGCATCCCCGGCTGCAGCATGCACAGCGCGAACGCCAACGAGCCGATGAAGAACGTCTTGCCCACCTGACGAGGGATCGAAATGACCACCCCGCCGATCGAGCAGGCGTAGAAACCGTCCGCACGTCGGCCAAAGATGACCTGACCCGCACCGTCCTGCCACGGATCGAACTCGATCCCCAGCCGGCGGCACTCAGCCTTCACAGACGGCCACGACGTCGTCTTCAGACCAGATGGGATGACCAGGTGACGTGCGGCCTCAGATAGCCGCGGCGTCGAACTCCTCGTCGTCAACATCTGCGCCGCCACCGGTGTCCTCCGCGTCCTTCAGCTCGAGCGCCGCGATCTCTTTCGACAGCAACGACAACTGCCGGTGCAGCGCAGCCAACGCGGGGCCCTTCTCGCCAGGCAGCGCAGCGACAACCTCACGCCGCTGAGCTCGCAGGATCTCGAGGTAGCTACCCGAAGCGATCGCCTCATCGAGGGTCAAGATCCGAGGAGCGGGCTTCTCATCAGCGGACACAGCACGCAGAGCAGGCTTCGAACCCATCGATGCCACCTCCGCTCGGCAAGAAAAAATGCGGTAGATAGAACGGCGCTATCCCCTGGGGTCGCCGCCCCTTAGGGGTGGGAGGGTGGTACCCCCTGGTCGGTTGGGAGCGGGTGCTCGACCTTGATCAGGTTGTTGGTCCCCATCCGGGTGACGCGTTGATGCGGGGCTTCCCTGTGGGCGCTGGTCGTCCTGCGCCTCGTTGTTGGTTGCATCTGCGTAATCGGTGCAGTAGACGAAGGTTGTCTGCTGCGAGTGGATCACCGCCGAACTTGATGGGGATGATTTCGTCGACTTCGGGGAATTGGTCGTCGTGTTGGTGGCGTTCGTTGGCGGTTTGGGTGTTGAGCCAGTCGGTGGGCCAGGGGCAGGCGGGCCAGGCGCAGTGGGCTCCGGTGGTGAGGAGGCGTTTGCGGAGTTCGCGGCGTCTGTGTCCGTTGGCGTACCTGGGGTTGGTCGCCATGATCACGACTTGACCGGGGCGGGGTGATTGCGAGGGCCGGGGTCTGAGTTGGTCATGGTGCCCCCTGGCCGTCTGCATCTGAAGGTTGGCTGTCCCGTAGGAGGTAACGCGCGGTGTTCGCGTTTCGAGGCGGGACACCCGGCGCGTCGGAGAAGTTCGCGCCAGTCGCGGCTCCTACGATCAGGGCATCGACATCAGCGGTGGCCGCCGCTGTGTCGTTGATCGGAGGAGAGATTATGGGTAAGCACCTCGACCAGGTAACCAAGCTTCACGAGCACTCAAAGGAGGAAGTTGAGGACTCGGTCGCTTTGTGGGCTGCGATCCGTTACATCGCAGAGCACCTCGACACCACCGAGGCCGCGAAGGAAAAAGCAGACGCCGCGCAGGCGCGCCAGAAGTCGTGGGAGGGCGCTCAGATCGCCGGCATCAACCTCTGAACTGTCAGGGGGCGCCATGTTTGAAGCCGAGAAGGCGAGGCGCGTCATGGACGCGCTGAAGAAGCTGGCCTGCACGTCGCAGGAGCTGCAAACCCAGTATCGGGACCTTTACCAGAAGGTGAATCCTTCGCTGGCGCCTGCTCCGCTCACGCCCGAATCCGTCACGATCGGGCTGTTGATCCAACAGTCCGTCTTGCTGACCGAGACGGTCGCCGAAATCGGAACCCTTTTCCTTGAGGAACTCCTCGATGACAGCGAGGCGCGCGATCTGGGCATTGAGTAGCGGCTCTATCGTTCGAGCGATTCGCTGGTAATCGACCGTCTGAACACTCATCAGAGCCACCCCCGCGGGTCAGAGTCATTCGCGTCGTCCCAGGCACCCTCGGTGCAGCAGGTGTCGGCGCTGGCTTGGTTGTTCCATTCGCGATCACAGTATGAGCTGATACGCCATCGCATCTTGTACCCCCGAGCGATTGAGTCGGGCATGATGACCCCATGGGCGAATTAGAAGACCGCGTTCCGCCTCATGAGCCGTCCGAGGACACCCTCGCGTACGCAGGGAAAGCAGCTCTCTCATTGATCCCAGGCCTTGGAGGCCTCGCTGCAGAAACATTGGCTTACGCGTTGAGCACTCGGCAGGCTCAGCGGCAACACGAGTTCCATGTGGAACTCGCCCGAGCCCTTGATCAAGTTGTTTCGCGCCTCGACGAGACGCTGACCGTCGAGGCGGTAGTCGATTCGGATGAGTTTGTGGCTGCAGTGACCCGCGCCCAGCGCGCAGCATCTGAAACCGCGAGCGCTAAGAAACGCAGGCGACTGGCTGCGTCAGCTGCAAACGGCGGATCCTGGGCCCCATTCGCTGAGACTGAACGTGAGCAATTCACGCGGCTTGCGGAGGAGTTCAGCGAGCTTCACGTTTGGCTGCTTCACTACTTCACCGACCCGAGAGGTTGGTTGGAAGCGCGAGCGCTTTATGACCAGCACACCAATGTCATGCTGGGCGGGATCCTCGGCCCCTTGACGACAGCGCTGGGCGCGCCGCAGGCGGTGTGGCGCTCAGATGTCGAACAGGCTGCCAACGACATTCAACGAGCCGGACTCGGTCAGATTCCGCTGACGGGTTCGATGGCTCTGAACGGCATCATGGCGCCTCGTACATCAGACAAAGGTCAGAGATTTTTGCGTTTCGTTGATGAGCTGGACTCCCTCGGTTCGGAACCTCCCGCCATATAGCTCGGCCGCGGCTAGGCGTCGAAGAGAAAGGCTTGGGGCACTCCCTGAGCGAGTCCCCTGCTGTGCTGCCGGCGGGGTTCGAACCCGCGCACCAATGGCTCTACCGGCTGAGCTACCGCAGCTACCCGTGTGACCCCCAACCCGATGTCGGGGGCCTCTCGACCCGGCTCACCTCAGGACTTCTGCGAGGGCTGCAGCATCCGCGGGGTCATCCCCTTGGCCTCGCATTGCCCGTCCACGACGAGTCGAACGTCGACCTACGGTTTTGGAGACCGTCGCGCTACCACTACGCCATGGACGAATGGACCCCGTTGTGGGGTACGAGTGTGGCCCCGCCGCTCTGCGCAGACGACCTGCCGCATGGGGTTGGTGTTGATCGTGGCGGCGGCGGGGTAGCGAACGGTTGCACACCAGGTTCACCTAGCGGCTATGACGAAGGCCCCCGACCAGTGGTCTCGGGGCCTGTCATAGTTCTTCGCTACGCAAAGCGTACCACTGCGACGGCATAGGATGCAGAGGTTTCTACGAAATTTATTTGGTGCGCCGAGACTTACAGTAGGAAGGCTCTTCTTCCCTTACGCTTCCCCGTCAAACACGGCGTCGCCCTATCAAACGAGCCGCACGGAACGACGCAAGTTGTCCTGGCGACAGCCAGTTCATGCAGAAGTATCACCACTCATCTCCGGATCGCAGCCCTCTGATGTCGACAACGGGCGTCGGCCGAGATGTCAGCTCCTTCAACCGGTCGGCGATGCGCTTGGAGATAAAGGTGCGGTCCATCAGGAGGCGAGGCCGTGCTTCGTTGGCCGCCGCGATCACGTCGGAGTACATCCCGCGCAGCTCTATATATGCCTGGGCTAGTCCGGGCGCCTCGGCGGGATCTAGCCAGTCGCGGAGCTGCTGCGTTGCCGCAAGGCGACCTTCGTGCCCGATTCGCGTCCGATGAGCGAAGCGCTTGTCTTCCTCGCTGAGCTCGTCAATTCGTTGCCACCACCGCGGCCCATCCTCGTCGACCAGACGATCGAAGGAGTGATGCCGACGAACCTCATCGTCGAGGAGCCGCAATGCTGGCGCGGGGTCGCGGCTACACATGCCCACTACGACTTGCTCGGCAGATGCCCAGGGGATCATCCAGGCACCTTTCTCCTCGAATGCTGTGCCACCGGAGACCATTATCTCGGGCGAGATCCCGCACGAGTCTTCTAGTCGGTTCAAGTCACGCACGACCATGACCCCCGCACCGCGAATCTCAGCTACCGAATCGTCGACATACATATCGATTACGGCCTGCGCGATGTCGGAGACGTGGGTCGGCGGAGCTAACTTTTCGATAAGCCGCCATCGTTCAGCTCGAGACAGGTACTCGTCACGGTCCGACCAGCGCGCCTTACACCGTGCCGCCGGAACCCACTCCGCGCTCCCGCCCATGTCACGGTCGATGTGCTGCACGCGCACACGTTTTGCGTTCGGACTCGGGACCGTGAGTAGTTCTACTCGGTGCCACCTTCTCGGCTTCGGGTCCCAGTACAACCACTGCGAACCCTCGTCGCTCTCCTCCAGCATCGTCACGAGTGCATTCTCGCGCGAAGGGCGCCGGCGCTGGAGGCGTGGTGCGCGAAGTCCGCATCGAGTCCGCAAAAAGTCCGCAGACCCCCACCAGCAGCCAACAAGGCCCACCACCTACTCCCCCGGATTCACAGGGCAGTCAGCTACCAACGCGACCTCCCGCCACCCCGGGAAGAGTACGAGCTGTACTTCGGGGTCTGATCCCATGACCGAGAAGAGCCCGCCGGCATGACGCCGGCGGGCTCTTCTGCGTCACCCGAGAGGTGACGACGTACGTCAGAGACCCTCGTTGTCGTTGGTCGTCAGCCATCGCTGCAGCTCATCACCGGAGGGCCGCAGGGAGGTTCCCCATGACTCGACCACCGGGGCATCCTTCGCTCCCGACAATGTGCAGAGGTAACCGCCCTCCGTCTCCTCGGTCTCGGCGGGCACGTAGACGAACCATTCCGGCGTCACGGGGCGCCGCACGACGAGCGCGCTGTCCTCGACCACGGTGAGCGGCTGATCCGGCATGCTCGCGCTGACGCATTCCGCGACCAGCGCGCCCCACTCGGTCGAATCGAGGACCACCGGCTCATCGCCGGCGGATGCGGACGGCGAGGGCGACGGAGCGGGTGCAGCCGGCGACGCAGCGGCTGACGACGACGGCACGGCCGACTCGTTCGGTGCGGGTGTCGCGGTGCTCGACCCTCCCGCGGCGCATCCACTGGCTCCCAGCGCCCAGAGGAGTGCAATCGATGCCACTGCGGCACGTCTTCCGATCCGCGTCCTAACCGCTCTCTGAGGTGTCATTCCTCGAACGTATAGGTGAATGATGCTCCGTCACCGAACGATCGGATAACGACGTCAGAAGCCCGGCAGGTTGATGTCTTTCGGATCCACCTCGATGTCGCCGACGTCGTCGGGGCCACCCGTGCCCGGTGCGACCTGGACCTGCGACGCGTCGATGTCGCCGTCGACGTCGTCGGAGACATGTTCGCCCTGCTTCTGCTGTGTCTCGGTCTCGCTGCCGGGGCTGTAGGCGGTGTCCCGGTCGACCCCATCGACCTGGGACTGGGGTGAATCCGTCGCGGGTGTGGGTTCCCCGGAGGGGGAATCGTGGTGGTTCGTCATCCTCGGACGCTACGCTCCCCCACACCGGGACCACGCCCCCTTGACAGCCTCAGTGGGCTGCCGGCGTCTCGGTCTTCGTGTGTCCCCGGTCCTTGCCGCGCAGGCGTCCGATCAGCAGGATGGCTCCGACGATGACGAGCCCGAGGAGCAGACCGGCGACTGCGGACACGAGTGTCTCGCCGATCCACACGATGACGGGCCCGGCGGCCTCGAGCAGATGCTCCACACCGTGCAGCAGGTCCGTCGTCCAGTGCCAACCGACCTTGCCCACGTTCTCGAGCACGAGGTGTCCACCGACCCACAGCATGGCGACGGTGCCGAGGATGCTGATGGCACGGAACACCGCAGGCATGGAGCGTACGATCCGGGCGCCGTTGTGGCGGACGCGCTTGATCGAGCTCTTCGCCATCTTCAATCCGATGTCGTCGATCTTCACCAGCAGTGCGACGGCGCCGTAGACGAGGAGGGTCATCATGAGGGCGATGACCGCCAGGATGGCGAGGGTCTGCCATACCCCGAGGTCCTCCTCGAGGCTGTCAAGCGCAATGAGCATGATCTCGCTCGACAGGATGAGGTCGGTGCGGACGGCGCCGAGGACCAGCTTCTTCTCGTCGCGCTCCGCCTCCTCTTCGGCGTGCATGTGGAACCCGAACCACTCGAGCACCTTCTCAGCGCCTTCGAAGCAGAGGAACGCGCCTCCCAGGATGAGCAGGAAGGGGAGCACCTGGGGGGCGAACGCCGTCAGGACGAGCGCGATCGGGATGATGATGAGGAACTTGTTGACGAGCGAGCCGAACGCGATCTTCGCCACGATCGGGAGCTCCCGAGCCGGCGTGACCCCCTGGACGTACTGGGGCGTCACGGCAGCATCGTCGATGACGACACCGGCTGTTTTGGAAGAGGCCTTCAGGGCGGCGCTCAGGATGTCGTCGACGACGGCCAGCAGTCCAACGGACATGGGGGTGCCTTTCGGTGTGATCGGCACTCAGCCGTAGAAGAGATTCTCGAAGGCGCGACGTGCCCGACGCGCGGTACGCAGCCAATCCTCCTCCACCTGCGTGGCGGAGCGCGGCTCATACTCCAGGAGTCTGCCGATGCCGTCGAGTTTGCCACGATCGCTCGGCAGCACATCGCTGGTCTGGCCGGACAGGAGCGTGTTGGCCGAGCGGAGCCGGCTGGCGAGCCACCATGCCTCGGCAAGACGTTCGGCCGCGTCATCCGGAACCAAACCGGCGCCGCGGGCGGCTTCGAGCGCGGCGGTGGTCGACGTGGTCCGGAGACCTTCGACGTCGGCGGCATGCTGCAGCTGGAGGAGCTGCACGAGCCATTCCACGTCGCTGAGTCCGCCCGGCCCGAGCTTCAGGTGCCGCGACCGATCGACCCCCTGCGGCAGTCGCTCGTTCTCGACCCGCGCCTTGATCCGTTTGATCTCGCGCAGACCCTGCGGATCGGGATGGAGCGGATACCGGAGGTCGTCCGCCAGCGCCATGAAGCGGCCGATCAGCGTGACGCTTCCGGCGACGCCTCGGGCACGCAACAGCGCCTGCGCTTCCCAGGACAGCGACCACCGGCGGTAGTACTCCGCGTAGGAGTCGAGCGATCGCACCATCGGGCCGTTCCGCCCCTCCGGGCGAAGACCCGCGTCGAGATCGAACGGCGCGCGCTGATCCTCCGAATGGGTGCGCAGCCCCTGGACGATCTTGAGCGCGAGCTCCTGCGCCCGCTGCGCCGGCACGCCGTTGGCGTCGTAGACGTAGATGACGTCGGCATCAGAGCCGAAGCCGAGCTCGGCTCCCCCGAAGCGCCCCATCGCGATCACCGCGAAGTCCAGCGCGTCGTCCTCGGGCGGGACAACCTCGCGCCACACCGCGCGGAGGGTCGCCTGGATCGTCACCTCGCTGATCGACGTCAAACCCTGCGAGAGCTCGGCGATCGTCAGCTCGCCCAGCAGTCCCCCGAGGGCGAGGCGAAGAAGCTCGCGGCGACGCAGCGCGCGCACCGAGCGCATCGCGTCGCCTATCGATTCGTGGCGCGCCTGGATCGCGCGCGCCTCCTGCTGCAGGGCGAACCCGGACCTCGGTCGCAGCTGCTCCGAGGAGTCGAGCCAGGCAGCCGCCTCAGGGATCCACTCCATGAGATCGGCGGCATACCGTGAGCCCGACAGCACGTGGGTCAGACGCTCCGCCGCACCAGAGGAGTCGCGGAGCATCCGCAGGAACCAGGGGGTGTCGCCCAGGCGTTCACTGATCCGCCGGAACGAGACCATGCCGTAGTCCGGATCGACCCCGTCGGCGAACCAGCGGATCATGACAGGCATGAGGTGGCGCTGGATGGTGGCCTTCCGGCTCAGTCCGCTCGTGAGCGCTCCGATGTGGCGAAGCGTCCCCGCCGGGTCTCGGAATCCGATCGCCGCGAGCCGGTCATGCGCTTGAGCTGACGACAGGGCGCCTTGTTCGTCCGCGGGCAGCGCCGCCACCGCCGACAGGAGCGGGCGGTAGAACAGCCGGATGTGGATCTCTCGCACCTGGAGCTTGATGCGCTCCCACACGGCTCCGATCCCAGCGGCATCCGTCGCCAGCCCGGTCGCTCGGGCCAGGACGCGCAGCTCGTCGTCGGTGGTCGGCATGAGGTGGGTACGCTGCAGTCGCCGCAGCTGCAGGCGGTGCTCCATGACGCGGAGGGTGCGGTAGTGCTGGCCGAAGGCCGCGGCATCCGTTCTCCCGATGTATCCCTCCCCGACGAGGGCGACCAGGGCACCCAGGGTGCTCTGCTGACGGATGCCCTCGTCCGACAGGCCGTGGACCAGCTGCAGCAGCTGGACGGTGAACTCGATGTCGCGGATGCCGCCGGGCCCGAGCTTCAGCTGCCGAGCGACCTCGTCTGAGGGGATGTGATCCGTCACGCGCTCGCGCATCCGCTGGACGCTGTCGACGAAGTTCTCCCGGGCGCTGCTCGTCCAGACGAGCGGTTGCACCGCGGCGCAGTACCGCTCCCCCAGTTCCAGATCCCCGGCGAGGGCACGCGCCTTCAGAAGCGCCTGGAACTCCCAACTCTTCGCCCACCGCGCGTAGTACGACAGGTGCGAGTCGAGGGTGCGGACGAGGGCTCCCTGCTTGCCTTCGGGCCGGAGGTTGGGGTCGACCTCCCACAGGGGCGGTTCAATCTCGACATCCGAGATGCCGCGCATCGTCAGCGCCGCGAGACGGGTCGCGATGTCGACCGCGCGGCCCTCTGCGAGTTCCGCTCCTTCGGCCATACCGGCGACGAAGATGACGTCGACGTCGCTGACGTAGTTCAGTTCGCGCGCGCCGGTCTTCCCCATACCGATGACCGCGAGGCGCGTCACTGCGACCTCGTCACGCGGGAACATCGTCGCCGCGCGAGCGCGAGCGGCGCACAGCGAGGCGTCGAGGGCCGCGCCCGCGGCATCCGCCAGCGCCGCCGCGACCTCCGGCAGCACATCGGCGGCATCGTCGGAAGCGAGGTCGTAGGCGGCGACGAGGGCTACGAGCCGGCGATACCGGACGCGCAAAGCGATCCACGCGGATTCATCGGATGCCGCGGCGAACCCGTCGGCGTCCGCCCCGACGGACTCGAGCAGGCTCTCCCGCATGGTGCGCCCCGAGGGCAGCATCCGTCCCGCACCGATCAGGTGCACGAGCTCCTCGGGATGACGCAGGAAGAAGTCGGCGTAGCCCGAGGAAGCACCGAGGAGGGACCACGCGACGTCGCCCGCTTCGGTCAGCACCTGCGTCAGGGCGCCGGGGTTACGCCGACCGATCCGCACGCAGGCCTGCACCGCACCGTCGGGGTCCGCCGCCCGCTGCGCAGCCACGACGAGATCGGTACGGGCGATGCCGCTCAGCTCGCTCAGCTCGTCCAACGCGTCGGAGGACGACGCGAGGTCCGAGAACCCCGCACGGGCAAGATCGGTGAGCGCAGCCCGTCGCTCGATCGAGGCCATGGCCTCAGAGCATCTCGAGGTTCTTCTGCAGTTCGAAGGGCGTGACCTGCGACCGGTACTCCTGCCACTCGCGACGCTTGTTCAGCAGCACGTAGTTGAAGACCTGCTCGCCGAGGGTCTCCGCCACGAGCTCGGACTCCTCCATGTACTCGAGGGCGTGGTCCAGGCTCGACGGCAGCGGACCGTAGCCGAGTGCCCGGCGCTCGGCATCCGTCAACGACCAGACGTTGTCCTCGGCCTCGGGGGGAAGCTCGTACTCCTCCTCGATGCCCTTGAGGCCGGCCGCGAGCATCAGCGCGTACGCGAGGTAGGGGTTCGCCGCCGAGTCCAGCGCGCGGTACTCGACCCGCGTGGACTGTCCCTTGTTCGGCTTGTACATCGGCACGCGCACGAGCGCGGAGCGATTGTTGTGGCCCCAGCAGACGAAGCTCGGGGCCTCGTCGCCGCCCCAGAGGCGCTTGTACGAGTTCACGAACTGGTTCGTGACGGCCGAGATCTCGTTCGCGTGACGAAGAAGGCCCGCGATGAACTGTCGACCGGTCTTGGAGAGCTGGTACTGCGCACCCTCTTCGTAGAAGGCGTTCATGTCACCTTCGAAGAGGGACATGTGCGTGTGCATCCCGCTGCCGGGCTTGCCGCTGAGGGGCTTCGGCATGAACGTGGCGTAGACGCCCTGCTCGATCGCGACCTCCTTCACGACGGTGCGGAAGGTCATGATGTTGTCCGCAGTCGCCAGAGCGTCCGCGTAGCGGAGGTCGATCTCGTTCTGACCGGGCCCACCCTCGTGGTGGCTGAACTCGACCGAGATGCCGAGGTCCTCGAGCATCCGCACCGACCGACGACGGAAGTCATGCGCGGTGCCGCCGGGGACGTTGTCGAAGTAGCCTGCCGAGTCAACCGGCTCGGGACCCTCAGGACCGAACGACGACGACTTGAGCAGGTAGAACTCGATCTCGGGGTGCGTGTAGAACGTGAAGCCCGCGTCCCCGGCCTTGGCCAGTGCGCGCTTGAGCACGTTGCGCGGGTCGGCAACTGCCGGCTGCCCGTCGGGCGTCGTGATGTCGCAGAACATGCGCGCCGTGGGATCGATCTCGCCGCGCCACGGCAGGGTCTGGAACGTGGCGGGGTCCGGATGAGCCAGCAGGTCGGACTCGTAGGAACGCGTCAGCCCCTCGATCGCGGAACCGTCGAACCCGAGGCCCTCGGCGAACGCGCCCTCCACCTCGGCGGGGGCGATGGCGACCGACTTGAGGGTCCCCGTCACATCCGTGAACCACAGCCGGATGAACTTGACCCCCCGCTCCTCGATCGTCCTCAGAACGAAGTCACGCTGCTTGTCCATCGCATCCTTCCCGGTGCCGAGCCGACTGCCAGACTAGCGGTCCGAAGCCGCGACGCCGTCACGCGACGCGGCGCCTGCTCACTCGTCTTCGGCGGCATCCTCTGCCGCCCACCTGCGCGAACGATCCCGCATGATCTCCGGGGCACGAGCCGCTTCCTCGGCGGTGTCGAACGGACCGGCGCGATCGACCGCCGGAGACTCGAAGCCCTGCTGGACCTCACCCGTCTTCAGGTTGTACCAGTACTTGTCGGCGTCGCTCATGGGGTCCTCCTCGGCCTTGTGCGGTTCATCCTACGGACGGGTCCGCCAGAGGCCTACGTCCGGGCTGCCGCGGTCGGACTAGGCTCGAATGCATGACTGGGACCGCCACCACCGCCGTCGGCATCGACATCGGAGGGACGGGCATCAAGGGTGCCCTCGTCGACCTCTCGCAGGGAAAGCTCCTCACCGACCGCATCAAGGTCCCGACACCGAAGGGCGCCGAGCCCGATGATGTCCTGAAGGCCGTGACCGAGGTTCTGGAGAAGCTCGAGGTGACGGACGACGATATCCCCCTCGGTGTGGCGTTCCCCGCGATCGTGAAGAACGGCCGCACACTGTCGGCCGCGAACGTCGCACACACCTGGATCGACTTCGAGGCCGAAGCGTTCTTCGAGAAGGGTCTCGGCCGCCAGATCCACTTCGCCAACGACGCCGACGTCGCCGGCGTCGCCGAGATGCGGTACGGCGCTGCGAAGGACCGCGACGGGGTCGTGCTGCTCACGACCCTCGGGACCGGCATCGGCACCGCGATGATCTACAAGGGCGTCCTCGTCCCGAACACGGAACTCGGCCACCTGCACCGCCCGGGCCACAAGAAGGACTTCGAGCACTTCGCCGCGTACTCGGCAATGGAGCGCGAAGAGCTCGAATGGGATGCCTGGGCCGAGCGCCTGCAGCAGTACTACAGCCACCTCGAGTTCCTCTTCACCCCCGACCTGTTCGTCGTCGGCGGCGGCGTCTCCAAGCACGCCGACAAGTTCCTGCCCCTGCTCGATCTGAAGACCGAGATCGTCCCTGCCGTGCACCGCAACAACGCAGGCATCATTGGGGCCGCCGCACTGGCGCTCGCCGGCGACGACTCCGGCGCGTCGGTCGACGAGGGCGAAGACTTGGCGGGCACGACCTCGCGCTGACGCACGGTCGTTCCGAAGAGGGCGAATGGGCCGGCCTGTACGCCGGGTTCTGTCCGGGGGTCGAAACCCCGTGGACGGTCATCTCTCTCGGCGACACGTTGCCGTGCCGCTCCAGCGGTCTACCCGGGGACTCGGCGGGCCGCGTCGGCATCCCCTGTCTGACCTTGCTCCGGGCGAGGTTTACCGTGCGGGTCGTGTCACCACGACCCCGGTGGTCTCTTACACCACCCTTTCACCCTTACCCCGGTCGGAACCGGGGCGGTCTGCTCTCTGTGGCACTGTCTCGCGGATCACTCCGGGTGGGTGTTACCCACCGCCCTGCCCTGTGGAGCCCGGACGTTCCTCGGTGCGCTCTCGCGCCACGCGACCGTCCAGCCGACCCATTCGCGGGGTCGAGTCTAGTCGTCCGGGCGGTCAGTCCTTCGCCGCGTCGACCCGTACCTGCAGGTCGAGGCGGAAGTCGAGGGGGATGTCGCCGAAGAGGAGTCGGGTCGCCGCGTCCGCGGCCTGGCGCACCGCCTCCGCCGCCTTCTCCGCATGGGCGGCGGGTGCGTGGACGATGACCTCGTCGTGGAGGAAGAACGCGAGATGCGCCTGCCGCGCGTGGAGCGCGCCCGACAGAGGTGCGGCATCCTCGTCACCGACGAACGGTAGCAGCGCGAGCCTCGCCCGCAGATCGCCGAGCCACGCGAGGGCCCATTCGGCCGCGGTTCCCTGCACGACGAAGTTCCGCGTGAACCGGCCCCGGTCGCGCGCGATGCGCCGGGCCTGGGTGCGGTCCGTCTCGGTCGCGTCGGGATCGCCCGCTCGACTCTGCACCGCGCGCCATCCGGGCGACGGAGGTGGACTGGACCGCCCGAGCCAGGTCGAGACGACGCCGCCCTCCTCCCCCACACGGGCTGCGTCGTCCACGAGACCCATCGCTCGCGGATACGCCCGTCGGAGCGCCGGGACGAGGCGGCCGCTGTCCCCCGTCGTCGCTCCGTACATCGCGCCCAGCAGGGCGAACTTCGCCTCGGAGCGGGTACTGACCACGCCTCGCGAGACGATGCCCTCGTAAAGGTCGGTATCGCGCGCGCTGTCGGCGAGGGCGGCATCCCGCGACATCGCCGCCAGCACCCGAGGCTCGAGCTGCGCGACGTCGGCGACCACCAGCGTCCATCCCGGGTCAGCGCGGACGGCGGGTCGGAGCTGCCGCGGCAGCTGCAGCGCCCCGCCGCCCGACGACGCCCACCGGCCGGTTACGACGCCGCCGGGGACGTACACGGGACGGAACCGACCCTCCGGCGCCCACTCGTCGCGCCACGCCCACCCGTTCGCCGTGTACATCCGCATGAGCCGCTTGTACTCCAGGAGCGGTGCGACGACCGGGTGGTCGTACTCCTTCAGCTCCCACTTGCTCGTCGACGTCGCGGCGACGCCGACGCGATGGAGCGCCCGCAGGAGCTTCGGCTGCGAATCGAGACTGGCGCCGGGATCCCCGAGAAGACCGCGGATCTCGCCCGCCAGGGCGACGATGCGCGCAGGTGGCCGGCCGCCGGAGTCCCGCTCGCCGAGCATCGCGGTCAGGATCTCGTCGTGGACCCGCCCGTCCCACGGCACGCCCGCCGCGTGCATCTCGGCCGCGACGAGGGCACCGACGGACTCCGCCGCGACGAGCAGCCGCAAGCTGGGAGCACCGGCGCCGATCACCCGCCGTTGCCGCTCGAACTCGGCGACCGCGGCATCGATGTCGTGCGGCGCCTCGCGGGAGCCGGGGTCGAGATCGAAGAGGGCGCTCGGACCGTCGTCCGAGACGGATGCCGCGGCATCCCACTCCGTCGCCCGTCGGAGCGCGTCGGTGTCGAATGCGAGGGCACTGTCACGCAGGATCGCGTGGGCGAGGCGGAGGTCGTGGCAGCGGGTGACGCGGACTCCCGCTGCGATCAGCGACGGATACCAGTGCGAGGTGTCGCTCCACACCCACCGCGTCGTATCACCCGCCCGACGGACGTGCTCGCGGAGGGACGACGCATCGACGAGCACACGGTCGACCGCCCGCCCGGCGACATCGAGCGAGACGAGGGCGATCCGCCCCTCGGAGGCGCCCACGACGATCCACGGGACGGGACCGTCCGAGGGAGCTTCCGGATCGGTCAGAGCCCGGAGTCCTCGTCGCGAACGAGGATGCAGCCGCACTCCGGGCACGTGACGACGTCCTCCTCCGCCGCGGCACGCACGACGTTGAGGTCGGTGCCCGACAGGACCATGTGGCAGCCACCGCACGTGCGACGCTGCAGGTGACCGGCACCGTTCCCGCGAGCGGCGAGGCTGTCGTACATGCCGACGAGGTCGGCGGGAAGCGACGCGGCGATCGCGGCACGGTCGCGGGTCGCAGCCTCGAGACGCGTGGTCGCCTCGGCGACGGTCGCCTTGGCCTCGGCGCTCAGTCGCGCCCCCTCTTCATTGACCGACGCGATGAGGGCCTCCTGCTCCGCCACAGCGGCTTCGGCGGCCTCGAGACGCTCCATGACCTCGAGCTCGGCGTCCTCCAGGTCGCTCTTGCGCCGGGCGAGCGAAGCGATCTCGTGCTCCAGCCCCTGGGCGTCCTTGACGCTCGACGTCGCGGCGAGCAGGTCGTTGTCGCGCGCGGTCCGGGCGTCGACGACAGCGACGTCGGACTGGATGCGGGCGAGTTCGGCCTTCGCATCGTCGCGCTCACCGAGCCGACGCGTCAGCTCGGCCGAGTGGGTCGCGCGCTCCGCCAGCAGCTCCTTCACGCGTGCGGCCTGCGCGGGGTTCTGTTGCGCGTGATCCGCACGGCGCACGGCGATGTCGGCGTCGGCGAGATCGAGGAGGCGGCGCTGGTCGGTAAAGCTGGCTTTCACGTCCTCCAACCTACCCCGCGGGCGACCGGCCGTCGGGGCGACGGCTTCAGACAGGATGCCGCGACGCACTAACATTGCGTGCCGGAATCGCGCGGGAGGAGAACAGCATGAGCGTGCTGCGCACCAAGACGGTCGAACAGTCGATCGCCGACACCGAAGAGCCCGAGTTCAAACTCAAGAAATCGCTCTCGGCCCTCGACCTCACGGTCTTCGGCGTCGGCGTCGTCATCGGCGCCGGGATCTTCACCCTGACCGGACGCGCCGCCCATGAGGTCGCCGGCCCCGCGATCGTCATCAGCTTCGTCGTGGCCGCCATCGCGTGCGGGCTCGCAGCCATGTGTTACGCCGAGTTCGCGTCCACGGTTCCCGTGTCGGGTTCGGCCTACACCTTCTCCTACGCATCGCTCGGCGAGCTCTTCGCCTGGATCATCGGATGGGATCTGATCCTCGAGATGTTCCTGGGGGCGAGCGTCGTCGCGCAGGGGTGGAGCGCCTACCTCGGATCGCTCATGGAGCAGCTCGGCGCCCCGATCCCCGCCGCGATCGGATACGGCGGGTCTATCGACCTGATGGCCGTCCTCCTGGTGGTGGTCCTCGGCGTGCTGATCACCGTCGGCATCCGGGAGTCCCTTCGGGTGAACCTCGTGCTCGTCGCCGTGAAGCTGTTCATCGTCCTGTTCGTGATCGTCGCGGGACTGATGTTCGTCAACCCCGCGAACTACTCCCCCTTCGTGCCGGACGCAGCTCCCCGCGAGACCGCCTCGGGACTCACCCAGCCGCTCCTGCAGTTCTTCTCGGGCATCGAGCCGACCGCGTTCGGCGTCGGCGGCATCTTCGCGGGCGCCGCCCTCGTGTTCTTCGCGTACATCGGGTTCGACGTCGTCGCGACGACGGCGGAGGAGACCAAGCGCCCGCAGCGCGACCTGCCGATCGGCATCATCGCCTCGCTCATCATCTGCACGGTGCTCTACGGCGCCGTCGCTCTCGTCGTCACCGGCATGGTGCCCTACGACAAGCTCGACCCCGCCGCCGCGCTCGCCAACGCGTTCGCGTTCCACGGCCAGACCTGGATGGCGACCGTCATCTCGGCGGGCGCCGTGGCCGGCCTCACGACGGTCGTGCTGACCCTCATGATCGGTGCGACGCGCATCATCTTCGCGATGTCGCGCGACGCCCTCCTGCCGCGCGGGCTCGCGAAGGTACACCCCCGGTTCCGCACCCCGTGGGTCATCTCGGCGATCGTGACGGTCATCGTCGCCCTCGTCGCCGGCCTCACGCCGGTCGGCGTGCTCGAGGAGATGGTCAACATCGGCACGCTGTCGGCGTTCGTGCTCGTCTCGGTCGGCGTCATCGTCCTCCGCCGTCGGCGTCCGGATCTGGAGCGCGGCTTCCGCGTCCCGCTGAATCCGTGGCTGCCGGCGCTGTCGGTGATCGTCTGCGTCTATCTGATGCTCAACCTGACCGTCGAGACGTGGCTGCGCTTCCTCATCTGGCTCGCCATCGGCTTCGTGATCTACTTCGCGTACTCACGTCGGCACTCGCGTCTCGGCAAGGGCGGCGACCTGTACATCGACCCCGCGACACCGAAGGTCGCCGGTCGGGACTGAGGGGAGCGGCGGGATGCCGGTGGTGGGCCCTGCCGGGATCGAACCGACGACATCCACGGTGTAAACGTGGCGCTCTACCAGCTGAGCTAAAGGCCCTGACGTACCGAGTCTAGGGCGCCCGCGCGGCGTCCAGCACCGGGCCGTATGGGTAGGCTGAGGACAAGCGAGTTGTGCGCGGCGAACAAGCGCGCCCTCGCTCGATCCCTCCTTCCTGGCACGATCTGCCAGGCGACGAAAGGCCTCTTGTGACTGTCAACGATCAGGATCCGTACTCGCAGGGCCCGCAGGACAGCGACCCGGAAGAGACGTCGGAGTGGCAGGATTCCCTGCGCCAACTCGTCGACGCCCGCGGAGCGAGCCGCGGCCGCGAGATCATGCTGAGCCTGCTGCAGAGCTCGCGTGAACTGCACCTCAACGTCCCGCAGGTCCCCACGACGGACTACATCAACACGATCCCCGTCGACAGCGAGCCGGAGTTCCCGGGCGACGAAGAGGTGGAGCGCCGCTACCGCAGCTGGATCCGCTGGAACGCCGCCCTCACGGTGCACCGTGCGCAGCGCCCCGGCATCGGTGTCGGCGGCCACATCTCCACGTACGCGTCGTCGGCGGCACTGTACGAGGTCGGCTTCAACCACTTCTTCCGCGGTCCGGACCACGAGAGCGGTGGCGACCAGGTCTTCTTCCAGGGGCACGCCTCCCCCGGCATGTACGCCCGCTCGTTCCTCGAGGGCGGCCTGACGACGCAGCAGCTCGACGGGTTCCGCCAGGAGGCATCCGCTGCCCCTCACGGCCTGCCGTCGTACCCGCACCCGCGCCTCATGCCGGACTACTGGCAGTTCCCGACCGTCTCGATGGGCCTCGGTCCCATCAACGCCATCTACCAGGCGATGACGAACAAGTACCTCACCAACCGCGGCGTCAAGGATCTCTCCGACGCCCACGTGTGGGCTTTCCTCGGGGACGGCGAGATGGACGAGGTCGAGAGCCGCGGCCAGCTGCAGGTCGCCGCCAACGAAGGCCTCGACAACCTCACCTTCGTCGTCAACTGCAACCTGCAGCGCCTCGACGGCCCTGTCCGCGGCAACGGCAAGATCGTCCAGGAGCTCGAGAGCTTCTTCCGCGGTGCCGGCTGGAACGTCATCAAGGTCGTCTGGGGTCGCGAGTGGGACGACCTGCTCTCCCGCGACCAGGACGGCGCGCTGCTCAACCTCATGAACAGCACCCCCGACGGCGACTTCCAGACGTATAAGGCCGAGAACGGCGCGTACGTCCGTGAGCACTTCTTCGGCCGCGACGAGCGCGCCGCAGCCCTCGTCAAGGACTACTCCGACGAGCAGATCTGGAACCTCAAGCGCGGTGGCCACGACTACCGCAAGGTCTTCGCGGCGTACAAGGCGGCCATGGAGCACAAGGGCCAGCCGACCGTCATCCTGGCGAAGACCGTCAAGGGCTACGGGCTCGGCCCGCACTTCGAGGGGCGCAACGCGACGCACCAGATGAAGAAGATGACGCTCGACGACCTCAAGCTGTTCCGCGACCAGATGCACATCCCGCTGACGGACGCCCAGCTCGAAGAGAACCCCTACGAGCCGCCGTACTACCACCCGGGCGCCGAGGACGAGACCATCAAGTACATGGTCGAGCGGCGTCGCGCACTGGGCGGCACGCTTCCGCAGCGTCGCAGCACGCACACCTCGCTGAGCCTCCCCGACGACAGCGTGTACGCGCTGCCGAAGAAGGGATCGGGCACGCAGGAGGTCGCCACCACGATGGCGTTCGTGCGGCTGCTCAAGGATCTGCTGCGCTCGAAGGACTTCGGCCACCGCATCGTGCCGATCATCCCCGACGAGGCACGCACGTTCGGTATGGACGCGTACTTCCCGACGGCGAAGATCTACAACCCCAACGGGCAGAACTACACGTCCGTCGACCGCGAGCTGCTCCTGGCCTACAAGGAGAGCCCGCAGGGTCAGATCATGCACGTGGGCATCAACGAGGCCGGCGCCCTCGCCGCCTTCACCGGTGTCGGCACGTCCTACGCGACCCACGGCGAGCCGCTCATCCCGGTCTACGTCTTCTACTCGATGTTCGGCTTCCAGCGCACGGGCGACGCTCAGTGGGCCGCCGGCGACCAGATGGCGCGCGGGTTCATCATCGGCGCCACGGCCGGCCGCACCACCCTCACGGGTGAGGGCCTGCAGCACGCCGACGGCCACTCGCACCTGCTCGCCTCGACCAACCCGGCGACCGTCTCGTACGACCCGGCCTACGGCTACGAGATCGCGCACATCGTGCAGTCCGGTCTCGAGCGCATGTACGGCGGGGAGCACGAGGACCCGAACGTCATGTACTACATCACGGTCTACAACGAGCCGATCGTCCAGCCCAAGGAGCCGGAGGATGTCGACGTCGACGGCATCGTCCGCGGCATCCACCGCGTCTCGACCGGTGAGGGCGAGGGGCACCGCGCCCAGATCCTCGCGTCGGGCGTCGGCCTGGCGTGGGCCCACGAGGCGCAGAAGCTCCTCAAGGACGACTGGGGCGTCGTGGCCGACGTCTGGTCGGTGACCAGCTGGACCGAGCTCCGCCGCGACGGCCTCGCCGCAGACGAGCACAACTTCCTGCACCCGACCGACGAGCCCAAGACGGCCTACATCACCGAGAAGCTCCGCGACTCGGAGGGCCCCGTCGTCGCCGTCAGCGACTTCATGCACGCCGTCCAGGACCAGATCCGCCAGTGGGTCCCGCGCCGTTACGCGACGCTCGGTGCCGACGGCTTCGGCTTCTCGGACACACGTGCCGCGGCTCGTCGTCAGTTCAAGATCGACGGTCCGTCGATCGTCGTGCGGACCCTGCAGGCCCTGGCCGAGGACGGCGTCGTCGACCGCGGACTGTCGGCACAGGCGATCGAGAAGTACCGCCTGCACGACGTCAACGCCGGCACCTCCGGCAACGCGGGCGGCGAAGCCTGACCCGCGCGATGACCGAACGGCCGACCGCCCAGGAGAAGGCGGAGACACTCGCGTGGCTCCGCCGGATCTCGGGAGATCTCGCAACCACCACGCTCCGGAGGCTCGAAGAGTACCTGCCCTGGTACGCCGAGATGCCTCCGGGGCGCCGGTCGGCCGTCGGTCTCGTCGCCCAGTCGGGCATCTCGTCCTTCGTCGACTGGTACGACGACCCGAACTCGACGCCGTGGATCGCGGCCGACGTCTTCGCGTCGGCGCCGCGCGAGCTGCTGCGGAGCATCAGCCTCACCCAGACGCTCCAGCTCATCAAGGTGACGGTCGAGACCACCGAGGAACGCGTCGCCGGACGGGGCAACGGACTGCGCGAGAGCATCCTGCTCTACTCGCGCGAGGTCGCCTTCGCCGCGGCGGACGTCTACGCCCGGGCTGCGGAAGCACGCGGCTTGTGGGATGCCCGCCTCGAAGCGCTCGTCGTCGACTCGATCCTCACGGGTGAGGCCGATGAGGAGCTCCCGAGCCGCATCGCCGCCCTCGGCTGGCACGGCCACGGCGAGGTCGCGGTCCTCGTGGGCACGACTCCCCCGCAGCTCGACGTCGACCAGGTGCGCCGCACGGCGCGAAAGCTCGGCGTCGACGTCCTCATCGGAGTACAGGGATCCCGCCTCGTTCTCGTCATCGGTCGGGCCGACCAGAGCGGCCGCGAGGATGCCGAAGAGCTGCCCTTCGCCGAGATCGCGACGCGCCTCGAGCCGGGGTTCGGAAGCGGTCACCTCGTGCTGGGGCCCACGGCATCCGCTCTGCTCGACGCAGGGCTGAGCGCCCGGGCGGCCCTGGCCGGATTCGCGGTCGCCAAGTCGTGGCGGAACGCCCCGCGCCCCGTGGACGCCGACGACCTGCTTCCCGAGCGCGCTCTCGCGGGCGATCCGCTCGCGAAGGCCACGCTCATCGAACGGATCTACCGCCCGCTGCAGGCGCACTCGACGGATCTCGTCACGACGCTCTGGAGCTACCTCGACAACGGTCGCTCGCTCGAGGCGACGGCCCGCGAACTGTTCGTACATCCCAACACGGTCCGCTACCGACTCAAGCGGGTCTCCGACGTCATCGGATGGGATGCCACAGGTCCCCGTGAGGCTCTGATCCTGCAGACGGCGCTCATCCTCGGCTCGATCGGCGGCGACGTGACCCGCCGTCGCCCCGTGCGCCGAACCTGATCTCTGTACGACTCGAACAAACGGATCGCACTTTCTTGTGCGCTCACCGACAGCAACGACGACTCGAACTTGCAAGGATGGAAACCGTGATCATCGCCGTCTTCCCGGGTCAGGGCTCTCAGACCCCCGGGTTCCTCACTCCGTGGCTGGAGACCGAGGGCACCCGTGAGCTCCTCGAGCAGTACTCCGCCTACGCCGAGGTCGACCTGGTCGCGGCGGGCACCGAGTGGGATGCCGACCGCATCCGCGACACCAAGGTCGCCCAGCCGCTCATCGTCGCCGCCAGCCTGCTGTCGTGGCGCGCGCTGGTCGACGCCGGTCATCGCCCCCACGGAGTCGCCGGACACTCCGTCGGCGAGATCGCCGCGCTGGTCGCCGCCGGCGTCCTCTCGGAAGAAAACGGCATGCGCCTGGTCGGCATCCGCGGCCGCGCCATGGCCGAGGCCGCCGCTCTCGAGCAGACCGGCATGAGCGCCGTCGTGGGCGGCGACGAGGCCACCGTCCTCGCCCGCCTGGAAGAACTCGACCTGACGCCGGCCAACTACAACGGCGGCGGACAGATCGTAGCCGCAGGGGCGCTCCCGGCTCTCGCCGAGCTCGGCTCCGACGCGCCGCGCGGCAGCCGCGTCATCCCGCTGCAGGTCGCAGGCGCATTCCACACGCGGTACATGGCGCCGGCCGTCGACACCCTCCGCACGGCTGCGGCCTCAGTGGAGGCATCCGATCCCACTCTGACGCTGTGGAGCAACCGCGACGGTGGGACCGTCTCGGACGGCCGCGCCGCACTCGACCTCCTCGTGGCGCAGGTTGCGAACCCCGTCCGATGGGACCTCTGCATGGCCTCGTTCGCCGACAACGAGGTCGCCGGCATCATCGAGCTCGCTCCCGCCGGCACCCTCGTCGGACTCGCCAAGCGCGGGTTGCGCGGCGTACCGTCTGTTGCGGTGAAGACGCCCGAGGACCTCGCCGCCGCGAACGCCCTCCTGACCGGAGAGAACGCATGACCCCCCAGCTGATCCAGCCCACCGGCGCGGCGCACACCCGCATCTACGCGTACGGCGCCGCCCGCGGTGAGAACGCGGTCCCCAATGAGGACCTGATCGAGCCGATCAACTCGAGCGACGAATGGATCCGTCAGCGCACCGGCATCATCACGCGGGTACGAGCGGATGCCGGTACCACGGCGATCGACCTCGCGTCGGACGCCGCGGCCGAAGCCATCGAGCGCTCCGGCGTCCCGGCCGACAAGATCGACGCCGTCATCGTGGCGACGATCTCGAACCCCAAGCAGACCCCGTCCGTGTCGGCGATCGTGGCCGACCGCGTCGGCGCGAATCCGGCCGCCGCCTACGACCTGAACGCCGCGTGCGCCGGATTCGCCTACGGCGTCGCGCAGGCGGACGCCCTCATCCGTGCGGGTGCCGCGCACTACGCGGTCGTCATCGGGACCGAGAAGCTCAGCGACGTCGTCGACCCGACCGACCGCTCGATTTCGTTCCTGCTCGGGGACGGTGCCGGCGCGGTCGTCATCGGCCCCAGCGACAAGCCCGGCATCGGCCCGACCATTTGGGGATCGGACGGCTCGAAAGCGGATGCCGTGGGCATGAACCACACGCTGACCGAGTTCCGCGACGGTGTCGCCCCCTGGCCGACGCTCCGTCAGGAAGGGCCCACCGTGTTCCGCTGGGCCGTCTGGGAGATGGTCAAGGTCGCCCGGCAGGCGATCGAGGCCGCGGGGATCACGCCCGACGACCTCGCGGCCTTCGTGCCCCACCAGGCCAACATGCGCATCATCGACGAGTTCGCCAAGCAGCTGAAGCTGCCCGACACCGTCGTGATCGGTCGCGATATCGAGACGACGGGCAACACCTCGGCGGCATCCATCCCGCTGGCCACCCACCGTCTTCTCGACGAGCACCCCGAGCTCAGCGGCGGCCTCGCCCTGCAGATCGGTTTCGGCGCCGGGCTCGTGTTCGGCGCACAGGTCGTCGTCCTCCCGTGACGACGGCCGTCCCCCACCTAAACTGACTACCGGCCCGGCTGGGCCGACCCCCACAGAAGGAGAAATCCCATGGCATTCACCAACGACGAGGTCCTCGCCGGCCTGGCTGAGCTCATCACCGACGAGACCGGTATCTCGTCCGACGAGGTCGCCCTCGAGAAGTCGTTCACGGACGACCTCGACATCGACTCGATCTCGATGATGACGATCGTCGTCAACGCCGAGGAGAAGTTCGGCGTCACCATCCCCGACGACGAGGTCAAGAACCTCAAGACCGTCGGCGACGCCGTCACCTACATCACGTCCAACCAGGCCTGATCCGCGCGTCCGGTGGGGGTCCGCCCCCACCGGAGCAGCACGAGGGAATCATGAGCAACACGCGAATCTTCGTCACCGGCATCGGTGCGACCTCCCCCATCGGCGGCACCGCCAGCGAGAGCTGGGAGGCGCTCCTCGCCGGAGCGTCCGGTACCCGCACGCTCGAGCACGACTGGGTGGAGCAGTACCAGCTGCCCGTCACGTTCGCCGCCGAGGCGAAGGTGCGACCCGAGACGGTCCTCGACCGTCCCGTCGCCAAGCGCCTCGACCCGTCCTCGCAGCTCGCGATGGTGGCGGCGAAGGAGGCCTGGGAGGATGCCGGCGCGCCCGAGGTCGACCCCGAGCGCCTCGGCGTCGAGTTCGCCACCGGCATCGGCGGGGTATGGACGCTCCTCGACGCATGGGACACCCTGCGCGAGAAGGGCCCGCGGCGCGTCATGCCCATGACCGTGCCGATGCTCATGCCCAACGCTGCAGCGGGCAACCTCTCGCTGCACTTCGGCGCTCGCGCCTACGCTCGCACGTTCGCGAGCGCGTGCGCATCGAGCACCGAGTCGATCGTCAACGCGATCGAGCACATGCGGGCCGGCCTCGCCGACATCGTCATCGCGGGCGGCACCGAGTCGGCGATCCACCCCATCACGATCGCGTCGTTCGCCTCGATGCAGGCGCTGTCGCGTCGCAACGACTCCCCCGAGACGGCATCCCGTCCGGGCAGCATCGACCGTGACGGATTCGTCATGGGAGAGGGCGCCGCGGTCCTCATCCTCGAGACCGAGGAGCACGCGAAGGCCCGCGGCGCGAAGATCTACGCCGAGCTCGTGGGCGGCGGCGTCACCGCCGACTCGTACCACATCACCGCCAACGACCCCGAGGGCACCGGTGCGGCGCGAGCCGTCCGCCTCGCGCTCGAGATGGCGGATGCCTCGCCCGACGACGTCACCCACGTCAACGCGCATGCGACGTCGACCCCCGTCGGCGACCCGAACGAGTACGTCGCCCTGAAGTCCGTCTTCGGCGACCGGGTCGACGAGATGCCGGTGTCGGCCACGAAGGCGTCCACCGGTCACCTCCTCGGCGGCACGGGAGCGCTGGAGGCGATGTTCACGGTGCTGGCGCTCCGCGACCGCATCGCTCCCCCGACCATCAACATCACCGAGCCCGACCCGGCCGTTCCCTTCCGTCTGTCCGGCGACACCGTCCCGCTCGGCGACGGCGACCAGTTGGCCATCAGCAACTCGTTCGGCTTCGGCGGTCACAACGCCGTCGTGGCGTTCCGCTCGGTTTGACCCCGAACACGACGAACGCCCCCGGGAAGCCACCGGGGGCGTTCGTCGTTCAGTTCAGGCGGGGCGGTAGCCGCCCCGGTCTCCGGGAAGCCGTCCGAAGCCGGTCGAGGCCCACTCACCCCGCCTGAAAACCCGTCCGTCCATGGAGTGTCCGCTCCAGCGGAGTCGTCTCAGCCGACCTTGTGCAGCCACACGACCGGAGCGTCGTCGCTTGCGTGGCGGAAGGGTTCGAGCTCCTCGTCCCACGAGGCGCCGAGCGCCACGTCGAGCTCCCGCTGCAGCTCGCTCATGTCGCCGGCGGCGATCTCCATGGCGTAGCGGATGCGGTCCTCTCCGACGACGACGTTGCCCGAGGCATCCGTCTGCGCGTAGTGGATGCCGAGGCTCGGCGTGTGGAGCCAGCGACCGCCGTCGGTGCGGGGCGTCGGATCCTCCGTCACCTCGTACCGCAGGTGCTCCCAGCCGCGCATGGCGGAGGCAAGAGCGGCCCCGCTTCCGGCGGGTCCCTCCCAGTAGAACTCCGCGCGGCGGCTGCCCGGTTGGACGGGCTGGTCCGCCCAGTCGAAGCTGACGGCATGCCCGAGGGTACGACCAGCAGCCCACTCGAGGTGGGGGCACAGCGCGCGTGGCGCGGAATGGATGAAGATCACTCCGCGCGCGTGAGGTGTGGCCATCGATCTCTCCGTTTCGTTCAGGTACGTCTTCCCCTACGACCTGATGGAGAGTGCTGGCCGGATATCCGGTTGTGCCGCCATTATCGCCCATATCCTCGGCGAATCACAACCGTGTAACACGAGGTTCGTCGGACGTTCGTCAACCCCATGGCCCGCGGGACACGATGGGCGCAAGCTGACCGCTCGACGAAAGGACCATCATGAGCGACAACACCCCCCACACGCGCGACGCCGATGACGCTCACGCCGATGACGCACTCCCGACCGACGCCGTCAGCGACGAGGTGAAGGAGGACGCAGCCCGCGCCGGCGGCGGGGTCGCCGCCGAGGACCACGACGGTCGCTGACGCATCTGCCTCGCTCTGCCTACCCGGCCACGCGCTCCAACGGAACCGATAGCGAGGTTGCTCTGTCAAGCCCCTGCGGGTCGAACGCGGCGAGGGCGTTCGATGTGCGTGTCGAAAGGAGACATGATGAGCGATTCCATCCCCGACAAGCCGAGCCAGGCCGAAGGCGACATCCGCGACGATGACATCACGGCCGCCGAGCAAGACACCGACGAACGGGAGTCCGACGCGCAGGACGACTGAACCTACGCGATACGACGAAGCCCTCGCATTCTGCAAAGGAGCGGGGGCTTCCTCGTGCGACGCCTGACAAGTTCAGAGGCTGAAGTAGGGCGGGTGGGACTTGAACCCACGATCGTCGGGTTATGAGCCCGCTGCCTTGACCAGCTTGGCCACCGCCCCCTGTGGAGTCGAGCTTATCGCCCGGGCCGGTCTTCGTCTTTCACGGGCGGCTCCGGCCACACCTTCGAGACGGCCTCGGTGAGACGGATCGACCCCGTCGAGGGACGTCTGCCTTCGACGGCATCCGCACTCCCCCGCGTGATCGGGATCTCCTGGCTCTCGCTCACCACCTGCGGGTGGTAGCGGGCCAGCTGGAACACCCCGGTGACGGCCAGGACGCCCGCGACCGCGAAGCCGATGTACGCGCCGAGCGGTGCGCCCTGAGCCTCGTTGAGGACCGCGAGACCGATCACGATGGCGACGATCGGGTCGATGACCGTGAGACCGGCGATGACGAGGTCCGGCGGACCCGATGAGTAGGCCGTCTGGACGAAGTAGGCGCCCATCGCGGTGCCCGCGAGCAGGGCGACGACGCACAGGACGGTGAGCCATTCGAAGTCGCCGTTGGCGATGCGGTTGATGACCACCTTGGCGAGGGTCGCGACGAAGCCGTAGACCACGCCGGCCGCCACGATGTAGAACAGGGCACGCATCCGCTTGCGCAGCGTCCCCCAGAGGACGCCGAGGACCACCACGACGCCCAGCAGGATGCCGAGGACGGTCAGGAGCTGCCCGTCGCTGATGGGGCGCTCGGTCGCGTACAGCGCGGCCACCGTGACGAAGATGAAGATGCCGCCGACGCACAGCGCGATGGAGGTGATCGAGCGCCTCGTCGGCTTGTGGCCGCTGATCCGGGCGTTCAGGAGCGTCGTGATGACCAGCGAGATCGCGCCGATCGGCTGGACGAGGATCAGCGGCGCGAACGACAGCGCCGCCAGCTGGCACACGATCGCGAGGCCGAGCATCACCGTCCCGAGAACCCAGGACGGACGCGTCAGCAGACGGAGCAGCTGACTGCCGGTCAGACCGGAGACACCCGCCTGAGCCGTCAGCCGCTCGACCTTCTGCACACCGCGGTGCTGGTACTGCGCGCCGAAGGACATGAAGACCGCGCCGACGACGGCGAGCGGGATGCCGATCAGGATCGCCGGGTTCCCGAACACGCCCACCAGTTCATCGGTGAGGTCGTTGATCGGTGTTCCGGCATGAATCACGCCTCGACGATACCGGGCTCAGGCCTCGTTAGGCTTCTGACGTGGCCGTACTTCCGATTCGCATCATGGGCGATCCCGTCCTTCACTCCGTCGCCGCTCCCGTCGCCGAGGTGACGGATGAGATCCGCACCCTCGTCGCGGACATGTTCGAGACGATGGACACCGCTCCCGGTGTGGGACTCGCAGCCCCCCAGGTGGGCGTCGGCCTGCGCATCTACACCTACTCCTATCAGGATGACGACGGCGCCCCGTGGCGCGGCGTGATCATCAACCCCGAACTCTGGATGTCGCCGCCGGAGCCGGGCTCCCCCGACCCCGATGACGAGTCGGAGGGATGCCTGTCGTTCCCCGGTGAGCGCTTCCCGCTCCGCCGCGGCGACGAGGTGCTCGTCACCGGCACCGACCTCGACGGCGGCCACGTCCGCATCCGTGTCGACGGCTGGCGCGCCCGCATCATGCAGCACGAGTTCGACCACCTCAACGGCATCCTCTACATCGACCGGCTGTCCGATTCCGATTGGAAGACGACGCAGAAGATCGCGCGCAAGCGCGGCTGGGGAAAGCCGGGCCAGAGCTGGATGCCGGGCGTCGACGACCTCGACGCCTGAGGCACTTCGCGTGGAACCGTGGGAGCTGCACGGGTGGTTCGAGGAGTATCTCGACGCGTGCAACCGACATGATCTGACGGAGGTCCGCGGGTTCCTCGACCCCGCGGTCCGCCGCGCACACCTGCCGGCAGGAGCAGACGCCTGGATCGACGATCTCGCCGACCTGTTCCACGGCTTCCCGGACTGGCGCTGGAAGACGATCCAACTCGTCGCCGAGGACGACCGCATCGCTGCTCACCTCCGCGGCAGCGGGACGCATACCGGACCGTGGCGCGGCATCCCTGCCACCCGTCGCCACGTCAACGCGGCGGAGTTCCGGTTCCTCCGGCTCGACAAAGGCCGGATCGTCGCCTCGAGCGGCTCCGACGACACGGACGTGGAGGCTCAGCTCACCGCGTGAGCGTCAGCGCCCTGCCGGGTCCATGGCGTCGGTCGCGCGGGTGAGGATCACGATGGCAAGCGGAACGGCGGCAATGGAGAGGAGCTCCCCCAACAGCGACGTGGACATCACGGCAGGGTAGTCCGCGAGGGTCTCGGCGTTCCACGACAGCCTGCCGGAGAGTGACACGAACGCCGTCGAAGCGATCCAGAGGCCCCACCAGGTGCCCAGGATCGCTCGAGTCAGGCTCGCACGCGAAGCCACCACGAGGTCCTTCACGTTCTGGAACGGGAACCACCACGCGATCACGGGGATGAGCCAGGACACGACGTGCCACACCGGTGTGCGACGAGTGGCGGTCGGGGTGATCGCGCGGACGCGCACCGCGGCGCGGTACTGCCAGACGACCCAGCAGATTCCCGTCGCCAGCATCAGCCCCGCCGACGCCAAGGAGATCGGCGCGGACAGCGTGTCGTAGAGCTCCAGGTCCGACAGCGGCGCGGCTCCTCGGGTGAAGCCGTCGACGGCGACGAGTCCCCAGGCCTCGACGAGGACGGTGAGGAACGAGACGACCGCCCCGACGATGAGGAGGATGCGGGTGGCTCCGGCGATGCCGCGGAGAGGGCGGATGACCGGCGGTGCGGACACCGGGTAGCCGGCCGGTTGCCCCGGGGCGGCCCCCCCGGGCGCCGGCCACGCCGCAACAGCCGGCGGCGGCGCCGTCCACTCCGTGCCGTCCCAGTAGCGCAGCTCGTTGCCCGCATGCGGCGCCGGGTACCATCCGGCAGGCGCGCTCGTACGATCCGTCATCGTGATCCCCCCACGTGTTCTGAAATCCGCTCTGCACACTATCGGGTCCGCGCTCGTGCCGTGCGTCCGAGCACCCCCGATGCTCACCGAGGCGGCGTGGCAGCCGATCCTTCGTCGCGAGCCTGGCGGCGGTAGCGCGCCTCGCGCGCCGCGACGTGGATGCCGAGGCCCGAAACTCCGAGCGCGAGGGCGAGTGCGAGCCCGAAGAAGGCGACGTCGTTGCCCGCGCCGTACTGGACCGCCGCCCAGAACAGCAGGACGACCGCGGCGAAGCCGACCAGCGCTCCCACACGCTCACCCCAGGTCCAGGCCGACCAGCCTGCGTTCCCCGTGTCCATGCGATCAGCATGGGGCCGCGAGGGCGCCGCGGCAAGAGAAATCCGTTGCTCGCAAAGTTCGGGAATGACGAAACCCCCGGGTATCCGGGGGTTTCGGTCAGAGTGGCTCCCCGGCTTGGACTCGAACCAAGAACCTATCGGTTAACAGCCGATTGCTCTGCCAATTGAGCTACCGAGGATCAGTCACCCGGAACCGGGCAACCACACAATCGTAGCAAAGCCCGAGGGGTGTTCGTGACATCAGCCGCCGATGCGTGTCGCCTCGTCGGGGGTCCACAGCACGTCGTCGAGGTGCCGGCCGACACCGACCGGGTGACCTGCTCGCAGGACGAGCACCTGCGCTGCGAGGTCGGTCACGAGCTCGCGCTCGTTGGTGACCACGAGCAGCGCCATGCCGTCCTCGATCCTGCGTAGGAGTGCGTCGCGCACCGCGGGACGGACATCCACGTCGAGGTTGGCATAGGGCTCGTCGGCGATGAGGACCTGCGGATCGAGGACGAGGCTCCGCGCGATCGCCACCCGCTGACGCATACCCGAGCTGAGCTCGTACGGGTACTTCTCCGATGCGCCGATGGGCAGCTGCAACTCGTCCAGCAGCGCGGCGACGCGGAGCGCGAGCGCGCGCTCGTTGACCTTCCGATCGCGCCCCGTGATCGGCTCGGCGACGATCTCGGAGATGGTGAGGCGGGAGGGAAGCGACGCGTTGACGCCCTGCACGAGATGGCCGGTGCGGTACCCGCGGATGCGGCGGGCACGACCCCGCGCACGCAGCGAGATCCCGGCGACCTCGCCGGTGCCCCCCACGATGCGCAGATCGCGCTGATCGGCCCCCGCCAGGCAGGACGCCAGACTCGACTTCCCGGAGCCCGTCGCTCCCATGACAGCGAGGGTCTCACCTGGCATCAACCGGATCGACACGCCGTCGACGACGCGTGTGTCGGCTGACGCGCGAGCGATCGACAGGTCCGAACAGAAGATCGCGGCATCCGGATCGTTCACTCGAGGCATGCGATCCATCCTCACCTCTCCGAGCCGGGGATGCCAGTCGTCGAGGTCGATGCGCTGATCATCGGCGCCGATCAGATCGAGTCGGCCAGGGTCCGTCGTCGCTGATCGAGGTCCCGCAGCGCGACGCGGACCGCGCGACCTTCCTCGGACTCGGCCGACACCCGCTGAACCGCCCCGAGGAGTTCGGCCTTCTCGCGATCCATCGCGCGCAGCCGCAACCGCTGGCACATGGCTCGTGCGGACGCCTTCGCCTCGATCTCCGTGAGCGCGGGAAACGACGACGTCAGGAGCTCAGCAGCGAGCCCGCGGTACGGCTCCCGTGTCGCGTCGACCGCCGCCGTCGACCAGCCGACGCGCGACCGATCCGGCTGAGCGGTGACCGCCTGGCGCACCGCTTCGAGAGCGGGGTGCTCCATCGGGATCTGAAGCGCGGCATCCACCTCGGCGGCATCCAGGACGTGCCCGTACTGCAGCACCCCCATGAGCGCGTCTCGCTCGAGAGTCACGCTCGCGGTCCGCGGCAACGTCGCCATCGTCACCCGCACCGGCGCGGAACCCTCCTCCGGTGACTGGGCAGCCGCTGGGCCGCGCTCGCGCGGTGCGTGATTGCCCCGCGCGGCCCGCTCGACCGCCGGCGTCACCTCGCCCAGATCCATCCCCAGCTTGCGGGCGAGGACCCGGGTGTACCCCGGCCTCAGCGACGAGTCGCGGATCTCGGCAACGATCGGTGCCGCCGCACGCAGAGCACCCACACGACCCTCGACACTCCGCAGGTCGAAGCCCGCCAACTTCTGATCGATGACGAATTCGAACATGGGGGCCTTGGCGTCCATGAGCGCACGCACGGCGCCATCGCCGCGATTCAGCCGCAGGTCGCAGGGATCGAGACCATCGGGCGCGACGGCCACGTACGTCTGGGCGGAGAACCTCTTCTCATCGGCGAACGCGCGCAGGGCGGCCTTCTGACCTGCCGCATCGGGGTCGAAGGTGAAGATCACCTCGCCCGCCGCGCTGTCGTCGCCCATCACGCGACGGAGGACGGTGATGTGGTCGGATCCGAACGCCGTTCCGCAGGTGGCGATCGCGGTCGTGATGCCAGCGAGATGGCATGCCATGACGTCCGTGTATCCCTCGACGACGACGACGCGGTGAGACCGCGACACGTCCTTCTTCGCGAGATCGAGGCCGTACAGGACCTGCGCCTTCTTGTAGATCGGCGTCTCGGGGGTGTTCAGGTACTTCGGTCCCTGGTCGTCGTCGTAGAGCTTGCGCGCGCCGAAGCCGATCGTCTGGCCGGTGAGGTCACGGATGGGCCAGACCACGCGTCCGCGGAAGCGGTCGTAGACACCGCGCTGCCCCTGCGAGACGAGGCCCGCCGTGGCGAGCTCTTCATCCGTGAACCCCTGTGCGCGCAGTGCGTCGCGCATGTTGTTCCAGCCCTTCGGCGCGTACCCGACCCCGAAGTGCGCCGCAGCACCGGCGTCGAAGCCGCGCTCGCCGAGGAATCGACGCCCGGCATCCGCTTCGGCCGTCGCCAACTGTCCACGGAAGTACTCCGCGGCGGCGGTGTTCGCTTGGTAGAGCCGCGTGCGACCGCTCGTCTCGGGGGCGGCGCCGCCGTCCTCGTAGTGCAGCTGGTAGCCGATCCGCCCCGCGAGGCGTTCGACCGCCTCGGTGAACGACAGGTGGTCCATCGCCCGCAGGAACGAGTACACATCGCCCGACTCGCCGCATCCGAAGCAGTGGTAGTACCCCGCCTGCGGACGGACGTTGAAGCTCGGGCTCCGCTCGTCGTGGAACGGACAGAGCCCCTTCATCGACCCGACGCCGGCGGACTTCAGGGCGACCCGCTCGCCGACGATGTCGACGATGTTGGTGCGGGCCTTCACCTCGTCGACGTCGGCTTGACGGATGCGGGCCATCAGAGACCCTCGATCGGTTCGGGGAGCGCGAAGCCGGGGTTCGCGACCGCCCGCGATCCCGCCGGCCACAGTCCGAGTTCCCGGAGGTCGACGGGCCCCACGAGGGCGGAATGCCATTCGATCGCGAAGCGGTCCGTCAAGGTCGCGACCTGGTCGACCACGACGCGCTTGCGCTCGGCATCCGTCTGCGCTGCGGCGAAATCGACCGCGTGCACGCGATCGAGGTGCTCGGGGCGCTCGAGTAGCGCCGACGCGAGCCGCTTCAGCACGCGACGCTGCTCCTTGTAGAGACCCTTCCGGCCGTCGATCGACACGACGAAGGCGCCGATCGTCCCCTTGAGGACCGCCATCTCGGCCTCGATGACGCGCGGCACGATCATGCGTCCCCGGTATCGCGTCAACGCCGGGGTGTCGTAGTGCTCGCGCGTCGCCGCGGTCGCCGCGCGCGCGAAGCGTCCGATGAAGTCCGACGTCAGGTTCTTCAGCCGCGCCACCGAGGCGCGCGTCCCGTCGAACTCCGTCATCCACTCGGGCAGCCGCACCAGCCGGTACATCGCGTCCGCCAGCTCGTCCCGGCTGAAGCCGAGGCCCACCCACGATTGGATCGCCGTGAGGAGCGATTCGCGCTCGCGACTGTCCGCGAGGCGCCGGGGGTCGAGGTAACCGTTGAGCACCGCGTCCTCGAAATCGTGGACCGAGTAGGCGATGTCGTCGGAGAGGTCCATGACCTCGGCCTCGATGCACCGCACCCGGCCGGGCGCACCCTGCCGCATCCAGTGGAAGATCGCCTCGTCCTCGGCGTACACGCCGAACTTCTGCCGCCCACCCGGGTCGGGGATCGCGTGATCCGCCGTCCACGGGTATTTGCACGTCGCGTCGAGGCTCGCCCGGGTCAGGTTGAGCCCGAAGCTCTCACCGTCGTCGTCGACGACCTTCGGCTCGAGCCGGGCGAGGATGCGCAGCGACTGCGCGTTGCCCTCGAAACCGCCGATGTCCTCGGCCCACTCGTTGAGCGCACGCTCGCCGTTGTGCCCGAAGGGCGGATGCCCGAGGTCGTGGCTCAAGCAGGCCGTGTCGACCACGTCGGGCGAGAGCTCGAGCGCGATCGCGAGCTCTCGACCGACCTGCGCCACCTCCAGGGAGTGCGTCAGCCTGTTGCGGGCGAAGTCGTCGGGACTCGCGGGGCTCAGCACCTGGGTCTTGGCTGCCAGGCGACGGAACCCCGCGGAGTGCAGCACCCGCGCCCGGTCGCGCGCGAACCCGTCGCGGAGGGAACGGTGCTTCTCGGGATGGAACCGCTCGGCGTCGTGGTCGTCGTAGCCCGTGGGACGTCCGGCGGCGATGCCCACGCTCGCGCCGGTCACCGCCTCAGCCGCCACTGGTGTCGAGCTCCGCATCGGCGAGGGCGGTGGATGCCGCGTGGCCGATCTCGCGCGAGTCCAGCCAGCCGTCGGGCAGAGCGGGCCGCTTGGGCGTTCCCGCACGCCCGCGCTGCCCCTCGGCGGCCGCGCCGGGGTACGGCGCCTCGAGGTCGAGGGTCGCGAGCAGTTCGTCGATCTCCTCGAGGCTCGAGACCGTCGCGAGCTTGGCGCGGAGGTCACCGCCCACCGGGTACCCCTTGAAGTACCAGGCGACGTGCTTGCGGATGTCGCGGCAGCCGCGGTCCTCGCTCTCGAAGAACTCCACCAGGAGTTCCGCGTGGCGTCGGAACGCGGCCGCGACGAACCCGAGGGTCGCGTCGACCGGATCGGCGGCGTGGCCGGTGCCGAGTTCGCGGGCCAGGTCACCGAAGAGCCAGGGGCGGCCGAGGCATCCACGTCCGACGACGACGCCGTCGCAGCCGGTCTCGGCCATCATGCGGCGGGCGTCCTCCGCCGACCAGATGTCGCCGTTCCCGAGGACGGGGACACTCGTCACCGTCTCCTTCAGCTTCGTGATCGCGGACCAGTCGGCGTGCCCCGAGTAGAACTCGGACGCCGTCCGTGCGTGCAACGCGACGGCGGCGACACCGGCGCCCTCGGCGATCCGGCCGGCCTCGAGGTAGGTGAGGTGGTCGGAGTCGATGCCCTTGCGCATCTTCACCGTCAGCGGGACCGAACCCGCGGCCTTGGCGGCGCGCTCGACGATCTCGCGGAACAGCTCCGTCTTCCAGGGCAGGGCCGCGCCCCCGCCCTTGCGGGTGACCTTCGGGACCGGGCACCCGAAGTTCAGGTCGACGTGATCGGCGTGATCCTCTTCGACGATGATCCGGACGGCCGCTTCGACGGTGGCCGGGTCGACGCCGTAGAGCTGAATCGACCGCGGGGTCTCGGACTCGTGGTGGCGGATCAGGCGCATGGTCGTGGCGTTCCGCTCGACGAGCGCGCGAGTGGTGATCATCTCGCTCACGTAGAGGCCGGCACCGTACTCGCGGCACAGACGTCGGAAGGCGGTGTTGGTGATGCCCGCCATGGGCGCCAGCACGACGGGCGCGTCGAGGGTGATGGGCCCGATGCGCAGTGGCGCGGGCGGAGCGAGGGTCGTGGACATATCCTTCACATTCTCCCAGACGGCGAGCGCATCGGGCATCTGCGCGAGTCCTATCGTGGAGACATGACCGAAACCTCCTCGCTGCGAGAGATCCCGTTCACCACCGCAGACGGGAAGGAGGCGACACTCGGCGACTTCGGCGACAAGGCGTTCCTCATCGTGAACGTCGCATCCAAGTGCGGACTGGCTCCCCAGTACGAGCAGCTCGAGGAGCTGCAGAAGCAGTACGGCGACCAGGGCCTGCAGGTCATCGGCTTCCCCTGCAACCAGTTCATGGGCCAGGAGCCCGGGTCGATGGACGAGATCCTCGACTACTGCGCCGTCAACTGGGGCATCACGTTCCCCATCATGGACAAGGTGCGCGTCAACGGATCGCACGCCGCCCCGCTCTACAAGGCGCTGAAGAAGTCCCCGAACGCCGAGCGCGCCAAGGGACCAGTCATGTGGAACTTCGAGAAGTTCCTCGTGACACGCGACGGTGAGCTGCACCGCTTCCGCCCGCAGACCAAGCCCAACGAGCCCGAGGTGATCTCGGCGATCGAGAAGGCCCTCGCCTGAGACCTCGCACGAACCATGAAGGCCGCAGCCCCGATCCGGGGTGCGGCCTTCATCGTGGGAGAAGAGCTCAGCTCGCGGCAGGCTCCTCGGCGCGCTCGGCCCACACCTGGCGGGCGATCTGTGCGAACGCTGCGGCGGGCTGGGCGCCGCTCACGCCGTACTTGCCGTCGATGACGAAGAACGGAACGCCCTGGATGCCGTAGGCCTGGGCCTGAGCCTGGTCGGCGCGCACCGCCTCGAGATACCGCCCCGACTCCAGCGCGTCGCGCGTCTGGTCGGTGTCGAGGCCCACGTCACCGGCGAGCGCGACGAGGTCGTCGATGTTGCCGACGTGACGGCCCTCGGTGAAGTAGGCCGACATGAGACGCTCGGTCGCCTCCTTCTGGAGGCCCTGCTCCTTCGCGAAGTGCAGCAGCTCGTGGGCCTTCACGGTGTTGGTGTGCTTGAGGATGTCGAACCGATAGCCGAGTCCGGCGTCGGCGGCGACACCGGTCACGCGGTCGAGCATCTGCTGCACCTGATCGGCCGGCATCCCCTTGTACTCCGAGAGGAAGTCGATCTCGGTTCCGTCGAAATCGACGGGGGTGTCCGGGGACAGCTCGTACGAGTGGAAGGTCACCTCTACGCGGGGGGCGTCGGCGTCCGTCGCCGTCTCCGCCAGCCCGGTCTCGAGGTTCCGCTTACCGATGTAGCACCACGGGCAGGCGATATCGCTCCACACGTCGATCCTGATGGGTTCCGTCACATCCCGTGCAACGCCACCTGGCCCTCGCGGTATTCCCTCCGCCGCTCCTAGGCTGGCGGGATGCTGTCGGCCGACACCCCGCTCCCGTTCCGCCCGCAGCGCGTCGTGATCGCCGGCACCACCGGCGTCGGGAAGTCGACTCTGGCACGGCAGCTGGCCGAGCTGTGGGGCCTCGAGTACACCGAGCTGGACTCGCTCTTCCACGGACCGAGGTGGACGACGCGACCCGAGTTCCTGAGTGACGTCCGCCGCGTCGCCGACGGCGATCGCTGGGTGTCCGAATGGAACTACTTCGGTTCCGGCGGCGGCCAGATCCTCGGTGAGCGCGCCGACCTCGCCGTATGGCTCGACCTGCCGCGTCGGGTCGCCCGCACGCGGCTGCTCCGCCGCACCCTGCGCCGCCGCATCCGTCGCGAGCGACTCTGGAACGGCAACGTCGAGCCGCCGCTGTGGACGGTCTTCCGCGACCCCGGTCACATCCTCCGGTGGGAGATGCGCACCCACCGCACATGGCAGACGCGGATGCCGGTGGTCGCCGCCGAGTACGACCTGCCCGTCGTGCGTCTCACGCACCCCCGCGACGTGGATCGTTGGCTCGCGGGGCCCGCTGCCGACGTCCGCTGAGCGTCAGGACGCGGTCGGCGCGTCCTTCGCCCCGCCGAACCGGCGGTCGCGGGAGAGATACAGCTCGATCGCTCCCCACAGGTCCGTGCGGGAGAAATCCGGCCACAGCGTGTCGAGGAACACCATCTCGGCGTAGGCCGCCTCCCACAGCAGGAAGTTCGAGGTCCGCTGCTCCCCACTGGAGCGTACGAACAGGTCGACGTCAGGCATGTCGGGGACGTACAGGTGCCGGCGGAGCGTCTTCTCGGTGATCGCCGACGGCTTTAGCTTCCCCCGGGCGATCTCCTCCCCCATGGCGCGCATCGCATCGACGATCTCGTGACGTCCGCCGTAGTTCACGCACATCGTGAGGGTCAGTCCCGTGTTGCCGGACGTGAGCTGTTCGGCGTACTGGAGCTCCTTGATGACCGACCCCCACAGCCGGGGCTTTCGGCCCGCCCAGCGGATGCGGACGTTCCACTCGTTGAGCTGGTCGCGACGACGGTGCAGCACATCGCGGTTGTACCCCATGAGGAAGCGCACCTCCTCGGGTGAGCGCGCCCAGTTCTCGGTCGAGAAGGCGTACACACTCAGGTGCTTCACCCCGGCCTGGACCGCACCGGCCACGACGTCGAGGAGGACCTCCTCCCCCGCGCGGTGCCCCTCGATCCGCGTGAGACCGCGGCGGTTGGCCCAGCGGCCGTTGCCGTCCATGACGATCGCGACGTGAGCCGGGACCGAGCCCTTCGGGAACTCCGGCGGGTACACGCCGGTCCAGTCGAGCGGGCGGTAGGGCACCGCGTCGCGATGCGTGTACGGCTTGGGACTCACCGAGGCGCCTCCAGGTGGGACAGGGAACGGATGCCTCGTTCAGTGTGCCACTGCGCATACGCCGCGATGAGACCGGAGGATGCCGCGGTGGCGCCGCCCGATGCGGCATCCACCACATCCCACTCCCCCGCCAGGAGCGCACGCAGGAGGTCGGAGGTCTCGGCGCTCACCCGAGGCGACCCCGCCGGCGCGCACGCGGAGCAGACGATGCCGCCCAGCTGCGCGACGAACCAGTCGTGCGGTCCGGGCGCACCGCACCGCGCGCATTCCTGCAGCGACGGCGCCCAGCCGGAGAGGGACATGACGCGGAGGAGGTAGGAATCGAGGACCGATCTCGGTGCGTGATCGCCTCGCGCCAGCGCGCGGAGCCCCCCGACGAGGAGCAGGTACTGCTGCGGCGTCGTCTCGGCCTCGTTCAGCCGGTCGGCCGTCTCGGACATCGCCGACGCCGCCGTGTACCGGTCGTAGTCGGTCGCGATGTCGGCGCCGTACGCGCCCAGGGACTCCGCCTGCTGCACGATGTCGAGCGAGCGGCCCTTGTACATCTGGACGTCGGCCACCATGAACGGCTCGAGCCGCGCGCCGAACTTCGACGACGTGCGGCGGACGCCCTTCGCCACCGCGCGGACCTTGCCATGACGACGGCTGAGCATCGTCAGGATGCGGTCGGCCTCACCCAGCTTGTGGGTGCGCAGGATCACGACCTCGTCACGGTAGGTGGGCACCCATCGATTATCCCGTGACCAGGCACAATGAAGGCGTGACCGAGCCGCAGTTCCTCATCCCCCTCTGGGCAGACCTCACCGCCGTCGGCCTCGGCGGCGTGCAGGGAGCCCTGTTCGCCTCGGGGTTCCAGGGGCAGCGTCGTCTCGATCTGCTCGGAGTCGCCATCATCGGCGTCGTCATGGGGCTGGGCGGCGGCATGATCCGCGACCTGCTGCTCAGCACGACACCCGTCGCCCTCCAGAGCGACGGCTACCTGATCACCGTCACCGCGGCGGCGCTGATCGGGATGCTGCTCGCCAACGTGTTCCAGCGCCTCAACGCCGTCATCGTGGGCCTCGACGCCGTCGCGATCGGGATGTTCGGCGCCCTGGGGACGACGAAGGCGCTCGCCCTCGGCCTCCCTCCGATCCCGTCGATCTTCGTGGGCGCCTGTGCCGCCGTCGGCGGAGGACTCCTCCGCGACGTGTTCATGGGACTCCCCGTCGCCATGATGCACGTCGGGTCGCTCTACGCCGTCGCCGCCGCGGTCGGATGCGCCGTCCTCGCCGTCCTCGACACCCTCGGGGTCTCGGCGGTGCCCGCCGCGATCACGTGCATCGCCGTGACCGCCGTCATCCGCGTGCTCGCCGTGGTCTTCGACATCTCGCTGCCCGAGCAACGGGCCCTCTACCGCAGGAAGGTCGCCGTCGAGACCTCGACGATCCCGATCATCAAGCCGTGACCGGGCGCCCCTCGGCGGCGACCTCCTGCAAGAGTCAGACGCCCGCCAGTTCGCCCTCGTGGGTGCGGCTGCGGATCGCCCGGTTCACGGCCGACACGATCGCCTTCAGGCTCGCGGTCGAGATGTCGCCGTCGATGCCGACGCCCCACAGGCGCTGATCCTCCACCTGCAGCTCGACGTACGCGGCCGCGTGGGCGTCGCCGCCGGCACCGAGCGTGTGCTCGACGTAGTCGTAGAGCGAGATCTCGAAACCGCGCTCGCCGAGGACCTTCAGGAACGCCGCGATCGGACCGTTCCCCGCCCCGGCCGCCGCGACATGCTCGTCGCCGTCGCGGAGGGTGACGTCGAGCGTGACATCACCGGACATGTCGCTCTGGGTGCGCGTGGACAGGAGCTCGAAGCGGCCCCACTTGTCGTCGGCCGCGCGGGCGGGCAGGTACTCGTCCGAGAAGATCGACCAGATCTGACCGCTGGAGACCTCGCCGCCCTCGGCATCCGTCTTCGCCTGGACGACGCCGGAGAACTCGATCTGGAGCTTGCGCGGCAGGTCGAGGGAGTGGTCCGTCTTCAGCAGGTAGGCGACGCCGCCCTTGCCGGACTGCGAGTTGACGCGGATGACGGCCTCGTAGGACCGTCCCAGGTCCTTCGGGTCGATGGGCAGGTACGGGACCGCCCACTCGATCTCGTCGACCGAAACGCCCGCGGCCTTCGCACGGGCCTCCATCGCCTCGAAGCCCTTCTTGATGGCGTCCTGGTGCGACCCGCTGAAGGCGGTGAAGACCAGATCGCCGGCCCAGGGGCTGCGCTCGGGGACGGGCAGCTGGTTGCAGTACTCCGCGGTCCGCTTGACGTGGTCGATGTCGCTGAAGTCGATCTGAGGGTCGATCCCCTGCGTCAGCAGGTTGATCCCCAGGGCGACCAGGTCGACGTTGCCGGTGCGCTCGCCGTTGCCGAACAGGCAGCCCTCGATGCGGTCCGCGCCGGCCATGTAGCCGAGCTCCGCCGCGGCGATCGCGGTGCCGCGGTCGTTGTGCGGGTGCAGCGACAGGATGACGTTCTCGCGGTGCGCCAGGTGACGGCTCATCCACTCGATCGAGTCGGCGTACACGTTCGGCGTCGCCATCTCGACCGTCGCCGGCAGGTTGATGATGACCTTGCGGTCGGGGGTGGGCTCGAACACCTCGATCACCTGGTTGCAGACGTCGACGGCGAACTCGAGCTCGGTGCCCGTGTAGCTCTCGGGCGAGTACTCGTAGTAGACGGCCGTCTCGGGGATCGTCTTCTCGTACTGGCGGCACAGGCGCGCACCCTCGAGAGCGATGTCGATGATGCCCTGCTGGTCGGTGCGGAACACGACCTCGCGCTGCAGAACGCTCGTGGAGTTGTAGAGGTGCACGATGGCCTGCTTCGCGCCGGCGATCGACTCGTACGTGCGCTTGATGAGGTGCTCGCGGGCCTGCGTCAGCACCTGGATCGTGACGTCCTCGGGGATGACGTCGTCCTCGATGAGCTGGCGGACGAAGTCGAAGTCCGTCTGGCTCGCGGAGGGGAAGCCGACCTCGATCTCCTTGTAGCCCATCTTCACGAGCAGTTCGAACATGACGCGCTTGCGCTCGGGGCTCATCGGGTCGATGAGGGCCTGGTTGCCGTCGCGCAGGTCGACGGCGCACCAGCGGGGCGCGACCTCGATGCGGTTGCCCGGCCACGTGCGGTCGGGCAGGTCTACACGGATCTGCTCGTGGTACGGGCGGTACTTGTGGATCGGGGCGCCCGAGGGCTTCTGGTGGTTTCGCATGATGGGGCTTCTTCTCTCGTCACTGGTGCGGACCCACGACAACCTCCGCGACGAGTTGGTCCTAGATCGAGGACTCGTCGCGGCGACGAAGAAGGAGGCCGCAGAAGCGCATACCGACACGTTACACCCCGCTCGCGCCGCTCGACATTCTGAGACGGATGCCGCGGACCTGACACTCTCCGGGCATGATGCACCGTCGCTCCCTCGCCGTCCTCGTCGCCGGCGCCGCCCTCCTGCTCACCTCCTGCGCCGCCGCGGCCGATGCGGGTGGCTCGGCAGCACCCCCGGGATCGGCGCTCGCCGCGCTCACACCGGAGAACCCCACCGGCGAGGTGTGGGGCCAGGGAACGATCCTCGACGACGGCTCGGCGGTCGAGCTGTGTCTCGGGGCGGTTGCGGAATCCGCACCGCCGCAGTGCAGCGGCATCCCCGTCACCGGATGGTCCTGGGACGGCAAGCTGGATGCGACATCGACGGGCGGGTCGACGTGGGGAGCCTACGCAGTCTGGGGCTCGTACGACGGCACGACGTTCACCCTGACACGAACGCCGGTGCCGCTCGCCCTGTTCGATGCGATGCCGGCGCCCGATCCCACCGAGGGGAGGACCGGATCAGCCACCGCGGAGGACATCGCAACGATCGAGAAGATCGTCCCCGATGCGATCGGCAGCGCCATGCTGGGGATGCACGACCAGGACGGCTGGGTGTACGTCGATGTGATCTGGGACGACGGCACGTGGCAGAAGGCGGCCGACCAGGACTTCGGGACCGTCAAGGTGATCATCCGCTCCGCGCTCAGATCCGTCGACTGAGCCACGCTGCCGCTACGGCAGCAGCGCGAGCTTGCCGCCGGGGTGCCCCTCCATGAGGAAGCGCGCCGCCTGGACCGCGTCGGCGAACGGGAAGGTGCGGGCGACGGGCACCTCGAGCAGTCCGCGCCGCGCGAGGTCGACGAGCTCGCCGCGGACGGCGTCGCGGAACGCAGCGCTGGCGGGCAGCATCCCGCCGATCGCCACGATGCCCTCCGACTCGAGGTCGCGACGGACGATCGTGATGATGCGCGTCCTGTCCTCGACGAGCGCGAGCGAGGCCTCGATCGCCTCGTCGGTGCCCACGCCGTCGAGCGATGCGACGAAGGACGCGCCCGCCGCGGCATCCTTCGCCCGCTGGACGAGGCCCGGTCCGTAGGTGATCGGGATGCCGCCGTAGCGCCGGACGACGTCGGCGTTCCGCTCGCCGGCGGTCCCGACGACGCGGACGCCCCGGACGGCTGCCTGCTGCAGGAAGCTCACTCCGACCGCGCCGGAGGCGGCGTGGAACAGAACCGTGTCGCCGCTCCGCGCACCGCTCAACTCGAGCAGCTCGGCGGCGGTCGCACCGGCCAGGAACAGGTTCGCTGCTTCGGGATGGGCGAGGGTCGACGGCTTGGCGAAGACCTTCTCGGCGGGAACGGTCAGCTCGGTGGCATACCCGCCGCTCAGGCGGAACGCGAGCGCCTCGTCGCCGACCGTCGCCGCGCCCGAGCCGATCTGCGTTCCGGCACCGAGCGCGGTGATCTCACCGGACACCTCGTACCCGATCGGGAAAGGGAACGTCGCATCGGGACGCGTGGGGTACTTCACATCAGCCGGGTTCATCCCGACCGCACGCACCCGGATCGTCACCTCTCCAGGACCGGGCGCCCGGACGTCGACCTCTCGCAGCTCCCAGTCCGAGAGTCCTTCCGGACCGGTCGCGAACCATGCCTGTGCCATGCGTGTGCCCTTCCGTGATGACCCGGCGTCGCGGGTCAGAATCCGAGGCGCCCGAGCTGCTTCGGGTCGCGCTGCCATTCCTTCGCCACGCGTACCCGGAGCGACAGGAACACGCGTCCGCCGACCAGCGGCTCGATGCCGGCGCGTGAGCGCGCACCGACGTCCTTCAGCCGCGAGCCGCCGCGACCGATGATGATCGCCTTCTGGCTGTCGCGCTCGACCACGATGTTCGCGTAGACGTCGGTGAGGTCGCTGTCCTCGCGGGCAGCGATGTCCTCGACGGTCACGGCGATCGAGTGCGGCAGTTCGTCGCGCACACCGTCGAGCGCCGCCTCGCGGATGATCTCGGCGATCCGGTCCTCGAGACTCTCGTCGGTGACCATCCCCTCCGGATAGAGCGGCGGTCCCTTCGGCATGAGCTTCAGGAGTTCGTCGGCGAGGACGTCGAGCTGGTCGTCCGTCACCGCGGACAGCGGGATGACGGCGTCCCAATCCTCGCGGAGCGCGTCGACCTCCATGAGCCGCTCGGTGATCTCCTCGCGCGACGCGATGTCGACCTTCGTGACGATCGCGACCTTCTTCGCCCGGCCGTAGCCGTCGAGGGATGCCGCGATACGCCGGTCGCCCGGGCCGACCTTCTCGGTGGCCGGCACGAGGAACCCGATCGCGTCGACGTCGCCGAGCACCTGCTCGACGAGGTCGTTGAGTCGCTGCCCGAGAAGAGTCCGCGGCTTGTGGATGCCGGGGGTGTCGACGATCACGAGCTGACCGCCGGGGCGGTTCAGGATGCCGCGGATCGCCTTGCGCGTGGTCTGCGGCTTGTCGCTGGTGATCGCGACCTTCTCGCCGACGAGGGCGTTGGTCAGGGTCGACTTGCCGACATTGGGACGTCCGACGAACGTCACGAAACCGGAACGGCTGCTCACGGTCACTCCGATCCCCGCGCGACGCGGATCTCTGCGGTGGAAGGGGATACGGGTTCGGCGGCCGGTGGGTCGGCGCGCTCGACGAAGACGGTCGCGAGGCCGCGGCCCCGGCCGAGGGAGGTGCCGCCGGTGAGGAAGAGCCCGCTGTGCTCGACGCGGACGCCGGGGACGGGGACGCTGCCGAGCGCCTTGCCGAAGAGTCCGCCGATCGAGTCGACGTCGTCGTCCTCGAGTTCGATCCCGAACAGGTCGCCGACCTCGTCGAGGGCCAGGCGGGTGCTCACGCGGAATCGACCGCCGCCGAGGTCCGAGACCTCGCTCGTGCGCAGGTCGTACTCGTCGGCGATCTCGCCCACCAGCTCCTCGATGAGGTCCTCGAGCGTCACGAGTCCCGACACTCCGCCGTACTCGTCGACGACGAGGCAGACGTGCACGGCTTCGCGCTTCATCTGCTGCAGCAGACTCTCGGCACGCATCGACTCCGGCACGAAGACGGCGGGCCGGGCGATCTGCGCGACCGGGACGCCCCGCCACGCCGTCTCGTCGCGGTAGGCGAACTGGACGAGGTCCTTGAGGTACACGACGCCCGTGATGTCGTCGGCCTCGCCGTCGGCTATCGGGATGCGGGAGACGCCCTTGTCGAGGAAGAGCGTCATCGCCTCCTGTGTCGTGGCCGCGGCATCCATGGTCACCATGTCGGTGCGGGGCACCATGACGGCGCGCACGAAACGGTCGGTGAAGTCGAAGACGGAGTGGATGAGGTCGCGGTCGTCGGCCTCGATGAGGTCCTGCGACGCGGCCTCATCGACCATGCTCAGCAGCTGCTCCTCCGACGCGAAGGACGCCCCACGGTGGATGCCGGGGGTCAGGCGGTCGCCGAGGAGGACCAGCAGGTGCGCCAACGGGCCGAGGACGATGCGCGCCCCGCGGATGAGCCCGGCGCACGCCTTCAAGAACCCCTTCGAATGCTGACGCCCCACGGCCCGCGGCGATGCGCCCACGAGGACGAACGAGGCGATGGTCATCACGACGACTGCGGCGAGCATCGCCCACCAGATGTTGTCGAAGACGAGGGTGAACGCCACTGTGACGATGACGGCGGCAGCGGTCTCGATGAGGATGCGGATGAAGACGACGGCCGTCCGGTGCGCGTCCGGGTCTGCGGCGATCCGGCGAAGACCTGCGCCGGATCGTGCCTCATCGGCGAGGTCGGCGAGGTCCGCGCGGGACGTCACATCGAGCGCCGCTTCGAGGGAGGCCATCAGCCCGCCGAGCGCGACGAGCAGCACAGCTCCGAGGAGCAGGAGGATCTCGGTCATGCGCGCCGGTGGCGCTCGCTCGAGTGGAACGCGCCGATGAGCTCCTTCTGAAGTCCGAACATCTCGCGCTCCTCCTCGGGCTCGGCGTGGTCGAACCCCAGCAGGTGGAGCAGGCCGTGCGTCGTGAGGAGGATGAGCTCGTCCATCGTGGTGTGCTTGGCCGCCTGGGCCTGGGTCTCGGCGACCTGGGGGCACAGCACGATGTCGCCGAGGAGTCCGGGAGGCGTCGGGGACTCCTCGGTTCCCGGGCGCAGCTCGTCCATCGGGAAGCTCAGGACATCGGTGGGGCCGGGCTCGTCCATCCACTGGACGTGCAGCGCCTCCATCGCCCCCTCGTCGACGAGGAGGATCGCCAGGTCGGCGTCGGGGCTGACGTGCAGCTCGGCGAAGTTGTTCTCGGTGAGGCGCAGCAGCACGGTCTCATCGACCTCGACGCCGGACTCGTTGGTGATCTCGATGGTCATGAACGTCCTCGCTTGGGCTGTCGGTCTCGGGGGCCGGCAGGGCGGAGCCCCGTCCGGCGCTCGGCGCGGTTCGCGAGTTCGCTCGCCTCGTCGCGCTCGCGTCGCGCCACGAGCTTCTCCTCGTCGTACGCGGTGTAGGCGTCGACGATCCGACCGACGAGCGTGTGGCGCACGACGTCGTCGCTCGTCAGACGCGAGAAGTGGATGTCATCGATGTCCTTGAGGACGCGGGTGACGAGTCGCAGCCCCGAGGCGCCCTGCGGCAGGTCGACCTGGGTGATGTCGCCGGTGACGACCATGCGCGTGCCGAACCCGAGGCGCGTGAGGAACATCTTCATCTGCTCGGGCGTCGTGTTCTGGGCCTCGTCGAGGACGACGAACGAGTCGTTGAGCGTGCGCCCGCGCATGTACGCGAGAGGGGCGACCTCGATCGTGCCCGACGCCATGAGCTTGGGAACGAGCTCGGGGTCCATCATCTCGTTCAGGGCGTCGTACAACGGGCGGAGGTAGGGGTCGATCTTGTCGGTCAGCGTGCCGGGGAGGAACCCGAGCCGCTCCCCCGCCTCGACGGCGGGACGGGTCAGGATGATGCGGCTGACCTCCTTGCGCTGCAGCGCCTGGACGGCCTTCGCCATCGCGAGGTAGGTCTTTCCGGTGCCGGCGGGGCCGATGCCGAAGACGATCGTGTTCTCCTCGATCGCGTCGACGTACTCCTTCTGGCCGCGCGTCTTGGGTCGGATGACCTTGCCGCGAGACGAGAGGATCGCTTCGCCGAGCACCTCGGACGGACGCATCCCGCTGTTCTCGCGGAGGATGCGGTTCGACTGCGTCACGTCGCTCGGGTCGAGGCCCTGGCCCGATCTCGCCATGCCGATCAGCTCGTCCACGAGCTCGTGGGCGCGCGCGACGGCGCCCTCGTCACCGGTCAGGGTGATCTCGTTGCCGCGGACGTGTACCTGCACGTCCGGGTGTTCGCGTTCCACGGTTCGCAGCAGACGGTCCTGCGGACCGAGCAGCTGCACCATGGCGACGCCGTCCGCGTATATGTGCGCGACGGTGGGTTCGGCGCTGTCAGCCACCGAGGCTCCCTTCCGTGAGCCCGCCGCCCAGCACGTGTGCATGGACGTGGAACACGGTCTGTCCGGCGTCGGGGCCGGTGTTGAACACGAGTCTGAAGTCGCCGCCGGCGTGTTCGGCGGCGACACTGTTCGCGAGGCCGACCAGCTCGGCCAGGAGGGCGGGGTCGCCCGCCGCGAGCTCGACCACGTCGCGGTAGTCCTCGGTCTTGGGGATCACGAGGAGATGGACGGGCGCCTGCGGGGCGATGTCGCGGATCGCGAACGCGTTGTCGGTCTCAGCGACGATCTCGGAGGGGATCTCACCCCGGAGGATGCGGGTGAACACCGATGGCTCGCTCATCCTCCCAGTCTACTCAGCGCCTTCGCGCGTCGGTCGGGTCCGGTTCACCAGCGGCCGAGGGCCGCATTGACGACGGCGAGGGCCGCCGGCCCCGCCGTCGAGGTGCGCAGCACGGTGTCGCCGAGCCGCACGAGCGTCGCACCCGCCGACTGCAGCAGGTCGAGTTCCTCGGGCGAGATGCCCCCTTCGGGTCCCACGACGAGGATCACGTCGCTCGCGTCGGCCGCGTCGATCTCGATGCGCGACAGCGCGACGGATGCCGTCGGCTCGAGCACCAGCATCCGTGCGTTCTGGGCGAGTGCCGCCAGTTGCCGCGTGGAGACCGGCTGGTGGAGTTCCGCCAGCCACGGCCGATGCGCCTGCTTCGCCGCCTCACGGGCGATCGTCTCCCAGCGTGCGACGCCCTTGGCGACCTTCGGACCCTCCCACCGCGAGACAGAGCGGGCCGCCTGCCACGGCATGATCGCGTCGACCCCGAGCTCCGTCGCCGCCTGGACGGCGAGCTCGTCGCGATCGCCCTTCGCGAGGGCCTGGACGAGGACGGTGCGCGGCGACGCCGCGGGAACCTCGGCGCGGGTGGAGACCTCGACCGAGACCTCTTTGGGCGCGGCGGCCGAGACCGTGCCGGTCAGCCACACGCCGCGGCCGTCACCCACCGTGACGTCCTCCCCCACCCGGATGCGACGGACGGCCGCGGCGTGGTGCGCCTCGGCCCCCGTCAGCCGGACGACATCGCCCGGGCCGGCGGCCCCGGCATCCTCGATCAGGAAGTGGAGGGCCACGATCAGCGCTTGAACTTGCCGCGGAGCTTGGAGAACAGACCCGGGTGGAACTCCGCCAGGTGAGGCGGGGCCGGACGCATCCGCTTCGCGAGCTCCTGCACGAGCGCCCGCGACTTCGGGTCGAGGTGCGAAGGCGTGACGACCTGCACGCCGATCCGGAGGTCGCCGCGCTGGTCGCCTCGGAGAGGCGTGATCCCCCGACCGCGGATGGTGAGCTCGTCGCCCGCCTGGACCCCGGAGCGGATGTCGAGGTCGACGGATCCGTCGAGGGATTCGATGGTCACACTCGTTCCCAGGATGGCATCGACCATCGAGACCTCGAGGGTGGCGAGCAGGTCGTCGCCGTCGCGGCTGAAGACGTCGTGCGGGGCGACGGTGACCTCGAGGTACAGGTCGCCGTTCGGGCCGCCGGCGGGACCGACCTCGCCGGACCCGGGGAGCTGGAGTCGAAGACCGGTCTCGACGCCGGCCGGGATGTCGATCGACACGGTGCGACGTGCACGCACACGGCCCTGGCCCTGACAGGTGGAGCAGGGGTACGGGATGGTCGTGCCGTAGCCCTGGCACGTGGTGCAGGGCTGCGAGGTGACGACGTTGCCGAGGAGGCTCCGGACCGTCCGCTGGATCTGGCCCGATCCGTGGCAGATGTCGCAGGTGACCGGCTGGGTGCCCGGCTGGCAGCACGAGCCCTGGCAGGTCTCGCAGAGGACCGCGGTGTCGACCTCGATGTCGCGGTGGACGCCGAAGACGACGTCGCCGAGGTCGAGGTCGACGCGTACGAGCGCATCCTGGCCCCGCTCGCGGCGTGACCGCGGACGGCCTGCGCGGGTTCCGCCGCCACCGCCGAAGAAGCTTTCGAAGATGTCGCTGAAACCGCCGAAGCCGGCACCTGCACCGGCTCCGCCGAAGCCGCCTCCGTCGCCGCCCATGTCGTAACGCTGGCGCTGGTCGGGGTCGCTCAACACGTCGTAGGCGTGCGTCACGAGCTTGAACTGCTCGGAGGCATCCTCCCCCGGGTTCACGTCCGGGTGCAGCTGGCGCGCCAGACGCCGGTAAGCCTTTTTGATCTCCTCAGGGCTCGCGTCGCGCGCGACACCCAGGACCTCGTAGTGGTCAGCCACAATCACCTCTCCGGCCCGCGGGCCGATTCGTTCAGCGCGACGTCTCGTCTTCTTCGAGCAACCGCGTCAGATAGTGCGCGACGGCGCGGACCGCCGCGAGATTCGTGGGGTAGTCCATGCGTGTGGGACCCAGCACGCCGACGCGGGCGTGGGACCCGCCGGCGTCGTAGTCGCCCGCGACGATGGATGCCTCGGACAGCCCGAACGGCTCGTTCTCGCGCCCGATGCTGGTCGCCAGCCCGCGGTCGTCGGCGACCATCTCCCCCATGAGCCGCAGCAGCGTCACCTGCTCCTCGATCGCCTCGAGGAGCGGGTAGATGCTGCCGCGGAAGTCGGATTCCCGGCGGGCGAGGGTCGCGGACCCCGCCATGACCATGCGGTCCTGGCGGAACTCGTCGAGCTCCTCGCCGATCGCGCGCAGCACGACGCGGCGGTTCTCCTCTCGCGGGACCGGCGTCTCGTCCTCGAGGATGCGCGCGATCGCCGCCGCGCCGTCTCGGACACTCTTGCCCGTGAGCAGCGACGCCATCGCGAGCTTGAGCTGCGCGGCCTCGTCGGCTGACGGCTCGGACGACAAGAGCACGACGCGCTGCGACACTCGGCCGGTGTCGGTCACGACGATGATGACGATCCGCGGCCCGCCGAGGTGCACGACCTCGACGTGCGAGACGTTCGCCCGCGCGAAGGACGGATACTGCACGATCGCGACCTGACCGGTCAGACGCGTCAGGGAGCGGACCGTCCGGACGAGCAGGTCGTCGAGGTCACCGGTGTCCTCGAGGAAGGCGCCGATCGCGGAGCGCTGCGCAGAGGTGAGGGGGCGGACGTCGGCGAGGTGGTCGACGAAGACGCGGTACCCCTTGTCGGTGGGTACACGGCCCGACGACGTGTGGGGCGCGGTGATCAGCTCTTCGTCTTCGAGGAGCGCCATGTCGTTGCGGATGGTCGCCGCGGAGACGCCGAACTGGTGACGGTCGACGATCGCTTTACTGCCGACCGGCTCGCGCGTGTCGACGTAGTCCTGGACGATCGCACGCAACACCTGAAGACCGCGTTCCGAGACCATCACCCCTCCTCCGCTGGCACTCTCGTTCTGGGAGTGCCAATTCTACCGCGCGAGAAGCGATCCGCTCGGATCACTCGGTGAGTGCGCGGACGACGGCGTCGGCCAGCAGCCGTCCGCGACGCGTCAGCACGATGCGTCCCCGCACGGCCGAGGCGCCGTCGACGAGTCCGTCGGCGATGAGGGATGCCACGTTCCGCCGCCCCGCGACGGTCGCCTCGTCGACCGCGACGCCGTCCACGATGCGCGAGCGCAGCAGGATGACCTCGAGGCGGCGGGCCTCGGCATCCGGTCGCTCCCGTCCCGCCGCCGGGGACTCCCCCAGCGCCAGGCGCTGCGCGTACGCGGCGGGGTGCTTGACGTTCCACCAGCGCAGCCCGCCGACGTGGCTGTGGGCACCGGGGCCGTAGCCCCACCAGTCCTGACCCCGCCAGTACGACAGGTTGTGGCGGGAGCGCTGGGCGGGAGTCGTCGACCAGTTCGAGACCTCGTACCAGCCGTAGCCGGCTGCCGCGAGCAGCTCGTCGGCGAGCTCGTACATGTCGGCCTGCAGATCGTCGTCGGGGGCGGGTACCTCGCCGCGGCGGATCTGACGCTCAAGCTTCGTTCCGTCCTCCACGATGAGCGCGTACGCCGAGATGTGATCAGGTGCGAGCGCGATCGCCGTCTCGAGCGAGGTGCGCCAGTCCTCGAGCGACTCCCCCGGCGCGCCGTAGATGAGATCGAGGCTGACCGCGAGCCCGGCCTTCCGCGCCGCCGCGACGGCCGTCGCGATGTTCGCGGGGTCGTGCGTGCGGTCGAGTGCCGCGAGGACGTGCGGCACGGACGACTGCATCCCGATCGAGAACCGTGTGACGCCGGCAGCGGCAAGGGTCTGCGCGACCTCATCGGTCAGCGTGTCGGGGTTCGCCTCGACCGTGACCTCGGCGCCGTCCGCGAGGCGGAAGGTTCCCCGGATGCCGTCGAGCATGCGCGCGAGGTCGCCCGGCGGAAGGAGCGTGGGGGTGCCACCGCCGAAGAACACGGTGCGGGCCGGACGCAGGGGTCCCTGTGCGGCGAGGACCTCACGGGACAGCGCGATCTCGTGGAGCACCTCGTCGGCGTACGCGTCCTGGCGTGCACCGCGCAGCTCGGTCGCGGTGTAGGTATTGAAGTCGCAGTACCCGCAGCGGACCCGGCAGAACGGCACGTGCAGGTACACGCCGAAGTCGACGGCGGGATCCACCGGCACGTCGTGCGGCAGCGCGCCGTCGGCGGGTGCGGGATCGCCGAGGGGAAGAGCAGAGCCCATCAGGAACCGGTGGCGTACATGGGCGACATCGCCTGCAGGTACCCCTGGAACAGCGCACGACGACGACGCTTCACGAGGGGACGCCACAGGCGGTAGAGCACGCCGGTCGGCTTGTCGAAGGCGCGGACCGTGAACCACACCTCGTCGTCGTCCCGCCACTCGAGCAGGAACGACTCCTCGCCGCTGACGACCGAGCCGCCGACGGTGCCGAGCGAGAACCCGACCCGCCGCGGCTCGTCGATCAGCGAGATGACGCGGAGCTCGGCATCCGCCCTCATCCCACCGACCCGGCCGTGGACGTGCGCGGTCGCGCCGGCGCCGACGAACGGCGTGCCGTCCGCATCGAAGCGCTGCTCATCGTCCAGCCTGCTCGGCTGGACGGCGTTGCCGTCGGCGTCGAACCCGACACCCGAGTACATGGGTCCGGATGCCGGGCGCACATCTTCGACGCGCAATCCCGCACCTCGCTGGGCACCCCACCCCAGGAGCTGCTCGGTCGAGGTGACGAAGCGGCTCTCGCCGCTGCCGAGACGCCACGACGCCTCCGCCGGGGTCGTACCCTTCGGCGGATAGCCCATGAGGTCGGGTGCCTGCGTGGCCCCGACGGCGGCGTAGTCGACGGTTCCTGCCTGGAAACTCCCGCGGCGCATCGTGTCAGCCTACTTCTTGTCCTTGCCCTCGACATCGCCCGAGAGGGCGGCGATGAACGCCTCCTGGGGGACCTCGACGCGGCCGACCATCTTCATGCGCTTCTTGCCCTCTTTCTGCTTCTCGAGCAGCTTGCGCTTACGACTGATGTCACCGCCGTAGCACTTGGCGAGGACGTCCTTGCGGATCGCGCTGATGTTCTCGCGGGCGATGATCCGGGCACCGATGGCGGCCTGGATCGGCACCTCGAACTGCTGGCGCGGGATGAGCTTGCGCAGACGCTCGGTCATCAGCGTGCCGTAGGCGTAAGCCTTCTCGCGGTGCACGATCGAGCTGAACGCGTCGACCTTCTCACCCTGCAGGAGGATGTCGACCTTCACGAGGTCGGCGGTCTGCGAGCCCGCCGGCTCGTAGTCGAGGCTCGCATATCCCTGCGTCTTCGACTTCAGGTGGTCGAAGAAGTCGAACACGATCTCGCCGAGCGGCATGTTGTAGCGGAGCTCGACGCGGTCCTCGCTGAGGTAGTCCATGCCGAGGAGCGTGCCGCGACGCGACTGGCAGAGCTCCATGACCGTGCCGACGTAGTCCTTCGGCAACAGGATGCCGACCTTGACCACCGGCTCGGACACCTCGGCGACGCGGCCGTCCGGGTACTCGGACGGGTTCGTCACCGTGACCGTCTCGTTGGTGTCGGTCGTGACCGTGTAGGTCACTGAGGGCGCCGTGGTGATGAGATCGAGGTCGAACTCCCGCGAGAGGCGCTCGGTGATGATCTCGAGGTGCAGCAGTCCGAGGAACCCGCAGCGGAAGCCGAAGCCGAGGGCCACGGAGGTCTCGGGCTCGTACTGCAGCGAGGCGTCAGAGAGCTTCAGCTTGTCGAGTGCCTCGCGGAGCACGGCGTAATCGCTGCCGTCGATCGGGTAGATCCCCGAGAACACCATCGGCTTCGGGTCGGTGTAGCCGGCAAGCGCGTCGGTCGCGGGCTTGCGGTGGTTCGTGATCGTGTCGCCGACCTTGGACTGGCGGACATCCTTCACGCCCGTGATCAGGTAGCCGACCTCGCCGACGCCCAGTCCCTTGGTGGGGACCGGCTCCGGGCTCGACACACCGATCTCGAGGAGGTCGTGGGCAGCGCGCGTCGACATCATCTGGATCCGCTCCCGCGGCTCGAGCTTGCCGTCGATCATGCGGACGTAGGTGACGACGCCGCGGTAGGCGTCGTAGACCGAGTCGAAGATCATGGCGCGGGCCGGCGCGTCGGCGTCGCCCTTCGGTGCCGGGATGCGCTCGACGATGCGGTCGAGCAGCTCCTCGACGCCGATGCCCGTCTTGCCGCTGACCTTGAGCACGTCCGCGGGGTCGCCGCCGATGAGGTTCGCGAGCTCAGCCGCGTACTTCTCCGGGTCGGCCGCGGGCAGGTCGATCTTGTTGAGGACCGGGATGATCTCGAGGTCGTTCTCGAGCGCCAGGTACAGGTTCGCGAGCGTCTGCGCTTCGATGCCCTGCGCCGCGTCGACGAGGAGGATCGCTCCCTCGCACGCCGCGAGCGACCGGCTGACCTCGTACGTGAAGTCGACGTGACCGGGGGTGTCGATCATGTTGAGCGCGAACGTGCCCGCATCGGTGGCCCACGGCATCCGGACCGCCTGGCTCTTGATCGTGATGCCGCGCTCGCGCTCGATGTCCATGCGATCGAGGTACTGGGCGCGCATGTCGCGGTCCGAGACCACGCCGGTGATCTGCAGCATGCGATCGGCCAGCGTGGACTTGCCGTGGTCGATGTGGGCGATGATGCAGAAGTTGCGAAGCTGCGCGGGCGGCGTGGCCGCGGGCTGCAGGGGCGTGAGTGCGCGGGGTGACATGACCAGGCGAGTCTACCGGCGACCGGCTGCGCAGCGTCCCGGCCGACCGGGCACAATAACCGCTCGTCTCGTCGACACGCCAGCGCACCGACGCATGAGAAAGAGTTAACCGATCTGACCCTTGCGAGGGTCGCACCACCGCACGAATGCTCAGTGTGGCGGTCGGTTCCTGCGCGATAAGCCCCGCGCCCGCGCCGCCTCGGGAGAACCCACCGTGTCGCACCCACCTGCCCCCGTGCCCGCCGCGCATCCGGTTCTCCGCCGGACCTGCGCCCTGCTGACGGCCGCGACCGTGACGGTCGGAGGGCTCGCCCTCGCCCCGTCGGTCGCCACCGCCGCCGTATCGGCCGATTCGCCCATCGTGATCTCCGAGGTCTACGGCGGCGGCGGCAACAGCGGAGCCGCGTTCAACCGCGACTTCATCGAACTCGCCAACACCGGTGACGAGACCGTCGATCTGAGCGGGTACAGCGTCCAGTACGCCTCCGCCACCGGCGGCTCGTGGCAGGTGACGAAGCTCGGCGACGTCGACCTGCCCGCCGGCGAGAACCTGCTGATCGGCGAGGCACCGGGCAGCAACACCTCCCTCCCCGGCTTCGACGCCGATGTCGAGGGGACCATCTCGATGAGCGGCAGCGGAGCCAAGGTCGCCCTCGTCGCGAACGACACGGCGCTCACGGGCAGCACCGGCATCGCCACTCTCGACCAGGTCGTCGACCTCGTCGGGTGGGGAACGACGGCCACGGCCTTCGCCGGTTCGGCGCCCGCACCCGGGACCGCGAACGCGACGAGCGTCTCGCGCGACGACGAGAACTCGAACACCGCCGACAACGCAGCGGACTTCACGGCCGGCGCTCCCACCCCCACCGGCCTCGGCGCCGATGTCGACCCCGACCCCGAGCCCGAGCCGCAGGCGGCGACGATCGCAGAGATCCAGGGCACGACGGATGCCTCGCCCGTGGCCGGCCGCACCGTCACCACGACCGGGGTCGTCACGGCCCACTACCCCTCCGGCGGATACAACGGCTACGTCATCCAGACGGCCGGCACCGGCGGCGCGCTGGACCTCGCCGCACACACGGCCTCCGACGCCGTCTTCGTCTACGCGCCCGGAGCGACCGGCGAGGTCGCCCTCGGCGACACCGTGACGGTCACCGGCGTCGTCTCGGAGTTCAACGGCCTCACCGAGCTCACCGTCAAGGCGGGAGCCGCGAAGGTCGTCGCCGATGCCGAGGCGCCGACCCCCGCCCCCGTCGAATGGCCGAAGACGGTCGCACAGCGCGAGTCGCTCGAGTCGATGCTGGTCGCTCCCCAGGGCGAGTTCACCGTCAGCGACACCTACAGCACCAACCGTTTCGGCGAGGTGGGCCTCGCGGCCGGCTCGGAGCCGCTGCGGCAGCCGACCGACGCGGCGCGTCCCGGCTCGGACGCCGCCGCCGCGGTCGCCGCGGACAATGCGGCTCGCGGTGTGCGTCTCGATGACGGTGCCGGACTCGACTACACGTCGGCCGCGAACCAGGCGCTGACGCCCGCGTACGTCTCCCTCACCGAGCCGATCACGGTCGGCGCGGGGGTCACCTTCACGGAACCGCTCATCGTCGACTACCGCAATGACTCGTGGAAGCTGAACCCGACTCAGCCGCTCGTCGGCGACGGCACGGGCACTGATGAGGTCGTTTTCGAGAACGTCCGCACCGACGCACCCGCCGAGGTGGGCGGAGACCTCTCGATCGCCTCGTTCAACGTCCTCAACTACTTCACGACGCTCGGGACCGACACCGCGAGCTGCGAGGCCTACACCGACCGTTTCGGCGACGGTGTGACCGTCCGAGACGGCTGCGCCCAGCGCGGAGCGTGGGATGCCGCCGACCTCGCACGCCAGCAGGCGAAGCTCGTCGAGGCCATCACCTCCGTGGACGCCGGCGTCGTCGGACTCATGGAGATCGAGAACTCGGCCGCGCTCGGCGAGAAGACCGATGAGGCCACGGCGACCCTCGTCGCCGCGCTCAACGCCAGGGCAGGCGCCGACACGTGGGCGTTCGTGCCCTCGTCGACAGACCTGCCCCCGGCATCCGAGCAGGACGTCATCACGAACGCGATCATCTACCAGCCCGCGCGGGTCTCCCCCGTCGGCGCGTCCCGCGCCCTCGGCGACCAGAGCGCGGACGGCGAGGCCTTCGGCAACGCGCGCGAGCCCATCGCCCAGGTGTTCGAGCCCGCCGCTGGCGGCGACCCGTTCCTGTTCGTCGTGAACCACTTCAAGTCGAAGGGCTCCGCCGGCCCGTGGCCGGGCGACGCCGACACCGGCGACGGGCAGGGTTCGTCGAACGAGTCGCGGGTCCGTCAGGCGACCGCCCTCCGCGACTGGGTCGCGAAGATCCAGGGCGATGTCGACGCCGTCGCCCTCGCAGGCGACTTCAACTCCTACAGCCAGGAGGACCCGCTCGAGGTTCTGTACGACGCCGGCTACGCGGATGCCGAGCAGGCGTTCGACGTCGACTCGTCGTCCTACAGCTTCTCGGGGCTGTCCGGTTCGCTCGACCACATCCTCCTGAACAAGCCGGCTCTCGCCCGCTCCACGGATGCCGACATCTGGAACATCAACTCGGGCGAGTCCATCGCGCTGGAGTACAGCCGGTTCCGCACGCACGGCACGGAGTTCTACTCCGCGGACCCGTACCGCTCAAGCGACCACGACCCCGTGATCGTCGGGATGAAGTCGAAGGCCGCTCCCGTCCAGCTGACCCTTCTCGGCATCAACGACTTCCACGGGCGCATCGACGGCAACACCGTCGCGTTCGCGGGAACCGTCGAGGAGCTGCGCAAGGCGGCATCCGGTCCGACCCTGTTCCTGTCCGCAGGTGACAACATCGGTGCGTCGCTGTTCGCCTCATCGGTGGCGAAGGACCAGCCGACCATCGACGTCTTGAACGCCATGGGCCTGCAGGCGAGCGCCGTCGGCAACCACGAGTTCGACCGCGGATTCGACGACCTGTCGGGCCGCGTGTCCGACGCGTTCGACGCACCGCAGCTCGGGGCCAACGTCTACCAGAAGGGCACGACGACCCCCGCGCTGGACGAATACACGCTGCTCGAGGCCGACGGCCTCACGGTCGGTGTCATCGGCGCAGTCACCGAGGAGACCCCGACGCTCGTGACGCCGACCGGCATCGAGTCCGTCGACTTCGGCGATCCGGTCGAGGCGGTCAACCGCGTCGCCGGTCGGCTGAGCGACGGCGACGAGTCCAACGGTGAGGCCGACGTCATCGTCGCGATGTACCACGAGGGGGCCGGCGCGGGCACGCCCGACGGCGCGACCCTCGACGAGGAGGTCGCCGCCGGCGGCGCCTTCGGTGCGATCATCACCGACACGTCCGCCGACGTCGATGCGATCTTCACCGGCCACACGCACAAGGAGTACGCGTGGTCGGCGCCGATCCCCGGCACGGACCGCACCCGTCCGGTCGTCCAGACCGGCTCGTACGGCGCCAAGATCGGCGAGATCACGCTGACAGTGGATGCCGCCACGGGTGAGGTCTCGGCGCACACCGAGCGCAACGTCGCCCGCACGACGACGCCCGCTGCGGACCTCGTCGCCGCGTACCCGCGCGTCGCGGAGGTCGACCGCATCACGAAGGCGGCCCTCGCCAACGCGGCGGCCGTCGGCAACACCGAGGTCGGCCAGGTCGCCGGCGACATCACGACGGCCTTCAGCGGCGGATCGTACGTCGACGGCGTCTACACCGGGGGTTCGCGCGACAACCGCGCCGCCGAGTCGACGCTCGGCAACACCGTCGCGAACATGCTGCGCGACAGCCTCGCCGACCTGCCGAACGGCGCTGTGATCGGCGTGACGAACCCGGGCGGCCTCCGGGCGGATCTGTTCGATACGCAGGCCGAGTTCGGTGCCGGCGCGGTGCCGGGCCTCGCGGACGGGTCGATCTCGTTCAGCCAGGCCAACGCGGTGCTGCCGTTCAACAACACGCTGGCCCTCGTGACCCTGACGGGTGAGGAGTTCACCCAGATGCTCGAGCAGCAGTGGCAGCGGGATGCGGCGGGCAACGTCCCGCAGCGGCCGTACCTGCAGCTGGGACTCTCGGACAACGTGTCGTACACCTACGACCCGGCGCTCCCCGAGGGGCAGCGCATCACCTCGGTGACGGTCGACGGCAAGGCGATCGACCCGGCCGGGACCTACCGCATCGGCACGTTCTCGTTCCTGGCGGCCGGCGGCGACAACTTCCGCGCCTTCACGGAGGGTGACGACTACGTCGACACGGGCCTCCTCGACTACGAGGCGTGGGTGGACTACCTCGCCGACGGCTCCCCCGTGGCCCCGTCTTTCGCCAAGCACGGCGTGCAGGTGTCGGGCGTTCCCGAGACCGTCGCCGCGGGTGACACGGTGACCTTCCAGGTGGCGGGCATGGACCTGACCAGCAAGGGCGCGCCGGCCAACACCGAGGTGACGGTACGCCTTGGCGAGGAGGTGCTCGGCACTGCGCCGGTGACCGGTGGCGCGGCATCCGTCAGTGTCACGCTGCCGGCGGGAACCCCCGCGGGCACGGCGCAGCTCACCGTCACGGCGGCGCCCAGCGGCACGGTCGTCCAGGTGCCCGTCACGGTCGAGGAGGCGGCTGAGCCCGCGGCGACGACGCGTACGTCGCTCCTCGCGCTCCCGCCGGTGCACATCAACCGGATCCTGCCGTCGACCCTCGTCGCCATCGTCCTGCAGGACGGTGGGCGCGCGGAGGGCGTCGTCGAGTTCCGGGAAGGCGACCGCGTCATCGCGACCTCGGAGGTCCGCCGAGGCGTCGCGACGACCACCCTCGGACGGCTCTCGAAGGGCACGCACACGTACACCGCGACGTTCGTGCCCGACGACCCGAAGGTCGCTGCGGAATCGGTGAGCAACCGGGCGACGGTGCGCGTTCTGTTCTGACGCCGCCATCGGCGGAACGGGGGCGGGTCTTCGGATCCGCCCCCGTTCCGCGTTTGCGCGGTCGCTGCTTCGTAGGCTGGAGGCATGACGCCTCAGGTGGTGTTCGTCCACGGCATCCGGACCTCCGCGACGATGTGGCGCGCGCAGGTCGAGCACCTGACCGCGGCGGGCATCGGCGCGCACGCCCTCGACCTGCCCGGGCACGGCACCCGCATGAGCGAGACCTTCACGCTGGACGGGGCGTTCGAGACGATCGACGCCGCGGTGACGGATGCCGCGGCTCGCGGCCCCGTGCTCCTGGTCGCCCACTCGATGGGTGGGCTCGTCTCCATCGAGTACATGGGCCGCGAGGATCGTCCCCCGGTCGAGGCGTTCATCGCGGCCGGGTGCACGTCGATCCCGCGCGGCGCGGGCCTCACGATGTACCGGACGCTGGCGCGGGGATTCGATCGTCTCCCCCGGCGTGGTCAGCCGCTCACCGACATGGTGTTGGATCGCACGCTCCCGCCCGAGACACGCGCCGACTTCGCGGCGGGCGGGTACGCGTACGACGCGCAGGACACCGCGCTCCGGAGCCTGTCGGTCCTCGATCTCGTGTCCGCGCTGAAACGCATCTCGGTGCCGATGTGGTTCGTCAACGGGCAGTGGGACCAACTTCGTCTGAACGAGCGGCTCTTCACCGCTCTGAAGCCCGAGGCCGAGCTCATCGTCGTGCCCCGGACATCCCATCTGGTCACCGCCATGCGGCCTCGGGTGTTCAATGCGGTCATCGACCTCGCCCTCGCGACGATGGCGCAGGAGCGGCCGACTTCGGGATGAGCCTCCCACCTGATAAGATCTGTTTTTGGCTTGCGTGTGGGTTCCTCCCTCACACGACCGCTGAGCGACAGCCCTCTTCTGTCGCCGGCACATCCACCTGTACCTCGAACGAAAGATACGTCGAACGTGGCGAACATCAAGTCGCAGATCAAGCGCAACAAGACCAACGAGAAGGCCCGCGAGCGGAACAAGGCCGTCAAGAGCGAGCTGCGGACCGTCGTCCGTCAGACCCGCGCGGCCATCACCGCCGGCGACAAGGCCGCTGCCGAGAAGGCTCTGGTGAAGGCGACCAAGAAGCTCGACAAGGCCGTCAGCAAGGGCGTCATCCACGAGAACCAGGCGGCGAACCGCAAGTCCTCGATCGCGAAGCAGGTCGCCGCTCTCTGAGCCGCGAACACTTCGCTCCGACGAAGGCCCGTCCCGCGAGGGACGGGCCTTCGTCGTTTGCGGGCGCCTCAGGCGCCGTACGGGGCTCGCGTGGCGACGACCGTGACGAGACGCTCGACCGCGAACACGGCGTCGCGGGACGCGCCTTTGACCTCGGCATCCGCTCGGGCGGCGGCCTGGATCGCGATCCCGAGCGAGGACTCGGTCCAGCCCGCGAGGTCGCGACGGGCACGGTCGACCTGCCAGTCCTTCATGCCGATGCGGGCGGCGAGGGCGCCGGAGGGTTCGCGCGTGCCCGCGACGCGCGCCATGGTACGGAGCTTCGACGCGATCGCGGCGACCATCGGCACGGGGTCCGCGCCCGAGGCCAGGGCGTGGCGGAGGGTGACGAGGGCGTCGCCGTAGCGTCCGGCGATGGCGGTGTCGGCGACGGCGAACGCGGTCGTCTCGACGCGGCCGCCGTAGTAACGGGTGACGACCTGCTCGGTGATGTCGCCCTCGACGTCGGAGATGAGCTGCTGGCACGCGGCCGCGAGCTCGGTGAGGTCGTCGGCGAAGGCCGAGACGAGGGCGCGGAGCGCGGGAGGCGCGATCCGGCGCTTGGCGGCCTGGAACTCCCCCGCCGCGAAATCGAACCGGTCGGAGTCGCGCTTAACCGCGGGGCAGGCGATCTCGATGCCGCCGCCGGTGCCGGAGCGGATCGCATCGAGGAGCTTCTTGCCGCGGACGCTCGCGCCGGTGTGGCGGAGCACGATGGTCGCGCCCTCCTGGGGCGACTCGAGGTAGCGGATCGCCTCGGCGAGGAACGCGTCGGAGCACTTCTCGACACCCGACACACGTACAAGGCGCGGCTCGCCGAAGAGCGAGGGCGACGACACCGCGAAGAGCGTGCCCGGCGCGTAGTCGTCGGCGCGGATGTCGGTGACTTCGAGGCTCGGATCCTCGGCGCGCAGGTATTCACGGATGCCGGCGGTCGCCCGCTCGGCGCAGATCTCCTCCTGCCCAGAGATCAGGACGACGGGCGCGGGCTGCGGTGCGCGCCAGGAGATCTGCGGGATCGCCGACTTCGCCGTCTTCGCGGCAGGACGACGGGGGCTCGGCATGGGTCCAGCCTACCGAGGGCCGTCGACGTCGGCCCGCCGTTCAGCGGGCAGCAACCGCGTCGCACCCCACACTGCCGCGCCCGCCGTCAGCAGCATCACGAAGAGCCCGAGGCTCGTGAGGACGAGCGCTGCGAGCCCGCGGCTGGGAAGGAGGAACCCGTAGGGCACCCAGCCGTCGGTCTGCCCGCGGACGAGGACGACGAGCAGCCACGCGATCGGGTAGGGCAGGACGAGCCACAGGTCCCGCCACGGCAGCGGTGTCCGGTCGCGGACGACCGCCCAGTCGAGCACGGCGTAGAGCGGCAGTGCGATGTGCAGGACGGCGCTCACCCACGGCGGCGCCGAGCCCGTGCCGGGCACGAATCCGTTGTAGACGACGCCCACGACGATGAGACAGGCCACCGCGACCCCGCGCGCGAGGGTCAGCCATCCTGGGACCGCCCGGTTGCCGATGAGAAGGATGCCGGTGGCGCCGAACACGAGCGCGCTCCACATCGCGGTCTGGTTCGTGAAGTACCCGAAGAAGTCGAACGGATTGGCACTCCCCCGCTGCGCGGAACGGGCGTAGGTCCACCCCAGGACGCTGACAACGCAGACGGCCACGCCGAGTCGCATGCCGCCGATGGCTGCGACGAGGCGAGGCGGGTGGGCGGGAGGCATCCGGTCAGCCTACGAAAGACCCGTCCTGACGGGATATCTCCCACGGAGGATCTATCCACCGTCGCCGCGCGACCAGTATCATGGCGCGACACGCACGAGGGGGACCGCACATGAAGGACGCCGGCGAGATGAGCCGCTTTCGCCATTTCTTCGCGGACACCTGGTGGCGCATCGCCTGGTTCGTCGGCGCCGTGCTCTGGTGCGCGGCGGTGAACGCGCTCCTTATGACGAGGCAGGCGGATCAGACGTGGTGGGGTCCCGTATCTGTGATCCCGATCCTCGCTTTCGCCGCGGATGCGCTTCGGCGCGACTACCTCCTGCGCCGCACGCACCCGCAGTGACTCCTGCGTGGTCGAGAGAGCTGACCGACGACGGGTGCTGTCTCAACCGCCCTGCTCACGCGACCGCCAGAGCCGGATTCCCGCACTGTCGCGCCACAGCATGACGTCACCCGACGTGTCGGTGCGGGCGATGATCGCCTTTTCCTCCCGGAGGAGCTCGAGGATCTCCTCTCGCGGGTGGCCGTAGGTGTTCTCTCCGACGGTCACGAGGGCGACGGCCGCGTCGAGCTCTTCGTAGAGGCTGTGATCCTGATCGGCGCTGCCGTGGTGCGCGACTTTGACCACCGAATAGGTGCGGTCGATCGCACGCGACGCCATCAGCGAGCGCTGCGACTGCGCGGACAGATCGCCCAGGAAGATCGCGTCGGGGACGCGGCATCCGGTCACATCGATGACGACGCTCGCGTCGTTCCCGGCGGAGTAGACCGGGTCGCGCGGCTTAGGCCACAGGGCACGCCAGCGGCACTCCCCCAGGACGCCGCTCTGACCGGCGGACACCCCTAGCGCACGCGCACCGGCCCCCGTGAAGCGCGCCAGCGTCGCGGCCGCCTCGGCGTCAGGGACCGGCCCGTGGAGCACGACGTCCGCACGACCGACCAGAGCCTCCGCCCCACCGCGGTGGTCGATGTCGAAGTGGGTGAAGACCAGGATGTCGACCCGGTCGATGGCGAATCGGTCGAGGCACGCGCTGAGCGGCGCGGGGTCCGGGCCCGTGTCGATGAGCATGATCGCGTCGCCGGAACGGACGAGGACGGCGTCGCCCTGGCCGACGTCGCACGCGACGATCGCCCACGCGTCCGGGGCACGGGTGCGGTCGATGAGGGTCCGGAACGGCCCCGCCCCCAGCACGACGACGACGATCGCGACGAGCGCCCACCCCGCCCACCGCCGCAACCGATGCCGACGCGCCACGACCACGATGCCGATCGCGGCTCCTGTCGCGGCGAGGGCGATGAGACCCGGCATCCCTTCCAGCCATCCGATGGATGCCCCGGGCAGCCGCGCGGACACGTCCGCCGTTCCCGCGATCCAGGCGGCGGGCAGCCACGCGATCGCCGCGAGCCCCTGCGCGAGGACGGGAAATGGCAGCGCGAGGCATGCCAGCAGCCCGAGGACGGTCGCGGCGGGCGCCGCGGGTCCTGCGAGCAGGTTCGCGAGCACGCCGACGAGAGGCACGGTCGGCTCGATCAGCACGAGCAGCGGGCCGCAGGCGAGCTGGGCCGCGAGCGGCACGGAGAGGGCGAGCGCGAGGGGCGCCGGCATCCATCGCGACATCCCGTCGGCGAGCGGCCCGGCGAACAGGAGCAGCGACCCGGTCGCGACGGCCGACAAAGCGAAGCCGAGCGATGCCGCCAGCCACGGGTCGAGCAGGAGCAGCACGCACGCCGACGCGGACAGGATCGACATCCCCGCACCGATGCGCCCCAGCAGCACTCCGAGCATCGCGATCGCCGCCATCGCTCCCGCGCGCACGACGCTGGGTTCGGGCGAGACGAGCACGATGAACGCGACGAGCGTCGCGAGGCCCGCCGTAACCCGGATGCCACGGCGCGCCCCGCAGAGAGCTGCGATACCGAAGGCGATCCCGACGACGAGCGCGCAGTTCGCCCCCGAGACGGCTGTCAGATGCGACAGCGACGACGCCTTCATCTGCTGGTCGAGATCCTCGCTGACCGCTGACGTGTCGCCGACGGCGAGCCCCGGCACGAGCCCCGCACCGGGGTCAGGCAGGCCGTCGACCGCCGCCACCAGGCCTGTCCGCAGCGCGGCCGCGACGGCGAGGAGTCCCGTCGGCGGGTGCGTGAGCTCGATCGTCGACGCCTCGACGACGAGGACTTTCCGGTCCCCGGCATCCGCTCGGAACGCGGTCCCCGTCACGACCGCACGCGCCCCCAGGTCGAGCCCGGCGGGTCGCTCCTGCACGCGGACGAGGACAGGCGCCGAGACGGGAGTCGTGTCGGGGCCGATCGTGACGGACCGGGTGATGGCGTCGAAGCGGAACCCGGTGGCGGACCGTTCGACCTTTCCGACGACATCGACCTCGAACGTCGCACTGCGACCCCCGGTGATCGGCAGGTCTGCGACGGCCTCCCGCGCAGGCTGAGCGAGCGCAACGTGGGATGCCGCGCCCCCGGCGACAGCGAAGGCCACCGCGATCAGTGCCGCCGTCGTCGGCCGGGACCCTCGCGCCGCGATCGCCAGAGCAAGGACGGCAACCACCCACAGTGCGACAGCGAGAGCGGTTGCATGCTCGGGGAAGACGATCGCGGCGCCTGCACCGGCCCACGCCACGAGAGCGACCGGCAGCAACCGAAGGTCTCGTCGCCGCGCGGTCCGACCACTCACACCGTCACCAGGTCGCGGAGGGATTCGAGCATCTTCTCCCCGATCCCCGGCACCGCCATGAGGTCGTCGACGCTCGTGAACCGGCCGTTCTCCTCGCGCCAGTCGAGGATCCGCTGCGCGATCGACGGTCCGATGCGCGGCAACGTGTCGAGGGCAGCGACGTCGGCGGTGTTCAAATTCACGCGACCATCGCCTTCGGGTGCGGCGGAAGCACCGGCATCCGTCCCCTCTTCACCCTCTCCGGGGATGAGGAGCTGCTCACCGTCGCTCACCGGACGCGCAAGGTTCACGCCGTCGCGAGACGCCTTCTCAGAGAACCCCCCGGCGGCGGCGACGGCGTCCACGACGCGCGCACCCTGGTCGAGGCGATACAGACCGGGCTCTCGCACCTGACCCGAGACGTGGACGTACACCGACGCCGGCGCCACCGTCTCGGAGACGACCTCGGGCACCGTCTCGACGGCTGATTCCGCGCCCGTCCGGACGATCCCGATCGCAATCGTCACGGCGGCGACGACGACCACGAGGACGACGGCGGCACCGATCCCCAGCCGACGTCGAGACGTTGGCACCGCCTGCGCACCCATGGCACGATCATTCCGGCGCCGGGCCGCCCCTCGCCGCGCGGCGAGAGGGCGGTGGACGAACCGCGGTCAGGGGGCCACGGTGGAGAAGACGCTCAGGCGACGGTGAAGCTGACGACCTTCGGCGCGCGTACGACGGCGCGGGTGATCTCCTTGCCGCCGATGGCGCGACGCACCTTCTCGTCGGCCCGGGCGAGCTTCTCGAGCTCGTCGCCCGAGATCTTCGCCGGAACGGTGAGCGTGCCGCGCACCTTGCCGTTGACCTGCACGACGGCCGTCACCGACTCCTCGACGAGGAGCGTGGGGTCGGCCTGACGCCACGGCACGACGCCGACGAACGGCTCGTAGCCGAGGATCTCCCACATCTCCTCCGCGGTGTGCGGAGCGAAGAGGTCGAGGATCATCGCGACGGCCTCCGCGGCCTCGCGGACGGCGGGGTCGGCGGCGCCGGCTCCCGAGTCGATCGCCTTGCGCGTCGCGTTGACGAGCTCCATGAGGCGTGCGACGACGACGTTGAACTTCGACTGCTCGACGAGCCCGACGACATCGGCCCACAGGCGGTGGGTCACGCGGCGGAGCGCGGTGTCCCCCTCGGCCCAGACCACGTCCGACGGGCTCGCGACGTCGGTGGCGACGCGCATCGCACGGGCGATGAACTTCTGAGCGCCGGTGGTCGACACGTCCTCCCAGTTGATGTCGTCCTCGACGGGTCCGGCGAACGCGATCGCCACGCGGACGGCATCCGCACCCGGGTCGTCCATGCTCGACGCGAACTCGACGAGGTTGCCCTTCGACTTCGACATCTTCGAGCCGTCGAGCAGCACCATGCCCTGGTTGATCAGGCTTGTGAACGGCTCGGTGAAGTCGACGAGGCCCATGTCGAACAGGACCTTCGTGATGAACCGGGCGTAGAGCAGGTGGAGGATCGCGTGCTCGACGCCGCCGATGTACGAGTCGACCGGTGCCCACTTGGATGCCTCGGCCGTCGGGAACGGCTCCGTCGCCCCGTTCGGGGCCAGGAAGCGCAGGAAGTACCACGAGCTGTCGACGAACGTGTCCATCGTGTCGGCGTCGCGGAGAGCCGGCTCGCCGGTCTCGGGGTCGACCGTCGACATCCACTCCGTGGCGCCGCCCAGCGGCGACGTGCCCTTGGGCTTCAGGTCGAGACCCTTGGCGTCGGGGAGAATGACGGGCAGCTGCTCGTCGGGAACGGGGACGATCCGCCCGTCCTCGGTGTGGATCATCGGGATCGGTGTGCCCCAGAAGCGCTGGCGCGAAATCAGCCAGTCGCGCAGGCGATAGGTCTTCGCGGCGCGGCCAGTCCCCGCCGACGTGAGCTCCTCGATCGCGCGGGCGATCGCGTTGCGCTTGGACAGGCCGTTGAGCGACCCGGAGTTGATGAGGCGTCCGTCGCCCGTCAGGGCGGTGCCCGTGCGGGCGGGGTCGATCGACTCGAGGTCATCGCCGATCGGCACACCGTCCTCGTCGAGCTCGATGACCGGGATCGCGCCGGTGACCGGAGCGGTCGTGTCGACGACGACCTTGACGGGCAGGTCGAACGCGCGGGCGAAGTCGAGGTCGCGCTGGTCGTGCGCGGGGACGGCCATGACGGCGCCGTGGCCGTAATCGGCCAGGACGTAGTCCGCCGCCCAGATCGGCAGACGCTCACCGTTGATCGGGTTGATCGCGAAACGGTCGAGGAAGACACCGGTCTTGGGGCGATCGGCGGTCTGACGCTCGATCTCGCTCGTCTTCTGCACTGTGTCGAGGTAGTTCCGGAAGCGCTGCTGAACCTCGGGCGAGGCGCCCTCGACGAGCTCCGCGGCGAGGTCCGAGTCAGGCGCGACGACCATGAAGGTCGCGCCGTGGAGGGTGTCGGGACGGGTGGAGAAGACGGTGATCTTCTCAGCACGACCCTCGATCTCGAAGTCGATGTCGGCGCCGATGGAGCGGCCGATCCAGTTGCGCTGCATCTGCAGCACCTTGTGGGGCCAGAAGCCCTCGAGCTGGTTCAGGTCGTCGAGCAGACGGTCGGCGTACTCGGTGATCTTGAAGTACCACTGCGTCAGCTTCTTCTTGACGACCTCGTACCCGCACCGCTCGCAGTGACCGTCGACGACCTGCTCGTTCGCGAGCACGGTCTGGTCATTCGGGCACCAGTTGACGGCGCTCTGCTTGCGGTAGGCGAGCCCGCGCTCGAACAGACGCTGGAACAGCCACTGGTTCCAGCGGTAGTACTCGGGGTCGCTCGTGTGGAGCACACGGCTCCAGTCGTACGACGACCCGAACGCACGGAAGCTGACCTTGTGCTGGTCGATGTTGTTGTAGGTCCACTCGCGCGGGTCCGAGCCCGCGCCGCCCTTGATCGCGGCGTTCTCGGCGGGCAGGCCGAAGGAGTCCCAGCCGATCGGGTTCAGCACGTTGTAGCCGCGGTGGCGCCAGAAGCGCGCGACGGCGTCGACGTAGGCGTAGTTCTCGGCGTGGCCCATGTGAAGGTCGCCCGAGGGGTAGGGGAACATTCCGAGCACGTACTTGCGCGGGCGCGTGTCCTCGTCGCCGCCGGCCTTGAACGGGTCGGACTCCGCCCACCGGGCCTGCCACTTGGCCTGGATGGCGCGCGAGTCGAAACCGGTCTGCTCGGGAGTCGATGCGTCGGAGGAGGTGCTGGAGGACACGGTGAACCAATCGTGCAAAGTCGGGAGGGCGCGCGAAAGCGCCTTTTCAGCCTAGCGGACCAGGACTTTCACCATCCCGGTGGCAGTTCCGCCCCCAGCGCGCGAAGCGGCGCTCGGGCTTTGATCCCCACCTCCGCGACCTCGTCGGCCGCGATCGAGCCCCACGTGATACCGCCGCCGGCACCGACGTAGGCCCCGCCCGGATGGATCACGATCGAGCGGATCACCATGGCGAGGTCGAGCCCCCCATCGGAACCGATCCACCCGAAGCACCCCGCGAAGACGCCGCGCGGCGCGCCCTCCAGCCGGTGGAGGATCTGCATCGCCGACAGCTTCGGCGCTCCCGTCATGCTGCCGGCCGGGAAGGCGGCATTCCACAGGTCGCCGACCGTCGTCCCCGGACGCACCCGCCCCGCCACCGTGCTCACGAGCTGGTGCACCGCGGGGTAGGACTCGACCTCGAGCAGTCGCTCCGCCGCGACCGTCCCCGTCTGGCACACGCGCTGCAGGTCGTTGCGCATGAGGTCGACGATCATGACGTTCTCGGCCTGCTCCTTCTCACTCCCCCGCAGCTGGGCGGCGAGAGCCGCATCCTCGACGACGTCGACGGAACGCGGTCGCGTGCCCTTGATGGGGCGCGTGCGGACGATCCCCTCCGAGACCGAGAGGAACTGCTCGGGTGACGCACTGACGAGCGCCCACCCGCCGCTGCGGATGAATCCGCCGTGGTGCGCCGGCGTCGCGGCTCTCAGCCGCAGGTACGTGTCGACCGGGTCGACGGATGCCTCCGTCTCGAACCGCGTGGTGAGGCACAGCTGGTACGCACGCCCCTCCCTGATCTCTTCGCGACACCGTTCGATGAGGGCGATGTACCCCGCAGGATCGTGCCGGGCGACGACCTCGACCACGGGCGGTTCCGCGGGGCTCGGGGCCTCTCCCGTCGCGATAGCCCGAGCGACCGACGCGGCCAGCCCGTCGAGGACGTCCTCCGCACCGAAGGCGACCATCCGCCGTGCAGCGTGATCGAACCCCAGCATCCGATCGACGCGGAGCCAGACCTCTGCGGGCCCGACGTCGTCCACGGCAGGCGCGCCGGCGCGGCGGGCCGCCGCGTCGTACCCCGACCAGCCGACCCAGCCGCCACGGAAGGGTCCCGCAGCGGCATCCGTCCCACCGGAGAGGCGGACCTCACGAGGAGGCGACGAGGGGATGCCGGTGCCCACCCAGCTCCACCCGTCGGCGGCGTCGGGCCCGGCATCCAACCAGAAGGCGTCCCCGGCATCGCCGACGACCGTCGCGAAGGCGATCGCGGGATCGAGCCAGCCGTCGAGTGCGCGGGAGGCGAGGTCGCTGGACACCCCCTCAGGGTAGACGGCGGATAATCTGAGGTCGTGAACGAGATCCTCGACTGGCTGCTCGGTACCGTCCAGGCGGTCGACCCGGTCGTGCGCGTCATCGTCGCCGGACTCGCGATGATGCTCGAGACGAGCGTCCTCGTCGGGCTCATCGTCCCCGGCGACACGATCGTCATCGTCGCCGGCACGGCCGTCGACAACCTCGCCGAGGGCACCTGGCTCGTCCTGGCCATCCTCATCGGATCGCTGATCGGCGAGAGCATCGGATTCGCGCTCGGACGCTGGCTGGGACCGCGCATCCGGTTCTCGCGCGTCGGGAAGCTGATCGGCGAACGCAACTGGATGCGCGCGGAGCTCTATCTGCGTCGACGCGGCGGGCCCGCCATCTTCCTGTCGCGCTTCCTCCCGGTCCTCCACTCCCTCGTCCCGCTCACCGTGGGGATGAGCGGATTCGCGTACCGCAGGTTCCTCGCGTGGACCGTGCCCGCGTGCACGGTCTGGTCGGTCGCGTACGTCTCCGTCGCCGCAGCCGCCGCCGAGGGGTACCGCGAACTCTCCGACAGCCTCCACTACGCGGGCTACCTCTTCGTCGCCGTCATCGCGGCGTTCGTCCTGCTCGTCTACATCGCGAAGCGCGTCATCAGCGCCCGGGAGGCACGCCACCTCGAGCTCGACGATGCGCCGGAGGCTCGGGCCGACGACGTGAAAGACTGAATCGATGTCCTCCTCCCCCCGCGACGCCAAGGTGCTCTGGCTGGCACGCCTCGAATACCGGTTCCACGCCTGGCGCGAGAAGCGCGCCCGCACGAACGGCCGCCGGCCCACGGTCGCCGCGTTCCCCGGGTACGGCAGCACGCAGTGGGTGCGCGTCCTCGGCCGGGTGCTGATCCCCCCGAAGGCTAAGCGCCGAGAGCGGGGCGACTACGCCGGTGTGCGCGGATGGCGGAGTTTCGCCGCCGTGCCGATCGCCCACGCGCGGGTCACCGTGATGATCGACGGGGTGAGCCACGAGGTCGCCGCCGATCGCGGTGGGGTCGTCGACGCCGTGCTCCCGGCCACGCTCGCAGCGGGCTGGCAGACGATCACGATGAGCGTGGAGGATGCCGACCCGGTCGACGCCCGCGTGTTCATCGTCGGAGACGACATCCGGTTCGGGGTGATCTCGGACGTGGACGACACCGTCATGGTCACCGCCCTCCCCCGGCCCTTCGTAGCGGCGTGGAACTCCTTCGTCCTCAACGAGCACGCCCGCCAGCCGGTCCCCGGCATGGCCGTCCTGCTCGAGCGGCTCGTTCGTGAGAACCCCGGGTCGCCCATCCTGTATCTCTCGACAGGTGCGTGGAACGTCGCGCCGACCCTGGTGCGATTCCAGCGGCGGCACCTGTTCCCCCTCGGCGCGATGCTCCTGACGGACTGGGGTCCGACGCACGACCGGTGGTTCCGCAGCGGCAAGGAGCACAAGCACGAGAACCTGCGCCGCCTGGCGGATGAGTTCCCCGACATCGACTGGTTGCTCATCGGCGACGACGGTCAGCACGATGACGAGATCTACACGCAATTCACGATCGAGCATCCCGAGCAGGTCGCCGGTGTCGCGATCCGGCGACTGACTCCCGCCGAGGCGGTCCTCGCGGGCGGTCGGACGGCCGTGGACGACCACAGCGCCGCGGGCGTGCCCTGGGTCACCGGCGACGACGGCGCGGAACTGCTCGAGCGACTGACCGACGTCGACATCGTCCGCGATGTCCCCACCTCCTCCTAGGCTGACAGCCATGTGCGGTCGCTTCGTCGTTGCCAACGTCGCCTCGGAACTGGTCGGCGTTCTCCGCGTCGACGTCGAGAGCGACGACCTCCCCGCTCCGTCGTACAACATCGCCCCGACCTCGCGGGTGGGTATCGTCCTCGACTCGGCCAAGACCGACCCGCCCACACGGCGGCTGGAGCCGGCGCGCTGGGGCCTCGTCCCCTCGTGGGCGAAGGACGTGAAGGTCGGCGCGCGGGCGTTCAACGCGCGTTCGGAGGAGCTCGAGGACAAGCCGATGTTCCGGCAGGCCCTCATCAAGCGCCGCGCGATCGTGCCTGCCACCGGGTACTACGAGTGGCAGACGACCGACGAGGGCAAGACGCCGTACTTCATCCATCCCGCCGACGGGTCCCCGCTGCTGTTCGCGGGACTCTACGAGTGGTGGAAGGACCCGGCGAAGGCCGAGGACGACCCCACGCGCTGGGTGCTGTCCTTCACGATCATCACGCGCGACGCCGTCGCGCCGCTCGGGTCGATCCATGACCGGATGCCGTTGTTCCTCGACGCCGACTTCGCCGACGCGTGGCTCGACACCGAGGTGGACAACGTCGGCGACCTCCTCGACGCCGCCGTCGACGCAGCCCCCCAGGTCGTCGCCGGCCTCACCGACCACGTCGTCTCCAGTGCCGTCGGCAACGTCCGCAACGACTCCCCCGAACTCATCCAGCCCCTCTGACCGGCCCGCGATGCCCACCCTGACGAGCGACGTCCTCGCGCGGACCGACTGGACCGAGCGGATGCGAGCGCACGCCGAGCGGGCCGATGCGCTGACCGCCGGACGCCGTCTTCGCGCGGCCCGGGGCGAGACGCACCCGGTCGACGACTTCCTCTACACGTACTACTCCTACAAGCCGGCCGTCCTGCGCCGCTGGCATCCGGGGCGTGACGTCCGGTTGGCGGATGCTGCGGACTCGCCGCACGCGGGGTGGCGCTGGTACCGCAGCGAGGCGGGCACGGTCGCGGCCGACGCCGACGCGTTCCTCACCGAGAAGGCGCCGCTGGTCCGCGCGATCTGCGGCATCCTGTCGAGCACGCTCGGACGGATCGGCTCGTACGGATGCTTCGGCCTTCACGAGTGGGCGATGGTCTACGGGGACGGTGAGACGCGGCATCCCGTGCCGTTGCGACTCGGTGCCGAGGGGACGGATGCCGTCGTCGAGGCGCACGATCTGCGATGCACGCACATCGACGCGTTCCGCTTCTTCACGCCCGACGCGGCGCCACGCAATCGCTTCGCTCCCACGCGCGACACGCAGGCGCTGACGGAGCAGCCGGGGTGTCTCCACGCGGGGATGGACCTCTACAAGTGGGCGGTGAAGCTCGGCCCGCTCGTTCCCGGCGAGCTGCTCCTGGATGCGTTCGTGCTCGCCCGCGACATCCGGGAACTCGACATGCGAGCCTCGCCGTACGACCTCAGCGACTGGGGCTACTCCCCCGTGCCCATCGAGACGCCGGCGGGCAAGGCCGAGTACGTCACGGCGCAACGCGCCTTCACCGAGCGGGCGCAGCCCATCCGGAGCCTGCTGCTGCAGCTGGTTGACCCGACCGAGAACAGCTGAATCAGGTCAAGGCCCTCGACGCAACGCTCGAGGTCCGACATGCTCGAAGAGTCGAGAGGACCCCCATGAGCAACGATCCCACGCCCGACCTGGAGCGACTCGTCGGCGGAGAGCAGGACGGCCTGCCCCCTGCGCCCCACGGTGCCCCTGATCACCCTGACGACCCGTCTCCCGAGGAGCGGTTCGTCGCTCCCGACGCCGGGGATCTCGACGTCGACGCCGCCGAGGTGGACGCGGAGGCTTCCGATTCCGCCGAGTGAGCCGGGATCGAGAGCCCTTGATTCCCGCGACGTCGCTCGTCACACATTCACCACGTGGGTCTGTTTCGTCGCGGTCGTCGCCGTGTACTTGTTCGTCGTAGCGATGCAGACGGACGAGAGCGTGAAGGGTCTTCTCGTCTTCGTCGTGCTGGGCGCGGCCGCACTCTCGTTCGCGTTGGTGTGGCTCGGCGCGCCGATCGCGTGGCTCGTGGCCCGGTGGATGCGGAATGTGCGCGGCGTCGTCGCGCACGTGATGGTGTTCTGGCTGCTCGGGGCCGTGACGTCCGGGATCGTGCTGCTCCTCCTCTCCTCGGTGACCGGCGCGGCACAGGGTTCCGATCAGGCCGGCGCCGTCCTCGCTGCGGCAGCCGTGTGCGGCGTCTGCACCGCCGCCGGACGGAGCTCCGTCTTCGTATCGGAGTGGCGTCATGCGCGTCGGCGTCGTGAGCTGCAGACCTCGTCGAGCTGAGGACCACCGGTTCGCACGGCATCAGACGTCGACGAGCGCCCCGCCGTCGGAATTGACCGCGCGCGGTTCGGAGACGATGAGAGCCGCGACCACCCCGGCGAGGATGACGGCCGTCAACGCCACGGGCACCGGGACGAGCGGGTCGATGAGGACGAGGACCGCTCCCGACGGGACGATGAGGTTCACGGCACGCCCCGCGTGCGGACGGATCGCCAGCAGCCAGACGACCCCAATGAAGATCGCGATGGGCACCGTATAGGTGAAGGATGCCGCAGGCGACATCAACGCGCTGTCACTTGTCAGCACGTCGATCTCGACCTCGATGCCGGCGGAGAAGGCGCCGGCCGCCGCGAACACGAAGTAGTGGCCGTAGCCGTACAGCAGTGGACTTCCCAGCCGGTCGATCGCCAGGTGGTGCGGCGGCCAGAAGTAGATCCACCACAGCGCGGCGGTCACGGCGAGGGTGAGGACGGCGATCCCGATGAGTGGAGTCAGTGACTCGGCATCCTGCACGGCGTGGATCACCGCGTTCGCGGAGGCGAGCAGACTCTCACCGAGCAGGATGAGAGTGAACAAACCGTAGCGCTCGGTGATGTGGTGCGCGTTGCGCGGTGTGGGCGCTCTGCTCTCCGCGATGACCGGAACCGCCAGCTCCGCGAGGATCAGCCCCACGATGAGGAGCCGGAAGGCACCGACCGGGAGCAGCAGTGCCGCCACCCAGAGGACCTGCACCGCCGTGATCCCGACGGCGTAGGTCACCGTCGCCGCTCGCGCCGGCCCCGCTCCCCGGAAGGCACGGATCCACTGAGCGACCATGGCGAGCCGCATGACCACGTACCCCGCGGTCACGATGCGGAAGTCGCCGTCGGCGAATGCCGAATGGACTCCTGCCGCGAGCACCAGCACGCCTCCCATCTGGACGATGGTGAGGAGACGGTAGGGCCAGTCGTCCGTATCGAATGCGGTGGCGAACCAGGTGAAGTTCATCCATGCCCACCAGATGCTGAAGAACACGGCGGCATAACTCAGGACGCCATCGACGATGTGACCGCCGGTCAGAGCGTGATGCAGCTCGACCGCGGAGATGCTGACGGCGACGACGAAGACGAGATCGAAGAAGAGCTCCAGCGACGAGGCTGCCCTGGCCGGTTCGTGCGGATCCCGCGGGGTCATGGGGACGAGGCGGAGGTCGGCTCGACTCATGTCTCGCACCGCCCCACGAGGCCCCCGCCTTCGTGCCGATCCGATGTGCATGCGCCGAGCGTACGGCATCGACGCACCCGCGGGTAGAAACACAAAAACCCCGGCGAACCGGGGTATTTGGTGGACCTGAGGGGACTCGAACCCCTGACCCCCTGCATGCCATGCAGGTGCGCTACCAGCTGCGCCACAGGCCCTTGGTCGCCGCTCGCGGCAACTCATCCAGCTTACTACACGCGGAGGAGTGCTCTGAACACGCGGCGACGACGTCACTCGCTGCGCGTGGGCTCCGCGATCGTCACGGGGATGATCGGGCAGTCCTTCCACAGGCGCTCGAGGCCGTAGAACACGCGCTCCTCTTCGTGGAAGACGTGGACGACCAGGTCGCCGAAGTCGATCAGCACCCAGCGCGATTCGTCGCGTCCCTCGCGGCGCAGGCGCTTCTGGCCCGCCTCGAGCATCTTGTCCTCGACCTCGTCGGCGATGGCGGCGACGTTGCGCTCGCTGTTACCGGTGACGAGGAGGAAGGCGTCGATCAGCGGAAGCGGTCCCGACACGTCGAAGGCGACGAGATCGGTTCCCCCCTTGCTGTCGGCGGCGGCCGCGGCCACCTGGACCAGTTCGTGCGTGTGCTCTGCAGCAACCATCAGAAGACTCCGTTCACAACGGTGAAGATGAGCACCGTCGCGAGAGCCAGCCCGAGGGCACCGGCGCAGATCGCGAGGGTCATGATGAGCCGGCTTCCCTTTTCGGGAGCCGGGGGGCGGATGATCTCATCCGCACTCTTGATCGTACTGATCGCCGCCGATGCGGCGATCGGGGTCGGTGAGGATGCCGGCGGCAGTTCGCCGTCCATGAGGGCGGCGTCGGCATCCTTACCGTCGGATCCAGGGGACGTCCCCGTGGACCCGAAGCTCTCCGGCAACGCGTAGCTGCCGGTGATGATCAGTTCTCCCGTGCCGAGGATCGGGACCGAGAGCGATCCGGTCTCGGGCGTCTGCGACAGGATCAGCGCGTTAGGCGCCGACGACGAGCCGCTGCCGCCGCGCGTCAGCAGGTGGTCGAACGACGGCGGAACGTCGACGGGCGCCGCACCGTCCGCGAGGAGTTGCGCGCCGAGCTCGGGAGCGACGACCCGCGCGGGCTCCGGCGCGTCGGTGGACTCGTCGGCCTCGGCTTCCACGTCCGCGGGGGCCGCGTCGAGGGGAACTTCTGCGGAGTCGGCATCCGGCTCGACAGTGTGCTCCGGCGCGTCCGAGACGGGTTCCGCAGATTCGTCCACCGAGGTCGACCCCTCAGCGTCCTCCTGCGGCGTCTCGGCGGCGTCGGCGGACGCATGGTCGTCATCGTGGTCCCCATCGGCGGGGATCCCATCGACCGGCTCACCATCGGCGGTCTCGTGCTCAGCCGTCTCGTGCTCGGTCGTCTCGTGCTCGGTCGCCGCGGCGTCGCCTGTCGAGACCTCGTCCGTTACGGGAGCGGACTCGACGACGTCGACCGTCCCGGTGCGCAGCTTCGCGAGATGCCGCGCCTGGCGTCGCGTCACGGGGTGGGCGTCAGGGTCGAGGTCCACGTCGTCCGCGAGAACGGCCGGAGTGCGCTCCGGGGCGACCTCGGACTCGTGCTCGACCTCGGCGAGAGCAGCCTCCACGGCAGCGGCGTCCGACGCGTCGGCATCCGCTTGCGCCTCTTCGGGCGTGATGATCGGCGTGGATGCCGTGTTGCGCAGCTCCCGCAGCTGCCGCCGTGTCAGGGGCGGGGTGCTCGGCTGGTCTGGTGTGCTCATGCCTTGCTCCGATACAGGTGATGCTTCGCAATGTATTGGACGACGCCGTCGGGCACGAGGTACCAGACGGGGTGCCCACGGCTCACGCGAGCGCGGCAGTCGGTGGACGAGATGGACAGCGCCGGGATCTCGAGGACGCTGACGTCGTCCGAGGGCAGCCCGTCGACGCTCAGCGTGTGGCCCGGACGGGAGACCGCCACGAAGTGCGCGAGGTCCCACAGTTCGTCGACGTCCCGCCAGCCGACGATCTGCGCGATCGCGTCCGCACCGGTGATGAAGAAGAGCTGCGCATCGGGCCGCTGCGCTTTGAGGTCACGCAACGTGTCGATCGTGTAGGTTGCCCCGGTGCGGTCGACGTCGACACGACTGACGGTGAACATGGGGTTGGATGCCGTGGCGATGACGGTCATCAGATAGCGGTGCTCCGACGACGACACGCCGGACTTCTGCCAGGGCTGACCGGTCGGGACGAACACGACCTCGTCGAGGTCGAACGACTGCGCAACCTCGCTCGCCGCCACGAGGTGACCGTGGTGGATGGGGTCGAACGTGCCGCCCATCACACCGATACGCGGTGCCCGCGTGGTTGCCATGAACGCGGCCTCAGTGGTGGCCGTGGCCCGCCTGCTGCACGGGGTTCTTCGCGGCGTACGCCTCGGCCTTGTGGGCGTGACGGTTGGCCACGTTGCGGTACGACACGCTCACGAGGCCCAGCAGCATAAACAGCGCGAAAGCCACGATGCCGTACCCGTAGGTCGTGGCTATGACGTTTCCACCGTGGTGCTCAGTCTCGGCTGCGGCGAGGACGATGGTCGTCGCGAAGTTCATTCGGGCTCCGTTCGAGGGGTCGGGTGCAGGAACAGTTTAGGCGGTCAGGACCGGATCTGCCCGGCGCCCCGCGCCAACCACTTCGTGGTCGTCAGTTCGGGCAGCCCCATGGGCCCTCGGGCGTGGAGCTTCTGGGTCGAGATCCCCACCTCGGCGCCGAAGCCGAACTCTCCCCCGTCGGTGAACCGGGTCGACGCGTTGACCATCACGACGGCGGCATCCACTTCGGCCAGGAACCGTTCGGCGACGTCGTCGTCGGTCGTGATGATCGATTCGGTGTGCTGCGTCGAGTATCGCCGGATGTGAGCCAGCGCGTCGTCGAGGTCGTCGACGACGCGGATCGAGATGTCGAGGCTCATGTGCTCGGTGGCCCAGTCCTCGTCGGTCGCGGGTACGACATCCCGCCCGAAGGATGCCGCGGCGGCATCGCCGTGGACGGTCACGCCGCGTTCCTGCAGAGCCTCGATGACGGAGGGCAGGAGACGGGATGCCGCATCGCGGTGCACGAGGACGGTCTCCACCGCATTGCAGACACTCGGACGCTGCACCTTCGCGTTGACGACGATGTCGGTCGCCCAGTCCAGCGGTGCGGTCGCGTCGAGGACGATGTGCACGACGCCGGCACCGGTTTCGATGACGGGGACGGAGGACTCGGTGACGACGGTCTCGATGAGCTGCGCGCTCCCCCGCGGCACGAGGACGTCGACGAGGCCGCGCGCCCGCATGAGGGCCCGCGCACCATCGCGACCGAAGTCGTCGACGGTCTGGATCGCCTCGGGGTCGACGCCGGCGTCGGCGAGAGCGCCCCTCATCACCGAGATCAGCGCCGCATTGGTCGACTGCGCAGCACTCCCCCCTCGCAGCACCACCGCGTTCCCCGAACGGAGCGCGAGGGCGGCGATGTCGACGGTCACGTTGGGACGAGCCTCGTAGATCGACCCGATCACACCGAACGGCACGGAGACCTTCTGCAGGTGCAGCCCGTTGTCGAGGACGCGGTCGTCGAGGACGCGCCCGACGGGGTCGGGCAGCTGGGCGACGTCGCGCACCGCCGTCGCGAGGGCCGCGACCCGACTGCCGTCGAGGGTGAGCCGGTCGATGAGCCCCGTCGTGAGGCCGTCAGCTCGCCCGCGCGAGACGTCGTCGGCGTTCGCTTCGACGATCTCGTCGACGTTCGCATCGATGGCCTCGGCGATCGAACGCAGGAGGGCGGTCTTGGCGGCATCCGTCAGCAGTCCCAGCGACCGCGATGCGGTCCGCGCCGAATGCATGCGCTCCTGGGGCGTGGCAGCGGTGATCGTCATCCGCCAAGTCTAGGGCGGCGGATGCCGGGTCTCAGCGTCTCAAGCGCCGTCGACCCGCACCGGAGCGGTCGTCACCGGGGCGGCGGGCTGGGGATTCGGTGCGAACCAGGTGCCCACCTGTTCGCCCCGCAGGGCGTCGTGCACGAGGTCGGCGCTCGTGACGAGCACCGCGATCCCGGCGGATGCTGCCAGCCGAGCGGCCGAGGCCTTCGTCGCCGCTCCGCCCGTGCCGACACTGTTCACCACGACGGACCCGAACTGATAGCCCGACAGATCGTCGCCGTACGCGACGTCGATGATCGGGGTGGCGCCCGGCTCGTCCGGCGGGCGCGTGTAGAGAGTCTCGATGTCGCTCAGGAGCACGAGGGCGTCGGCGCCCACGAGCTGAGCCACGAGGGCCGCCAGTCGGTCGTTGTCACCGAAGCGGATCTCGTGGGTCGCGACGGTGTCGTTCTCGTTGACGATCGGGAGGATGCGCAGGCCCAGGAGGCGTTCCATGGCCCGTCGGGCGTTGGAACGGTGCGTCGGGTTCTCGAGGTCCCCCGCGGTCAGGAGCACCTGCCCGGCGACGATGTCGAAGGGCCGAAGGGCCTCCTGGTAGCGGTAGATCAGGACGTTCTGCCCGACGGCGGCCGCGGCCTGCTGCGTCGCGAGGTCGCTCGGACGGGCGTCGAGCAGCAGGAACGGCATCCCGGTCGCGATCGCACCGGAGGACACCAGGACGACCTCGGTCCCGCGGGCGTGCGCCTCGGCCAGGGCATCGACGATCGGCCCGATCTTCTCCGCGTTCTCACCGCTGATGGACGACGAGCCCACCTTGACGACGACGCGGCGTGCGCCGGCGAGCCCGGCACGGTCCTGCAGCGTCACGACTCGTCCTCGTCCTCCCCGCGCGTCGCAGCGATCCGCTCGGACTCGAGCTCGGCGCGCGCCTCGGCCTTGGCATCCATCCGCTCGTGATAGCGATCACGGCGCTGCGAGGTCGTGCGACGGGGGTTCAGGTCGAGTCGGGGATCCGTGCCACGCGGCGCGGTCATGAGCTCGGCTGCGGAGCCGAGCGAGGGGTGCCAGTCGAAGACGATCCCGTCGCCGGCGCCGATGACGACCGTCGACCCGGCCTGCGCACCGGCCTTGAAGAGGCCGTCCTCCACGCCGAGCTTCTCGAGGCGGTCGGCCAGGAAGCCGACGGCCTCTTCGTTCTGGAAGTCCGTCTGCTGCACCCACCGCACCGGCTTGTCGCCGAGGATGCGGTAGATGTTGCCGTAGGTGCCACCCTCGACGCGGATCTCGAAGTCCTTCTTTGTTCCCTGCGGGCGGATGACGACGCGCTCGGGAGCGGGCGCCGCGGCCAGCGCCGCACGGTGCTCCTCGACGATCTCACCGAGGGCGAACGTCAGCTGACGGAGGCCGTCGCGGCTGACCGTCGAGATGTCGAAGACACGGAATCCGCGCTGCTCGAGCTCAGGGCGAACGAGATCTGCGAGCTCCTTCGCCTCGGGCACGTCGAGCTTGTTCAGCGCGACGAGCTGCGGCCGTTCGAGCAGTGGAATCTGCCCCTCGGGAACGGGGTAGGCGGCGAGCTCGGCCAGGATCACGTCGAGGTCGCTGATGGGGTCGCGACCGGGCTCCAGCGTCGCGCAATCGAGCACGTGGACGAGGGCCGTGCAACGCTCGACGTGGCGGAGGAACTCGAGCCCGAGGCCCTTGCCCTCGCTCGCGCCTTCGATCAGCCCGGGGACGTCGGCCACGGTGTAGCGGGCATCGCCGGCCTGGACGACACCGAGGTTCGGGTGCAGCGTCGTGAACGGGTAGTCGGCGATCTTGGGCCGCGCCGCCGAGATGGCCGCGATGAGGCTCGACTTGCCGGCCGACGGGAACCCGACCAGAGCCACGTCAGCGACGGTCTTCAGCTCGAGCTGAACGTCGCCCTCCCACCCCGGGGTACCCAGGAGTGCGAATCCGGGCGCCTTGCGCTTCGGGTTCGCGAGCGCCGCGTTGCCGAGACCACCCTGGCCGCCGGGGGCGACGACGAAGCGGATGCCGGGCGTCGCCATGTCGACGAGGACCTCACCGGTCTCGTCCTTGACGACGGTTCCGACGGGCACCTGGAGCTCGAGCGGCTCGCCCTGGGCTCCGGAGCGGTGGTCTCCCATGCCGAAGCCGCCGTTACCGGCGGAACGGTGCGGCGAGTGGTGGTACGAGAGCAGGGTGGTGACCTGGGGGTCGGACACGAGGATGATGTCGCCGCCGTGCCCGCCGTTGCCGCCGTCAGGACCGGCGAGAGGCTTGAACTTCTCGCGCTTCACGGACACGCAGCCGTTGCCGCCCTTGCCTGCGCTCAAATGCAGCGTCACGCGATCGACGAACGTCACCATGCGGTGTCTCCTGACGGGGAAGCCGACCACGGTCGGCGGGGAAAAAGAGAGGGGCGGGCCGCAGCCCGCCCCTCGTCAAGGATTGTGTGTGGTCACTCAGCGACCGGCACGATGTTGACGACCTTGCGGCCGCCCTTCGTGCCGAACTCGACCGCACCGGCGGCCAGAGCGAACAGCGTGTCGTCGCCACCGCGGCCGACATCGGCGCCGGGGTGGAAGTGGGTGCCGCGCTGACGGACGATGATCTCTCCGGCGAGGACCTTCTGACCACCGAACCGCTTCACGCCGAGGCGCTGTGCGTTGGAGTCACGACCGTTACGGGTGGAGCTTGCGCCCTTTTTGTGTGCCATCTCTCGTGTCCTCTCGGCTACTTACTTGATGCCGGTGATCTTGACGCGCGTGAGGTCCTGGCGGTGGCCCTGGCGCTTCTTGTAGCCGGTCTTGTTCTTGAACTTCTGGATGATGATCTTCGGACCACGCTCTTCGCCGACGACCTCGGCGGTGACCTTGACCTCGGCGAGCTTGTCGGCGTCGGTCGTCACGGCGTCGCCGTCGACGAACAGGACGGCGGGGAGCTCGATCTTGTCGCCGATCTTGGCCGACTGACGGTCGAGGACGACGATCGTTCCGACCTGAACCTTCTCCTGACGGCCACCGGCGCGCACAACTGCGTAAACCACTTCACACCTTGTTTCTTCTGTGGAGCGCACGGCTCCGATTGTCTGATGAGACTGGAAGTCATGGTGCGGAAGCCAGGCTCTGCATCGCAACTGCCTGCGACACGTGACGCACCAAGGGACCAGAATACCCGATCCCCGCAGTGAGGGCAAAAGCGACCCCCGGCGCGTCGCGCGCGGTCCCGCCCGGGACGCGCCCGCCTAAGATCGGCGGATGACCGTTCTCGTCGACTCCGCGATGTGGCCCGCCCACGGCAGGCTGTGGGCCCACCTGGTCTCGGACAGCGACCTGGATGAGCTGCACGCCTTCGCGGCGACCCACGGCATCCCGCCGCGTGCATTCGATCGCGACCACTACGACGTCCCGGAGGACGCGATCGCGCGCCTGGTCGCCGGCGGCGCCGAGCAGGTCGGCGCGCACGAGCTCGTGCGCCGACTGATCGCCTCGGGACTGCGCGTCACCGCCCGCCAACGTCGGGGGCGGTGACGCGCCGGATCAGTCCTCCGGAGCCGTCTGGACGGGTGTGCCCGTGAGGGCGGCCGTCGTCACACGGCGACGCGCACGGCCCTGACCCGGAGCCTTCGGCTCGGGGAGCGCCTCGAGGACCGAGTCGAGCAGACGATCGGCATCGGTCTTCGGCGCGGCATCCGCCTTCTTGCGACGGGGACGCTTGGCGCGCTCGGGCCGCTCGGCGACCTGCTCCTCCGCAGCGGCCGCGGCCGCCTCCTCGTGAGGCTGGATGGTGGATGCCGCGATCTGCGCGAGCGCGGACTTCACACCCTCCGTGATGACGTGGGTGTGGCCGGGTGCCGCGGCGGGGGCGTTTGCGCCCTGATTCTGGGACGAACCGCTGTTCTGGCGCGGACGGCGGTTGTTCCCGTTGTTGCCACCGTTGCCGTTGCCGCGGTCGCCGCCCGAGGAACGGTGCTTGACGACGGGGTCGTGGTGGACGATGACGCCTCGACCAGCGCACACCTCGCACGCCTCGCTGAACGTCTCGAGCAGGCCGAGGCCGATCTTCTTGCGAGTCATCTGCACGAGGCCGAGCGAGGTGACCTCGGCGACCTGGTGCTTCGTCCGGTCGCGGCTCAGGCACTCGACGAGGCGGCGGAGGACGAGGTCGCGGTTGGACTCGAGCACCATGTCGATGAAGTCGACGACGATGATGCCGCCGATGTCGCGAAGGCGCAGCTGGCGGACGATCTCCTCCGCGGCCTCGAGGTTGTTCTTCGTGACCGTCTCTTCGAGGTTTCCGCCGGTGCCGACGAACTTGCCGGTGTTGACGTCGACGACCGTCATCGCCTCGGTGCGGTCGATGACGAGGGAACCACCGGAGGGCAGCCAGACCTTGCGATCCAGCGCCTTCTCGATCTGCTCGGTGACGCGGAAGACGTCGAACGGGTCCTGCTCGCCCTCGTACTTCTCGATGCGCTCGAGCAGGTCGGGAGCGACGCCCGTCAGGTACGACGTGATGGTCTCGTATGCCTCGTCGCCCTGGATGAGCATCTTGCGGAAGTCCTCGTTGAAGACATCGCGGACGATCTTGACCAGGAGGTCGGGCTCCGAGTGCAGGAGCGCCGGAGCCTGCCCGGTCTGCGCCTGCGTGCTGATGTGCTCCCACTGCGAGGTGAGCCGCTGGACGTCCCTCGTCAGCTGCTCCTCGGTCGCGCCCTCGGCGGCCGTGCGCACGATGACGCCGGACGACTCCGGGAGGACCTCCTTGAGGATCTTCTTCAGGCGAGCACGCTCGGTGTCGGGGAGCTTCCGCGAGATGCCGTTCATGGCGCCGCCGGGAACGTACACCAGGTAGCGACCCGGAAGGGAGATCTGGCTCGTCAGGCGGGCGCCCTTGTGGCCGACGGGGTCCTTCGTGACCTGCACGAGGACACGGTCGCCGGACTTGAGTGCCAGCTCGATCCGGCGGGGCTGGTTGCCGGTCTCGACGGCATCCCAGTCGACCTCACCGGAGTACAGCACGGCGTTGCGGCCGCGACCGATGTCGACGAAGGCCGCCTCCATGCTGGGGAGGACGTTCTGCACGCGACCGAGGTACACGTTGCCGATGAGCGACGCATCCTGGTTGCGGGCGACGTAGTGCTCGACGAGGACGTTGTCCTCGAGCACGCCGATCTGGATGCGACCGCCGCGCGAGCGGACGATCATGTCGCGATCGACGGACTCGCGGCGGGCGAGGAACTCGGCCTCGGTGACGACGGCGCGGCGACGACCGGCTTCGCGCCCGTCGCGACGGCGCTGCTTCTTGGCTTCGAGTCGCGTGGATCCCTTGATCCGCTGCGGCTCGGTGATGACCTCGACGGCGCGGCGGCGGGGCGCGACCGGCTCGTCGTTCTGCTCGACGGCGTTGCCACCGCGACGACGGTTGCGACGACGCGAGCTGCCGCCGGACTCGGCGGACGGCTCATCACGGTCGTCACGCCCACGGTCGTCCCGGCCGCGGTCGTCCCGGTCGCGCTCGTCGCGCGCCGCAGCCGGCAACGGCGGGACTTCGGGGGCGTAGAAGTGGAGGGCCGTCGACACGGCCGAGACGAACTGTTCGGGCAGGAGCCCGAGGCTGACCGCCGTCGGGATCGTCGGCTCGGCAGGCTGCTCCGGCTCAGCAGGCTGCTCCGGCTCGGCGGACTGCTCGGGCTCGGCAGGCTGCTCGGGCTCGGCAGGCTGCTCGGCTTCGACCGGCTGAGCGGCCTCCGTGGACGGAGCGTCTTCCACCGGCTCCTCGGAACCGGAGGACTGGACGTCCTGCTCGGGCTCGACCTGCTGCTCGAGCTGAGCTGCATCCTGATCGGACGACGCCTCCTCGGCGGTCTGGTCGGCCGTGGCCGTCAGATCCCCATCGATCGCGTCGGTCGCTGTCGTGTCGTTCGTGTCATCTGCCATCTCTGGCCTACTCCCAGCCGACGGCCCCGCGTGCCGTCCGGCGAAAATCGGGCGGCGACGCTCCGGTCTCGGAGGTGCCGCGAACTCATTCGGTCTGCAGCCGATCCCCGCACACTCGGCGGGGTGATGCTGCGCGGGCGTGATCGCCCGAAGTCTTCTGGTGACATCTTGGCGGCGCGGCCGCGGGGACGTCGAGCCCCATTATCCCACTACCCGGACCCGAACCGTGACCGGAGCTCTCCGATATGCACGGCCGGCGCATCAGAAAGGTGATCAATCCCGATGGGATAATCGCCGACATGACCACGCGGACCCGCTCTCCCCGCCCGACCGTCTTCGCACTCTGGCTGATCTTCGCCGGCGTCGTGGGGTGGATCGCGGCGTTCGCACTGACCACCGAGAAGTTCTCGCTCCTCGAGAACCCCGGCTCGTCGGCATCCTGCGACATCAGCCTTCTCGTCCAGTGCGGGAAGAACCTCGACTCGGCCCAGGGGTCCGTGTTCGGGTTCCCGAACCCGATCCTCGGCCTCACCGGGTGGGTCGCTCCGATCGTTGTGGGTGCGGCGCTGCTGGCCGGGGCGCGCTTCGCGAAGTGGTTCTGGCTGCTGTTCGGGCTCGGCGTGACCGCTGCGTTCGCGTTCGTCCTCTGGCTCATCACGCAGAGCATCTTCGTGCTGGCCACCCTCTGCCCCTGGTGCATGGTGACGTGGTCTGTGACGATCCCGACGTTCTTCGCCGTCGCCGTCCACCTGGTCCGCGAAGGGGCGATCCCGGCATCCGCCGCCGTCCGACGACGCGCGGACGCGCTCATGCCCTGGACACCGCTCATGGCCATCGTGGCGTTCGCGGTGGTGGGCGTGATCGCTCAGGTGCGACTGGACTGGATCTCCGAGTTCACCCGCTGAGACGACGACGCGCCCGCCCCGGTGATCGGGACGGGCGCGTGACGACGTGTCGTCAGTCGAACCAGATCGCGAGCTCCCGGTTCGCGGACTCGACGCTGTCGCTGCCGTGGACGAGGTTCTGCTGGACGGCGAGGCCCCAGTCGCGTCCGAAGTCCCCGCGGATCGTGCCGGGTGCGGCCGTCGTCGGGTCGGTGGTCCCCGCGAGCGAGCGGAAACCCTCGATGACGCGGTTGCCTGCGAGGCGGATCGCCACGGACGGGCCCGACATCATGAACTCGAGGAGCGGCTCGTAGAACGGCTTGCCCTCGTGCTCGGCGTAGTGCTGCTCGAGGCGCTCGCGATCGGGGTCGACGAGGCGGATGTCGACGAGCGAGTACCCCTTCGCCTCGATGCGGGCGAGGATCGCGCCGGTCAGTCCGCGCGCGACGCCGTCGGGCTTCACGAGGACGAGTGTCTGTTCGGTGGCCATGTCAGTCTCCGTTCTTCTCCGCCTCGGCGGCGAGTGTGGCGTTGCGCTCGTCGAGCGCGCCGCCCTTGATGGTGCCATACACGTACAACGCGCCGAAAACGGCGGCCGCGATCAGGACGGCCGGCACGAGGAACGCACCCAGGGCGACGACGACCTGCAGCAGTCCGCCGGCGATGACTCCCGCGCGATAACGGGTGAACGCACTGACGACGATCATCAGGATGCCGAGGGTGACACCACCGACGATCCCCCACCACGGCTCGATCCCCTGCGGGAGCGCACGGAGCCCGTAGACCGACAGACCGGCGAGGAAGGCGACGATGGACTCGAAGCCGAGGATCACCGACAGGAGCGACTCGCGCGCGCCGCGCTGGCGGCGCGGACGGGGCTGACGCGGTGACCTGCTCACGATCGGTACCCCGACTTCCAGTCCTCCGCCTCGGCGAGGACGACCGCCTCGCCGGCGAGCACGACGCTGCCGGCGATGACCACCGCGCGCCGGTCGGATTCCGCCGCCCACGCGCGGGCGGCCTCGGCTGCCTCGGCGAGGTCGCGGTGGACCGTGACGGGCGTCTCGGTCTGCTCGACGAGGTCGGCGACGGCATCCGGCTCCTCCGCGCGGTCGGACTCGGGGGCGGTCGCGAACACGTGCGCGACCGCGGGGGCGAGCGTCTGGACGATCCCGGCGACGTCCTTGTCGGCGAAGGCGCCGAGCACGAGACCCCAGTCGTCGAAGTCGAACGAGTCCCCCAGGGCTGCGACCAGCGAGCGGGCACCGTGCGGGTTGTGCGCACTGTCGACGAGGACGGTGGGCGCGATGCCGACGAGCTGAAGACGTCCGGGCGAGGTCACGTTGCCGAGGCCGTCGGCGAGCACGTCGGCGGCGATGGGCTGCGAACCTCCCCCGATGAGCGACTCGACGGCCGTGATCGCCAGCGCGGCGTTGTGGCCCTGGTGCGCGCCGTACAGCGGCAGGTAGAGCTCGTCGTACGTGGCCGCGAGCCCGCGGACCGTCAGCAGCTGACCGCCGACGGCGAGCTTCTGGTCGAGCAGGCCGAACTGCTCCCCCTCGACGGCCAAGGACGCGCCCCGAGCCCGAGCCGCCGTCGTCAGCACGCTGAGCGCTGCGGTCTGCTGGGCCGCGGACACCACGGCGGCGTTCGGCTTGATGATGCCGGACTTCACGGTGGCGATCTCGCCGATCGTGTCGCCGAGCTTGTCGGCGTGGTCGATGTCGATCGGCGCGAACACCGCGACGTCGCCGTCGGCGGTGTTCGTCGAGTCCCACGCACCGCCCATGCCCACTTCGATCACCGCGACGTCGACGGGGGCGTCGGCGAACGCGACGAAGGCGAGCACGGTGAGCAGCTCGAAGAAGGTCAGCGGAGGCTCGTCCGTGCCGTCGAGCTCTTCGTCGACGAGCGCGACGATGGGCGCGATCTCATCCCATGCGTCCGCGATCGCGGCATCGGCGATGGGCTCGCCGTCGACCATGATCCGTTCGGTGAAGCGCTGCAGGTGCGGGCTGGTGAAGAGCCCGGTCCGGAGCCCGTGGGCCCGGACGATCGACTCGGCGATGCGGCTCGTCGAGGTCTTGCCGTTCGTGCCCGTCACGTGGATGACGCGGTAGCTCCGCTGCGGGTCGCCGAGGAGTTCCAGCGCGCGACGGGTGCGCTCGACCCGGGGTTCGACCCAGCGCTCCCCCTGCCGTTCCAGGAGTGCCGCGTAGACGGCATCCGCTCGTGTCCGGTCGCTCATGAGGTCGCTCCGATCCGGCGCACGCCGATCGTGAAGGAGCCGGCGTTCGCGTAGGTGCCGGCGGGGACGGATGCCGTGTGCTCGGGGCTCGAGCGCAGGGCCTCGCCGCGGAGGGCGGTGCCGTCGGCGGCGGCGACGAGGTCGGCGACCGAGAGGGTCTCCCCCGCGACGTCGGCGACGTCGAACGCCGCCGCGACCGCCTCGGCGTCGCCGTCGTCGTCGAAGGTGAGCTGCAGCGCGATGCGGTCGCTCACCTCGAACCCGGCGGCCTTGCGGGCGTCCTGCACGGCGCGGATGACGTCGCGCGCGAGACCCTCGGCCTCGAGCTCGGGCGTCGTCGTGGTGTCGAGCAGGACGAACCCGCCGCGCGGCAGGAGCGCGATCGCGGTGCCCTCGGCGACGCCGCCCGCCTCGAGCGTGAGGTCGTACTCCCCCGGTTCGAGCGCGATCCCGTCGACGACGACCACGCCGTCCTCCTCGGTCCACAGGCCCGCCTTGGCGCCCTTGATGACGTGCTGGACCTGCTTGCCGAGGCGCGGACCCGCCGCACGCGCGTTGACGGCGAGTCGCTGGCTGATGCCGTACTGCTCGGCGAGGCCGTCGGTGAGCTCGACGACCTGGACGGACTTGACGTTGAGCTCCTCGCGCACGATGTCCTCGAACTGCGCGAGCGCGTCGGCGCCGCCCACCGCGACCGTGAGGTTCGCGAGCGGCAGACGCACGCGCTTGCCCTCCTTCTTGCGCAAGGCGTTCGCGACGGACGAGACCTCGCGGACGGTGTCCATCGCTTCGCGGATGTCGGATGCCGGGGCGAACTCGTCGGCGTCCGGCCAGTCCTCGAGGTGGACGCTCCGCCCCCCGGTGAGACCCTGCCAGATGCGTTCGGAGACGAGCGGGATGAGCGGAGCCGCAACGCGCGTGAGCGTCTCGAGCACCGTGTAGAGGGTGTCGAACGCCTCGGTCGTGGTCGGTTCGGCGGCATCCACCCCCACCCAGAACCGGTCGCGCGAGCGACGGATGTACCAGTTGGTCAGCGCCTCGGCGAACTCGCGGAGCTTCGCGGCCGCCATCGTCGAGTCGAGGGCCTCGAGGTCCGCGGCGACGTCGCGGACCAGGTCGCCCGTGAGCGCCAGGATGTGGCGGTCGAGGACGTTCGTGGAGTCCGTCCGTCGCGTCGCCTCGTAGCCGGCACCGTCTTGGCCGCCGGCCGCGTTCGCGTACGTCGAGAAGAAGTACCACGCGTTCCACAGCGGCAGCAGGAACTCGCGGACGCCCGAACGGATGCCCTCCTCGGTGACGACGAGGTTGCCGCCGCGCAGGACCGACGAGCTCATGAGGAACCAGCGCATCGCGTCGGAGCCGTCGCGGTCGAAGACCTCACTGACGTCCGGGTAGTTGCGCAGCGACTTCGACATCTTCTGACCGTCGCTGCCGAGCACGATGCCGTGGCAGGCGACGCCCGAGAACGCCGGGCGGTCGAAGAGCGCGCCCGACAGGACGTGCATGACGTAGAACCAGCCGCGGGTCTGCCCGATGTACTCGACGATGAAGTCGGCGGGGGCGTGCTCGTCGAACCACTCGCGGTTCTCGAACGGGTAGTGCACCTGCGCGTACGGCATCGAGCCGGAGTCGAACCACACGTCGAAGACGTCCTCGATGCGGCGCATCGTCGACTGCCCGGTCGGGTCGTCGGGGTTCGGACGGGTCAGGTCATCGATGAACGGCCGGTGCAGGTCGACCTCGCCCGCCTCGTTCACGGGCAGCCGGCCGAAGTCGCGCTCGAGGTCCGCGAGCGAGCCGTAGACGTCGACGCGGGGGTACTCGGGGTCGTCGCTCTTCCACACCGGGATCGGCGAACCCCAGAACCGGTTGCGGCTGATCGACCAGTCGCGGGCGCCCTCGAGCCACTTGCCGAACTGGCCGTGCTTGACGTTCTCGGGCGCCCACGTGATCTGCTCGTTGAGCTCGACGAGGCGGTCCTTGATCGAGGTGACCCGGACGAACCAGCTCGAGACAGCCTTGTAGATGAGGGGGTTCCGGCAGCGCCAGCAGTGCGGGTACGAGTGCTCGTACGACGCCTCGCGCAGGAGGCGCCCTTCGGCTTTCAGCAAGCGGATGAGCGGACGGTTGGCGTCCATCCACAGCTCGCCGGCGACGTCGGTCACCTGCGGCAGGAAGCGTCCGCCGTCGTCGAGGCTCATGATGAGCGGGATGCCGGCGGCCCCCGTCACGCGCTGGTCGTCCTCACCGTAGGCCGGGGCCTGGTGGACGATGCCCGTGCCGTCGGTCGTGGTGACGTAGTCGTCGACGAGGATGCACCAGGCGTGCTGGGTGCCCCAGGTCTCCTCGTCGGCGTAGTAGTCGAAGAGCCGGTCGTACGCGACGTCGGCGAGGTCCGCACCGCGGACGGTCTGGTCGACCGCCTCGCGGGCCTCGTCGGCCGAGGCGTAGCCGAGGTCCTTCGCGTAGTTCGCGAGCAGGTCGGAGGCCAGCAGGTAGCGGTGCGACTGACCCTCGAGGGCGTCCTCGTGGACGTCGGCGGCTCCGGCAGGACCGCCCGGCAGGACGACGTACTCGATGTCGGGGCCGACGGCGAGCGCGAGGTTGGTCGGGAGGGTCCACGGGGTCGTCGTCCAGGCGAGGGCGCGGACCGCCGTGAGTCCCAGAGCCTCGGCCTTGGCGCCGACGAGCGGGAAGGTCACCGTCACGGACGGGTCCTGACGCATCTTGTAGACGTCGTCGTCCATGCGCAGCTCGTGGTTCGAGAGCGGGGTCTCGTCGCGCCAGCAGTACGGCAGCACGCGGTGGCCCTCGTAGGCGAGGTCCTTGTCGTACAGCTCCTTGAAGGCCCAGAGGACGGATTCCATGTACCCGGTGTCGAGCGTCTTGTAGCCGCGCTCGAAGTCGACCCACCGCGCCTGGCGGGTGACGTAGTTCTCCCACTCCTGCGTGTACTCGAGGACGGATGAGCGCGCCTTCGCGTTGAAGGCGGCGATCCCCATCTCCTCGATCTCGCTCTTCTCGGTGATCCCGAGCTGCTTCATCGCCTCGAGTTCGGCGGGCAGCCCGTGCGTGTCCCAGCCGAAGACGCGGTCGACCTTCTTGCCTCGCATCGTCTGGAAGCGCGGGAAGAGGTCCTTCGCGTAACCGGTGAGGAGGTGGCCGTAGTGCGGCAGGCCGTTGGCGAACGGCGGGCCGTCGTAGAACACCCACTCGTCGGCGCCGTCGCGCTGCGCGATCGACGCTCGGAACGTGTCGTCCTGCTCCCAGAACGCGAGGACGTCGCGCTCGAGGTCGGGGAAGCGCGGGCTCGGGACGACGGCCGAGGGGGCGTCGGCTGCGGGGCCGAAGGCGGAAGGTCGGGGGTAGGTCATGTCGCTCCTGCAGGTCTGGTCCTGCGAGGACGATCCGAGGACCGCGGTACCACCCCGCTTGGTGCGACCCGGATCCGGGTGCACCCACTCACCTGCGGCGATGACGGGCCTGCCCCGCTCGGTTCTACTGGGCGGCGGACCGCTGTTCTTCCGAGAGCTCCCCGGTGATGGCCGGATCGGTGCTGATGCAGAAGATCATACCGTCGGCATAGCCTGGCGTCATGGCCCGCTCCCGCATCCGTCCCGAGCCTCCCCGCATCCCGGATCCGGATCTCCCCCGGGAGTTCTCGTCCGCGGCGCTCCACCGGTCGGGCGAGACATCCGAGGCGCGCATCGACCTCGACCCCGGGACGACGGATGCCGCGCACACCCGCATCAGCGAGAGTGTTGTCGCCGCGGCATCCGTTCAGACCCTCGATCTGACCGGAGCGATCCTCACCGACGTCGTCCTCGACGCCGTGTCCACGGCCGAGCTGATCGCCCGGGAGGGGACGTGGCGGACGGTCGTCGTCCGCGGCGGGCGGATCGGGACCCTCGACCTGTCCCGCGCGCGCTGCGACGGTCTCGTCCTGGACGGCGTGCGAATCGACTACCTGACGGCGGGCGGCGCGACGCTTCGAGACGTCGAGGTGACCGGATGCCGCATCGGCACCCTCGACCTCCCCGGCGCCCACGTGGAGCGGATGCGGTTCGCGGAGACGTCGGTGGACGAGATGGACGTCAGGGAGTGGCAGGCGGGCGACGTCGACCTGCGCGGCGCGGACGTGCTCTCCTTCACGGACGTCCGGATGCTGCGGGGCGTCACCCTGACCGCCGATCAGGCGACCTCGCACGCGCTCGCGCTCGCGGCGTCCCTCGGCATCGACGTGAGGACGGACGCGTGACCCTGCGGACGGCGCGGCTCGTCCTCCGCGACATGGGCGAGGACGACCTGCCGGCACTCCGGACGATCCTCACCGACCCGGTCGCGATGACCGCGTACGAGGGGCCTTTCGCCGAGAGCGAGTGCCGGGCGTGGCTCGAGCGCAACCTCCAGCGCTACGCGGAGGACGGGTTCGGGCTCTGGGCCGTCGAGCTCGCCGACGCCCCGGGCGAGATGATCGGGCAGTGCGGCATCACCCGGCAGCGCATCGACGACGACGAGGTCCTGGAGGTCGGGTACCTCTTCCGCCCGGCGCACTGGCAACGGGGGTACGCGACCGAGGCCGCGGCGGCGTCCCGCGACTGGACGTTCCGCGCGCTCGACGCCCCGGCCGTGTGGGCGAAGGTCCGCGACACGAACATCGCGTCGATGAACGTCGCCATCCGCCTCGGGATGACGGTCCGCCGCCGCTTCGTCACCCGCTACCGAGGCGTCGACATGCCGCACCTCGGATTCGCCGTGGACCGCTAGGAGGCCCAGTCCTCCGCACGGATGCCGACGGTCGCCGCCCCCTGCAGCAGGCGCGAGATCGGGCAGCGGTCGTGCGCGGCCGCGACGAGTTCGTCCGTCTCGCCGAGCGTGCGCCCCTCCGCGGCGACGAACGCCGTGACGTGGAACTCGTACCCGCCGCGCTCCGGGGAGTCGTGGAGCTCGACCTCGACGCGCACCCGCGTGCGCTGGGCGCCCTTCACGATCGCCTGCAGTGTGGCGTCTAGGCAGGTGGCCCAGGCGAGGGCGAGCAACTGCTCGGGATTGCTCCGCGACAGGTCCGCGTCGGGGCTCAGCGGGTTCGACACCGCGACCTCCAGGCCGCCCGTGACCCGGCTGACACCGGTCCCGCCGTCGTCGTTGATCGCCTCGGTCCGGTACCTGGTGCTCATGGCAGAACTATAGTTGGACGGCATCCAACAACGTCTTGAGGTCCTTTCGTGCTGTCCCCGTCCCCCGTCGAGCTCGCTCGTGCGGGCGTAGCGTACCCCGGCGGCGTGCAGGGTCTCGCCGACGTGGACCTGACCGTCGCCGAGAGCGAGATCCTCGGGATCATCGGCGAGAGCGGTGCGGGCAAGAGCACCCTCCTGAACCTCCTCACCGGCGAAGTCGCTGCCACCTCGGGCTCCGTAACAGTGCTGGGCTCCGACATCGGCCGCCTCGACCGCGCCGGTCTCCGCCGCCTACGACGCGAGATCGGCGTCGTGTTCCAGGGGGTCCACCTGCTGTCGAACCGGACGGTCCGGCAGAACGTCGAGGTCGCCCTCTCGCTGCGACCCCGACAGGAGCGGACGGCGAGCGCCGTCGACGACGTGCTGCGCTTCGTGGGGCTTGATCACCGGGCCGATGCCTACCCCGCGCAGCTCAGCGGCGGGCAGCGCCAGCGGGTCGGGATCGCGCGGGCGCTGGTGAGCCGGCCCCGGTTGCTGCTGTGCGACGAGCCCACCTCCGCGCTTGACGCGGCGACCGCGGGCGAGGTCCTCGACCTGCTCCGCGACGCGCGGGACCGCTTCGGGACGACGATCGTCATCGTCACCCACGACCTCGACGTCGTCCGCGGCGTCTGCGATCGGGTCGCTCTGTTCGAGGACGGTCGGCTCGTCGACATCCTCGCGGTCGCGCCGTCGGCACGCGGCGGGCGCGAGACCTATCTCGATCGCGCACGGCGGGAGCTCGGCGGATGAGCGGCGCAGAGGATGTCTTCGCCTCCCTGGGAGCGTCGCTCGCCGAGCGCGGTGACGACCTCGTCGAGGCCCTCGGCGAGACCGGCTACATGCTCGGCGTCTCGCTCGCTGCCGCGGTGGTGTTCGGCCTGCCCCTCGGCGCCGCCGTCTACCTGACCCGTCCCGGCGGGATCCGCCCTCAGCGCCTCGTCTGGTCGGTCGCGAACTTCCTGATCAACGTCATCCGCTCCTTTCCGTTCCTGCTGCTCGTGGTCTTCCTCGTCCCCGTGACCCGGGCGGTCTACGGCACGACCTTCGGGACGCCCGCGGCGACGTTCTCGCTCTGCGTCGTCGCCGTGGCCGTCTACGGCCGGCTGGTGGAGCAGATCCTCCGCGAGGTGAGCCCCGGCATCCCCCGTGTCGCGCAGACCCTCGGCGCGACCGTCCCGCAGACGGTCTGGCGCTTCCTGCTGCCCGAAGCCCTGCCGGGTCTCGTCTACGCGCTGACCTCGGCGAGCATCAGTCTGCTCTCGTACTCGACGGTGCTCGGAGTCGTCGGTGGCGGCGGCATCGGCGACTTCGCGCTGCGGTACGGCTACCAGGAGTACGACGACGTGCTCATGTACTTCACGATCCTCGTCATCCTCGTCATCGTCCTCGTCATCCAGGCGGTCGGCCAGCGGATCTCGGTCCGCCTCGACCACCGCTGAGTCCGGCTCACCACCGGCATCCGTCCCCCATCCCACAAGGAGCACCATGTCCCCGCGCCGCCTCACCCTCGCCGCAGCCCTCACCGCCGCCGCCGTCGCCCTCCTCGCCGGCTGCGCCTCCCCCGCCGCGCAGGGCGGCGGCGACGTCCAGACCATCCGGGTCGGCGCCGTGACCTCGCCGATGACCGACATCGTCGAAGCCGCGGCCGACGAGATCGAGGACGGCTACAAGATCCAGCTCGTCGAGGTCGCCGACTACGTCACGATTAACAAGATGCTCGCCGCGGGCGACATCGACGCGAACTTCTCGCAGCACAAGCCCTACATGGAGGAGTTCAACGCCGCCAACGGGGCGGACCTCACCGCCGTGCAGCCGATCTACAACTTCACGATCGCGTTCTACTCGAAGACCTTTGACGACATCGCCGACCTCCCCCAGGGCGCCACCGTCGCGATCCCCAACGATGCGTCCAACACGGGGCGTGCACTGAAGATGCTCGCCGACGCGAAGATCATCACGCTCGCCGAGGGCGTCGACCCCTACGCCGCGACGCTCGACGACATCGCCGGGAACCCGAAGGACCTGCAGTTCCTCGAGCTGCAGATCAACCAGCTCAACACCGCCTACGACGAGGCGGACCTCGTCTTCCAGTGGCCCTCGCACATCGCCGCGCTCGGCCTCACCCCTCAGGACGACGGCCTGCTGACCGAGCTCGACGACCGTTTCGCCCTCCAGCTGGTCGTCCCCGGTGAGGACAAGGATGCCGCGTCCACGAAGGCCCTCATCGACGCCTTCACGAGCGACCCCGTGCGCGACATCATCGACGGCAACAAGACCATCGAGACCGCGTTCTGAGCCGGCACGCACCCCGGCGGTAGACTGGCGCGGCACCCACACTCAGGCACGCTCACACAGTGCCGCACATATCGCTCGAGGAGCATCACCATGACGAACGCGCACATTCCCGACAAGCCCGCCCTGGAAGGCCTCGAGCAGAAGTGGGATGCCGCCTGGTCCGGCGCCGGCACGTACCTGTTCGACCGCGACGCGGCCAAGGCCAAGGGGCGCGCGGGCGTCTTCTCGATCGACACGCCTCCCCCGACGGCATCCGGATCGCTCCACATCGGTCACGTGTTCAGCTACACGCACACGGACGTCAAGGTGCGCTACGAGCGCATGCGCGGCAAGACGGTGTTCTACCCGATGGGCTGGGACGACAACGGTCTGCCGACCGAACGCCGCGTGCAGAACTACTACGGCGTGCGCTGCGACACCTCGCTGCCCTACGACCCGGACTTCACGCCACCCTTCCGCGGCGACGCGAAGAGCCTGAAGCCGGCTGACCAGGTCCCGATCAGCCGCCGCAACTTCATCGAGCTCTGCGAGGAGCTCACGCTCGAGGACGAGAAGCAGTTCGAGGACCTCTTCCGCAAGCTCGGCCTCTCGGTCGACTGGACGCAGACGTACCGGACCATCTCGGACGACACGATCCGCACGAGCCAGCTCGCGTTCCTGCGGAACCTCGACCGCGGTGAGGCGTACCAGGCCATGGCGCCCACCCTCTGGGACATCGACTTCCGCTCGGCCATCGCGCAGGCCGAGCTCGAGGACCGCGACCAGCAGGCCTCGTACCACCGGGTCGCCTTCCACAAGAGCGACGGCTCGGGCGACATCCACATCGAGACGACGCGTCCCGAGTTGCTGGCCGCCTGCGTCGCCCTCGTGGCGAACCCCGACGACGAGCGCTACCAGCCCTACTTCGGCTCGACCGTGCGCACGCCGCTGTTCGACGTCGAGGTGCCGGTCCTCCCCCACCCGCTCGCGGTGAAGGACAAGGGCACCGGCATCGCGATGATCTGCACGTTCGGCGACGTGACCGACATCATCTGGTGGCGCGAGCTCGACCTGCCGAACCGCACGATCCTCGGCCGCGACGGCCGCATCATCGAGGAGGCCCCCGACGTGCTCGTGACGGATGCCGCCAAGGCGGCATACGCGGAACTCGCCGGCAAGACGGTGTTCAGCGCCAAGAAGCGCATCGTCGAGCTGCTGCAGGAGTCCGGTGAGCTGCTCGAGGTCTCGAAGCCGTTCACCCACCCCGTGAAGTTCTACGAGAAGGGCGACCGCCCGCTCGAGATCGTCTCCACCCGCCAGTGGTACCTCCGCAACGGTGCCCGCGACGCGGAGCTCCGCGACAAGCTCATCGAGATGGGCCGCGGCATGGGCTGGCACCCGGACTTCATGCGCGTCCGTTACGAGAACTGGACGAACGGCCTCACCGGCGACTGGCTCGTCTCGCGCCAGCGCTTCTTCGGTGTGCCGATCCCGGTCTGGTACGGCCTCGACGAGAACGGCGAGCGGGACTACGACCGCGTGCTGACCCCGGATGTCTCCCGCCTCCCGGTCGACCCGACCACGGACGTGCCCGACGGCTACACCGAGGACCAGCGCGGCGCGCCCGGCGGCTTCGACGCCGAGCGCGACATCTTCGACACCTGGGCGACGTCCTCCCTCACCCCGCAGCTCGCGGGCGGGTGGGAGCGCGACCCCGAGCTCTGGGACCTCGTGGCTCCGTTCGACGTCCGCCCGCAGGGTCAGGACATCATCCGCACGTGGCTGTTCTCGACCATGGTGCGCTCGGTCCTCGAGGACGGCCGCGCGCCGTGGACGGATGCCGCCATCTCGGGCTTCATCGTCGACCCCGACCGCAAGAAGATGTCGAAGTCGAAGGGCAACGTCGTGACGCCTGCCGACATCCTCGACGCGCACGGCACCGACGCCGTCCGATACTGGGCGGCCTCGAGCCGGCTCGGCGCCGACGCGGCGTTCGACCCGCAGAACCCGACGCAGGTGAAGATCGGTCGTCGCCTGGCGATCAAGGTTCTGAACGCGGCGAAGTTCGTGCTCTCGTTCCCCGTGCCCGAGGACGCCCGCATCACGCACGCGCTCGACGCGTCGATGCTCGCGACCCTCGATCAGGTCGTCCGGGATGCCACGAAGGCGTTCGACGCGTTCGACCACGCCCGCGCCCTCGAGATCACCGAGTCGTTCTTCTGGACGTTCTGCGACGACTACCTCGAGCTCGTGAAGGAGCGCGCCTACAACCAGGCCGACTCCGGTCAGGCATCGGCCGCGCTCGCCCTCCGTATGGCACTGTCGACGCTGCTGCGCCTGCTGGCGCCCGTCCTGTCGTTCGCCGCCGAAGAGGCGTGGTCGTGGTTCGAGGAGGGGTCCGTGCACACCGCTGAGTGGCCTGTGCCCGTGGGCATCGAGGGCGACCCTGCCGTGCTCCGCACGGTCGGCGAGGCGCTCATCTCGGTGCGCCGCGCGAAGACCGAGGCGAAAGCCTCGCAGAAGACCCCCGTCGACTCGTTGACGATCACCGGCCCGGATGCGGCCCTCGACGCGATCCGCTCCGCGGAGGGCGACCTCGCCGCCGTCGGACGCATCGCGCAGGTGTCCTACGCCGCCGGGGACACCGTGTCGGTCGGCGACATCGTCCTCACCCCGCAGGAGGCCTGACGTGCAACTCGGAACCCGGTGGACCAGCGGCGACCAGCCGCCCGCAGCCGTGCCGCAGGTCCTGCGCGAGCAGATCGCGGCGGTCGACGCATCCGTGGATCAGGATCCGCTCGGTCAGCCGCGACCGCGGTGGACCCTCACCTGGCTGGAGGGCCGCCCGGTCACGGAACTCGACACCGGCGTGGTCGTGCGCGTGGACCGCGAGGGTGAGGTCGTCGTCGGTCATCTCGACGACGACGGCATGTCCTGAGCCCGGCTCAGCCGCGGGGGTGATGCGCCAGGTGCGCGACGACGTCGGCACGCGTGTCGTCGATGCGCTCCTCAGCCGCCGATCGAACGAACGCCCGATCGGCGCGACGCAGCATCCGTGCGGCGACCGCCGCTTGGACCGAGGTCGTCGCCGCCCACAGCGCGGCCTCGAGCCGTGTGGGCCGGACGGTGACGTCCAGCGTGGAGATCGTGATCGTGGTCATCGTCCGTCTCCGTCCTCGGGTAGTGCGAATGCGTCCACCCGGACGGTGAACGGCACGCGGTCGGGGTCTTCCTCGTGGCCGCGCGCGGAAGCGGCGACCTCGTCGACGATCTCGGACAGTCGCCGGATCATGTCCTTCGCCTGATCGGGCGTCAGACGGATGTTGGCGGTCGAGATGATCGCCGTGCCGTCGTCTCCCTTGTCGGGATCGGCGATGCTCTCTGTCACATGCCGCATGAGCTGCTGCTGACGACGGCCGAGGAACTCGTTCATGATGAGCTGGGTCGCCGAGCGACCAGCCGGTGAGGCCATCGCCTCAGGGCTGTCGAACGACACGGACTTGTCGGACCGCTCCCACCACCGCTCCCGGGCGGATCCCCGCTCCGGGATCTCGCGGATCAGGTCCTGCTTTGCGAGGGCCCGCAGGTGATAGCTGGTGGCGCCCGAGGACTCCCCCGTTCGCTCGGCCAGCGAACTCGCCGTCTGCGGCCCGTACTGCGACAGGATGTCGAAGAGCTGCACGCGGAGCGGATGCGCCAGAGCGCGCAAGGCCCCGGCATCAAGGGTGCGGTCCGCCCGCCGCATCGGTGTCTCGCTCATGTTCCAAAGCTACCTTTGCAAACGAATCTTTGCAAGCATTCCTTTGCATTCTCGATCGCGCGGGCGGCGCGCGCGGGCGACGTACGCTGGGACGATGACGGATGCCGCGACCAACCCGCTCCTCGCCCCCTCTCCCCTCCCCTTCGGCCTGCCGGATTACCCGAACATCCGCCCGGAGCACTACCTCCCGGCGTTCGAGCAGGCCTTCGCCTCGCACCGCGCGGAGATCGACGCGATCGCGACGTCCTCCGACGCGCCGACGTTCGAGAACACGCTGGTCGCACTCGAGCGGTCCGGCGAGGCCCTCGGACGGGTCGCGCGCATCTTCTACACCGTGAGCTCCGCCCACGCGACGGCCGAGATCCAGGAGATCGACGAGCAACTCGCCCCGCTCATGGCCGCTCACCACGACGCCGTGACGCTCGACGCGCGCCTGTACGGGCGGGTCGCCGACGTGCATGCCCGCCTCGACGACCTCGGCCTGGAGGGCGAGGACCGGTACCTCGTCGAGCGCACCTACCGCGAGATGACGGGCGCCGGCGCGGGCCTCGACGAGACGGACAAGACGGTCCTGACGGAGCTGAACCAGCAGCTGTCGATGCTCACCACGACGTTCGAGAAGAACCTCCTCGCCGACACCAACGACCTCGCCGTGCTCTTCGACGAGGCCGCAGAGCTCGACGGACTCACCGAGGGCGAACTGTCGGCGGCGGCACGCAATGCCGCCGAGCGGGGCCTCGAGGGCAAGTACGTCGTCACGCTCACCCTCTTCACGGGGCACCCGTACCTCTCGTCGCTCACCTCCCGGGCGAGCCGCGAACGCCTCATGGCGGCATCCCGATCCCGGGGGCGCCGAGGCAACGCCAACGACAACCGCGAGGTGCTCACCGAGATCGTGCGGCTGCGCTCCGAGCGTGCTCGGGTCCTCGGATACGACTCGCACGCGGCCTACGTCACCGCCGACGAGACCGCCGGCTCCCCCGAAGCGGTGCACGAGCTCCTGCGCCGACTCGCGGTCCCCGCCGCAGAGAACGCGCGCCGGGAGCAGGCAGCCCTGCAGGAGATCATCGACAGCGAGGGCGACGGGTTCCCCCTCGCCGCGCACGACTGGGCCTTCTACACGGAGCGCGTGCGAGCCGCACGGTACGACCTCGATCGGACGGCCCTGCGACCCTGGTTCGAAGCCGAACGCGTCCTCGTCGACGGCGTGTTCCGCGCTGCGACGGATCTCTACGGCATCACGTTCACCGAGCGTGCCGACCTTCCCGCGTATCACCCCGAGGCACGTGTCTTCGAGGTCCGCAACGAGGACGGCTCCCACCTCGGCCTGTACGTCCTCGATCTGTACACGCGCGACTCCAAGCGCGGCGGGGCGTGGATGAACTCGATCGTGTCGCAGTCCGCACTGCGCGGCACGGCGCCGATCGTCATCAACAATCTCAATGTGCCCCAGCCCGCTCCCGGCAGCCCCACGCTCCTGACCCTCGACGAGGTGACGACGCTGTTCCACGAGTTCGGCCATGCGCTGCACGGACTCTTCGCCACCGTCACGTATCCGCACTTCGCCGGCACCTCGGTGTTCCGCGACTTCGTGGAGTTCCCCAGCCAGGTCAACGAGATGTGGATCTTCTGGCCCGAGGTGCTCGCGTCCTACGCACGCCACGTCGACACCGACGAGCCGCTCCCCGCCGACGTCGTCCAGAAGCTCCGCGAGTCCGAGGCGTTCAATCAGGGCTTCGCGACGAGCGAGTACCTGGCCGCTTCCTGGATCGATCAGGCCTGGCACAGTCTGGATGGCGAGGACACCGCCGTCGCCATCGACGTCGACGCGTTCGAGGCCACGGCGCTGGCCGACATCGGTCTCGACAACCCTGCCGTTCCGACCCGGTACTCGTCGACCTACTTCGCGCACATCTTCTCGGGCGGCTACAGCGCGGGCTACTACTCCTACATCTGGAGCGAGGTCCTCGACGCCGACACGGTGGAGTGGTTCCGCGAGAACGGCGGCCTGACGCGCGAGAACGGTGATCGATTCCGCACCCGGCTGCTGGGCGTCGGCGGGTCGAAGGACCCGCTCGAGGCCTACCGCGACTTCCGCGGACGCGATGCGCGGATCGAGCCCCTGCTCCAGCGGCGCGGTCTCACCGGCTGAGCCCGGACGAAAAGGGCGCCGCCTCCCTCCGGAGGCGGCGCCCTTTTCGATATCGGATGCCGGTGGTCAGGCGCTCTTGCGCTTCTGCCGCAGGACGAGCGTGGGCGGTGCCCCCTCTTCGACGGCCGCCCGCGTGACGATCACCTTGTCGACGTCCTCCGCCGAGGGGATCTCGAACATGATCGGACCGAGCACGTCTTCGAGGATGGCCCGGAGTCCGCGAGCGCCGGTCTTGCGCGCGACGGCGAGGTCGGCGATCGCGCGGAGCGCCTCCTCCTCGAACTCGAGCTCGACGCCGTCGAGCTCGAACATGCGCTGGTACTGCTTCACGAAGGCGTTCTTGGGTCCGGTCAGGATCTCGATGAGCGCGCTCTGGTCCAGCGGCGACACCGTCGTCACGACCGGCAGACGGCCGATGAACTCGGGGATCAGACCGAACTTGTGGAGGTCCTCGGGGAGCACGTCGCGGAAGACGTCGAGCTCCTGCTCCTTGTCCTGCAGCGGAGCGCCGAAGCCGACACCGTGCTTGCCCACACGCGAGGAGATGATGTCCTCGAGGCCTGCGAAGGCGCCGGCGACGATGAACAGGACGTTCGTCGTATCGATCTGGATGAACTCCTGATGCGGGTGCTTGCGGCCGCCCTGCGGCGGCACGGAGGCGACGGTGCCCTCGAGGATCTTCAGGAGCGCCTGCTGCACGCCCTCGCCCGACACGTCGCGGGTGATCGAGGGATTCTCGGCCTTGCGGGCGATCTTGTCGACCTCGTCGATGTAGATGATGCCGGTCTCAGCGCGCTTCACGTCGAAGTCAGCGGCCTGCAGGAGCTTGAGCAGGATGTTCTCGACGTCCTCGCCGACGTAGCCGGCCTCGGTGAGAGCCGTGGCATCCGCGACCGCGAAGGGGACGTTCAGACGCTTGGCGAGGGTCTGCGCGAGATACGTCTTGCCGCAACCGGTCGGACCCAGCAGCAGGATGTTGCTCTTGGCGATCTCGATCTCGTCTGCCCGCTGCTCTGCGGACTGGATCGTGCTGCGAGCGCGGACACGCTTGTAGTGGTTGTAGACGGCGACCGCGAGTGCCCGCTTGGCGGGGTCCTGCCCGACGACGTACTCCTCGAGGAAGCTGAAGATCTCGCGCGGCTTCGGGAGGTCGAAGTCCTTGACCTCGCCGTCACCGGACTCCGCCATCCGCTCTTCGATGATCTCGTTGCAGAGTTCGACGCACTCGTCGCAGATGTACACGCCGGGACCGGCGATCAGCTGCTGGACCTGCTTCTGGCTCTTGCCGCAGAAGGAACACTTGAACAGGTCGGCGCTCTCACCGATGCGTGCCATGGTGTTCCCCCTCAGGATTCAGGCCGGTGCAGTCGAGCCTAACCGCAGATCCGGACACCGGGCGGATTGCGACACGGGTGTGGACGACGATGCCCCGCCGACGGGTCGGCGGGGCATCGTCTGACACACCTCAGGCCGTGATGGCCGCGGGCGTGCGCTTGCGGGACGTGAGCACCTGGTCGACGATCCCGTACTCCAGCGCTTCCTGCGCGGAGAGGATCTTGTCGCGGTCGATGTCCTTGTTGACCTGCTCGACGGAGCGGTTCGTGTGGTGAGCCATCGTCTCTTCGAGCCAGGTCCGCATGCGGAGGATCTCCGCCGCCTGGATCTCGATGTCGGACGCCTGACCGTGACCGGACTCGCCGACGGCGGGCTGGTGCATCAGGATGCGGGCGTTCGGCAGGGCGAGCCGCTTGCCGGGCGCACCGGCCGCGAGCAGGACGGATGCCGCCGACGCCGCCTGGCCGAGGACGACCGTCGACACCTGGGGCGAGATGTACTGCATGGTGTCGTAGATCGCCGTCATCGCGGTGAACGAACCACCGGGCGAGTTGATGTACATGATGATGTCGCGGTCGGGGTCCATCGACTCGAGGACCAGCAGCTGCGCCATCACGTCGTCGGCGGATGCGTCGTCGACCTGCACGCCGAGGAAGATCACGCGGTCTTCGAACAGCTTGTTGTACGGGTCCTGGCGCTTGTAGCCGTAGGCGGTGCGCTCCTCGAACTGCGGCAGGATGTACCGGCTCGAGGGCATCATGTCGCTCTGCGCGCGACCGAAGATGGGGGTGTTCATGCGTTGTCCTCCGACGCTCAGTTCTCGGTCCCGCCGCCGCCGGTAACGTCGGCAGCGTGTTCGCGGATGTGGTCGACGAAGCCGTACTCGAGCGCTTCGTCGGCGGTGAACCAGCGGTCGCGGTCACCGTCGGCGTTGATCTGCTCGACCGACTTGCCGGTCTGGGCGGAGGTGATCTCCGCGAGACGGTTCTTCATCGACACGATGAGCTGCGCCTGCGTCTGGATATCGCTGGACGTGCCGCCGAAGCCGCCGTGCGGCTGGTGCAGCAGGACACGGGCGTTGGGCGTGATGTAACGCTTGCCCTTCGTGCCGCTGGTCAGCAGGAGCTGGCCCATCGAGGCGGCCATGCCGATGCCGACGGTGACGATGTCGTTGGGCACGAACTGCATCGTGTCGTAGATCGCCATACCCGCGGTGATCGAGCCACCGGGCGAGTTGATGTAGAGGTAGATGTCCTTCTCGGAATCCTCGGCCGCGAGCAGCAGGATCTTGGCGCAGATCTCGTTCGCGTTCTCGTCGCGCACCTCGGAACCGAGCCAGATGATTCGGTCCTTCAGCAGCCGGTCGAAGACACTGGTCGCCATAAGGGGTTCAGCCATGGATGCTCTCCTGGATTCGTGTTCGTGCTTCGAATCTAGTGGCGCGTTCCGAGCGTCTCGCCCGTGTTCGCCGTGGGCATACCACCGGCGGCATCCACCGACTCCGGCGACGTGGACGATGCCCGGAAACGACGACGGGCGGCGGGGCCCGAAGGCACCCACCGCCCGTCGATGAGGGTCACTCGCTGTCGGAGGCCTTCTTCGTGGCGCGCTTGGCGGGAGCCTTCTTCGCGGGCTCCTCTGCGGCATCCGCGTCGGCCTTCTTGGCGGCGGGCTTGCGAGCCGGCGCCTTCTTGGCGGCGGGCTCGTCCGCGGCGGCGTCGGCGTCATCCGCCTTCTTCGCGGCGGGCTTCTTGGCCGGAGCCTTCTTCGCGGGGGCCTTCTTGGCGGCGGGCTTCTCGTCCGCGGCCTCGGTGGCCTCGTCTGCAGCCTCGTCGTCCTCGGCGGCGAAGCCGGTCAGGTCGACCTTCTTGCCGTTGGTGTCGACGACGGTCACCTTGCCGAGCGCGACGGCGAGGGCCTTGTTGCGGGCGACTTCACCGACCATCATCGGGATCTGGTTGCCCTCCTGCAGGGCGTTGACGAAGTCCTGCGGCGACATGCCGTACTGCGCCGACGACTGGATGAGGTACTGGGTGAGCTCCTCCTGGGAGACCTGCACCTCGTGCTTCTCAGCGATCTTGTCGAGGATCATCTGCGTGCGGAACTGCTTCTCGCTCGCTTCGGTGACCTCTGCGCGGTGGACGTCGTCCTCGAGGCGACCCTCACCCTCGAGGTGGGTGTGCACCTCGTCCTCGACGAGCTTGGCGGGAACGGGGATGTCCGCCTTCTCGATGAGGACCTCGATGAGCTTGTCGCGCGCGGCGGAGCCCTGCGTGAAGACGGCCTGCTCCGAGACGCGCTCGACGAGGCTCTCGCGGAGTTCGCCGATCGTGTCGAACTCGGAGGCGACCTGAGCGAAGTCGTCGTCGGCCTCGGGGAGCTCGCGCTCCTTGACGGCCTTGACGGACACGGCGACCTCGGCCTCTTCACCGGCGTGGTCGCCGCCGACGAGCTTCGAACGGAACGTGGTGTCCTCGCCGGCGGTGAGCGACTCGATGGCGTCGTCGAGGCCCTCGAGGAGCTCGCCCGAGCCCACCTCGTAGGAGACGCCCTCGGCGCGGTCGATCTCGTTGCCCTCGATCGTGGCGACGAGGTCGAGCTCGACGAAGTCGCCGGCCTTGGCGGGACGGTCGACGGTCACGAGCGTTCCGAAGCGGCTGCGGAGCTTGTCGAGCTCGGCATCCACCGCAGCCTCATCGGTCTCGACGGCGTCGACCTCGATGGTGATGTCGTCGTAGGCGGGAAGCTCGAACTCGGGGCGGACGTCCACCTCGACCTCGACCTTGAGGTCGCCGGAGAAGTCCTTCGTGCTCGGCCACTCCACGATCTCGGCGGCGGGACGACCGACGATGCGGACGTCGTTCGCCGTCACGGCCTCGCGGTAGAAGACGTCGAGGCCTTCGCTGACCGCGTGCTCGAGGACGGCCTCGCGACCGACGCGCTGGTCGATGATCGGTGCCGGGACCTTGCCCTTGCGGAAACCGGGGATCTGCACGTCCTGCGCGATGTGCTCGTACGCGTGCGAGATGCTCGGCTTGAGCTCCTCGGGGGTGACCGTGATGTGGAGCTTCACCCGGGTGGGGCTGAGCTGCTCGACGGTGCTGGTGACCATGCCTGTCGTTCTCCTTGTCCGGCCGCGCACACGCGCGTCCGTTCGGTGATCTGGGTTCGTGGGGCCGTTGTCGGGGCGACAGGATTTGAACCTGCGGCCTCCCGCTCCCAAAGCGGGCGCTCTACCAAGCTGAGCTACGCCCCGGGCGCGCACGCTGGCGAGCGCCGAAAAACGGCCGTTGGTAAGTCTAGCCGACCATGTCCGCTACACTCGTCGAGGCGCTGTCCTCAGCGTCGACGGGGATGTAGCTCAATGGTAGAGCCTCAGTCTTCCAAACTGATTACGCGGGTTCGATTCCCGTCATCCCCTCCACGCATCGCCTGGCGGCTCACACCGAGCTGTAGGCGACGATCCCCCGCCGGACGGCGTCGAGCGCCTTCCGCGCGGTCACGGCGACGTCCGCGTCCGCGACGATCGAGAGCTGGTCGAGCAGATCGATCGTCTGCTTCGTCCAGCGCACGAAGTCGCCTGCGGCGAGGTCGGCCTCTGAGAGGACCAGATCCAACGAGCCACCGCGCGCCCACGAGTTCATGGCCTGCGCCAGGCCCGTGGCGAGCGGTTCGGTTCCCGGCAGGTGATGCTCCTGCTCGAGGTCGTCGAGGCGGCTCCAGAGCTCCTGCGTCTTCGTCAGCGCATCGCGGAAAGGACCTCGCGGCAGGCGGTACTCCCCCGCCTCATCCCGACGCGGCTCGTACACGAGGCACGACGCGAGGGCAGCCAAGCCTGCGGCATCCAGGTTCTTCCAAAGTCCGCGACGCAGCGACTCGGCGACCAGGAGGTCGCGTTCGCCGTAGATGCGTCGCATCGTGCGTCCGGCGGCGGTCAGCGCGGCCGCGCCGTCCTCGAAGGCGACGTAGTTCAGCTCGGCGAGGACATCGATGATGCGGTCGAAGATCCGCGCGACGGTGCCGGTGCGGGTCTCGATGTCGCGTCGCGTCCGGTCCGTCCGGCGCCGCAGCTTCCAGTACCGCTCCGCCCAGCGCGCGTGGTTCTCGCGGTCCGGGCAGGAATGGCAGGGATGCCGCTGCATCCGATGTCGCAGGGACTGGATCTCGTTCTGCCGCTGCTGCCGGATGCGGGCGGGCGCGGTGCGGTCGGCACGGTTGAGCTTCTCGGCGTCGCTGAGGTCGCGACGGATGCCGGAGTACTCGGCGAAGTCGCCCCGGTCGCACGTCATGGACTTCTCGTAGCCGGCGAGGGATGCCTCGGCATCCTTCACCTGACGGGCGAGGCCGACGACGGCGCGGTCCGCCTGGAACTGGGCGAATGAGGACTCGAGGATCTCGCGGGCACGCTCGCGACCGAACTGGTCGATCAGGTTGACGGCCATGTTGTAGGTCGGGCGGAAGCTCGAGTTCAACGGATAGGTGCGTCGAGACGCGAGAGCGGCGACGGCCTGCGGATCGAGGGACTCGGTCCACTGCACGACGGCGTGCCCCTCGACGTCGATGCCGCGCCGGCCGGCACGGCCGGTCAGCTGCGTGTACTCGCCGGACGTGATGGCGACCCGCGCCTCGCCGTTGAACTTCTCGAGCTTCTCAAGGACGACCGTCCGCGCCGGCATGTTGATGCCGAGCGCGAGGGTCTCGGTCGCGAAGACCACCTTGACGAGCTTGCGACGGAAGAGCTCTTCGACAACCTCCTTGAACGCCGGCAGCATGCCCGCGTGGTGCGCAGCGACGCCCCGTTCCAGGTTCTCCCGCCACTCCCAGTAGCCGAGGACGGCGAGGTCCTCGTCTTGCAGCGGGCGAAGGCGGTCGTCGATGATCGCCCGGATCTCATCGCGCTCGGCCGTGTCGGTCAGCCGCACTCCCGACCGCCGGACCTGCTGGACGGCGGCATCGCAGCCGACGCGACTGAAGATGAAGAAGATGGCGGGCAGGAGGTTCGACCGCCCGAGGAGCTCCACGACCTGCGGGCGGTCCATGCGCTCGATACGGGCCGCCGTCGACGGGCGCACGGGACGCTTGCCACCGCGGTGGGGGCGGCGGCGTTCCTGGTCGCCGCGGGACCGGTACTCGATCGCCCGGCGATTGTTCTCGTACGTCGCGGCCTTCGGTGAACGGATGCGGGTGAGTTCCTGGTTCACCTGCGCGGTGGCCACACCGGAGCGGTCTTCGAACAGCGGCAACAGGTCGCCGCGGACCAGCACGTGCTGCTCGAGCGGGACGGGACGGGTCTCGGAGACAATGACGGCGGTGTCTCCGCGCACCGTGTCGAGCCAGTCGCCGAACTCCTCCGCGTTCGACACCGTCGCAGACAGCGAGACGAGCCGGACGGCAGGCGGCAGGTGGAGGATGACCTCTTCCCACACCGGTCCGCGGAAGCGGTCGGCGAGGTAGTGGACCTCGTCCATGACGACGTAGCGGAGACCCCGGAGCGCGGGCGAATCCGCGTACAGCATGTTCCGGAGCACCTCGGTGGTCATGACGACGACCCGGGCGTTCCCGTTGATGTTCGTGTCGCCGGTGAGCAGACCGACCTGGTCCTCGCCGTAGACCTCCTGCAGCTCGCGGAACTTCTGGTTCGACAGGGCCTTCATGGGCGTCGTGTAGAACGCCTTGTCCCCCGGCTCCCGCATCGCCAGGTGGATCGCGAATTCGCCGACGATCGTCTTGCCGGCACCGGTCGGCGCCGCGACGAGGACGCTGCGACCGTCTTCGAGGGCCTGGCATCCCTCGACCTGGAACGGGTCGAGGTCGAACCGCTGCATCTCGGCGAACGACGCCGAGATCGGATGCCGACGGCCGGACTGCGCACGTGCGTATCGCGCCGCGAAGTCCGTCATGCGATCGGACCGAGGAGTTCCGCCTCGCGCTTGCGCTTGCGGCGGTCGAACAGCATCGACAGGCCGGCCGCGGCGAAGAAGAGGACCGTGAGGATCGCGGCCAGGATGAGCATGCTGACGACGTCGGCGGAGGGGGTGGCGGCGCCGGCGAACACGGTCGCGATCACGATCGCCACCCGCCAGCCCTTCATGATCTCGCGCCCCGTCATGACCCCTGCCAGGTTGAGCGCCACGAGGAACACGGGCGTCACGTAGGAGACGCCGACGACGATCAAAAGCTTGAAGACGAAGTCGTAGTAGTACTTGGCGTCGTAGAAGTTCGACGCCCCGTCGGGAGTGAAGCCCGCCATGAGCTCGACGAGGTGAGGGAGGATGAGCCACCCCGTGAACGCGCCGGCGAAGAACAGCGGCACGGCCGCCGCGACGAACCCGATCGTGTAGCGGACCTCTTTACGGGTCAGACCCGGCATGAGGAACGCCCAGATCTGCCACAGCCAGACCGGTGCCGAGATCAAGAGGCCGACGGCGAACGCGATCCGGACGCGGAGATCGAACGCGGAGGTCACCGTCGCGAACATGAGGGTGACGGCGTTCTCGTCGCCGCGCCTCTCCGCCACGACGCGGATCGGTTCCGTGATTGCCCAGATGATCGCGTCGCCGAGCGCGAAGGACACGATCATCCCGACGACCAGTGCCACGGCGGCGATGATGAGCCGCTTGCGGAACTCGCGGAGATGGTCGCCGAGCGACATCCGCTTGTCCCGGAGAGGGGCGTCGTCGGTGGCGGCGGCGTCCCGGTCGGTGGTCGTCACCGCGTCAGGAGGAGGTGGGGCCCTGCGATGGGCCCTGCGCGGGCGGAGGCGTCAGGCCCGTCACCGACGTCGGAGCCTGCGGCTGCTGGTGCGCCGGAGTCTCGGCCGGACCGTCCTCTTCCTTCATCGCCTTCATCTCACCCTTGAACACGCGGGCGGACTGGCCGACGCTCTTCGCGAGGGCAGGCAGCTTCGCCGCTCCGAACAGAAGCAGGATCACCGCCAAGACGACGAGAAGGTGCCATCCTTGCAAGCCCATGAAAGCTCCTCGGGGTAGATGTGACCTCAGTCTAACCGCCCCAGGTGAACAGAGACCCTCAGGCGTACTGCGCGAGCCCGGCATCCGCCCAGGTGCGAGCAGCTTCTCGCGCCTCGGGGGGCGAGACGATCTCGACATCGCCGCCGAGCCGCGCCGCCAGCCGCTTGAGGCTGCGTTCGTCGCCGACGCGGAGGCTCACCGAGCGGAACTCGCCCTTGCCTCGGACCACGGCGCGCGCCGCGAACTCGCCGAGCAGAGGGACGACGTCCTTGCGGCAGCGGAGCTCGACCACGACATCGGTCTCACCCGGCTCGAACAGCCCCGGCAGAGGGTCGGCACCGTGCGTGCTCGGGATGTCGGTGAGGACGACGTCCGATACCCGGTCGAGATGGAAGGTACGGATCGCTTGCCGCAGATGGCACCACCCCTGGAGGTACCACTGGCCGTCGGCGATGTGGACTTTGACGGGGTCGACGGTGCGCGTCGTCGCGGGCGCATCCGGGGCCCGGTAGGAGAAGGACACCGCGACGCCTCGCTGCACGGCGTCCGCCACCGTCGTCCGCACGTCGTCGACGACGGGCGTCGCGACGATCACCTCGGCGGGAGCGCTCGATGCGCCGGCGGCGAGTTTGGCGAGCAGACCCTGGACGACCCCGCTGTCACCCACACCCGGAAGGCTGGCGGCGAGTTGGAGGCCGGCGAGCAGTGCGGCCGCTTCGCGCGCGGTCAGCCTCGGCGTCCGCTCCAGCGCGACGGCATTGGTGATCGAGATGGTGTCCTGCTCGTCGAGGAGGTCCCAGTCGATGTCGAAGAGGTCGTTCGCCATCTGCCAGAAACCGCCGTCGCCGGGGAGGCCGATGACCGTCAGCTTCTCGACCATCGACCGCATCTCATCCGCCTCGACGTCGAAGTCCCGGGCCGCGTCCGCCACGGTGACCTCGCCCTTGGAGATGAGGTACGGGACGAGCTGCAGGATGAGGGACGCCCTGTCGGTCGCCACCAGCGGCTGGGCGCTCATGCCCCGACCTCGGCATGGAGATCCCGTGCGCGACGCAGCCGCGACGCGACGAGCTCGGCGAGGTACGGCGGATCGATCACACGGACCTCGGGGCCGTACGAGGCGAGCTCGTCCGCGAAGACCTGGGCGTCGACGTAGGGCACGAGGCATCCCGTCTCATCTTCGGACAGCGCACGACGGTGGAGGCGGAGGAGCGCCTCGGTGCCGGGCTCGACCTGCAGCCGCGCCTGCTGGCGGGCGGCGACCGCATCCAGGCCGGCGATCGCCTTCTCGCCCGCTCCCTCTCGCAGGGACAGATCGAAGGACGCCCGCGTCACGACGACGTCCGAAGGGATGCGGGACAGGAGGAACGTGCGCTCGGCGTCCTGCAGGAGGTCGAAGCCGTACACGTGCCAGCGACCGTCGTACTCGACGAGGGCCCACGGCTGCACGCGGCGGCGGTGCGCGGCATCCGACCCGCCCTTGATGTAGTCGAACTCGACGACGCGACCCTGCTCGATCGCCCGCTGCAGCGGCGCGAAGGACGGCTCGCGCAAGCTGATGCGCGGCGCGTAGCCGATGATGGGCGCGTCGACCTCGATCCCCAGCGCCTGGATCTTCCGGAGTCCGCTGCGGGCGGATGCCGACATCGAGCTCTCGCCCCACACACCGCTCGCCAGGTTCAGGACCGCGATCTCGGCCGGGGTGAAGTCGATGTCGACGGGGAGCGAGTACTCCGAGGTGGGGACTCGGTAGCGCGCCTCACGCAGATCGTCGGGATCGGCGTAGTCGCCGATCGTCTCGATCGGCACTCCCAGGGAACGCAGACTGTCCTTGTCTCGTTCGAACATCTTCTCGAGTGCGTCTTTGGACGCCCCGGCCGCACCCTGCTCGCGATATCCGGACACGGACGAGAGGATCGTGTCCTTCGTCAGCCCCTGCTCGGTCGCGAGCAATGCGACCACGAGGTTGACGAGTCGTTCCTCGGGCGCGCTGCGGATCGCTTCGGTGGACACATCGCAATCCTAGGCGCGGGACCGGTGCTCGGCCCCGCGGGAGCTCACTGTGTCGCGGTCGGGGAATCGGTCGTCGGGTCGATCCCGAGGATGTCGATCACGTAGACGAGAGTCCCCGTCGGCGGCTCGTTCTGCGCCGACTGACCCTGGACCTTCGCCATGTCGGACGGAACGACCACGAGCACCTGCGAGCCGACCGTCTGCCCCTCGATTGCCCGCGCGAAGCCCTCGGAGAACTGGTCCTTCGCGAACGTCACGGCTTCGCCGTTCTGCCACGTCGAATCGAACACCTCTCCGGTGTTCCAGGCGACGCCCGTGTACTGCAGCCGGGCGCGGGAGTCGGCGGTGATCTTCTCACCGTCGCCCTTCTTGAGGGTCTTGATGACCAGACCCTTCGGCGGCGCGGCGTCGGGGACGATGATCCCCGGCGTGCCGTCGGGCGCGAGGACCACGGTCGGCACGTTGGCACCGTCGACGTACTGCGGGACCCCGTTGGCCGCCGGGAGGAGGACGGTGTTCACGTCGATGACCAGGACGGCCGACGCGCTCTCGGACAGCCCGGCCTGCTGCACGAACGTCGGGTTGATGTCCTTCGCGGGCATCGCCGCGACGATGCGGGCACCGGGCCGCGCGCAGTCGAGCGCCTTGCCGATCGTGGGGAACGACTGCTCGAGGACGTTCAGCGCGACCAGCTTGGTCGGCGCCGACACGAGCGTCTGACCGGTCTGACCGTTCAGCACAGTGATCCCGATCTGCAGATCCTGCATCCCCGACGTGATCGGAGTGCCCTTGCCCGTGGCGAGGTCGGTGTACGCGGTCTTCGACACGTAGACCGGATCGGTCGTGGACGCCGTCGGCAAGCCTTCGGCACCCGTCACATCGACGAGATCGAGCGACGATGCGGGCGCGGTGACACGCTCACAACCGCTGTCGGAGGGTCCGGACGGGGCGCACCCGACGAGGGCCAGGGCAGTCAGGCCGAGTACGGCCACGGCAGCGGGGATCTGACGCATTCGTTCAGTCTACGGTCTCGCCGGAGCGATCCACGGCGGCCTGACGGGCACCGCCCGCCGCGCGCTGCGCATCGCGCACGCGCTTGCGGAGGTTCTTGTCGGTGATCTCACGATCCCCCACGGCGCCCGGCGTCCACGCCTCGACATCCTCATCCGCGTACGACGGCTTCTTGAGGGCGCGCTTGCGGACGTCGGGCGGCATCGCTCCGGGGGCGAGGCGCCGTGCCGTGAGCAGGAACCCGGTGTGGGCGACCATCCGGTGATCGGGCCGGACCGCGAGCCCCTCGACGTGCCATCCGCGGACCATCGTCTCGGTCGCCTCGGGCTCGGTGAACAATCCCGAGTGGCGGATATACTCCGCGACGCGGCTCAGCTGCGTCGCGGTCGCGATGTAGCAGAGGACCACGCCGCCGGGTGTGAGTGCGTCGGCGACGACGTCGATGCACTCCCACGGCGCGAGCATGTCGAGGACGACGCGGTCGACGCTGCCGGGCTCGGTCACCTGCGGGAGCTGCTCGGCGAGATCGCCCACGACGACCCGCCACGACTCGGGGTAGTGGCCGAAGAACGTCTCGACGTTCGCCTCGGCGACCTCCGAGAACTCCTCTCGCCGCTCGAACGACAGGAGCCGCCCGGACGGACCGATCGCCCGGAGGAGCCACATCGAGAGGGCGCCCGACCCGACGCCGGCCTCGACGACGGTGGCACCCGGGAAGATGTCGGCGGAGGCGAGGATCTGCGCGGCATCCTTCGGGTACACGATGGCGGCGCCGCGGGGCATCGACATCACGAAGTCGCGCAGCAGCGGGCGGAGCGCGAGGTATTCGTGGCCCCCGCTGTTGGCGACGACAGAGCCGTCGGGCTGTCCGATGATCGCCTCGTGGCGGAGCACGCCGTGGTGGGTGTGCAGCTCGCCGCCCTCGCGGAGGGTGACGGTGTGGAGACGTCCCTTCGGCCCCGTCAGCTGCACACGGTCACCGAGGCGGAACGGGCCACTCGGCCGCAGGTCGGCGCTCATGCGCGGACCCCCTGACGCACCTGTGCGAGGAGGTCGGCGACATCCGCCACCGTTCGCCCCTCGAGGGTCGGCCACAGGACGTGGGCACCGACCTCGTCGAGCGGGACCATGTGCGGGATGCCGACGGTCGCCGTGCCCGCGGCTATCGCCGAGCGCGTTCCGGTGATCGAGTCCTCGAACGCGACGGTGTCGGCGGGGTCCACGCCGAGCGCCTCGCACGCCTGCAGATACGGGTCCGGGTGGGGCTTGGGGCGGGCGACGTCGTCGCCGCCGATGACGACGTCGAACGCGTCGAAGTCGATGAGGTCGGTGATGACCCGCGCCATCCGGCTCATCGACATCGTGACGAGAGCGGTCGGGATGCCGGCGTCCCGCAGGTCGCGCAGCAGTTCGCGGGCGCCCGGCCGGAAGGGGACACCCTCCTCGCGGAGCTGGCGCATGACCTCCTCGGTGAGGTGGGCGACGATCTCGTCGACCTCCATGCGCACGCCGGCGCCCTGGAGGATGCGGGCCGCGTCCTCGAGCCCGAGTCCCACCATCCCCAGTCCGTCGTCATGGGTCCAGGTGCCGCCGAAGCGTTCGACGAGCGGGGTCTCGGCAGCCATCCAGTACGGCTCGGTGTCGACGAGGGTGCCGTCCATGTCCCAGAGGACGGCGGCGGGAAGGGGGGAGATCACCGGTCAATGCTACGCGAGCGCATCCGCCCGCCTCGGGGGCAGCGGCGTATCGTGGGGGTACCGACAGAGAGGACGTCCGTGCAGGGACTGGGACAGCGGGTGCTCGTGATCGCCGTCGACGGCTGGAACGACGCCGGAGAGGCGGCCACCGCTGCGGCCTCGCAGCTGCGGACCTCCGGCACGTTCGAGAAGGTGTTCGGCGTCGACCCGGAGCTGTACTTCGACTACCAGTACACGCGGCCGCAGATGCAGGTGGATGCCGACGGCGCCCGTCGCCTGGTCTGGCCCGACGCGACGCTCTGGCGTCCGGCGACACCCCGCGAGGACGGTCCCGACCTGTGGCTCCTCACCGGCACGGAGCCCGCCCGCGCGTGGCAGGCGTTCTCCGCCGAGTTCATCGACGCGGCCCTCCGCGAGGACATCACCGGCATCGTCGCCCTCGGTTCCATGATGAGCGACGTCCCCCATACCCGGCCGATCTCCGTGTTCGCCGGTTCCGAGAACGAGGAGCTCCGCTCGTCGCTCGGGCTGGAGCGATCGACCTACGAAGGCCCCGTCGGCATCCTTTCGGCTCTCGCCGCCGCCGGCGAGGCGGCCGGCATCCCGACGGCCGGGCTCTGGGCGAGCATCCCCCACTACGTCGCCGGGCACACCCCGTCCCCCAAGGCGACGCTGGCGCTCCTCGACAAACTCGAGGAGATCACGGGTGCCTCGATCACCCGCGGCGCGCTGCCCGCGGAGGCCCTCGCGTGGGAGGCGTCGGTCGATGCCGCCGCCGCGGACGACGAGGAGATGACAGAGTACATCCGCCAGCTCGAGACCGCGCGCGACGCCTGGGACTCCCCCGAGGCATCCGGCGACGCGATCGCGCAGGAATTCGAGCGCTACCTCCGCCGGCGGGGCGACGGCCCGCGCGGGCCGAAGGACGACCCGCGCCGGTGACCGGCCCCGCTCAGTAGGCCTGGAGGACGCCGAAGGCGAGCAGGATGAGCAGCACGACGCCGAGGACGACCCGGTAGAGCACGAACGGCAGGAAGCTGCCGCGCTTGAGGTAGCGCATCAGGTAGGCGATGACCACGAGGCCGACGCCGAACGAGACCACCGTTGCGATCGCGGTCTCGCCGAGGGTGAACGGCGACTGACCGGGCTCGCGGATCGCCTGCAGGAGCTCGTACAGCCCGCTGCCGAAGACGGCGGGGACGGCGAGCAGGAACGCGACCTCGGCGGCGGCGGGACGCGTGTACCCCATGGCGAGCGCGGCCGTCGTGGTGGCCCCGGAGCGCGAGACGCCGGGGACGAGGGCCAACGACTGCGCGACGCCGAGGGTGAGCCCGTGCCCGATCGTGAGGTCCTTCTCGGTGCGGACGCGCTTTCCGAGCGCGTCGGCGATGCCGAGGATGATGCCGAAGACGATGAGGACGGTCGCCACGAGCCAGAGGTTCCGGAAGGTGTCGCGGATGACGTCTTGGAACAGGAAGCCGAGCACGCCGATCGGGATCGTGCCGATGATGACGATCCATCCCATACGGGCGTCGGGATCGTTGCGCGGAACACGCCCGGTGAGCGACTTCGCCCATGCGGCGACGATCCGCACGATGCGGTTCCAGAAGTAGACCAGGACCGCGAGCTCGGTGCCGATCTGCGTGATGGCGGTGAACGTCGCACCAGGGTCCTGCGCGTTGGGGAGGAACTCCCCCACGATGCGCAGATGCGCGCTCGAGGAGATCGGGAGGAACTCTGTCAGGCCCTGGACGATACCCAGGATGATGGCGTCGAGTATCGACATGGGGGCCTTTCAGTACGTGCGGATCAGATCGGTGAGCACACGCTGCCCGAAGACGAGGGCGTCGATCGGGACGCGTTCGTCGACACCGTGGAACATCCCGGTGAAGTCGAGGTCGGCGGGCAGTCGCAGCGGCGCGAACCCGAACCCGGCGATGCCGAGCTCGGCGAGGGCCTTGTTGTCGGTCCCTCCCCCCATAAGGTACGGGATGACCGGGATTCCGGGATCATGGCGCCCCAGCGCGCCGACCATCGCGTCGACCAGGTCTCCGGCGAACGGCACCTCGAGTCCGATGTCGCGGTGGACGACCTCGATGCGGATGTCGTCGCCGACGATCCGCTGCACCTGCGCGAGGACCTCGTCCTCGTGCCCCGGCAGGGTGCGGATGTCGATCGCGGCGGTCGCGGCATCCGGGATCACATTGTGCTTGTACCCGGCGGTCAGACCGGTCGGGTTGGTGGTCGTCCGGAAGGTCGAGCGCAGGAAGGCGGATGCCGCGCCCGCCGTGTCGGCGACGGCGTCGGGGTCGTCGGCCAGGGTCCCCGAGAGATCGGCGAGCGATCCGACGAGCTGTCGCGTCGTCGAGGTGAGTTCGATGGGCCAGCCCGTGCGGCCGAGGGCCGCGACCGCCTCGGCGAGACGCGTCACGGCGTTGTCGGGGTGGTGGCGGCTGCCGTGTCCGGCCTGCCCCGTGGCGTGGAGCCGGATCCAGATGAGCGCCTTCTCGCCCACCTGCAGCAGGTAGGCGCGCTCGTCCCCCACGGCGATCGAGTAGCCGCCGACCTCGCTGATCGCCTCGGTCGCGCCGGCGAACCATTCGGCGCGGTCGCGGACGACCAGCTGGGAGCCTTCGACGCCGCCGTTCTCCTCATCTGCGAAGAAAGCGAGGACGAGGTCCCGCTCGGGCCTCTCCCCCGCCCTGAGCAGCTCGGCGACCGAGGTGAGGATCATGGCGTCCATGTCCTTCATGTCGACGGCGCCGCGGCCCCACAGCATCCCGTCCTTCACGACACCCTCGAAGGGATCGACGCTCCAGTCGGCCGCGACGGCGGGAACGACGTCGAGGTGTCCGTGCAGGACGAGCGCAGGCTTGTCGGGATCGCGCCCCGGCACCCGTGCGACGACATTCGTTCGCCGCGGGATCGGCTCGTAGTACTCGGGGACCAGCCCCAACGACTCGAGGTACGCGCCGACGTACTCGGCGGCCTCGCGCTCACCGTTCGCGCGTCCTTCGCCGTAATTCGTCGTGTCGAAGCGGATCAGATCGCGGGCGACGCGCGCGACCTCGGGCAGATCGTCGGGAGCGGACATGCGCCCCACGCTACCCGCGGCGCACCGCGCGCCGCGTCATGCTCACCGCTCGCGGTCGTCCCAGATGAACATCCGAGCCGCCAGGATGCCGGCGGCGAGCGTCGTCACGAGCATCAGCCCCCAGTAGAGGAACAGGAGCCCTGCGCTGGTCGTGTCACCCGCGAGGTCGGCTGCGGCGGCGCGCATGTACCAGGTGGTGGGCAGACAGTTGAGCACCCACGTCACCGGCTCGGGTATGAGGTGGGAGGGCAGAACGGACCCCGAAGCGAAGATCGCCATCACCGGCAGCACGGCGGCGAGATTGTTCACCGTCTCCGCGCGCCGCGTCCGAGACGCGAGCAGATAGGCGAGCGCGAAGAACATCGCGACGCCGAGCAGCATCGTGAACACGAGGCGGAAGAGCTGCCAGAGCTGCGAGTACCCCAGGATCATCGAGGTCGCGTGGATCGTCACGATGACGAACAGCGCGAAGATCAGGCGCGAGGGGGTGAGGGCGGCGATGAAGGTGAACTTGCTGGCGGGCGTGGTTCCGAGGAGACGGAGGGTGCCGTTCTCGCGCATCCTCGTGAGCGGAACGGACGTTCCGATGAAGGTGATGGCCAGCAGCCCGATGCACGACAACGCAGCGAGGTTCGCCCGGAGCAGGTCGATCCACACCTCACCGTCGGTGTCCGTGACCGAGTAGGCAGTCCCGGTGCGCTCCACGGCCGCCGCCACCGCCAGCCATTTCGGGTCCGCCTCGGCGTCCAGGACGATGGCGACACCGTTGCGCGCCGCGGTAATCGTGACGGTGGCCGAGGCTTCCTCCGCTTCGGCCACCACGATGCCGGCCGACTCCAGTTCGCCGGCGATCTGAGCACTCTGCGGCACGGCGCTGTCGATGACGACCACCGGATCCTCTCGGCCGCCGACGTTGACCACGAAGTTGAGCCCGATGATCAGCAGGAAGAAGAAGAAGAAGGTGAACAGGATCGAGAACGCGCCTTTTCGGTCCCGGTAGAGGTCCTTGGCGCTCGCCGTCGCCAGCTCTACGAACGCAGAGCGCGGCTCGTATCTCGCGGTGTCAGGCATCGCCGTCGCGCCCTTCGTCGATCTCACGGGCATCCCGGACGATCGACAGGTAGAGATCTTCGAGCGTGGGACTCACGACTCGATAGGACCGGCCGCGAATCTGACGATCCCGCGTCAACAACTCCAACGCCCCATCCGGGTCGGCTGTCGCGTGGCTGACGTGGAATCCTCGAGCATCCTGGGACCACGTCACGGTGTCGGCAGGGAGCACCGATCGTGTGCGACTCAGAGCTTCCTCGCTCACGACGTCGAAGGTCAGCGTCGATCTCCCGCCGTCGATGAGTTCTGCGGGCGGCCCATCTGCCCGGATCCGTCCGGCGACGACGATGACGACTCGATCGCAGATCTGGGCGGCTTCGGCCATGTCGTGCGTGGAGAAGATGATGGTGGTGCCGTCCCGGGCGAGCGATCGGATGAGCTCCAGCAGGTGCTTCCTCGCCTCGGGATCGAGCCCGGCGGACGGCTCATCGAGGATGACGATCTCGGGAATGCCGATGATGGCGACCGCGAGCAGCAGGCGTCGCAGCTGACCACCCGAGAGGTCGCGTGCGCGGACATCGACCTGCTCCGAGAGGCCCAGGTCGGCGATCACCTGCGCAACGTCCCGATGGGACGAGTGGAACGAGGCGTACAACCTGACCGTCTCTCGGACGGACAGGTATCCGAACACGCTGGCTGACTGCGGTTGCACCGACACCCGCCGGGTGGTCTGACGTCGCTCTCGTCGAGGATCCACGCCGAGGACGGAGACCTCCCCCGATGTCGATGCCCGCAAGCCGGCGACGGTCTCCAGCAGAGTCGACTTGCCGGCACCATTGGGCCCGAGTATGCCAACGACCGTTCCTCGGGAGATCTCGAGGTCGACGTCGTCGAGCGCCGTGCGCCGTCCGTACCGCTTCGTCAGCCGCCTCACCGACACCACCGACGCACGTTCGCGGTCGATGGTCGTGAGAGCGGGCAGGGCGGGATCGCGGTCCATGTCCACAGTCCAGGGCACGGCGCTCGAGAACGCCTCCCCCACGGGGATGACGCCTCTCCCCCTCACAGGGGAGAGGTGCCTCGTCAGCGACACCGCACCGATCCGAAACGAGAAATGGGCCCCTTTCGGGACCCATTTCTTCCTCTGTGCGCGAGGGGGGACTTGAACCCCCACGCCCTATTCGGGCACTAGCACCTCAAGCTAGCGCGTCTACCTATTCCGCCACCCGCGCAGAGTTTTCTCCCTTTGTTTCCTCCGGGATTTCGGTTTCGCAACCGAGGATCGACAGTAGCACGTTCTCGGCGGTGCGGATAATCGGGCCGACTGTCCGGTCCGCCTACGCCGCGGACACGCCGAACAGGAGACCCAGCAGGTACGTGATCGCCGCCGCACCGAAACCGATCGCCAGCTGGCGCAGTCCCCGGCGGAGGGGCGGTGCACCCGAGAGCAGACCGACCGTCGCCCCGGTCAGGAGCAGCGCCAGGCCCACCAGGGCGAGTGCCAGGGTCACGGCCGCGAGGCCGGAGAGCCCGAAGATCCACGGCAGGACCGGGATGACCGCGCCCGAGGCGAAGAACGCGAAGCTGGAGGCCGCGGCCCCGAAGGCGGAGCCGACGGACTCGAGGTCGGCGGGCGGCTCGGCGGCGCGACGGTAGGGGACGGCACGGTCGCTCGCCTGTGCCGTGGCGACGACCTGTCGCGCCCGCTCCAGCGCCTCTTCCTCGTCGAGTCCTCGCGTCCGGTAGACGAGAGCGAGTTCGTTCGCGTCGAGGTCGAGATCGGGGAGGACGTGGTCGGTGTCGTTGTTCGGATGCGTGGCCTCGATGAGCTCGCGCTGCGACCGGACCGAGACGAACTCCCCCGCGGCCATCGACAGCGCGCCGGCCAGCAGACCCGCGATGCCGCTGAAGAGGACGAACTGCGGCGCGACGCCGGTCGCCCCGATGCCCATCACGAGGGCGAGGTTGGAGACGAGACCGTCATTGGCGCCGAAGACAGCGGCGCGGAAGGTGCCCGACAGCCGCATGCGACCCCGCGCGGCAAGGCCACGGACGACTTCGCCGTGGATCTTCTCATCCGCGCGCATGGCCGGGGTGGCGTGAGGGTCGTCGTCGTACGGCGAGCGGTTCTCGGCGTTCTGGGCGAGCGCCAGGACGAAGATCGACCCGAACCGGCGGGCCATCGTCGCCAGCAGTCGCGTTCGGATGGACGCCCGCGGGAGCCGCGCGGGCTCCCCGCCGAGGAGGCCCAACCAGTGCGCTTCGTGGCGCCCCTCCGCGTCGGCGAGCGCGTCGAGGATCTCGCGCTCCTCCCCCGACTTCCGGGCGGCGAGCTCGCGGTACACGCGCGCTTCGGCACGTTCGTCCGAGAGGTAGGCGGCCCACCGCCGGCGATCTCGGGGGGTGGCGTCGGGCAGGGGCGTCGCGTTCATCGTGCTCATGTCCCTTTCACGGTAGCCACGACGAAGCGCGGGAACCGCCCGAAAGCCGGAACTGCCAGCATTTCGGGGATCCGAAGGGGTCAGGAGTGGACGCGCTTGCGCAGGACCTCGATGCGCGCCTGCAGCTGTGCGACCGTCGCGCGGGCAACCTCGGGGCCGCCGCAGATCCGTCGGAGCTCGGCATGCACGGCGCCGTGCGGTTCGCCGCTCTGCCGGGCGTACAGCCCGACGAGACTGTTGAGCAGCTGCCGCTGTTCGCGGAGCGTGCGATGGAGGGCCGGGGGCAGCGTGTTCTCCGGCTCGCCGGTCGCGTCGGCCGTCGTCTTCTCCTGCGCCTCCCGCGCGTGGCGGTGACGGGTCTGCCGCGACTGCCGCTGCATCAGCAGCTCGTGCACGTGCTCGGGCTCGAGGAGCCCGGGGATCCCGAGGAACTCCTCCTCCTCCAGCGTCCCCGGCACAGCCAGCTGACCGAACTCCTTGCCGTCGTAGAGCACCCGATCGAAATGCGCCGTCGATCCGAGCGCCTGGTAGCTGCCCTCCTCGATGAGCGAGTCGGATGCCTTGTCCTCGCGCTCCGCGTCTTCGAGCAGCGAGTCCTCGAGGCCGTCGTCGTCGCTCTCCTCGCGATCGAGCGCATGGTCGCGCTCACGCTCCATCTCGTTCGCGAGGGCGAGCAGCTGGGGGACGTTGGGGAGGAACACGGATGCCGCTTCGCCGCGACGTCGCGCGCGGACGAAGCGCCCGATGGCCTGCGCGAAGAAGAGCGGTGTCGACGCACTGGTCGCGTAGACGCCGACCGCGAGCCGCGGCACGTCGACGCCCTCTGACACCATGCGGACCGCGACCATCCACCGCGTCGTCGACTGCCCGAAGGTCTCGATGCGCCCCGACGCGGCCTTGTCGTCCGAGAGGACGACCGTGGTCGGCTCCCCCGTGATGTCGCGGAGGATCGCGGCGTAGGCGCGCGCGGCCGTCTGATCCGTCGCGATGACCAGGCCCCCGGCATCCGGCACGTCCTGGCGAACCTCGGTGAGACGGCGGTCGGCCGAACGCAGGACGGCCGAGATCCACTCCCCCTCGGGGTTGAGCGCTGTCCGCCACGCCTGGGAGTTGATGTCCTTCGTGTTGTCCTGGCCGAGGTGGGCTTCGTATTCGTCGCCCGCCTTCGTCCGCCACTTCATCTGCCCGGCGTAGACGTGGAAGAGCACGGGACGCACGACGCCGTCGGCGAGCGCCCGGCCGTAGCCGTAGTTGTAGTCCGTCCGCGACAGGCGGATGCCCTTGTCGTTCGGGTGGTACTCGACGAACGGGATGGGCGCGGTGTCGCTGCGGAACGGGGTGCCCGACAGCAGGAGGCGGCGCGTCGCGCGGCCGTACGCCTCGCGGAGCGCGTCGCCCCAGCTGAGCGCGTCGCCGCCGTGGTGGACTTCGTCGAGGATCACCAGGGCGCGGGAGTCGAGGACGAGTCGCTCGTGGACGGATGCCTTCACCGCGACCTGCGCGTAGGTGACGGCGACCCCGTGGTAGTGCCGCGCCGGCGAGAAGTGCTTGTTGCTGAACCGCGGGTCGAGGCGGATGGAGACACGGGCTGCGGCATCCGCCCACTGGGTCTTCAGGTGTTCGGTCGGGGCGACAACGATGATGCGGTCGATGATCCGCCGCCGCAACAGCTCGCTCGCGAGACGGAGGGCGAAGGTCGTCTTGCCGGCGCCGGGGGTCGCGGCGGCGAGGAAGTCACGCGGGCCCCCGCCGATCCCGTCGGGTCCGTCCATCTCGAAGTAACGCTCGAGGGCCTCGACCTGCCAGGCACGGAGGTTCTGCGCCGTGCCCCACGGCGCACGCTGCGGGAAGGCGGGAGAGAGGTGCTCGGCGGCGAAACTCCCGAAGTGGGGCTCGTCCGGGGCCGCCCCCTCTTCGCTCGTCATCTCGCTCGTCACGTCGATCCACCCTAATCGCGCCCAGGGACACCGGTCGTCGATCGGGACCGGCGGCATCCGGCGGGTAGCCTCGATGCGGAGGTGCCATGCGCGAGAACGACCAGGCCCCGGACGAGAACCGGTCGCCGTACATACCGAACGCGACCGCCCACCCCTGGCGGCGCATGGTCTCGATCGGAGACTCCTTCACCGAAGGCATCGGCGATCCCTACCCGGATCGCCCCGGTGAGCACCGCGGTTGGGCCGACCGCGTCGCGGCCGTGCTGGCCTCGCAGGTCGACGATTTCGCCTACGCGAACCTCGCGATCCGCGGCAAGCTCATCCGCCAGATCGTCGACGCTCAGATCGAGCCCGCCCTCGCGCTGAAGCCCGACCTCATCACCCTCTCGGCCGGCGGCAACGACGTGATCCGTCCGCAGGGCGATCCGGATGCTGTCGCGGAGCTGTTCGAGGATGCCGTCGCCCGCCTCTCATCGCAGGGCGCGACGCTGCTGGTCTTCACCGCGATTGACACCGAGTTCACGCCGGTCTTCCGCGGCATCCGCGGTCGCGTCGCGATCTACAACGAGAACATCCGGGCGATCGCCGACCGCTACGACTGCATCGTGGCCGACCAGTGGGCGTTGAAAGAGGTGCAGGACATGCGCTTCTTCGACGACGACCGCCTGCACTACAACTCCCTCGGACATCACGAGGTCGCACGCATGGTGCTCCGCGCGCTCAACGTGCCGAACGACCTGCAGCCGATGTCGCCCGAGGCCCTGCCACCGACCACGTGGCGGGCGGCCCGGGCGAACGATCTCGTGTGGGCGCGGGCGCACTTCGTCCCGTGGGTGCTGCGACGCCTGCGCCACCAGTCGTCGGGAGACAACGTCACGGCCAAGCGCCCCGACGCGCTGCCGTTCTCGTCGACGCACTCCGGCGACTGAGTTCAGCGCAGGGCCCAGAGGGCGACCGCCGCCGCGGATGCGACGTTGAGCGAGTCGACACCGCCCGCCATCGGGATGGTGACGATCGAATCGGCCACCGCGAGCGCTGAGGCGGACAAACCCTCCCCCTCGGACCCCATGAGGATCGCGAGCTTGTCGGGCCGGGCTGCGGCGAACGAGTCGAGCGACACGGCGTCGTCGGCCAGCGCCATCGCCGCCAGGTGCACTCCCGCGGCCGCGAACAGGGGCGCGGCGGCATCCCACTCGGGAAGGCGCGCCCACGGCACTTGGAAGACCGTTCCCATGCTGACCCGGACGCTGCGACGGTAGAGCGGGTCTCCGCACCGGGGCGAGACGAGGACGGCATCGGCGCCCAGCGCCGCGGCGGCTCGGAAGGCGGCCCCGACGTTGGTGTGGTCGACGATGTCCTCGAGGACGACGACCGTCCGGGAGTGCTCGAGGAGCTGCGCGGGATCGGGCTGCACCGGCCGATGCATGGCGGCGAGCGCTCCTCTGTGGACCGCGAACCCGGTCACCTGCTCCGCAACGGTGTCGGGGACGACGTAGACGGGCGCGTCACCGGCGAGAACCGCGACGTCGTCGATCCATTTCTCCTGCACGAGCACGGACCTGGGTCGATGCCCGGCACCCACCGCGCGGGAGATCACCTTCGCCGATTCGGCGATGTAGAGGCCGCCCTCGGGCTCGGCGATCCGGCGCAGCGCCGTGTCGGTGAGTCCCCGGTAGTCCGACAGACGCGGATCCGACGGATTGTCGATGCGGATCGTCGTCATGGCCCCATGCTGTCATGGGCGGGCTGTCACGGGCCGTGGTGACCTCCGCGAAACGACGACGGCGTAGGCTCGATCCCCTGAGGAGGGCCATGAGCGTGCTGGACCTGGATGCCGAGGCGACGGCTGCCGTGGAACGCGCGGCCGACGCGCTCGCCGGGCACCGTGTCGCCGTTCTCACGGGCGCCGGTGTCTCGACGGATTCGGGCATCCCGGACTACCGCGGCAAGGGCGCTCCTGTCCGGACCCCCATGACTGCTCAGCAGTTCCTCGCCGACGACTCGTCGCGCCGGCGCTACTGGGTCGGCAGCCACCTCGGGTGGCGGACGTTCGCCGCCGCCGCCCCCAATGAGGGACACCGTGCTCTAGCGGCGCTCGAGCACGCCGGCGTCGCGTCGGGCGTCATCACGCAGAACGTCGACGGCCTGCACGTGCGGGCCGGCAGCCGGCGCGTGGTCGAACTCCATGGCACGATGCGGCGCGTCTCGTGCCTGCACTGCGGCCAGGTCTTCGACCGCCGCGACCTGGCCGTGCGGATCGAGCGCGACAACCCCTGGATCACGGTGCCCGAGAACGTCGAGCTCGGTCCCGACGGCGACGTCCTGCCCGCTGCGAGCGACGGCTTCGTCGTCCCCGACTGCTCCGTCTGCGGCGGGATGCTGAAGCCCGAGGTCGTCTTCTTCGGCGAGTACATCCCGCTCGAGAAGTTCCGCGAAGCCGAGCAGCTCGTCCGCTCGAGTACCGCGTTGCTGATCGCCGGATCCTCCCTGGTCGTGAACTCCGGCATCCGGCTCCTCGACCGCGCCCGCCGCCGGCGGCTGCCCATCGTGATCGTCAACCGCGGCGAGACGCGCGGCGACACGCGCGCGACCGTCAAGATCGACGCCGGGACCTCCGAGGTGCTCACGGTCCTCGGGCGCGAGCTCGCCGGCCGGTGAGGCTGCCGCCTCGTCGTAGGCTCGTCCGGTGACCTTTCTCACCCTCGTGCGCCACGGCGAGACCGACTGGAACCGCGCCCGCCGGATCCAGGGGTCGACCGACATCCCCCTGAACGACACCGGCCGGGAGCAGGCCCGCGCCGCGGGGATCGCCCTCGCGGATGTACTCGACCGGTCGACGCCCACCGTCATCGTCTCGAGCGACCTGTCCCGGGCGAACGAGACCGCGCGCATCATCGCCGGCATCCTCGACCTGTCCGAACCGCGTACATACCCCGCACTTCAGGAGCGCGGCTACGGGGATGCCGAAGGACTCACCGACACCGAGTTCTTCGACCGCTGGGGGCCCTGGGCGACCGCGGAGGTCCCGGGCGCCGAGCCCTGGCCGGAGGTCACGACCCGAGCACTGCGCGGGATCGAGGAAGCGGTCGCCGATGCCCGCGCGCTGGTCGCACCCGACGAGCCGCACGTCATCGCGGTGGCCCACGGCGCGCTCATCCGCACCGTGATCTCCCACGCGACCTCGGGCGAGTACCCCGAGCCGGGCCACAAGCTCGCCAACGGCTCCGCGCACACCTTCCGCGTGGAGGACGACTGGCTGTCGCTCCTGACCTCGTCAGCACTACCCGTCTGACACGTTCGCCGGGCTCAGGCGAGGCCGAGCGATCGGGCGATGAGGAGCAGCTGCACCTCGGTCGTCCCCTCCCCCACCTCCAGGATCTTCGAGTCACGGAAGTGCCGCGCGACGGGGTACTCGTTGATGAACCCGTTGCCGCCGAAGATCTGCGTCGCGTCGCGGGCGTTGTCCATCGCCGCATCGCTCGAGGTGAGCTTCGCGATGGCCGCCTCGGTCTTGAACGGGCGCCCCGCGTCGCGCAGGCGTGCCGCGTGCAGCCAGGCGAGACGTGACACGTGGACGCGCTGCTGCATGCGCGCGAGCATGAACTGGATGCTCTGGCGCGTTCCCAGCGTCTCGCCGAACACGACACGGCTCTTCGCGTAGTCGACGGCCGCCTCGAGGCATCCCTCCGCCGCCCCCGTGGCGAGCGCCGCGATCGCGATGCGGCCCTCGTCGAGGATGTGGAGGAAGTTCGCGAAACCGCGCCCGCGCTGCCCGAGAAGGTTCTCCTCGGGCACCCGCGCGCCTGTGAAGACGAGTGGATGCGTGTCGCTGGCGTGCCAGCCGACCTTGTCGTACGCGGGACCGACGGTGAACCCCGGCGTGCCGTGCGGGACGATGATCGTCGAGATCTCGCGCGCCGCGGCGCCCGGCTCGCTCGTCACGGCGGTGACCGTCACGAAGCGGGTGATGGGGGTGCCGGAGTTGGTGATGAACTGCTTTGCCCCGTCGATCACCCAGTCGCCGGCGTCGAGGCGCGCCGTCGTGCGGGTGGCCCCGGCATCCGATCCCGCCTCCGGCTCGGTCAGCCCGAAGCCGGCGAGCGCGCGCCCGGCCAGCAGGTCGGGCAGGTACTCATCGCGCTGCGCGTCGGTTCCGAAGCGGAAGATCGGCATGGCGCCGAGACTCACCCCCGCTTCGAGCGTGATCGCGATCGACTGGTCCACGCGGGCGAGCGCCTCGATCGCGAGCCCCAGGGTGACGTAGTCGCCGCCCTGGCCGCCGACCTCGTCGGGGAACGGCAACCCGAACAAACCCATGTCGCCCATCTGCGTGACGACGTCCATCGGCAGCGTCTTGGTGCGGTCGGCCTCGTACGAGACCGGCGCGACCACCTCGTCGGCGAACGAGCGGACGAGCCCGGCCAGCTCGACCTGCTCCTCCGTGAGGTCGTATCCCGTCATCGGCAGACTCATGCGAACACCATCGCCCTTCCCGGCTCACGCAACACGTCGGCCACGTCGGTGAGGAACCGGGCCGCTTCGGCCCCGTCCACCAGCCGGTGGTCGAACGACAGACTCAGTGTCATGACGTCGCGCAGGGCGACGCCTCCCTCGTACTCCCACGGACGGCGCTGCACGGCGCCGAGGCCGAGGATGCCGGCCTCCCCTGGGACGAGGATGGGTGTCCCGGCATCGACGCCGAACACCCCGTAGTTCGTGATCGAGAAGGTCCCGCCCGACAGATCGGCGGGCGTCGCCTTGCCCGCCCGCGCCGTGTCAGCGAGGGTGCGGATCGACTGGGCGAGGTCGACGAGCGACAGCGCACCGGCATCCTTCACCGACGGCACGACGAGCCCGCGGTCGGTCGCCGCGGCGATGCCGAGGTTCACCCGCCCGTATCGGACGATCTCGCCGGCCGCCTCGTCCCAGGTCGCGTTGAGCTCGGGGGTCCGGCGGAGGGCGAGGCACACGGCCTTCGCGGCGACCGCCATGATCCCGATGCGGGCGTCGGCGTAGCGCCGGTCGGCGCGCAGTCCCGCCACGAAGGCGACGGATGCCGTCACGTCGACCGTCAGGAACGTCGCCGCGTGCGGGGCCGTGAACGCGGAGCGCACCATCGCGTCGGCGGTGTGCTTGCGGACGCCGCGGATGGGGATCCGCTCATCCACGGGCGAGGCCGCCATCGGCGCGACAGGGGCGGCGGATGCCGGGGCCACCGCCGCAGACTCCGCGGGATTCCGTGCCGCATAGGACTCCACGTCCTCGCGCGTGATGATGCCGTCGACTCCCTGCGCCGCCACGAGATCGAGATCGACCCCGAGGTCGCGGGCGAGTTTGCGCACCGGCGGGGTGGACCGGGGACGCTCGCGCGGCTCGCGCTCGGCAGGGGCGGTCTCGATCGCGTCGTGCGGGGCCGCTTCGCGGACGGCCAGGTCGACGGCCTCTCCGCCGGCCCCTGCCCGCGCCCGCCGCTGCGGACGCGCGTCGCTACGCGGCGCGGCCCCGTAGCCGACGAGGTTCGGCTCGCGCTTCGGCTCAGGTGCATCGACTGCCCCGGCGATGTCGAACGCGATCAGCACCTCGCCGACCGGGACGACATCCCCCTCGGCGTGGTGGATGGCGGAGACCGTGCCGGCGAACGGCGACGGCAACTCGACGACCGCCTTGGCGGTCTCTACCTCGGCGATCGTCTGATTGAGAGCGACCTCGTCGCCGGGGGCGACGTGCCACTGCACGATCTCTGCTTCGCGCAGTCCCTCGCCGAGGTCGGGAAGACGGAACTCGGTGATCACGCGGTCACCTCCGGAACGCCCGAGGGGCGGCCCAGCACCCGGTCGACGGCATCCAGGATGCGGTCGAGGTCGGGCAGGTGATGCTGCTCGAGCTTCGCCGGCGGATAGGGGATGTCGTGGCCCGTCACCCGCAGCGGCGGCGCTTCGAGGTAGTGGAAGCACTTCTCGGTGATGCTCGCGATCACCTCCGCGCCGACGCCCGCCTCACGGGCCGCCTCGTGCGTGACCACGACCCGCCCGGTCCGCCGGACGGATGCCGCGACCGTGCCGTAGTCCACGGGCGACAGCGACCGGAGGTCGATGACCTCGAGGGAGATCCCCTCGTCCTCGGCGGCGAGCGCGGCATCCAGCGCCGTCGTCACCTGGGCGCCGTAGGTCACGACGGTGACGTCCGTGCCTTCGCGGACCACCCGCGCGAGGCCCATCGGGGCGGCATCGGCGATGTCGGCGTCGAGGTCGACCTCGCCCTTGGCGTGGTAAAGCCGCTTGGGTTCGAAGAAGACGACGGGGTCGTCGCTCGCGATCGCCTGACGGAGCATCGTGTACGCGTCCTGCGGGTTCGACACCGCGACGACGCGGAGGCCGGCCGTGTGCACGAAGTACGCCTCGGGCGACTCGGAGTGGTGCTCGGCCGCGCCGACACCGCCCGCCCACGGGATGCGGATCGTGATCGGCATCTTCACGCGGCCCTGCGTCCGGTAGTGGAGCTTCGCGACCTGACTGACGATCTGGTCGAAGGCGGGGTAGACGAAGCCGTCGAACTGGATCTCCACGATCGGGCGGAACCCGCGGAATGCGAGCCCGACGGCGGTCCCGACGATCCCCGACTCGGCGAGCGGGGTGTCGACGACCCGGCGCGGACCGAATTCGGACTGCAGACCGTCCGTGATGCGGAACACACCCCCGAGGCGGCCGATGTCCTCCCCCATGACGAGGGTCTTGTCGTCCTCGGCGAGCGCACGGCGCATGGCGGCGGTGAGGGCCTTGCCCATCGTCATCTCGGTCATCGTGCGGCTCCGCCCGAGAAGCCGTCGAGGTATACGGCGAAGCGGGCGCGCTGCTCGTCGAGCCCGCTGTGCGGTTCGGCGTACACCTGGTCGAACACCCGCAGGGGCTCGGGAGCCTCGGCACCCACGACGGCGCTGCGCATCGCCGCGGTGAAACGGTCGGCATCCGCCGTCAGCGTCTGGGCGAACGCGTCGTCGAACGCACCGAGCGAGCGCAGGTACGACTCGACGCGGGCCAGCGGATCGCGGGCCTTCCAGTGCACCACCTCGTCGGCGTCGCGGTAGCGGGTCGGATCGTCCGAGGTCGTGTGCGGCCCGACGCGGTAGGTGACGGCCTCGAGGTAGGCGGGACCGCGGCCGCTGCGGGCGTGGTCGGCGGCCCAGCGCATCGCGGCGATGCAGGCGAGGACGTCGTTGCCGTCGACACGCAGGCTCGGGATGCCGAAGCCCGGCGCACGGTGGGAGATTGGCGTCCGCGACTGCAACTGCACGGGCTCGGAGATCGCCCACTGGTTATTGGAGCAGACGAAGACGACGGGGACGCCGTACGAGGCCGCGAAGATCATCGCCTCGTTGACATCGCCCTGACTCGTCGCCCCGTCTCCGAAGTAGGCCACCGCGACCTGGTCGCCGCCGTCGCGCTGTATGCCCATGGCGTAGCCGACGGCGTGCAGGCTCTGCGCCCCGATGATGATCTGCGGGTTCGCGACGTGCACGTCGAACGGGTTCCAGCTCGCGTGCTGCGCACCGTGCCAGACCATCACGAAGTCCTTCGGCTGCACGCCGCGGACGACCTCGATGCCGATCTCGCGGTAGCTCGGGAAGAGAAAGTCGTCGTCGTGGCACGCCCACGCGGTACCGACCTGGACGGCCTCCTGACCCTGCGCCGGCGCCCACAGGCCCAGATGCCCTTGCCTCTGAAGGGCGACGCCCTCGGCATCGAGGCGGCGTGAGAGGAACATGTCGCGGTACACCTGGCGGAGCATGGGGGCATCGACGTCGGCGGCCCACGGGTCCAGCCGCTCGTCTCGCACGCGGCGCCCCTCGTGGTCGAGCAGGCGGGCCACATCCTCGGTATCGCTCGCCAGTGCGGCGGCGGGGGTCAGAGTGTCGGTCATCATCGTCCCTCTCTGATCGCGGACGCGCATCTTGTGGACGGGCGACCGGCGCAGAACACCGGCTTCGTCGCCGGATGATGCGACACTAAGCCGACATCGCACCTCGCTCAAGCATCGAGCGGAACATTGAGCAGGATGCGTAAGCAGCTGACGTGGCCCCTGCTATGGTGTGGCACTATGAGCGCCCTCGACCACGTGGATCTCGAGCTGTTGAACGCCCTCGCCGAAGATCACCGGGCCACTGTGGTCGCGCTCGCGGAGCGCTTGGGGCTCTCGCGGAACACCGTTCAGGCGCGCATGGCGAAGCTCGAACGCTCCGGTGTCTTCCTCTCCTACGAACGGGCCATGTCCCCCGCCGCGCTCGGATACGCGATCGACGCGATCCTTCACGTGCAGGTGCGTCAGGCGGATCTGCCGCGCATCACGGCGGAGTTGCAGGAGATTCCCGAGGTCGTGCAGTGCCACGGCATGAGCGGACCGGTCGACCTCCTGGTCCGCGTCGCAGCGCGTGACACGCAGCACCTCTTCGACATCGACGCTCGCATCCTCGCGATCGACGGCGTCGAACGCACCGAGACGTCGCTCGCGATGGGCGAGGTCATCGGATACCGGGTGCGACCTCTCCTGGCAGCGGCTCGGCGGGGGAACTGACATCCGCGGGCGCGCGCTCCTCGAGGCGGACGAGGATCACGCCCGCGAGGATGAGCGCACCGCCCGCGAACTGCACGCCTGCCGGCGCCTCCCCGAGCAGCAGCCATGCGAAGCTCAGCGCGAACAGCACTTCCGAGAGCCCGACGAACGACGCCAACCGCGACCCGATACGGGGAACGGCCATGATGCCGAGCGCGTACCCGGTCGCGGTGCACAGTCCCACGAGCACGAGCGGGACGAGCGGCGAGACGGTCGCCCCCAGCACGTCCACGGCAGCGGCCGACGCCGAGAGGGGCAGGATGCCGACGGCCGCGAGCAGCAGGATCGTCACCGTGCCGATGAGCAGCCCGCCCGCGGCGAGCGACAGCGGCGGCAGATCGTCGCCGGTCCGCTCGCTCATCACGAAGTAGACGCAGGCGCACACCGCTGCGAGGAGCGCGAACACGGTGCCCAGCAGGTCGAAACGCGCGCCGGCGATGTCCACCACGAGGACGAGGCCGGTCATCGCGACGACGGAACCCACGATCACGACGCGCGAGGGAGCACGGCGGGTCCGCGCCCACACGAAGAGGACGAGCATGACGGGCGCGAGGTACTGGATCAGCAGGGCGATGCCCACCGGCATCCGCTGCAGGGCGGAGAAGTAGAAGATCTGGCAGCCGACCACGGGGATCAGCCCGAAGGCGACGAGCGAGAGCCAGTGCACGCGGAGGAAGTCGCGCCGTCGGACGAGCGTCCGGATGAGCGCGGGCGAGAGCACGAGGCCGGCCACCCCCATCCGGATGGCGAGCACGGCCGCGAGCGACCACCCGCCCTCGAGCAGCGGCTTGGCGATGGGACCGCTGACCGAGAACGTCAGCGCGCTGACGACGGCCAGGACCAGCCCGCTCGGCGGCACCGTGCCGCGCGCCGGAAGCGCGGAAGACCGGACGGACATCGTGCGAGTCATCTGCTGTCCTCAGGGGCGAGATCGATTCGTCATGACCTAAGTGTCATTACACTGGTGACACTAGCGATGGCACGCGTCAGGAGTCAACACCATGTTCATCCATGACACGGAAAATGCGTTGCGCGCGGCGACCGCGCTCGTGAACTCCCTCCCCGAGATCGACGGCGAGGGGGTGGACAGACTCGCGAACCTCGACGACATGACCGAGTTCCTGCAGGAGTATCCGTACACGGGAGCGATCCGCCGCGACGATGTCGAGCTGGACCAACTCCGCTCCGCTCGGTCGCAACTGCGTCAGCTCTGGACCGGCGACCGCGTCGCCGCGGTGCCGATCGTCAATGCCATGCTCCGTGACGGCCGGGCGCTCCCCCAGCTCGTCATCCACGACGGCTACGACTGGCACATCCACGCCACCGACGACGCCGCACCGCTCGCCACCCGCATCACCGTCGAGGTGGCCATGGCCTTCGTCGACGTCATCCGTTCCGACGAGTTCGACCGCGTGCGCGTCTGCTCAGCCGACGACTGCGAGGCCGTCTACATCGATTACTCGAAGAACGGCTCGAAGCGCTACTGCGACACCGGCAACTGCGGCAACCGCATGAACGTCAACGCGTACCGTCGGCGTAAGGCCGAAGAAAGCGCGTGATGGCGGATGCCGCGGCCCGCGGCGTCTCGTAGTGGATCAGGTGCCCCACCTGGGGGATGACGACGAGGTCGGCATCCCGGAACATCTGCTGCAGCTCAAACTGGGCCGACAGCGGCGTGATGTCGTCGTTCTCGGCCGCGATGAGGAGCGTCGGGACGTCGATGCGCCCGGCGGCTTCGCGCACGTCGTGCGACACCGAGGTGACGAACGCCTCGTGCAGGGTGTCGCGGTCGGCGAACCGCGAGAAGTAGGTGTCGTGCTGGTCGTGGATGAAGGCGCGGAGGCCACGGTCCCGCGTCTTGGCCATCGCGACGCTCGTCACCCGCACGATGACACGGTTGCGCAGCAGCGCGTCGCCGAGCGGCCGGGGCAGCCGCGCGCCGGCCCAGTAGTAGAAGATCGCGAGGCGCGTGAGGATGCCGCGGGGCCCCTCGAGCGCGGGCGCCCCGATGGGGTTCACGAGGATCAGTCGCGGCGTCGCGAGCCCGCGTGCAACGGCCGCCGACGAGACGATCGAGCCGAAGGAGTGCCCGAGGACGACCGCCCCGGGTGCGACCTCGTCGGCGAAGGCGGTCAGCCACGACGCGTAGGCGTCGAGATCATGCCGGCCCGCGAACGCCGGGGTCTCACCGAAGCCGGGGAGGTCCGGCGAGATCACGCGGATGCCGTCGAGCTGCGCCACGATCGGTTCGAGACCGTGGTGGTCGCCGCGGAAGCCGTGGACCGCGAGGATCGTGGTCTCGGCATCCGCCGGTCCGTAGACCCAGTACGCCGTCGGAGTACCCGCGACGGTCACCTCGTGTCGCTCGACGGGGACGGCCGCGAGGCGCTCGGCGTACGGATTCACGGCAGTCACCCGTTGAGTCTACGAGGGGGCGATCCGCCTCCTGCCCGGCGGCGCGTCGTCAGACCCGATGTCCGCGGTCGACCGTAGCGTCGGAGCATGGGCGCTTGGCACGAACTTCCGCTGTGGGATGACGACACGTGGGACGAGGCCGCTCCTGCTGAGGTCGCCTCCGCGATCGCCCGCCCCGAGCCCGCCACGGTCGAGTCCGTCGTGGTCGCCGAGGTCCCCACCGAATCCGTCTCGCCGGGTCCGTGTGCGGGCCCGCTGGGCGTCTTCGACCTCGAGACGACCGGTATCGACGTCCGCTCCGACCGGATCGTCAGCGCCCACGTCGGCGTGCTCGACGCTTCCGGCGCCGTGATCGACGCGCGCACCTGGCTCGCAGACCCCGGGGTCGAGATCCCCGCAGGGGCGACGGCGGTCCACGGCATCACGACCGAGCGGGCCCGCACCGAGGGCCGCCCTGCCGCGGAGGTCGTCGCCGAGGTGACCGCCACGCTGCGCGACCTGTTCGCCGCCGGCATCCCGGTCGTCGCCTACAACGCGCCCTTCGACTTCTCGCTGCTCAAATACGAGGGCATCCGTCACGGTGTCGCGCCGATCGAGTCACCGTCGCCGGTCATCGACCCGCTCGTCGTCGACAAGACCTACGACCGGTACCGCCGCGGCAAGCGCACGCTCGAGGTCGTCGCCGCGCACTACTCCGTCGCCCTCGAAGGGGCGCACGACGCCGCGGCCGATGCGATCGCCGCGGGCCGCGTCGCGCAGGCGATCGCCGCGCGCTTCGACCTCGATGTCTCGGCTCACGACCTCCACACGCAGCAGGTGGCCTGGGCGCGTGCGCAGGCCGAGAGCCTCACCGAGTACTTCGTCCGCATCGGCCGACTCGACGCCGACGTGGACGGCAGCTGGCCGATCCGCTGACCGGGCCGCATCCGGAAACGACGAAGGCCCCGCCGGAGCGGGGCCTTCGAGGACGGCTGCTTACTTGCTGCCGAAGTTCTTGAAGCGCTGGTTGAACTTCTCGACGCGACCGGCCGAGTCCATGATGCGCTGCTTGCCCGTGTAGAACGGGTGCGAAGCGGACGAGATCTCGACGTCGATGACCGGGTAGGTCTCGCCGTCCAGCTCGATCGTCTTGTCGCTCGAGACCGTCGAACGGGTCAGGAAGGTCTCGCCGGAGCCGAGGTCGCGGAAAACGACGGCGCGGTACTCGGGGTGGATGTCAGTCTTCATTGGGTTCCTCACGAAGTGCCCTGGATTTTGCCAGGAGCGGGTGAAAGTCTGCAGCGCGAACGCGCCAACGCAAGATTCTATCAGGATGCCGCGCGCGCGGCGAACCGGCCGTCCTCCGACGTCAGCGTGATCGGCATCCCGAAGGTCGCCGTCAGGTTCTCCGCCGTCAGGGTCTCCGCGATCGGTCCCTGGGCGACCGCGGCGCCGTCGCGCAGCAGGAGGACGTGTGTGAAGCCGACGGGGATCTCCTCGACGTGGTGCGTGACCATGATCATCGCGGGCGTCGACTCCTCCTTCGCATACCCGCTCAGCAGGCTCAGGAGCTCTTCGCGGGCGCCGAGGTCGAGGCTCGCCGTGGGCTCGTCGAGCAGGAGGAGCTCCGGGTCGGTCATGACGGCGCGCGCGATCTGGACGCGCTTCTGCTCCCCGTCCGAGAGGGTGCCGAAGGTGCGGCCGGCCAGGTCGGCGAGCCCCCACTCCCCGAGGACCCGTCGCGCACGACGCTCGTCGATCGCCTCGTAGTCCTCGCGCCAGCGTCCGACCACGGCGTAGGCAGCGGTCAGGACGACGTCGAGGACCGTCTCGTCCTGCGGCACCCGCTTGGCCATGGCCGACGAGGCGAACCCGATCCGGGGGCGGAGGTCGAACACGTCAGTGCGCCCGAGGACCTCGTCGAGGACGGTGACCGTGCCCGAACTCGGGTGGGCGAGGGTCGCGGCGAGCTGGAGCACCGTGGTCTTGCCGGCACCGTTGGGGCCGAGGACGACCCACCGCTGATCCGCGTCGACGGTCCAGTCGATCCCGTCGACGATGTTGCGGGCATTGCGGCGGACGACGACGTCGGCGAGTTCGAGCACCTGAGGCATGCTCCCAGCCTATCGACCGGCTGAGCCCCGGCCGTCAGGCTAACGGCCGGTCGTGGCGACCTCTCGGTACAGTTCCACCGTGGCATCCGCGATCGCTTCCCAGCTGAAGTCGGATGCCGCCCGCTCGCGACCGGCCCGGCCGTAGGCGCGGGCCTTCTCGGGATCGGACACGACCTCGGTCAGCGTCGCGGCCAGGTCGGCGACGAAACGATCGGGATCGACCGGTGTTCCCGTGCCGTCCTCGACCTGGTCGATCGAGACGAGACGCCCCGTGACGCCGTCGATCACGACCTCCGGGATGCCGCCGGTCGCCGTCCCGACGACTGCGGCGCCGCACGCCATCGCCTCGAGGTTGACGATGCCGAGGGGCTCGTAGATCGACGGGCAGACGAACGTGGTCGCCGACGTCAGGATGGCGCAGAGGTCCGGCCGGGGCAGGAACTCCTCGATCCACACGACACCGTCGCGCGTCTCCTGGAGCTTCCGAACGAGACCCTGGACCTCCGCCATGATCTCCGGGGTGTCGGGAGCGCCGGCGCAGAGGACGAGCTGCACCTCGGGGGGCAGAAGCTCCGCCGCCCGCAGGAAGTACGGCAGGCCCTTCTGACGTGTGATGCGGCCGACGAAGACGACCGACGGCCGCGACGGGTCGATGCCCCAGCGCGACAGGAGCTCCGGATCCTCGCGCGGCTGCCAAGCCTCGACGTCGATCCCGTTGTAGATGACCCGCACCTTGGCCGGGTCGAGGGCGGGGTAGCTCCGCAGGATGTCGCGCCGCATCCCGTCGCTCACGGCGACCACGGCGGCGGCGTTCTCGTAGGCGGTGCGCTCCACGAAGCTCGAGACGGCGTACCCGCCGCCGAGCTGCTCGGCCTTCCACGGACGCAGGGGCTCGAGCGAGTGGGCGGTGACGATGTGAGGGATGCCGTGCAGCTTCGAGGCCAGGAATCCGGCGAAGTTGGCGTACCAGGTGTGACTGTGCACGACGTCGGCGCCGGCGACGTCGCCGACGATCTCGAGATCGGTGCCGAGCGTCTGCACCGCGGCGTTGGCCTCGATGAGTCCCTCGGGGACCGCGTACGAGGTGGTGTCCGGCTCGTCGCGCGGAGCGCCGAACGCGCGGACCTGGACCTCCATGCGCGATCGCAGCGCCGAGACGAGTTCGGTGACGTGGACCCCCGCACCGCCGTAGATCTCCGGCGGGTACTCCTTCGTGACGATGTCGACGCGCATGGACCGAACTCTAGGCCACGCGGAACACGCGCCAAAGTCCTCGCTTGCCCGTTGCAAATCGCCTTAGTGTGAGCACATGCCAGCATCACCCAAGGTCCTCGGTATCGTCCTCGCCGGTGGCGAGGGCAAGCGCCTCATGCCGCTCACCCAGGATCGCGCCAAACCCGCCGTCCCCTTCGGCGGGCAGTACCGTCTCATCGACTTCGCGATCTCCAACCTCATCAACTCGGAGCTCCGTCAGATCGTCGTCCTGACGCAGTACAAGTCGCACAGCCTGGACCGCCACGTCTCGCAGACGTGGCGCATGTCGGCGCTGCTGGGGTCGTATGTCACGTCCGTGCCCGCTCAACAGCGTTTGGGGAAGCGGTGGTTCTCCGGCTCCGCCGACGCCATCCTGCAGTCGCTGAACCTCATCCACGACGAGAAGCCCGACATCGTCGCGGTCATCGGCGCCGACCACGTCTACCGCATGGATTTCCAGCAGATGATCGACGCGCACATCGCGTCGGGAGCCCGCGCTTCGGTCGCCGGCATCCGCCAGCCGATCGGCCTCGCGAACCAGTTCGGCGTCATCGACGTCGATCCCGCAGACGGCATCACGATCCGAGACTTCCTCGAGAAGCCCCAGAATCCCGCGGGCCTCCCCGACAACCCGGGCGAGGTGCTCGCGTCGATGGGCAACTACATCTTCGACACCGACGCCCTCATCGAGGCCGTCGAAGCGGACGGCGAACTGCCCACGTCCAACCACGACATGGGCGGCGACATCATCCCCTACTTCGTCTCGCGCGGCGAGGCGGCGGTCTACGACTTCAAGCGCAACGACGTGCCGGGGTCCACCGACCGCGACCGCGACTACTGGCGCGACGTGGGCACGATCGATTCCTTCTTCGACGCGCACATGGATCTGATTTCCGCGCTGCCGATCTTCAACCTCTACAACATGGATTGGCCCATCCGCTCGCAGTCGGTCAACTCCCCGCCCGCGAAGTTCGTCCGCGACGGGGTGGGCCGCATCGGGAACGCGATCGACTCGATCGTGTCGCTCGGATGCGTCCTGTCGGGAACACACCTCGAGCGGAGCGTCCTCGGTCCCTGGACCCTGTCGGGCGGCGGATCGACCATCACCGACTCGGTCCTCTTCGACCACGTGAGTGTCGGCGCCGGCGCCCGCGTGCACCGCGCGATCCTCGACAAGAACGTCGTCCTCGAGCCGGGTGCGACGGTGGGCGTGGACCGGGAGCTCGACCTCTCCCGCGGGTTCACCGTCACCGACAGCGGACTCACCGTCGTCGGCAAGAACATCCGCATCCCGTCCTGACGGACGTCGCGACGGCGTCGGAGCCGATAGCGTGGTCGGGTGCCTGACGCCCGGTTCCTCGTCGTGTTCGACGCCGACTCCACGATCATCCGCAACGAGGTCATCGAGCTCATCGCCGATGAAGCCGGCCGCGGCGCCGAGGTCGCCGCGGCGACCGAAGCGGCGATGCGGGGCGAGGTCGACTTCGCGACGAGCCTGCGCTCGCGCGTGGGCGAACTCGCGGGCGTCCCGATCGCGTCGTTCCAGCGAGTGCTCTCCCGTATCGAGCCCACCCCGGGCGTCCGCGAGCTGATCGCGGCGATCCATGAGCGCGGCGGCGTCGCCGCGGTCGTCTCGGGCGGTTTCCACGAGATCCTCGACACGGTCGCTCCTGACCTCGGCGTCGACGTGTGGCGGGCGAACCGCCTCGCGGTGGGCGACGGCATCCTCACCGGCTCCGTCGACGGCGACATCGTCGACGCCGCGGCGAAGGCCTCGGCGCTGCGCGAATGGGCGGGCGCCTACGGTGTGCACCCGTCCGCGACGATCGCGGTGGGTGACGGGGCGAACGACCTCATGATGATGGATGCCGCCGGCCTCGGCATCGCCTTCAACGCGAAACCCGCCGTACGCCTGCGCGCCGACCTCGTCGCCGGGCGGGTCGATCTGGCGGAACTCATCCCCCTGCTCCCCTGACCCCGTGCGGGATGTCGGGGGCGCGGCTTACCCTGCCGACATGGACATCATCCTGATCCCCGGCCTCTGGCTGACAGCCTCCTCCTGGGACGACGTCGTCCCCGCCCTCCGCGACGCGGGGCACACGCCGCATCCGCTGACCCTCCCGGGCGTGGGCGCCCCCGAGTCCGACATCGGCCTCGCCGACTGGGTCGACGCGGTCGTCGCCGAGGTCGACAGCATCGACGGACCCTTGGTCCTCGTGGGCCACAGCGGAGGCGGCAACGTCGCGTGGGCCGCCGCCGAGCAGCGCGCCGACCGCATCCGGCGGGTCGTCCTGGTCGACACGACGCCTCCCCCACCCGGAGCCGAGATCTCGGAGTTCCCCGTCGTGGACGGGGTGATCCCCTTTCCGGGGTGGGACTTCTTCGACGCCGAGGACACCGCGGACCTCGACGAGCAGACACGCGCCCGCACGGCGCCGATGGCGGCATCCGTCCCCCGACGCGTGCCGACCGACCCCGTCGTGATGGAGGGCACCGAGCGTCACCGGGTCCCGGTGACGATGCTCATGGGATCCATGGACGATGAGACGTTCCGTCGGGTCGTCACGGCGTGGGGCGACTTCGCCGCGGAGTTCGCCGCGATCGAGGACGCCGAGATCGTCCGGCTCGGCACCGGACACTGGCCGCAGTTCTCGGCGCCGGCCGAACTGTCGCGGCGGATCGTCGACGCGGTGCGCTGACGCGGGTCAGTGCCCCATGCCGAGACCACCGTCGACGGGGATGACGGCGCCGGAGATGTACGCCGCGTCGTCCGACGCCAGCCACACGACGGCCGCAGCGACCTCGTCGGCGGCACCGAATCGGCCCGCCGGGATGCTCTTCTTGTAGTCGGCCTGCGTCTCGTCGGGGAGCGCCGCCGTCATGTCCGTCTCGATGAACCCGGGGGCGACGACGTTCGCGGTGATGCCCCGCGAACCCAGCTCGCGGGTGAGCGAACGGGCGAAGCCGACGAGGGCGCTCTTCGAAGACGAGTAGTTGATCTGCCCGGCGGAGCCGTAGAGGCCGACGACCGAGGAGATGAGGATGACGCGACCCCACTTGGCCCGCAGCATGCCCTTCGCGGCACGCTTGACGACGCGGAAGGCGCCGCCCAGGTTGGTCGAGACGACCGAGTCGAAGTCGTCCTCGGTCATGCGGAGCAGCAGGGTATCCTTCGTGATGCCGGCATTCGCGACGACCACCTCGACGGGCCCCAGCTTCTGCTCGACCTCGGTGTAGGCGGCATCCAGCGAGGCGGCGTCGGTGACGTCCGCACGGACCGTCAGTGTGCCTTCGGGCCCCTCTCCGGAGCGCGCGGTGACCGCGACGGCGAACCCCTCCGCGACGAACCGCTCGGCGATCGCGCGGCCGATGCCGCGGTTGCCTCCAGTGACCAGGACGACGCGCTCGCGGGTCATGCTTCTCCTTGCTCCAGACCGGGTGAACCGCACCAGCCTAGCGGCGCGGGCGAGCGGTAGGCTGGGGGCAACTCGCCTGAAGGAGACGGCCGTGACCGACGCCACGAACACCTCGCCGCAGCACCCGGACGTGCCGCCGACCCCGCCCGCACCGGACGCCTCCTCGCCCGCGGCGCCGCCGTACGCACCGCCCGCATATCCGCAGGCGCCCCCCTACGGCCACCCGCAGCCCACGGCCGCCCCGGCCTACGGTCAGCCGCAGTACCAGGGTCAGCAGTACCAGGGACAGCCTTATGGCCAGCCCGCGTACGGGCAGCCGGGTCACGGCTACGCGGTCGCGCCGGCCCGTCCGACGAACGTGCTGGCGATCATCTCGCTCGTGGCATCGATCGTCGGCCTGACGATCATCCCGTTCCTCGCCTCGATCCCCGGCATCATCACCGGCCACATGGCACTCAAGCAGCTCAAGACGTCCGGCGAGAACGGGCGCGGCATGGCGCTGTGGGGCACCATCCTGGGCTGGATCGGCGCCGGCTTCTGGCTGCTGCTGCTCGTGATCTGGCTGGTCGTCGTGATCGGGCTCGCTGCGACGGCATCCAGCGTCGGCCAGTATTCCTGAGGAGCCCTCCCACGTCCCGCCGCACCAAGCACGACCACACGCCCTCTGCGACATCGCTCGCCACGGCGCCCGAGGTCGATGCCCGCTCTCGCACCCGTCGCTACGTCATCATGATGACGGTCCGCGTGGCGTGCTTCATCCTGATGGTCACCGTCACGCCCTACGGCTGGCAGACCTGGATCTTCGCCGCCGGCGCCGCTGTCCTTCCGTACCTGGCTGTCGTCGTGGCGAACGTCGGGACGGGCGAGGAGGTCATCGTCGCCGAACGCCCCTCTCGCGAGATCGAAGCGACGCCCACCCGGCCCGCTCCCCCGGAAGAACCGACGGACGGCGTGATCCGCATCCAGGAGAGCCCGCCTCGGGAGGACCGATGACGTCCGCGCAGTGCTCGCGCGCGGGATGCCGGGCGGACGCCGAGTGGCAGGTCATCTGGCGCAATCCCCGCATCCACTCCCCTGATCGCCGCAAGATCTGGGTCGCCTGTCCCGACCACGTGGAGTTCCTGCGCGACTACCTCGCGTCACGGAGCTTCCCCGTCGAAGTGGCCTCACTGACCCCCTCCTCGACGTCGTGAACCGCGAGACCGCGCTCCGCTGGAGCGGATACCTGGCGATGGCGATCGTGTTCGCCGTCGCCTGCGCCTTCCTGTCCAACTGGCAGTTCTCCCGGAACGCCGAGCGCGACGCCGAGCTCAGGCTCGTGGCGCAGAACTATTCGCGCGAACCGGTCCCCGTGGGAGAACTGATCCCCGACGGGGGTTCGCTCGCCGCGGAAGACGAGTGGCGACCCGTCGAGATGACCGGCCAATACCTCACCGATCAGACCCTCCTCGCCCGCAACCGCCCGCACGGCGGGACGAGCGCCTTCGAGGTCCTGGTGCCGTTCCGCACCGATTCGGGACGCGTCGTCGTGGTCGACCGCGGCTGGGTGCCGCCCGGCGACGACCAGCCTGAGCCCGACAGCATCCCGGCGCCGCCGACGGGTGAGGTGACGGTCGTCGGCCGCCTGCAACCGGGCGAACGTCCCGCTCGCGAGGGACGTTCCGCTCCCGAGGGACAAGTCCCCACGATCGATCTGCAGCTGATCGGTACCGAGACCGGACAGTCCTCCGCCCTCCTCGACTCGGCCTACGTGCTCATGACGACCGAGTCGCCCGCCCCCGCGGACCGCCCGAACCCGCTCGAGGACCCGTCGGCCGATCCGGGACCGTACCTGTCCTATGCGATCCAGTGGATCCTGTTCGCCGTGATGGGGTTCGCCTTCATCGGGTACATCATCCGCACCGAGATCCGTCACCGACGCGAGGACGAGGAGGCCGGACCGGATGCCCCGCCGCGCCGACCGACACAGCGACGTCGCGACCGCGACATGGAAGCCGAGGACGAACTCCTCGACGCCCGCTGACCCGCGTCGGGCCCGTCGGTAGGCGTCAGGCCAGGGTGATGAGGTCGATGTAGTCGCGGCCCCAGATGTCCTCGACCCCGTCGGGCAGGATGAGCACGCGCTCGGGGTTCAGCGCCTCGACGGCGCCCTCGTCGTGCGAGACGAGCACGACCGCACCCTCGTAGTGCGCGAGCGCCCCGAGGATCTCCTCACGGGATGCCGGATCGAGGTTGTTCGTGGGCTCGTCGAGCAGCAGCATGTTGGCCGACGAGACGACGAGCGTCGCCAGCGACAGTCGCGTCTTCTCGCCGCCGGAGAGGACGCCCGCGGGCTTGAGGACGTCGTCGCCGGTGAACAGGAACGATCCGAGTACCTTGCGAGCCTCGGTCGCGGTGATGTCCGGCGCGGCCGACATCATGTTCTCGAGGACCGACCGCCCGACGTCGAGGTTCTCGTGCTCCTGCGCGTAGTACCCGATCTTCAGGCCGTGGCCGGGTTCGATGATGCCGGTGTCCGCCTTGTCGACGCCCGCGAGGATTCTCAGGAGGGTCGTCTTGCCGGCACCGTTCAGCCCCAGCACGACGACGCGGGACCCGCGGTCGATCGCGAGGTCGACCCCGGCGAAGATCTCCAGCGAGCCGTAAGACTTCGACAGGTTCTTGGCCATGAGCGGCGTCTTGCCGCACGGTGCGGGCTTGGGGAACCGCAGCTTGGCGACGCGGTCGTCCTGACGGACGTCGTCGAGGCCGGCCAGAAGCTTCTCGGCGCGGGCGACCATCTGGTGGGCGGCCGCGGCCTTGCTCGCCTTGGCGCCGAACCGGGCGGCCTGCTGCTGGAGAGCAGTGGCCTTCTTCTCGGCGTTGGCGCGCTCTTTGCGACGCCGTTCCTCATCAGCGGCGCGCTGACGGAGGTAGTTCTTCCAGTTCATGTTGTAGACGTCGATGACCTGGCGCATCGCGTCGAGGTAGAACACGCGGTTGACCGTCTCGCCCACGAGTTCGATGTCGTGGCTGATCACGATCAGCCCGCCCTTGTACCCCTTGAGGAACTCGCGGAGCCACACGACACTGTCGGCATCGAGGTGGTTCGTCGGCTCGTCGAGGATCATCGTCTGCGCGTCGGAGAACAGGATGCGGGCGAGTTCGATGCGGCGCCGCTGACCGCCGGACAGCGTCTTGAGGGGCTGGTCGAGGATGCGGTCCGGGAGCGAGAGGTTGTGCGCGATCGACGCCGCCTCGGCCTCCGCCGCGTATCCGCCGAGGGCTTCGAACCGCTCGGTGAGCGAACCGTACTTCCGCATGGCGCGGTCGGCGACAGCGGCATCCGTCGACGCCATGCCTTCGGCGGCCTCGCGCATACCGATCACGAGGGAACCCAGCCCTCGGGCGTCGAGGATGCGGGTGCGGGCGAGCATCTCGGGGTCCCCGGTGCGCGGATCCTGCGGCAGGTAGCCGAGTTCACCGGTGCGGTCCACTCTGCCGTCGGCCGGCATGAGGTCACCCGCGAGCACCTTGGTCAGCGTCGTCTTCCCTGCACCGTTGCGACCGACGAGACCGATCTTGTCGCCGGGCGACACGCGGAACGACACGTCCGACATGAGCGTGCGTGCACCGACGCGGATCTCGAGATCGTGCACGGCGAGCACAGCGGACATCCGTTCTTCGGGGGAAAGCGGCCGAGTGGCCAAACCCCCAGTATACGACCGCCACCCTCCCCCGACGCTCGTCCTCTCGGGACTCCGTTCCTATGGCGCTGCTATGAACTCCCCGCGATGTGCCCGGTCCGTGACGGGTTGGGCGGACGTCGGAACCAGACTGGGCGGGTAAGGAGCTCCATGAACGTTCTGCTGGACGTCGACATCACCGACGGTCCCGTCGTGGTCCTCGTCTACCTCCTGGCGGCTGCCTCCTTCGTCACGTTGGTGGCACGAAGGCCCTCGGCCCGCTGGCGGCGGCAGCCCTGGCTCGCGACGGCAACCATCTCGACGCTTCTCGGCGGAATGATCGGGTGGGGTCTCACGTGGCTGCTGTCCGATCGCCTCGATCTCTTCGACGCAGACCTGACGCCGGTCGTCCGCGGGTGGGTCATCGCGTGCTCCGGCGCCCTCGGCGTCGCCATCGCCTCGCTCTGGCACCCGACCTGGCCGCGGGCGATCGCGAGCGCCGCCGCCGCGGCGCTGTTCGTGGGGACGGCCGCGATGGGTGTGAACATCGACTTCGGCCAGTATCCGACGATCGGCAGCGCCCTCGGTATCACCTCGATCGACGAGGGGTTGCCTCCCCTGGCCACCGCCGGCGAGGACGCACCGTCGATCGCGTCCTGGCAGGAGCCGGAAGGGATGCCGGAGCGCGGCCGGCTCGCCTCCGTCGAGATCCCCGCCACGGTGTCCGGGTTCGTCGCCCGCCCGGCGGTGGTCTACCTGCCCCCCGCGGCACTGGTGCGGCATCCCCCGCGCCTGCCTGTCCTCATCGTGATGTCGGGTCAGCCCGGCTCCCCCTCCGACCCTCTCCTCACCGATCATCTCCGCGACCATCTCGATGCCTACGCGGCTGCCCATCGCGGGCTGGCGCCGATCGTCGTGTCGCCGGACCAGCTCGGCTCGCCGGGCACCAATCCCCTGTGCATCGACTCCGCGCGCGCCGGCAACTCGGCGACCTATCTGACGGTGGACGTGCCCCGGTGGATCCGCGCGCACCTGCCGGTCACGCTCGCCGCCGGCTCGTGGGGCGTGGGCGGTCTCTCGCAGGGCGGGACGTGCGCGAGCCAGCTCGGCGCGGAGCACCCCGAGCTCTTCGACGCGATCCTCGACGCCTCCGGCCAGCTGCATCCGTCCCTCGGACCCGACGAGAAGACCATCGCGGAGGGCTTCGGCGGAGACGCCGGCGCGTTCGCGGCCGCCGCCCCATCGGCCATCATGGCTGCGCACGCTCCCTACGCCGACACGATCGCCGTCTTCGGCGTCGGCGCACAGGACAACCGCTTCCGCCCGGGCATCCGGACCCTGGTCTCGGACGCGCGGGCCGCGGGCATGGAGACCCACTACATCGAGGTGCCGGACACGGCGCACGACTCCCATGCCTGGAGCGCGATCCTCTCGCGCGGTCTGGTCCTGATCGCCGACCACTGGGGACTCGACCGATGACGGCGGCAGAGCCCGCGGCATCCGAGTTCACCGACCGGTGCCGCACCGCGGGTCGCAGCGCAGCACGCCTGGCCCGATCCGTCCCCGTCACCTGGGCGATCGCCGCGGTCGTCACCCTCGCCAGCGTCTACCGCTTCACACGGCCGGCCGGCGACTTCCGCCGCACGCTCGATGCGATCGCGTCGACCGGGTTCGACACCGTCCTTCTCAACCACGACTGGCTCTCGGTGTTCACCGCCGTCTTCTTCGTCCCGAAGCCCGGCGGCCTGTTCCTCACCCTTCTCGCGGTGATCGTCGGGATCGGGTGGAGCGAACGCCGGATGGGCCATGTCCGCACTCTCGCGGTGTTCGCCGCGGTCACGGTGCTCGGGATAGCCCTTGGCCTGTCCGCGCAGGCGCTCGGGCTCGCATCCAACCTGTACGGCGCGCAGGCGACCCGCGGGCATCACGTGTTCGACCCGACGATCGCGGTGGCCGGCACCATGATGGCGGCGAGCGCCTTCGCCCGTCCTCTCCTGCGCCGACGGGTGCGGATCATCGGGTTCGCCGTCCTGTCGGTGCTCGTCCTGTACGCGGGCGCGCCGGCCGACCAGTACCGGCTGGGCGCCGGCGTCGCCGGCGTCCTCGCCGTTCTCCTGCTGACTCACCGTCGCCCCGAGATCAAACGGCCTCGCGCGACCCGCCGCGAGGCGCGCACGCTCCTCTCGGCGGTCGTCGCCGTGACGGCGCTCGGTCCGCTGGTATCGATCCTCGCGCCGCACAGCATCGGCGTCCTGAACCCGCTGGGCTCGCTGTTCCGCGACCCGCTCCGCGATCCCACGTTCGTGGCGGCGCGCTGCGAGACGGGCGATGTCACCCGTCAGTGCCTGGATGCCGTCGCACTGACCCGCCTGGACGGACCGGGTGCTGTGCTCGTCACCCTGCTTCCGTTGGTCGCCCTGCTGCTCGCCGCGCGCGGCATCCATCGCGGCCGCCGCGTCGGGCTGTACCTCGCGATCGGCCTCAACATCCTGATGGCCGTCATCGCGGCGGTCTACTACGGATTCCTCCCTCTCGTCGCGTCCGGCCAGTACACGCGGTTCCAGTCGACGGCCGCCGAGCAGTTCGGCGCCTTCGATCTGGTCGCCACCCTGGTTCCGGCGGGCATCGCGATCATGCTGATGGTCGCTCGGCCGCTCTTCCCCACGAGGGACGCCGGACGCGTGGCCGTGAAGTTCGTCGGGCTGGCATTGCTCGCGTTCGTCGGAACCGCTACCGCCTACCTCGTCGTCGCGTGGATCGTCCGCGATCAGTTCTCCCCGACTGCGTCGGTGAGCGCCCTCATCCTCGATCTTCCGGAGCACTTCATCCCGGTCGGTTTCCTGGCCTTCGAGCCGGTGGACATGATCGCGACCGGTCCTGTGGCGATCGCCGCGTCGCAGTGGGTCGGTCCGCTCTTCTGGATCGTCCTCATCGTCATCGCGCACCGCGGGATGCAGAGCGGGTCCCCGCTCGACACGGCTCGAGGTCCTGCTCTCGCCCGCATCTCGACGCTGCTGCGAGCGGGGTCGCCGAGCACACTGTCGTGGATGACGACGTGGGAGGGGAACGAGTACTGGTTCGCACCCGGCGGCGGCGCAGTCGCGTACCGCGTGATCAACGACGTGGCCATCACCACCGGCGACCCGATCGCTCCGACGGGCGAGGGCGCCGCCGTCGCGGAAGCCTTCGCACGGCACTGCGCCCACCACGGGTGGACGGTCGCCTTCTATTCGGTCACGGACGAGCTCCGCGCAGGGCTGAGCGAGCGGGGGTACAACTCGATCGCCGTCGCGGAGGAGACGGTCATCCATCCCGCGGGCTGGTCGTTGCAGGGCGGAAAGATGAAGGACATCCGTACTGCCATCAATCGTGCGGAGAAAGAGGGACTGTCTGCGTCGTGGGTGCGCTTCGGCGATCTGGCACCGCGGCAGGCCGCGCAGGTCCGGGATATCTCAGAGATGTGGGTCGCTGAACGGGACCTCCCCGAGATGGGGTTCACGCTCGGCGGCATCGACGAACTGCTGGACGACGCCGTCATGCTCATGGTCGCCGTCGACGCTGAGGGACGCGTCCACGCCGTGACGAGCTGGCTGCCCAGCTTCAGCGACGGGCGGGTGCGCGGGTGGACGCTCGATTTCATGCGCCGCGCACCGGACAGCATGAACGGCGTCATGGAGTTCCTCATCGCGCGGACGATCCTCCTGGCCGGCGACGACGGACTCGACTTCGTCAGCCTGTCGGGAGCTCCCCTCGCGGTGGATGTGGATCCGGACGGCCAGTCGACCTCCTTGCGCGCCATCCTGGCGGTTCTCAGCCGATCGCTGGAACCTGTCTACGGTTTCCGATCGCTCCTCCGGTTCAAGACGAAGTTCCGGCCGGAGTTCCGCCGACTGCACCTGGTGTACGCGGACTCGCTCGCACTCCCCGCCATCGGACTGGCACTGGCCCGCGCGTACCTGCCCACCCTCACGGCCCGGCAAGCGGTGCGAGCGTTCGGTCGGCGGACGACGCCGAGGGTCGCCTCTGACAGGTGACCTCTGGTTTCCGGAGCCGTCCGGCTCGGGGTAAGGTTAGGCGACCCTAATCATTCCCCTCAGGAGACCTCCGTGCCTCGCTTCCGCACTGCCCTCGCCCTCGCCGCAGCATCCGTCCTCGTTCTGACCGGCTGCGCGACCAACGCCGCGCCGGCCGCGGGTGGTGGCTCATCGTCTGCAGCTGCCGGCGACGCATTCCCCGTCACCATCGAGAACGCGTTCGGCAAGACCACCATCGCGAAGAAGCCCGAGCGCGTCGCCACGGTGGCGTGGGGCAACCAGGAAGCAGCCCTCGCTCTGGGCGTCGTTCCGGTGGGAATGCCCAAGGTGACGTGGGGCGATGACGACGGCGACGGTGTGCTGCCCTGGGTGGAGGACAAGCTCACGGAGCTCGGTGCCAAGACGCCCATTCTGTTCGACGAGGCGCAGGGCATCGATTTCGAGGGAGTCGCGGACTCGCGACCCGACGTCATCCTCGCCGCGTACTCGGGGCTGACCCAGGCGGACTACGACAAGCTCAGCAAGATCGCGCCCGTCGTCGCCTACCCGGAGGTCGCGTGGGGCACCACGTGGCAGGACATGACGATCACCAACGGCACCGCGCTGGGGCTGAAGACGCAGGCGGAAGACCTCGTGTCGACGCTGACGAAGACCCTCGACGACGAGGTGGCGAAGTACCCGGAGATCGCCGGCAAGAAGGCGATGTTCAGCTCCTTCGACCCGAGCAACCTCAGCCAGATCGGCTTCTACACGCTCGAAGACCCCCGCGCGAAGTTCCTGAAGGATCTCGGCACCGTGCCCCCGAAGACCGTCGAGGAGCAGTCGAAGACCTCGAAGGAGTTCTGGATCGTCAACAGCACGGAGGACATCGAGCGGTTCAGTGACCTGCAGGTGCTCGTGACGTACGGGGACGACTCGACGCTGGCCGCCATGCAGGCGGACCCGCTGCTGTCCCGCATCCCCGCCGTGAAGAACGGGGCCGTCGTCGTCCTGCCGTCGGTGAACGACCCGCTCGCGGCAGCAGCCAACCCGACCCCGCTCTCGATCACCGACCCCCACACCGCGGAGTTCGTCAAGATGCTCGGTGAGGCGGCGAAGAAGGCTTCCTGAGCCCTTCGGATCCATCGACGTGTCCACTACTCTCGCTCCCGCCGCCACCGCGGTCCCGTCCCTGCGACGGCGACCGCGGCGTCGGCGTGTGATCTGGCTGGTCGCACTCATCGCCTTCGTGGCTGTGGCTGCAGTCCTGTCCGTGACGCTGGGGGCGAGATCCGTGGGCATCAACGACATCTGGGCAGGGTTGTCCGGGGAAGTCGACACGGCATCCGCCGCCGCCGTCGCGAAGCGCGTGCCGCGGACGATCCTCGCCCTACTGATCGGGGCGGCGCTCGCCGTGGCAGGGACCGTCATGCAGGGTGTGACGCGAAACCCCCTCGCGGACCCGCAGATCCTCGGAATCAACGGCGGCGCCTCTCTCGCCGTGGTCGTCGGGCTCGCCTTCTTCGGTATCACGGATGCCTTCGGTTACATCTGGCTCGCCATGCTCGGCGCTGCCGTCGCCGCCGTGTTCGTCTACACGGTGGGATCTCTCGGCCGGGGCGGCGCCAGCCCGCTGAAGCTCGCGCTGGCGGGCGCCGCGACCGCGGTCGCCTTCACCTCGCTGATCAGCGCGATCCTGCTCCCCCGCATCGACGTCATGAGCGTCTTCCGTTTCTGGCAGATCGGCGGCGTCGGCGGAGCATCCCCCGACAAGATCCTCCTCGTCCTCCCGTTCCTCATCGTCGGCGCAGCGATCTGCTTCGCTTCCGCCGGGGGCCTCAACTCCCTGGCACTCGGCGACGACCTCGCCGCGGGCCTCGGCGAGCGGGTGCAGACAGCGCGACTCCTGGCCGCGCTCGGAGCCGTCATCCTCTGCGGTGCGGCGACCGCCGTCGCCGGCCCCATCGGGTTCGTCGGCCTCATCGTCCCGCACGTCTGCCGGCTTATCGTCGGTCCCGACCACCGGTGGCTCCTGCCCATCTCGGCGCTCGTCGGTGGCGGCCTCCTCACCATCGCGGATGTCGTCGGTCGTGTGATCGCCCCGCCGCAGGAAGTCGAGGTCGGTGTGGTCACCGCGCTCATCGGCGCCCCGTTCTTCATCGCCATCGTGCGTCGACAGAAGATGCGTGCACTGTGACCGCGGCATCCGTTCAGCAGTCGACGCTCGACCTCGTCACGCGAGGCCGAGCACGCAGAGCGCGTCGACGTGTGCTCGTCACGAGCATTCTCGTGATCGCCGTCGCGGCCACCTACCTGGTGTCGCTGATGGTGGGTCAGAGCTTCTACTCCCCCGCCGAGGTCTGGGGCGTCATCACCGGGCAGCTCGTTCCCGGCGCCTCGTTCACGGTCGGCGAGCTCCGACTGCCCCGTTCGACGGTCGGTCTGCTCGCGGGGGCGTGCTTCGGCATCGGCGGTGCGGTGTTCCAGACCATGCTCCGCAACCCGCTCGCCAGCCCCGACATCATCGGAATCAACGCGGGGGCCAGCGCCGCGGCCGTCGTCGGAATCGTGTTCCTCTCCCTCGACCAGACCCCGGTCGCGATCCTCGCCACGGTGGGTGCTCTGGTCACCGCCCTGTCCATCTACCTCCTGGCGTACAAGGACGGCGGGGCGGGCGCCAGGTTCATCCTCATCGGGATCGGCGTCGCCGCGATCTTCAACAGCGTCGTGGCGTACGTCCTATCGCGGGCCGCGGAGTGGGACCTCCAGGCCGCGATGCGCTGGATCACGGGCAACCTCAACGGCGCATCCTGGAACGAGGCCGTCCCTCTCGCCGTCGCCGTGGTGATCGGAGTCCCCGTCATCCTCTGGCTCTCGCGCGACCTCGAGCTGATGCGACTCGGCGACGACACCGCCGCAGCGCTCGGAGTCCCCGTCGAGCGTCGGCGCGTCATGCTCATCATCGCCGCCGTGACCCTGCTGGCGTTCGCGACCGCGGCGGCAGGACCCATCTCGTTCGTCGCCTTCCTGGCGGGCCCCATCGCGGCACGGATGCTGGGACCCGTCGGATCCCCCGTCCTCGTCGCCGGCTTGTTCGGCGCCCTCCTGGTGCTCGTCGCGGACTTCGTCGGACAGTATCTCCTCGGTCTCCGACTGCCCGTCGGCGTGGTCACGGGCGTGCTCGGCGCGCCGTACCTCATCTTCCTTCTCATCCGCAGCAGCCGCTCGGGAGGCACCCTATGACCGCCCACCGCACCCTCACCGCGGCGGGGATCTCGCTCGCCTACGGTGACCGGACGATCGTCGACACGCTGGATCTCACCGTTCCCGCAGGCAAAGTCACAGCGATCGTCGGCGCGAACGCCTGCGGCAAGTCGACCCTGCTCAAGGCGATGGCGCGCCTCCTCCCCCCCAGAGCAGGTCAGGTCCTCCTCGACGGCAAGGACATCCACCGGATGCCGACCAAGCAGGTCGCCCGCGATCTCGGATTGCTGCCGCAGTCGCCGATCGCTCCCGAGGGGATCGCCGTCTCCGACCTCGTCAGTCGCGGACGTACTCCCCACCACGGGCCGCTCGCACGCTGGACGCCGGCAGACGACAACGCCGTGGCAGAAGCCCTCGAAGCGACCGACATCGTCGCGATCGCGGACCGTCCCGTCGATGAGCTCTCCGGCGGCCAGCGCCAGCGCGTCTGGATCGCGATGGCCCTCGCCCAGCAGACGGATGTCCTCCTGCTCGACGAGCCGACGACGTTCCTCGACGTGAGCCATCAGATCGACGTGCTCGACCTGCTGACCGACCTCAACCGGTCGCGCGGAACCACCATCGTCATGGTGCTCCACGATCTCAACCTGGCCGCACGCTACGCCGACCACCTGGTCGCGATGTCCGCCGGACGGATCTTCGCTTCCGGCGCTCCTGAGCAGGTCCTGACTGCGGAGACGGTCCACGAGGTCTTCGGTCTCGACAGCCGCGTCATCCCCGACCCGCTCACCGGTCGACCGCTGGTTCTCCCCATCGGTCGACACCACGTCCCCGCGCGCCTCGACGGCGCCGTCAGCTGATACCCGGAGTGACCGATGTCCCTCAACACCATGGCCTTCTTCCGTGCACCGGTGGCGTCCGTCGCAGACGTGACCCCCAGTTTCCGCCGCTTCACCTTCAAGGACACCGCGCTCTCCGCCTACGGTGACCCGGGGTTCGACCAGCGGGTGAAGATCCTCTTCCCCACTCCGACCGCGCCGATCGACTCGATGCCCACCGGTGAGGACTGGTACGACCAGTGGCGCGCACTGCCCGACGACGCCCGTCCCGTGATGCGGACGTACACGACTCGCGCCGTGCGGAACGAGGCCAACGAGGTCGACATCGACATGGTGGCGCACGACGTCATGGGCCCCGCTTCGGCGTGGATCGCCGAGGCGAAGGCAGGCGACGAGGTGCTGATCCTCGCGCCGACGACCTCCCACACGGGCGTCAATTACGGCATCGACTTCGTCCCGCCCGCCAAGACGGAGAACATCCTCCTCGCGGGAGACGAGACCGCGGCGCCCGCGATCGCCCGCATTCTGGAGCAGCTCCCCGCCGACGCTCGCGGCGTCGTCGTCCTTGAGGTGCCGCATGCCGATGACATCGCGTATCTGCCCACTCATCCGGGATTCGAGCTCATCACCGCGGCCCGGGCGGGCGAGAACCGCCGACACGATCACCTCATCGCCGCCGTCAGCGAGGTCGCCCACCGTCTCGCACCCCGCGGTATCGGAGCCGAGGTCGAGGAGATCGACGTCGACCACGACATCCTGTGGGAGGTCCCCCGCACGGCGAAGGGTGGAGCCGCCCTGAAGAGCGCGCCGCTGTACGCGTGGCTGGCCGGCGAGGCCTCAGCCATCAAGGCACTGCGTCGTCACCTGGTGAGCGAGGTCGGCGTCGACCGCCGTGCCGTCGCCTTCATGGGCTACTGGCGACTCGGCCGGTCGGAGAACTGAAGAAGCGGTGCGACACAGTCGCACCGCTTCTTCCATCGGCCGGGTGGCCGCGGTCTTCGGGTCAGATCGAGAATCCGAGCGCGCGCATCATGTCGCGACCGTCATCGGTGATCTTCTCCGGTCCCCACGGCGGCATCCAGACCCAGTTGATACGGAATCGGTCCACGACGCCGTCGAGTGCCTGGCCGGTCTGTTCCTCGAGGACGTCCGTCAGGGGGCAGCCGGCCGACGTCAGGGTCATGTGGATGACGAGGGCGTCGTTCTCGTCGTCCCATCCCAGGTCGTAGATCAAGCCGAGGTCGACGATGTTGACCCCCAACTCGGGGTCCATGACGTCCTTGAGCGCCTCGGTGACCTCGTCGTACTTCTCGGGTGCGAGCGTCTCGGTCATGCGACGATCCTAGGCCTGCTCGCCGCCGACCGGGGCGAGGAAACGGTCGTAACCCTCGTCCTCCAGCCGCGCTGCGAGCTCCGGGCCGCCTTCCTCAGCGACGCGACCGTTCACGAGGACGTGGACGAAGTCGGGCTGGATGTAGCGGAGGATGCGGGTGTAGTGGGTGATGAGCAGGACGCCCATGTCGCTCTCCTCCTTGGCGCGGTTGACGCCCTCGGAGACGATCTTGAGCGCGTCGACGTCGAGGCCGGAGTCCGTCTCGTCGAGGATGGCGAGCTTGGGCTTCAGGAGCTCGAGCTGCAGGATCTCGTGGCGCTTCTTCTCGCCGCCGGAGAAGCCCTCATTGACGTTGCGGGCGGCGAACTTCGGGTCCATGCGCAGGTTCTGCATGGCGCCCTTCACGTCCTTCGTCCACGAGCGGATCGACGGCGCTTCGCCGTCGATGGCGGTCTTGGCGGTACGCAGGAAGTTCGTGACCGTCACACCGGGGATCTCGACCGGGTACTGCATCGCCAGGAAGAGACCGGCGCGCGCACGCTCGTCGACCGACATCGCGAGGACGTCCTCGCCGTCGAGGGTGATGGTGCCACCCGTGACGGTGTACTTGGGGTGGCCGGCGATCGTGTACGCGAGCGTCGACTTGCCGGAGCCGTTCGGGCCCATGATGGCGTGGGTCTCGCCCGTGCGGACGGTGAGGGTGACGCCGTTGAGGATCGGGGTCTCGCCGGCTTCCGTCTCGACGGTCACATGGAGGTCGCGGATCTCGAGGACAGACATGTCAGCTTCTTTCTTCAGTTCACGGCTTTGGTCACGGCGGGATCGATGAGGATGTCGTCCCCGTCGATCGTGACCTCGTAGACGGGCACCGGCTCGTAGGCCGGGAGATTCAGGGGGCGGCCGGTGCGGAGCGAGAACGCGGACCCGTGCGCCCAGCATTCGAGCGTTTCGCCCTCGACGAAGCCGTCCGCCAGCGAGATGTCACCGTGCGTGCAGGTGTCGCCGATCGCGTGGACCTCGCCCTGACCGTCGAGCACCACGGAGATGGCGACACCGCCGACCTCGACGCGCACGGCGGTGTCCTGCTCGAGCTCGCTCAGCTGGAGCACCTTCTCGGCGGTCATCGCGTGACCTCCCCGACGAGCTCCGCCTCGATGGCGGCGATGAACTCGTCCTCGAGGGACGGGATGCCGATCTTCTGGACGATCTCGGCGAGGAAGCCGAGGACGACCAGACGTCGTGCCTGCTCCTCGTCGATCCCGCGGGCCTGCAGGTAGAAGAGTTGCTCGTCGTCGAACCGGCCCGTCGCGCTCGCGTGCCCGGCACCGACGATGTCACCGGTCTCGATCTCGAGGTTCGGGATGGAGTCTGCGCGCGCTCCGTCGGTGAGGACGAGGTTACGATTCGCTTCGTAGGAGTCGGTGCCGACGGCATCCGGTCCGATGAGGACGTCGCCGATCCAGACGGTCCGCGCCGAGGCACCCTGCAGCGCACTCTTGTACAGGACGTCGCCGTTCGTGTGGTCGCCCTTGTGGTGGAGGTAGACCTGGCTCTCGAGATGCTGCCCCGCGTCGGCGAACGAGAGACCGTACAGGCGTCCCTGCGCGCCGGAACCGGCGAGCTCGACCGACGGGTTCACGCGCACGAGGCCGCCGCCCAGGCTGACGACGATGTGGGTGAGGGTCGCGTCGCGGTCCACGCGGGCCTGGTGCGCGGCGAGGTGCACGGCGTCGTCATCCCATCGCTGGACCGACACGACCGTGAGGGCGGCGCCGTCGCGGACGATGATCTCGACGTTCTGCGCCTGAGCGGCGGTTCCCTCGTGGCGCAGCACGACGGTACCGCGCGAATTCGCCTGCGCCTCGATGACGACGTGCGCATGAGCGACGCCCCCGCGACCGGTGAGGGTCACGACGACGGGCTCGTCGATCTCGGTGTTCGCGGGGATCCGAATGAGCGGCGCCTCGGGCTCCTGAGCCCAGGCGATCGCGCTGACGACATCCTCGGGGCGGAAGACCTCGCCACGAGGCGCCTCGTCCTTCTGCAGACGGCGGTGCTCGACGGCATCCGGTCCGGTCACCTCGACGCCGATGACGTCGTGCGGAGCGGGCTCGTCGGCCAGCAGCGCGGCGACGCGGTCGAGCGGCGTGTGCTTCCAGTTGACCTCGCGGCCGGTCGGCGGGCCGAAGTCGGCCGGGTCGAACGACCACGGACGCTCCGAGCGGGTCTGCACGGGAACGTTCCGGTCGGTCACTTTCGCCGCAGGGTCGATGTGGCCCTTCGCATCGGATGCGGGGGCCTGAGTCGCTGTCGTCATCAGCCGACGGATCCTTCCATGCCCATCTCGATGAGCTTGTTCAGCTCGAGGGCGTACTCCATGGGCAGTTCGCGGGCGATCGGCTCGATGAAGCCGCGCACGATCATCGCCATCGCCTCGTCCTCGGGCATGCCGCGGCTCATGAGATAGAACAGCTGCTCCTCGCTGACCTTCGAGACGGTCGCCTCGTGGCCGAGCTGGACGTCGTCGACACGGATGTCGATCGCCGGGTACGTGTCGGAGCGCGAGATCGTGTCGACCAGCAGCGCGTCGCAGCGGACCGTGTTGGCGGAGTGGTGCGCGTTGGCGTCCACCCGCACCTCACCGCGGTAGCCGGCGCGGCCGCCGCCGCGCGCGATCGACTTCGAGACGATCGACGACTGGGTGTACGGCGCCATGTGGATCATCTTCGCGCCGGCGTCCTGGTGCTGGCCGGGACCGGCGAAAGCGACGGACAGGGTCTCGCCCTTGGCGTGCTCGCCCATGAGATAGATCGACGGGTACTTCATCGTCACCTTGGAGCCGATGTTGCCGTCGACCCATTCCATGGTCGCGCCCTCATGGGCGACGGCGCGCTTGGTGACGAGGTTGTAGACGTTGTTCGACCAGTTCTGGATCGTCGTGTACCGAACGCGGGCGTTCTTCTTCACGATGATCTCGACGACGGCCGAGTGCAGCGAGTCGCTCTTGTAGATCGGAGCGGTGCAACCCTCGATGTAGTGGACGTAGCTGTCCTCGTCGGCGATGATCAGCGTCCGCTCGAACTGGCCCATGTTCTCGGTGTTGATGCGGAAGTAGGCCTGGAGCGGGATCTCGACGTGCACGCCCTTGGGGACGTAGACGAACGAGCCACCCGACCACACAGCGGTGTTCAGCGCGGCGAACTTGTTGTCGCCCGCGGGGATGACCGTGCCGAAGTACTCCTCGAAGAACTCGGGGTGCTCGCGCAGTGCCGTGTCGGTGTCCATGAAGATGACACCCTGCTGCTCCAGGTCCTCGCGGATCTGGTGGTAGACGACCTCGGACTCGTACTGAGCGGCGACGCCGGCGACGAGGCGCTGACGCTCCGCCTCGGGGATGCCGAGCTTCTCGTACGTGTTGCGGATCTCCTCGGGGAGGTCCTCCCACGTCTGCGCCTGCTTCTCGGTCGAGCGCACGAAGTACTTGATGTTGTCGAAGTCGATGCCCGAGAGGTCGGCGCCCCACGTCGGCATGGGCTTGCGCCCGAAGAGCTGGTACCCCTTGAGGCGGGTCTTCAGCATCCATTCGGGTTCGCTCTTGAGAGCCGAGATCCCGCGGACCACGTCCTCGTTGATACCTCGCTGGGCGATGGCACCGGCGGCATCCGCGTCGTGCCAGCCGAACTCGTACACCCCCAGGCCTTCGAGTTCGGGACGGTCGATGAGCACATCCGACATGAATTTCCTCCTCACGGGCGGCAACGGTGTCATCCGTTCCGGCATTCCCTCCCGTGAGAGGAGTGCACGAGGGGGATGCCGCTGCTGGCCGCTCTGACGACGCGATACCGCGCCTAGAATCGTTGTGCGGGCTGCGATGGGGATCGCGCTCGCCGACTGCTTCATTCTACAGGCACGGCCGTCCCCCGCGGCGTGCCGGCCCTCGCCCGGAGGCGACCCCATGCTCATCACCGCGTCGACACCGACCGCCCCGCCCGTCACGCGGATGCCGCGTCTGCTGCCCCTCGTGGCCTGGCTCTCGTTCATCGCCGAGACGCTCATCATCGGCACCGGCGGCGCCGTCCGGCTCACCGGCTCCGGCCTCGGCTGCCCCACGTGGCCCACCTGCACGCCGGAATCGCTCGTGGCGACTCCCGAGATGGGCATCCACGGCGTCATCGAGTTCGGCAACCGGACGCTGACGGGGCTCGTCGGCATCCTCGCGCTGATCGTCGTCATCCTCGTGTGGCGGATGCGGCGTGCCCGCCGCGACCTGTTCGTCATGGCGCTCATCGTCCTCGGCGGCGTCGTCGCGCAGGCGATCGTCGGCGGCATCACGGTCCTGACGGGCCTCAATCCGTTCATCGTCGGCTTCCACTACGTCGTGTCGCTGGTCCTCGTCTGCGTCTGCGCCGCGTTCCTCGCGCGGATGAAGGAGCCGGCCGCTCCCCGCATCCGCGTCGTACCGACGTGGTACGCCGGGCTCGCGCACGCCACGACCGCCGTCCTCGCGGTGACAATTGCTTTCGGAGTCCTCACCACCGGCGCCGGCCCCCACTCGGGCGATGCGGCGGCCGGCCGGAACGGCTTCAACGCCGAGATCCTCGAGCACGTCCACGCCTGGCCGGGATACACGCTTCTCGCTTTGACACTCGTGCTGGTCGGCGTCGCCTGGGCGAAGCGCCTGCGGCCCCGCACGTGGATCTCCGTCCTCCTGCTCGCCGAAGCGGTCCAGATCGCGGTGGGTCTTTACCAGGCGCGCAACGGTCTCCCCGAGATCGCGGTCGGCGTCCACATGGTGCTCGCTGCACTGACGGCGGCCACCATGACCGTGGTCATCCTGCGCCTCAAGGCGCCCGTACCGGCCGAAGACGTCGCCACCTCTCACTGAAAGTTCATAGGTTCCGCATCACCTCCCGCAGGGTCCATCGACCACAGTGGCCCGGGCCGTTCGAATCCGGACGGCTTCGACCCGGAGGAGATTCGATGAACACCCGCCCCCGCCTGACCCGCAGCATCCCGTTCTGGCTGCTCGTGGCAGGCTCCCTCGCATCCAGCGCCGCCGGCGCCGTCGTCCTGATCGACAAGCTCGGGACGATGGAGACCGCGCTGACCGCCGGTACCGCGACCGGCGTGGAGGTCTATGTCGGGCAGATCTGGGCCGTCCTGGGCGCGATCCTGATCGGCGTCGGCGCGATCGGCCTCCTGTTGGCCTTCACGCTGGGCGCCCTACGCGCCTTCGCCGTCACCCCTCAGGCGCAGACTGCACCCGAGGCGGACGACGCCATCGAGCCCGTCGACCAGCCGGAAGACCACGACACGACCGAGCCCGTCCTCGACGGCGCGGCACGCTGACCGAGTGATCGGCCCGCTGCGGTCAGAACGGCAGCAGCGGGTCGATCGCGATGGCGACGAACAGCAGCGTCAAGTACGTGATGGAGGCGTGGAACACGCGCATCGGCTGGATCTTGTCGCCGCGCACAGCACGTGCATACAGGACGTGGGACTCGTAGATGAACCAGCCGCCGAACACGAGCGCGGACACGGTGTAGACGATGCCCATGCCGGCGACCGGGATCAGCAGGAGTGAACTCGCGATGGTCGCCCACGCGTAGAGGATGACCTGCAGGCCGACCTGTGCACCGTCGCGGGTCGCGCCGAGCATCGGCACATCGACCTCCGCGTAGTCCCCCTTGTACTTCATGGACAGCGGCCAGTAGTGCGGCGGCGTCCAGAGGAACACGAGCAGGAACAGGATGAAGGGCGTCCAGGTGAGAGAACCCGTGACGGCCGACCACCCGATGATGACCGGGAAGCACCCGGCGATCCCGCCCCACACGATGTTCTGCTCGGTGCGGCGCTTGAGAAGGATCGTGTAGATCACGACGTAGAAGAAGATGGCTGCGGCGCTGAGGGCTGCGGCGACCCAGTTCGTGAACACCCAGAGCCACACCGTGGACACGATGGCGAGCGTCCACGAGAAGACGAGCGCGCCGCGGGGTGAGACCTCACCCGTGACGAGCGGTCGGTTCTCGGTGCGCTTCATGTGCGCATCGATGTCGCGATCGAGGTACATGTTGAAGGATGCCGCCGAGCCCGCGCTCATGGCGCCGCCCAGAACCGTCGCGAGGATCAGCCAGAGATCAGGGAGACCGTTCGCGGCCAGGAACATGACCGGGATCGTCGTGACGAGCAGCAGTTCGAGAACCCGCGGCTTCGTCAGCTGAACGTACGCGCGGAGGGTTCGGCCGAACGACTGTCGAGCGGGCGCGGATACGCGCGCGCCGGTGTCCGTGAGTGCCATCGCCCCTGCCGTGTAGATCGTCCCCCGAGTCTACGGCATCCTCCGCGGGCGGTACTTCTCGACCGGATCGGACGCTTCGCTGACAGCGCACGTCACAGAGCGCCGCCCCGGCCTCGGCGGGTGCCCCGGGTCGATATGCTGAAAATCCCGACGCGGGACGTCCCTCTTCTTTCATGATCAGCAGTCGTCCGCGCCGACTCACCGACGAAAGGCTTCCAGGTGTCAGAGCTGGTTTGGGACGAGATCGATCGACGCGCGGTGGACACCGCGCGGGTGCTGGCGGCGGATGCCGTCGAGAAGGTCGGCAACGGCCACCCGGGGACCGCGATGAGCCTCGCGCCCGCGGCGTACCTGCTCTACCAGCGCGTGCTGCGCCACGATCCCGCCGACACCCACTGGCTCGGTCGCGACAGGTTCATCCTGTCCGCCGGTCACTCGTCGCTGACGCAGTACGTGCAGCTCTACCTGGGCGGCTTCGGTCTCGAGCTCGATGACCTGAAGGCGCTCCGCACCTGGGGCTCGCTGACCCCCGGCCACCCCGAGTACGGCCACACGAAGGGTGTGGAGATCACGACGGGTCCGCTCGGCCAGGGGCTCGCCTCGGCCGTCGGCTTCGCCTACGCCGCACGATACGAGCGCGGTCTCTTCGACCCCGAGGCCGAAGCCGGCACCTCGCCGTTCGACCACCACATCTTCGTCATCGCCGGTGACGGCGACCTCCAGGAGGGTGTCACCTCCGAGGCCGGTTCGCTCGCGGGCCACCAGCAGCTCGGCAACCTGATCGCGATCTACGACTCGAACCAGATCTCGATCGAGGACGACACCAACGTCGCCTTCACCGAGGACGTGCAGGCCCGGTACGAGGCCTACGGCTGGCAGGTGCAGACGGTCGACTGGAAGAAGACCGGCGAGTACGTCGAGGATGTCGCTGCCCTCCACGCCGCGATCGAGGCCGCCAAGGCCGAGACGTCCAAGCCCTCCCTCATCGTCCTCAAGACGATCATCGGCTGGCCCTCGCCCGGCAAGCAGAACTCGGGCAAGATCCACGGTTCCGCCCTCGGCGCCGACGAACTCGCTGCCACGAAGAAGGTCCTCGGCTTCGACCCCGAAGAGAACTTCGCCGTCGCGGACGAGGTCCTCGCCCACACCCGTTCGCTCGCCCAGCGCGCAGCGACCGACCGCGCCGCCTGGCAGGAGTCCTTCGACGCCTGGGCCGCCGCGAACCCCGAGCGGAAGGCGCTGCTCGACCGCCTCGAGGCGGCAGCCCTGCCCGACGGAATCGCCGACGCCCTCCCCTCCTTCGAGGCCGGCAAGGACGTCTCGACCCGTGCCGCTTCGGGCCTCGTCCTCAACGCCCTCGCCGCCGAGCTCCCCGAGCTCTGGGGCGGTTCGGCCGACCTCGCCGAGTCGAACCTGACGACGATCAAGGACGCGAAGAGCTTCATCCCGGCCGAGTGGTCCACGCACGAGTGGTCGGGCGACCCCTATGGACGCGTGCTGCACTTCGGCATCCGCGAACACGCCATGGGCGCGATCGTCAACGGCATCAAGCTGCACGGTCCGACGCGTCCGTTCGGCGGGACGTTCCTGATCTTCAGCGACTACATGCGCCCGGCGGTGCGACTGGCCGCCCTCATGAACATCCCCTCGGTGTTCGTGTGGACCCACGACTCCGTTGCCCTCGGCGAGGACGGCCCGACGCACCAGCCGATCGAGCAGCTCGCGACGCTGCGGCTCATCCCGAACTTCACGGTCGTCCGTCCCGCCGATGCGAACGAGACGGCCGCGGCCTGGCTCGAGATCCTGCGCCGCCAGGACGGCCCGACGGGTATCGCTCTCACCCGCCAGAACATCGCCGTGTTCCCGCGCGGAGAGAACGGCTACGCCACGACGGATGGTGTCGCTAAGGGTGCGTACACGCTCCTCGACGCTCCCGAGGGAGAGCCCGACGTGATCCTCATCGCCACCGGCTCCGAGGTCCAGCTGGCCGTGGCGGCACGCGAGACGCTCGCCGCCGAGGGCATCGGCGCACGCGTCGTGTCCGCACCCAGCCTCGAATGGTTCGCCGAACAGGATGCGGACTACCGCGAGTCGGTCCTGCCCGCCGCGGTCACGGCGCGCGTCTCGGTCGAGGCGGGAGCCACGGGCCTGTGGCGCGCGGTCGTCGGCGACAGCGGACGCACCGTCGGCATCGACCACTTCGGCGCCTCCGCCGATTACAAGACCCTGTTCGAGAAGTTCGGCGTCACCGCCGATGCGGTCGTCGAAGCGGCCCGCGCAACCGTCAAGGAGAACGCATGAGCACCCCCACCGAGGACCTGTCCGCCGCCGGCGTCAGCATCTGGCTCGACGACCTCTCGCGATCGCGGATCGACACCGGCAACCTCGCCCAGCTGATCGAGACGCGCGACGTCGTCGGCGTCACCACCAACCCGTCGATCTTCCAGGCCGCAATCGGCAACAAGGACGACGACTCGTACGACGCTCCGTTGCAGGCTCTTGCGGCCCAGGGCGCGGATGTCGACACGGCGATCTTCGAGATCACGACCACCGACGTGCGTGACGCGGCCGACATCTTCCGTCCCGTGTTCGACCGCACGGACGGCGTCGACGGACGCGTGTCGATCGAGGTCTCCCCCGACCTCGCACACGACACCGACGCGACCGTCGCCCAGGCGAAGGAACTGTGGGCGAAGGTCGACCGCCCGAACACGCTGATCAAGATCCCCGCGACCCTCGCGGGCCTTCCGGCCATCAGCGCCGTCCTCGCCGAAGGCATCTCGGTGAACGTGACCCTCATCTTCAGCCTCGAGCGCTACGCGGCAGTCATCGACGCGTACCTCGAGGGTGTGCGTCGGGCGAAGGAGAACGGTCACGACATCGCGACGATCCACTCGGTTGCCTCGTTCTTCGTTTCGCGCGTGGACACCGAGGTCGACAAGCGCCTCGACGCGATCGGCACGAGCGAAGCCGCAGCGCTGAAGGGCAAGGCGGGCGTCGCCAACGCGCGGCTGGCGTACGAGCTGTTCGAGAAGCGATTCGCTCAGTCGGATGCCGCCGAGCTGATCGCCGCGGGCGCGACGGTGCAGCGTCCCCTCTGGGCCTCGACCGGCGTCAAGGACCCTGCCCTTCCCGACACCCTCTACGTGACCGAGCTCGTCGCGCCGGGCACCGTGAACACGATGCCCGAGAAGACGCTCGAGGCCACGTTCGACCACGCGAAGGTCACCGGGGACACCGTCACCGGCGCCTACGAGGACGCTCACCGCGTCTTCGACCAGCTGGCGGAGGCCGGGGTCGACCTCGTCGACGTCACCCAGGTGCTCGAGGATGAGGGCGTCGAGAAGTTCATCGTCTCGTGGCACGATCTGCAGGGCACGGTGCGCCAGGCCCTCGACGGCGCGAACTGACCCATGGTTGCTGAGATCTCGCGGGGGATCAACCCCCTCCGCGATCCCGACGATCGTCGCCTCAACCGCATCGCGGGGCCGAGCGCGCTCGTGATCTTCGGCGTGACGGGCGATCTGTCGCGCAAGAAGCTCATGCCTGCCGTGTACGACCTCGCCAACCGCGGACTTCTGCCCCCCGGGTTCGCCCTCGTAGGGTTCGCGCGTCGCGACTGGGAGGACCAGGACTTCGCGAAGGTCGTGTACGAGGCGGTGCGACAGCATGCCCGCACCCCCTTCCGTGAGGAGACCTGGAACCAGCTCCTCCAGGGGATCCGTTTCGTCCAGGGCGAGTTCGACGACCCGGCATCCTTCGCTCGTCTCCGCGAGACGGTCGAGAAGCTCGACACCGAGCGCGGCACCATGGGCAATCACGCCTACTACCTGTCGATCCCGCCCAAGGACTTCCCGGTCGTGGCACGGCAGCTGCGCGACTCCGGACTGGTCGATGAGTCCGCCGGCGGAGACACCTGGCGCCGCGTCGTGATCGAGAAGCCGTTCGGCAGCGATCTGCAGACGGCCCGCGAGCTGAACGAGGCTCTCGAAGTCGCCTTCCCCGCCGACGCGATCTTCCGCATCGACCACTACCTCGGCAAGGAGACGGTCCAGAACATCCTGGCGCTCCGGTTCGCCAACGAGCTGTACGAGCCGCTGTGGAACGCGAACTACGTGGACCACGTCCAGATCACCATGGCCGAGGACATCGGCGTGGGCGGTCGAGCCGGGTACTACGACGGCATCGGCGCGGCACGCGACGTCATCCAGAACCACCTCCTCCAGCTCCTCGCTCTCACCGCGATGGAGGAGCCCATCTCCCTCGACGCAGAGCACCTGCGCGCCGAGAAGGAGAAGGTCCTCGCGGCGGTCACGCTGCCCGAGGATCTCGCGACCGCCACCGCGCGCGGTCAGTACGCCGGCGGATGGCAGGGCGGCGAGCACGTCACCGGGTTCCTCGACGAGGACGGCATGGATCCGCAGTCGAAGACGGAGACGTACGCCGCCATCAAGCTCGAGATCGCGACGCGCCGGTGGAACGGCGTCCCGTTCTACCTGCGCACCGGAAAGCGGCTCGGACGCCGCGTCACGGAGATCGCCGTCGTGTTCAAGCACACGCCCCCGCTTCTGTTCCTGCGCTCGCAGGCACTGCAGCTCGGCCAGAACGCGCTCGTCATCCGCATCCAGCCCGACGAGGGCGTGACGCTCCGCTTCGGGTCGAAGGTCCCCGGCGCCGGCAACGAGGTGCGCGACGTCACGATGGACTTCGGCTACGGCCACGCGTTCACCGAGTCGAGCCCCGAGGCCTACGAACGACTCATCCTCGACGTCCTCCTGGGCGATCCTCCCCTGTTCCCCCGGCACGAAGAGGTGGAGCTCTCGTGGCGCATCCTGGACCCGGTCGAACGCTTCTGGGCCGAGCAGGACGAGCCGCTCGAGCAGTACTCCCCCGGTTCCTGGGGTCCCCCGTCCGCCGATGAACTCTTGGCCCGTGACGGCCGCGTCTGGAGGCGTCCATGATCGTCGATCTGCCCGACACCACGGTGTCAACGATCGCGAAGAAGCTCGTCAGCGTCCGCGAAGAGGGCGGCGCCGTCGCCCTCGGACGCGTCCTGACCCTCGTGATCGTCTCGACCGGAGGGTTCGACGAGGAAGCCATCGACGCCGCCAACGCGGCATCGCGTGAGCACCCGATGCGCGTCATCGTCCTCGTCGTCGAGCCGGACGCTCCGACCGGCCTCGACGCGCAGATCCGCGTCGGCGGCGACGCCGGTGCGAGCGAGGTCGTCGTCCTCCGGGCACGCGGCGAGGCCGCCGACAACCAGGAGAGCCTCGTCAACGGCCTCCTCCTCCCCGACGCGCCGGTCGTGGCCTGGTGGCCGGACGACCCGCCCACCGACCCGGCTCAGTCGCCGATCGGCCACATGGCTCAGCGACGCATCACGGATGCCTCGACCGAGCCGTTCGCACCGGACCGTCTCGCGCAGCTCGGCTCCGCGTACGCCCCCGGCGACACGGATCTCGCGTGGACCCGCCTGACGCACTGGCGGGAACAGCTCGCCGCTGTCCTGGACCAGCCGCCGTTCGAGCAGGTCTCCGCTGTCACGGTTGTGGGCGCGGGGAGTTCGCCGTCCACGGGGCTCCTCGCCGCATGGCTGCGCCTCAAGCTGGACGTCGCCGTCGAGTGGCACTACACCGACGAGGAGGAGTGGACGCACGGCATCCGATCGGTCACGCTCTCCCGCGAGTCGGGCGACATCGTCCTGGAGCGCACCAGCGCGACGGATGCGACGCTCACCCAGCCCGGTCAGCCCACGCACGACATCGTCCTGCCGCGCCGGTCGCTGCGGGAGTGCCTCGCGGAGGAGCTGCGCCGTCTCGATCCCGACCTCTTGTATGGTCGAGTCATCACCGAAGGGTGGGAGCTCCTCGACCCTCCCACGAGGTAGGAGTCGCATGTCGGAGTTCCGCGCGGAGAAGCGCGTCGTCGTCAGTCCGGATGCCCGGACCCTGGCCGAAGGTGTCGCGAAGCGCTTCTTCCAACGGATCTCGTCGCGCGCAAGCGAGGGGAAGACCACGCACGTCCTGCTGACCGGCGGCACGGCGGGTACGTCCGTCCTCCAGGCAGCCGGCGAAAGCTCAGCCCGTCACGATGTGGACTGGTCGAAGGTTCACTTCTGGTGGGGTGACGAGCGCTTCGTCGCGGCCGACGATCCTGCCCGCAACGAGGTGGCGGCCCGTCTCGCGTTCCTGTCGCAGATCGACGTCCCCGAGCAGAACATCCACCCGATCTCGTCAGCGGATGCGGGTCGGAGCCATGACGAGGCCGCGACCGATTACGCTGCCGAGCTCGCGGAGTACGGTGCGGCCGGGCAGGCTTGGCCCCGATTCACCATCGCCTTCCTGGGGGTGGGACCGGACGGGCACATCGCCTCGCTGTTCCCGGACCGGAGCGAGATCGGCGACACCGACCACTCGGTCCTCGCCGTGCGGGACTCTCCCGTGCCACCGTCCGACCGGATCACCCTGACGCGACCGGTCATCAACTCGTCCCGACGGGTGTGGCTCGTCCTGCCCGGTACGGACAAGGCGTCGGCGCTGGGGCTGGCCCTCGCCGGCGCGAGCTACCACTCGGTCCCGGCGGCCGGCGCGAAGGGGCGGAAGCAGACCGTGTTCTTCGTGGATGAGGCTGCCGCGAAGAACGTCCCGGAGGAACTGATAGACCCCGAGTTCTGAACGAACCCGGGGTCTGTCGTGGTGCGTCGAGCGCCGCTCAGTCCTGACCGCGCCGCTCGCGCAGCTGCTGTAGAGCGTCGCCGAGGATCGACTCCGCTTCTTCGTCGGAGCGCCGCTCCTTCACGTACGCGAGGTGCGTCTTGTACGGCTCGGTCTTGGCCAGCGCCGGCGGATTGGCCTTGTCGCGACCTGCCGGAAGACCGGAGTGCGGGGAGTCGATCGTCTCGGGGATCTCGTCCTCGGCGATGCCGGCTGCGAAATAGCGCACCGTCTCGTTTCCGAGGGCGTCCCAGTACGAGACCGCCACACGGTCGGCGTGGTGACCGTGGTCCTGCTCCCCCATCGGGCCCGCACCCACGCGGGTGCCCCGAATCGCGTTCCCCCCGGTCGCCATCAGATGCTCTGGAACTTCGTGATCAAGCCGAGGGCCACGATCGAGACGAACCACACGAGCGCCAGGACGACCGTGAAGCGGTTGAGGTTGCGCTCAGCGAGGCCCGAAGAGCCCATCGCCGAGCTCATACCGCCGCCGAACATGTCGGAGAGGCCGCCGCCGCGGCCCTTGTGCAGAAGGATCAGGAGCGTGAGCAGGAGGCTGGTGAGTCCCAGCAGCACCTGCAGCACAAGCTGGAGGATGTCCACAGTCGTTGAAAGCCTTTCGGGTCGCCGAATGACTCGGCGTTCGCACGAGTATACCGGCTGAGCGGTGCGACGCCGTGAGACGCCGCACCCCTCGAGGTCATACGCCGACGTGCTTCTGGTATCGGATGATCGCGGCGAACTCGTCCGCCAGCAGGCTGGCACCGCCGACGAGGGCTCCATCGACGTCGGGCTCGCGCATGAAGCTGGCGATGTTGCCCGACTTGACCGATCCGCCGTAGAGGATGCGGGTGCGCTCGGCTGCGGCATCCCCCTGGGAATCCGCGACCACCGATCGCAGCGCCGCGCAGACTTCCTGAGCCTGCTCGGGCGATGCGACCTGGCCGGTGCCGATCGCCCAGACGGGCTCGTACGCCACGACGATGTCCGCGTCCGACGCGACACCCTCGAGGGCGGCGCGCAGCTGCGCGACGGACACGGCCGTGGGGCCGGACTCCTCGCGCTGCTCGAGCGTCTCACCGACGCAGATCACGGGCACGAGACCGTGCCGGAGCGCGGCCTGCACCTTTCCGGCGACGATCTCGTCGGACTCCGCGTGGTACTCGCGACGCTCCGAGTGACCGATGATCACGTAGTGCACGTCGAGCTTCTTCAGGAACGCGCCCGAGACCTCGCCCGTGTACGCTCCAGAATCCTTCGCCGACACGTCCTGCGCGCCGAGGGCGAACGGGATCTTGTCGGCGTCCATGAGCGTCTGCACGGTGCGGATGTCGGTGAACGGCGGGAAGACCGCCACCTCGACCGAGTCGGTCTCGTGCGCCGCATCCTTCAGCGTCCAATGCAGCTTCTGGACGAACGCGACCGCCTGCAGGTGGTCGAGGTTCATCTTCCAGTTGCCGGCGATGAGCGGCTTACGGGTCACGCTTCCCATCCGAGGATCTCCAATCCGGGCAGCTTCTTACCCTCGAGGAACTCGAGGCTGGCTCCACCACCGGTGGAGATGTGGCCGAAATCGTCGTCGGCGAAGCCGAGCTGCCGGACGGCAGCGGCCGAATCGCCGCCGCCGACGACCGACAGACCGTCGACCTCGGTGAGCGCCTGTGCGACCGTCTTCGTCCCGGCGGCGAAGGCCTCCATCTCGAACACGCCCATCGGGCCGTTCCAGAAGACCGTCTTCGCGCCGCGGATCGCCTCGGCGAACTGCTCCGCCGTCTTCGGGCCGATGTCCAGTCCCATGCCGTCGGCACCGAAGTCGGTGTCCTCGAGGGCGTCGGCGGATGCCACGACGTGGTCCGCGTCCGCCGCGAAGCCCGACGCCATCACGGCGTCGACCGGCAGGATCAGCTCGACGCCGCGCTCGCGCGCCGTCTCCATGTAGCCGCGGACGGTGTCGAGCTGGTCGACCTCGAGGAGGCTCTTGCCGACCTTGTGGCCCTGGGCCGCGAGGAAGGTGAAGAGCATGCCGCCGCCGACGAGGATCTTGTCCACGCGCGGCAGGAGGTGCTCGATGACGCCGAGCTTGTCGCTGACCTTGGAACCGCCCAGAACGACCGCGTAGGGACGCTCAGGGCGTTCGGTGAGGCGGTCGAGGACGTCGACCTCCTTCTCGATCAGAAGGCCGGCAGCGGACGGCAGGAGCTCGGCGAGGTCGTAGACCGACGCCTGCTTGCGGTGCACGACACCGAACCCGTCCGAGACGAGCGCGTCGCCGTGGGCGGCGAGCTGCTCGGCGAAGGCGCGGCGGGCCGAGTCATCCTTAGCCGTCTCCCCCGCGTTGAAGCGGAGGTTCTCGAGGACGGCGACCTGACCGTCCGCGAGGGCGGCGACGACGTCACGAGCCGAGTCGCCGACGGTGTCGGTCGCGAACGCGACCTCCTGGCCGAGCAGCTCGGACAGACGCGACGCGACCGGAGCGAGGCTGTACGTCGCGTCCGGTGCGCCGTCGGGGCGGCCGAGGTGGGAGACCGCGATGACGCGCGCCCCCTGCTCGACCAACGCGCGGAGCGTGGGGATGGCCGCACGCACGCGGCCATCGTCCGTGATGACGCCGTCCTTCAGGGGGACGTTGAAGTCGACACGGACGATGACGCGCTTGCCTGCGAGCGAACCCAGCGAATCGAGGGTGCGCAGAGCCATCGTCAGAGCTTGCTGGCGACGAGCTCGGTGAGGTCGACGAGGCGGTTCGAGTAGCCCCACTCGTTGTCGTACCAGGACGAGATCTTGACCAGGTTGCCCGACACGTTGGTCTGGCCGGCGTCGAACACCGACGAGTGCGGGTCGAGCTGGATGTCGCTGGAGACGATCGCGTCGGTGTTGTACTTCATGTACCCGACGAGGTCGCCCTCGGCAGCGGCCTTCTCGAACGCGGCGTTGATGACCTCGGCAGTCAGGCCCTCGGTCGGGGTGACGACCGTGAGGTCGACGATCGAGCCGGTGGGCACGGGCACGCGGTACGACGAGCCGCTGAGCTTGCCGTTCAGCTCGGGCAGGACCAGGCCGATGGCCTTCGCGGCACCGGTCGCGGCGGGGACGATGTTGATCGCCGCTGCGCGGGCGCGGTGCAGGTCGCCGTGGGGGCCGTCCTGGAGGTTCTGGTCGGCGGTGTAGGCGTGGGCCGTCATCATGAAGCCGCGCTCGATGCCGAAGTTGTCGTTGAAGACCTTGGCGATGGGCGCGAGGCAGTTCGTGGTGCAGGACGCGTTCGAGATGACGTGCATCGTCTCGGAGTCGTACGTGCCGTCGTTGACGCCCATGACGAACGTGCCGTCGACGTCGGTGCCGGGAGCCGAGATGATGACCTTCTTGGCGCCGCCGGCGATGTGCTTCTTGGCGTCTGCGGCCTTGGTGAAACGACCGGTCGACTCGATGACGATGTCGACGCCCAGGTCGCCCCAGGGGAGGTTGGCGGGGTCGCGCTCTTCGAAGACCTTGATGGTCTTGCCGTTGACCGTGATCGAGTCCTCGGTGTACGAGACCTCGGCGTCGAGGCGACCGCCGACGGAGTCGTACTTGAGGAGGTGAGCGAGGCTCTTGTTGTCGGTGAGGTCGTTCACCGCCACGATCTCCAGGTCAGCTCCCTGCGCGAGCGCCGCGCGAAGGAAGTTGCGTCCGATACGGCCGAAGCCGTTGATGCCGATCTTGACAGACACGTTGTCTCCCGTTTTTCTTCGCGCACGCCCCATGAACGGGGTCGACCCGCGATGTGCTGGAAATGAGAGAGGATGCCGGGGCTCAGCCCCCGTTGCCGGGAGGAGCCCGGCATCCTCACCTGTGAACGACCCTACTACTAGAGCAGGCCCGCCGTCTTCTCACGCGCGGCGTCGAGACGCTGTGCGACGTTCTGCCAGTTCGCGATGTTCCACGCCGCCTTGACGTAGTCCGCCTTGACGTTGAGGTAGTCGAGGTAGAAGGCGTGCTCCCACATGTCGAGCTGGAAGATCGGGACGGTGCCCTGCGCCGTGTTCGACTGCTGGTCGAAGAGCTGCTGGATGATGAGCTGCTCACCGATCGGATCCCAGCTGAGCACGGCCCAGCCCGATCCCTGGATGCCGGTGGCTGCCGCCGTGAAGTGCGCCTGGAACTTGTCGAAACCGCCGAAGAACTCGTCGATCGCGGAACGGAGCTCGCCCTCGGGCTCGCCGCCGCCGCCCTGCGACGCAGGGGCGAGGTTGGTCCAGAAGATCGAGTGGTTGACGTGTCCGCCGAGGTTGAACGCGAGGTCCTTCTCGAGCTTGTTGACGTTCGCGAGGTTTCCGGTCTCGCGCGCCTCGGCGAGCTGTTCGAGGGCGGTGTTCGCGCCCGTCACGTAGGCCTGGTGGTGCTTCGAGTGGTGAAGCTCCATGATCTTGCCACTGATGCTCGGCTCGAGAGCGGAGTAGTCGTACGGGAGCTCAGGCAGGGTGTACTTCGCCATGTCCTCTTCCTTCTGTCGGTGCTGCGCACACGGCGCAGCCGGTCGGATTCATCCTATTGAGGGCCAACCCACCGGGCACCCGGTTGCTTCCCGGGAAGAGGGGATGTATCCCGTCAGTCTTCGAGGCCGGCGGGAACGGCGGACTCGGTGTCCGGGATGCCGTCCTGCGCGGCCTTCTTGTCGGCCATGGCGAGGAGGCGCCGGATGCGGCCCGCCACGGCATCCTTCGTCATCGGCGGATCGGCGTGATGGCCGAGCTCGTCGAGACTCGCGTCCCGATGGGCGAGGCGCAGATCTCCGGCCTGCTTCAGGTGGTCCGGCACGGTGTCGCCGAGGATCTCGAGCGCGCGCTCGACGCGGGCGCAGGCGGCGACGGCTGCCTGCGCGGAGCGACGGAGGTTCGCGTCGTCGAAATTGACGAGGCGGTTCACGCCGGCACGCACCTCCCTGCGCTGGCGCATCTCCTCCCACGCGGCGGCGGTCTTCTGCGCACCCATCATGAGCAGGGTGGCGCGGATCGCCTCGCCGTCGCGGACGACGACACGGGGCACGCCGCGCACCTCGCGGGCCTTCGCGGCGATGCCGAGGCGGTGAGCGGCGCCCACGAGCGCCATGGCGGCCTCCCCCGAGGGGCAGGCGACTTCTAGGGCGGCGGAACGCCCGGGGTCCGAGAGACTGCCCGCGGCGAGGAACGCCCCGCGCCACACGGCGGCCAGGTCGGGACGGGCGCCGGTGGTGAGCTTGTTGGGGAGACCGCGGACCGGGCGTCGTCGGTTGTCGAGTAGTCCGGTCTGCCGCGCGAGGGTCTCGCCGCCCTCGATGACGCGGACGGCGACGAGGTTGGCGGAGCGCCCACCCGACGACTGCACGTGGGCGAGTTCAGGGCGGACGCCGTAGATCTCGACGAGGTCGCGGGCGACCCGGCGGGCGAGCACGTCCGTCTCGACCTCGGCCTCGACGGCGACGCGGCCGGCGATCGAGTGGAGGCCGCCGGAGAAGCGCAGGATCGTGGTGAGTTCTGCGACGCGTGCGGTGGGCCGCGGGTCTCGCACCGAGGTGAGTTCCGTCTTCACGTCAGCAGTCAGCGGCACGGGGATCCTTCGGTGGGGGCGATCGGGGACAAAGGATCAGCTTACTCGCGCACTGCTCACTCGCGACCCAGGTCACGGTGCGTGACCCTCACCGCGACACCCTGCTCCACGGCCAATCGTTCGGCGAGCTCGATCGACGTGACGACCGAGCGGTGCTTGCCTCCGGTGCATCCGATGGCGATGACGGAGTGGCGCTTGTTCTCCCGCTGATAGCCCTGCAGGACCGGGTGGAGGGCGGCGGCATAGGCGTCGATGAACTCTCTCGCACCGTGCTGGCCGAGGACGAAGTCCCGCACGTCCTCGTCCTCCCCCGTCAGGGCCCGCAGCGAGGGTTCCCAGTACGGGTTGGGCAGGAAGCGCATGTCCGCCACGAGGTCGACGTCGGGCGGGAGCCCGTACTTGAAGCCGAAACTCATGACCGTGACGGTGTGACGGGCATCCCCGTCGGCGCTGAAGAGATCGACGATCCGATTCGCCAGCTGGTGGATGTTCAGCCCGCTCGTGTCGACGATGACATCCGCGGCTTCGCGGATGGCGGCGACGCGTTCGCGCTCCCGCCGGATGCCGTCGAGGATCGTTCCCTCGCCCTGGAGCGGGTGCGGCCGTCGCACCGCCTCGAACCGGCGGACGAGGACGTCGTCGGAGGCATCCAGGAACAGGACGCGCAGCTGGCGTCCGTCGCGGAGCGATCGGGTCACCGACGGCAGCTCGCCGAACAGCTGGCGGCCGCGAACGTCCACGACCGCTGCGACCTTGGGCAGGGCATCCGCGGCGAGAGCGGTCAGATCGAGCAGGTGGGACAGCATCTGCGGCGGGAGGTTGTCCACGACGTACCAGTCGAGGTCCTCGAGGGCGTTCGCCGCTGTGGTGCGTCCTGCTCCGGACATGCCGGTGACGATCAGGACCTCGCCCGCCGTCTGGCCGTTCATGCCCGTCCCGCCTTCCACGCGTGTGGTCCCAGCCTAACCACCGGATCCGGCAGTGACCGACCCGACGGCCAGATGCGAGTGGATGCTGGAGGCCAGGCGCGGACCGATACCGGGAAGCTCCTGGATCTCCTCCGGGGTCGCCTGCTTCAACTTGCTGACCGATCCGAAGTGCCGGAGCAGCGCCTTGATACGCGCCTCCCCCAGGCCCGGGACCTCGGCCAGGACCGTCGTGATGTCACGCCCGCGCTTCTTGCGCTGATGCGTGATCGCGAAGCGGTGAGCCTCGTCGCGCAGGCGTTGCAGCAGGTAGAGGGCCTCGGAGGACCGCGGGAGGATGACGGGGAAGTCGTCGTCCGGCAACCAGACCTCCTCGAGGCGCTTCGCGATCCCGCAGAGCGCGATCTCTTCGTGACCTGCGTCGCGCAGGGCCCGAGCGGCGGCCGCCACCTGCGGCTGGCCGCCGTCGACGAGGAGCAGCTGAGGACGGTAGGCGAAGCGGGGCCGCTTGCGCGTGGTGTCCACCTCACCGTCAGCCATCGGGTCGATGGCCTCCTGCTCGGCCTCATCGCGGTCGATGTGGGCCAGACGCCGCATGAGCACCTGGTACATCGAGTCGGTGTCGTCGGTGGTCTCGTTCACCGAAAAGGAACGGTACTGATCCTTGCGGGGCAGGCCGTCCTCGAACACCACCATCGAGGCGACCACACCCGTCCCCCCGAGGTGGGAGACGTCGAAGCACTCGATCCGCAGCGGCGCCTCGGACATCCCCAGGGCCTCCTGCAGATCGGTGAGCGCCTTGGTGCGGGACGTGTAATCGCTCGTCCTGCGGGTCTTGTGGAGCATGAGCGCCTGCTGCGCGTTGAGGGTCGCTGTGCGCATGAGGTCCGCCTTCTGACCGCGCTGCGCGATCTGGACGGCGACCTTCTTGCCGCGCCGGGACTGCAGCCACTCCTCGAGCTCCGCGGTGTCGTCGGGCAGAGTCGGGACGAGCACCTGACGCGGGATGTCCTCGGCCCCGGCGGCTCCGTACGCGCGCTGGAGGATCTGGTCGACCAGCTCCGGCCCCGCGATATCGAGCTCCTTGTCGATCGTCGTCGCGCGCACGCCGCGCACCCGCCCGCCGCGGACGATGAAGTGCTGCACCGCCGCGGACAGCTCGTCCTCGGCGACGCCGAACAGATCGGCATCCGTGTCCTCACTGAGGACGAGCGCGCTGCGGTTGAGGACGGCGTCGAGAGCCTGCAGCTTGTCGCGGTACGAGGCCGCGGTCTCGTAGTCCATCGCGGCCGCCGCTTCGCGCATGCGCGCTTCCATCCGCTTCGTGTAGCGCTTATCGCTGCCTGACATGAAGGCGATGAAGTCGTCGACGATCGCGCGATGCTCCTCGATGGTGACCTTCATCGAGCACGGGCCGCCGCATCGGCCGATCTGGCCGGGGAAGCACGGCCGCCCCGTCGCCATGGCCTTCTTGTACGACGAGTCACTGCACGTGCGGATCGGGAACACCTTGATCAGCTGATCGATCGTGTCGTGGACCGCCCACACCTTGGGGTACGGGCCGAAGTACTTCGCACCACGGATGCGGCGGTTCCGTGTCACGATCACCCGCGGCGCCTCGTCGCCGAGAGTCACCGCCATGTACGGGTAGGACTTGTCGTCCTTGTACCGGACGTTGAACGGCGGCGAGTACTCCTGGATCCACGTGTACTCGAGTTGCAGCGAATCGATGTCGGTCGCCACGACCGTCCACTCGACCTTCGCGGCCGTCGTGACCATGCGCCGCGTGCGCTCGTGCAGCGTGTGCAGCGGGGCGAAGTAGTTCGACAGCCGCGCCCGCAGGTTCTTCGCCTTGCCGACGTACAGGATCCGGCCATCCGCGTCGAGGAACCGATAGACGCCGGGGTCGGTGGGGATCTCCCCCGGCTTCGGCTTGTACGGCAGGACGGACGCCACCTCAGCCCGCCTTGCGCGCGGGCGCCACGTCCAAGAGCTCGGCGAGGAACTGACCCGTGTGGCTCTCGGGAACCGCCGCGACCTGCTCCGGCGTGCCCGTCGCGACGATCGTGCCGCCGCCGGACCCGCCCTCGGGGCCGAGGTCGATGACCCAGTCCGACGACTTGATGACGTCGAGGTTGTGCTCGATGACGAGGACCGAGTTACCCTTGTCGACGAGGCTGTTCAGGACCTCGAGCAGGCGCTGGACGTCCTCGAAGTGGAGACCCGTGGTCGGCTCATCGAGCACGTAGATCGTCCTGCCGTTCGATCGACGCTGGAGTTCGGTGGCGAGCTTGACACGCTGAGCCTCGCCGCCCGAAAGCGTCGTCGCGGACTGCCCGAGCCGGACGTAGCCCAGGCCGACGTCGACGAGCGTCTTGAGGTACCGGTGGATCGCCTGGATCGGTTCGAAGAACTCGGCCGCCTCGGAGATCGGCATGTTGAGGACCTCGGCGATGTTCTTGCCCTTGTAGTGGACCGTCAGGGTGTCGCGGTTGTAGCGCTGGCCGTGGCACACCTCGCAGTCGACGTAGACGTCGGGCAGGAAGTTCATCTCGATCTTGATCGTGCCGTCGCCCGAGCACGCCTCGCAGCGTCCACCCTTGACGTTGAAGCTGAAGCGCCCGGGCTGGTAGCCGCGCGTCTTCGCCTCGGTCGTCTCGGCGAACAGCGACCTGATCCGGTCGAAGACGCCGGTGTACGTGGCGGGGTTCGAGCGGGGCGTCCGTCCGATGGGTGCCTGATCGACGTGGACGACCTTGTCGAGGTGCTCGAGGCCGGTCACGCGGGTGTGCTTGCCGGCGACGCGACGTGCCCCGTTGAGCTTGGTCGCGAGGACTTCGTAGAGGATGCCGTTCACGAGAGACGACTTGCCCGACCCGCTCACCCCCGTGACGGCGGTCAGGACGCCCAGCGGGAAGTCCACCGTGACGTTCTGGAGGTTGTTCGCGCGCGCACCGACGACACGCAGCTGCCGGCCCTTGTCGATCTTCCGACGCTTCTTCGGCATGGCGATCGCGCGGCGTCCGCTGAGGTAGGCGCCCGTGATGGACTCCTCGTCGGTCAGAAGCTGGTCGACGGGACCGGAGTGGACCACGTTGCCGCCCTCGACACCGGCGCGCGGGCCGATGTCGACGATCCAGTCGGCCGCGTGGATGGTCTCTTCGTCGTGCTCGACGACGACGAGCGTGTTCCCGAGACTCTTGAGTCGCACGAGCGTCTCGATGAGTCGACGGTTGTCGCGCTGGTGGAGTCCGATCGAGGGCTCGTCGAGGACGTAGAGCACCCCTGTCAGGCCGGAGCCGATCTGCGTCGCCAGACGGATGCGCTGCGCCTCACCACCCGAGAGCGAACCGGCGGCGCGACTGAGGCTCAGGTAGTTCAGTCCCACCTGGATGAGGAAGTCGAGACGGGCGCGGATCTCGCGGAGCACCGCGGCCGCGATCGTCGCCTCGCGATCGGTGAGGGCCATGTCGGCGAAGAAGGCCTGCGCCTCGCCGAGGCTCAGGCGCGAGGCATCCGCGATCGAGTGCCCGTGGACGAGGACCGAGAGGACCTCGGGCTTGAGACGGTCGCCGTTGCAGACGGGGCACGGCACTTCGCGCAGGAACTCAGACCACCGCTGTCGCTGCGTGTCGGTCTCGGCCTGAGTGAACTGACGCTCGATGTAGGGGATCACTCCCTCGAACCCGGACGCGTACCGCATCTCACGTCCGTAGCGGTTCTTCCACTTGACCGTGACCTTGTAGTTCTCGCCCGAGAGGACCGCGTCCTGGATGTCGGCGGGCAGGTCCTTCCACGGGGTGTCGAGGGAGAAGCCGAGGTCGTCGGCGAGCCCGACGAGCAGACGCTCGTAGTACTGGAACAGGCCCTTGCCCTGCGTCGTCCACGGGACGATGACTCCCTCGGCGATGGAGAGCTCCTCGTCGCCGAGGAGCAGCTCGGTGTCGACGGACATACGCGTGCCCAGCCCGGAGCACGCCGGGCAGGCACCGAACGGTGCGTTGAACGAGAACGTCCGAGGCTCGATCTCGGTCAGCTGGAGCGGGTGGCCGTTCGGACAGGCCAGCTTCTCGCTGTAGCTCTGCCAGGCGTCGTCACCCTCTTCGTCGACGAAGTTGACCTGCAGGATGCCGCCGGCCAGGCCGAGCGCCGTCTCCACCGAGTCGGTGACACGGGTCAGGATGTCGGGGCTCGCCACGAGGCGGTCGACGACGACGGCGATGTCGTGCTTGTAGCTCTTCTTCAGCGTCGGGGGCTCGGCCAGCTGCACGGCCTCGCCGTCGACGATCGCGCGGGCGTAGCCCTTCGCCGACAGCTCCTTGAAGAGGTCGACGAATTCGCCCTTCTTCTGCGAGACGACGGGAGCGACGATCTGGTACCTCGTCCGCTCGGGCAGCTCCATGAGCTGGTCGGCGATCTGCTGGACCGTCTGGCGCTGGATGCGCTCACCGCACTCGGGGCAGTGGGGCACGCCGACCCGCGCCCACAGCAGTCGCATGTAGTCGTTGATCTCGGTGATCGTGCCCACCGTCGACCGAGGGTTCCGGTTGGTCGACTTCTGGTCGATCGAGACGGCAGGGCTGAGTCCTTCGATGAAGTCGACGTCCGGACGGTCCACCTGACCCAGGAACTGCCGCGCGTAGGAGCTGAGCGACTCGATGTACCGGCGTTGACCCTCGGCGAAGATCGTGTCGAAGGCGAGGCTCGACTTGCCCGACCCAGACAGGCCGGTGAACACGACGAGCGAGTCGCGCGGGATCTCGAGGTCGACGTTCTTCAGATTGTGGACGCGAGCGCCGCGGACACTGAGTTTGGAGGCGTGGGGAACGGGGACGATGGGCACCGGTCAATCCTAGGTTGGGCCACCGACACGGGCTCCGGTCTTCGCTCCGGGCGATCAGTCCGCTACCGTCGCCCGCCCTCCGGCGAAGGGCTGCAGGCCGTCACGGAGACGCGCCACGTCGTCGATGCTGAGCCCGACCCGCTCCATGATCTGTCGGGGCACGTCGAGGGCGCGTTCGCGCAGCGCACGTCCGTCCTCGGTCAGCCCGATGTCGAGGACGCGCTCATCGCTCGTGCGGCGTCGACGGGCGACACGCCCCTGCGATTCGAGGCGCTTGATCGTCGGGGAGAGACTCGCCGGCTCGACGGCGAGGGTCGAGGCCAACTCCCCCAGCGACTGGGGCGCCTTCTCCCACAGTGCGAGCATCACGAGGTACTGCGGATGGGTGAGGCCGAGCGGTTCGAGAACCGGCCGGTAGATCGACACGACGTTCCGCGCCGCCGTCACGATCGCGAAGCAGAGCTGGCTCTCCAGCTTCAGCACGTCCTCGTCCATCATGGTCCTCACTCCCCTAATAGTTAGTACACTAATCATTATGAACGAGGAACGGGAATCACGGCCGCCGCTGCGTCAGCGGATCCGGGCCGCCGGCGGGTTCTACTCGTGGTGGAACAGCCGCCTCATCCGTTACGCCGGTCCCGCGTCGGTGGGTCCGTACGAGAGCGAGCCGGAGCCGGTCCGCACGGAGCGCGCCTGCCCCCTGTGCGGGCAGCCGATGTCGCAGCACACGTTCGACCGCTCCGGCGAGCGCCCCCTCATGCACTGCCCCTGATCGGCGTGGGAGCCGGTCAGGCGTGACCGGCCCGCTCCATCGCCCGCAGCTCCTTCTTGAGGTCTTGGACCTCGTCGCGAAGCCGGCCGGCGAGTTCGAACTTGAGCTCGTCCGCCGCCGCGAGCATCTGGCGGGTGAGGTCCTCGATGGTCGCCTCGAGCTGGTTCGCCCCCTCGGCGGCGATGCCTTCGCGCCGCAGCTGCGGGGTCGGGCTCTTGCCCTTGCCCGACTTCGTCTTGCTCTTGCCGCGGCTGTCCATCATGTCGCGCGTGTCACTCGCCTCTCGCGCGAGCGCGTCGGTGATGTCGGCGATCTTCTTGCGCAGCGGCTGCGGATCGATGCCGTGCTCGAGGTTGTAGGCGATCTGCTTCTCGCGGCGTCGTTCCGTCTCATCGATGGCCGCGGCCATCGAATCGGTGATCCTGTCGGCGTACATGTGCACTTCACCCGACACGTTTCGCGCCGCGCGACCGATCGTCTGGATGAGGGAGGTGCCGGATCGGAGGAAGCCCTCCTTGTCGGCATCCAGGATCGCCACGAGGGACACCTCGGGGAGGTCGAGACCTTCACGCAGGAGGTTGATGCCGACGAGCACGTCGTAGACGCCCTGGCGCAGCTCGGTCAACAGCTCGACGCGACGGAGCGTGTCGACGTCGGAGTGGAGATAGCGCACGCGCACCCCGTGCTCGCCGAGGAAGTCGGTGAGCTCCTCGGCCATCTTCTTCGTGAGCGTCGTCACGAGGATGCGCTCGTCCTTTCCGACGCGGATGCGGATCTCCTCGAGCAGGTCGTCGATCTGTCCCTTCGACGGCTTGACGATGATCTCCGGGTCGATGAGACCCGTCGGCCGGATGATCTGCTCGACCACGCCGTCGGCGATCCCCATCTCGTACTTCCCCGGAGTCGCGGAGAGGTAGACGGTCTGCCCGATGCGCTGCTTGAACTCGTCGAAGCGCAACGGACGGTTGTCCATCGCGCTCGGCAGCCGGAAGCCGTGGTCGACGAGGGTGCGCTTGCGGGAGGCATCCCCCTCGTACATGGCGCCGATCTGCGGCACGGTGACGTGGGACTCGTCGATCACCAGCAGGAAGTCGTCGGGGAAGAAGTCGAGGAGCGTGTGCGGAGCCTCCCCCGGCATCCGGCCGTCGATGTGCCGCGAGTAGTTCTCGATGCCGGAGCAGAAGCCGAGCTGCTGCAGCATCTCGAGGTCGAACGTCGTGCGCATGCGCAGACGCTGCGCCTCGAGGAGCTTGCCCTGCGATTCGAACTCCTTGAGTCGCTCCTCGAGTTCGTGCTCGATCGTCCCGATCGCCCGCTGCACGGTGTCGGTACCCGCAACGTAGTGGGACGCGGGGAAGATCGGCACGCTGTCGAGCTTCTGCACGACGTCGCCGGTGAGCGGATGCAGCATGTACAGGGCTTCGATCTCGTCACCGAACAGCTCGATCCGCACCGCGAACTCCTCGTACACGGGGATGATCTCGATGGTGTCGCCGCGCACGCGGAAGTTGCCTCGCGAGAAGTCGACGTCGTTGCGGTTGTACTGCATCGCGATGAATTTGCGGATGAGGGCGTCGCGGTCGTACCGCTCCCCCACCTGCAGCGCCACCATCGCGCGGAGGTACTCCTCCGGCGCGCCGAGGCCGTAGATGCACGAGACGGTCGACACCACGACCACGTCGCGACGACTCAGCAGCGAGTTCGTCGTCGAGTGGCGCAGACGCTCGACCTCGGCGTTGATCGAGGAGTCCTTCTCGATGAATGTGTCCGTCTGCGGGACGTAGGCCTCGGGCTGGTAGTAGTCGTAGTAGCTGACGAAGTACTCGACGGCGTTGTTCGGCAGGAGGTCGCGGAACTCGTTCGCGAGCTGCGCCGCCAGCGTCTTGTTGTGCGCCATCACGAGGGTCGGCCGCTGCACCTGCTCGATGAGCCACGCTGTGGTGGCGGACTTTCCGGTACCGGTGGCTCCGAGCAGGACGACGTCGGTCTCGCCCGCGTTGATGCGCGCGGCGAGGTCGGCGATCGCCTGCGGCTGGTCGCCGCTCGGGACGTACTCGCTGATGACCTCGAACGGCCGGACGGATCGCGTGGTCTGCATGGATCCAGCGTAGGCCGGGGTCCCGACACCGGCTCCGGCGTTCGCCGTCGGCGTGGGCGGGTCAGGCCGTGAGGCGAGCCCAGAGGTCATCGGTCTGCGCGAGCGTCTCGTCGATCGAGCCCGCCGTGTCGATGACGACGTCCGCGATCGCCAGACGCCGCGCGTCGTCGACTTGCGCCGCCAGCCTCGCGTCCGCCTCCGCCTCTGTCATCCCACGAAGGGAGATCAGCCGTTCCCGGCGGAGCGCGGCTGGTGCGTGGGCGACGACGATCAGCTCCCAGGGGTCCTCCGCGCGAGCCTCGAGCAGGAGCGGCACGTCGTAGACCACGACGGCTCGCGGGTCGGCGTCGACCGCAGCGCGGAAGCGCCGTGCCGACTCCTCGCGCACGGCGGGGTGCACGATCGCGTTGAGTCGAGTCACGGCATCCGGATCACCGAAGACCCGAGAGGCGAGGCCTGCACGGTCGAGCTCGCCCGCCGCTGTCAGCACGTCCCGTCCGAACTCCGCCGCGATCGCGTCGAGGACCGGAGAGCCGGGCCGTTGAACGTCCCGGACGATCGCATCCGCGTCGACGACGACCGCCCCGCGCTCGGCCAGCCGGCGAGCGATGGTGGACTTCCCCGATGCGATTCCGCCGGTCAACGCGATGAGTGGCACCCCTCGAGGATGCCACGGACCGCCTACGTCAGGTGAGAACGCGCCTCATCCAGTCCGCCGAAGAGGACGGATGCCTCGAGGCTCCGCGACGCGCGCACCGCGGCGCCGCGCGCCGACTCCATCAGCACGTCCGTGTCGTAGCCGACGGTCTCGGTCAGTCCGATGCCGACACCGACGACGGGCAGGAGTCCGGTCGGGTTGCCGGCGAGGTCGTCGATGCAGCCGCGGTAGATCACCGCGCCCTGACGACGCGCATCGGCCGCGGTGCTGGCGACACCGCAGACCGCGAGTGTGGAATCGCCGTCCTCGCCCACGAACGCCGAGGCCGGCGCGTGTCGACGCACGGACCGGCGCCATTGGGCGGCGAGCTCGTCGGCGGCATCCGATCCGAAGGCGGCCGCCATTTCATCGAGTCCGTCGACGTGGACGACGATCACGCTGACGAGTTCCTGACGCCACCCGGCGCGCTCCGCCATGTCGCGAAGCGCGTCGCGGTAGGTCCGCCCGAGCAGGATGCCGTCGGAGGCCACGCCGTTCTCGCTGAGCCATTCGTAACGCTGCGTCGCGCTCTTGGTCGCGCGCAGGATCGAGGTGACGACGACCGCGACCATGGTCAGGACGACCGTCGCGATGTTCGCCGAGATGGAACCGAACCAGGTCTGGAAGAACGCGCCCTCCGGCCCATCGATGACGAAGCAGAGGAGCCGCGCGGCGTAGTACACGGCTGCGGCGAAGAGGACACTTGTGAGCAGCTTCGCATTGCCGATGCGTCCCATGGGCCTTCGCAGCGCCTCCCAGCCACCCGCGAGGAAGAACAGCACGATGTGGGCGGCCATGACGGTCCACCCGCCCCATGCTCCATCGACCGGAACGCGGATGACGGCCGCCAGGAACGTCGTCACCGCGAGGACGCCGACGACCACCGACGGCCAGGTGACGGGGCGATCGTTGAAGCGTCGATTGCCGAGCCACATGAACGCCGGAGTGAGGACGAACGCGGAGTTCCCGATCGCGATGGCGATCTCACCCCCGATGCCGGCCGCCCAGGAGATGTACGCGAAGGCGGTCGCCGTGCCGCAGAGGTACGCGACCGCCCACAGTCGGCCCGCGCCCGCGTCGCGCCGCCGCAGGGTCTCGATGACGAAGATGCCCGTCGCCACGAACGCGACCAGGGCCGTCATGACGGTCACCGAGAAGAGGTCGAGCTTCATGCGGCCCCCTCCTGAGCGGCAACGGGCGTACTGGTCGCATGCGCGGGGAGCCTGACCATGAAGGTCGTCCCGACTCCCTTCGTCGAGGTGACCGTGATGTCGCCGCCGTGCGCGCGCGCGATCTCGCGGCTGATCGCGAGCCCCAGACCCGTCCCGGCGACCCCGGACTCGGCTCGGAAGAACCGCTCGAACAGCCTGTCCTGATCCTCCGGCGAGAGCCCGATCCCGGTGTCGCGCACGAGGAACCAGGAGACATCGCCGTCCGTCGCGCTGTTCAGCGTGATCGAGCCGCCGTCGCGGTTGAACTTGATCGCGTTGCTGATGAGGTTGTCGACGACCTGACGCACGCGCGCGGGGTCGATGAACGCCGGGGTGTCACCGACCTCGTCCACATCGATGCGAATGGCTCGCTCGCGGGCGATCGGGGTGAGGTCGGATGCCGCGGCCCGCACGACCGCGCCGAGGTCGTGGAGGACGGGGGATATCGTCACCTCGGCCGACATCCTCGAGGCGGTCGACGCGGCGAGGATCCCCGACACGATGCCGAGAAGCCTCTCGCTGTTGCGATAGGCGACATCGACCTGCCGGTGCACGTTCTCGGGCAGGTCCTCGGTGTCGAGCACCAGTTCGAGGTAGCCGATGATCGAGGTCAGCGGTGTGCGCAGCTCGTGCGACACCGACGCGACGAGACTGTCGCGCGCCTTCAGAGCAGTCCGCTCGTCGGTCACGTCGCGCGCGACGAGGACGACGCCCGCAGGGTTGCCGTCGGCATCCCGCATCCGTCGCGCGGTGAGACTGAGGGCCGCGCGACGCGAGTCGGACACGGAATACCAGACGACGACGTCATCGAACGTCTCGCCCCGGACGATGCGGGCCAGCGGCCGATCCTCGGAGGAGAGCGGTGTCTCGCCGTCCGCCGCGAAGATCGTCTCGGTGCCATCGGGTCTGCCGAACCCCGGGATGCGTCGCTGGAACCGTCCGAGGGCATCGTTCACGAAGGTGATCTCGCCGTCCGCCCCGATCCGGAGCACGCCGAAGTCGACGGTGTCGAGCACCTCGGTCAGCAGTTGTTCTTGGCGGCTGGCATGCCGGAGCGCGGCTGTCAGGCGTTCCGCCTGCCGGTCGAGCAGCGCGCGCTGTGCAAGGAAGCGTCGAGTGGCGTTGTAGGTCGACGCACCGATCGCGATGACGACCGCCGGGAGGACGATGACGGCCCAGGTGAGCTCGAAGTCCGGAACGAAGAGGAGTGCGACCCAGTACGACCCGATGGATCCGACGCATGCGACGACGAACCACAACCGCCCCATCGACGACAGCCACATCGTGGGGAAGGCCCAGAGGAGACCGATACCCGGGACATCCGAGGTCCGCATGAGCCCGATCGCGACGATGTCGCACAGTGGGATGACCGCGACCCACGAAGGGTGCAGTCGCGACCAGGGGACGGCGAGACTGGCGATGGCCGCGACGATGACGAGCACCGCACCGGGAGCGAACTGGGGTGCGTCGGGCAGCCATCCGCCGGGGATGCCGGACAGGAAGATCGCGGCGACGATCACCGTGAGGAGCAACTGGTTGTTCGCCGCGACTCGATCGCGGAGCTCGGTCAGCGGGAGCTGACGGGACGGCGCATCGAAGAATCGGCGCATCCGCGTGCCCGCCCTGTCGGACGGAGATCGATCTGCGGTCGATCCTTCGTTCTCTTGCGCCACACCTGCACGTTACCGGCCCATCGGCGGCGCGGCATCCGTCCGGAAACGACCGAGGGGCCGGAGCACATGGCTCCGACCCCTCGATTCAGATGGTGTCGATCAGCGACCGGACAGCTTCTCGCGGAGAGCAGCCAGCGCCTCGTCGTCGGCGAGGGTACCTGCACCGTTCGAGACCTCGGACGAGAAGGACGACGAACCCGAGTCGGCGGGAGCAGCGGCCTCGGCCTCGAGGGCCTTGGCGACGGCAGCCTTGTGGGCTTCCCAGCGACCCTGAGCAGCGGCGTACTCGGCCTCCCAGGCGAGGCGGGCCTCGTCGAAGCCTTCCTTCCACTGGTTGGTCTCGGGGTCGAAGCCCTCGGGGTACTTGTACTCGCCGTTCTCGTCGTACTCGGTGACCATGCCGTACAGCGCCGGGTCGAACTCGGTGCCGTTGGGGTCGACCGACTCGTTCGCCTGCTTGAGCGAGAGCGAGATGCGGCGACGCTCGAGGTCGATGTCGATGATCTTGACGAAGACCTCTTCACCGACGGAGACGACCTGCTCGGCGAGCTCGACGTGCTTGCCCGAGAGCTCGGAGATGTGCACGAGGCCCTCGATGCCGTCGGCGACGCGGACGAACGCACCGAACGGGACGAGCTTGGTGACCTTGCCCGGAGCGACCTGACCGATCGCGTGGGTACGGGCGAAGACCTGCCACGGGTCCTCCTGCGTCGCCTTCAGCGACAGCGAGACGCGCTCGCGGTCCAGGTCGACCTCGAGGATCTCGACGGTGACTTCCTGACCGACCTCGACGACCTCGGATGCGTGCTCGATGTGCTTCCACGAGAGCTCCGAGACGTGGACGAGACCGTCGACGCCACCGAGGTCGACGAACGCACCGAAGTTGACGATCGACGAGACGGTGCCCTTGCGGACCTGACCCTTGTGGAGGTTGTTGAGGAAGTTCGAGCGCGACTCGGACTGCGTCTGCTCGAGCAGGGCGCGGCGCGACAGGACGACGTTGTTGCGGTTCTTGTCGAGCTCGAGAATCTTGGCCTCGATCTCCTGGCCGAGGTACGGCGTGAGGTCGCGGACACGGCGGAGCTCGATGAGCGACGCGGGGAGGAAGCCGCGGAGGCCGATGTCGACGATGAGACCACCCTTGACGACCTCGATGACCGAACCGGTGACGACGCCGTCGTTCTCCTTGATCTTCTCGACGTCTCCCCAGGCACGCTCGTACTGTGCGCGCTTCTTGGAGAGGATCAGGCGGCCTTCCTTGTCCTCCTTCTGGAGGACGAGGGCCTCGACCTGGTCGCCGACGTTGACGACCTCGTTGGGGTCGACGTCGTGCTTGATCGACAGCTCGCGCGAGGGGATGACGCCCTCGGTCTTGTAGCCGACGTCGAGGAGGACCTCGTCGCGGTCGATCTTGACGACGGTGCCTTCGATGAGGTCTCCGTCGTTGAAGAACTTCAGGGTCTTCTCGACCGCGGCCAGGAAGTCCTCAGCAGATCCGATGTCGTTGATGGCGACCTGCTTGGTGGCCGGGGCGGTCGTTGCGTTAGTCATGTAGGGGGTTGTCCTTGGATGGTGTTGTATTCGGGCCCCGGAGCTCATCCGCACGAGGACGCGCGGAAGCCGATCGGGGCAAGGTGGTTGGTGTTGCGATGCTGCGCGGGCGCGGCACAGGTGCCACGCGTGCGACGCTCCAGGGTATCAGACAGCGCTGACGTAATACCAGACGCCCGAGCGCCGCACGAAGCGGCTGTCCTCCTCCATGACATGCGGATCGCTTGCGCCACCGTCGACCCAATGGGCGCGGAAGCGCACCCTCCCGGAGCGACCGTCCTCCGACGTGTTCGCGCTGAGGATGTCGAGCCGCATCCAGGTGACCGCGTCATCGAGCGAGAGGCCGTCGGGCCTGGTCCCGGGGAACCACGTGTCAAGCAGGTGGCGCGCATCGCCGAGCGCGAAGGCGGTGTACCTCGAACGCATCAGGTCTTCGGGCGTCACGGCGGCATGACCGTCGAGAACGGGTCCGCAGCACGACCCGAACGGGCGCCGACCGCAAGGACATGGTGCGTCGAGCGCGACCCGACGTCGCCGACGAGCGGATGCCGCAGCCCCGAACGACATGGTCCCTCCCCATAACCGCGAATGACGTCAGCGAGCCTACGCGCTGTGGAGAATCGTTCGCCCGGCGTCCCGCTTTCATTACCGTGGACCGCATGATCGCTCGACGTTCCGCAGCGCTGCTCGCCACGGTCGCGCTCGTCACCGCCCTCGCGGCCTGCGCATCGGCTGCCGCTCCGAAACCCTCCCCCACGCCGACAGGGTTCGCATCGAAGGAAGAGGCGTTCGCCGCCGCCGAGAAGACGTACCGGGCGTACATCGACGCGCTCAACGAGGTGGACCTCTCGGACCCGGCGACGTTCGAGCCGGTGTACGCGTACCTTCGCGGCGACGCCCTAGCGAGCGAGAAAAAGACGCTCACCCAAATGCACGCCGATGGATGGACTGTGTCGGGCAAGACGACCCTCCCCCAGATCTATGCGGGCAACGCGCTCGGCGAACTAATCGTTTGCCAGGACGTGTCGGCCGTCGACGTGACTGACGCTTCCGGCAGCTCACAAGTGGCTCCGACCCGACCAAATGTGTTCGCGCTAGACGTGAAGGTTGAATTCGACCCCACATCCCTCACAGCGGCCAAGGTTTCGAAGAGTCAAGCCGTGAAGGACAGCCGTTGTTAGACCGACTGCGATGGGCCGCTGTCGGACTTACGGTCCTTTTCACTCTGTCGCTAGCGGCCCCGGCCAGTGCGGCTAATGGCGGTTGCTTCGGCTCCAACACGTGGACAGATTGCCAAGTGCAAGACAACGGCTCCTCCGTCTCGATCGGCGCGACGCGTGAATCCGCTTCAGTACCCGCCGTCCCAGATCGCGGCTCGAACAGCGGCGGAGGCGGAGGCGGCGGCGGCTCGGTGAACGTCCCTCCCCCGCCCCCGGACCCCGACGCCTACTACCCCGGCGCACGAACCCGCGACGAGTGGCTCGCGCAGTGCGCATTCGACCAGGCGTGCGCGGACGCGGTCGTGGCCCCGGGAGGGGCACCGCTACCGGGAACCGAACAGGCCGACCAACAGCCCGCCGACCCGGCTCCCGCCCCGGCGGCGCCGGACCCGACCACCGCGACGATCGAGGATGTCGCGCAGTTCGCGCCCCAGCCGCCGCGGGTCATCGGCGAACCCGACGGCGTGGGCGTGGTCGGGATGCCCACGAACTTCGTCGTCGACGCCGCCGAGCACACCGTCACCGGCCGGATCTTCGACGTCCCCGTGACCGTCCGCTTCACGCCCGTCTCGTACGCCTTCGACTACGGCGACGGGACCACGCGCGAGACGACCTCACCGGGAACGTCGTGGGACGACCTCGACGTCCCGCAGTTCACCGCGACGGACACCAGCCACAGCTACGGCGCAGCCGGCGAGTACGAGGCGAGCGTGACGATCCGCTACGCGGCGGAAGCGGATGCCGGCGGCGGCTGGTTCCCGATCGCCGGACTCCTGGAGCTCAACACGCCGACCACCGTCATCCGCGTCGTCGAGGTGGACACGGCACTCGTGGAACGCACCTGCGACGAGGACCCGAGCGGTCCCGGCTGCTGAGTGCGAGGATGAGCGCGTGACCGACCGCCTCATGCTGCTCGACTCCGCCAGCCTTTACTTCCGCGCGTTCTACGGCGTGCCCGACACGGTGAAGGCGGCAGACGGTCGTCCTGTGAACGCCGTCCGCGGCTTCCTCGACATGATCGCGAAGCTCGTCGACACGTATGAGCCGACCCACCTCGTCGCCTGCTGGGACGACGATTGGCGACCGCAGTGGCGCGTCGATCTCATCCCGTCCTACAAGACGCACCGCGTCGCCGAGGCGGTCGTGTCGGCCCCCGACGTCGAGGAGATCCCCGACCCTCTCGAGAGCCAGGTCCCGGTGATCCGCGAAGCGCTCGGCACACTCGGCATCCCGATCATCGGCGCTCCGGACCACGAGGCTGATGACGTCATCGGGACCCTCGCGTCGACGAACACCATCCCCGTCGACGTGGTGACCGGCGACCGCGACCTGTTCCAGCTCGTCGACGACGACCGTGGTGTCCGCGTCATCTACACGGGCCGCGGGATGAGCAAGCTCGAAGTACTCACCGACTCCGTCGTCGTCACGAAATACGGCGTCCTCCCGTCGCAGTACGCCGACTTCGCCGCGATGCGTGGCGACTCGTCCGACGGACTCCCGGGTGTCGCCGGCATCGGCGAGAAGACCGCGGCGACGCTGCTGGCCGCGCACGGCGATCTCACCAGTATCCGGAGCGCTGCCGAGGCCGGCGAAGGGATGAGCGCGGGCGTCAGGGCGAAGATCCTCGCTGCCTCCGACTACCTCGACGTCGCGCCGCGCGTGGTCGAGGTCGTGCGGACGCTCGATCTACCGCCCGTGGATGCCCGCATCACCGCGCCGGACGAGGAGGCGGTGGCGCAGTTGGCGGGCACCTGGTCACTCGGATCCTCGGCGACCCGCGCACGGGCAGCGCTCACCGCCCGGGCCTGACCTCTCAGCTCGTCGACGCCCATTCACGGAGTCGCTCGAGCGGCCACGTGGTGATGACGCGGTCAGCGGGCACACCGGCGCGCTCCGCGCGCGCCGCGCCATGGTCCAGCAACGACAGCTGCCCCGGGGCGTGCGCGTCCGAGTCGATCGAGAAGAGGCATCCGATCTCGATCGCGAGGGCGAGCAGATCGTCCGGCGGATCCTCCCGCTCCGGGCGGGAGTTGATCTCGAGCGCGGTGCCGTGTTCGGCGCACGCTTCGAAGACGGCTCTCGCATCGAACACCGACGGCGGACGGGTCCCCCGCGCCCCCGACACGAGGCGGCCGGTGACATGGCCCAGCACGTCGACGCGGGGATCGGATGCCGCAGCCACCAGGCGGCGCGTCATCGGCGCCTGCTCCATCCGCAGGGCGGAATGCGCGGACGCGACGACGATGTCGAGGGATTCGAGGAGATCGTCCTCCTGGTCGAGGGAGCCGTCGTCGAGAATGTCGACCTCGATCCCGCTCAGCAGGGTGAACGTCTCGTCGCAGAAATCAGGGATGAGTGCGAGCTGCTCGCGGAGCCGCTCCGCAGACAGTCCGCGCGCCACCCTGAGCCTCGGCGAATGGTCGGTCAGAGCGAGGTAGTCATGGCCGAGCGAACGCGCGGCGTCGACCATCGATTCGATCGATGTCAACCCGTCGGACCACTCCGAGTGGGCGTGCAGATCGCCCCGCAGGAGCGGACGCAATGCCGACACCTCGGTGGGCGCGACTCGTTCCCGCAGGTCCGCAAGGTAGGTCGGCACGCGCCCGGAAAGCGCCTCCGAGATCACGGCGAAGGTGGAGGCGCCGATGCCTTTCCGGGCGCGCAGACGGGAGACGTCAGCCCGCTCAGCAGGGCTCAGACCCGCGAGGGACTCTGCGGCTGCTCGGAAGGCCTTCGACTTGTACCGGGACGCGCGATCGCGCTCGAGGAGCTCCGCGATCTCCGTGAGGGCTTCGATCGGGTCCACGGTGCGCGCTCAGCGTCCGGACGCGGCGACCCACGCATCGAGCTTGGCCCGCGCGGCGCCCGCGTCGACGGCGGCTGCCGCTTCGGCATAGGCGTTCGCGAGTCGCTCGACGAACGGACGCTGGAGCTCGGCGGCATCCTGGAACAGCCGATATGACACGATGCCGGCGGCGGCGTTCAACAGGACGATGTCGCGGACCGGACCGGATTCGCCGTCGAGCACGCGACGCACGATCGCCGCGTTGTGCTCGGCGTCGCCGCCTAGCAGGTCAGCGATCTCGGACCGGGGAATGCCGAGGTCCCGAGGATCGAGGTCGTGCTCTCGCACGTCTCCCCGGCTGACCTCCCAGACGCGGCTGTGGCCTGTCGTGGTGAGTTCGTCCATCCCGTCGTCGCCACGGAACACGAGCGCCGTCGCACCGCGCGTCTGGAACACACCGGTGATGAGCGGCACCCGGTCGAGGTGAGCGACCCCGACGGCGTTGGCTTCGGCGCGCGCCGGATTGCACAGCGGCCCGAGGAAGTTGAAGACGGTCGGGATGCCGAGTTCCGCCCGCGTCGGTCCGGCGTGCCGGAAGCCAGGGTGGAAGGCGGAGGCGAAAGCGAAGGTGATCCCGACCTCGTCGAGGACCTCCGCAACACGCTCCGGAGTCTGCGTCAGATCGACACCTAGTGCAGCGAGCACGTCCGATGACCCTGACTTCGAACTCGACGCGCGGTTGCCGTGCTTCACGACCGGGATGCCGGTGGCCGCCACGACGACCGAGGCGGTCGTCGAGACGTTCACGGTCCCGTAACGATCGCCTCCCGTGCCGACGATGTCGAGCACGTCTGCCGGCACGGGGAGCGGCACCGCAGCCTCGAGGATGGCATCGCGGAATCCCACGATCTCATCGACGGTCTCGCCCTTGGCCCGCAGCGCGACGAGGAACCCGGCGAGCTGCGCAGAGGTCGCGTCACCGTTCATCACCTGGCGCATCGCCCAGGTCGATTCGGACACGCTGAGGTTCTCGCCGTCCAGCACCGTGGAGAGAATCTCGGGCCAGGAGTACATGTCCGCCATGACCCCCGATCCTACTCAGCACTCTGGCAGGCGACTCCCGGCGGGCCCATCGACGGCGCCGACCCGGCGGAAAGAGACAAGTACCTTCAGGAATGCGAAACCCTCCCCCAACATCGGCCATAATGGGGAGCGTGACGACCACTCCCGCGACATACAACCAGGCACTGCGTTCGGTGAAACGACCGGACCCCGTGGCTGTCGGCACGATCGTGTGGCTGGGCAGCGAGGTCATGTTCTTCGCCGGCCTCTTCGCCATCTACTTCACGATCCGCAACACCTCGCCGGAGCTGTGGGCAAGTCGCACCGAGCTGCTGAACGTGCCGTTCGCCGCGGTGAACACGCTCATCCTCGTGCTGTCGTCGTTCACCGCTCAGGCCGGTGTGTTCGCCGCCGAGCGCTTCCAGCCCTACCGTCGCGGATCCTTCTGGAACTTCCGCCAGTGGGGAATGGTCGAGTGGTTCTACCTGACGTTCATCATGGGCGCCGTCTTCGTCTCGGGCCAGGTGTGGGAGTACGCCACCCTGGTCGCCGAGGGCCTGCCGATCAGCGAGGATTCCTACGCGTCGGCCTTCTACATCACGACCGGTTTCCACGCTCTTCACGTGACGGGTGGCCTCATCGCCTTCCTGCTCATCATCGGGCGCGCATTCGCGGTCAAGAACTTCGGTCGAAAGGAGATGACCTCCGCGATCGTCGTGTCCTACTACTGGCACTTCGTCGACGTCGTGTGGATCATCCTGTTCGCCGTCATCTACTTCATCCGGTAATACAGAGCGGAGCTGAGTTCCTCAATGGCATCCAAGACCCCGCGTCGGCACACGGGCCGTCGCAGCAAGTGGGCGGCAGCCGCTCTCATCGGCGTCGGCCTGCTGCTCACGGGTGGCATCTACGCCGGCGCATCCGCTGCCATGGCGTCGACCACGTCCACCGACACGGCATCCGCGCTCACCGTCGAAGACGGCAAGAAGCTGTTCCAGGCGAACTGCGCGACGTGCCACGGTCTCGACCTCGAGGGCACCGCTGACGGCCCCTCCCTGTACGGAGTCGGCGAGCTGTCGGTCGAGTTCCAGGTCTCGACGGGCCGCATGCCGCTCCAGGCTCAGGGACCGCAGGCTCCCCAGAAGGCGCCGCAGTTCACCGAGGACCAGATCAAGGCGATGGCGGCCTGGGTGCAGTCCGTCGCCCCCGGACCGACCTACCCCGACGAGAAGATCCTCGACGGCGGTGGCAACCTGACGGAGGGCGCCGAGCTCTTCCGCATCAACTGCGCGATGTGCCACAACGTCGCCGCGGCTGGTGGCGCGCTGACCGAGGGCAAGTACGCCCCCGCGCTCACCAAGACCAGCCCACTGCACATCTACGCCGCGATGGTGACCGGGCCGCAGAACATGCCGGTCTTCAACAACATGACCATCACGCCGGACGAGAAGCGCGACATCATCTCGTCCCTCATGTACCTGCAGAAGAGCGAGCCCGTAGGCGGGTTCACGCTCGGGTCGCTGGGTCCCGTGTCCGAGGGTCTCTTCATCTGGATCTTCGGCATCGGCACTCTCATCGGCATCTCGGTGTGGATCACCGCGAAGTCCAACTGACCCACCACTGACGTAAAGAATTTCAAGGCGAGGAGCACAATGTCACACGAGGAAGAGCCGCAGGCGCTCGAGAAGGCTCCTCAGCCTTCGTCGGGGCTCGTCGTCGCGGTCGCCGACCCCGTGCAGAACCCCGGTCTGCCGCCCCATCGTGAGCGGATGACCGATAAGGACCCGGCGGCGATGAACCGTGCGGTCCGTACCGTCTACACGCTGTTCTACATCTCTCTCGCCGCCAGCCTGTGGGCCGTGGCCGCGTACATGCTGTTCCCGATCGAGAGCGGCGACTTCGGTGACATCCGGAGCAACAACCTCTTCATCGGTCTCGGCATCGGGTTCGCTCTGTTGACCATCGGCATCGCTGCGATCCACTGGTCGAAGGCGATCATGCCCGACAAGGAGCACATCGAAGCTCGTCACTCGACCCGCGGCAAGGAGTCGACCCGCGAAGCAGCGGTCGACGTCTTCCGTGAGGCGAACGAGGAGTCCGGGTTCGGACGCCGAACCGCGATCCGCGGCGGACTCATCGCCGCTGTAGTCGCGTCCATCGTCCCCGGCGTGACGCTCTTCCGTGGGCTCGCTCCGCACTCCTCCGAGGAGAAGCCGCTCGCCGGCGATCCGGTCGCGCTTCTGAAGCACACCATGTGGAAGGAGGGTGAGCGCCTCGCGCACGACCCCTCCGGCCTCCCCATCCGCGCTGCGGACATCGCCCTCGGCTCCGCCGTCCACGTGATGCCCGAATCGCTCAAGGATGTCGACCACCTCGACGGCTACCTCGAAGAGAAGGCCAAGGCGATCGTCCTGCTCATGCGGCTGCTCCCCGAGCAGCTGCCCGCCGAGTACAACCGCCTCGACTGGTCCTACGACGGGATCGTGGCGTACTCGAAGGTCTGCACCCACGTCGGATGCCCCGTGGCACTCTACGAGCAGCAGACCCACCACCTTCTCTGCCCGTGCCACCAGTCGCAGTTCGACGTGTCCCGCGGCGCCGAGGTCATCTTCGGCCCGGCCGCCCGACCGCTCCCCCAGCTGCCCATCACGGTGGACGCAGACGGTTACCTGATCGCTAAGAGCGACTTCGAAGAGCCCGTCGGGCCAAGCTTCTGGGAGCGTCATTGAGCACCGCGACTGAATCCGCACCGGCCACCACGGTGGCCCGACCGGCTGACAAGCCCCTCGGCGGCCGCTTCATCGGCGCCACCGCGAACTACCTCGACGAGCGAACGAGCATCTCGGGCCTCGTCAAGGAGATCGGGCGCAAGATCTTCCCCGACCACTGGTCGTTCATGCTCGGCGAGATCGCGCTCTGGAGTTTCGTCGTCGTCTTCCTGTCGGGGTCGTTCCTGACGTTCTTCTTCGAAGCGTCGATGGCTCCCACGCACTACAACGGCGCGTACGCACCCTTGCGCGGCATCGAGATGTCGGCGGCCCTCGAGTCCACGCTGAACATCTCGTTTGACCTCCGCGGTGGCCTGCTCGTCCGACAGCTGCACCACTGGGCAGCCCTGCTGTTCATCGCCGCCATCGGCGTGCACATGCTGCGTGTCTTCTTCACGGGTGCGTTCCGCAAGCCGCGCGAGCTGAACTGGGTGATCGGCTTCGTGCTGTTCATCCTGGCAATGGCGCTCGGATTCACCGGGTACTCGCTCCCCGACGACCTGCTCTCGGGCAACGGTCTCCGCATCATCGACGGAATGATCAAGGGCCTCCCCCTGATCGGCACGTGGACCTCGTATCTCCTCTTCGGAGGCGAGTTCCCGGGTACGGCGATCGTGAACCGTCTGTACACGCTGCACATCCTGTTGCTTCCGCTCATCCTCATCGCGCTCATCGCGGCGCACCTGATGCTGATGATCATCAACAAGCACACGCAGTTCGCCGGCCCCGGCCGCACGAACGACAACGTCGTGGGCTACCCGATGGTGCCGATCTACATGTCGAAGATGGGCGGCTTCCTGTTCATCACGTTCGGTGTGCTCGTGCTGATCGCCTCGATGTTCACCATCAACCCGATCTGGAACTACGGTCCTTACGACCCGTCGCCCGTGTCTGCGGGAACCCAGCCGGACTGGTACATCGGGTTCGCCGATGGTGCGCTCCGCCTGGCCCCGTCCAACCTGGACGTCGTCCTGTTCGACCGCACCTGGTCCTTCGGCATCCTGCTGCCGGTCGCCGTCCTCGGCCTGTTCATCGTCCTCGTCGCGATCTACCCGTTCATCGAGGCGTGGGTCACCGGCGACAAGCGCGAGCACCACATCGCCCAGCGTCCCCGTCACGCACCGACGCGCACCGCGATCGGTGTGGCCGGCGTGATCTTCTACGCCGTGCTCTGGGCCGCCGCTTCCTCGGACATCATCGCGACGCACTTCCATCTCACGATGGAGGGAGTGATCCACTCGCTCCAGGCGCTCCTGTTCATCGGGCCGATCGTCGGGTACTTCGTGACGAAGCGCATCGCGATCGCTCTACAGAAGAAGGACCGCGAGATCGCGTTGCACGGCTACGAATCCGGTCGCATCGTGCGCCTCCCCGGTGGCGAGTACATCGAGGTCCACCAGCCTGTCGACGCTTACGAGCGCGTCAAGCTCATCGACTTCGAGATCCACGAGCCCCTGGTCGTGCGCCCCAACGACAACGGTCGCATCGCGTGGCACCAGAACGTCCGCGCATCGCTGTCGCGGTGGTTCTTCGAGGATCGCCTCTCCCCCGTCACGCAGGCTGAGGTGGATGCCGCGATCGCCCACCAGCACCACGCGCTCGAGCACATCGAGCACGAGGAGCAGGAGGAGATCCGTGGCGCCCACGAGCGCGCCGGAGCTCCGGACGCACCCCTGCGCCCGATCGACGACGGCCACAACCCTGAGACGGCCAACCGCCCGTCGAACATCATCGTGGTTGACGATGCACCCGCCAAGAAGGACGACCGCTCGAACGATTGAGCTCGTCTGGCAGAAAAGCGGCGGGGTCTGACCGAATGGTCGGACCCCGCCGCTTTCGTGTGCCCGTAGCGTCGATCACATGATCCCCTCCCCCGCATCCGTCCTCTCCTACTTCGAGACGAAGCTCCTCGTCGAGACCGATCCGAGCGACGTCTATGCTTCGCAGCGCGCGGGCGATGCTTTCGTGCTCGTCGATGTGCGCGACACCGATGCCTGGGATCAGGGTCACGCCTCGGGAGCGATCCACATCCCCCACGGTCAGATCGCGTCGCGCGCCGCAAGCGAGATCGCGCAGCACATCCCGGTGGTCGTCTACTGCTGGAGCCCGGGATGCAACGGCGGAGCCCGCGGTGCTGTGGAGTTCGCACGACTCGGCTACGCGGTGCGGGAGATGATCGGCGGGTTCGAGTACTGGGCGCGAGAGGGGCTGCCCGTCGAGGGCCTAGAAGGGCCGCTCCCCCGACGTTTCGACCCCCTGGTGATGCCCGTGACACCCGCCTGAGACCGGCGCGTGGGCCCGCGTCCGAAAGCTATGGCGATCAGTGCCCACGGTGGCCTCGCCCGGGGCGCCAGGGTGTGCGCGTCGGCGTCATGTGCCCCACCTGAGCCTGGCCCTGGTTCGGATGAGGATAGGCACGTGGGGATGCAGGGGGAGCTGTGTCCGCGGCCCCGGAGCGCAGCGGGGCATCCTGCTCGCGGTCACCCGCTGCATCTTCCGAAGCGGTGGGATCCAAGAGCATCATCGATGACCGACACGCGACCAGCACAGCGGGGGGGATCAGCGTTGCTGGCCTCTCGAGCTCGTCGCTATGGCTGTGCGACTCGGCCTGCCGGCGCGCCCGGGTTCGGCGCCCCCAGATGCCACGAAAAACGCCGTCCGCCACGGTGGTGTGGCGGACGGCGTTGTGTATGCGCGGCTCAGCGGGCGAAGTAGCCCCGGTAGTACTCGTAGACCCAGCCGACGATGGCGACGACGAAGATGCCGACACCGATCGGGATCATGAACTCGCCGACGGCAAGGCCGATGAAGGCGATCGCCGCGGAGCCGGCGAGCACCAGCGGCCACCACGACCAGGGCGAGAACTCGCCCATCTCGGGGTCGCCGTCATCGATGTCGGCCGTCAGGGAGTCCTCGGGGAGGGTTCCGCCCTGGGCCTTCTCGACGCGGCTCGAGTAGAAGGCGATCATGGCGGCCATCATCGTCACGAAGACGAGGCCGACAGAACCAACCCATTCGATGCGGTTGAAAACCGGCAGCTGCGGGTGGGCCAGGATGTTCCAGCCCACGTAGACCACAGCGACGAGGGCGAAGAAGGCGGAGAGCACCCACCACAGGTTGACGTTGGTCTTCACTTACTTGACCTCACCATTCGTCAGATCGACCACGGGCGCGTCGGGTGCATCCTTCGCAGGACCGACGCCCACCGGGATCCCGGCCTCGGGGTGGTTCAGGTCGAAGGCGGGCCGCTCGCTGCGGATGCGCGGGATCGACGTGAAGTTGTGGCGCGGCGGCGGGCAGCTGGTCGCCCACTCGAGCGACCCGCCGTAGCCCCACGGGTCGTTGACGGTCACACGCGGCGCCTTGCGGGCCGTGATCCAGACGTTGAGCAGGAACGGAACCATCGATGCCGCGAGGATCATCGAGCCGACGGTCGACACCTGGTTCTGCCACGTCCAGCCGTCCTGGCTCGCGTAGTCCGCGTACCGGCGGGGCATGCCGTCCGCACCCAGCCAGTGCTGGATGAGGAACGTCATGTGGAAGCCGATGAACAGCAGCCAGAAGTGCACGAGGCCGAGGCGCTCGTTCAGCATCTTTCCGGTCCACTTGGGCCACCAGAAGTAGAAGCCGGCGAACATCGCGAAGACGACGGTGCCGAAGACGACGTAGTGGAAGTGGGCCACGACGAAGTACGAGTCGGAGACGTGGAAGTCGAGCGGCGGCGACGACAGGATGATGCCCGTCAGACCACCGAACACGAACGACACGAGGAATCCGAGCGCGAAGACCATCGGCGTCTCGAAGGTGATCGACCCTCGCCACATCGTGCCGATCCAGTTGAAGATCTTCACACCCGTCGGAACGGCGATGAGCATCGTCATGAGAGCGAAGAACGGCAGCAGCACCGCGCCGGTCACGTACATGTGGTGCGCCCACACGGAGACGGACAGAGCCGCGATGGCGATCGTGGCGTAGACCAGCGTCTTGTATCCGAAGATCGGCTTGCGGCTGAACACCGGGAAGATCTCGGACACGATGCCGAAGAACGGCAGCGCGATGATGTATACCTCGGGGTGACCGAAGAACCAGAAGAGGTGCTGCCAGAGCAGGACGCCACCGTTGGCCGGGTCGTAGATGTGGGCACCGAGGATGCGGTCGGCCGCGGCGGCGAAGATCGCCGCTGCGAGGACCGGGAAGGCCATCAGGATCAGGATGCTGGTGACCAGGGTGTTCCAGCTGAAGATCGGCATGCGCCACATCGTCATACCCGGAGCGCGCATGGTCATGATCGTCGTGATGAAGTTCACACCACCGAGGATCGTGCCGAAACCACTCATGCCGAGACCCAGCATCCAGAGGTCGCCACCGGCGCCGGGACTGAAGCTTTCACTCGCCAAAGGCTGGTAGGCGAACCATCCGAACGCGGCCGCACCCTGAGGGGTGAGGAAGCCTGCGACGGCGATGGTGGAGCCGAAGGTGAACAGCCAGAACGCGAAGGCGTTCAGACGCGGGAAAGCGACGTCCGGAGCACCGATCTGCAGCGGGAGGAGTGCGTTGGCGAAGCCCGCGAACAGCGGCGTCGCGAACATCAGCAGCATGATCGTGCCGTGCATCGTGAACAGCTGGTTGTACTGCTCCTTGGTCGGCACGACCTGCATGCCGGGCTCGAACAGCTCGGCACGGATGATCAAGGCCATGACGCCACCGAGCATGAAGAACAGCACGGAGGCGATCAGGTACATGTACCCGATGGTCTTGTGGTCCGTGGACGTGATCCACTTCACGACGATGTTGCCCTTGTGCTCGACACGCGAGCTGGTGAGCAGCGCGGCCTGGCGAGGGGGAAGCGTGGGTGCGGGGGGTGCGATGGTGGCCATCAGTTGTTGTGCTCTCCCTCAGCGGCGGGCGCGCCGGTCCCGGGCGCGTTCTGTTGCCGATCCAGTGCGTCGTCGATGTCGCCGGTCTGCCCCTTGGCCTTGAGCGACGCGATGTAGCTCTGGTACTCCGAATCCGAGACGACCTTCACGTTGAAGAGCATCATCGAGTGGTACTGGCCGCAGAGCTCGGCGCACTTGCCGACGAACGTGCCTTCCTTGGTGGGCGTGAAGGACCAGTAGTTCTCACGACCGGGATACATGTCCTTCTTGTAGAGGAAGTCCACGATCCAGAACGAATGGATGACGTCGCGCGACTCGAGCTGCAGCGTCACTTCCTTGTTGACGGGCAGAACGAGCTCGGGGACCTCGTTGGTGATGTTGCCCTGTGCGTCGGTCTGCGCCTGCACACCGATGGTCCACACCGGGTCCTGGGGGTCGTCGCAGTTGTCGCCGTTGTACTGGAAGTCCCACGCCCACTGCTTGCCGATGGCCGTGATGCAGACATCCGGCTTCTCGTACTGGGTCTCGAGGATCGCCTGGTCGCGCGCCGTGAAGGCGAAGAAGCCGAGCACGAGGATGACGGGGGCGATCGTGAAGAACATCTCGATCGGCATGTTGTAGCGGAGCTGGACCGGCAGGCCCGACTGCCCCTTGCGACGCCGGTACGCGATCGCAGCCCAGCCCATGAGGGCCCAGGTGATCACACCGACGGCGAGGACGACGATCCACGACGTGGTCCAGAGGCCGGCGATCATCGACGTGTGGTTCGTCGCCTGCCCGCCCCCCTCATCGAAGCCGGGGAGGAAGCCGTTCGCTGTCGTGGGGCTGCATCCCGCAAGCGCGACCGCGGAGGCGATCGTGAGCGGGAGGGCTACCCAACGGAGTCGGCGGTTGACGCGCACGGTGCACCTTTCGGGGACATGAAGGTCAGACTCATGCCAGTCTAGGGCAACCTCTTACGGGATTCCGGCCATCCGCTCAGGATGCCGGAACCGGTTGAGGTGCCCGGGGATGGATCAGTGGAAGCTGTCGCCGCAGGCGCAGCTGCCCGCAGCATTCGGGTTGTCGATCGTGAAGCCCTGCTCCGAGATCGTGTCCTTGAAATCGATCTTCGCGCCGTCGAGGTAAGGCACCGACATGTCGTCGACGATCACCTCGACACCGTCGAAGTCGACGGTCTTGTCTCCGTCGAGGTAACGCTCGTCGAAGTAGAGCTGGTAGATCAGACCCGAGCATCCGCCGGGCTGAACGGCGACGCGGAGCCGGAGGTCATCACGGTTCTCCTGCGACAGCAGGCTCTTCACCTTGTCGGCCGCGGCCTCGGTGAGGGCGACGCCGTGGGCGGGAACGGTCTCGGTGGACTGCGTGGCGATGTCGGTCATGACTCTCCCCATGGTCGGGCCGCCAGTGCTCTTGAGGAACGGGGGCGGCGTGCTGACACGATTCTACGTCGCCTCTCGGGCTCTGGCCCGGCGGCGCGAGTATCGGCAGGCGGGTTCACTCGGATGCGTCGAGGGACTCGAGCAGGAGCGCCTCGGACACCAGCGCGTGTCGGAACGTGTCCACGTGCAGGGATTCGTTCGGGCTGTGAGCCCGCGCATGAGGATCCTCCACCCCGGTCACGAGGATCTCCGCGCCCGGGAACTCGCGTACGAGGTCGGCGATGAAGGGAATCGATCCGCCCACGCCGATGTCGACGGGCGTGCGTCCGTAGCCGCTCTCGAGGGCGGAACGCGCCTTCTCGACGGCAGGGCCGGACGTGTCGACGAGGAACGGGTTGCCGAAGTCGACGTCGCGGAACGTGAGGCGTGCACCGAACGGCGCGTGGGCGTGCAGGTGCGCCTCGACGGCGGCGAAGGCCTCGGCGGCGGGCTGGCCGGGCGCGACGCGCGTGCTGATGACGACCGTCACCTTCGGCGACAGCGTGTTCGACGCGTTGCGGACACTCGGAGCGTCGATGCCGGTGATCGTGATCGAGGGCTTGTTCCAGATGCGGCTCAGGATCGCGTCGCGTCCGATCGGCGACACACCGTCGGGAAGCCCCGCCTCGCTGCGGAGGGTCTCCTCGGTGTAGGGCGGGGTCGCGGCATCCCGGATCGCGAGACCGTCGACGGCCACTGCGCCGTCCTCATCCCACAGCGTGGCCAGCAGCGTGACGGCTGCCATCATGGCGTCGGGCACCGCTCCGCCGAACATCCCGGAGTGGGATGCGTGATCGAGCGTCTCGATGTCGAGGGTGGACCGTGCGTTGCCGCGGAGCGAGACCGTCAGAGCGGGGGTCTCGGAGTCCCAGTTGCCCGAGTCTGCGACGACGATGACATCAGCGCGGAGGGCGTCGGCGTTGTCGCTCAGGAACGGCGCGAACGATGCGGAACCCGCCTCCTCCTCGCCCTCGAAGAAGAGGTTCACGCCGAGGTCGAAGTCGTCGCCGAGCGCCTCCTTCATCGCCCGGAGAGCGCCGATGTGGGCCATGATGCCCGCTTTGTCATCGGCTGCGCCACGCCCGTAGATCCGGCCGTCGCGGAGCGTCGGCTCGAAGGGCGGGGACTCCCACAGGGACTCGTCGCCGACGGGCTGAACGTCGTGGTGCGCGTACAGCAGGATCGTCGGCCGGCCGTTGCGGGGTGCACGGGTGGCGAGGACGGCGGGCATCCCCTCCTCCCCCGTTTCGGGGATGACGGCCGTCTTGACCTCGACGCGTTCGAAGATGCCGAGGTCGTCGACGAGGGCCTTCACCGCGTCGGCGCTTCGCTGCACCTCGGCGCGGTCGAACCCCGGGAAGGCGACGGACGGGATGCGGACGAGGGAGCCGAGATCGGCGAGGGCGGCGGGGACCTGGGTGAGGGCCGCCTCCCGCACCGCGGCGGACCGAGAGGTGTCGGAAGTCATGCGGGTAATCTTATGTGGCACGCCTTTTCCGCCGATTCCGAGGAAGCGCCCCGTGGCACAGACACCTCCCCCTGCCGACACCGCCCCCGACGCCCCCACGGGCGCGGGGAAGAACCGCCCGACGCCGACGCGCGCCGAGCAGGAAGCGGCACGGAAGCGGCCCCTCGTCGCCAACACCAAGGAGGCCCGCGCCCGCGCGAAGGCTGAGCTCGCTGCCCAGCGCGAGAAGGCCCGCGTCGGCATGGCCAACGGCGACGAGCGATACCTGACGCCCCGCGACCGCGGTCCCCAGCGCCGGTTCGCCCGGGATTACACGGACGCCGGCTGGCACTTCGGCGAGCTCATCATGCCGCTGTTGGTGATCGTGATCCTCTTCGCGCTCGTTCCGAACACCGCGATCGTGTTCTACGCGTACGTAGGGCTCTGGGCTTATCTGCTTTTCGTCGTCGCGGACATGGCCATCCTCTCTCGCAAGGTGAAGAAGCTCGCCGCCGCGAAATGGGGTGACCGCCGCGAGAAGGGTCTCGGCTGGTACGCCGCGATGCGCTCCGTCCAGATGCGCTTCATGCGCCTCCCCAAGCCGCAGGTCAAGCGCGGCGAATACCCGCACTGATCTCCGACGACGAAGGGCCCGCACACGATCGTGCGGGCCCTTCGTCCTTCAGATGGGATGCCGCCTGTCAGCGCGCGAGGCCCCGGTTCAGCTGCCTTGCCCACAGGGGTCCGCGGTATACGAACGCGCTGTAGCCCTGAACGAGGTCGGCACCGGCTGCGAGACGCTCGCGGACGTCGTCGGCCGTCTCCACTCCCCCGGCGGCGATGACGCAGAACTCGGCCGGGACCGCGGCTCGGACGCGACGGAGAACCTCGAGCGAACGCTCGCGCAACGGTGCGCCGGAGAGGCCGCCCGCCCCCATCGCGTCGACGCGGGCAGCATCCGTCGTCAGCCCGGAACGAGCGATCGTCGTGTTGGTCGCGACGATCCCGGCGAGGCCGGCGTCCACCGCCATCCTCGAGATCCCGTCGATCTCGTCGTCGGAGAGGTCGGGAGCGATCTTGACGAGCAGGGGCGTGTCTCCTGCGGCATCCTTCACCGCCGTCAGCAATGGCCGCAGCGTCTCGACCGCCTGCAGGCCGCGGAGCCCGGGCGTGTTCGGCGACGACACGTTGACGACGAGGTAGTCCGCGACCGGGGCGACCAGGCGGGTGCTGGCGACGTAGTCCGCTGTCGCATCCGCGACGTCGACGACGCGGGACTTGCCGATGTTGGCCCCCAGGACCGGTCGCCGTCGGCGACGGCGCATACGAGCGAGCCGCTGCGCGACGACGGCAGCGCCCTCGTTGTTGAACCCCATCCGGTTGATGAGGGCGCGGTCCGCCGGCAGGCGGAACAGGCGCGGGCGGGGATTGCCATCCTGCGGGATCGCCGTCACGGTACCGACCTCGATGTGACCGAACCCGAGGGCATGCAAGCCGAGGGCGCCGATGGCGTTCTTGTCGAAGCCGGCGGCGATCCCGAACGGCGAGTCGAAGACGAGACCGAGCGCCTCGGTCCGAAGCTCCGGGGCCGGACGGGTCAGCGCCCGGGCCACAGCCGAGAAGGGCGGCACGGCGGCGACGCGGATGACGGCCATCCCGAGATGGTGGGCGGTCTCGGGATCGAGGCGACGGAGGACGAGGTCGAAGAGGAGTCGGTACATCGGCTCCCAGCCTAGAGGTGAGCGCTCAGGCGTCCTGTCGCGGAACGCGCTGTGCCTGGTCTGCGCGGAGCAGAGCGATCGCGGCGTCGAAGTCATCGAGCGTCTCGAACGCCTGGTACACACTCGCGAACCGGAGGTACGCGATCTCGTCGAGTTCGCGCAGGGGGCCGAGGATCGCGAGCCCGATCTCGTTCGTATCGATCTGCGAGACGCCCGTCTGACGCACCGCCTCCTCGACGGCCTGAGCGAGCATGGCGAGATCCGCTTCGGTGACCGGTCGACCCTGGCACGCCTTGCGGACGCCGGACATGACCTTCTCGCGGCTGAACGACTCGATCACGCCGGAGCGCTTGATCACGTTCAGGCTCGCGGTCTCGATCGTCGAGAACCGGCCCCCGCACTCCGGGCACTGGCGACGACGACGGATGCTGAGTCCGTCGTCGCTCGTGCGGGAGTCGATGACGCGGGAGTCGGAGTGACGACAGAACGGGCAGTGCATGGCGGCATCCAGCCTACGCGTCGAAGCGCGCCGTGACGGCCTCGCCGTGGGCGGGGAGCACCTCGGCCGTCGCGAGGGTCACGATGTCGTCGTGGACGGCCCGCAATGCGTCGCGGTCGTACGTGATGACCTGCTGAGGACGCAGGAAGGTGGATGCCGACAGCCCGGACGCGTACCTGGCCTGACCGCCCGTGGGGAGCACGTGATTGCTGCCCGCGAGGTAGTCCCCGAGGCTCACGGGGGTCCACGAGCCGACGAAGACGGCACCCGCGTTGACGAAGTCCTCCGGACGAGGATCGCGCAGGTGCAGCTCGAGGTGCTCGGGCGCGTACGCGTTGCTGAAGGCGGTCGCCGTCGCGAGGTCGTCGACGAGGACCACGGCGGACTGCACGCCGGCGAGGGCTTGGGCGACCCTCTCGGCGTGGTGAGTCGCCGCTGCGCGGCGCTCGACCTCTTCGACGACGGCTTCGGCGAGGCCGGCCGCATCCGTGACGAGGACCGCTGCGGCCTGCTCGTCGTGCTCGGCCTGGCTGACGAGGTCGGCGGCGACGAGACGCGCGTCGGCGGAGTCGTCGGCGACGATGAGGATCTCGGTGGCGCCTGCCTCGGAGTCCGTGCCGACCATGCCCGCGACGACCCGCTTGGCGAGCGCGACGAAGTTGTTGCCGGGACCCGAGATGACATCGACGGGTGCGAGGTCCAGCTCGGCCACTCCGTGCGCGTACGCCGCGACGGCGCCCGCGCCACCCATGGCATAGACCTCGGTGATGCCGAGGAGCTTGGCCGCAGCCAGGATGACGGGGTGCACCCGCCCGCCGTGGTCGCGCTGCGGGGGCGAGGCCAGCGCCACCTCGGCGACGCCCGCCACCTGCGCCGGGACGACGTTCATGACGACGCTCGACGGGTACACCGCCTTGCCACCGGGGACATAGACACCCGCACGGCGCACGGGACGCCAGTGCTGCTCCACCCGCGCGCCCGGACCGATATCGGTCACCACCGGCGAGGGCACCTGAGCGGCCGACGCGAGGCGGACCCGTGAGATCGCGTTCTCGAGCGCGCCCCGGATGGATGGATCGAGGGAGGCGAGCGCCTCGTCGAGGTGCGCGGCGGGAACGCGGATGGCGTGATCGCTGACGTCGTCGAACCGTGCCGCCTGCTCGCGGAGCGAGACCTCGCCCCTCTCCGCCACATCTGCGACGACGGCGGCAGCCGTGGCCAATGCCTCATCCCGCGCTGCGGTGGCTCGGGGAACGGCGGCGAGCAGGTCGGCCGGTGTGACGGCGCGACCCCGGAGGTCGATCGTGCGGAGCATCCCTCCAGGGTAACGGCGGGTCAGCCTCGGGTGACGCCGGAGACGTCCGTGAGGTAACCGATGCGGCCGTCCTCGTGGCGGACCACGAAGGAATCGCCACGGTCCTCGATCACGAGCGCCCAGGCCGTCGGGCCGATGCGGAAGACCGGCGCGCCGCTCTCGTCGACGACGTCGCGCTCGACAGGAGCCAACGCCCAGAACGCCTGCTGGGCGGAAGCCGCAGCCGGAGCCGGCTCGTCGTCGTCGATGGGGTCTCCGTACGGGGCCGGGTCGGGATCGACCGACGGCGCCGCCATCGTGTACCGCGCGTCCGAGATCGGCCGCGCCACGACCGGGCGCGCGCGACGGGCGACGCGGTGCGACAAGGTCTCGGCACGGTGCAGGAAGTCCTCGTGGAACGGCGGGATGAACGGAGCGAGGACGGTCAGCACGACGCCCGCAGCCATCAGAAGCACCTCGACCCAGACGACCCAGCTGCTGAGCCACACGCCGACCGCGACGCCGCGCGCGATGTTCGTCCACAACCAGCTCAACCACACGACCGCCGAAACGGCGAAGGCGACGGAGGCGAACTGGTCGATCCCCAGGGATCCGACCCGACGGATGCCGTCGGGCGAGAACCGGCGGAGCGTGATCAGGAACACCGCGACCGTGGGCGCGCCGATGGCGAGGACCCAGTCGATTCCCGAGGTCCAGACGCTCGTTCCGCCGAGGAGGCTCGTGTACTGGTTGTCGGCGTAGAGGGGGAAGAACGAGAACAGGAAGGCGAGCACCCACACACCGAGCAACGAGATCTCGCGGAGCGAGAACGGGCCGATGCCGTACTGCGGCGGGATGTGGCCTTCAGAGGCTTCGACCGTCGCCGGCTCGTCCGGAGACGGCTGCGGCTCGACGGGCGCGACCTGCGGCTCGACGTCAGCGACCGTATCGGCGGCGTCGTGATCGACCGATGCGGGCACGGCCTCCGCGGGGGAACCGGGGGCATCCGCGGCATCCGTGGAGAAGTCGTAGGCCTGGGTCTCCATGTCGAGAGTGGACGTCTCGTGCGGCGCGGCCTCGGGCGCGCGGACCACCGTGACGTCGAGGTCTTCGACGGGGCTCCCGGCGTCGTCCGGCGATTCGGGGTTCGTCTTCTGGTCGGTCACGATGCTCCTTCCGAACAGCGCTGATCAGCGCCGCCTGCGATCCTACCCGCGTCGTCTCAGCGAATCAGCCGAGGCACTGCGGCCCGAGCAAGCCCTTCAACTCGCCGTACAGGTCGACCGTCACCCCGACCTGGGCCGGGACCTCGAACACCTTCGCGACACCGCCGCGGTGCAACTTGAGGGTCACCTCGGTGTCGCCGGGATGGCGGTCGAGGACGGCGGCGAGCTGTCCGATCGTCGTCTCGGTCGCGCGGTGTTCGGGCAGCAGCAGGACGAGCGGGCCCGCGGCATCCACCGATCCGAGATCGGGGACGAACGCCGATTGACCGTGGAGGTTGCGGCCGTCGTCGCGCTGCGAGACGCGACCTCGGACGACAAGGATCGAGTCCGCCACGAGCATCGACTGGAACTCCGTGTACGTCTTGCCCATGAACATGACGGTCACCTCACCGTCGAAATCCTCGACGGTGATCATGCCGTACGGGTTGCCGCTCTGCTTGGCGACGCGGTGCTGGACGCTCGTGACGAGCCCGGCGATGGTCACCGTGTCGCCGTCGGAGATGTCCTCCGACACCAGCAGGTCGTGGATCGAAGTCGACGCGTGCTTGGCGAGCGGGATCTCGAGACCCGCGAGCGGGTGATCCGAGACGTAGAGACCGAGCATCTCGCGCTCGAAGGCGAGCTTGTCCTTCTTCGTCCATTCGGGCCGCTCCGGCACGCGCGCGACCTGCTGCGGCTCGTCGTCGCCCCACAGGCTGTCGAAGTCGAAGCCGACCTCGCCGTTCGCTTCGCGGCGCTTGTCGAGGACGGCCTGTTCGACCGCATCCTCGTGGATCTCCATGAGGGCACGCCGGGTCGATCCGAGCGAGTCGAAGGCGCCGGCCTTGATGAGCGATTCGACGGTGCGCTTGTTGGCGACGTGGACCGGGACCTTGCCGAGGAAGTCGTGAAAGCTCGCGTACGGACCGTCCGAGCGGGCCGACACGATCCCGTCGACGACGTTCGTGCCGACGTTGCGGACGGCGCCGAGGCCGAAACGGATGTCCTCGCCGACGGCGGCGAAGAACCGGATGGACTCCCCCACGTCGGGCGGCAGCACCCGGATGCCCATGCGGCGGCACTCGTTGAGGTAGACCGCCATCTTGTCCTTCGAGTCGCCGACGCTCGTGAGGAGGGCGGCCATGTACTCGGCGGGATAGTGCGCCTTCAGGTAGGCCGTCCAGTAGGAGACGAGGCCGTACGCGGCGGAGTGGGCTTTGTTGAACGCGTAGTCCGAGAACGGCAGGAGGATGTCCCACAGGGACTTGATCGCCGCTTCGCCGAAGCCGCGCTCCTTCATACCGCCCGAGAAGCCCTCGTACTGCTTGTCGAGCTCGGACTTCTTCTTCTTGCCCATCGCCCGGCGGAGGATGTCGGCCTGACCGAGGGAGAACCCGGCCACCTTCTGCGCGATGGCCATGACCTGCTCCTGATAGATGATCAGGCCGTAGGTCGTGTCGAGGATGTCCCGCAGCGGTTCTTCGAGCTCGGGGTGGATCGGGGTGATCGGCTGGACGCCGTTCTTGCGGAGCGCGTAGTTGGTGTGCGAGTTCGCACCCATGGGCCCGGGTCGGTACAGCGCGATGACGGCCGAGATGTCCTCGAAGTTGTCGGGCTTCATGAGGCGCAGGAGCGACCGCATCGGCCCGCCGTCGAGCTGGAACACGCCCAGCGTGTCACCACGGCTCAGGAGGTCGTACGCGGCACGGTCCTCGAGTTCGAGGTGTTCGAGGTCGAGCTCCTCGCCTCGGTTCGTCCGGATGTTGTCGAGCGCGTCCGAGATGATCGTGAGGTTTCGCAGCCCCAGGAAGTCCATCTTGATGAGCCCGAGCGTCTCGCACGACGGGTAGTCGAACTGCGTGACGATCTGGCCGTCCTGCTCGCGGCGCATGATCGGGATGATGTCGATCAGCGGTTCGCTCGACATGATGACGCCGGCCGCGTGCACGCCCCACTGACGCTTCAGGCCCTCGAGTCCGAGCGCGCGGTCGAAGACCGTCTTGGCGTCGGGGTCGGTGTCGACGAGGGAGCGGAACTCGCTGGCTTCCTTGTAGCGCGGGTGCTTGGCGTCGAACATGCCGCCGAGCTCCATGTCCTTGCCCATGACGGGCGGCGGCATGGCCTTCGTGAGGCGCTCGCCCATCGAGAACGGGAAGCCGAGGACACGACCGGCATCCTTCAACGCCTGCTTCGATTTGATCGTGCCGTAGGTGACGATCTGCGCGACGCGCTCGGACCCGTACTTCTCGGTCACGTAGTCGATGACCTCGCCGCGGCGCCGGTCGTCGAAGTCGACGTCGAAGTCGGGCATCGAGACGCGGTCGGGGTTCAGGAAGCGCTCGAAGATGAGGCCGTGCTCGAGCGGGTCGAGGTCGGTGATGCGCATCGCGTACGCGACCATCGAACCGGCGCCGGAGCCGCGGCCGGGACCGACGCGGATGCCGTTGTCCTTGGCCCAGTTGATGAAGTCGGCGACGACGAGGAAGTACCCCGGGAACCCCATTTGGAGGATGATCCCGGTCTCGTACTCGGCCTGCTTGCGGACGCGGTCGGGGATGCCGCCCGGGTAGCGGTAGTGGAGGCCCGCTTCGACCTCCTTGATGAGCCAGCTGTCCTCGGTCTCCCCCTCGGGCACGGGGAAGCGCGGCATGTAGTTGGCGGAGGTGTTGAACTCCACCTCGCATCGCTCGGCGATCAGCAGGGTGTTGTCGCACGCCTCGGGGTGGTCACGGAAGAGCTGACGCATCTCCTGCGCCGTCTTGATGTAGTAGCCGTCGCCGTCGAATTTGAAGCGGTTCGGGTCGTCGAGGGTCGAGCCGGACTGGACGCACAGCAGCGCCTCGTGCGCGTCGGCCTCGTGCTGGTGCGTGTAGTGCGAGTCGTTCGTCGCGACGAGCGGGATGTCGAGATCTTTGGACAGGCGGATGAGGTCGGTCATCACCCGGCGCTCGATCGAGAGGCCGTGGTCCATGATCTCGGCGAAGTAGTTCTCCTTGCCGAAGATGTCCTGGAACTCGGCCGCGGCCGCGCGGGCGGCCTCGTACTGGCCGAGCCGCAGGCGGGTCTGCACCTCGCCGGAGGGGCACCCGGTCGTCGCGATGAGGCCCTTGCCGTAGGTCTGCAGGAGCTCGCGGTCCATGCGGGGCTTGAAGTAGTAGCCCTCGATGCTCGACAACGAGCTGAGCCGGAAGAGGTTGTGCATGCCCTCCGTGCTCTGGCTCCACATCGTCATGTGGGTGTAGGCGCCCGAACCGGAGACGTCGTCGCTCTTCTGGTCGGGCGATCCCCACGCCACGCGCGACTTGTCGCTGCGGTGCGTGCCGGGGGTGACGTAGGCCTCGAGGCCGACGATCGGCTTGACGCCGGCGGCCTGGGCGGCTCGGTAGAACTCGAAGGCCGCGAACGTGTTGCCGTGGTCGGTGACGGCGATGGCCGGCATCCCGTAATCGGCCGCCGCCTGCGTCATCGCGCCGATCTTCGCGGCCCCGTCGAGCATCGAGTATTCGCTGTGGACGTGCAGGTGAACGAAGGAGTCGGATGCCACCCATCGAGTCTACGTTCCGGTTCTGACACGGCGCCTAGGCTGGTCCACATGACCACCCCCGAGTTCGTCCTCGCGCTGCGCGAGAAGATCGGCACCGCTCCGCTCCCCCTCGTCGGGGTGACCGCGATCGTCTTCCGCGACGAGAAGGTCCTGCTCGGCAAACGCGCCGACAACGGCGAATGGCAGGCGGTCTCGGGGATCGTCGAGCCCGGCGAGGAGCCCGCCGACACCGCCGTCCGCGAATGCCTCGAAGAGGCGGGAGTGGTCGTCCGGGCGACGCGGCTGGCGGCTGTGCAGCAGATCCCCCGCATCGTCTACGCGAACGGCGACGAGGTCGACTACCTCGATCTCGTCTTCCGGTGCGACTGGGTCTCGGGCGATCCGCATCCCGCCGACGGCGAGCTGACCGAGGTCGGCTGGTACGGGCTCGGCGAACTCGTCGAGGTCGATCAGACCCACGTGCGCAAGATCGCGCTCGCGATCGCGGAGGACGACCCGGCGTCGTTCACCGGCGGCCGCTGAGCCCTCATCACTCGCGGGGCCTTCGCTCGGAGAGCCCTCACTGGTCGCGGAGGATCTCCAGCGCCCCGGCCAGGTCGGCCGGGTAATCCGAGCGGAAGGTCGCCCAGTCCCCCGTCGCCGGGTGGGCGAACGAGAGCTCGTGGGCGTGGAGCCACTGACGGGTGAGTCCCAGGCGCTGGGCCAGAGTCGGGTCGCCGCCGTAGAGCGGATCGCCGACGCAGGGATGCCGGTGCGCGGCCATGTGCACGCGGATCTGGTGCGTGCGGCCGGTCTCGAGATGCACCTCGAGCAGCGAGGCCCGCGGGAACGCCTCAAGCGTCTCGTAGTGGGTCACCGAGTCCTTGCCGTCGGGGACGACCGCGAACTTCCACGAGTGGTTCGGATGCCGGCCGATCGGAGCGTCGATCGTGCCGACGAGGGGGTCGGGATGCCCCTGCACCACCGTGTGGTAGATCTTGTCGACCTCCCGCTCTTTGAAGGCGCGCTTGAGCGCCGTGTAGGCGCGCTCGGTCTTCGCCACCACCATCAAGCCGCTCGTCCCCACGTCCAGCCGATGGACCACGCCCTGGCGCTCGGAAGCCCCGGAGGTGGCGATGCGGAAACCGGATGCGGCGAGGGCGCCGACGACCGTCGGACCCTCCCAGCCGAGCGACGGGTGGGCAGCGACACCGGCGGGCTTGTCTACGACGACGATCTCGTCGTCGTCGTGGACGATGCCGAGGTCGGGGACCGCGATCGGGACGATCTCGGGTCCGCGCTTGTCCTCCCAGTCGACCTGCAGCCAGGCGCCGGCGACGAGCTTGTCGGACTTGCCGACGGGACGCATGTCCTGCTGGACACCGCCGCCCTCGGCGACCTCGGCCGCGAAGGTCCGCGAGAATCCGAGGAGCTTGGCGAGGGCGGCATCCACCCGCGTGCCGTCGAGCCCGTCGGGGACGGGGAGACTACGGCTGGGCATGAGGGTCCGCGGGTGCCGGGACGTCCGCGTCGCTGGCGGCGTCCGCGGTCGCGGCATCCTTCTCACGGGTGCCGTCGAAGCGACGGCCGAGCAGCACCAGGACGGCGACCGCGATCATCATCGTGACGATGAACATGTCGGCGATGTTGTATATGGCCGACGGGAACCACAGCCACAGCCAGGGGGTGTGGATGAAGTCCACGACGTGCCCGACGAGGAAACCCGGTGCACGCAGCAGCCGATCGGTGAGGTTGCCGAGGATGCCGCCGAGGAGAAGGCCGAGCACGATGGCCCAGGCGCGGGAGCGCACACGGGTCACCGCGAGAGCGACGATCGTCAGGGCCGCGGCGGCCAGGACGAGGGTGAACACCCAGGTCACGCCCTCCCCCAGGGAGAACGCCGCTCCGGGATTGAACGTCAGATAGAGCTGGAGGAAGTCCCCGAGGACCGGCACGGCCTGCCGCTCGGGCAGGTTCTGGAGGGCGAGGTACTTGGTGAACTGATCAGCGGCCAGCACCAGCACCGCGAGGATCGCGATGGTGGTGCCGGCCGCTGCGGCGCGCAGTGTCGTCCGCTTCGCGGACGTTCGGCTCGACAACGTGCGAGTGGTCAGGACGCGGAGATGGGCGTCGAACCCGAGGTGCCGGCGACGTCGAGGTCGCGCAGCTTCTCTTCGATGAACCCGCGCAGCTGGACGCGGTAGTCGCGCTCGAACTGACGAAGCTCGCTGATACGGCTCTCGAGGGTGCCGCGCTCGCTCTCGAGGCGGGTGATCTCGTCGCGCGCCTTCGAGCGTGCGTCGTTGAGGATGGCGTCGGCTTCGGCCTGCGCCTCGGAGATGAGCTTCTCCTTCTGCGCCTTGCCCTCGGCGACGTGCTCGTCGTGCAGGCGCTGGGCCAGCTCGATGATGCCGGCCGACGCGGCGACGGGAGCGGAGCCGGACGAGGCGGGAGCCTCCGCGGCGGGCTCGACAGCGGGAACCTCTTCGAGGAGTTCGGTCTGCGGTGCGGCCTCGGCCTGCGGTGCGGACTCGGTCTGCGGGGCGGACGTCTCACCGGACTCGAACGCGGCGAGCTTCGCCTTCAGTTCTTCGTTCTCAGCGATCGTCTTGCGCCACTCGACGACGATCTCGTCGAGGAAGTCGTCGACCTCATCGGGGTCGAAACCCTCTTTGAAGCGAACATGCTGGAACTGCTTGGTGACGACGTCTTCGGGAGTCAAAGGCATGTGTCTTTCCTCTTTCGGGGCTCAGGAAGCGGGCCGGTCAACGAAGACCCGCGAGGCGCGAGCCGTACCCCGACAGCATAGTCCGCGGCTGTCACGGGTGCGACGACAGCTCGGTCAGACGCGGCTCAGGACCTGCGTGATGGACAGCAGCACGAAGCAGCAGAGCATCGTGAGGGGGAACGCGAGATCCAGTGCGATCGGACCGATGCGCAGCGGGGGGATGAAGCGGCGGAAGAATTTGATGGGCGGGTCCGTCACGGTGAACACGACTTCCGCAACGACGAGCCAACCGCCGCGCGGACGCCACTCCCGATTGAACATCGGGATGTACTCCAGAACCAGACGTGCCAGGAGGAACAGCACGTAGATGAGCAGGAGCGCGTTGAGGATCCCGGCGATGAGGCCGATGACCGACACGGCGTCAGTGCGTGAAGGGGGCGGAGTCCGCGTCGCCCTGAGCGATCGCGCCTTCGCCGGACACTGCGACGTTCTCGGGCGACAGCAGGAAGACCTTGCTCGTCACGCGCTCGATACGTCCGTACAGACCCAGCGAAAGACCGCTCGCGAAGTCGATGAGGCGTCGCGCGTCGGCGTCGCTCATCTGCGAGAGGTTGATGATGATCGGGATGCCGTCGCGGAAGTTCTCGGCGATCGCCTGCGCGTCGCGGTACTGCTTGGGGTGGACCGTGACGATCTCGCTCACCGTCGCCGGAGCGGGCTGACGGACGACCGCGGGGCGGTGGATGGGCGTCACCGGCGCCGTCTTGTTCTCGACCTGCTTCTCCCGACTCTCGCGGCGGGGAGCCGGCTCCTCGTAGACCTCTTCCTCGTCGGCGAGGCCCAGGTACACCATGGTCTTCTTGAGCGGGTTCGACATCGCATCCTCCGTATTGCTCGTCTGTGACGAGGCTATCCGTGCACGGGCCTCGGGCCCGTGATTGCCGAACCGATCCGCAGGTGTGTCGCACCCGCTGCGATCGCCTCGGCGAAATCGCCGGTCATACCGGCGGAAATCCAGTCGGCATCCGGCACCACGGTGCGGATGCGGTCGGCATAGGTGGCCAGCCGCGCGAAGGCCGGAGCCGGCTCTTCGTCCAGCGGCGCGACGGCCATGATGCCGCGGAGGCGCAGCGACGGACACGTCGCGGCGATGTGCTCGGCGAGTTCCGTGACGCCCGAGGGCGCGACTCCCCCTCGTCCGGGATCCTCGGTCAGATTGACCTGGATGAGCACGTCGAGCCTGTCGCCGTCGTCGTCGGGGCGTGCCGCGTGCAGCGCGTCGGCGAGGCGGGCCCGATCAAGCGAGTGCACGGCGTCGGCATCCCTCCGGACGGCCTTCGCCTTGTTGGTCTGCGCCTGCCCGATGAAGTGCCAGCGGAGCGGCACGCCGTCGTAGGTCTCGCGCTTCGCGCTGAGCTCCTGCTGGCGGTTCTCCCCGACGTCGGTCACGCCGAGCCCGGCGAGCTCTTGGACGAGCTCGACGGGGTGGAACTTCGTGACGACGATCCGGGTGATCCCCGATGGATCGCGGCCCGCCGACCGAGCGGCATCCGAGATGCGCGCGTCGATGTCGGCGAGCCGCGAACGCAGATCCACGATCCGGTTACTTCAGGAAGTCGGGGATGTCGAGGTCGTCGTCGCCGAACGCCGAGTCGTAGTCACTCGACGAGGACGGCGCGGAGACCGACACCGACTCACGCGAACCGGCGTTCTCGGCGGCTGCGAGGTCGCGAGCCACCGTGTCGGCCGGCAGCGGCGGCAGGACCGGGGCGGATGCCGGGCGGCTGGCCGTGATCGGCTCGACCTTCACCTGGGGCTCGCCACCGTCGAAGCCGGCGGCGATGACGGTCACCCGCACCTCGTCGCCGAGGGTGTCGTCGATGACCGTACCGAAGATGATGTTGGCCTCGGGGTGCGCGGCCTCCTTCACCAACTGGGCTGCGTCGTTGATCTCGAAGATGCCGAGGTTCGAGCCGCCCTGGATCGAGAGGAGCACACCGTGGGCGCCCTCGATCGACGCCTCGAGGAGAGGGGATTCGACCGCGAGCTCGGCGGCCTTGATCGCACGGTCGGCGCCGCGCGCCGAGCCGATGCCCATGAGCGCGGAGCCCGCGCCCTGCATGACCGACTTGACGTCGGCGAAGTCGAGGTTGATGAGACCCGGGGTGGTGATCAGGTCGGTGATGCCCTGCACACCGGCGAGGAGCACCTGGTCGGCCGTGGCGAACGCCTCGATCATCGAGATGCCGCGGTCGCTGATCTCGAGGAGGCGGTCGTTCGGGACGACGATGAGGGTGTCGACTTCTTCCTTCAGCTTCGAGACGCCGGACTCGGCCTGGGTCTGACGGCGACGACCCTCGAACGAGAAGGGCTTCGTGACGACACCGATCGTGAGGGCGCCGATCGACTTCGCGATCCGTGCGACGACGGGTGCGCCACCGGTACCGGTGCCACCACCCTCGCCCGCGGTCACGAAGACCATGTCGGCGCCGGCGAGGGCCTCTTCGATCTCCTCGGCGTGATCCTCTGCGGCGCGACGGCCCACCTCGGGGTCGGCGCCGGCGCCGAGACCGCGGGTGAGCTCACGTCCCACGTCGAGCTTGATGTCGGCGTCGCTCATGAGCAGCGCCTGTGCGTCCGTGTTGACGGCGATGAACTCGACGCCGCGAAGGCCGAGCTCGATCATTCGGTTGACGGCGTTGACACCGCCACCACCCACGCCAACGACCTTGATGACAGCAAGGTAGTTCTGGTTCTGGCTCACGCCGGCCTCCGTATCGTCCTGAACCTCGAGTGCAAACCTTCAACCTCAACCAGAGGTTTAAAGAATTGCCGAGTATGCAATTCCTGATTCCGAAGGTATGCGGCGACGGGGCGGCCGCCCGCACCGTGGCGGCGTGTCGTCGGATCGGATTCTCGAGTCAGCGGATGACGACCGCATCGGGCGAGGAGATGTCGTACTCCTCGACCTTCGACGGCGGCCGAGCCGCCATCGCCGCCTTCAGCACGCGCGCCTTTTCGACGGCATCCTCGACGCTCCCCCAGACGACGTCCGCGCCGTCGATCGTGAGTGTGACGTCATCCGGAGTGGTCGCCGACATCGCCGTGACCGCGGCCTTCAGATCCGCCGGCAGGGACCGGTAGACGGCTCCGACGGCACGGAAGGTGCGCGACCCGGCGCCGCCTGCGGCATCGATGACGGGATACCCCTCGGGTGCGTCCTTCGTGGTGCCCAGCACGACTCCGGCCGCGTCGACGAGAGAGGCACCCGCTTTCGTCTTCACGACACCGACAGGCGTCCGCTCGACGATGCGGACGACGAGTTCCTGGGGCGGCCTCGCCTCGATGGAGTAACTCTCCACGAGAGGGAACGCGACGAGCGCCGCCTTCACGGCGCTCGAGTCGACGAGGGCGAGCGGAGTCCCTATCTCCCCCGAGAGCGCCTGCTCGACGGCGGCGGGGGCCAGGCGATCCGTGCCCAGCACCGTGATCTTCGACACCGCGAAAAGCGGACTGTAGGCCGTCGCGACAGCGCCGAGCCCGACCAGGACGACGGCAGCGAGCGCTCCGAGCCAGGCGTACCGTCGGCGGCGCTGGCGCACCGTGAAGCGCCGGACCTCGCGGCGCAGCGCGCGGCGGCGAGCCCGAGCCGCAGCCCAGACGTCGCGGACGCCGAGCGGACGCTCCGTCTCGGCATCCGCTTCTGCCTGCGCGTCGTCGGCGGGGGTCGGGGAGGCGTCGAACGGGACGACGGGAGCCAGACGCCCCGTCGCGACGGGCGGTTCGGCGACAGCGGGCTCGGATGGCGTCGGCTCGGCGGCGGGAGCCTCGACCGCGGGCGGCTCAGGGATGGCCTCACGCCGCCGCGGCCGCTCCGGGAGCGCCTCGCGTCGCTGACCTGCCGGCGGCGTCGACGGGAGCGGGGACGGCCGCCGCATCGTCAGTCCTGCCCTTGCCCGAGGGCGTCGAGCACCTGCGGGATGATGCGGTACACGTCGCCGCATCCGAGGGTGATGACGTAATCCCCCGGCTGGGCGACGGATGCGGTGTACTCGGCCGCCTGCTGCCAGTCGGTGACGAAGTGCACCCGATCCTGATCGGCGAACGCGCCGCTCACCAGTTCGCCGGTGACGCCCGGCACGGGGTCCTCGCGCGCGCCGTAGACGTCGAGGACGACCGTGTGGTCGGCGCGGGATTCGAGTACCTCGGCGAACTCGCGGTACATCGCCTGCGTGCGGGAGTAGGTGTGGGGCTGGTGGAGCGCGATGATGCGCCCCTCGCCGACGACCGTGCGAGCCGCGGACAATGCGGCGTCGACCTCGGTCGGGTGGTGCGCGTAGTCGTCGTAGACCGACACGCCCGCGCGGATGCCGTGGAGCTCGAACCGCCGGACCGTGCCGCCGAACTCCTCGACCGCACGGAGCGCCGATCCGAGGTCGTACCCCAGCGTGAGCAGGACGGCGACGGCGCCGGCGGCGTTGATGGCGTTGTGCGCACCGGGAACAGCGAGGGCACCGGATGCCGCCTGTCCCCCGTGATGGACGGTGAAGGACACCGGCCCCTCGGTGACGATGTCGGTCACACGGACGTCGGCGTCGGCAGACGTTCCGAACGACACGACGTTCGGGTGCGAGAGCGAGGCCGCGACCTCGCGGGCACCGGGGTCGTCGGAGGAGATGACGACGGCCTGGGAGGCGGCATCCGCGAACCGGACGAAACCCTCGTAGAACGCCTCGCGCGACCCCCAGTGGTCGAGGTGGTCGGGGTCGACGTTCGTGATGAGCGCGACGGCCGTGTCGTAGAGCAGGAAGGATCCGTCGGATTCATCCGCCTCGATGACGAAGAGGTCGTCGGACCCGGTGCCGCTCGAGACGCCGATCGAGGAGATGACGCCGCCGTTCACGAAGGTCGGATCGGCTCCGATCGCCCGGAGCGCCGTCACGATCATGCCCGTCGACGTCGTCTTGCCGTGCGCCCCGGCGACGCTCACCAGCCGGCGGCCGCCGACGAGCCAGTGGAGCGCCTGCGAACGGTGGATGACGGCGACGCCGCGCTCCTTGGCCCGGAGGTACTCGGGGTTCTCGGGCCAGATCGCGCCCGTGAAGACCACCGCGTCGACGTCTTCTGGCAGGTTCGCCACGTCGTGACCGACGTGGACGTCGGCGCCGCGGGACGCGAGAGCGCGCATCGCGTCACTGTCGGAACGGTCGGACCCCGACACGCGGATGCCGCGGTCGAGGAACATCCCGGCGAGTCCCGACATCCCGGAACCGCCGATCCCGATGAAGTGCGCGGCGGTGATGTCCAAGGGGATGGGGAGCGAGAGATCGGGACGAATCATGGCCCGTCAAGTCTAGGTCGGGCCCGCCGGGAGGATGCTGCGGCGCGCTGGAGCCGGCGCCGCGTCAGCGGGCGAGGGCGCGATCGATGAGCGCGACGACGTTCTCGCTGCCGGTGCGCGTTCCGACCGCGGTCGCGGCCGCGCGCATCCGGTCGAGCGCTGCGGCATCCGTGAGGAGCGGCACCACCGACGAACGGATGCGATCCCCGCTCAGCTCCGCGTCGGGGACGAGGACGGCCGCCCCGGCCGCGACGGCGGACGCGGCGTTGAGGGCCTGTTCGCCGTTACCGACCGCGTACGGGACGTAGACGGCCGGGATGCCGAGGGCGCTGATCTCGCTCACGGTCGCCGCTCCGGATCGCGACACGATCGCATCTGCCAGGGCGAAGGCGAGGTCCATCCGGTCGATGTACGGGACGACGCGGTAGGCCGGATCGCCCGGGTCGGCGATGTCGTTGCGCTCCCCCGCCGCGTGGAGGATCTGCCATCCCGCGGCGACGACGTCCTGCCAGGAATCGGCGAGGGCACGGTTGATGCGGACGGCGCCCAGCGACCCGCCGAAGACGAGGAGGACCGGCCGGTCCGCGTCGAGTCCGAACGCGGTTGCCGCCTCATCCCGCAGGGCGGCTCGGTCGAGATGCACGATTTCGGGCCGCAGCGGCATCCCGACGACTTCCGCTCCCCGCAGGGGCGTCCCCTCGAAGGCGACCCCGGATGCCGCGGCTCGCCGCGCGCCCAGCACGTTGGCGAGCCCCGGCTTGGCGTTGGCCTCGTGCACGACGAAGGGAACGCCGGCGCGCCCCGCGGCGACGTAGGCGGGGGCCGAGGCGTACCCGCCGAAGCCGACGACCACGTCCACCCCGCGCTCGCGGATGTGCGATCGGACCTGGCGCACCGCGCGCGCGAAACGCGCCGGGAAGCGGAGGGCCGCGGCATCCGGTCGACGCGGGAACGGCACCTTGTCGACGAAGAGCAGCTCGTAACCGCGCTGCGGCACCAGCCGCGCCTCGAGTCCCTCGCGCGTCCCGAGGACGAGGACGGTCGCGCCGGGCTCGCGCGCGGTGAGAGCGTCGGCGACGGCAAGCAGCGGATTGACGTGGCCCGCGGTCCCGCCGCCGGCCAGAAGGTACGTGGTCACCAGATCGAGCCTACCGGCGGGGTGCCGGCGCCACCGGCGGGGCCGCCGGCAGCGTGCGCGCGAACGCCAGCAGGGCGCCGCAGGCCATGAGCACGGACACGAGCGACGTGCCGCCCTGCGACATGAACGGCAGCGGGACGCCGAGCACCGGGAACACCCGGAGCACGACGCCGATGTTGATGAGGGCCTGTCCGACGACCCACACGGTGATCCCGCCCGCGGCGATGCGGATGAACGGGTCGTTCGTCTTGCGGATGACGTGGAACGCGCCGACGGCGAACAGGGTGAACAGCGCCAGTACGACGATGCAGCCGATGAGACCGAGTTCCTCACCGACGATCGCGAAGATGTAGTCGTGGGATGCCGCGGGCAACCACGCGTACTTCTCACGCGAGTTCCCGAGGCCGAGGCCGAAGACGCCGCCGCTGGCGAGCCCCCAGATGCCGTGGAGCGGTTGATAACAGCCGTTGTAATAGTCGTCGAGGCAGTTCGGGTTGAGGAAGCTCGTGATGCGCGCCATGCGGTTGGCGCTCGTCAGCGCCAGGAATCCGACGATCACGACGGCGGCGACCACGGGGATGACGAACACCCGGAGCTTGACGCCCGAGAAGAAGAGCGCGCCGAGCAGGATCAGCACGAGGATCATGGCCGTACCGAGGTCCTTGCCGGCCAGGACCGAGCCGATCACCATGATCGAGACCGGAACGACCGGGATGAAGACGTGGCGCCAGAGGCCGAGAAGCGTGTGCTTCCGGTAGAGGACGTAGCCGAGCCAGAGGGCGAAGGCGAGCTTCAGGAACTCGGACGGCTGCGCCTGGACCCCGGCGATCGAGATCCAGTTGCGGTTGCCGTCGAAGTCGTAGCCGAGGCCCGTGAACACCAGCAGCTGGAAAGCCTGCGCGACGCCCAGGGCGATCCAGGAGATCCGCTTCCAGAACAGCACCGGCAGCCGGCTGAACACGAACATGAGCGGGACGCCGAGGACCGCGAACATCGCCTGTCGGAGCACCGTCTGGAACGGCCCGCCCTCGGCCCCTGTCGCCATGGTCGCCGACAGCACCATCACGAGTCCGAAGATCGTCAGGATCAGCGCCGTCGAGGCGATGAGCAGGAACTCGCTCGGGACCGGTGCGAAGACCTTGCCGAGGGCGACGCGCGCCGTGAAGGCGGACGAGCCGCGGTCAGCCGGATCCGACGGGGCCGGACGGTCGGTCGTGGTTGTCACCGGCGTCCTTTCCGATCCGTGCGTTCACCGCGGCGGCGAAGCGCCGGCCGCGATCCGAGTACGAGGCGAACTGGTCGAAGGATGCCGCTGCCGGAGCGAGGAGGACCACGTCTCCGTCGTGCGCGACGTCCGCCGCACGGGCGACGACCTCGGTCATGACGTCCTCAGTCTGAGCGTGGTCGACCTCGAACAGCGGCACCGTCGGGGCGTGTCGCCCGAAAGCCGCGACGATCTCGGACCGTTCGACTCCGATGACGATCGCGGCTTTCACCGAGGGGCCGCGAGAGGCGACCAGATCGTCGATGTCGACGCCCTTCAGCAGACCGCCGATGATCCAGACGGCACCGGGGTACGCCTGGAGCGAGGATGCCGCCGCGTGCGGGTTCGTGGCCTTCGAGTCGTCGATCCACGTGACACCGCCCGCGACCGCCACGACCTCGATCCGGTGCGGATCGAGGCGGAAGCCGCGGAGGGCGTCGCGGATGGCGGCCGGCGGGACGTCGAACGAGCGGGCGATGGCTGCGGCGGCCAGGATGTTCGCGACGACGTGCGGTGCGGCGAGCCCCGCCTCCGCCAGCTCGTCGACCGTCGTGAGCTCGAGGGCGTTCGTGCGACGCTCCTCGAGGAACGCCCGGTCGACGAGGATGCCGTCGACGACGCCGAGGTCGCTCGGCCCCGGGACGCCGAGGTCGAAGCCGATGGCGCGGCATCCCTCGACGACCTCCGCATCCTCGACCATCTCGCGCGTCGCGACGTCGCTCTTGTTGTAGACGCAGGCCACGCGGGTGCGCTGGTAGACGACGGCCTTCGCATCCCGATAGGCGTCGAAGGAGCCGTGCCACTCGAGGTGGTCGGCTGCCAGGTTCAGACAGACGCTCGCGTGCGGGGACACCCGACCGTCGCCGTCCTGCAGACCGAGGTACCAGAGCTGATGGCTCGACACCTCGACCACGAGGACGTCGAACCCGGCCGGGTCACGCACCGCGTCGAGGACGGGGACCCCGATGTTGCCGCAGGGCGCAGCGCGGAGGCCGCCGGCCACGAGCATCGTGGCGGTGAGCTGGGTGGTCGTGGTCTTGCCGTTCGTGCCCGTGATGAGCACCCAGTCTGCGGGGGTTCCGTCGGGCCGCAGGACCTTGTCGCGGACGCGCCAGGCGAGCTCGATGTCGCCCCAGACGGCGACGCCCGCGTTCTGCGCCCACGCCACCACAGGGTGGTGCGGCGGGAATCCCGGCGAGGCGATGACGACATCGGGACGGTGAGCGACGAGTTCGTCGGGGACGGAGTCGAGGGGACCCTCCCACAGCCGTGCGCCGATCACCGGGAGGAGACGGGAGTACTCCTCGCCGGCGTCCTCCGTGACCACGAGGACGTCCGATCCCAGCTCCGCCAGGGTGTCGGCGACCGAGAAGCCCGTCATCGACAGGCCGAGGACGGCGACGCGCAGGCCCGACCAGTCGGCGTGCCAACTGGTGAGGCGGGCGAGATCCGCGGTCACAGTGCAGCCAGCCAGCCCGCGTAGAACAGGGCGACGCCGAAGATCGCCAGGATGCCGGCGATGACCCACATCCGTACGACGATCGTGATCTCGGGCCAGCCACGCATCTCGAGATGGTGGTGGAACGGGCTCATGAGGAAGAGACGCTTGCCGCCGGTCGCCTTGAAGTAGTACCGCTGCAGGATGACCGATGCGGGGGCGATGATGAAGACGCCGGCGAGGATGATGGAGAGGATCTCGGTGCGGCTGAGGACGGCCATCGCGACGATGACGCCGCCGATCGCCATCGACCCGACATCACCCATGAACATCTTCGCCTTCGGAGCGTTCCACCAGAGGAAGCCGACGAGGGCGCCGACGAACGAGGCGGCGACGATCGTGAGCCCCATGGGATCGCGCGTGTCGTAACAGGCTGCGGTGTATTCCGTCACGAGGGCGGCCGAATGGCAGCGCTGCTGCAGCTGCCAGAACGTCACGAGGCTGTAGGCGGACACCGTGAAGATGCCGGCACCCGTCGCCAGGCCGTCGAGCCCGTCCGTGAGGTTCGTCGCATTCGACCAGGCGACCGACATGAACGAGATCCACAGGAGGTAGAGGATCCAGCCCGCCACCGCGCCGAGAGCCATGAACGAGAGCGTCGGGATATCGCGGAAGAACGAGATGTACGCGGATCCGGGCGTCTCGCCGTACTGGTTCTTGAAGTTGAGCGCCATGATGGCGAACGGCACGGCGACGGCGATCTGACCGACGATCTTCCGCCACCCCGACAGACCGAGGCTCCGCTGCGAACGGACCTTCATGTAGTCGTCGATGAAGCCGATGATGCCGAGGCCGACCATCATCCAGAGGACGAGCAGGCCCGAGATCGTGGGCTCGGTGCCGCCGGTGTAGCTGCCGACGAAGAAACCGACGATCGTGCCCAGGATGAAGACGATGCCGCCCATCGTCGGCGTCCCGCGCTTCGTGTGGTGGCTCGGGTTGTGGGCGTCCTCGGGGGTGCGGATGACCTGACCCCAGCCGATCTTCCGGAAGAGCCGGATGAACAGCGGGGTCAGGAACAGGGTGAAGGCCAACGAGATCGTCGCGGCGGCCAGCAGGGATCTCACGAGAAGAATTCTCCCAGACGGTCGCCGAGGAACCTGAGCCCGGCGGAGTTGGAAGACTTCACCAGCACGCGATCACCGTCGCGCAGCTCGGCCGTCAGGTAGTCGTAGGCGTCGTCGGCGGTCTCGAAGAAGACGGCTTCGCCGTCCCACGAGCCTTCGCTGATCGCTGCCAGGAAAAGGCGTCGCGCGGCGGTGCCGATCACGACGATGCGCTCGTAGCGCAGGCGCACGGCCTGGAGCCCGATGCGATCGTGCTCCTCGCCCGCCTGCTCGCCGAGCTCGGACATGGCCCCCAGCACCGCGACCTTCCGCTGGCCGGGCGCGGTGATCTGTGCGACCGTCCGCAGCGCCGCGGCCATCGAGTCGGGGCTCGCGTTGTAGGCGTCGTTGATGATGCGGACGCTGTCCGTGCCGAGCGGCTGCATCCGCCAACGCTCCGCGATCTCGACCGTCCCGATGCGGGCGATCGCGTCGGCGGGGTCGACTCCGAGCAGCTGGGCGACCGTGATGGCGGCCAGCGCGTTCATCACATGGTGCTCGCCGAGGACGCGCAGGTGGAGCGGGATGCTGCGGCCGTCGACGTGGACGGTGGCAGTGGTCCCGGATGCCGTGACCTCGACGTCCTCGGCGCGGACGTCGGCGGCGGGCCCGCGGCCGAACCAGCGAACTGCGGCGCCGCGCTCGTCGGCCGCCGTCGCCATCGCGGCGACGCGGGCGTCATCGGCGTTGAGGACGGCGGTGCCGCCGGGTCGCAAGGCCTGGACCAGTTCGGTCTTCGCCTTCTGCGTGGCTTCGACACCGCCGAACCCGCCTGCGTGCGCGAGGCCCACCATCAGGACGGCGCCGATGTCGGGGGTGATGAGTCCGGCGAGTTCGGCGATGCGACCCGGACGGGAGGCGCCCAGCTCGCTCACGAGGAAGCGGGTGTCGTCGGTGACGCGGAGCATCGTGACGGGGGCGCCCACCTCGTTGTTGAACGACGCGCGGGGCGCGACGGTGGGACCTTCGTCCTCGAGGATGCGGGCGAGGAGGTTCTTCGTCGTCGTCTTGCCGTTGGAGCCTGTGATGCCCACGACGCGCAGGTCTCCCCCGGCGCGCACGCGCGCCACCACCTCGCGCGCCAAGGAGCCGAGGGCGGCCACGGCGTCGCCGACGACGATCTGCGAGACGGCGGCCGTCACGGGACGTTCGACGATGGCGAGGGTCGCACCGGAGGCGACGGCTGCGTCGACGAACAGGTGGCCGTCAGTGACGTCACCCGGCTTGGCGACGAAGACGGAGCCCGGCCCCATCTCGCGCGAGTCGGTGTCGACGGTGCCTGAGACGACCGTCTCGGGAGTGTCGGTGCCGTGGACGTGCAGTGTGCCGCCGACGGCGTGCGTCACCTCGGCGAGCGTCATGCGGATCATGCTGGGGTGTTCTCCTCGTGCGCTCGGGTTCAGCCTGTGACGGGCAGGAGGGGGGTCTCCGAGCCCGACGGCATGACGCGGTAGTGCGTGAGCACCTGCGCCATCGCCTTCTTGAACACCGAGCGGTTGGCCGACGACATGCGCTGCTTCTTGGGCTCGTCGAAGACCGTCAGGACAACATACTTCGGATCCTCCGCCGGGGCGAAGCCGACGAGAGACGTGAAGTAGAGGTTCTTCTTGTAGCCGCCGTGGCCGTCGGAGATCTGGGCGGTGCCGGTCTTGCCGCCCATCCGGTAGCCGGGGAGGGCGACGTCGTCGGCCAGCGTTCCCTGCGCGAACACATTCTCGAGCATGAGAGACACCTCCTTCGCCGTCTCCTCCTTGATGACCCGTCCGGGCTTCGCCAGCTTCGGCGTCACGACGTGGCCGTCCGGCTTCGTGCACGACTCGACGAGGGATGCCGGCATCCGGACACCGCCGTTGGCGAAGGTCTGGTAGGCGTTGGCGACCTGGACGGCCGTGACGGTGAACGCCTGGCCGAAGGTGGTCGCGTACTTCGTCTGGTTGTCCCACGTGTCGGCGGGGTTGAGGATGCGTTCGGGTTCACCGGACCAGCCCAGACCGTCCTGCTGACCGGCACCGAACTTCTTCAGGTAGTCGTACCGGGTCTGCGGGTCGACCATCGCGCCGAACTGCGACATGGCGACGTTGGACGAGGTGACCAGGCCACCGTTGAGGGTGAGGTTCTGGGTGGCGTGGTTCTCGGAGTCGTTGACGACGGCGCCGTTGTCGAAGACCATCCGGTCGGGGACGGTGACCGTCGTCTCCGGGGTCACGCCGGCCTGTTCGATCGCGGTCGCCGCGGTCACGGGCTTGAAGGTCGAGCCCGGCTCGAACGAGAACCGGAGGAGGCGCGAACCGCGGTCTGCGGAGTCGCTGGCACCGGGATCGTTGGGGTCCACGGTGTCGGTCTCGGCCAGCGCACGGATCTTGCCCGTGGCGACCTCCATCACGAGGATGCCGCCCCAGTTGGCCTGGTACCGCTGGGTCTCCTCGGCGATGAGCTGCTGCATGTACCACTGCAGATCGGAGTCGATCGTCAGCTTCAGGGTGCCGCCGTCGACCGCGGGCTTCTCGACCGCTGTGCCGGGGATGGTGACCCCGTTGGCGCCCAGCTGGTACTTGATGCTGCCGCTCGTGGGTTCGAGGCACGAGTCCTGGAGCTTCTCCACGCCCTCGAGGGGCTGTCCGTCCGAGCCGACGAAGCCGATGATGTTCCCGCCGACCGCACCGTCCGGGTAGGACCGGGAGGCGACGGGCTCGAAGGAGAGGAAGGGGATCTGCAGATCTGCGAGCTTGCGGAACTCCGCCGTCGAGACGAGCCGCTTGACCACCTGATACCGGTTCTTGGGGTCTTTCGCGTAGGCGTCGTCGACGATCGCCCGCACGTCGTCGACGTCCTGACCCGTGACGTCGGCGATCCGGGCCGCGATCTCGGGCCAGGTGACGGTCTCGGGTTCGTTGGCATCGTTCTTGACGACGGCACCGTTCTCGTCGCGGAGCGACATGCCCTTGGCTGCGAGCATCGGGTCGATCGCCACGTTGTAACGCAGCATGCTCGTCGCGAGCGGCTTACCGTTCGTGTCGACGATCGAGCCGCGCGCACCTTCCAGCTCGGAGGTCTTCTGCATCCCCTTGCTGAACGCGTCCGCGACGTGCTGGCTGGCGTTGACGATCTGGATGTCCACCAGGCGGACGACGAACGCGACGAGGACGACGAGGACGACGGCGAGGGCGACGACGGTGCGACGGCGCGGGCTTCGGGTTGCTCGGGTCGTCATGTTCTCAGTGTGTGTCGGGGGTCGGCAGTCCGTCGGTGATCGACGGGGGTGTCGGCGTATTGGCCAGCAACTCCTTGTCGAGGGATGCGCCGGAGTCGAGGCTCGCCTCCGGATCGGTGACGAGCGGGACCCCTGCGACGAGGGCGTTCGAGACGGCGGCGCGGGACAGCGCCTGGACAGACGAGGTGTCCGACGCGCCCTTCGTCGGGCCCAGGGTCTTACCGTCGCTCAGGCGGATGTAGCTCGGCTCCCCGCCAGCGACGAGGCCGAGCGCGGACGCGTTGGCGGCGAGGTACTGCGGCGAACTGAGTCCGGCCACCTCGTCCTCGAGGATCTGCTTCTGGTAGTTGGCGTCGCGCTGCTGCGAGGTGAGGTCCTTTACCTCGAACGCGCCCTGGGTCGTCACGATCGAGAGTCCCATCTGCACGCCGGCGATCGCGAGAGCACCGACGACGGCGATCACGCCGAACGCCCGACGGGGACGACGGCGAGGCTGAGGAGCGATGCCGACGCCGGTCCGACCGACCGGTCGGAGGGACGGCGCCGCCGACCCGAGGAGGATCTCGTCGGGCGCGGTGTCGATGGCGGTGGTGGCCAGGGCAGAAGCGCTCATGACGCCTCCCTCACTCTCTCGGCCGCACGCAGCCGCACCGGGGTGGCACGCGGGTTGCGGATCTTCTCTTCGTCGGACGCCAGCTCTGCACCCTTGGTGAGGAGCCGGAAACGGGGGGCATGCTCGGGAGGCTCGATGGGCAGCCCGGCAGGAGCGGTGGAGCGGGTCGACTCGGCGAACACGCGCTTGACGAGTCGGTCTTCGAGGGACTGGTACGACATGACGACGATCCGACCTGAGAGGGGCAGGATGCCGAGGGCCGCCGGCAGGGCGCGCTCGAGCACCGCCAGCTCGCCGTTGACTTCGATGCGCAGCGCCTGGAAGACGCGCTTGGCGGGGTGACCGCTGCGCTCGCGCTGGACGGCCATCGGGGTGGCCGCGATGAGGATGTCGACGAGGTGCGCGGAGCGCTCGATCGGAGCCTCCTGCCGAGCGGCGATGATCGCCCTGGCGTAGCGACCGGCGAGCTTCTCGTCGCCGTAGCGTTCGAAGATCCGTCGCAGGTCGCCCTCGCCGTAGGTCGCGACGATGTCCGCCGCCGTCGTGCCGGCAGTCTGATCCATCCGCATGTCGAGCGGTGCGTCCTTCGAGTACGCGAATCCGCGGTCTGCCTCGTCCAGCTGCAGTGAGGAGACGCCGAGGTCGAAGAGGATCCCGTCCGCGTGCGAGAAACCGGCACCGCGAACAGCGTCGGCGATGCCGTCGTAGACGGTGTGCACGAGGGTGATGCGGTCGCCGAAGCGGGCGAGCCTCTCCCCCGCGATGCGGAGAGCGTCCGTGTCGCGGTCCAGACCGATGAGGTGAACGGCGGGGAAGCGCTCGAGGAGCGCCTCGGAGTGTCCGCCCATGCCGAGGGTCGCGTCGACGACGACGGCGCCGTCGCGCTGGAGGGCGGGAGCGAGCAGCTCGACGCAGCGGTCGAGCAGGACGGGGGTGTGGATGTCGTCGTGTGCCATGGTGCCTTCGGTTTCCGAGAGGTCCTCGACCCCGATCCCCATCCGCTCCGACCTGGCGCCGGGGAAGTGCGTCAGGGCGTGCGGCTGGGAGTCGCAGTCGAGGATCAGAAGAGTCCCGGGATCACCTCCTGCTCCATGTCCGAGTACGTGTCTTCGTTGCTGTCGGCGTAGGCGTTCCACGCGTCCGAGTTCCAGATCTCGGCGTGCGCGCCGACACCCGTCACGATCAGTTCCCGCTCGAGCCCCGCGTAGGTGCGGAGGTGGGGCGGGATGGTGATGCGGTTCTGCGAGTCGGGCTTCTCGGCGCTCGCGCCCGAGAGGAACATGCGCTGGAAGTCGCGCGCCTGCTTGTTCGTCAGCGGAGCTTCACGGATGCGCTCGTAGACGCGCTCGAACTCGACCGAGCTGAACACGTAGAGGCACCGCTCCTGGCCACGGGTGATCACGACGCCGGGGCCGAGGTCGTCGCGGAACTTCGCCGGAAGGATGACCCGACCTTTGTCGTCCAGCTTGGGGGTGTGGGTGCCCAACAACATCGCTCGGTCACCCCCTTCGTCCGGCCCGCTCCAGGATGACACCACTTTACTCCACTTCCCTCCACTCTGCGACTGCTTTCCGCCGCAGCGCCAGGAAATCCGCCACGGCGGGGCCGAGCGGCTCCCCGGCATCCGTCACGCGAACACAAAAAAAGCACCGACCCGGAGGTCGGTGCTTCTGACGTGGAGGGAGGTGGAGTGCCTCAGCTCATCGGTGGCTGATGCTCATCGGTCGTCGTTCCGGCGATCCCATCGATCGTTCATGCGATCCATGAACGACGCGGAAGCGGGGGCACGCGCGGCGCGCGGCTTCCGCGTCCCCGTGGCGGCGCGCGACGCCGCGGCGCCCTTCGCGGGGGTGAAGGCCAGGACCACGCCGACGACCATGACGACGAAAGCCAGGACGCCGATCACGATGAGCGAGGTGGCGACTCCGACGACCAGACCGGCGATGCCGAGGAGCACGAGAACGGAGCCGTAGACGATGTTCCGGTAGCTGAGGGGACCCGTACCCCGGTCCGCGCTGACTACGTCGGCATCGTTGCGCATGAGATGGCGTTCCATCTCGTCCAGCAGACGCTGCTCCTGCTCTGACAGTGGCATGCATCCCCCTCGGGTCGGTCAGTCAAGTGTACGCGTGCGCGCGATCACTAGGCTAGGCCCGTGCCACACTTCCCCGACCCGATCGTCGTCGTTTCCCAGCGAGTCGAGAGGTTCCTGCAGGCACAGCGCGACGCCGCCGCCGACTTCGGCGCAGAGGCCAGCGCCTTCGTGGAGTCCGGCGCGTCCGCCGCCACCGGCGGCAAAGGGTTCCGCGCCAAGTTCTGCCTCGCCGGCTGGCGGGCCGTCGCGACGGCCGGGACGAGCGGCACGCCCGACATCCCCGAGGTCGTGACCGCGGCATCCGCTGCCCTCGAGATCTTCCACGCGGCCGCCCTCGTCCACGACGACGTCATCGATCGCTCCGACACCCGCCGCGGGCGACCCGCGTCGCACCGCGCGTGGGAGGCGGCGCACCGGTCGGAGGCGTGGGCCGGCGACGGCGAGGAGTTCGGGCGGTCGGCCGCGATCCTCCTGGGCGATCTGCTCGTGGCGTGGAGCGACGACCTGCTCGAGGAGGGTCTGGTCGAAGCTGATCCCGACCGGGCTCACCGCGCCCGCGGCGAGTTCGCCCGCATGCGCCGCGAAGTGACGATCGGACAGTTCCTCGACGTCGCCGAGGAATCGGCGTACGTCACCGCCCCCGTCGAGACCCACGCCGATCGCGCGCTCCGGGTCGCCTCGTTGAAGTCGGCGCGGTACAGCGTCCAGCATCCGCTGCAGCTCGGCGCCACGCTCGCTGGAGCGGATGCCGAGCAGTACCGCGCGCTCGGCGACTTCGGGCATCCCATCGGGCTCGCCTTCCAACTGCGCGACGACGTCCTCGGCGTGTTCGGGGACAGCGCGGTGACGGGCAAGCCGGTCGGCGACGACCTCCGCGAGGGGAAGCGGACGCTCCTCATCGCGTACGCGCGGGCCTCGCTCGCGCCGGGCGCTCTCCGGGTGTTCGACGAGCTCATCGGCGATCGCGAACTGTCACCCGAACAGGTCGGCCATCTGCAGCAGACCATCATCGACACCGGAGCGCTCGCCCTCGTCGAGGAACGGATTTCCGCGTGGGCGGCCGAGGCCGATCGCGCCCTCCGCGGCGCACGCCTCGGCAACGGCGCGGTCAGCGAACTGCGCGACCTCGCACGGGCGGCGACGGTGCGCGCGGCCTGAGCCGCGGCATCCGCTCGTCAGGCGAGCGACTGCGCGACGCGCCGGACCTCGCTCTTACGGCCCTGACGGAGTGCCTCGATCGGCGGGAAGCCGATGGACTCCTCGGGGGCGAGCAGCCAGTCGATCGCCTCGTCGTCCGAGAAACCGGCGTCGTGCAGCACGATGATCGTGCCGCGGAGCGACGAGAGGGGCGCGCCGTCGACGAGGAAGACGGACGGGACGCGCGGCGCCCCGAAGCGGCGGGACGCGACGAGCTGGTGCTCGTCGAGCATGCGACGGACGCGCCCGAGCGGCTCTCCCGTCAGCTCGACCAATTCGGGAAGGCTCAGCCAGTCAGTGGACACGGGCGACTCAGAACTCACCCCTCCACTATCGCATTCCCACCCCGCACTCGCTCATAACACCAGTCACATCCGTCTCATGGATTGACACCAGTCACATGGGCGTGTCACGGTTTCAGCGGGGGGATCCACCGATCTGGGACCGAACGAAGGAATGTCTGTGCGCCGGAACGACGTACTTCCCGCTGCTCTGATTCAGAGAAGCGCCCCGGCGGTGATCGGGTCCATCGCCCTCTCACTGTCTCTCCTCCCCCTCGATGCTGCGTCTGCCGACGAGCGGCGGGTCTCCGCTCCGGAACCGCTGACGGCTCGGGCCTACGCCGGCCCGACCTCCGCGACCGCGAAGGTCGACGTCGTCGGGTCCGCGGCAGCTGCGCGATCCGTCAAGACGCACGTCGTCGCGCGAGGCGACACCGTCAGCGCCATCGCCGCAGCGCACGGAGTCCGGACCGCCGACGTGCTCACGTGGAACGGGCTCAGCTGGCGTTCGGTGATCCATCCCGGCGACGTGCTGCGGCTCGGCCCCAAGGCCGCCCGGACGGATGCCGCGCCCCGAGCGAAGGCTCCTGCCGCGGCATCCACCTACACCGTGCGTCGCGGCGACACGCTCTGGTCCATCGCGGCTCGTCACGACGTCAGTGTGTCGACGCTGTCCCGCGCGAACGGTCTGGGGGGCTCGACGACCATCCACCCCGGGCAGAAGCTGATCGTCCGCGCCCTCGCCGCGCCGCGCGCCGCTGTGGTCGCTGCGCCGGCCGCCGGACCCGTGCACGAGGTGTCGGCCGGGGAGACGATGTGGGCGATCGCGACGCGGAGCGGTGTCAGCCTCGCGCGGCTCCTCGCGGCCAACGGCCTGGACGAGGGGTCCATCATCTACCCGGGGCAGAAGCTCCGCATCCCGACCGCGAAGCCGGCACCCGCGGCCGCCGGGAAGGCACGCGCCGCCCTCGACGGCGAGCAGATCGCGAACATCAAGACGATCATCTCCGTCGGGCGGGAACGCGGCGTCTCCCGGGACGGCATCGCGATCGCCCTCGCCACCGCGATGGTCGAGTCGTGGATCCGCAACCTCGACGGCGGAGACCGGGACTCGCTGGGACTGTTCCAGCAGCGTCCGAGCGCCGGCTGGGGAACGCAGACGCAGATCCGCGACCCCCGCCGATCCGCCGCCGCGTTCTTCGGCGGTCCGTCTGACCCGAACGGCGACCGCACGCGCGGCCTGCTGGACATCGACGGCTGGGAGGACATGGCGTTCGGGGACGCCGCGCAGGCGGTGCAGATCTCGGCCTACCCCGAGCGGTACGGTCCGTGGAAGGCCGAGGCGTACCGCTGGCTCGAACTGTATGGGTGAGTCCGGACCGGCACCCGAGCGAGGGTGCGCCGTTACCCGGGCTCGCAGGGTCGGCTCCGTAGACTTCTGACGTGAACGCCAACCCGCAGACCGACCCGCTGATCGGCCGCCTGGTCGACGGCCGGTACCGGGTCCGCGGGCGCATCGCGCGCGGCGGGATGGCGACGGTCTACGTCGCCACCGACCTGCGCCTCGAGCGGCGGGTCGCGCTCAAGGTCATGCACGGCCACCTGTCGGACGACACCGTCTTCCAGAACAGGTTCATCCAAGAGGCCCGATCGGCCGCACGTCTCGCCGACCCGCACGTCGTCAACGTCTTCGACCAGGGCCAGGACGGCGAGATGGCCTATCTCGTCATGGAGTACCTGCCCGGGATCACTCTGCGAGAACTGCTGCGCGAGCAGAAGCGGCTGACGCTCCCCCAGACGATCACCATCATGGATGCGATCCTTTCGGGGCTCTCGGCCGCACACCGCGCGGGCATCGTCCACCGCGATGTGAAGCCCGAGAACGTCCTGCTGGCCGAGGACGGTCGCATCAAGATCGGAGACTTCGGCCTGGCGCGCGCGACGAGCGCGAACACGGCGACCGGCCAGATGCTCCTCGGCACGATCGCCTACCTCGCGCCCGAGCTCGTCACGCGGGGGACGGCCGACGCCCGAAGCGACATCTACGCCCTCGGGATCATGCTCTACGAGATGCTCTCCGGCGAACAGCCCTACAAGGGCGAGCAGCCGATGCAGATCGCCTACCAGCACGCGACGCATTCGGTGCCACGCCCGAGCGTGAAGAACGCCGGTGTGCCGGAGCAGCTCGACGAACTCGTCCTCTGGGCGACCGAGCGCTCACCGGAGGATCGCCCCACGGACGCGCGGGAGATGCTCGAGCGTCTCCGTGAGATCGAGAAGGACCTCGGCGTGTTCCCGCAGGTCGTCCGCTCCACGCCCGCGGGCGCCACCGTCGTCGTCGATGATTCGCTCGACTCGGACGAGGTCACGCGTGTCATGCCGGGCACCTTCACGGCCCCTAGCGTCACCACCGAGATCGACAACGCGACCCGGCTCCGCCGTCGATCGCACCGCAACTCCGTCAAGGGGGGCTGGCTCCTCGCCGTGGTGCTGGTGCTCGCCGCCGCGGCAGGCGGACTGGGCTGGTGGTTCGGGTCGGGTCCGGGCTCGCTCGTGGCGGTCCCGGCCGTCGAGGGCATGAGCTTCGACAGCGCGCAGAGCCTGCTCGCCGACAGCGCCCTCGTCGCGCGTCGGAGCGACGTGCACAGCCTGGAGGTTCCCGCGGGCGAGGCGATCGGAACGAAGCCCGGCACCGGGACCTTCCTCGACCGCGACACCACGGTCACGGTGGAGATCTCCGCCGGGCCGGCGACGGCTGATCTCCCGAAGCTCCAGGATCGGACGAGCGCCGAGGTCGAGACGCTGCTGAAGGACAACAGCATCCAGGTCTCGACCACCAAGAAGTACTTCACGAGCTTCGCCGCCGACCGGATCGTGCGCGTGTACGTGACCCAAGCCAGATCGGCCGAGCCGGTGGAGTGCACCGACGGCTGCTCGGTTCTGCAGGGCTCGACCGCGGAGCTGCGCGTGTCGCTCGGCCCTCTCCCCGACGTCACCGGCAAGACCGGCGACGAGGCCACGGACATCCTCGAGAAGGCCGGCATGAAGGTCGAGGAGGACCGGGAGTACAGCAGCAGCGTCGCCGACGACCTCGTCATCCGGGTCGAGGACCGTCCCGGCGGGGGCTCGTGGCAGCAGGGCGAGACCCTGACCATCGTCGTCTCAGACGGTCCGCAGCCGGTCGAGGTGCCCAATGTGGTCGGCGAGACGGTGCGGACCGCCGTCGACCGCCTGCAGGCAGCCGGGTTCAAGGTCAACCCGAACATCGAGGATGCCGAGATCCCGCTGGGCGGTCGATACTGGGACGTCTACCGCGTGAGGTCCATGACGCCCGACGGCGGAAGCCTGCAGCGTCCGGGCACGACGATCAGTCTGACGCCGCAGTTCCAGCCGTTCGGCTGACGCCCGGCCGTCGGCATCCGGAGACGACGAAGGCCCGACGGTGAGAACCGTCGGGCCTTCGCGGTGGATCAGCGGTTGCCGAGCTCCTCGGCGACCAGGAACGCCAGCTCGAGAGACTGCATGTGGTTCAGACGCGGGTCGCAGAGCGACTCGTACCGCGTCGCCAGCGTCGCCTCGTCGATCATCTCCGAGCCACCCAGGCACTCCGTCACGTCGTCGCCCGTGAGCTCGACGTGGATGCCGCCCGGGAAGGTGCCGACGGACCGGTGCGCCTCGAAGAAGCCGCGCACCTCGTCGACGACGTCGTCGAAGCGACGCGTCTTGTAGCCGGTCGGCGTCGTGATCCCGTTGCCGTGCATCGGGTCGGTGACCCAGAGCGGGGTGGCACCGGAATCCTTGACGGCCTGCAGGAGCGGGGGCAGGGCGTCGCGGATCTTGCCCGCTCCCATGCGCGTGATGAACGTGAGACGGCCGGGCTCGCGCTCAGGGTCCAGCTTGTCGATGAGCGCCAACGCGGTCTCGGGCGTCGTCGTCGGACCCAGCTTGACCCCGATGGGGTTGCGGATCTTCGAGAAGTAGTCGACGTGCGCGCCGTCGAGCTCGCGCGTGCGCTCCCCCACCCAGAGGAAGTGGGCGGACGTGTTGTACGGAGTGCCCGTCCGCGAGTCGATGCGGGTCATCGGGTGCTCGTAGTCCATGAGCAGGCCCTCGTGGCCCGTGTAGAACTCGACGCCGCGCAGCTCATCGAAGTTCGCTCCTGCGGCCTCCATGAACTTGATGGCGCGGTCGATCTCACCCGCGAGGCGCTCGTAGCGCTGGTTGGCCGGGTTCTTCGCGAAGCCCTGGTTCCAACTGTGCACCTCGCGAAGGTCGGCGAAGCCGCCCTGCGTGAAGGCCCGGATGAGGTTCAGGGTGGATGCCGCTGTGTGGTACCCCTTCAGCAGTCGCTGGGGGTCCGCCGTCCGCGACGCCTCGGTGAAGTCGTAGCCGTTGACGATGTCGCCGCGGTAGGCCGGGAGCGTGACGTCGCCGCGGGTCTCGGTGTCGCTCGACCGAGGCTTGGCGAACTGGCCGGCCATGCGACCCATCTTCACGACGGGCATCGATGCGCCATAGGTCAGCACGACCGCCATCTGCAGGACCGTCTTGATACGGTCGCGGATCTGCTGGGCCGTCGCACCGGCGAACGTCTCGGCGCAGTCGCCGCCCTGAAGCAGGAACGCCTGACCGGATGCCGCCTTGGCCAGACGCGCGCGGAGGTTGTCGACCTCACCGGCGAAGACGAGCGGCGGGAGGGTCGCGATCTCGGCGGAGACGGCAGCGACCGCATCCGCGTCGGGCCACAGCGGCTGCTGCTTGATCGGGAGCGAGCGCCAGTGGTCGAGAGGAGTGGGCATCCGCTCATTCTACCGACGAGGGAGGGGGCCGTCGGTCGTGTGACGCCGGCTCGATCGGCGCCTCAGGCTGCGGCGGGGCGGCGGTCCTTGACCGTGGACGCGTAGACGTCCTCGTACTCCTGCTCCCCCATCCGCTGGAGCGCGACCATGATCTCGTCGGTCACCGATCGCAGCACGAAGCGGTCGGACTCCATGCCGTAGAACCGGCTGAAGTCGAGCGGTTCGCCGATCACCATGCCGACGCGCCCGACACGCGGGATGGAACGTCCGATCGGCATGACGTCGTCGGTGCCGATCATGACCACGGGGATGACGGGGACGCGCGCCGTGAGCGCCATGCGCGCCAGACCGGTCCGGCCCCGGTACAGCTTGCCGTCGGGGCTCCGGGTCCCCTCGGGATAGATCCCCAGGATGTCGCCTCGTCCGAGCACCTGGAGTCCGGTGTTGAGGGATGCCTCCGAGGCCTTGCCGCCGGTGCGGTCGATCGGGATCTGGCCCGTCCCCTGCATGAAGACGCGGGTCGCCCACCCTTTGAGGCCCTTGCCCGTGAAGTAGTCGCTCTTGGCGAGGAAGGACATGGGCCGGTCGATCATCAGCGGCAGGAAGATCGAGTCGCTGACGGACAGGTGGTTGCTGGCGATGATCGCCGCGCCGGATGCCGGGATGTTGCTGCGTCCCACGATCCACGGACGGAAGATCGCCTTCACGATCGGCCCGATGATCAGGTATTTCAGGACCCAGTAGATCATGTCAGACCCGGCCGCCCGCGAGGTCGGCGACACCGATGAGACCGGCGTCGTTGCCCAGGGTGGCGATCGAGAACGAGGCGATGGGCCGCTCGCCGTAGCCGGGAAGCGCCGTCGCATACGCTTCGCGCACGGGATGCAGGAGACGTTCGCCGAGGTCGGCGACGCCGCCGCCGATGACGAAGAGCGCGGGGTCCAGAACCGCCTGGAACCCACCGCACGCCTCACCCAGTGCGGTCGCGACCCGGTGGACCGCCTCGAGCGCGCCCTCGTCACCCGCGGCGATGAGGGCCTCCATCGCCGCGGCGGGGACGATACCCTCGGCCGTCCGGGCGGCGGCGAGACCGGCTCCGAGTGCGCCGGATGCCGCGATGTCCGCGGCCTCCCGCTGCAGCGCCCGTCCCGAGGCGTACTGCTCGAGGCATCCGTTCTGACCGCATCCGCACGCGCGCCCGCCCCGTTCGAAGCGGATGTGGCCGAGCTCGGCCCCGATGCCGTTGCCGCCGACCAGGAGTTCGCCGTCGATGATCGCGGCTCCGCCGACACCCGTGCCGAGGGTGATCATCACCATGTCGCTGACGTCTCGCCCCGCACCGAAGCGGAACTCGCCCCACCCCGCGGCGTTCGCGTCGTTCTCGAGTGTGACGGGGCGGCCGATGCGCCGCTCGAGCTCGTCGCGGAGCGGTTCGTCCGCCCAATCGATGTTGGGAGCGTGCAGGATGACCGAGCGGCTGGCATCGATGAAGCCCGCGGCCGCCACACCGACGGCGTGGACGACGCGATCGGCGACCAGCTCGTCGACCATGGCCGCGACCGCGTCCGCAAGGGCATCGGGGTCCGTCGGCGTGGGCACGCGGCGCCGATCGACGATCGTCCCGTCCGGATCGACGACGCCGCCGGCGATCTTGGTCCCACCGATGTCGATGCCGACGTTGAGCACGCCACTCCCCTCCGCGCGTGCGCGGTCGCACGGCATCCGTGAGTCTAATGGGGCGGGCGAATCCGGACAGTCGCCACGGGACCGAGGATCACCATGCCCTAGACTCGGTCGCACCTGACGCCACCCGGTACCAAAGGAGTTGCCGCCCATGAGCGCCGTACAATTCGACGTCCCCGCCGTCGTCGCCGCGGATCCGACCGCGAACACCTCGGACATCCTCGTCGAGCGGGTGAAGGCGACTCCGTCGCTCGCCCTGTTCGCCGTCCCCGACGGAGGCGGCTGGCGCGACATCACCGCGGCGGAGTTCCACCGCGAAGTCCTGGCGCTGGCCAAGGGCCTCGCGGCCAGCGGCATCCAGCCCGGCGACAAGGTCGCCTTCCTGGCGCGAACGACCTACGACTGGACCCTCGTCGACTTCGCGCTCTTCTTCACCGGCGCCGTCATGGTGCCCGTGTACGAGACCAGCTCGCCGTCGCAGATCGAGTGGATCCTCAGCGACTCGGGCGCCGTCGCCATGATCGTCGAGAGCACCGTGCATGCGGAGCGCGTCGCCGAGATCCGTTCCGACGTCCCGCTCCTGCGGGAGGTGTGGACGATGCAGGCGGGTGACCTCGACGTGTTGCGCTCGCGCGGCATCGACGTCACCGACGACGAGATCGAACGCCGTCGCTCGCTCGCAGATGCGGACGACATCGCCACGCTCATCTACACGTCCGGCTCGACGGGCCGCCCCAAGGGGTGCGTCCTCACCCACAAGAACTTCGTCGAGCTGTCGCGGAACTCCGCCGTCGCGCTCAGCGAGGTCGTGCAGCAGCCGGGCGCCGCGACCCTCCTCTTCCTCCCCCTCGCGCACGTCTTCGCGCGTTTCATCTCGATCCTCAACATCCACGGCGGCGTGAAGACGGGGCACGAGCCCGACACGACGAAGCTCCTCGCGGGTCTGGGGTCGTTCAAGCCGACCTACCTGCTCGCCGTGCCGCGGGTGTTCGAGAAGGTCTACAACTCGGCCGAGCAGAAGGCGGAGGCAGGCGGGAAGGGCAAGATCTTCCGAGCGGCGGCCGCCGTCGCCGTCGAGCACTCGCGTCGACTGCAGGACGGGGAGAAGATCCCGCTCGCGATGAAGGTGAAATTCGCCCTCTTCGACCGTCTCGTGTACAGCAAGCTGCGCACCGCGATGGGGGGCCGGGTCGCCCACGCCGTCTCGGGGTCCGCCCCGCTCGGCTCGCGCCTCGGGCACTTCTTCCACAGCCTCGGCGTGCAGATCCTCGAGGGGTACGGCCTGACCGAGACCACGGCGCCCGCGACCGTGAACCTCGCGACGAAGTCCAAGATCGGCACGGTCGGACCCGCCCTCCCGGGCGTCGGCGTCCGCCTCGCCGACGACGGCGAGATCGAGGTGCGCGGGGTCAACGTCTTCAAGGAGTACTGGCGGAACCCCGAGGCCACCGCGGCCGCGTTCGACGACGGGTGGTTCCGCACCGGCGACATCGGTTCCTTCGACTCGGAGGGCTATCTGACGATCACCGGTCGCAAGAAGGAGATCATCGTCACCGCCGGCGGCAAGAACGTCGCCCCCGCCGTCCTGGAAGACCCGATCCGCGCCAACCCCATCGTCGGTCAGGTCGTCGTCGTCGGCGACCAGAAGCCGTTCATCGGCGCCCTGGTCACCCTGGACCGCGAGATGCTTCCGACGTGGATGGGCAACAACGGGCTGGCGGCCGACATGCCGATGTCGCAGGTGATCACGCACCCGAAGGTCCTCGCCGAGGTCCAGACCGCCGTCGACCGCGCCAACTCGTCGGTCTCCCGAGCGGAGTCGATCCGCAAGTTCGTGATCCTCGACACCGAGTGGACCGAGGCATCCGGCCACCTCACGCCGAAGATGAGCATCAAGCGCAACGTCATCCTCTCGGACTTCGCCGCCGACATCGACGAGCTCTATCAGGCCAACGTGTCGACGACGAACATCTCGCTCGGCAACTGAGCACCACGACGAAAGGCCCCGGAGATCCGGGGCCTTTCGTCATCGGCGGGTCAGAACCAGTCCGACTCCCGCACCTCGCGCATCGCCTGCCGGCGGACATCCTTCGGCAGACGATCCAAGTAGAGGATGCCGTCGAGGTGATCGCATTCATGCTGCAGCGCCTGGGCGAGCAGGCCCTCGCCCTCGATGACGATCTCTGCGCCGTCGAGGCCGAGCCCCCTCACACGCGCCCACGGGTGCCGGAGGGCGTCGTGCCAGAGGCCCGGAACGGAGAGGCATCCCTCCCCCGTCGGCTCCGGATCACCGGACACCTCGAGCACGGGGTTGAGGACGTACCCGATCACTCCGTCGACGTTGTAGCTGAAGGCCCGGAGCGCGACTCCGATCTGCGGCGCCGCCACGCCGGCGCGGCCCGGCTCGGCGACCGAATCGACGAGATCGGTGACCAGACTCCGGACACCGTCGTCGATGTCGTCGATGGGTGCACATGTTCCTCGGAGCACGGGGTCGCCGAAGATGCGGATGGGACGGACGGCCATCAGCGGACCGTCCCCGCCGCACGGAGCCCTTCGACGACGACCGCAGCAAGCTCCCGCGCAGCGAGTCGCGTGGCGGGGTCGAGGTCGCGGAAGGTGATCGGTCCCCCCGTGGCGATGTGCGAGTCGTACGGGATCGTCACTACCGCGCGCACCCGCGACCGGAAGTGGGCTTCCAGCTCGCTGGGTCGGATGAGGCTCGCGCCGGGACGCGAGGTGTTCAGCACGACGACGGCATCGCGGGCGAGGTCGGCGTAGCCGTTGGACTCGAGCCACGACAGCGTCTCGGAGGCGAGCTTCGCCTCGTCGACGCTCCGCCCCGCGACGATGAGAAGCTGGTCCGCCAACTCGAGCGTGGCATCCATCACGGAGTGGACGATGCCGGTCCCGCTGTCGGTCAGGACGATGGAGTAGTAGTGAGCCGCGATGGCCGCCACATCGTGATAGTCCCGATCGCTGAACGCTTCGGAGAGGTGCGGGTCGGCGTCGGACGCGAGGATGTCGAGGCGGGTCTCGTCGCGGGCCACGAGGGCGGACAGGTCGTTGAAGCCGTGCACCTCGGCACGCGAGCGCACCAGGTCGCGCACCGTCTTGCCGCTGGAACGCTCGATCCGTTCGGCGAGCGTGCCGCGATCAGGGTTGGCGTCGATCGCGATCACCCGGTCCTCGCGGGCGTCTGCGAGGGCCATGCCGAGGAGGGTGGTGACGCTGGTCTTGCCCACACCGCCCTTCCGGGACAGGACGGGCACGAACTTCGCACCGCCGACGAGGGGAGCCGCGATACGACGGCCGAGTTCCTTCCGCGCGCGGACGCGAGGATTGTCCGCCAGGACGACCCGGCGGCCCGTGGCGGTGTAGACCAATCGCTGCCACAGGCCCTCGGGCTCGGACGGAGCGACGCGCGCGCGGTCGATGAGCCGGTCGGCGGTGAGGAGGTCCGGACTCTCGCGATCGGCACCGAGCTGGTCGAGGCGGCGCGACTGCAGCGGCTCCTCGTCGATGCGGGCACCGCGCACGCGTTCGAGGGCGTGCTTGTCCGTCGCGACTGCGTGGTGAGCCGCGCGGCGGGTGGTGCCCGTCTGCGTCGACACGGCGGTCGTCGTGGGGGGCACCACCTCGGCGTCGACCACGTCCTCGGTCACCTCGGCAGGCGACGCGTCGGCGGCGGGTTCTTCGACCGAGATCGGCTCCTCCAGTGTCGGCTCCTGAGTGGTGACGTCGTCCTGATCGGCAGAGATCGTCGTGGTCGCGACATCCTCGTCGTCGACGTAGTCGTCGTCATCGTCGGAGAGCGGCGGCAGCGCGAGATCGATCTGCGCCGTCGCCCCCTCGACGATGCCGATGCCGGTGGTCTCGAGGTTGTCGGTGCGCTCGAGCACACCGTTGTCGACGTCGTCCGACGTCTCGTTGTCGTGCTCGCGCATCACGGGGGTCACTCCTGGTGGTTCTCGGGGCTCGAAAAGCCCGACGCACCAGGTTAGTCCGCGGGACGGACCACGAGCAAAAGGTCGCCGGCCTCGACCTGCGCCGTCGACGCGATGACGATCCGCTCCACGACGCCGTCGACGGGAGCGGCGATCGCCGCCTCCATCTTCATGGCCTCGATGGATGCCACGGGCTCACCCGCCCGGACCTTCGTCCCCTCCTCGGCCTTGACGGTGACGACGCCCGAGAAGGGTGCTGCCACCTGGCCCGGCTTCGACGTGTCGGCCTTCTCGGCCTGCCGGGCCTCGACCGAGACGGCGCGGTCGCGCACGGTGACGGGACGGAGCTGACCGTTGAGGGTCGCCATCACCGTCCGCATCCCCTTGTCGTCGACCTCGCCGATCGCCTCTAGCCCCACGTAGAGCTGAACGCCGCGCTCGATCTCGACGACGTGCTCCTGGCCGGGTCGCATGCCGTAGAGGTAGTCGATCGTGTCGAGGACGCTGAGGTCGCCGAAGGTCTCCCGCACCTCGTGATAGGCCTTCGTCGGCGCAGGGAACAACAGCCGGTTGAGCGTCTGACGTCGGGTCGCCGAGTCGGCGTTCAACGCCGCCGCGTTCTCTGCCGAGATCTCCGTCCCGCCCACCCTCCTCGACCGACCAGCGAGGACCTTCGAACGGAACGGTTCCGGCCACCCGCCCGGCAGGTCACCGAGTTCGCCCGCCATGAACGCGACCACCGAATCGGGGACGTCGTACTTCTCGGGGTTCGCCTCGAAGTCCGCGGGGTCGGCCTTCACCGCCGTCAGGTGCAGCGCGAGGTCGCCCACGACCTTCGACGACGGCGTCACCTTGGGGATGCGGCCGAGCATGCGATCCGCCGCGGCGTACATGTCCTCGATCAGCTCGAAGTCCTCCGCCAGCCCCAGTGCGATGGCCTGCTGACGAAGGTTCGACAGCTGCCCGCCGGGGATCTCGTGATGGTAGACGCGTCCGGTGGGGCCGGGCAGCCCGGACTCGAACGGTGCGTACAGATTGCGCACCGCCTCCCAGTACGGCTCCAGGTCCGCGACCGCCTGCAGGTCGAGGCCCGTGTCGCGCTCGGTGTCGGCCATCGCGGCGACGAGCGCCGAGAGGGAGGGCTGACTCGTGGTGCCCGACATCGGCGCGGCGGCGGCGTCGACGGCATCCGCCCCCGCCGCACTGGCGGCCAGGAGCGTCGCCAGCTGTCCGCCGGCGGTGTCGTGCGTGTGGACGTGAACCGGAAGGTCGAATCGCTCGCGGAGCGCCGTCACGAGCTTCGTCGCGGCAGCGGGACGGAGGAGCCCCGCCATGTCCTTGATCGCGAGGACGTGGGCCCCGGCCTCGACCATCTGCTCCGCGAGACGGAGGTAGTAGTCGAGCGTGTAGAGGTCCTCCGCCGGGTCGAGCAGGTTTCCCGTGTAGCAGACGGCCGTCTCCGCGACCGCCGTCCCCGTCGCCAGCACGGCCTCGATCGCGGGGCGCATCTGACTGACGTCGTTCAGCGCGTCGAAGATGCGGAAGATGTCGACCCCGGATGCGGCGGCTTCGGCCACGAACGCGTCGGTCACGCTCGTCGGGTACGGCGTGTACCCCACCGTGTTGCGACCGCGTAGGAGCATCTGGATCGCGACGTTCGGGAGCGCGGTACGCAACGCGTCGAGCCGCTCCCACGGGTCCTCGCCGAGGAAGCGGAGTGCCACGTCGTACGTCGCGCCGCCCCATGCCTCCACCGACAGCAGCTGCGGCGTCAGCCGGGCGACGTGCGGCGCCACGCGGACGAGGTCCTTCGTCCGCACCCGGGTCGCCAGGAGCGACTGGTGCGCGTCGCGGAACGTCGTCTCGGTGACGGCGAGGCCGGGCTGCGCACGGAGCGCCTCGGCGAACCGCTTCGGCCCCAGCTCGAGCAGCCGCTGCCGCGATCCCGGTGCCGGTTCCGCGTCCAGATCGACCGCGGGGAGCTTCGCGGCGGGGTCGGTGTGGACCGGGCTGTCGCCGTTCGGTCGGTTCACCGTGACGTCGGCGAGCCACGAGACGATCTTGGATCCCCGGTCCTTCGACTCGCGGCCGAGGACGAGGTCAGGGCGCTCGTCGATGAAGGCCGTGCTGAGGTCACCCGCGACGAAGGCGGGGTCGTCGAGGACGCGCTGCAGGAAGGGGATGTTGGTCGAGACGCCGCGGATGCGGAACTCCGCCAGGGCGCGCCGGGACCGGATGACGGCCGCCTCGAAGTCGCGACCACGGCAGGTCAGCTTCGAGAGCATCGAATCGAAGTGCGGGCTGATCTGCGACCCGGCCGCGGTCGTACCGCCGTCGAGACGGATGCCGGCACCACCCGGCGAGCGATAGGTCGTGATCTTGCCGGTGTCGGGGCGGAAGCCGTGTGCGGGGTCCTCGGTCGTGATGCGGCACTGCAGCGCGGCTCCGCGCAGCTGGATCTGCTCCTGACGGAGCCCCAGGTCGGCCAGGGTCTCCCCCGACGCGATGCGCATCTGGGATTGGACGAGATCGACATCCGTGACCTCCTCGGTCACGGTGTGCTCCACCTGGATGCGAGGGTTCATCTCGATGAAGACGACCTCGCCGGTGCGCGGGCCCGCCGTCTCCAGGAGGAACTCGACGGTGCCGGCGTTCTCGTAGGCGATCGATTCGGCGAAGGCGACGGCGTACGCGTGCAGGCTCCGGCGGATCTCGTCGTCGAGGTTGGGCGCCGGCGCGATCTCGACGACCTTCTGGTGGCGGCGCTGCACCGAGCAGTCCCGCTCGAAGAGGTGGACGGTGGTGCCGGCCTTGTCGGCGAGGATCTGTACCTCGACGTGACGGGGGCGCTGGACGGCCTGCTCGAGGAAGACGCGGGCGTCGCCGAACGCGCTGCCCGCCTCACGCATCGCCTCGGACAGTGCAGGCGGGAGCGCATCCGGGTGCTCGACGCGACGCATCCCTCGCCCGCCGCCACCGGCGACGGCCTTCACGAAGATGGGGAAGCCGATGTCGCCCGCCTGCGCGACCAGGTGATCGATGTCGTCGGATGCCTCGGTCGAGCGGAGGACGGGCACACCTGCCGCGATGGCGTGCTGCTTCGCGGTGACCTTGTTCCCGGCCATCTCGAGGACGGTCGAGGACGGGCCGATGAACGCGATGCCGTTGGCCGCGGCCTTCGCGGACAGCTCGGGATTCTCCGACAGGAACCCGTAGCCGGGGTAGATCGCGTCCGCACCGCTCTCGAGGGCGACGCGGATGATCTCGTCGACGTCCAGGTACGCGCGGACCGGATGCCCCACGTCGCCGATCTGGTAGGCCTCATCCGCTTTCAGCCGATGAAGCGAGTACCGATCCTCGTACGGAAAGACCGCCACCGTGCGGGCCCCCAGCTCATACGCCGCGCGGAATGCGCGGATGGCGATCTCTCCGCGGTTTGCGACCAGAATCTTCCGAAACATGCTCTTCCCCTCTACAGGGTGCGGGGCCGCTGCGTCGGGGCCGCCGAGGTACGGGCTGAGTACCCTCACAGCCTAGGGGACGGTAACGTGGTCGCTTGTGCACGTACTCTCCGTCAGCTCCCTCAAAGGTGGCGTCGGCAAGACGACCGTGACCCTGGGCCTCGCCTCCGCGGCGTTCGCGCGCGGGGTGCGGACCCTTGTCGTCGACCTGGACCCGCAGTCCGACGTGTCGACGGGGATGGACATCCAGGTGGCCGGGCGTCTCAACGTCGCCGACGTCCTCGCGAATCCCAAAGAGAAGGTCGTCCGACAGGCGATCACCTCGAGCGGCTGGGCGAAGGCCCACCCCGGGACGATCGACGTCATGATCGGCAGCCCCTCCGCCATCAACTTCGACGGACCGCACCCGAGCGTCCGCGACGTCTGGAAGCTCGAAGAAGCGCTCGCGACCATCGAGGCCGACTACGACCTGGTCCTCATCGACTGCGCGCCGTCGCTGAACGCCCTCACCCGCACGGCGTGGGCGGCATCCGATCGCGTCGTCGTCGTGACCGAACCGGGTCTCTTCTCGGTCGCCGCCGCCGACCGCGCGCTCCGCGCCATCGAGGAGATCCGTCGCGGCCTGTCGCCGCGTCTGCAGCCCCTCGGAATCGTCGTCAACCGCGTGCGCCCGCAGTCGATCGAGCACCAGTTCCGCATCAAGGAACTCCGCGACATGTTCGGTCCGCTCGTCCTCACCCCCCAGCTGCCCGAGCGCACCTCGCTGCAGCAGGCTCAGGGCGCGGCGAAGCCCCTGCACATCTGGCCGGGCGACTCCGCACAGGAGCTGGCCGCCGACTTCGACTCACTGCTCGACCGGATCGTCCGTACCGGCAGGATCCCCGTCTCCGGAGCCGTCTCCCCCGCCTGACCTCCGGGCGCACGACAACGATCGACGCACATCGTGCGCCGACGTGGCCGACGTGTCAGGCCGAGCGGGCTGCGCGACGGGCCGCGAGCTCGTCCATCTGCTCGGGCTGCTGCGCGTCGAAGTCGACCAGCGTGGTCTCGACCTCGCGGAGGACCTTTCCGACCGCGATGCCGAAGACGCCCTGACCCCGGCTGACCAGATCGATGACCTCGTCGTTCGAGGTGCACAGATACACCGAGGCGCCATCGCTCATGAGCGTGGTCCCGGCGAGGTCGCGGATGCCGGCAGCGCGCAGCTGGTCGACGGCGATGCGGATCTGCTGCAGCGAGATACCGGTGTCAAGGAGACGCTTCACGAGCTTCAGGACGAGGATGTCGCGGAAGCCGTACAGTCGCTGCGATCCCGATCCGCTCGCTCCGCGGACCGTGGGCTCCACCAGTTCGGTGCGTGCCCAGTAATCCAGCTGGCGGTAGGTGATACCGGCTGCGCGAGCCGCTTGGGCACCGCGGTAACCGACTTCGTCGTCCATCTCGGGGAGGCCGTCGGTGAACAGGAGCTCTGTCGAGAACTTCTGCTCGCCCAGCGCGTCGTGCGCAGTCATCGAGGCCTCCTGCAGGTGATCGGTTCTTCAACGCTAGAGGAGGGAGGGGCCTCGGGCAATGACATCCGACTCCCGGGCCTCGGCGTGTCGCGGAAGGGACTCACGGCGTCAAACGCTCGAGCGCGGCGCTGACGAACACCTGCCGTATCTCTTCGAGACGCCGTGCCAACTCGGGCGCCACCTCACTGGCCTGCGCGCGGGAACCGGCATCCGTCCGGCGCAGCAGCGGGGCGATGGCGCTCTCGATCAACGAGACCTCGCGCTCGGCGCTCTGACGGATGGTGCGGATGTGGCGAGGCTGGATGCCGTGAGCGTTCAGCGCGACAAGCGACCGCAGGACTCCCAGTGCCCGCTCGTCGAAGGTGTCGGCGGGAGCGATGATCCCCGCGGAGACTGCTTCGTTGAGCAGTGTCGTGGAGGCGCCGGCCGTGCTCAGGAGCTCGTCGCGTCGGTAGCGTCGCGACGTCTGCACGATCGAGGCGGGAGGAGCGGGAGCGACGTCGTCGCCGTGTTCTTCGAGGTACTCGCGGATGCGGGCGAGCGGGATGCCGAAGTCACGCTGCATCGTGAGAGCCGTCCGCAGCCGCTCGACGTCAGCCGGGGAGAACTTCCGGTACCCCGAGTCGGTGCGTACGGGCGTGACGATGCCCTGGACTTCGAGGAAGCGGAGCTTGCTGGCCGTGAGCGCGGGGAATTCGGGACTCAACCGGGCGAGGACCTGACCGATGCTCAAGGAGCCCGAGGACGCTGCTCGTCCCCGGGTCGCGGCGGCCGGGCTCACGCGCTGATCGCCCGCTCGGCAGGAGCCACGAAGAAGTTGAGACGGAACTTGCCCACGCGGACCTCCGCGCCGTCCGTCAGGGTCGCGCGATCGACGCGCTCACCGTTGACGTAGGTGCCGTTCAGCGACCGCTGGTCGATGAGCTCGAACGTCGCACCCGTGCGGGTGATCTCGGCGTGACGACGCGACACCGTCACGTCGTCGAAGAAGATGTCGGCCTCGGGGTGACGACCCACGGTCGTGACGTCGGTGTCGAGCAGGTAGCGGGCACCCGCAGTCGGACCCGAACGCACGATCAGCAGCGCGGCACGCGCCGGAAGGGCGTTGATCGCCTCGACCTCCGCCGCCGTCAACTCCGCGCCGAAGGGCACGAAGGAAAGGTCCGAGTCGTGCCCGAACGTCTGCGTCGAGTCCACGAGACGCGGGTGCGCCGAGGTCTCGGCACCACGATGGATGTCGCCGCCCGGTCGCTGATTGTCGTCCACGATGTCCTCCTTCTTCCACAGTAACCGATCGGTCACGCTCCCGGTTGCCGGGCACCCCGGATCGGGGCACGCGGAGGGGCGTTGTCCTGGATGTCGTCGGGCACGACGAGCCGCTCCCCGCCTGGGTAGCCTGACGCACATCGTCCCCTTCTCACAAGGAGCAGATGGCACCGGCCGGCCTCTCCGTGGTCGGCTGTCGCATGGTAGCGACGGGACCCGCGCGAGAACAGGGTCGTGGGCACCCCTCCCTCCTCCACTATCGTCGCGCGCATGTCCACGATCACGACAGCTTCCGCTCGGCGCCCGGTCACCGCGATGGCCGGCGCGGCGATCGCCGCACTCCTCTTGTTCGCCCCGGCCGCCTCCGCCGCCGCCCACGACGAACTGCTCTCCTCCGATCCCGCACCCGACACGGTGCTCGGGACGACTCCCGCCGCGATCACGCTGACGCTCAGCGACGCGCCGTCGACCGAAACGGGCTCGACGGAGTTCGCCGTCTACGACGAGGAGTGCGACTCGATCGGCGAGGGCGACCCCGTCGTAGACGGCAACACCGTCTCGCAAGCGATCCGCGAACCGGTCGAGGGCGCTGTCCTCGTGCAGTGGCGGGTGGTCTCGAGCGACGGTCACCCCATCTCCGACGAGTACACGTTCTCGGTCGGAGAGGACGGGAAGGTGGCTGCCGCCGAGGAATGCGGCGAGTCGGTCGGCGAGCAGACCGAAGGGTCGTCGGAAGGCTTCAACGCCGTGCCCTACGCCGTCGGCGGAGCCATCATCTTCGCGGCTGTGGGCGTGGTCCTCGCCGTCGCGATCGTGCGTGGACGGCGGGGCGCCACGAAGGAGTGACGGCACCCGCAGCGGGCTAGGCTTGACGTATGCCTCACTACGACGTCGTCATCCTCGGTGCCGGCCCCGGCGGCTATGTCGCGGCCGTCCGCTCAGCACAGCTCGGACTGTCCACCGCCATCATCGAAGAGAAGTACTGGGGCGGTGTCTGCCTCAACGTGGGCTGCATCCCTTCGAAGGCTCTTCTGAAGAACGCCGACCTCGCGCACACCTTCACCCACAAGGCCGACCTGTTCGGCATCAGCGGTGACGTGAGCTTCGACTTCGGCGTCGCGTGGGACCGCAGCCGCAAGGTCGCCGACACCCACGTCAAGGGCATCCACTTCCTGATGAAGAAGAACAAGGTGACCGAGTACGACGGTCGCGGCACGTTCCTCGACGCGAAGACCATCGAGGTCGCGAAGTCCGACGGCTCCACCGAGACCGTCACCGCCGACAACGTCATCATCTCGACCGGGTCGACCGTGCGCCTCCTGCCCGGCGTCACCCTGAGTGAGAACGTCGTCACCTATGAGGAGCAGATCCTCACCCGTGAACTGCCGAACTCGATCGTCATCGTGGGCGCCGGTGCCATCGGCATGGAGTTCGCATTCTTCATGAGCAACTACGGCGTGAAGGTGACGATCATCGAGTTCCTCGATCGCGCGCTGCCCAATGAAGACGTCGAGATCTCGAAGGAGATCCAGCGCCAGTACAAGAAGTACGGCATCGACATCCTCACCTCGACCAAGGTCGAGTCCGTCGTCGACTCCGGTGACAAGGTCACCGTGTCGTACTCGGCGAACGCCGACGGCGCGAAGGGTCAGATCGAGGCCGACAAGGTGCTCATGTCGATCGGCTTCGCTCCGCGCGTCGAGGGCTTCGGTCTCGACAAGACCGGCGTGAAGCTCACCGAGCGCGGTGCGATCGAGATCGACGACTACATGCGCACGAACGTCGACGGCGTCTACGCCATCGGCGACGTCACCGCCAAGCTGCAGCTCGCGCACGTGGCCGAGGCGCAGGGCGTCGTCGCCGCCGAGACGATCGGCAAGGCCGAGACCCAGACGCTGGGCGACTACCGCAACATGCCCCGCGCCACGTTCTGCTCGCCGCAGGTCGCCTCGTTCGGCCTCACCGAGCAGCAGGCCCGCGATGCCGGCTACGACATCAAGGTCGCGAAGTTCCCCTTCTCGGCCAACGGCAAGGCCAACGGCCTGGGAGAGCCGGTCGGCTTCGTGAAGCTGATCGCGGATGCCGAGCACCTCGAGCTGCTCGGCGGCCACCTCATCGGTCCGGACGTGTCCGAGCTCCTCCCCGAGCTCACGCTCGCCCAGAAGTGGGACCTCACCGCCCTCGAGGCCGCGCGCAACGTGCACACGCACCCGACCCTCTCGGAGGGGCTGCAGGAGGCGTTCCACGGCCTCGCGGGCCACATGATCAACCTCTGATCGCAGCGGGAAGACCTATCGGATCGATGGGGTCTTCAGTAACCTGACGATCACGACTGACGCCGCCCCGAACGAAGCCGGGGGCGGCGTCAGTGCGTTAGCGGGCACGGCGGCTCAGAGACCGAGGGCGCGTTCGAGCTTGGAGCCCGACGCCGACACGTCTCCGCCGGCGGCACGGACCAGCTCGTCGGCCGCATCGAAAAGCGCGTCGCGGGCGGCGGCATCCGCGGGCGCCGCAGGCCCGAGCTCGAGTTCCCACTCGCGCCAGGCCGTCTCGACGCCCCGGCGGACATCCGTCGCGGTGACGCGGTCGTCGACGAATTCGGCGAGGAGGCCTCCCCCGGCGTCGAGGAGGGCGTAAGCGGTGCGCGAGTTCCGGATGCGAGCGAGGGGCGCGAACGGGGGCGCTGCGATCTCGGCGAGGACGCTCTCGATCTCTGCCGGGACGACGATGTGCTCCCGGTCACCGTCGTCGAGCGGCCAGCGCGACTCGGCCTTACCCTCGGGGGTCACGCGCTTGATGTGCCACCCTTCGTCGGGGCCGCCGCTCCGGCGACGGAGGGCGACGCGTGCGCGGCCGAGCGCTCCGTCCGCCGTGTCGAGGTAGTGCGCGTCGAGTTCGCGGGGCTCGGGCGCGCCGACGACGGCGACGCCGGGAAGCCGTGCCCAATCGGGCAGCGGCGTCCCGGCGTCGACGTCGTAGGTCCGCTCGATCTCGAGCGAGTGCTCCGGCTCAGTCGTCAAGGGTCGAACGGTCGTCGCGCTCGTCCGCGGACGGGTCGATGTCGTCCTGAGCGGCGACGAAATGGAAGTCGGCGGACGTGGGTCCGTCGTCTTCTCCCGTGTTCTCGTCGGCGCCCGAGCGCTCGTACGTGATCTGCGTCTCGCTGTAGGGAAGGATCAGCCGATCCGTGTCCTCTTCGAGCGGGATGACCTGTCCGTCGAGCGGACCGCCGTGAAGTCGTGCAATAGCCATGATGAACCTCCGGTACCGACTCTAATCGGGCGGATGCACCCCGACCCGACGCCTTGTCAGCGGGCCGAGGCGGTGATATCCCGGCGACTCAGAGGATCGGCGGGGTGTGCCAGATGCGGTCGATGTAATCGCGCATCGACCGATCCGAGGAGAAGAAGCCGCACCGTGCGACGTTGAGGATCGCGGCGCGGGTCCACGCATCCTGGTCGGCGTACAGGGCGTCGACGCGCTTCTGCGCGGCGATGTAGTCGGTGTAGTCCGCGAGCGCCATGAAGGGATCGTGGTGCGTCAGGTTGGACACGACCGGCTCGAACACCGAGGCGTCCCCGCCGGAGAACGCACCAGAGGAGATCAGCTCGAGAGCGCGCGACAGGTTCTCGTCGGCGCGGACGAAGTCGATGGGGTGGTAGCCCCGCGCCTGCAGGTCGGCGACCTCGGGCTCGGCCATGCCGAAGAGGAAGAAGTTGTCGTCGCCGACGAGCTCGCGGATCTCGACGTTCGCACCGTCGTCCGTGCCGATCGTGAGGGCACCGTTGAGGGCGAACTTCATGTTGCCGGTGCCGGAGGCCTCTTTGCCTGCGAGCGAGATCTGCTCGGACAGGTCGGCGGCCGGGACGATGCGCTCCGCGAGGGTCACGTTGTAGTTCGGCGGGAACAGCACCTTCAGTCGACCCTCGACGCGCGGGTCGTCGTTGACGACGGATCCCACAGCGTTGATGAGGTGGATGATGCGCTTGGCCATCGCGTAGCCGGGCGCCGCCTTCGCGCCGAACACGAAGGTCCGCGGGGTCACCTGGTCGGGCGTCACGCGGCCCGAGACGATGGCGTCGTACTCCGTGATGATGTGGAGGAGCTTGAGCGTCTGACGCTTGTACTCGTGGAGCCTCTTCACCATCACGTCGAGCAGGTGGTCGTCGGCGACCGTGAGCCCGTCGCGCTCGGCGAGCGTGCGGGCGAGCACTCGCTTGTTCGCCGACTTGACCGCACGGAAGGCGGAGCGGAACTCGGCATCGTCGGCGTACTCCTCGAGCTCGCGCAACCGATCCAGGTCGGTGAGCCACCCCGCGCCGATCGTGTCGGTGATCAGACGCGACAATCCCGGGTTGGCGAGCTTGACGAACCGACGCGGCGTCACGCCGTTCGTGACGTTCGTGAACTTGCCGGGGTAGAACTCGTCGAAGTCCGGCAGGACCTTCTCGCGGAGCAGCTGGGAGTGCAGCTCGGCGACGCCGTTGACCTTCGACCCGGCGACGGTGGCGAGGTAGGCCATCCGGATCGCCCCGTCGGGCGAGACGATCGACATGCGGCGGATCCGCTCCGAATCGTCGCCGAACCGCTCGCGGACCGCCTCGAGGAACTCGTCGTTGATCCGGTAGATGATCTCCAGATGCCGCGGAAGCAGGCGACCGAGCAGGTCAGCCGGCCACACCTCGAGCGCCTCGGGCAGCAGGGTGTGGCACGTGTAGGCGAAGCACTGCTGGGTGATCTGCCACGCGGCATCCCACTCGAGCCCCTTCTCGTCGACGAGCACGCGCATGAGCTCCGGGACACCGATGACGGGATGCGTGTCGTTGAGCTGGAAGATGACCCGGTCGGGAAGGTTCGCGAGGTCGAAGTCAGCCGGCAGGATGAGATTGACGAAGTCGCTGATGGATGCCGCGACGAAGAAGTACTGCTGCTGCAGACGCAGCTCCTTGCCCTGCGGCGTGGAGTCCTCGGGGTAGAGCACCTTGGAGATGTTCTCGGCGTAGGTCTGCGCCCGCACCGCCTCCTGGTAGTCGCCGGCGTTGAAGACGCGGAGGTCGAAGCCCTGCGTCGCCTGCGCACTCCAGAGCCGGAGCGTGTTGACGCGGCCGTTGTGGTAGCCGGGGACCATGTAGTTGTAGGGCACGGCGAGGACGTTCCATGCGGGGACCCAGCGCGTCCGCGTCACTCCCCCGTCGTCGTAGGTCTCGGTGTGGCCGCCGAAGGAGACGGTCCGCGCTGCCTCGGGGTGCGGGAACTCCCAGGGCGAGCCGAGCGCGAGCCAGGAGTCGGCCTGCTCGACCTGCTGGCCGTCGACGAAGGTCTGCCGGAAGATGCCGTACTCGTATCGGATGCCGTACCCGACGCTCGGGACCCCGAGGGTCGCGAGCGAGTCGATGAAGCACGCCGCGAGCCGTCCCAGTCCGCCGTTGCCGAGACCCGGCTCGACCTCCATCGCGCGGACGTCGTCGAGGTCGAGGCCGCACGCCACGAGCGCCTCGTCGGCGATGTCGGTGAGGCCCGTGGCGAGCAGGTTGTTGTCGAGCTGTCGACCGAGCAGGTACTCGGCCGAGAGGTAAGCGACGCCCTTGGACTGGATCGTGCGCTGGCGCCGGACATCCTCGAGCCACCGTGCCATGAGGTAGTCGCGCACCGTCGCGGCGAGCGCGAAGTACCGATCGTTGGCCGTCGACGTCGACAGCGCGACGCCGCGCCCGTTGTTAAGGTTCCGGAGGAACTGGGTCACGAAGCCGTCGACGGTGGGCTCGGGTGCCTGCACGGGCGCGAGGGCGATCGGGTGAGTCGGTTGAAGGCGCGGGTTCTTCACGGTTCGACGGTACACACCCTCGCCCGGCAGCGCCGAGCGGATGCGTCAGAGTTCACACGGCGGTGATCCGGATGTGACGGATGCCGCTCAGTCGGCGCGTTCCTCGGCGAGCGCCGCGCGAGCGGCGTGGAGTTCGTCGGCCGCCGCCTTCACCTGGTCTTCCGCGGTCTGCACCCGTCGCTCGATCAGGGTCCTCGCGCCGTGGACGCGGCGGACGCGATCCTCGCTCTCAAGTGTGGCCGCCACGATGTAGGACGAGGCGATGAGGATCACCTGGCACGAGAGGTTGATCCACAGAAGCAGGGCGATCAGCGACGCGAACGATGCGAGCAGCGGGTTGGACCCGGCACCGCCGACGAAGAGGCTCGACAGCTGCTGCAGCACGGTGAGTCCGACGCCGCCGATGAGCGCCCCGGTCCACAGTGCCCGTGCCGGAGCGCGGACACCCGAGAGGGTGCGGAACAGCAGGGCGACGACGGCGGTGTCGAGCAGGAACGTGACGAGGATGCCGACCGTGGCGCTCACGCCGACCGTGAGCGGGTTCTCGGGCGAGACGCCGATGAAGCCGGCCACGAGGCCGACTCCCGCCGTGCCGAGCACCGTCGCCACCGCCGCGGCCGCCAGTCCGACGCCGATGACGATGGCGAGAAGCAGGTTCCGCGCGAGGACGATGATGAAGAGCGTGTCGTCGTGCACCTTGTCCGCGACGATCCGCAGGGCCGTGCGGAGCGATCCGATGGCCCCGATCGCGGCCATGATCAGACCGATGAGGGACAGCACGCCAGCGAGAGAGAAGGCGACCGGCTGGCTGAGGTTCTCGGTGTCGATGAGGCCGCCCTCGCCGACGAGTCCCGGGATCACGCGGTCGACCGCGTCGAGGAGTCCCTGCCACGCCTGCGGGTTGCCCGACAGCCAGAGCGCGGCGACCGAGAACCCCAGGAGGACTCCCGCGAACACGCTGAAGAGGGTGCGGTAGGTCACGCTGTCGGCGAGCATCGGTCCCCGCCGCTCGCTGTACCGCAGGTAGGCACGGACGATCCGCAGGGACAGTGCCCGCGCGATGAGGCGCGGGATCAGCGGGGTCTTCGTACTATCGGCCATCCCCTCACGCTACCGAGGCACCCGCGCTGGCCGACCTCCCCTTGCGTACGGGGCAAGGATCTGCCAGCGGCGACGCGTCACAGACCGAGGCGGTCGACGAGCGACGCGCCCCACACGATGCCCGCCCACGCGCCCAGCAGCATCCACGGGCCGAAGGCGACGGCGGTGCGTCGGCCGGCGCGGCGCGTCGCGAGCAGGAGCATGCCGTAGAGCCCGCCGAAGACGAAGCCCGCGACGGCGCCGACGGCGAGCGCGGACCAGCCCACCCATCCGAGCGCGATGCCGAGCACCCCGGCGAGCTTGACGTCCCCACCGCCCATGCCACCGCCGGCCGCGCGCAGGAGGAGGTAGAACACGAACAGTGCCGCGCCGCCGATCGCCGCGCGCAGAAGTGACGCCCACGGCGCTCCGGCGAAGCACGCGAGGAGCATCAGGCCGCCGACGATGGGATACCCCGGGAGGACCCACGCGTTGGGGAGCCGGTGCGTCCTGACGTCGATCACGGTGAGCGCGACGGATGCCACGGCCACCCAGAGGTACGCGAGGGCGATCAGGGTGACAGCGAGTGGATCCGTGGTGCCTGCGAACACGGCTGACGCGCTCTCAGCCGTCGAGGACGTCGAGCCGGACGCGGACGGTGTCGCCGTCGGAGATCCCCTCGCGCTCACGCACCGACCGCTTGAGCGGAAGGACGTAGACCCCGCGGCCGGCGTCCGGGAAGATCGACGTCCGCCAGCTCGTCGCGCCGACCGTGGCCCTCACCGGCACGGAACCGAAACCGCGACCGGGACGCGGGACCTCACGGATGTCGGCGCTCACCTCTTCGGGCAACGGCACGAAGTACCAGTCGTCCCTCCGCGATTCCCAGCGGAACAGGACCCCAGCGACATCGACGATCATGCGCTCACGGTAGCGAGTGCAGCGGGGCGGCGGCGGGCGGCATCCCCACCCCCGCTGTCACCACTGCGGGTGGATGTCCGCCCGCAGACGGCGGTCGTAGACGTCGACGACCGCCGCGGCGAAGGTGTCGAGGGCTGCGGCGTCGATGAGTCCCGCCGCGGCGTTGGATGTCGCCTGAGCGGTCGTCCGTGCTCCGGGGATCACGGAGGTGACACCGGTCTGCGATGAGATCCAGGCGAGGGATGCCGCGGGCAGCGAGACACCGTCGGGCAGGGCCGCGCCGAGTTCTTCGGCCGCGACGAGACCGGTCTTGTAATCGACCCCCGAGAACGTCTCACCCCGGTCGAACGCCTCGCCGTTGCGGTTGTACGACCGGTGGTCGTCGCCGGCGAACGACGTGGACGTCGTGTACCGGCCACTGAGGAGGCCGGACGCGAGAGGGACGCGAGCGAACACGGCGACGCCCGCGGCGGCGGCGGCGGGAAGGACCTCGTCGAGCGGCTTGAGGCGGAACGGGTTGAAGATGATCTGCACGTTCGTCACGCCGGGGCGCAAGATGGCCGAGAGCGCCTGCGCGCAGGTCTCCACCGAGACGCCGTAGGCGGCGATCACCCCGTCGGCGACGAGCGCATCGAGGGCGTCGTACGTCTCATCGGCGTCGATGACCGCGGAGGGCGGACAGTGCAGCTGAACGAGATCGAGGGTGTCGACGCGGAGGTTCCGGCGCGACCGATCGGTCCAGGCGCGGAAGTTCTCGGCGGTGTAGTTGCCGGTCTCCTGCGGGAGACGGCGACCCATCTTGGTCGCGACCGTCACGCCGTGGCCGGGATGCTCCGCCAGGAAGCGCCCGATCAGCGTCTCACTCCGCCCGTCGCCGTAGACGTCTGCGGTGTCGAAGAGGGTGACCCCGGCTTCGACGGACGTCGCGAGCACGTCGAGGGCGTCGGCCTCGGACACATCGCCCCAGTCCGCACCCAATTGCCAGGTACCGAGGCCGATGGCGGAGACGGAACGACCGGTGGCGGCGAGGGGACGCTGATGCATGGGGCTCACCTTACTTCGCCCGCGAGGCGGCGCGGGGAGCCGATGTCATCTCGGCGACAGCGGCTTCGAGGTGGCCGAGCACCGTGGCGACCGCGGGGACCCGTGCGGCGCCGCGCGCCGACACCGCGTGGAGCTCCCGCCGGTCGCCCGAGGCGAGAGGGCGCGTGCGGACGCCGGCCACGAGCGGGAAGGAGGCCACCGCCAACCGCGGAAGGGTCGCGACGCCGACCTGCTGCGCGACGAGCTGCTCGACGGCCGCGACGTTGTCCGTCTCGAACCGGATGCGGGGAAGGAACCCCGCCCGCGCGCACGAGTCGAGCAGATGGCTGCGGCAGCGCGGACAGCCGGCGATCCAGTCGTCGCCCGCGAGCGCTTCGAGCTCGACGACGTCGTCGGAGGCCTGCCGATGCCCTTCGGGGAGGATCAGCAGCAGGTCCTCGGCGCCGATGCGACGAGCGTCGAGCCCGCGGATGCTGTCGCCGTGGGCATCCGTACCGTCGCCGGGGTGGCTGAAGGTGAGGGCGATGTCCGCACGATCGGCGCGGACGGCGGCGACCGCTTCGGGGGGCTCGGCCTCGACGTAGGTCAGGGAGACACCGGGATCGGTCTCGGCGAGGCGCCGCATGAGGCGGGGAAGGACGGTCGGGGATGCGGAGGGGAAGCCGACCAGGCGCACCGTCCCGCTCCGTCCACCGCTGAGGTCGGCGAGCTCCCCCGCCACCGCGCCCAGGGCGGTGGTGATCGAGACGGCGTGCCGGGCGAGGATGCGCCCGGCCTCGGTCAGCCGCATCCGTCTGCCGACCCGCTCCACCACGGGCATGCCGAGACGGGATTCGAGGCGGCGGATCTGCTGGCTGACGGCGGGTTGGCTGTAGCCGAGAGCGACGGCGGCCGCGGTCACCGACCCTGCGTCTCCGATGGCTTTCACGATCCGGAGTTCGGCGACGGAGAGGTCGGGAAGAGAGGTGGGCACGAAGACATATAACGCGACGTCATGTTCACGATGCAATACCTGCCGTGGTGCAATCCTCCGGTGGTCGGGACCATGGATGCATGGTCCTCTCCCCCGCCGCCGTCCGGGCATCCTTCCCCGAGGCCCGCGGCTACGTCGCGGCGTGCACCTCCGGCATCCCCTCCCTCGCGACGCGGGACGCCGTCCGCGCCGACCTCGACATCCTGCCCGACCCGATCCGCTACGCCGCGGTCGCCGAACGGTGCCGTGCCGCGTTCGCTCGTCTGGTGGGCGTCGATCCCGGGGCCGTCGCACTCGGCGCGCAGACCTCGGCGATGGTCAGCCTCATCGCGGCAGCCCTGCCCGACGGAGCGGTCGTCGTCTGCCCCGACGGCGAGTTCTCCTCGCTCGTCCTGCCCTTCGTCCACGCCGGTCGCGGCATCACCGTGCGCACCGTCCCTCTGACGGCGCTCGCCGAGTCGCTCCGGGACGGCGACGCGCTGGTCGCTTTCTCGATCGTCCAGTCCGCGACGGGAGCCGTGGCCGACGCCGACGCCATCGTCGCAGCGGCTCGGGACCACGGTGTCCGGACGCTCTGCGACGCGACGCAGGCCGTCGGATGGATGCCGGTGGCCGCCGCTTCGTTCGATGCTCTCGTCTGCCACGCCTACAAGTGGTTGTGCGCCCCTCGCGGCGTGGCCTTCCTCGCGCTCGACGAGGACTTCGCCGCCTCGATCGCACCCCGCCAGGCGGGCTGGTACGCCGGATCGGACCCGTGGGCCTCGTGCTACGGCCCGGATGCGGCACTGGCGGCATCCGCTCGACGGTTCGACGTGTCGCCGGCGTGGCAGGCGTTCGTCGGCGCGGAGCCCGCGCTGGCCCTGTTCGCCGACGCCGACGCCGACGCATTGCGCGATGAGGTGACGGGGCTGGCGGCCGCGCTCCGGGAGCGTCTCGACCTGCCGGCCCCCGAGCGCGCGACGCCTATCGTCACCTGGCCGGATGTGGACGGGGACGACGTCGACCGCCTGCGGGCGGCGGGGATCGTGGCATCCCGCCGCGCCGGCAACGCCCGGGTCGCCCTGCACATCTTCAACGACCTGCGGGATGTCGACGACATCGCCCGCGTGCTCGGCCGCTGACCCGGGTCACCCCCGATCGGAGCGGAGCTCGATCGCGATCTGCGACGCGTCGATGACGGCGAGCTCGTGCGCGAGGACGTCGGCGTCGAAGGTCCCGCTGTCGCGTGCATCGAGGAGCACCCGCCGTTGCACCGCCAGCACCTCGAGTCGTCGGGCGCTCTCGATCTCGAAGATCCGGGAGCGGTCCGCGTCCGCCGGGCGCTCGGCGGCCGGAACGGTCGCTGCGCTGTCGCGGAGGAGGTCGAGGATGTGCCGGCGCTCCTCCCGTTCACGCTGACGGGTCTCCTCCTGGGAATCTGCGGCGGTCAGGGCGGTGACCATGGGGGCGACGGTGGCACCCTGTCCGACGAGGGAGAGGACGGCCACCCCGAAGGCCACGAGGATGAGGACCGAGCGCTGCGGTGTGTCCTCCGGCAGCGTCTGCGCGGCGGCGAGCGTGATCGCGCCCCGCATGCCCGCCCACACCACGAGCGCACCCTCCCGCCATCCGAGGGGAGCCTCCTGGAAGTAGCGGATGTCCGCGAGCCCACGGGTCACACGCGGGCCGAAGCGGCGGACCGTGTCACGCGAGACCGTTCTGCCCCGGCGCGCGAAGGCATCGACGAGCTTCTTCTCGCCCTCTTCGCTCTCGAGCCGCTGGGCGATGGTCTCGAGTCGTGGCTGCAGCCGGCGCACGCGGCGCGCGCTCGCGGACAGGAGCGCCAGGAGCGGTGCGACGTACGCGGCGCGGACGACGACGGTAAGCAGCCACGCCCCCGCCGCGATGAGGAGAGCGGGTGCCACGCCGGCGTGCACGGCCTGCACGTCCGAGATGATCGTCGTGAGCTGCAGTCCCATGAACAGGAACACGAGACCTTCGAGGACGAGCTCGATCGTGCGCCAGTTCTGCGCGTCCGAGAGCCGATTGCGCGCCGAGAACACGCGCGGACCCCCGACACCCGTGATGATGCCCGCGACGACGGCGGCGACGAGCCCCGAGGCCCCGAGGAGCTCGGCGGGGATGGCGGCGAGGAACGGGACGGTGAACGACAGGACGGTGTTGACGGTCGGATCCGTCGCGCGGCGACGGACGGTCAGGTTCAGCCAGCCGACGAACGCGCCGATGAGTACGGCGACGACGACGGCGTAGGCGAACGTGCCGACGGCACCCCAGAACGAGAAGGATGCCGCAGCCGCCGCGATGGCCGTCCGCAGCAGCACGAGCGCCGTGGCGTCGTTGAGCAGGCTCTCGCCCTCGAGGATCGCGACGACGCGTTTGGAAACCGGGGTGCGTTTGATGATCGACGTCGCGACCGCGTCGGTCGGGCTGACGATCGCGCCGAGCGCGACGCCCCACGCGAAACCGAGGTCGGGGAGCACGATCATGAAGAACAGTCCGAGGGCGAGCGCAGTCCCGATGACGAGGAAGACCGACAGCCCGGCGATCGCGCCGAACTCGCGGCGGAAGTGCATGGCCGGCATCGACACCGCCGCCGAGTAGAGCAAGGGCGGCAGGATGCCGAGGAGGATCCACTCCGGGTCGAGGACGAAGTCGTCGAACACCGGCAGGAAGCTCCCCCCGACCCCGACGGCCACCATGAGGATCGGCGCCGCGATCCCCGCCCACCGGCCGACGACCGTGGTGAGGGCGACGACGAGGAGCGCGACCACGAGGCCCAGGAGTGTCTCGATCACACCGAAAGCCTGTCAGAGCATCCCCGTCGATGCGGCCGATTTCGGGCAGTTCGTCACCTGCCGATAGGCTCCCGGATCGTGCTTCGCCTGATCTTCTCCGCAGCTGTGGGCGCTCTCGTCGGCGGTGCCGTCGCCGCGGTGGTCGGTCCTCCCGGAGCCGGCATCTGGGTCCTCGCGGTCGCGCTGCCCATCGGCATCCTCAGCGTCGTCTTCCTACGGCTGGGTGCGTCGGGGCTCGCCTCGACATCGGTCTCTCAGGAGGATCTGACCCGCGCGCGGGCCGAGGATCGCCTGGGCGTGGCACGCATCGACGCCGTCCGTCAGACGGGAACGCAGATCAACGACCAGCCCGTGTGCGAGATCGACGTCACGGTGCAGCCGCGCCGGGGCGCCGCGTACGCCACCACCCTCCGCAGTGTCGTCCCGCTGATCGAGCTCGGAGCCCTCAGGCCCGACGCGACCCGGCCGGTCGCGATCCTGATCGAGGGCGGCCCCGAGTTCGGCTTCGTCGACGGCCAGGTCTCGCCGCAGGAGATCGACGGGCTCGTCGTCCCACCGCCGGGGTCGGTCCCGAAGATCTCCTGGCCGAAGGCGCAGCGCGTGGTGAACGGCGCGCGGCGCGGCCCGCTCCTCGGCATCGGTCCACGCGGGAGGGTGCTCCGCGGCATCCTCTTCGTCGTCATCGCGCTCGCCGTGGCGGCCGCCGTCGTCGCTCCATACGGCCGCGCCGTCGTGATGACCGCGCAGGCGGCGCAGGAGGGGCGCATCGGCGTGGACCTGCGGCGGCCCGACGAACTGGCCGTCGCGGTGCGGGCCCTCGAGGACGAGATCGGGCACGACCGGGTCAGCACCGTCCTCATCACGTCTGATTTCATCCGGGTCGAGGCACCCCTCACCCCGGGCAGGACCGAGACCGATGTGTGGATGTACCGGGGCGGTGTCGTCGATCACGAGGGCCCGGCGCCGTCACAGCCCGACCTCGCGGCCGAGCAGTTCTCCTGGAAGGACATCGCCCTCTCGACCGTGTGGGCGCTGATGGAGAAGGCGTCGGCGGAGTCGGGCATCCCCGTCGGCGACGCGAGCGCCGTCGTCTCGCGGGGCACCGACAGCGACATCGACAGCGAGACCTTCGGAGCGTCCGTCGAGAACCCCGAGATGTTCATCTCGCTCCGGACCGAATACAAGAGCGTCTCGTTCCGGGTGAACGCCGACGGATCGGGCGACGTCGTCGCCCAGTGACGCGCGTCAGGCCGCGGCGAGCTCCGTCGTCCCGCGGAGCGACCGCATCGCGTCCGCGCTGGGGAGATCGACGCGCAGACGGGTGGTCCCGGGACGGGGACCGGCCCCGTTGACGATCGCCGCGCCGCCCAGACCCGCCAGGGGGGCGGCGAGCGCGGCCGAGGCTGCCGCCGGCAGGTAGCCGACGACGCGTCCGTTCGAGTGGACGGAGATGTCCGCGGCGCGACGGGCGCGCCCGCGCCCCATCCGCAGCACGTACAGCCGATCGTCCCGGGTGCGGCGTTCGGGATCGTCGACGAGGTAGTAGGTCCGTTCGACGTCCACACGCGACGTCGGGAGGTCACGGAGGTCCGGGAGATCGTCGTGCGATCGCGTCCGGCCGATGAGAGCGTGACAGAGATGTTCGAGCCAGGTGGGCACGAGGCCCCCTTCCTGCACGCGGCATGAAACTCATGCCGCTGCATCGAGCCTCCCACAGCGCGCCTGGCAATCCCCCGGTCTCGGAATGCCCGCACGCTACGGTCGGTTCATGCTCCACATGAAGGCCATCGTCTACCGCACCCCGGGCGCCTCCGACGTCCTGTCCCTCGTCGAGCGAGGAATCGCCGACCCCGGCGCCGGAGAGGTGCGCGTGCGCATCGCCGTGTCGGGCGTGAACCCGACCGACTGGAAGTCCCGCGCCGGCGGCACGGCGCGCGCGACCTTCGCCGAGACCGTCCCGAACCAGGACGGCAGCGGGATCATCGACGCGCTCGGCGACGGTGTGGAGGGACTCGCCGTCGGCGACCGCGTGTGGGTGCACCTCGCGCAGCACCAGCGCCCCACGGGCACCGCGCAGGAGTACACGGTGGTGCCGGCATCCCGCGCCATCCGACTCCCCGAGGGCATCGACTTCGCGACCGCTGCGAGCCTCGGCGTTCCCGCCGTGACGGCGCACCGCGCCCTCACGGTCCACGAGGACGGGCCGGCTCGCCTGGCCCCCGGAGCGCTCACCGGACGCACCGTGCTCGTCGCGGGAGGCGCCGGCGCCGTCGGTCACGCCGCGATCCAGCTGGCCCGCTGGGCGGGCGCGACGGTCATCACCACCGTCAGCTCCGACGCGAAGGCGGCACTCGCGCGGGCGGCCGGCGCGCACCACATCATCGACTACACGCAGGGTGACCTCGTCGAGAACATCCGCGAGGTCGCGCCCGACGGCGTCGATCAGATCGTCGAGGTGTCGCTCGCCACGAACGCGGCGGTAGACGCGGAGGTCGCCGCCGGGCACGCGGTCGTCGCGTTCTACGCGGACGACAACGGCGACACCTTCAGCATGCCGATCCGTCCGACCTTCGCGAAGAACATCCGGGTCCAGGGCGTCCTGCTCTACACCGTCGGAGAACCTGCCCTCGATGCCGCCGTCGCCGACATCACGCGCGCACTCGAAGACGGCGCGCTGCCGGTGGGCGAAGACGCCGGGCTCCCACTGACCTGGTTCCCGCTCGAGCAGACCGCCGCCGCTCACGACGCGGTCGAAGCCGCCACGGTCGGCAAGGTGCTCATCCGCGTCGCGGAACTCTGAGTCCTCACAGACGCGATCGCCCGACAGTGGCGAAGGGATGCCGCAGGTCGCACCCCGCGTGAGGGCGACCCGCGGCATCCGTCTCAGCGGACGACGACCGTCAGCGGAGTCGAGCGGGTCGCGCCCGCCCCGTTGCGGTACTCCACGACGTACTCATATGTACCCGGGCCACGACCCGTCACCGCCGTGCGGGTGCGCTGCGCGTTCGGCGACGCCGCTTCGAGGCTCTGCTCGTCGATGATCTTGCCGTTCTCGTACAGCGCGTACGAGGTCGCGTTGGTCCCCCACCAGAGGTTCGAGGTGACCGTGTAAGCACTGTCGCGGTCGTGGTTGTCGTGCGAGAGCACGGGCATACCGGGAGCGGCATCCGTCACCGTGACGGTGATCGACGTCGTCTTCGTTGCTCCCGCCGCATTGACCAGCTCGCCCGTGTAGACATACGTGCCGTTCGAGCGGCCGGCGATGGGCACGGCGACCTGCTGCGCCCCCGGCGATTGGGGAGTCAGAAGGCGGGTGTCGAGGAGCTCGCCGTTCTCGTACAGCCGGAACACGGAGCCGTTGACGCCCCACCACAGGTTCATGGTGACCGTGAACGATCCGTCGCGGAGGCCAGTGCCCCAGCCGCTGTCGCTGCTGAGAGCCCCCCGACCGGGCGCCGCCGTCGCGCCCTCGTCGGCGAAGACCGTGAACCGGGACTCCGCCGTCGCGATGAGACCGTCGTGGTTGACGGCCCGCACGGTCAGCAGGTGCTCGCCCGCCTTGCCGGTGAGGTCGATGACGGCGTCGGCCGCGACCGGCTCCCCGTCCAGGGCGACGTCGAGGTTCCGCACGCCGGACTCGGGGTCCGCCGCCGTCACCGCAAGCGCGAGCTCGTCGCTGTCGGCCAGGAGCGCACCGTCCTTCGGCAGACCCGAGATCACCGGAGCGGACTCGTCGTCGCCGCCCGAGGGACCACCCGTCACCGCGATGCGCGGCATCGGAGCCGGCTCCATCCCGTCGCCGATGAAGAAGCTCGGGTGGGGCGGCTGGTTGTAGCCGGTGTTCTGCCAGGCGACCGCGACCCGGTACTGCATGTCGTGCATGAGCGTCGGGATGCGGATGTCGGTCTCGTCGCCGGTCGAGTAGATGCGCAGCTCCGACGAGTCCGCCGAGCGCCACACGATCTCCTCGCGCCAGTCGCCGAACAGGTCGGCCTGGAGGTTGGGCGTGCCTTTCGTGCCGTTGTTCGACCGGGCTCCGGCATCCGACAGGATCGTCTTCTGCTCCCCCGCCCCCCAATCCCACTTCGCGACGACCGGCGTGCCTTGAGAGGTCGCCGCATCCCACTCGTGGTCGACGATCTCGCGCAGCGGATCGCCGTCGAACCAGGCGAGGAAGTTCGCGGCCGGGATCGTGTCGCCGATGACCTCACCGTCCGCGGCGACGAGCGTGCCGGTCCGAGAGTCCCACGCGGCGTCACCGCCGACGGCCCAGCCCTCTGCGCCGGGATGCCGCGGGTCGATGTCTCCGACGGCGGCACGTCCGGTGTCGACGGTGGCGGGGATACTCCAGAGCACCTCGCCGGTCTTCGCGTCGCGGAACGTCGCCCCGCGGTTGCCGGACGCCGCCATATTCTCGTGAGCCGCGAAGGCTTCGAGTCCGGGTCGCGAGGGGTCGAAGTCACCGACGTGGAGGGCGTCGCCGTGGCCGAGTCCGGTCGAGTACAGCAGCTCCCCGTCGTCGTCGATCGCGGCCGAGCCGAAGATGATCTCGTCCTTCGCGTCACCGTCCACATCGGCGACCGACATGGAGTGGTTGCCCTGCCCGTAGAGGGCCTCCGCACCGTCCTCGTTCGAATCGGCGACCCAGCGCGTCGTCAGCTCCTCGCCGTCGAAGTCGACGGCCGCGACGACGGCACGCGTGTAGTACCCGCGGCTGAAGATCGCGCTCGGGTGCTCACCGTCGAGGTAGGCGACGGATGCGAGGAACCGGTCAACCCGGTTGCCGTACGTGTCGCCCCACGATCCGACGTCGCCGCGCTGCGGGATGTAGTCGATCGTGTCGACCGCCGCGCCCGTCAGCCCGTCGAAGACCGTCAGGAACTCCGGGCCCTGCAGGACGTACCCCGAGCTGTTGCGATGGTCTGCGCTCGCGTCGCCGATCACCCGTCCTGCCCCGTCGACCGTGCCGTCCGCGGTCCGTGTGATCAGCTCGGCACGGCCGTTGCCGTCGAAGTCGTAGACCATGAGGTCGGTGTAGTGGGCACCCGCTCGGACGTTCACGCCCAGGTCGATGCGCCAGAGACGTTCGCCGTCCAGCCGGTAGGCGTCGACGTAGACGTTGCCGGTGTAGCCGCCCTGCGAGTTGTCCTTCGCGTTCGACGGGTACCACTTCACGATGAGCTCGTACTGCCCGTCCCCGTCGACGTCGCCGACGGTGGTGTCGTTGGCCGAGTACGAGTAGGGCTGCCCGTCCTTCGTGTACGCGTCCGCCGGCTTCTGCAGGGGAAGCGCGCGGTATGCGGCGGTCTGCACTCCTACCGGCTCGGACTCGGTCGTCTCGACGGTCTCGTCGCCCGAGCCACTCAACCGGGTGACGAAGTACTCCGAGGCATCCGTCCCGTCGGTGTCGAGTAGGTTGGTCGAGGCGGTGATCGGCGTCGTCGTGATGCGCCGACCGTCACGGTAGACGTGGAAACCCGCGTCGGCAGGGTCCGTGCCCAGCAGTCGCCACGACACGAGCACGCCGCCATCGGTCCGGACCGCGGCGACGCCACGGTCCAGGTACTCCGCCTGACGCTGCAGCACCGTGGGCGCCGCCGTCTCGTACGGGTCGGATGCCGCACCGGCACCGCCCACACCGACCGGAACGACCGTGTAGAAGTACGGCACGGTGGTCAGCACGTCGTCGTCGACGAAACGCGGGACGTCGCTCGTTCCCACGAGCGCGCCGCGCTCCCCCTCGACCTCCGAGCGGAAGACGAGGAAGAAGACGCTGTCCTCCGCCGCGGTCCAGGCGAGCTCCACCTCGCGCGGGTCGATGCGGACGGCGTCGACATCCGTCGGCGAGCCGGGGGCAGCGACGTCCGGGTCGGTCAGACTCGTCTCGACCTTCGCCGACGGCACGGACTCGAGGCCCGTCCGGTCCACGGCGGTCACGTGATAGCTGTAGTCGAGTCCCACGCGCGCCGTGCGGTCGGTGTACGCCGGCTCGGTGCTGCTTCCCACGAGCGTCGGGACGGTGTCGAAGGCGGACGAGCGGTACACATTCCAGGTGAGACCGGATTCGGCATCCCACGCCAGGTCGATCTCGGGATCGGCCGGATCGGCTTCGACGCCCGTCACCGTCAGGCCCGTGGGGCCGAGGAGGATCGGCGTGATCTCGAGTCCGTTCAGACGCGTCCCGGCAGCGGCGCCGTAGGCCTCGATGTTCAGCTGGCCGTCGGTCACGAGGAAGGGCCCGCGGAGGACCGCCGCGACCGAGCCGCGGCCGGCGTTGCCCGTGCCCGCTTCCTTCCCTTCGATGCGGAAGCTCGTGCGGGTCGATCCGATCCAGTCGCCCGAGAACGTTTTGACCGAGTAGGTGCCGTTCGGCACGTCGAGGGCGAAGGTCGAGCTGTCGCCCGGGAGGACGAAGTCGCGGAGCAGGTCGTTCGATCCCTCGGCGGCTCCACGGTCTCGGCCCGCGTTGGCGGGGAGGGTGTTCGTGAAGCCGTACCCGCGGTCCTTCGTGTACGCGAGGTTGGGCGTGACCTCGGTGTACCCGGCGGCGAGGGGGTTGCCGGCGAGCTGGAAGTCGAACCGGTACGCGGCCTGCTTGGTGGTGAACTCCACCGGCGCCGACGGCTCGGATTCGCCGCGACCGTTGACCGCGACGACGCGATAGCGGACCGTCGCGCCCTCGTTCAGGCCCTGCACGATCGTCGTCGGCTGAGTCACGGTACCCACCAGGGTCCAGGCGTCCTCATCGGCCGCTTGACGGAACACCTTGTAGATGTCCGCGGTGGGCACGGCGTCCCACTTCAGGGTGGCGCCGGCGTTGCTGACGGCGCCGGCCACGAGCCTCTGCGGGGCTGCGGGGACCTCGGCCGGGGGCTCCGTGTCGGTGACCTCGTCGGCGAGCGGGATGTCGAGGGCGCTGACGCCCTGCGCGACCAGACGTGCCATCTGAATGGCGCCGTACTCCTGGAAGTGCGTGTCGTCGACCGTCCCGGCGGGCCGGTTGGGGAACACACCCGGGTCGACGTGCAGGAAGACGGCCTTCGCCGCTTCGGGACCGATCTCGTCGAGGTAGGCGCGGCTGGATGCCGAGAGGTCGACCAGCGGCACGTTCTCCTCGTCGGCGAGCTCGGTCATCTTCTCGACGTACTCGGGGAAGCTGACACGGAAGAGCCCCGTCTCGGGGTCGAAGTTCCGTCGGGAGACGGGAGTCACGAGCACCGGTGTCGCGCCGCGCTGGCGCGCACCCTCGACGTACGTGCGGAGGTACTCCTTGTAGTCGGCGGGCGAGGCGTACCGGTCGTCCACTCCCTGTGTCGCATCGTTGTGACCAAACTGCGCGAACAGGTAGTCGCCGGGGCGGATCGCGCGGAGCACCTCGTCGAGGCGGCCCTGTGTGAGGAAGTTCTTGGACGAGCGCCCGCCGATCGCGTGGTTCTTCACCGCGACGTCGTCCGTGAGGAAGCGGCTCAACATCTGGCCCCACCCCGCCTGCGGCGCGTACGCGGTCGCGTCGTAGGTCTGGACGGTCGAGTCGCCCGTCAGGTACGTCGTGGGGACGGCGCCCGCGGTGCGCTCGGGCAGCCGCGTGATGGTGAGTGCGTTGAGGGATGCCGCGCCGCCCGCGATCTGCAGCGTCAGGCGCCCGTCGACGAGAGCGATGGGGAACGCCATCTCGAGGTACTCGCCCGTCGGCTTCGCCGTGGGCTGCACCTTGGCCATCGACTCGGCTGTGATCGCGATGTCGGTCGCGCCCTCCGCGTCGCCGGCGACGAGCGAGACCGAGTAGTCACCCGGCGCGAGATCGACCTCGAAGGTACCGCCCTGCGCTGCGACGAAGTCGGACCGCACGGCGTCGTCGCCCCCGCGGTCGACATCCGGGGCCGCCGAGGCGGGCGGTGTGGAAAAGCCGTACCCCCACCCGGCATCGAACGCCGTTGCTGACGTCACGGCGAGCGAGCCGGATGCGACCGCGCCGGGCCCGAAGTCGAACGCGATGACGTCGCCGTCGGGAAGCGGTGCGGGGGCGTCGGCAGCGACGGCAGGTGCCGCAGCGATGATCGACGCAGTGAGCGCGGCCGCGGACGCGATGGCGAGCGCGGAGCGGGGATGGCGGATGGGCATGGGTCCTCCTGGACGGCGTCGACGAGAAGGCGCGCCGGATGACCCGCACCGGAGGGGCGCTGGACGATCCGACAACCTCGAGACATGGGGGCTTACGTCATGTCGTGAGCCCACGCACCACCATCATTGGAAAGCGCATTCCGGCTCAATGCGACCGATCCTGGCACGGCTGACAGAGCTTGCGCAAGGCATCCATCCGAAAGAATGAATCGTGTCAATGCGATGAGGTGGGGCGGCTCGTCCTCGCCGGTGGGCTGGCCTGTATCGCCCGTGACGCGGCGCCGGCCGGTGAGAAGCTGGGGCGATCAGGCGACGGCAGGGCCGGCGGCAGGCAACGAGAAAGTGAAGGTCGCGCCCTCCCCCTTCCGCCCATCCGCGTGGATGCCGCCGCCGTGGAGTTCGACGATGCGGGCGACGGAGGCGAGCCCGAGCCCCGTGCCCGGGAACTCCTCCGCGGAGTGCAGTCGGGTGAGCGGTTCGAAGATCCGGGACGCGTCGGACGGGTCGAAGCCGTCGCCGTCGTCCGTCAACTCCAACACGACCCGTTCGGGACCTGCGTCCACCTGCCGGAGGACGATGTGCGCCGACGGCTTCTTTCCGGTGTACTTCACGGCGTTGCCGAGGAGGTTCTCCAGCGCGAGGTGGACGAGCGCGGGATCCGCGCTCACGACGATGGCTTCGTCGACCCGGATGTCGAGGTCGCGACCGCGGTTCTGCGCGAGGAGTTCGTCCGCGATCCCCCGCGCGATCTCGCTGAGGTCGAGCCGCTCAGGCGCCGGCGGGGCGGCGGTGATGCGGTAGATCGACAGCATCCGCTCGATCTGCGCCGACATCCGCTCACCCGCTCGGACCACCGCGTGCGCGTAGGTGGCGCTGGTCTGATCGGTCGCATCGTCCGCGATGAGTTCGGCGAAGCCCATCATCGCCCCCAGGGGTCCGCGCAGGTCGTGTACGAGCGAGTGCATGGTCGCGTCGAGTTCGTCCGCCCGTGCGGCCATCTGATCGCGCTCCGCACTGCGCCGGCTGATCGCGCCGCGGAGCTCGAGATTTTCCAGGGTGACCGCCGCGGTGTTCGCGAGCACTTCGAGCTGGCGCACGTGCTCGGGGTCGGGCACGTGCCGCTCGGCCCAGTACGCCCCGATCGCGCCGATCGGATCGGACGAGCGCACCGGTGCCATGCACATGCTCGCCACGAACGTCGGCCGGTAAGCGTCGATCGGCACGCGCTCGTCGTCGTAGATGTCGGGGATGATGACCGTTTCGCGGTGCAACATCGACCACCCGCTCACGCAGGCCGTCAACGGGAATCGGCTGCCCTTCCACAAACGTCCGATGGCGTCCTCATCGACGTAGAAGCACTGATCGTCCTCGCGCAGGACGAAGGTCGCGCCGTCGGCACCCGTCAGTTCACGCACGGCATGGGCGACGATGGAGGTCACCTCCAGCAACCCGGTCGCCGTCGAGAGCGCATCCACCGTGCGTGCGAGGACATCGGGGGCAGCGACCGGTTCAGCTGGCTTCCCGCCCATGTCGACCTCAATGCAACTCGAAGAAGCGGATGTCTGGGGCTCCGAGAAGAAGCCTCCCCCAGGGTACTGCGTGCCGACGGGCAGCGGCGAGAAAGCAGAAGGCCGGAATCCGCGTGGATTCCGGCCTTTCTCCAACCGTCGGGATGACAGGATTTGAACCTGCGACCCCTTGACCCCCAGTCAAGTGCGCTACCAAGCTGCGCCACATCCCGGTCCGTTGCCCTCGCGGACAACTCCACTATCCTAACCGGTCCGGAGGCCCCTCGCGAACCGCCACGGGGTTCCGCGTGTCCGATGCCGCCACTAACCTGCCCGCATGAGCCAGATCTCGATCGAACCGGCCCGTGCCGATCGCTTCACCGACGCGGAACGCGCGCTGACCGGGGGTGGCGATGGCGCCGACTGCTGGTGCCAGTGGTGGATGCTCGCGCCGAAGGACTTCGAGGCGACCAGCGTCGACGAACGGCGTGAGCGACTGCGTCAGGACCTCTCGGCTCCGGTCCCGTCGGCGCTGATCGCGTACGTCGACGGCGACGCCGCCGGCTGGGTCAAGGTCTCCCCCCGCCCCGATCAACCCCGCCTCGCGCGTACCCGCAACATCCAGACGTCACCGGAGCCGATGGACGATCGGACCGTCTGGGCGATCACCTGCTTCGTCGTCCGTAAAGAGCACCGATCCCAGGGCATTGCAAGCCGCCTCTTGGATGCCGCCGTCGACCACGCCCGCGCGAACGGCGCACGCGTCGTCGAGGGGTACCCGCTCGACACCGACGTGAAGCGGTTCTCGACGAACGACCTCTACCACGGCACCCTCTCGAGCTTCCTCGCCGCCGGCTTCACCGAGACCGCGCGCCCCGGCGCGGCCCGCCCGATCGTCGCGAAGGATCTGTCATGAGCCGCGTCACCGTCGTCCGCGGCGACATCACCCGTCAGAAGGTCGACGCGGTCGTCAACGCCGCCAACCGCGCCATGCGCGGCGGCGGGGGCGTCGACGGGGCCATCCACCGCGCCGGCGGACCCGAGATCCTCGCCGACTGCATCGCCCGATTCCCGCACGGCCTCGTTACCGGGGATGCCGGGTGGACGACCGCGGGGAACCTCGCCGCGCGTTGGGTCATCCACGTCGTCGGACCGAACCATACGGCCGGCGAACGCGACCGCGGCCTCCTCACCTCCTGCTACCGTCGTGCCCTCGAGGTCGCTGACGACCTCGGCGCGACGACCGTCGCGTTCCCGCTCATCAGCGCCGGGATCTACGGCTGGCCACTCGACGACGCGGTCGACGCCGCCGTCGCAACGCTCACCGAGACGCCGTCTGCGGTGACCGAGGCGCGCATCGTCGCTTTCGACGACGCCATGTTCACCCGCGTCGAACGGCGACTCGCGGCATCCTGACCCGTCCTACGATGGACCCACCGGACGGGAGGAGGATCACATGGCGGATGCCGTGCGTGTCGACTCCTGGCTGTGGGCCGTCCGCGTCTACAAGACCCGATCGGCTGCGACCACCGCGTGCCGCGCCGGGCACGTCCGGGTCAACGGCGACAAGGCGAAAGCCGCCCAGCAGGTCAAGCCGGGAGACGAGCTGCGGGTGCGGATCGCCGGATTCGACCGCATCCTCGTCGTGCGCCAGACGCTCACCAAGCGTGTCGGCGCTCCGCTGGCCGCCGTCGCCGCCGAGGATCGCACGCCCGAGCGCGAACCGGTCCCACTGGTCGCCGTCCGCGACCGTGGCGCCGGGCGGCCCACCAAGCGCGAACGCCGCGACATCGAACGGCTACGCGGCCGCTGACACCCCCGCACGGCGCCACCCGACCGCGCGGCGGACCGCGGCATCCGTCACGGCGAGCACGAGACCCGTCACCGCATAGACCAGCAGGTCGCGGGCGTCGAAGACGGTCCCGAATACGAGGACGATGGGCGGCCACTCCCCCGCCCACGCGACCGGGAGCCCCGTGAGCTGGAACAGTTCGACGCCGACCGACCAGGCGACCACGATCGCGCCGATCAGCCACGACGACGCCCGAGGGAACAGCGCCACGAGCCCGCCCCACACCGCGACGACGTAGAGCGCATCACCGGCGATGTCGGATGCCGCAGTGTCCGCCGCCCCGAGATGCACGGCGAGTCCGCAGATCACCGCCGCCAGAGCGACGGCGATGCCGAGAAGCCGTCGCTTCACACCCGATCCCGGAGCCAGGACGCCCCACGGACCTCGGCTCCCACCGCGACCGCCCGCTCGCCGAGCGCGCGGTCGCTGGTCACGAGCAGGACCCGCTCTCCGTCGCCGACGCGCCGTCGCGCCTCGGCGACGAGCGTGTCGTCACCCGCGGCATCCGCTCGCACCACCTCGACGGAGTCGGACGGGTCCGCGGCGGCGCGCGCCTCGCCCTCGAGTACAGCGACGACGTGGGGGTACCACGTGTCGCCGGGGAGCGACAGCTCGGAGGCCGCCACGCCCAGGCGCGACAGACCCTGAAGCCGCTCGAGCAATCTCGATGCGGCACCGGCGCGGTCGCGCCACCACCCGTCGGGAACGGATCCGACGACGTTCGCGGCATCGACGAGCACGGTGGGGCGGACGGTAAGCAGCGCGCGCAACGGCTCCCAGGAGTCCGCGAAGCCGGGGTGCAGGGGCAGCGCATCGACCTCGTCGAGCGGTACCCACTCGAGGGCGTAGCTCTCGGGGTCGGCGATCACCGGCTCGAACGGGTCGACGACATCGGCGACGAGGGTCGTGTACGTCCAGACCTCGAGATCGAGCACGCTCGTGAACCGCGGTCGGAGAGCTGCGGCGGGGACGCCCGCTTCCTCCTGCGATTCGCGGATCGCGGCATCCGTTGCGCTCTCGCCTTCGTGCCGCGCACCTCCCGGGATCCCCCACGTGCCGCCGTGGTGACTCCACGAGACGCGGTGCTGCAGCAGGACCCCGCGCGCGGGGTCGTGCGCCAGCAAGCCTGCGGCACCGAATCGGCCCCAGTACCGATCGCCGGCATCGGTCACCACCCAGGCATCGCCCGGATCGCGAGGACCGGAGGGGCGCGGCGGCCCGCTCGACGGTTCCTCGATCCTCATGCGATCAGCCTCTCACGCGCTCGGCGGCGAGGCGCGGCATCCGTCATGTCCCGGAACAGATCCCCAGCGTGCAGCAGACAACCCAGCGTGCCCGCAGACGACTCAGCGTGCCCGCAGACGACGAAGGAGATGACGGTTCGCGAGGACCGGATGACCCGGATGCCTCCTCGCGAACCGTCATCTCCTCTCGAAGCGACGGCGAACGGGCGTCAGCGCTGGCGACGCTCGCGCACGCGCATGTTCGTGACGATCGGCGTGCCCTCGAAGCCGAAGATCTCGCGCAGGCGCCGCTGGATGAACCGGCGGTAGCCCGGGTCGAGGAACCCGGTCGTGAACAGCACGAATGTCGGCGGGCGCGTCGACGCCTGCGTGCCGAACAGGATGCGGGGCTGCTTGCCGCCGCGGAGCGGGTGCGGGTGCTCGGCGATGAGTTCGGCGAGGAACGCGTTGAACTTGCCGGTCGGGATGCGCTGGTCCCACGACTCGAGCGCCGTCTCGAGAGCCGGGACGAGCTTGTCGAGGTGACGGCCGGTGCGTGCCGACAGGTTCACGCGCGGCGCCCACGTGACGTGCGCGAGGTCCTGCTCGATCTCGCGCTCGAGGTAGCGGCGGCGATCGGCGTTGTCCATGTCCTCGTCGTTCAGGCGATCCCACTTGTTGAAGGCGAGGACGAGCGCACGACCGGACTCGAGGACCAGGTCGATGATGTTCAGGTCCTGCACGCTGATCGACTCGGTCACATCGAGGACGACGACGGCGACCTCGGCCTTCTCGAGGGCCGCGCTGGTGCGGAGCGACGCGTAGAAGTCGGCACCCTGCTGCAGGTGCACGCGACGACGGATCCCGGCGGTGTCGACCAGACGCCAGAGCTTGCCGCCGAGTTCGACGACCTCGTCCACGGGGTCGCGGGTGGTGCCGGCGAGGTCGTTGACGACGACGCGCTCCTCGCCCGCGGCCTTGTTCAGCAGCGACGACTTGCCGACGTTCGGGCGACCGAGGATCGCGACGCGGCGGGGGCCGCCGAGCTCGTTCTTGGCGACGGCCGAGACCTCGGGCAGCACCTTCATGATCTCGTCGAGCAGGTCGGCGACGCCGCGGCCGTGGATGGCCGAGACGGGGTGCGGCTCGCCGAGACCCAGGTTCCAGAGCGCTGCGGCTTCGGGCTCCTGACGGGCGTCGTCGATCTTGTTGGCGACGAGGAAGACCGGCTTGTCGGTTTTGCGGAGCATGCGGACGACCTGCTCGTCGGTCGCCGTCGCGCCGACCATCGCGTCGACGACGAACATGACGACGTCGCACAGCTCGATGGCGATCTCGGCCTGGGCGGCGACGGAGCGGTCGATGCCCTTGGCGTCGTGCTCCCAGCCGCCGGTGTCGACGAGCGTGAAGCGGCGGTCCATCCACTCGGCCTTGTAGCTCACGCGGTCGCGTGTGACACCGGGGGTGTCCTCGACGACGGCCTCGCGGCGGCCGAGGATGCGGTTGACGAGGGCCGACTTGCCGACGTTCGGCCGTCCGACGATCGCGACGACCGGCAGCGCCGGGAGCATCTCGACGACCTCGCCACCCGCGGTGAAGCCGGCGAGCAGGTCGTCGTCCTCCTCGTCGAGCTCGTAGTCGGCGAGCGAGGCGCGCAGGGCGGCGGCGCGCTGCTCGGCAAGGTCCTCGTCGAGGTTGGCGAGCTTCTCTTCGAGCTGGTCGGGCCCGCCGTCGTATTCGTAGTCGTCTTCGGCGCTCATCGTGAGCCTTCCGTTCCCGACCGCACGACGTCCAGGACGGCGTCGACGGTCTGTGCGAAGTCCAGGTCGGTCGAGTCGACGACCGTCACGCCGGGGGCGGCGGTGAGGAAGTCGACGACCTGGGAGTCGGATGCGTCACGCTTGTGCAGCGCGGCGGCCACAGCCGCGGCATCCTCTGTGGTCAATTCGGCGCTGCGCCGCGCGGCGCGCACCTCGGGGGCGGCGGTCAGCAGGATCCGCACGGGGGCGTCGGGGGCGACGACGGTCGTGATGTCGCGGCCCTCGACGATGACGCCGGGGCGACCGGAGTCGGCCACGAGGCGACGGAACAGCACGTTCACCTGCTCGCGGATCACCGGCACGCGGGCCACGCCGCTCACGGCGGAGCTGACCCGCGGCTCGCGGATCGCTTCGGTGACCGAGGTGTCCCCGACCCGCACCCAGTACTCGTCGGGGTCGAGCGAGATGGCGTAGTCGAAGTCGCCGGCGGCGTCGACGACCGCAGCCGCGTCGGACGTGTCCGCGCCGTGCTGGAGCACGTGCCAGGCCAACGCCCGGTAGGCGGCACCGGTGTCGAGGTAGCCGAAGCCGAGCCGTCGGGCGGCCTCCTTCGACACGCTCGACTTGCCGCTGCCCGCGGGGCCGTCGATGGCGATGGTGATGGGGTCAGTCATTGAGGCTCGCAATCTTCCACCCGCGTGCCGCGAGACCGTCGGTGGCGACGGAGACGGCGGACGGGACGACACTGATCTCGCCGAGACCGAATTGGGCTCCCGGCGAGTGCTCGAGACGGAAATCCTCGACGTTGACGTCGAGGTCGCCGAGGTCGCCGAACAGCCGGCCCAGTTGACCGGGGGTGTCGTCGACCATGACGACCACCGTCTCGAATCGGCGGTTCTGACCGTGCTTGCCGGGCAGGCGTTCGACGCCCTCGTTGCCGCGGCGGATCGTGTCGGCCACCGCGCGACGCGAACCGGGAGCGTCGGGGTCGCGCAGCGCGCCGGCGACGGTAGTCAGGTCGGCGGCGAGGGCGTCGAGGACGTCGACGACAGGCTGCGCGTTGGCACCGAGGATCTGCACCCAGAGTTCGGGGGCGGATGCCGCGATGCGGGTCGTGTCGCGGACGCCCTGACCCGCGAGACGCAGCGACGCGTCCTCCGCCCCGACGAAGCGTCCGGCGAGGAGGGATGCGACGAGCTGCGGCACGTGCGAGATGAGAGCCACGGAGCGGTCGTGCTCCTCGGGGGTCATCTCGACGAGGCTGGCGCCGAGGTCGAGGGCGAGGCCTTCCACGACGGCGAGGTCGCGCGCCGAGGTCTCCTCGTCGCGGCAGATGACCCACGGGCGGCCGAAGAAGATGTCGGCGCGCGCCGAGATGGCTCCGCCGCGTTCGCGACCGGCCATCGGGTGGGACCCGATGTAGCGGGAGAGGTCGACGCCGCGCTCGCGCAGCGCGAGCAGCGGTTCGAGCTTGACGCTCGCGACGTCCGTGACGACGGCGTCGGGGTGGGCGCCGAGTTCGCGCTCGATGACGTCGGCCGTGACGTCCGGCGGAACGGCGACGACGACGAGGTCCGGGCGGTCGTCGTCACGGGCAGCGCGGCCCGCCCCGTAGTCGACCGCCAGTCGAAGCTGAGCCGGGGACGCGTCGGCGAGGACGACGTCGACGCCGAGCGCGCGGAGCGCATGACCGATGCTCGAACCGAGCAGGCCCGCGCCGACGATGCGGACGAGCCCGCTCGTGCGGACGGCGCGGGCGCGCGCGTCGATGGCGTCGGTCACAACTGCTCCTGAGTGGGATCCCCGGGCGGGGTCTCCGCCTGGCGCGCGAGAGTCAACAGCGCACCACGCTCCACTGTAGTCAACTCGCGTGCCCGACCCGCTGGGAGCGTGCCCAGGTGCAGGGGACCGAACTGGCGGCGGACCAGCTCCTCGACGGGGTGCCCGACGGCCGCCATCATGCGGCGGACGATGCGGTTGCGCCCCGAGTGCAGCGTCAGCTCGACGAGGCTCGTGTCACCGCTCGCGTCGAGCAGCCGGGCCTTGTCGGCGGCGATCGGGCCGTCCTCGAGCTCGACGCCCCGGGTGAGCTGCGCGATGGTCTGCGGCAGCACACGGCCCGACACCTTCGCGATGTAGACCTTCGTGACGCCGAACGACGGGTGCGCGAGGACGTGGGCGAGCTCGCCGTCGTTGGTGAGGACGAGGAGGCCACTCGTCTCGGCATCCAGTCGGCCGACGTTGTAGAGACGCTCGGGCCAGTCCTTCGTGAAGCGCCGCAGGTCGGGGCGCCCCTGGTCGTCCTTCATCGACGACACGACGCCGGTGGGCTTGTTGAGGATGACGTACCGCTTGCTCGTGTCGAGCTGGATCGCGGTGCCGTCGACGTCGACCTGATCGGTCTCCGGATTGATGCGCGACCCGAGTTCGGTGACGACGACGCCGTTGACCCGCACGCGACCCTCGACGATGTACTGCTCGCAGACGCGGCGCGAGGCGACGCCCGCATTCGCGAGGATCTTCTGCAGGCGGACCCGGTTCTCGTCGGACTGCTCGTTCATCGGATGTTCTCTCCTTCGAATCCCGCGGAGCCGTCGTCCAGCAGCGGGGAGATGGGGGGCAGCTCGTCGAGGGAGTTGATCCCCAGGTGGCCGAGCAGCGCGTCGGTGGTGCGGTAGTTGATGGCCCCGGTCTCGGGGTCGGTGAAGGCCTCGGTGATGAGGCCGCGGGCGAGGAGCGTCCGGACGACGGAGTCGACGTTGACGGCGCGGATCGAGGCGACCTGACTGCGCGACACCGGCTGCTTGTAGGCGATGACGGCCAGCGTCTCGAGCGCGGCCTGCGACAGTCGCGACGGCGCCTGGCCGTTCACGAATTCGGCCACCAGATCGTCGTGCTCGTCGCGGACGTAGAACCGCCACCCGCCGCCGACCTCGCGCAGTTCGAACCCGCGCCGCGGCCCGGAACGCTCCCCGTCGTAGTCGGCGACGAGCTCGTCGACCGCGCGGCGGACGGCGGCGACGGGCGCGCCGACGGCGGCGGCGAGCGAGACGAGGCTCTGCGGCTCGTCGATGATCATGAGGATCGCCTCGAGGCGGCGTGCGATGTCCCCGGCGTCCTGCGAACGCGGTGGCGCCTCGATCTCGGTGGCGTCATCGGTCATAGTCGGCTCCCAGCGTGGCGAGGTTCTCTTCGGACCACCGGTCGGCGGTCCAGCGCAGCGTCAATTCGCCGAGCGGCTCGAGCTGCTCGAACGACAGCGCAGCATGACGGTAGAGCTCGAGGACGGCGATGAATCGGGCCACGACGACACCGGTCTGTGTGACTCCGGCGACGAGCTCGCGGAAGTTGAGCTGACCGGCATCCCGCAGCAGCGTCACGACGATCGCGGCCTGCTCCCGGATCGAGACGAGCGGCGCGTGCAGGTGGTCCAGCCCGACGTGCGGGATCTCCTTCGGCGCGAACGCGAGCATGGCGATCGCCGCGAAGTCGTCGGGCGACAGCGTCCAAACGAGCTCGGGTACGGCCCGGCGGTGCTTCTCGTCGAGCCGGACGGCGCGCGTGTGGCGTTTGCCCTCCCGCTCCAGGCACCGCGCGAACCACGCGGACACCTCTTTGAAGGCGCGGTACTGCAGCAGACGGGCGAACAGCAGGTCGCGGGCTTCGAGCAGGGCGACGGATTCGGCATCCACCAACTCGCCCTGCGGCAGCAGCCCCGCGACCTTCATGTCGAGCAGCGTCGCCGCGACCACCAGGAACTCGGATGCCTGGTCGAGATCGGCGTCGTCGTCGAGCCCCTTCAGGTACGAGATGAACTCGTCGGTGACCTTGCTGAGCGAGACCTCGGTGATGTCGAGCTCGTGCTTGGAGATGAGGGTCAGGAGCAGGTCGAACGGTCCGTCGAAGTTCCCGAGCGACACGCGGAAGCGATCGCCGGATGCCGTCTCGGCCTCTGGGGTGTCCGCCCGCGGCGGCGCAGCGTCGGCGTCGGCGACGTCCTCAGGCGACGGCGCCACGGGAGACCAGCTCCCGCGCGAGGCGCAGGTACGCCTGGGCGGCGGAGTGCTCGGGAGCGAACTTGGTGATCGGCACGCCCGCGACCGAGGCGTCGGGGAACTTCACCGTGCGGCCGATGACCGTCTCGAGCACGTCATCACCGAAGGCGTCCACGACGCGCTCGAGGACCTCGCGCGAGTGCAGCGTGCGCGGGTCGTACATCGTCGCGAGCACGCCGTCGAGCTCGATCGCCGGGTTCAGGCGGTCGCGGACCTTGTCGATCGTCTCGATGAGCAGCGCCACACCGCGCAGCGCGAAGAACTCGCACTCGAGCGGGATCAGCACACCGTGACTCGCCGTCAGCGCGTTGACGGTGAGCAGGCCGAGCGAGGGCTGGCAGTCGATGAGGATGACGTCGTAGTCGCCGGCCACCTTGCGGAGCACCCGGGCCAGGATCGTCTCGCGGGCCACCTCGTTGACGAGGTGGACCTCTGCTGCCGACAGGTCGATGTTCGCGGGCAGGATGTCGAGGCCCTCGACCGACGTCGAGACGATGACCTCGTGGGGGTCGCGCTTCGGGTCGAGGAGGAGGTCGTAGATCGTCGCCGTCTCGTGCGTCTGCACGCCGAGACCGGCGGACAGGGCGCCCTGCGGGTCGAAGTCGACCGCGAGCACGCGGCGGCCGTACGAGGCCAGGCCTGCGGCCAGGTTGATGGTGGTCGTCGTCTTGCCGACGCCGCCCTTCTGATTGCACAGCGAGATGATGCGCGCGGGACCGTGGCCGTCGAGCTTCGGCGGGGTCGGGAAGCCGTGGTAGGGGCGACCCGTCGGCCCCATCGGGGTGTCGGTCGCCACCGTCGAATCGACGTCCGCCGTACTCCGCTTGCTCGCCACTGATCTCCCGCCTTCGCCGTGCTCACCCGAGTCTAGTCATCCCGTCGCGGCGCGCCGTGGAGCGACTCCCCGCAGGGTGGGGAGCCGGAGCTCATCTCGCGCGCGGGTGCGAGGTGAGGTAGACGTCGCGGAGCGCGTCCACGGTGACGTGCGTGTAGATCTGGGTCGTGGCGACCGAGGCGTGGCCGAGGAGCTCCTGCACGACGCGGACGTCGGCGCCGCCCTGCAACAGGTGCGTCGCGAACGAGTGCCGGAGCGTGTGCGGAGAGACGTGCGCGGTGATCCCCGCCCGCTCCGCGGCCTGCTGGATCACGAGCCATGCGCTCTGGCGCGACAGCGGAGCTCCCCGCGCGCCCAGGAACGCACGCGGCGTCGCGCGTCCGCGGCGCGACAGCTCCGGCCTCACGCGCGTGAGGTAGGCGTCGACCGAGACCCGGGCGTACGAGCCGACCGGGACGATCCGCTCCTTCGAGCCCTTGCCCCGCACCCGCAGGACCTCCCCGTGCATGAGGTCGTCGACATCCAGATCGATGATCTCCGAGACACGGGCCCCGGTCGCGTAGAGGAGCTCCAGCAGCGCGCGATCGCGCAAGCCCACCAGCTCGCCCGGCGCGGCGTCCTCGGGCGCGGGACCGGCCGCATCCAACAGCCGGAGCACGTCCTCGACGGGCAGCGCCTTCGGCAGACGCATCGGCGCCTTGGGAGGCCGGAGCTTCGTGGTCGGATCCTCCGTCACGATTCCCTCCCGCGCGAGGAAGCGGTGGAAGCTGCGGATGGCCGACTGCAGCCGGGCCAGCGACGTCGAGGCGGGTGGTGGATCGGATGCCGCGCGCTCCGCGGCGAACCTCGTCACGAGCTCCCCCGTCACGGCGTCGGTGTCGTCGACTCCGTGCTCGTCGAGCCAGTCGAGGTAGCCGGAGAGGTCGCGACGGTACGCCGCGACGGTGTGCGCCGAGAGTCCGCGCTCGATGGTGATGTGCCGGAGGAACGCGTCGACGGCGCGAGCGAGCCTCACGGCGCCTCAGCCCTGCGGTCGGTCCGCGCCCACGGGACGCGAGCGTCCGGGCCACGGCGCGTCGGCGGCGCCGAGCGTCGTCCACTCACGGGAGCGGCCGGCAGCGGCGGCCAGGGCCGCGATCACGAGAGACGGGTTCTGGAGCTTCCGCGCCAGAACGGCGTCCACGACGTCGTCGAGCGCGACCCAGCGCACCTCGATGTCGGCTTCCTCGTCGGTGCGGGCGAACGCTTCAGGCGTCGCCGCGAGCCCACGTGCCAGGTAGATGCGGATGGCCTCGTCGCTGCCGCCGGGGCTCGTGAAGAAGTCCGACAGCACGTCCCACCGTTCTGCGGTCAGGTCGGCCTCCTCGGCGAGCTCGCGCTTCGCGGCCTCGAGGGGGTCCTCCCCCGGCACGTCCAGCAGGCCGGCAGGGATCTCCCATTCGCGGAACCCCACTGGGTGACGGTACTGCCGGATGAGGAGCACGCGTCCCTCCTCGTCGAGCGCCAGGACGGCGACGGCGCCGGAGTGGTCGACATACTCCCGCACGATCGAGCCCTCGCCGTAGGTGAACGCGTCGCGGCGCAGGTTCCAGACCCGCCCCTCGAAGACCGTCTGGGTCTCGGTCACCTCGACGGTGACGGCGTCGTCCTGCAGTGGCGCGGCATCCGTCACGGCTCAGTCCTCGTTCTCGACGTCGAACAGCTCGCTCGAGCGGTGCCGCTCGAGCGCCGCGGCGATGAGACCGCGGAAGAGCGGGTTCGCCTCGGTGGGGCGCGAGCGCAGCTCGGGGTGCGCCTGCGTCGCGATGTAGTACGGGTGCACGTCGCGGGGCAGCTCGACGTACTCGACGAGATCGAGGTCGGGGTTCAGCCCCGAGAACCAGAGGCCCGCATCGGCGATCTGCTGACGGTACGTGTTGTTGACCTCGTAGCGGTGCCGGTGACGCTCGGTGGCGCGGTCCGAGCCGTACAGCTCCGCGGCGAGGGACCCCTCGGCCAGCGCAGCCTCGTACAGGCCCAGGCGCATCGTGCCGCCCATGTCGCCGCGGTCAAGGATGTCGACCTGCTCCGCCATGGTCGCGATGACCGGGTGCGGCGTCTCGGGGTCGAACTCGCTCGAGGATGCGTCCTCGATGCCCGCGACGTGGCGGGCGTACTCGATGACCATGCACTGCAGACCGAGGCAGATGCCGAGGGTGGGCAGTCCCTGCTCGCGGGCGAACTTCAGCGCGCCCAGCTTGCCCTCGATGCCCCGGATGCCGAAGCCACCCGGGATGACGATGCCGTCGACCGCCGACAGGGCCTTCGCCGCACCCTCGGGCGTCTCGCACAGGTCGGAGGGGATCCACACGATCTGGACCTTCGTCTCCTGCGCGAATCCGCCCGCCTTCAGGGCCTCGGTGACCGAGAGGTACGCGTCGGGCAGGTCGATGTACTTACCGACGAGGCCGACCGTGACCTCGTGCTTGGGGTTGTGTACGGCGTTGAGGACCTTGTTCCAGCGGGTCCAGTCGATGTCGCCCGCCTTGGCGTCCAGGCCCAGGCGGCGCACGATGTACGCGTCGAGACCCTGGTCGCTGAGCGTCGAGGGGATGTCGTAGATGCTCGGCAGGTCGACGGTGTTGATGACCGCGTCCTCGTCGACGTCGCACATGAGCGCGATCTTGCGCTTGTTGGACTCGGTGACGGGGCGGTCGCTCCGCAGGACGAGGGCGTCGGGCTGGATGCCGATGGAGCGGAGCATCGCGACGGAGTGCTGCGTGGGCTTGGTCTTCTGCTCGCCCGAGGCACCCATGAACGGGACCAGCGAGACGTGGACGAAGAAGACGTTGTCGCGGCCGAGCTCATGGCGGATCTGGCGCGCCGACTCGATGAACGGCTGCGACTCGATGTCGCCGACCGTGCCACCGACCTCGGTGATGATCACGTCGGGGCGGGGCTCTTCGCTCGCCTGCAGGCGCATGCGCCGCTTGATCTCATCGGAGATGTGCGGGATCACCTGGACCGTGTCGCCCAGGTACTCGCCGCGGCGCTCCTTGGCGATGACCTCGGAGTAGATCTGACCCGTCGTGACGTTCGCCGCCTGGCTCAGCTCGATGTCGAGGAAGCGCTCGTAGTGGCCGATGTCGAGGTCGGTCTCGGCGCCGTCGTCGGTCACGAAGACCTCGCCGTGCTGGAACGGGTTCATCGTGCCCGGGTCGACGTTCAGGTACGGGTCGAGCTTCTGCATCACGACACGCAGGCCGCGCGCGGTGAGGAGGTTACCGAGGCTGGCGGCGGTCAGACCCTTGCCGAGAGACGAAACGACACCACCCGTCACGAAGATGTGCTTGGTGATGTCGTTGTTTTTGCGTCCCGCGCCCGAAGAGTCCGTCACGGGCTTTCACTCTATCAGCCCTCTCGGGTGCCCGGTCTCAGCGCGCGCGTCCGAGGGCCAGCAGCTCGCGCGCGTGGTCCAGCGCGGCGTCCGAGTCGGCCATGCCCGACAGCAGGCGCGCCATCTCGGCGGCGCGTTCATCGCCTTCCAGTCGGCGCACGCTGGAGGCGGTGACCGACCCGTCGTTGGACTTCACGACCGACAGGTGATTGCCGGCGAACGCCGCCACCTGGGCGAGGTGCGTGACCGCGATCACCTGACTCGTCTCGGCGAGCTTGGCGAGTCGCCGGCCGACCTCGATTGCGGCGGCGCCGCCGATACCGGCATCCACTTCGTCGAAGACGAACGTCGGAACAGGGTCGGTCGCCGCGATCACCACTTCGATCGCGAGCATGACGCGGCTGAGCTCACCGCCGGACGCTCCGCGGGCGACCGGTCGAGGCGAGGCGCCCGGGTGCGGCGCGAGTTGGATCGTCACGACGTCGCGGCCGTGCGCCGCCTCGGCCCCCGGGTCGACGGCGACCGTCAGCCGCGCGTCCGGCAGCGCCAGATGACGGAGTTCCTCGGTGACGGCGTCGCCGAGTCGGGATGCCGCCGCCCGCCGCGCGTCCGTGAGCTCAGCGGCGCGCGAGTCGAGGTCGTCTCGGAGGCGATCGCGTTCCAGAGTGAGTCGCTCGATGCGGTCGCCGTCGTCATCGAGCTCGGCGAGACGTGCGGACCCGGTCGCGAGGAGCGCGATCGCCTCGTCGAGCGATCCATGCGCGCGGATGAGGGCGCCCAGGGCCGCGCGACGCTCCTCGACGGCGGCGAGTTCATGGGGGCCGCCCTCGTCGAGGTCGGCGAGGTATCCGCTCAGCTCGCCGGCGATGTCGGCCACCCGGTACCCGAGTTCCTCGATCGCCGCGGCGTGGCCGCGCAGCGCCTCGTCCGAACCGGCGGCGCGTTCGAGAGCGCGGCGCGCCTCGGCGAGGAGGGTCTGCACGTCGGGCAGGTCGTCCTCGTTCGAGAGTGCCGTGTGCGCCGTCGCCGCCGCCATCCGCAGTTCCTCGGCGTTCGCCAGGCGATCTGCGCGCTGCGTGAGCTCGAGGTCCTCCCCCGGCTGCGGGTCGACCGCCTCGATGTCCGCGATCGCGGCCCGGAGCTCCGTTGCCTCACGGGCGCGGGACGTCTGCTCGGTCGTCAGGGTCTCGAGTTCCGCGGCTGCGGTGCGCCAGGCATCCCACACCCGGCGGTACCGGTCGAGCGCGTCGGCGACCGTCGCGCCGCCGAAGCGGTCGAGGGCCTCGCGCTGGGCCGCGGCCGACGTGAGCCGCAGCTGATCGGACTGCCCGTGGACGACGACCAACTGGTCGGCGAGGTCGGCGAGCACTCCGGCGGGAGCCGTCCTGCCGCCCACCGTGGCGCGGCTGCGTCCCTCGCTCGACAGCGTCCGCCCCAGGTAGAGTTCCGCGCGTCCGTCTCCGATGGGTTCGACGTCGCCACCGGCATCCCGCACGCGCTCGACCACCGGGCCGTCCTCGGGGACGATCCACACTCCGTCGACCGCGGCCTGATCCGCACCGGCCCGCACCGCGCCCGAGTCGGCACGCTGGCCGAGAAGGAGCCCGAGCCCCGTCACGACCATCGTCTTGCCGGCACCGGTCTCACCCGTCACCGCGGTGAACCCCGGCCCGATCGGCAGGGTCGCCCCCGCGATCACGCCGAGATCCCTAAGCCGGATCTGCTCGATCACAGCGAGGCCTCCGCACCGCCGCGCCAGCCCGCGATGGGGAGCTGGAACTTGCGCACCAGTCGGTCGGTGAAGGCCGAGCGATGCAGGCGTGCGAGGCGGACCGGGCGTCCCGATCGCCGCACGACCACGCGGGCACCGGGCGGAAGGTCGTGCGAACGTCGTCCGTCGCACCAGAGCACTCCCCTGCCCTGATTCCGCTGGAGGACGTCGATCGACACAGAGGTCTCGGGACCGAGGACGACGGGTCGGGCGAACAGCGCGTGCGCCGACAGCGGGACGAGGCAGAGCGCCTGCACGGAGGGCCACACGACGGGGCCGCCGGCCGAGAAGTTGTACGCCGTCGAGCCCGTGGGAGTGGCGACCACGACGCCGTCGCACCCGAAAGCCGACAAGGGGCGATCGTCGATTTCGATCACGACCTCGAGCATCCGCTCCCGCGACGCCTTCTCGACCGTGGCTTCGTTCAGAGCCCAGGTCGAGTAGACGACGTCGCCGTCGGCGTCTCGAACCTCGACCGACAGCGTCATCCGCTCATGGATCTCGTAATCCCGCGCGAGCGCCCGGCGGATCGCTTCGTCGACGCCGTCCGCCTCGAGTTCGGCAAGGAAGCCGACGTGACCCATGTTGACGCCGAGAAGGGGGACGGATGCCGCCCGCACCAGCTCGGCGGCGCGCAAGATCGTGCCGTCGCCACCGAGGACGATCGCGACCTCGATGTCGGTGACGTCGATGCCGCCCTCGCCGAGGACCACGGTGTCGAGGTCCCCGAGGGCCGCGGCGAGCTCGGGGTCGTCGCCCGGCACGACGGGCTGGAGGCCGGCCGCGTGCACCGCTTCGACGACGCGACGGGCTCCGGCGACCGTGTTCTCGCGGAGCGCGTGCGCCACCACGAGGATGTTGCGCGTCGCGTCGGTCATGCGGCTCCCGCCAGTCGGTTCACGGTGTCCAACCATTGTGTCGGATTCGCGTCGTCGCTCGTCCCGGGTCGGAGATGGATGAGGAATTCGCGGTTGCCGTGCGTTCCCGCGATCGGCGAGGCGATGACGCCGTGGGTGCCGAGCCCGGCATCCCACGCCGACCACAGGACGGTGGCGACGGCGTCGGCTCGACGCCCGGCATCCGTCACCAGTCCTTCGCGGACCGCGGTGCGGCCCACTTCGAACTGCGGTTTCACGAGCAGGACGAGATCGGATGCCGGGGCGCAGACCGACGCCGCCGCGGGGAGGACGTGCGTGAGCGAGATGAACGAGAGATCCCCCGTCACGAGCGTCGGCACGTCGGCGACGCCGCTCGCCTCGGCGAGGGAGGCGGTCGTCATGTGCCGCACGTTGAACCCTTCGACGACAGCTACTTCCGGGAGGGCCGCGATCTCCGCCGCCAGCTGCCCGTGCCCCACGTCGACGGCGAGCACCCGTGCGGCGCCGCGTTCGACGAGCACCTGCGTGAACCCACCGGTCGACGCGCCCATGTCGAGCGCGACGCGTCCGCGTGGGTCGACCCCGAACGCATCGAGGGCGGCGAGGAGCTTGTGTGCGGCACGGCTCACGTAGTGGTCGGATGCCGCGACCTCGATGCGCTGCTCGTCGCCGACCTTGACCGAGGCCTTCACAACGGGCTCGCCGTCGACGGTCACCAGTCCCGCATCGATGAGCTGCGCGGCGTGGGTGCGGCTGCGCGCCAGGCCACGGGCGGCCACGGCCGCGTCGAGCCGGCTGGTCATGCGTTCGGGTCGCGGGGACCCGATTCGAGACGCTTCGCGAGCTCGTCGTGCAGCAGTGCGTACGCAGCCGCCCGTTCGCCCAACGGCTGGTCCTCGATCACATCGAGCGTCGAGAGCAGGTCCTCGCGGCGCACGTCGCCGTCAGCAGCATCCATCGACATGTCACCCACCCTACGCGGCGCGGACGACGGCGGACGTGAACGCGGCGGAGCGGCCGTCAGCGTCGGTGGAACGGGTCCGCGTAGAGCCGCTCGGGCACCCGGAAGCCGTAGATCGCGCGTCCGGTGCCCCAGATCGCCGCGGCACCTGCGCGCACGAGATCGATCGGACGATCGCCTTCGGTGACGATGTGCACGTCGGGCCCGTCGATCCGAACCGAGGCGGAGCCGACGGTCGTCACGTCGCCCTTCACGATCGTCTCGGGGTACGGCTCATGGAGCTCCCGCAGGTCGCCGACGATGTATGTCGGCCTCGAGGAGTTCGGAGCGGCGAGGACGTGCTTGGGCCGGTCGATGCCGGTGAGCACCAGCACCGACTCGATCCCCGCAGCCTGCGCGCCGGCGATGTCGGTGTCGAGTCGGTCGCCGATGAAGAGCGGATGCCGCGCCCCGAAGCGTGCGACCGCTTCGTCGAAGATCGGGCGCTCCGGCTTGCCGGCCACGGTGGCGAGCCGCCCGACCGCGGTGTGCACGGCGGAGACCAGGGTGCCGTTGCCGGGCGCGATGCCACGAGACTGCGGGATCGTCCAGTCGGTGTTGGTGGCGATCCAAGGGATGCCGCCCTCATCTTCGGGCTGGGCCAGGGCATAGGCCGCTTCAGCGAGCTGCGCCCAGCCGACGTCGGGAGAGAAACCCTGCAGCACGGCTGCGGGACGGTCGTCGGCGCTGCGTGTGACGGTGTAGCCCGCCTTCTCCAGCTCGAAGACCAGTCCGTCTCCACCCACGACGAGGATCGTCGATCCGGTGGGAACCCTGTCCCGCAACAGCCGCACGGCGGCCTGCGGACTGGTGACCACCTCGTGAGGCTGGGTCTCGAGCCCGAGCTCGGTGAGGTGGGAGGCCACAACGCTGTCACGTCGCGACGCGTTGTTCGTGATGTACGCGAGCGGACGTTCGCGCCGCGCTGCATTCAGGCTCTCGACGGCATGAGGAATGGCACCGTCACCCGCGTAGACGACGCCGTCGAGGTCGGCGAGCACCAGGTCGACGCCGTCGAGCGGTGTCGAACGGGAACGCGAGAAGAGCCCCATCAGGCGCGGTCCTCGTCGTCGTCCTCCTGAACGGATGCCGGGTCTCCCTCGGCGTCGCTGTCCTCGGTGTCGTCGGCCTCTTCCCCGGGTTCGTCCACGGATTCGTCCTCGAGTTCGATTTCATCGATCTCGTCGACCTCTATGGTCTCGGAGTCCGCGTCGATCTCGCCGAGCGCCGCAGCGGCGATGTCTGCACGACGCTGCCACTGCGCGGCGCCGTCGTCCTGACCGAGTTCTTCGAGGACGGCGGCTCGCGCAGCGAACAGCCCGGGGCTCCAGGGGAAGGCGGTGTCGGGATCGAGTTCGGGGATGTCGAGCTCCTGCAGGGCACGGTCGGGCTGGCCGAGGTCGAGCCGAGCACCGGACATCGCGATTGCGAGCTCGACGCGGACGTCGGTCGGGAGCGACGCACGGTCGACGGCGCGTCCGACCTCGAGCGCACGGTCGGGTCGACCGACGCCACGCTCGCTGTCGACCATGAGCGCGATCTGGTCGTCACGACCGGAGATCCGGCGGAACGTCCGCAGTTCGCGCAGGGCCAGTGCGAAGTCGCCGACGGCGTAGGCCGTGATCGCGACGGTCTCGCGGACCACAGCGATCCGACCAGCGCTACGGGATGCCGCCAGCGCGTGCTCGTGCGCGAGAGCCGGGTCCTCGTCGATGAGACGGGCAGCCATGGCCAGGTGCCGTGCGACCTGCTCGGCGTTGTCCTTACTGAGAGTCTTCAGCTCGTTCCGGGCCGCGCCGTTCAGGTCGCGGGCCGTGACCTCATCCGGAACGACCGGACCCACCGGCACGTTCCGACGGTCCGAATCCTGCGGCGGCCGCGAAGACCGACGGTCCCCGTCGCGCTGGGGGTAGCTAGGACGGTCGCCGTCGCGACGCGGGTACGAGGGGCGGTCGCCATCGCGCTTCTCGTACGGACGACGCTCCCCGTCACGGTTCGGGTAGCTGGGCCGGTCACCCTCGCGGCGCGGGTAGGAAGGACGATCTCCGTCGCGGCGCGGGTACGCCGGACGGTCGCCATCGCGCTTCTCGTACGGTCGACGCTCTCCGTCACGCTTCGGGTAGGAAGGACGATCTCCCTCTCGACGCGGGTAGGTGGGGCGGTCGCCATCGCGCTTCTCGTACGGTCGACGCTCTCCGTCGCGCTTCGGGTAGGAAGGACGGTCGCCGTCACGACGCGGGTACGAGGGACGGTCACCGTCGCGCTTCTCGTACGGTCGACGCTCGCCGTCACGACGCGGGTACGAGGGGCGATCACCGTCGCGCTTCTCGTACGGACGACGCTCGCCATCGCGCTTCGGGTACGACGGACGGTCGCCGTCACGACGCGGGTACGAGGGACGGTCA
>NZ_JAUZVT010000003.1:0-156204 GCF_031932285.1 Microbacterium aquilitoris
GCCCGCCGCCCCGGCGCCCGCCGCCCCGGCCGCCGCCGCGCCGGCCACGCCGCGCGCACCGCTCGCCGAGCGGCCGCTCGCGCACGCCGGCGTCGCCCGGCGGCCGTCCGCGAAGCCGGACTCCGCGCGCATCGGCCCGTTCACGAAGGTGCAATGGGCCGGCGTGGTCGTCCTCGGCGGCGCGGCCGTCCTCTACGTCGCGGCGATGGCGGTCCTCGCCGTCCGCTGGATCCTCAGTCTCGAGCCCCTCCAGGACTTCCTCGCCACCTACCCGGGCGAGTACCACCTGCCCGAAGGAGCGCCGGTCGGGTTCCCCGCATGGCTGAACTGGTCGCACTTCCTCAACGCGTTCTTCATCGTGCTCATCATCCGCACCGGGCTGCAGGTCAGGTCCGAGAAGCGCCCCGCGGCCTTCTGGATCTCGAAGAAGGACCGCAAGCGTCGCATGAGCCTGACGCTCTGGCTGCACCAGGCCCTCGACGTCCTGTGGCTAGCCAACGGTGTGATCTTCGTCGTGCTGCTGTTCGTGACCGGCCAATGGATGCGGGTGATCCCGACCTCGTGGGAGGTGTTCCCCAACGCGGTGTCGGCGGCTCTTCAGTACGTCTCACTGGACTGGCCGACCGAGAACGGCTGGGTGAACTACAACGCGCTCCAGCAGCTCGCCTACTTCGCCACCATCTTCATCGCCGCCCCCCTCGCCGCGATCACGGGTTACCGCATGAGTGCGGTGTGGCCGAAGCAGGCGACGACTCTGAACCGGATCTACCCCGTCGAATGGGCGCGCAAGATCCACTTCCCGACGATGCTCTACTTCGTCCTGTTCATCGTCGTCCACGTCGCTCTCGTGCTGTCGACCGGGGCCCTCCGGAACCTCGGCCACATGTACGCGGCGACCGGTTCGACCGACCCCGAGGCGTACGCCGACAATTGGACCGGCTTCTGGCTCTTCGCGCTCTCGATCGCCGTCACCGTCGCGGCCTACGTCGCGATGCGCCCGCTCGTCGTCGCCCCGATCGCGCGCCTCTTCGGTGAGGTCAAGAGCCGCTGACGCAGCGGGGGACCGGCCCCGGCGCACCGATTGCCTGACTGATGCACGATCGGTGGGGCAGATGTCACCGCCGTGCGCCGCCCGGGCGGCATCCGCCCCACCGGTCGTGCATCCGTCGCCTCACCGGCGCATCGGCAGAAAGTCCGACGGCGCGGCATCCGAAACGGGATGCCGCGCCGTCGAGTCTCGCGCTCGTGCGTCAGCGCACGAAGCGGACTTCCGTCAGCGTCTCGCCGAGGAAGGGTTCGGTGTGGTTCGCCCCGTCGAGCGTGAACCCGTTGCGCGTGTAGAACCGGTGCGCGCGGGGGTTGTCCTCGGCGACCCAGAGGTACAGGTCGGTGTCGTCCTCGGGCACGACGGCGTCGAACAGGCGCTGGCCGATGCCGGTGCCGTGCCACGCGTCGAGGAGGTAGATGAAGTACAGCTCGCGGTTGCGCGGTGCGTCGCGGTCGCGGGCGGGGCCGGACCCAGCGAAGCCCACGATCTCGCCGTTCACGAGGGCGGCGACCATGCGGAAATCGGGGCCCTGCTGAGCCCAGTGGGTCCACAGCTCGGCGAGTCGGCGGGCCGACACGTTCTCGAGGGCGGCCTTGCTGATGAGGTGGTCGTAGGTCTCGTGCCAGCACGTCGCGTGCACACGGCCGAGGGCTTCCGCATCCACGTCGCGAACGGGACGGACGACGGTGTCGGTCTGCAGTTCGGGCTCCATGGCCAGACTCTACGCACGGCTCGTCGGATCGTGAAATCGACAGTGGCGGGCCTGCGCGGGCCGCGCCGGCACTGTCGACAAGCGACAACGGATGCCGCACTGTGCGCGTGTACATGGCTAGGCTCACCGCTCGTGAACGTATGGTGGCGGACCCTGTTGACCCTGATGCGCGCGCGGGTGATGTATCGTCGCCGCGGACCGATCCCGCCCGATGCCGTCGGTCGCATCCGGCTCCGGACCCTGCCGACCGACATCGACCTGCTCGGCCACATGAACAACGGCCGGTACGCGTCGCTGTTCGATCTCGGCCGGTTCGACCTGCTGACCCGCACCGGCATCTGGCAGACGATGAACGAGCGCGGCTGGTACGGCGTGGTCGCGAGCGAGACCGTCACCTTCCGGAAGTCCCTCCAGCTGTGGCAGCGGTTCACCGTCGAGAGCCGCATCATCGGCCACGACGACAAGGCCGTCTTCCAGATGCACCGTGCCGTGGTGAAGGGAGAGGTCTACGCCGAGATGATCCTGCGGGTCCGGTTTCTCCGCCGCACGGGCGGGATCGTGCCCCTCGAGGAGCTCTTCGACGCCCTGCACCGCCCCGACACCCTGGCTCCGATCCCGCAGTGGATCCAGGACTGGGCCGCGGCATCCGCTCTGCCCTCGACCCGTGCGGAAGCGCCCAGCATCTGGCCCTAGCGCCCGGCCCTCGCGTGTCCCGCCGCGCGCGCCCGAGGCGCCCTTAGGCTGAGCCTCATGTCGGACACGTCTGTCGCGCCACAAGCGCCCACCGCCGACCTCGCCGAGCGGGCCATCGCCCTCGCAGAGCGCTGGGTCGCCGAATCCGCCGAGGTCGCTGTCGACCCCGCCGCCGAGCGTCTCGCGGGGGTGCTGAAGGACCCCAACGGCCTGCCGTTCACGCTCGGTTTCGTCGACGGTGTCATGCGGCCGGAGTCGTTGACGGCCGCGGCGACGAACCTGCAGCGGGTCGCCCCGCTCGCGCCGGCCTTCCTGCCCTGGTACCTGCGGGCCGCTGTCCGTGCGGGGGGTGTCGTCGCGCCCCTGCTTCCGACCCCGGTCGTCCCGATCGCCCGACGCGTGCTGCGCGAGATGGTCGGCCACCTCATCGTCGACGCCCGCCCCGACAAGCTCGGCCCGGCGCTCCAGACGCTGCGCGAGTCCGGCGCGCGCCTGAACCTCAACCTGCTCGGCGAAGCCGTCCTGGGCGAGTCGGAGGCGCTCCGTCGCCTCGAAGGCATCCACGAGCTCGTCCGCCGAGACGACGTCGACTACGTCTCGGTCAAGGTGTCGGCCATCGCCAGTCACCTCTCGATGTGGGCCTTCGACGAGATCGTCGAGCGCGTCGTCGAGCGGCTGCGTCCCCTCTACCTGTCGGCGGCGGAGGACGGCACGTTCCTCAACCTCGACATGGAGGAGTACCGCGACCTCGACCTGACGATGGCCGTGTTCATGCGCGTCCTCGACGATCCGCGCCTGCGCGACCTCGAGGCCGGCATCGTGCTGCAGGCCTATCTCCCCGACGCCCTCCCCGCCCTCCGCACGCTGACCGCGTGGGCGCGCGAGCGCGTCGCCGCGGGTGGTGCGCGCATCAAGATCCGTCTCGTCAAGGGCGCGAACCTCGCGATGGAGCACGTCGACGCCGTCATGCACGACTGGCCGGCCGCTCCGTACGACACCAAGCTCGACACGGACGCGAACTACGTCCGCTGCCTCGACGAAGCGCTCCGCCTCGAGAACACCGAGGCCGTGCGCATCGGCGTCGCCGGCCACAACCTCTTCCACATCGCGTACGCCTGGCTGCTCGCCGGTCAGCGCGGCGTGCAGCGCGATCTCGAGGTCGAGATGCTCCTCGGCATGGCGCAGGGCCAGGTGCAGGCCGTCGCGCGCGAGATCGGGCACGTCCTGCTGTACGTCCCGGTGGTGCGCCCCGACGAGTTCGACGTCGCCATCAGCTACCTCGTCCGCCGTCTCGAGGAGAACGCGTCGAGCGAGAACTTCCTCTCCGCCGCGTTCGACCTCGCCTTCGACCGCGCCATGTTCGTTCGCGAGCGCGACCGCTTCACGGCGTCGCTCGAGCGCGCCGCCGACCGCGCGCTGACCACGGGCCCGCGGCGCCGCCAGGATCGCACCGCGAACCCCGACGCCGGTGAGAACACGGTGACGACGGATGCCGCCCCCGCGACCCACGCCGACGACGCCGCTCTCACGCAGGTCGTCCTCGGGATCGCGGCCAGGGACTCCCGACCGACCGACCTCGGCGAGACTCAGCCCGCCGATGCCCCCGGACGTCCCGCCCTCTTCGGCGGCGACGCGTTCGTCGAGACCGCCGTGTTCTCCTCGCGCGAGACCGCGGTCTCCGCGGGTGCCCCCGGCTTCCGCAATACGGCCGACACCGATCCGGCGCTCCCCGCGAACCGTGAGTGGGCGCGATCGATCCTCGGCCGGGTCGCGACGTCGACGGCGGGGGATGCCGCGATCACCGCCGCCCGCATCGGCACCGAGTCGGAGCTCGGGGCGACCCTCGCCCGGGTGACGGCGGCGTCCGACGCGTGGGGTTCGCTGCCGGCTGCGGATCGAGCCGAGGTGCTGCTGCGTGCGGCGCGTGCGCTCGAAGGCCGCCGGGGCGAGCTCATCGAGGTCGCGGCATCCGAGACGGGGAAGACCCTCGCCGAAGCGGACGTCGAGGTCAGCGAGGCGGTCGACTTCGCCCGCTACTACGCCGCGACCGCGAGAGAGCTCGACAGCGTCAGCGGCGCGGTCTTCGTGCCGGCCCGTGTGACCGTGGTCACCCCGCCCTGGAACTTCCCCGTCGCGATCCCGGCGGGGGGAGCGCTCGCCGCGCTCGCGGCCGGATCGGGTGTGGTCTTCAAGCCCGCGCCCCAGGCGCGACGCTGCGCCGCCGTCGTCGCCGAGGCGATCTGGGAGGCGCTCGACGAGGCCGGTGTCGGTCGCGACGTCCTCGCCCTGGTCGACCTCGACGAGGGTGGGCTCGGAAAGCAGCTGATCACGCATCCGGTGGTCGACCGGGTGATCCTCACCGGGTCGTTCGAGACGGCGTCGCTGTTCCGCTCGTGGCGGCCCGACCTTCCGCTGCAGGCCGAGACGAGCGGCAAGAACGCCATGATCGTGATGCCGTCGGCCGACCTCGACATCGCGGCATCCGATCTCGTCCGTTCGGCGTTCGGTCACGCGGGTCAGAAGTGCTCGGCTGCGTCGATCGCGATCCTCGTCGGCCCGGTCGCCCGGTCGCAGCGTTTCTCTCGTCAGCTGGTGGATGCCGCGACCTCTCTCCGCGTCGGTTCGCCCGAGGACCCGCTGACCGAGGTCGGACCTCTCGTCGAGAAGCCCTCCGGCAAGCTCGCGTGGGCGCTCACGACGCTCGACGAGGACGAGCAGTGGCTCGTCGAGCCGCGCGAACTGCCGAGCGAGCGGTACGACGGTCGGCTGTGGAGCCCCGGCATCCGCACCGGGGTGAAGCCGGGGTCGCGCGTGCATCTCGAGGAGTTCTTCGGTCCGGTCCTCGGTGTCATGCACGCGCGTTCGCTCGAGCACGCGATCGAGCTGCAGAACGCGGTCGACTACGGGCTGACCGCGGGGCTCTACACGCAGAACCCCGACGACCTCGCGCTCTGGCTCGACCGCGTCGAAGCCGGCAACCTCTACGTCAACCGCGGCACGACGGGCGCGGTCGTCCAGCGTCAGCCGTTCGGCGGCTGGAAGCGCTCATCGGTCGGCGGGGGGGCGAAGGCAGGCGGCCCGAACCACCTCATCGGGCTCGGATCGTGGCGGCCGACGTCGGGCGCCGGAACGTCGTCGACGCTGCACCTGAAGGGTCTCGACTCGTCGATCACCGACGTCATCGAGGCCGCGCAGCCTGCCCTCGGCTACGAAGCGTTCGAGTGGCTCCGCCGGGCCGCGCTCTCGGATGCCATCGCGTGGAACCGCACCTTCGGCAAGGTCGTCGACGTGTCGCACCTGGTTGTCGAGCGCAACCTGTTCCGGTACCGGCCCGCGAGCGTCGAGATCCGTTCGACGACGGATGCCGCGCCTCAGGCGCTCGTGCGGGCGATCATCGCGGCGGTGCGCGCCGGCTCGGCGTTCACCGTCAGCACGCCGACGGGTCTTCCCGCCACGGTCCGCTCGGCGCTCACGGCGCTGGAGGTTCCGGTGTTCGTCGAATCGAACGAGCAGTGGATCGCGCGGATGGCCGGGCCTGCCGCGGAGGACGGCCCGTCGCGGGCCGATCGCGTGCGGCTGGTCGGGTCCCGCGCCGAGATGGACGAGGTCGCGGGAGCGCTCGCCGTGGCGATCGCCGGGGACCCCGACCTCGCCGTCTACGCCGACGAGATGACGCAGGCGGGGCGCATCGAGCTGCTCCCGTTCCTCCGGGAGCAGGCCATCTCCATCACCGCTCACCGGTTCGGGAACCCCGATCACTGGAGCGAATCGGTCATCTGACGGATGCCGGCGGTCTGATGTGCCTGGATTTATCGATCCGCAGAAGAAAACAACTTATCTTTCTGGATTCGACGGCGCTCGTGTTGTTTGAATAGTCGAGCGCTTCTGGGGAGCGCGCTTGGAACACTTCGGGGGGAGTGTGGCCCCGGGTCCGAGATCCTCTGGTCTCGGGCTCGGGGCATCCGTTCGTTCAGGCGTAACGCGGCAGGCGGACGGAGGCCTCGGGGTCCGCGTCGTCGCGTGGCGTCATGAACGAATCGACGAGCGCCCTCACCGTGAGGCCGAGCAGCGTCCACTCGCCCGCCGGGGTGCCGTCGGCTCCCGAGAGCTGATACGTCGGGTGGCCGAGTCGCTCGAGTGACCGGATCGCGAATCCCTCCGCCAGAGCGGCCATCGCCTCGGCGAAGTCCTCGATCGTCAGGCCCTCCCGGAGGCGCATGCCGTAGGCGTCGATGACGTACTGGTACACCTCGATGAAGGCTTCGATCGACTCCCGGTGCCGCTCGTAGCTGGCCTCGGTCAGCTCGGGCCACGTGTCCGCGGTCGTCCGCAGGGCGAGGGCGACACGGAACGACTGCGCGTCCAGGAGGTCGGTGGGATCCTCGGTCGTGAGCTCCGAGGCCTGCACGTGCGCGAGCGCTGCCCCGCGGATGATCTCCTCGCCCGAGGCGCCCGCGGCGATCAGCTCATCGACGCGGGCGCGGATCGCATCGGCCGGGCCGGCCACCCGCATCCGCACCATCGCCACAGCGAGGTCGCGGTGGTAGTCGGCCTGGTCGTCCCACAGGCGGTACGCCGCTCCGGTCGTCAGGCCTGCGCGGCGGAGGACGTCCTGCAGCCGGATGTGCTGCACTCCCGCGCTGACCCCGCGTTCGAGGAGCATCTGCATCCCGGCGCGCAGCAGGAGGGCTCTGGTCTGTTCACCCGTGCGTCTGGCCATGGTCTGCATCCTGTCAGTTACCGGCCACCCCGCGCGGCATGCATCCACCGGCTACGGCGTCGGTGCGACCTGCCATGATGGAATCCGGCGTGCCCGATCCGTCGGCTTCTGCAAGCTCCGTCGGGCCTCTGGACAGCGTCCGCCGCCCCGGAGACGAGGAGCGAGAATGACGACGCAGTCCGACACGGTCACCCGCATCGCCCAGCACCGTCGATACCTGATGTGCCGGCCCGAGCACTTCACGGTGTCGTACAGCATCAATCCGTGGATGGAGCCCTCGCGGCCCACCGACACCGCGAAAGCCGTACGCCAGTGGCAGGCGCTCCACGACGCGTACGTCGCGCTGGGCCACGAGGTCGAGCTCATCGACCCGGTGCCGGGTCTGCCCGACATGGTCTACACCGCAAACGGTGGTTTCATCGTGGGCGGTCGGGCGTTGGGCGTCCGCTTCCGCGTCGACGAAAGGCGCGGCGAGGAGCGTCCGTTCATGGACTGGTTCGCCGCGCACGGCTTCGAGGTCGTCGAACCCGTCGAGGTCCAGGAGGGCGAGGGCGATTTCCTGCTCGTCGGCGACACGATCCTCGCCGGGACCGGGTTCCGCTCCGTCGGCGACAGCCACCGCGAGCTGGGGCGGGTCTTCGAGCGCGAGGTCGTCTCGCTGCGCCTCGTCGACCCGCGGTTCTACCACCTCGACACCGCGATCACCGTGCTCGATCCCGTCGAGGGACCGGGCGGCGTCGAGCGGGCCAACATCGCCTACCTCCCCTCCGCCTTCGACGACGAGTCGCGTCGGATCCTCGCCGAGCGCTATCCCGACGCGATCCAGGTGTCGGATGCCGACGGTGCCGTCTTCGGGCTGAACGCGGCCAGCGACGGACTCCACGTCTTCGTCTCGCCCCGCGCGACCGCCTTCGCCGCGCAGCTCGAGGAGCGCGGCTACATCCCCGTCCCCATCGACCTGTCCGAGCTGCTGCTCGGCGGCGGCGGCATCAAGTGCTGCACGCTCGAACTGCGCGGAGGTGCGCGATGACCGATCTCGATCTGCCCACGTCGGACGCCGTGATCTCGGCCGAAGAGGCCCACGTCGCCCACAACTACCACCCGCTCCCCGTCGTCGTCGCCGAGGGCGAGGGTTCCTGGGTGACCGACGTCGAGGGCAAGCGGTACCTCGACCTGCTGTCGGCCTACTCGGCGCTCAACTTCGGGCACCGGCATCCGGCCCTCGTCGCCGCGGCGACCGCGCAGCTCGGCCGGCTCACGCTCACGAGCCGCGCGTTCCACAACGACCGGCTCGGCGCCTTCGCCGCGGCGCTCGCCGAGCTGTCGGGCAAGGACATGGTCCTGCCGATGAACACCGGCGCCGAAGCGGTCGAGACCGGCATCAAGGTCGCCCGTGCGTGGGCGTACCGGGTGAAGGGCGTCCCCGAGGGGCGTGCCAAGATCCTCGTCGCGTCGGGCAACTTCCACGGTCGGACGACCACGATCGTCGGCTTCAGCGACGACCCGCAGGCGCGGGACGGCTTCGGCCCGTTCGCGCCCGGATTCGAGATCGTGCCCTACGGGGATGCCGCGGCGCTCACCGCGGCGATCGACGACGACACCGCCGCGGTGCTGATCGAGCCCATCCAGGGCGAGGCCGGCGTCGTCATCCCGCCGGACGGGTACCTGCGCGCCGTCCGCGAGGCGTGCACGGCGGCGAATGTCCTCTTCATCGCCGATGAGATCCAGTCGGGGCTCGGCCGGGTCGGCACGACGTTCGCGTGCGAGCGCGAGGGTGTGGTGCCCGACCTGTACCTGCTCGGCAAGGCGCTGGGCGGCGGCATCCTGCCGGTGTCGGCCGTCGTCGGCGACCGCGACGTCCTCGGGGTGATCCACCCCGGCGAGCACGGGTCGACCTTCGGTGGCAATCCGCTCGCCGCAGCGGTCGGGCTCGCCGTCGTCGAGATGCTCGCGACCGGAGACCTGCAGCGTCGCGCGCTCGCGCTGGGCGACCACCTGCGCGCGCGCCTCGAGCCGCTCATCGGCGCGGGTGTCACGGGGATCCGCGTCGCGGGCCTCTGGGCGGGCGTCGACATCGACCCGGCGAAGGGGGCCGGGCGCGAGGTCGCGGAGCGGCTCCTCGCACGCGGCGTGCTGGTCAAAGACACGCACGGTCAGACGATCCGCATGGCGCCGCCGCTGGTCATCCGGGCCACCGAGATCGACTGGGCCGTCGAGCAGCTGCGCCTCGCGCTCGCGGACTGACCGCACGGCGAAACACTCCGGCAACACCGCCCGGATTAGGCTCGTCGCATGGGTGACCTCTTCGACGGATACGGCTCCACGCTGGCGCCTCGCAAGACCCCGTCCGGTATTCCGGCGTTCGACGAGATGTTCGCCGAGATCGCGCACCCGGGCGAGGCGGCCCGGTCCCGATCGTCGTATCGCGAGCTCTATCAGGCGCTCGCGCAGATGACCCAGGAGGAGCTGCGCGGGCGCACCGAATCGCTCGCCAGTTCCTACCTCGCGCAGGGCGTCACGTTCGACTTCGCGGGCGAGGAGCGACCCTTCCCGTTGGATGCCGTGCCCCGCGTCATCGCCTACGACGAGTGGTCGCGCATCGAGAAGGGCGTGCAGCAGCGCGTCCGCGCGCTCGAGGCCTTCCTCGACGACGCCTACGGGCACCAGCACGTCGTCCGCGACGGCGTGCTGCCGGCGAAGCTGATCGCGTCGTCGCAGTACTTCTACCGTCAGGCCGCCGGCATCCGTCCCGCCAACGGCGTCCGCATCCAGGTCTCCGGCATCGACCTCATCCGCGACGAGCACGGCGAGATGCGCGTTCTCGAGGACAACGTCCGCGTGCCGTCGGGGGTGAGCTACGTCATCTCGAACCGCCGGGTCATGGCGCAGACGTTGCCCGAGCTCTTCGTCTCGATGCGCGTGCGGCCGGTCGGCGACTACCCGAACAAGCTGCTGCAGGCGCTCCGCAACTCCGCCCCTCCCGGGGTCGACGACCCGAACGTCGTCGTCCTCACGCCGGGCGTCTACAACTCCGCGTACTTCGAGCACACGCTCCTCGCGCGTCTCATGGGCGTCGAACTCGTCGAGGGGCGCGACCTGGTCTGCCAGGGCGGCCGGGTGTTCATGCGCACGACGCGGGGACCGCGCCGCGTCGACGTCATCTACCGCCGTGTCGACGACGACTTCCTCGACCCGCTGCAGTTCCGGGCCGACTCGATGCTCGGCGCCCCCGGGCTCATGCTCGCCGCACGGCTCGGGAACGTCACGATCGCGAACGCGGTGGGCAACGGCGTCGCCGACGACAAGCTGCTCTACACGTACGTTCCCGACCTCATCCGGTACTACCTCGCCGAGGAACCGATCCTCAAGAACGTCGACACCTGGCGCCTCGAGGATCCGGGCGCCCTCGAAGAGGTGCTCGACCGGCTCGACGAGCTCGTCGTGAAGCCCGTGGACGGCTCCGGCGGCAAGGGGCTCGTCGTGGGCCCCGACGCGAGTCCCGCCGAACTCGACGCGCTCCGCACGAAGCTCCGCGCCGATCCGCGCGGCTGGATCGCACAGCCCGTCGTGATGCTCTCCACGATCCCGACCCTGGTCGACGACGGGATGCGTCCGCGCCACGCCGATCTGCGCCCCTTCGCCGTCAACACCGGCGACGAGGTGTGGGTGCTCCCCGGCGGGCTGACGCGCGTCGCCCTCCCCGAGGGGCAGCTCGTGGTCAACTCGAGCCAGGGCGGCGGCTCGAAGGACACCTGGATCGTCGGCGGCGACGCGCCGAATCGCGGCGAGTACGGGCAGTCGCAGTCCCTCGCCGGTCTCGTCGCCGAGCAGGCCACCGCGACCTCGGCCATCCCGATCATCTACGACGCACAGGACGAGCCGGATCACTCCCCGCAGGATCGGCCGCGCACCCTGTCCGAACAGCAGGAACAGCAGCAGCAGGGCAGTGACGCCGAGGGAGGGGATGAGGGATGCTGAGCCGCATCGCCGAGAGCCTGTTCTGGATCGGCCGCTACATCGAACGCTCCGACGGCACCGCCCGCATCCTCGACGTGCACCTGCAGCTCCTCCTCGAGGACCCGTGGATCGACGAGGACACCGCGTGCCGGTCGCTCATGGGCGTCATGGGTGCGACGCCCCCGAAGGGAGGCGGGGAAGTCACCCGCACCCACGTGCTCACGCTCCTGGCCGTCGACCGGGTCAACCCGTCGTCGATCGCATACTGCCTGCAGGCGGCCCGCGAGAACGCCCGTCGGGCGCGGGAGATCGTGTCGACCGAGCTCTGGGAGACGCTCAACACGACGTACTCCCGGATGCCACGCCGCCTCAATGACGAGAAGACCCACGAGTTCTTCCAGTGGGTCCGCGAACGGGCCGCGCTCGCCGTCGGCGTCACCGACAACTCGTCGAGCCACGACGAAGCGTGGCAGTTCTTCACGCTCGGTCGGGCCATCGAGCGCACCGACATGACCGCGCGGATGCTGGCGACGCGGTCGCTGACCGAGGCATCCGGTCCGTCCTGGACGACCATCCTGCGCTCGTGCGGCGCGTACGAGGCGTACCTCCGGACCTACCGCGGGATGCCGAGCTCGCAGAACGCGGCGGAGTTCCTGCTGCTCGACCGGCTCTTCCCGCGGTCGATCATCCACTCGATCCGCACGGCCGAGCAGTGCATGAGCGCGATCGACCCCGTAGCCGATCGCGTCGGGCACTCCAACTCGGTGCTGCGGGCTCTCGGACGTATGCGGAACGAACTCGAGTACCGCCCGATCGACGAGGTGCTCGCCGAGCTCCCCGCCCACATGCAGAGCGTGCAGTCGGTGACGCGCGAGGCGTCCGAGGCTATCCGGGCGCGGTTCTTCCCGACCCAGGCCGAACCCAGCTGGATCGGAGAGACCTCATGAAGCGCCTGCGCATCGAGCACACGACCGGTTTCGACTACCCGGGCGAGGTGGGGGCGTCGTACAACGAGGCGCGGATGCTGCCGACGACGAGCGACAGTCAGTTCGTCCTGAGCTCCCAGCTCGACATCGACCCGTCGACGAACGTGAACTACTTCGTCGACTACTTCGGCACGCGGGTGGCGGCCTTCGACGTGCTCGCCAAGCATTCGGCGCTGCAGATCACGGCGCGCTCGCTCGTCGAGGTGCGCGCACGGCCGCTGACCCACCCCGACATGTCGTGGGACGCCCTGGCGCGCGACGCGCAGCGGTCGATCGGCACGGTCGAGATGCTGTCGCAGACGCGGCGCACCGAGCCGCATCCCGAGGTCGCCGACCTCGCCGCGGGCATCGCCGCCCAGCACGAGAACCCCTCGCACGCGGCCCTGGCGATCGCGACGGCGATCGGTCAGGCCGTCGAGTACGTGCCGGGTGCGACCGAGGTGCAGTCGACCGGCGCCGAGGCATGGGCCGAGCGGAAGGGCGTGTGCCAGGACATGGCGCACATCGCCCTCGGCGCGCTGCGCTCGGTCGGCATCCCGGCGCGCTACGTGTCGGGATACCTGCACCCGAACCCCACCGCCGAGGTCGGCGTCCCCGTCATCGGGGAGTCGCACGCATGGATCGAGTGGTACGCGGGGTCCTGGCACGGCTTCGACCCGACGAACGACGCCGAGATCGGCGATCGTCACGTGACGGTCGGTCGCGGGCGCGACTACAACGACGTGCCGCCGCTGCGCGGCGTCTACGCGGGCCCGTTCAAGAGCCGTCTCGAGGTGAAGGTCCTCATCACCCGCGAGGCCTGATCGCGCGGACGAGGCTCCCCGTCAAGCGGGGGAGTCGTTCGGGTCGAGGGCTTTGAGGGTGTCCTCCTCGACGGCGTTGTCGGCATCGAGCTGATTCTCGGTGCCCTCGTCGCCGCCGGTCGGGTCGTCCTGTTCGGGGGTCGTGGATGCGTCGCTCATGGCGGTGACGCTACGCACCGCGGGCCGCGGCATCCGCCCCCTTGACAGTCGGCCGCCGACGGGAGGGGCTCGGGGCCGGGACTTCCCCCGAAGTCGACCGGTCCCCGATCCGCCGAATCGAAGCCTGATCCGACGGTTCCCCCGTGGCATACGATACGGGCGCGGCGGCGGGCGGGAAGGCGCTCGAGCGCCGCGATCCGGCGCGGATACGGTCGTCGCCCCGGTCGGGCCTTCCGATCGGCCGCCGAGTTTCATCCGATTGAGTGAACCATTCCTCCACCGGCTCGACGTAACCGCTGAGAGGCGTCAGTCGTGGCATGCTCCTAGGCGACCCGCACCGAACCGGACCTCGCCGCATCACGGAAACACGCCCCGATGACTTCACCCCCGCTCGTCACGACCGACACCGCGAACTCGCACATCGCCCTGCAGGGATCCGCCCGCGCCTCGTGGTTCTTCGTCGTCGCGGTCTTCCTCACGACGGTCGTCCAGGCCCTCGTCTCACCGACCGTCGCGTTGCTCGAGGGAGGCCAGCCGTGGCCGCTCCCCGTGCCGGTCGGGGCCGTGTACGTCCTCCTGACCCTCGGCTGCGCCGTGCAGGCCGGCGTCCTCTTCCTGTCCCAGCGGCTGCCGCGCTCCACGATCGTCGTCGTCGTCGGCATCCACCTCGCCCTGGCGACGGGACTCTCGGTGCCGACGTGGCTCATGGGGATGTCCCTGCCGATCTCGGTGGCGATCTTCCTCGCGGCAACGCGGTTGGCCGCCGCCCGGGCCATCGCCTGGTGCGTCGTGGTGATCCTGGCCGAGTCCGTCGTCCTGCTCTGGTGGGTCATGACGACGGGTGCGAGCCTCACCGCAGCGGTCGGGTGGATGGCGGCCCAGGTCGTGTCGATGGCGGCCCCGGCGGTCGGCGGGACGGCGCTCGGCCTCTGGTGGTCGGTGAAGGCGAGACGGATGCGGGTGGCCCGGCAGCAGGCTGAACTCGCCGCGCGTGAGCACGATGACCGCGTCGCCGATGCGCAGCGCCGCGAGCGGGCCCGGATCGCGCAGGAGCTCCACGACATCGCCGGGCAGCACCTCGCAGGACTCATCACGCTCGCCGACGCCGCCCTGAAGGTCGCGCCGACGCACGCCGGCCAGGCGTTGGCGTTGATGCAGGACGTCCGCGACGAGGGTCGGTTCGCGGCGGCGGGACTCGCCGGAGCCCTCGCGGATCTGCGCGCAGGCGACGTCGGCCCGTCCGACGCCACGCAGGACCTGCGGCATCTCGAGGAGCTGGTCGGCTTCTGGCGTGCGCGTGGTGTCGCCGTCGCGCTCACGGCGACCGGCGATCTCGACTCCCTTCCCGCCGTGGTCTCGGCGACGGCGTTCCGCTGCACGCAGGAGGCGCTGACGAACGCCGCGAAGCATGCGCCCGGGGCGCCGGTCGACGTCCGGATCTCGCGGAACGCCGACAGCATCGCCGTCACGGTCTCGAACGGACCCGCCGTCCCGGTCGGCGACCTGTCCGGCATCGGGCTCGGGTGGGGCCTCGGCGGCATCCGTGAGCGGGTCGAGATCCTGGGCGGCTCGTTCTCGGCAGGAGCGGATGCCGGTGGCGGCTGGACCCTGGCCGTCGGCATCCCGGTCGCCTCGGACGAGGGGACGGCGCCGTGACCGCCCCGCGTGCGCCGATCCGGGTCCTCATCGCGGACGACAACAGGTCGGTCCGGAAGGGCCTCCGCCTCCAGCTCGAAGCCGCCGGCGGCATCTGCATCGTCGGCGAGGTCGGCAACGGTCTCGATGCGGTGCGCGTCGCGCAGGCCGAGACGGTGGACGTCGTGCTCATGGACATGCAGATGCCGGGCATGAACGGCGCGGATGCCACGCGGCGGCTGCTCGCTGCCGAAGGCGACGTGCCCGCGGTCATCGTGATGACGAGCTTCGCGGTCGACGGCTACATCACCGACGCGATCGACGCGGGCGCGGTCGGATACCTCCTGAAGAGCTACGACTCCGACCAGGTGGTCGCCGCCGTCGAGGCCGCGGCACGCGGTGAGTCGATCGTGTCGCCGCGTGCCATCGCACCGGTTCTCCGGGAGTTCGTCCGACGGCGCGGCCCCGATCCGGACGTCGAGCGGCTCGCCTCGCTGAGCCCCGCGGAGCGGCGCGTGGTCGCCCTGCTCGCCTCGGGGATCACCGCGAACGAGGCGATCGCGGCATCGCTGCACGTCTCCGTCCACACGGTGCGGACGCAGTTGCAGTCGGCGCTGCGCAAGGTCGGCGTCGCGGACCGGACGCAGCTCGCGCTGTGGGGTGTCCGCAACCGGCTCGACTGACCTCGGGCTGCGCGGGAGTCGATTCAGGGACGCGGGCGGGCCGCGGCATCCTTCCGCGTCGCGATGTCCGCATCGGGGAGCCGGATCGGGGTGGTCCCGGCGACCTCGTCGCTGAACTCCTCGGGAGCGACGACGCTGATGGGCCGGGTCTCGTCGATCGTCACCGCGAACCGGCGCGACTCGTGGCGGTGCAGGCGGCCCGAGAAGAGCAGCCAGCCGCCGCCGACGGCGAAAGCGATGAGGGCCGCGGCCGCGCCGAGCAGGATGGCGGCGCGGGGGCCGAAGGCATCCGCCACCCAGCCCACGATGGGTGCGCCGAACGGCGTGCCGCCCATGAGGATCGCCATGTAGAGCGCGAGCACGCGTCCGCGGAGCGCCGGCTCGGTCGTCGTCTGCACGTACCCGTTCGCGGTCGTCAACGTCGTGACGGTCGAGAAGCCGATGAGCATGAGCGTCGCGGCGTAGGCGATGTAGACCGGCATGGCCGCCGACAGCGCCGATGCGACCGCGAAGAGTCCGAGCCCGCCGATCACCAGGCGCAGTCGCGCCCGGTCGCGGCGGGCCGCCAGGAGGGCGCCGGCGAGCGATCCGATCGCGAGGATCGAGCTCAGCACGCCGTAGCCGTCGGCGTTCTGCCCGAACTCGAGGGCCATCGTGGATGCCAGGATCGGGAAGTTCATGCCGAATGCGCCCAGGAGGAACACCATGATGAACGTCACGACGAGGTCGGGCCTGCCGCCCACGTAGCGCAGGCCGTCAGCCATCCGTGACGCGGTCCGGAGCTTCGGGCGCGGTACGAGTTCGGCGGGACGGATGAGGATCAGCGCCACGAGCATCGCGAGGAATGTGAGGGCGTTCACCATGAACACCCATCCGGTGCCGACCGCGACGATCACGATGCCGGCGACGGCGGGCCCGATCATGCGGGCCGTGTTGAAGGATGCCGCATTCAGTGCGACGGCGTTCGATGCGTTCTCACGTGCGACGAGGTCGGAGACGAAGGCCTGTCGGGTCGGGTTGTCGAAGGCGGCCACGATCCCGAGGGCGAAAGCGAAGGCGTACATCGTCCACAGGTTCATGCTGCCCGTGAGCAAGAGGACGCCGATGATGAGGCCGAGCAGCATGAGCGAGCCCTGCGTGAAGAACAGGAGCTTGCGGCGGTCGAACCGGTCGGCGACGAGACCGGTGACGCTGACGAGCAGCAGTGGGGGAGCGAACTGCAACGCCATCGTGACGCCCATGGCCGTCGCGTCGTTGTCGGTCAGCTGCGTCAGCACCACCCAGCTGAGGGCGGTCGACTGCATCCACGCGCCCACGTTCGAGACGAGGGCGCCGATGAACCAGACGCGGTAGTTGAACACCGAGAACGAGCGGAACATGGCGGAGCTCATCGGCCGGCCACCTCCTGCATGATCGCAGCGGCCTTCGCGAGCGTCGCGCGCTGCGCGGCGCTCAGTTCCTCGAACGCGTGCTCGAGCCACGAATCGCGCCGGCGGACGGTCTCGACGACCACCTCACGACCCGGCTCGGTGAGGTCGATGACGACCTTCCGGCGGTCGCTCTCGTCGGGGGTGCGGGTGAGGTAGCCGAGTTCCTCGAGGCAGTTCACGGTGCGGTTTATGGACGGCGCCGAGACGCGCTCACGCTCGGCGAGCTCGCCGAGCGTGTGGGGCCCGTGCACCTTGAGGCCGGCGAGGACGGCGAACTGCCCGTCGCTCATCGTGTCGACGGCGCGTTGCGAGCGGAGGCGCCGCGCGAGACGGAAGGTCGCCATGCGGAAGTCGGATGCCGCGAGCGCGAGCTCCGTCGTCGAATCGTCCGTCGTCGAGGTCTCGGGTGCGCTGCTCATTTTCGTTAGCATAACTCATTAGTCTGGCTAAGAGCTTTGAGTCCGGCATCCGTCGACCGCGTCAGCGCCCTAGGATTCGAGCCATGCCCGAGTTCATCGATGCACACGGCATCGCGATCGTCTACGACGTCCACCCGGCGCAGGGCAACCCGCGCGGCGTCGTCCAGCTCCTCCACGGCGTCGGCGAGCACGCCGGCCGCTACGGCAGCACCATCGCCGCCCTCACCGCCGCCGGCTTCACCGTCTACGCCGACGACCACCGCGGCCACGGCCGCACGGGACTGCGCCAGCACGGCGGCGATCACTCCCGCCTCGGGCGGCTCGGCCCCGGCGGCCTCCGCGCCACCGTGACGGGACTGCAGCTGTTCACCCGTGTCATCCGCGACGAGAACCCCGGGCTACCACTCGTCCTCCTGGGGCACTCGTGGGGGTCCTTCCTCGCGCAGAAGCTCGTGAACGCGGACCCCCGCGCGTACGACGCCGTCATCCTCTCGGGCTCGTCCCTCCTGTGGCCGGGGGACTTGAACGCCGCGCCCCTCAACAAGCGCTGGGCAGGATCGGACGCCACCGGCGTCGAATGGCTGTCGACGGATGCCACGGTCGGCCGTGCGTTCCTCGACGACCCGCTCACGACCACGGTGCCGTTGCCGAAGCTCTTCGGTCCGGTCGACACCCTGCGCCTGATCGGCAAGCCGAAGCGCGACCTCGGCGTCGACGTCCCCGTGCTCCTCCTGGTCGGCCGGGACGACCCGGTGGGCGGCCCGCGGAGCGTCCACCGCCTGGCCGACGCGTACCGCACGCGCTCCGGCCTCACCGACGTGACGACCCTCGTGTACCCCGAGGCGCGCCACGAGATCTTCAACGAGCGCTGCGCGCCGGAGGTGCGCGCCGACCTCGTCGCATGGCTCGACGCGCGCATCGCGCGGCGGGACGCGGCATCCGTCCCCGAGAGTGGATCCGCACCCGTTGCGGGCACGGGAGAATAGGACCATGCACGGCGAGTACAAGGTCCCTGGCGGCAAGCTGGTCGTCGTCGACCTCGAGGTGGAGGACGGCCGCATCGCGGACTTCCACCTCGCGGGCGACTTCTTCCTCGAACCCGACGACGCGCTGGCCGACATCGATGCGGCGGTGACGGGTCTGCCCGTCGAAGCCGACGTCGCGACGATCGCCGCCGCCGTCCGCGGCGCGCTCCCCGAGGGGGCGCAGCTGCTCGGCTTCACGCCCGAGGCCGTCGCCACCGCCGTCCGCCGCGCGCTCATCGTCGCGCCGGGCTGGGCCGAGTTCGAGTGGGAGGTCGTCCACGAGAAGGCCGTCTCGCCCGCGATGAACCTCGCGCTCGACGAGGTGCTCACCGCTCGCGTGGGCGACGGTCGACGCACCCCCACGCTCCGCATCTGGGAGTGGAACGAGTCCGCCGTCGTCATCGGATCGTTCCAGTCGTACCGTAACGAGGTCGACCCCGAGGGTGCCGCGAAGCACGGCTTCCAGGTCGTCCGACGCATCTCCGGCGGCGGCGCGATGCTGATGGCCGCGAACTCGATCGTCACCTACTCGCTGTACGTGCCGGCATCCCTCGTCTCGGGCATGACCTTCGCAGACTCCTACGCGTTCCTCGACGACTGGGTGCTGCACGCGCTGCGCTCGCTCGGGATCGACGCGACGTACCAGCCGCTCAACGACATCGCATCGTCGAAGGGCAAGATCGGCGGCGCCGCGCAGAAGCGCCTCGCCAACGGGGGAGTGCTGCACCACGCGACCCTGAGCTACGACATGGACGGCCAGGTGCTGACCGAGGTCCTGCGCATCGGACGCGAGAAGCTTTCCGACAAGGGCACGGCATCGGCGGCCAAGCGCGTCGACCCGCTCCGCAGCCAGACCGGCATGGCGCGCGCCGACATCATCGAACGCTTCAAGGAGACGTTCACCTCGCTCTACGGCGCGAAGGCGGGCTCGATCTCCGAGGAGGAGTACGCCGAGGCCGAGGCGCTCGTCGAGTCGAAGTTCTCGACGGACGCCTGGCTGCGCCGCGTTCCGTGACCGTCGAGATCCATCTCGGCGACAACCTGGAGGTCGCCCGGCGCCTGCCGGACTCCTCGTTCGCGCTCATCTACCTCGACCCGCCCTTCAACACCGGGCGTACCCAGGAGCGGGCGATCGAGTCCGCGGTCCGCACGGCGGGGTTGCAGCCCGATCCCGACGCGCCCGCGCCGGCCGTCGGTCCGGTCAAGGGCGGCTTCCGCGGCGCTTCCTACGCCCGCACGCGTGGCGCGTTGAAGCTGTACGACGACCGGTTCGACGACTACTGGGGGTTCCTCGAGCCGCGGCTGCGCGAGGCGTGGCGGCTCCTGGCCGACGACGGCACCCTCTACGTGCACCTCGACTACCGCGAGGCGCACTACGCGAAGGTCATGCTCGACGCCGTCTTCGGTCGGGAGTGCTTCCTCAACGAGCTCATCTGGGCGTACGACTACGGCGCGAAGTCGCGCAAGCGCTGGCCGAGCAAGCACGACACGATCCTCGTCTACGTCAAGGATCCGTCGGCGTACTTCTTCGACTCGGATGCCGTCGACCGAGAGCCCTACATGGCTCCGGGGCTCGTCACCCCCGAGAAGGCTGCTCGCGGCAAGCTGCCGACCGACGTCTGGTGGCACACGATCGTCCCGACCTCGGGGCGGGAGAAGACCGGCTACCCGACCCAGAAGCCCGAGGGCATCCTGCGGCGGATCGTGCAGGCGTCGAGCCGGCCGGGCGATCGGGTGCTAGACCTCTTCGCCGGCTCGGGGACGACCGGCGCGGTCGCCCACGCGCTCGGCCGCGACGCCGTGCTCGTCGACCACAGCCCCGAGGCGCTCGCCGTCATGCGAGCCCGGATCCCCGAGGCGACCGTCGTCGGCTGAGCCGCGGATCCGAGCAGCGAGGACTGACAGCGGATGCCGGGGCGCTGCGCCCCGGCATCCGTCTGCGGTCGTGGTGGACCGGTGTCCCGTCAGCCGCGACGGATGCGGGGTGCCGCCGCCCGCAGCCGGGCGATGTCGGCGTCGTCCACGACCTCGCGAGGCAGGATCATCGCCGGCCCGATGAGTCCGTGGATGCGCACCATCACCGAGTGCGGCGCCGTCGAGATGCGCCAGAAAGCGGAGGCCGCCACCGTCAGGCTCATGGTCGACGTGGTCACGGTGAGCCCCGCGTCGGTGACGGTGACGGTGAGGCGATCGCCCGTCGGGTAGAGCCCCTCGACGACCCGGGTCAGCTTCTGGGTGCCGAGGTGGCGGATCGCAACGAATCCGATCGCGATGAGCACCCCCCAGAAGCCGGCCATGACGAGGGAACGGACGTTCCCGTTCAGGGCGAACATTCCCAGACCGTAGAGCAGGACCATGGCGGTCCCAGCGATCCACAGTCCCGTCTGTTTCTTCTGCTGGTGATCGCGCGCGAGGCGCCCCGCCAACCCGTGATCGACGACCATGCTCTTGCCCGTCACAGTTTCCTGCACCCCGGCATCCGCCATCGCGACCCCCTCGCTCGTGCCCTCATCGTGGCACGCACCCCGTTCCGGTTCCACCCCCGGGGCCGGGGGGCTCAGTCCTGCAGGAAGCCGAGCAGCGCCTCGTTGACTTCGGCGCCGTGGGTCCACAGCAGGCCATGCGGAGCGCCCTCGATCTCGACGTACGTCGCCTCGGGCAGGAGCTCGCGGAACCTCCGCGCGGTCGCGTCGATCGGCAGGATGTTGTCGGCCGTCCCGTGCAGGATCAGCGCCGGCACCGTGACGGCGGGGATGTCGCTGCGGAAGTCGGTGGCCCAGGTCAGGGGAGCGGCGGCGATCGCGGCGTTGCCGGCCTGGTTCGCGACGGCGATCGACGCGTCGACGGCCTCCTGCGAGATGCGGGTCCCGAGGTAGTCGTCGAGGTTGTAGAAGTCCTGGAAGAACCCGGTCAGGAAGGCATACCGGTCCTCGGCGACGGCGGCAGCCGTGCCGTCGAAGAAGGCCTGGTCGCCGGCGCCGTCGGGGTTGTCGTCGGTCTTCAGCAGCCACGGCTCGAGCGAGCCGAGGAAGGCGACCTTGGCGATGCGGTCCGCGCCGTAGCGCGACAGGTAGCGTGCGATCTCGCCGGTTCCCATCGAGAAGCCGACGAGCACCGCGTCGGTGAGCTCGAGTTCCTCGATGAGCGCGCGCAGGTCGGCGGCGAAGGTGTCGTAGTCCGAGCCCGACGCCGTCTTCGTCGACGCGCCGAACCCACGGCGGTCGTAGGCGATGACGCGGTAACCGGCCTCGAGGAGCGCGGCCTGCTGCTTGCCCCAGGACTCCCCGTTCAGGGGGAACCCGTGGATCAGCACGACGGGCTGGCCGGATCCCTGATCGGTGTAGAAGATGTCGACGTCGACCGAGTTCTCGGTCCCCACGGTGATGTGCGCCACAGCGGCTCTCCTTCCGGCCGGAGTGGATCTCCGGCGACACCTCGACGCTATGGTCCGTGCAGGTGCCGAGCCAGGGCTTGACGGATCCTTCGTCCGTCGTTCACCGCCCGCCCGCCGGTACCGTGGCCTCATGGCGTCGATCGACCTGAACGCGGACCTCGGTGAGACCGTCGACGGCGCGCCGACCGCCGACGATGAGGCGATGTTCGCGGTCGTCTCCAGTGCGTCGGTGGCCTGCGGCGGACACGCCGGTGACGCCGCGTCGATGACGGATGCCGTCGCCCGCGCGACGGCTGCGGGCGTCGCGGTGGGCGCGCATCCCTCCTTCGTCGACCGGGCCGGCTTTGGTCGTGTCGCGCGCTCCGTCGCGCCCGACCTCCTTCGCGCGCAGGTGCGCGCGCAGATCGGCGCGCTCGTCGCCGCCGGCGCCGACCTCCGCTACGTGAAGCCGCACGGCGCGCTCTATCACTCCGTCACGGTCGATTCCGCGTCAGCGCAGGCCGTCGTGGCCGCCGTGGCCGACATCGCCCACGACCTCGGCAGGCCGCTGCCGTTGCTCGGGATGCCGGGTGTCGTCGTCGGGGCCGCAGCGGCCCGCGGCATCCCGTTCCTCATCGAGGCGTTCCTCGACCGCGGCTACCTGCCGTCCGGCGCGCTCGTGCCCCGCGGCGAAGCGGGCGCCCTGCTGCATGACGCGGGCGCGGTCGCCGCGCGGGCCGTCCGGCTCGCCGGCGACGGGCTCGTCGACGCGGTCGACGGGTCGATGCTCCGGGTGCAGGCGGCCTCCCTGTGCCTGCACGGCGACACCGCGGGGTCGGTCGCGATGGCGCGGGCGGTGCGGGCCGCACTCGACGCGGCGGGGGTCGCGGTGCGCGCACCGTGGTGATCCGCCCGTTCGGCGACAGTGCGCTCCTCGTTGAGGTCGACGGGCTCGCGGATGTCCTCGACCTCCACGCGCGACTCGCCGCCGCGACCCCGCCGGGCCTGCTCGATCTGGTCCCGGCGGCGCGGACGGTGCTGGTGCACGTCGACACCGCCGTCCTGCCGCTGTCCGCAGCCCGCACGTGGATCACCGCGTCGGAGAGCGCTGAGAGACGCACCGGCACGGCGCCGGCGCCGACCGAGGTCGAACTGCCCGTCGCCTACGACGGCCCGGACCTCGCCGACGCGGCATCCCTCGTCGGTCTCTCACCCGACGCGCTCATCGGGCGGCACCTCGCGGCGCGCTGGCGCGTCGCGTTCACCGGCTTCGCACCCGGGTTCGGGTACCTCGTCAGCGACGACTGGAACCTCGACATGCCGCGACGGGCGACGCCGCGCACCCGCGTGCCCCGCGGCGCGGTGGCGCTCGCCGGCGGGTTCACCGGCGCCTACCCGCGCGAGACCCCCGGCGGGTGGCAACTGATCGGCACGACGGACGCGCCCCTGTTCGACCCGAGCGCTGCCGAGTCCGTCCTCCTCCGCCCCGGAACGCTCGTGCGGTTCCGCCGCGTCGCCTCGGTGGCCGTCGCCGCGCCCGCGCAGGCCGTCCCGCCGGCGGGACCGCACGCGTTCGATGTCGTCGACCCGGGCGCCCTCGCGACGGTGCAGGATGCCGGTCGCCCCGGACGCCTGGCCGACGGGATCGCCCTCTCGGGAGCGGCCGACCGCCCGGCGTTCGCGGCTGCGAACCGGCTCGTCGGCAACGCCGAGGGCGCTTCGGCGATCGAGATCACCCTGGGCGGGTTCCGCGCGACCTCCTCCCGCGACCTCTGGATCGCCGTGACGGGTGCGTGGGGCACGGTCCGCATCGCCGACCGTGACGTCGACGCCTACCGCCCGGTGCCGTGGCCGGCCGGCACCGACCTCTCGATCGGCGCGTTCCGCGCCGGCGTGCGCGCCGTCCTGGCCGTGCGCGGCGGTGTCGCTTCAGCATCGGCGCTCGGGTCCGCCGCGACCGACTCGCTCGCAGGTCTCGGGCCGGCGCCGCTGCGCGCGGGCGACGCGGTCGCGACGGCGGATGCCGCGCGGCATCCGGTCCCCGCGGTGGACCTCTGGCCGTGGACGCCGCCGCCCGATGTGCTCGAGGTCGCGATCGCCGCGGGGCCTCGCGCAGCGTGGTTCACCCCCGAGGCGCGTCGGGCGCTCGTCGAGAGCCGGTGGGTGGTCGGGGCGCGGGCGGATCGCGTCGGCATCCGCCTCGATGGTCCGTCGCTCACGCGGACGCCGGACGCGGTGGGGCGCGAGCTCCCGAGTGAGGGGATGCTGCCGGGCGCCGTGCAGGTGCCGCCCGACGGCGTCCCGGTGATCCTCGGCCCCGACGGTCCGGTCACGGGCGGATACCCCGTGATCGGTGTCATCACGGCGGCGGGCCGGGCGGCGCTCGCGCAGGCTCGGCCGGGCTCTCATCTTCTGTTGCGGAGCGCAAGCCCCCGCCGGTGACACGCCCCGCCGCGTAGGGTCGGCGGCATGTCCCTCCGCCGCGCCTCCGCCGTCCTCCTGATCCTGGCGGGACTGGGTCTCGCCGGATGCGCCGCGGAGTCCGCTCCGCCCGCCGAGTCGAGCCAGGCGGCTCCCGAGAGCGACGCCGTCGAGTTCGCGCCGGCGTCGGGCGAAGTGATCACCGCCGAGCAGTACACACTGACCCTGCCCGAGGGATGGGGCTACCCCGACGGTGCTCCCGACGGCTTCGACGAGACGACCTTCGCGGCCGACCTGACCATCGAGGACGGCTACCGCGACAACGTCAACATCCTGGTCTCCCCCGGGGGAGAGGTGACCTCCGAGCAGGTCGAGGAAGCTGGGGTCGCCCAGCTCGAGGAGGCCGGCGCGTCCGACGTGAAGGCGCTCGAGCGCGTCACGGCAGCCGGCTCCGAGTCGGCCCACCTGTCGGCACGCGTCGAGCAGGGGGAGACGCCCTACGTGATCGACCAGTTCTACTTGGTCAACGCGGGACAGACCTACATCGTGACGTTCGCGTCGGATGTGGAGAAGTCGCAGGAGGAACGGGACGCCCTCGCGCAGTCCGTCCTCGTGACCTGGCAGTGGACCTGACCCACGCCCGCGAGTTATACCGCAGCCCGTCGAACTCGTCAACGATTCGACTGGACACGGCGCGTCGCGCGTCCTATAGTGGGTAGTTGCGCTCCCCTCTACTTGCCCTCATATGGTGGTCGGCTTGTGCCTGCGCCCCCGACGGTCTCCGTCGGCGCGCGCCGCAGGCGTTGACGGGAGTACTCCACCTGACGACAAGGAAAACCAGCCCTCCCCGGGCTCACGGAGGTAATCCCCTTGGCTGCTGCGCGCAACGCAACTTCCACCACCACCAACAAGAACGGTCGCGGAGCATCCCGCCTCTCGTTCGCCAAGATCTCCGACACGCTGGAGGTCCCTGACCTCCTCGCGCTGCAGACCGAGTCGTTCGACTGGCTCGTCGGCAACGAGGCATGGAAGGCACGCGTCGCTCAGGCGCAGGCCGAGGGCCGCACCGACGTGCCCGAGATCAGCGGCCTCGAGGAGATCTTCGAAGAGATCTCGCCGATCGAGGACCTGGGCGAGACCATGCAGCTCTCGTTCACGAACCCGTACCTCGAGCCCGAGAAGTACTCCATCGAGGAGTGCAAGGAGCGCGGCAAGACCTATGCCGCCCCGCTCTACGTCGAGGCCGAGTTCATGAACCACCTCACGGGTGAGATCAAGACGCAGACGGTCTTCATGGGCGACTTCCCGCTCCAGACCGCCAAGGGCACGTTCATCATCAACGGCACCGAGCGCGTCGTCGTCTCGCAGCTCGTGCGTTCGCCCGGTGTCTACTTCGACAAGACGCCCGACAAGACCTCCGACAAGGACATCGTCTCGGCGCGCGTCATCCCCAGCCGCGGTGCGTGGCTCGAGTTCGAGATCGACAAGCGCGACCAGGTCGGCGTCCGCATCGACCGCAAGCGCAAGCAGTCGGTCACCGTCTTCCTGAAGGCCCTCGGCCTGTCGAGCGAAGACATCATGCAGGAGTTCGCGGGCTTCAGCTCGATCGAGGAGACCCTCGAGAAGGACACCATCCTCACGAAGGAAGATGCGCTCCGCGACATCTACCGCAAGCTCCGTCCGGGCGAGCAGGTCGCCGCCGAGGCCGCCCGCGCGCTGCTGGACAACTTCTACTTCAACTCGAAGCGCTACGACCTCGCCAAGGTCGGTCGCTACAAGATCAACCAGAAGCTGGGCATCGACAAGGCCCTCAGTGACTCGGTCCTGACCGTCGAGGACATCGTCGCGACGATCAAGTATCTCGTCCGTCTGCACCGCGGCGACGTCAGCTACGACGGCGTCCGCAGCGGCAAGCCCGCCGAGATCCGCCTGGACGTCGATGACATCGACAACTTCGGCAACCGTCGCATCCGTGCCGTCGGCGAGCTCATCCAGAACCAGGTCCGCACCGGTCTGTCCCGCATGGAGCGCGTCGTCCGCGAGCGCATGACCACGCAGGACATCGAGGCGATCACGCCGCAGACCCTGATCAACGTCCGCCCCGTCGTGGCCGCGATCAAGGAGTTCTTCGGAACCTCGCAGCTGTCGCAGTTCATGGACCAGAACAACCCGCTCGCGGGTCTGACCCACAAGCGTCGCCTGTCGGCGCTCGGCCCCGGTGGTCTGTCGCGTGAGCGCGCCGGCGTCGAGGTCCGTGACGTCCACCCCTCGCACTACGGCCGCATGTGCCCGATCGAGACCCCGGAAGGCCCGAACATCGGCCTGATCGGTTCGCTCGCATCGTTCGCTCGCATCAACGCGTTCGGCTTCATCGAGACGCCGTACCGCCGCGTCGTGGGCAACAAGGTCACCGACCAGATCGACTACCTGACGGCGGCTGAAGAGGCCGACTACGTCGTGGCCCAGGCCGGTGTCGAGCTCAACGCCGACGGCACGTTCGTCAACGACCGCATCCTGGCCCGTCGCGGTCAGGGCGGCGAGGTCGACCTGTTCCCCGTCGACGAGATCGGCTACATGGATGTCTCGCCGCGCCAGATGGTGTCGGTCGCGACCTCGCTCATCCCGTTCCTCGAGCACGACGACGCGAACCGCGCCCTCATGGGTGCGAACATGCAGCGTCAGGCCGTCCCGCTGCTGCGCAGCGAGTCGCCGATCGTCGGCACCGGTATGGAGGGCTACGCCGCCATCGACGCGGGTGACGTCCTCACGGCTCAGAAGGCCGGTGTCGTCTCCGAGGTCTCGGCCGACGTCGTCACCGTCCAGCTCGACGAGGGTGGCACGCAGGACTACTTCCTCCGGAAGTTCGACCGCTCCAACCAGGGCACGTCGTACAACCAGCGCGTCGTGGTCTCGGCCGGTGAGCGCGTCGAGGTCGGCGAGGTCATCGCCGACGGTCCCGCCACCGAGGAGGGTGAACTCGCCCTCGGCAAGAACCTCCTCGTCGCGTTCATGACGTGGGAGGGTCACAACTTCGAGGACGCGATCATCCTCAGCCAGGAGCTCGTCAAGAACGACACCCTCTCCTCGATCCACATCGAGGAGTACGAGGTCGACGCTCGCGACACCAAGCTGGGCAAGGAGGAGATCACCCGTGACCTCCCCAACGTCAGCCCCGACCTGCTGAAGGACCTCGACGAGCGCGGCATCATCCGCATCGGCGCCGAGGTGCGTCCCGGCGACATCCTCGTCGGCAAGGTCACGCCCAAGGGCGAGACCGAGCTCTCGGCCGAGGAGCGCCTGCTCCGCGCGATCTTCAACGAGAAGAGCCGCGAAGTCCGTGACACCTCGCTGAAGGTTCCCCACGGTGAGCAGGGCACGATCATCGCCGTCAAGGAGTTCAACGCCGAGGACGGCGACGACGAGCTCGGCTCGGGCGTCAACCGCCGCGTCGTGGTCTACATCGCCCAGAAGCGCAAGATCACCGCGGGTGACAAGCTTGCCGGTCGTCACGGCAACAAGGGCGTCATCGCGAAGATCCTGCCCGTCGAGGACATGCCGTTCATGGCGGACGGCACCCCGGTCGACGTCGTCCTCAACCCGCTCGGCATCCCCGGTCGAATGAACTTCGGCCAGGTCCTCGAGACCCACCTCGGGTGGGTCGCGAAGCAGGGCTGGAAGGTCGACGGCTCGCCGGAGTGGGCTGCGAAGCTCCCCGAGCAGGCTCGCGAGGCCGCTCCCGGCACGAAGGTCGCCACCCCGGTGTTCGACGGCGCGTTCGAAGAGGAGATCGCGGGTCTCCTCGACTCCACGAACCTGACCCGCGACGGAGAGCGTCTCATCGACAGCTCCGGCAAGGCGAAGCTGTTCGACGGTCGCTCCGGTGAGCCGTTCCCGGCCGGCATCTCGGTCGGTTACATGTACATCCTGAAGCTGCACCACCTTGTCGACGACAAGATCCACGCACGCTCGACGGGCCCCTACTCGATGATCACCCAGCAGCCGCTCGGCGGTAAGGCCCAGTTCGGTGGCCAGCGCTTCGGTGAGATGGAGGTCTGGGCGCTCGAGGCCTACGGCGCCGCATACGCGCTGCAGGAGCTGCTGACGATCAAGTCCGACGACATCGTGGGCCGCGTCAAGGTCTACGAAGCGATCGTCAAGGGCGAGAACATCCAGGAGCCCGGCATCCCGGAGTCGTTCAAGGTCCTCATGAAGGAGATGCAGTCCCTCTGCCTGAACGTCGAGGTCCTCTCGGCCGACGGCACCGAGGTGAACCTGCGTGACAGTGACGACGAGGCCTTCCGTGCAGCGGAAGAGCTCGGCATCAACATCTCCACCCGGTTCGAGTCGACGTCGATCGACGAGATCTGACCCGTACCGGCAACGAACAGAATTCCGACACAGGAGAATCAGTGCTCGAGTCACACACCTTCGATCAGCTTCGCATCGGTCTCGCCACCGCCGACGACATCCGTCGTTGGTCCTTCGGCGAGGTCAAGAAGCCCGAAACCATCAACTACCGCACCCTGAAGCCCGAGAAGGACGGCCTCTTCGGAGAGCAGATCTTCGGACCTTCGCGCGACTGGGAGTGCGCCTGCGGCAAGTACAAGCGCGTCCGCTTCAAGGGCATCGTCTGCGAGCGCTGCGGCGTGGAGGTCACCAAGTCCTCCGTCCGTCGTGAGCGCATGGGCCACATCGAGCTCGCCGCCCCCGTCACCCACATCTGGTACTTCAAGGGCGTTCCCTCGCGCCTCGGATACCTGCTGGACATGGCGCCGAAGGACCTCGAGAAGGTCATCTACTTCGCCGCCTACATGGTGATCTCGGTCGACGAGGATGCGCGTCACCGCGACCTGCCGACCCACGAGGCGAACCTCCGCCTCGAGATCAAGAACATCGCCGACCGTCGTGACGCCCGCGTCGCCGACCGCCTGCAGAAGCTGGAAGACGAGCTCGCCGCCCTCGAGGCGGAGGGAGCCAAGGCCGACCAGAAGAAGAAGGCGAAGGACGCCGCCGAGAAGGAGATGACCACGATCCGCAAGCGCGGCGACGAGCAGGTCGCCAAGCTCGAGCGGATGTGGGACGAGTTCCGCGGACTCGAGGTCGGTCAGCTCAAGCAGGAAGACGACATCTTCCAGGAGCTGCAGGACCGCTTCGGTCAGTACTTCGAGGCCTACATGGGCGCGGAGTCGATCAAGCGTCGCCTGCTGGCGTTCGACCTGGCCGCTGAGGCCGAGTCGCTCCACCTGCAGATCTCCGAGGGCAAGGGCCAGCGCAAGATCCGTGCGATCAAGCGTCTCAAGGTCGTCAACTCGTTCCTGTCGACGGGTATGAGCCCCGCATCGATGGTCCTGGACGTCGTCCCGGTCATCCCGCCGGAGCTCCGCCCCATGGTCCAGCTCGACGGTGGCCGTTTCGCCACGTCCGACCTGAACGACCTGTACCGTCGCGTCATCAACCGCAACAACCGTCTCCGTCGCCTGATCGACCTCGGTGCCCCCGAGATCATCGTCAACAACGAGAAGCGGATGCTGCAGGAGGCCGTCGACGCCCTGTTCGACAACGGCCGCCGCGGTCGCCCCGTCACCGGTACCGGCAACCGCGCCCTGAAGTCCCTCAGCGACATGCTGAAGGGTAAGCAGGGTCGTTTCCGCCAGAACCTGCTCGGCAAGCGCGTCGACTACTCGGGCCGTTCGGTCATCATCGTCGGCCCGCAGCTGAAGCTGCACCAGTGTGGTCTGCCCAAGCAGATGGCGCTGGAGCTCTTCAAGCCGTTCGTCATCAAGCGCCTGATCGACCTCGGTCACTCGCAGAACATCAAGGCCGCCAAGCGCGCCGTCGAGCGCACCCGTCCCGAGGTCTGGGACGTGCTCGAGGAGATCATCCGCGAGCGTCCGGTTCTGCTGAACCGTGCGCCCACGCTGCACCGCCTCGGCATCCAGGCGTTCGAGCCGCAGCTCGTCGAGGGCAAGGCCATCCAGCTCCACCCGCTCGTCTGCGCCGCCTTCAACGCGGACTTCGACGGTGACCAGATGGCCGTGCACCTGCCGCTGTCGGTCGAGGCTCAGGCCGAGGCCCGCGTGCTGATGCTCGCCTCGAACAACATCCTGAAGCCGTCGGACGGCCGTCCGGTCACCCTGCCCTCGCAGGACATGATCATCGGTCTGCACCACCTGACGACCCTCAAGGAGGGCGCTGCCGGTGAGGGCCGTGTGTTCGGTTCCGTCGGCGAGGCGATCCTGGCCAAGGACGAGGGCACCCTCGACCTGCAGGCCAAGGTCCGCATCCGCGTCCCCGGCCTGACCTTCCTCGAGGGGGAGGCTCCGGAGGGCTACGAGCGTCACGGTCTGGTGGATGCCTCGCTCGGCCAGGCGATCTTCAACGACACCCTCCCCAAGGGCTACCCGTTCGTTCGCGAGCAGGCCGACAAGGGCAAGCTGTCGCAGATCGTCAACAAGCTGGCTGAGGAGTACCCGAAGACCGAGGTCGCGGCATCCCTCGACCGGATCAAGGACGCCGGCTTCTACTGGGCCACTCGTTCGGGTGTGACCGTCGCCCTCAGCGACGTCCTCACGCCGCCGAACAAGAAGGAGATCGTCGCCGCCTACGAGAAGCAGGCAGCGAAGGTCCAGGGCCAGTTCGAGAAGGGCCTCACGACCGACGCCGAGCGTCGTCAGGAGCTCATCAAGATCTGGACCGAGGCGACCGACGAGGTCCAGAAGGCGATGCGGGACAACTTCCCGGCCGACAACACCATCAACCGCATGGTGAGCTCGGGTGCCCGTGGTAACTGGCTGCAGATCCGCAACATCGCGGGTATGCGAGGCCTGGTGAACAACCCCAAGGGTGAGATCATCCCCCGTCCGATCATCTCCTCGTACCGCGAGGGTCTGTCGGTGGCGGAGTACTTCATCGCGACGCACGGTGCCCGCAAGGGTCTGGCCGACACGGCCCTCCGTACGGCGGACTCGGGGTACCTCACGCGTCGTCTCGTCGACGTCTCGCAGGATGTCATCATCCGCGAGGAGGACTGCGGCACGACCAAGGGTCTCGAGTTCACGATCGCCGCTCCCGGCGCCGACGGCGAGCTCGTCCGCGACGCGAACGTCGAGAACTCGGTGTTCGCCCGTACCCTCGCCGCCGCTGTGGTCGACGCTCAGGGCACCGTCCTGGCCGAGGCCGGCGACGACGTGGGCGACGTCCTCATCGACAAGCTGGTCGCCGGTGGCATCGAGAGCATCAAGGTGCGCTCGGTCCTGACCTGCGACTCGGCCGTCGGTGTCTGCGCGAAGTGCTACGGCCGTTCGCTGGCCAGCGGCAAGCTCGTCGACATCGGCGAGGCGGTCGGTATCATCGCCGCTCAGTCGATCGGTGAGCCCGGTACCCAGCTGACGATGCGTACGTTCCACACCGGTGGTTCGGCATCGGCGGACGACATCACCCAGGGTCTGCCCCGTGTCCAGGAGCTGTTCGAGGCTCGTACCCCCAAGGGTGCGTCCCCGATCGCCGAGGCCGACGGTGTCATCAAGATCGATGAGACCGACAAGGCCAAGAAGCTCATCCTGACTCCGGACAACGGCGACGAGCCGCACGTCTACCCGGTCCTCAAGCGCGCCACCCTCCTCGTCGAGGACGGCCAGCGCGTCGAGGTCGGTCAGCCCCTGCAGGTCGGCACGCTCGACCCCAAGGAGGTCATGCGTGTCATGGGTGCCCGCGAGGTGCAGAAGTACCTCGTCGGCGGCGTGCAGGGCGTCTACCGCTCGCAGGGTGTGCCGATCCACGACAAGCACATCGAGGTCATCGTGCGTCAGATGCTCCGCAAGGTCACGGTCGTCGACCACGGCGAGACGGACCTGCTGCCCGGTGAGCTGGTGGACTTCAAGCGCTACCAGCAGATGAACCGCGAAGCGGTCGCCGCGGGCAAGCGCCCCGCGTCGGGTCGTCCCGAGCTGATGGGTATCACGAAGGCGTCGCTCGCGACCGAATCGTGGCTCTCGGCCGCGTCGTTCCAGGAGACCACCCGCGTCCTCACGCAGGCGGCCATGGAGGGCAAGAGCGACCCGCTCGTCGGCCTCAAGGAGAACGTCATCATCGGAAAGCTCATCCCCGCCGGCACCGGCCTTGCGAAGTACCGCAACGTCGTGGTCGAGGCGACGGAGGAGGCCAAGAGCGAGCGGTACCCCAACCGCATCTTCGCCTCGGATGGTGCGTACAGCGACGCCGACCTGAGCTACGTCGACTTCGACAGCTTCTCGACCGACGACTTCACCCCCGGCAGCTATAACTGATTGAGGTGAGAGACGAGCGAGCTTGCTCGCTCGGCCGAGCCGATTGAAGTTGTCGAGCGACGCAGTCGTGAGAACAACTGATCGAGGTGTGATCGTCTGACCGAAGGCCCCTGGGACTCGTTCCCGGGGGCCTTCGGCGTTGCCGCGCGGAGGTGGCGCGGCGGGGCCACTACCGTGGACGCATGGCACGGGTGGGTGGGCGCAACGCCGCTTTCGCATGGTTCGTCGGCATCGTCAGCGCGGCGATCATCGTGACGTTGCTCGTCCTCGCGATCCCGATGTTCCCGGCGGCGTCGCAGTGGCTCGCCCAGATCGGACGGACGTCGGACGGATCAGACGGTGCCGGGGCTCCGTCGCCCGGGGCGTCGAGCGCCTCCGATGCCGCGTCATCGCCGCAAGGCTGCCGCGACCTCTACAACGACGCCGCGTGGGCGGTCCTGCGGCAGACCGACGGCGCCGTGGTCACCGCGTCGACGGACCCACCCGTCTCGACTGCGAAGGACGTCGTGGCCGCGCTCCAGCCCGCGGTCGTCCTCACGTGTCGCTGGACGTCCGATGCGGGTGAGATCTCGACGACGGTCGCGACCGTACCGACGGATGCCGGGGCCATCGCTGCCGCATCCCTCCCCGCCAAGGGTTTCACGTGCGCCGACGACGACGGGCGCGTCCGATGCGAACGCACGGATGGCGATCTGGTCGAGTCGATCGAGGCGGGCGGTGGCCGGTGGCTGTCGACGTCGCAGCAGGCGTGGCATCCGTCCCGGTACGCCGAAGGCGTGGCGGATGCGGTGTGGCCGGCCGAGGGGTGAGTCGTCGGTCCCAGATCTGAGCCCTCAGCCCCAGATCTTCGACACGATCGCCGCGGTGTAGCCCTGCGGTGCGAGGTTCGAGTACTGCGTGTCGATCGCCACTCCGTCGCGCCAGTAGACGGTGCGACCTACGGGGAGCCCCAGGTCGTCGGTGCCGCTCTTCTCGCACCGCAGGCCTTCGTCCGGCTCGTAGCAGAGGTAGCCGTCGTCGACGCCGAGCAGGTACAGGGCGTCGCGCGCTTCGCGCTCGGGGGAGTATCCGACGACCGTGACGAGACTCGTGCGGCTGGCGCCCGGGTCGGCCCACACGCAGACGCGGCTGCTGTCGGGACGGATGCCGCCGCCCATCCCCGGGGCGTTCAGCGGGATGCCCTGGAGGGTGGTGAGGATGCTGTCGCTCAGGATGCTCTTGCAATCCGAGGGGAGTGGAGTGGTCGACGTCGAGGGGCCGAACGGGAAGTCGGCGATCGCGACGGGTGTCATCGTCGGTGTGGGGGTTCCGGATGCCGCATCCGTCGGTGCGGGCCGGAGCGTGTCGGGCTCGGGGGCGCAGGCCGACACGGCGGCCGCGAGCGCGGCGGCGCCGAGGAGGGCTCCGACGGCCCGTCCGATGCGTGCGCGCCGAGAGGACATGGTCACCACGATACGCACACCGCGCCACGCCGCCTGAAGAAACGACGGGGCGCCTCCCCGGCGCCCGCGGAACGCCGGGATACGCTCGCTTCAGCGGTGGCGCACGCCCCCGCGTGAGGAGTGACACGGCAATGAGCGACCCCAAGTTCGGCGAGCGGAACGACCAGGCCAACGAGCCCGCTTACGGTGAGCCGATCGAGGAGCCGACGACCTCCGACGACTCCCGCGGTGTCGACGACGTCGTCGGCAGTGCGAACGACAGCCTCGCCGACGCGGAGGCCGCCTCGCGCACCTCGGATGAGCGCCCCCGCGGCGACCGTTCCTTCGACGTGACCGATCGGGGCTCCGACCTGTCGATCGACTACGGCAAGTACAGCGAACCCGACGCGCCCGTCGCCTCCAGCGCGGTCAGCAGCGAACCGCTCTACCGCCCGGCGGCCGAGACCCGCGACGATGCGGTGACCGAGGCCATGCCTCACGCCGACGCTCCCACCCGCGTCAACGAGTCCGTCCCCGCCGATTCGACGACGGATGCCGCGGCCCCCGCCGCGGCGACGGCTGCCGCCTCCCACGTAGACCAGACCCCGACGACGGTCACCTCCAGCGAGCCCGCCGCCGCGCCGACGGCCGCGTACTCGCAGCAGCCGATCTTCGTGCAGGCGCCGGAGGCTCCCCGCCCGCGCGGCAACCGCGGCGCTGCGGGCCTCATCGGCCTGCTCGCCGCGCTCGTTTTCGCCGCCCTCTACCTCGTGGCGATCCTCGGGCTGGATGCGCTCGAGAACGGACTCACGGTCGACACCGTCGCGCAGCGGCTCGTCGAGGTCGTGACGACGTGGGCGTTCTGGGTCCCCGTCGCCGTGTTCTTCCTCGGCTTCTGGCTGCTGGGCGCGTTCATCAATCGCGGTCGCTGGGGCCTGTGGGTCGTCTTCGGGCTGATCGTCGGTGCCGTCGCTTACGGCGGGCACATCCTCGGGCAGCTCTTCCAGGCCCCGTTCTGGTCCATCGCGCCGTCGCGCGCGAACGAGATCGTCGGCGAGCAGCTCCTCGCACCGCTCGCCGTCATCGCTTTCGTCCTCGGGCGCGAGATCACCATCTGGTTCGGTGCCTGGGTCGCCCGCCGCGGTCGTCGGGTCACCGAGCTGAACGACGAGGCGCAGCGCGAGTACGAGCGCACCCTCGAGGCCGGCCCCCAGCTCCACCAGTACTGATGACTGCCCGCGGCTGATGACCCAGCCCGCCGGCGTCGCAGCGCCGATCGCCACGTTCTTCGCGGCGGTCGGCTTCGCTGCGCTCGCGATCTGCGGATTCGGCTTCACGAGCCTGGTGACCGACACCGACGTCATCGCCGCACCGGGCCTCGGGCAGGGCGCCGGCATCGCCGCGATGCTGCTCGCGGCGGGCGCGTTCGCGGGCGCCGAGTACGGCGCGGTGCGCCGCGGACGGTACCCCGCCGCGGTGTGGGTCATGATCGCGACGGTGGCCGGTTATCTGGCGGGGATCGTGCTCGGGGGAGTGCTGACGGGTGCGGATGCGGCGCTCGCTCTGGGGGCGGCGGGCACGTTCTCGCTGTCCTGGTTCGCCCTCGTCCTCGCCGTCAACGCCGCCGCGGCGTCATGGGCCGGGATCGCCCTCGGGCGGACGCGCGCACGCCGACCCGAGTGGCCGTGGGAGCGCAGCGACGAGGACGAGTGACGGGCGCGGCATCCCGATGGCCGGAAATACCCCCGATCGGCCCGGATCTCCGCGAGAATGGGTCCGTGGAGCGCTCGCTCGAGACGCAGGTGAACCAGGCCGTCGAGGCCTGGTTGCGCTGGTTGCCGCGCTGGGAGCCCGCGACGCACCGTGGCCGGGTCGCTCCGTGCCGCCGATGTCTGGGGTCGCCGATCCTGTCGGCAGCGGGCCTCGGCTCCGACGTCCCGCACGGTGTGCAGCACGGCCTGTCGACGCGGATCAAGACGATCGTCGACTCGTCCGTCGCGCAGTACACCGAGCGCAACCTGCCCATGCTGCAGGCCGAGCTCGATCAGCAGGCTGATCGCAACAGGTCCCGCACCTACCGCCCGTCTGAGGGACTCGAGCCCGAGTTCGAGGGCCTTCCCCTCGACCCCGACCCGGTCCCCGGCGCGCCCTTTCTCTTCACGATCGCCGGCATGGCCGATGAAGCGGATGCCGCCGTGCCCGCGCTCCCGCCGCTCACCGAGGATGCGAAGGCCGCACTCCGGCAGGAGGTCCGGCTGGCCGACGAGTACGCGAGCATGGTCGGCCGCGAGGTGTGCACGATCCTCCTGCGCCACCGGCTCCGGATCCAGACCGCGGTCGCGCAGTACGTGGAGCCGCAGATCGCCGCGATGCTCGAGGAGCTGACACGGTCGCTGGATGCGCCGTTCGACACCGGCGAGGGACTCCCGGGCGTCTGACCGTACGCCTCACCTGCTCATTTAGGGTGGGGGGATGAACACGGGAGTCGACAGCGGTGCAGGTGTCGTCCTGGGACTGCTGTCGATCATCCTCGGCCTCGCCGTCTACGTCTGGGTCGCCCTCGCACTGTCGGCCGCCTTCCGGAAGATGGGCGAGGAGTCGTGGCACGCCTGGGTGCCGGTGCTGAACGTCGCCGTCCTCCTCCGTTGGGGTGGTTTCTCGCCCTGGCTCGCCCTCCTCGTGCTCGTCCCCGGCCCCGGGACCGTAGCGGTGTGGGTGCTGATCGTCGTGACGATCCACCGCCTGAACCCCGGTTTCGGCTACGGCACCGGGATGACGGTGGTCGGTGCGCTGCTGTTCCCCGTATGGGTCACGATCGTCGGGTTCGGGCCGGCGGAGTGGCGCGGTGCTCGTCCCGCCCACCTGCGACCCGCGTCACCGTCGCCTGCCCCCTCCCCGCTGTATCCGCCGCTCGACTCGTTCTCCTCGGAGTTCGGCGCCCCGCTCCCGCCGCCGGCGTTCCCCGCACCCGCCGAGCCCGCCCCGGCCGTCCCGCGCGCCGGGACGACACCGCAGCCCCCGGCATCCATCGCCCCGGAGCCGTGGACGCCGGTGGCGCACGATGCGCCCGCGGTCGAGCAGTCCGCTCCCGACGAGGCGCCTCTCGAGCAGCCCGATCCCACGTCACCGAATCCGACCTTCCGTTCCGAGTCGCCCTGGCGGGAGGACGTGGACGAGGTGTCCGCGGTGTCGCCTGCGCCCTTCCCGCCGAACGCAGCCCGCGGCGGGGCCGTCGATCCCGCCGCCGACCCGGGGATCATCTCCGCGGTTCCGGGCCGCGACGAGGCACCCGTCGCCTGGGTGCGCCCGGCTGCGGTGGGAGCCGACCGCGACGAGAGCGACGTGTTCCCGGAACTGACCGACGAGGTGTCCGCCGTGGCGGGCTCCCCGGCGGCGGGCGCGCCGGTCGCGGCGACGTCGTCGGTGTCGGCGCAGGAGCGCCTGCGCGATGAGGCCGACGCCGCTCCGATGGAGGACGAGCTCGAACGCACGGTCGTCGTCCGGCGTGGCCACGCCCGGTGGGAGCTCGTGCTCCCGGACGGGGCGACCGTGCCGCTGTCGGGAGACGTCGTCGTCCTCGGGCGCAACCCCGTCGCCGACCCCGCGCATGCTCGGGCGCAGCTCGTAGCGATCGCCGATCCGACGCGCACGGTGTCGAAGACCCACGCGCGTCTGGAGCGCCGCGGCGACGCGTGGCGCATCGTCGATCTGGGCTCGACGAACGGCATCCTGCTGCCGAATCTCGGGACGGACGTCGAGGTCGAACCGGGCGTCGACGCCGAGGTCGCCGATCGCTTCCTGCTCGGTGACGCATCGATCCGGCTGCAGCGGGTGGATGCCGGTTCCTGAGGCTCGAGTACCGTCACCTGAGCACTCGCGGTGAACACCGGCCTCGTTTGACCCGGGTTCGCGATCCCGCGTATCATTGACCGGGTGTGCGCATACGCGCGCCCTGCGACGTGCCTCGGTTCGGAGCAGGCGAGGCGAACGCATCCAGGGACAGGGCCTGCGAACAGGTCACCCCCACGGCATATCCATCACCCCGCACGTCGCACTCGCGGCGCGCTGATGGATCTGTGGTGAAACCACGAACGCTGTCACCGTGCAGCACCTGTGCGAGGCGAGAGCCGAGCGCAGATCGACAAGGAGAGAACGTGCCAACCATTCAGCAGTTGGTTCGCAAGGGTCGCTCGCCGAAGGTCACCAAGACCAAGGCGCCCGCCCTGAAGGCGAACCCGCAGCAGGCGGGTGTCTGCACCCGCGTGTACACGACCACGCCCAAGAAGCCGAACTCGGCGATGCGCAAGGTCGCCCGTGTGAAGCTCCGCAACGGGACCGAGGTCACCGCCTACATCCCCGGTGAGGGCCACAACCTGCAGGAGCACTCGCTCGTGCTGGTCCGTGGTGGTCGTGTCAAGGACCTCCCCGGTGTGCGTTACAAGATCGTCCGCGGCGCCCTGGACACCCAGGCCGTCAAGAACCGTAAGCAGGCTCGCAGCCGCTACGGCGCCAAGAAGGGTTGAGTTAGATGCCTCGCAAGGGACCCGCACCCCGCCGCGTCGTCGTCAACGACCCGGTCTACGGTGCTCCGATCGTCACCCAGCTGGTGAACAAGATCCTCGTCGATGGCAAGAAGTCCATCGCCGAGGCCATCGTCTACAACGCCCTCAAGGGCGTCGAGGCGAAGAACGGCCAGGACGCCGTCGCGACGCTCAAGAAGGCGCTCGACAACGTCCGCCCCACCCTCGAGGTCAAGAGCCGCCGCGTCGGTGGCTCGACCTACCAGGTTCCCGTCGAGGTCAAGCCGCACCGCGCGAACACGCTCGCGCTGCGCTGGCTCGTCTCGTACGCGAAGGGTCGCCGTGAGAAGACCATGACCGAGCGCCTCCAGAACGAGATCCTGGATGCCTCGAACGGCCTCGGTGCCGCGGTGAAGCGCCGCGAGGACACCCACAAGATGGCCGAGTCGAACCGCGCCTTCGCGCACTACCGCTGGTAATCAGCACCTCGGTGGCCGGCCGGGCAACCCCCGGCCGGTCACCTCGCGACATCCGTCACTACACGTAAGGACACCCCGTGGCACAAGAAGTGCTCACCGACCTCAACAAGGTCCGCAACATCGGCATCATGGCGCACATCGATGCCGGCAAGACGACGACGACCGAGCGCATCCTCTTCTACACGGGTGTCAACCACAAGCTGGGCGAGACCCACGACGGCGCCTCGACCACCGACTGGATGGAGCAGGAGAAGGAGCGCGGCATCACGATCACGTCTGCCGCCGTGACCTGCTTCTGGAACAAGAACCAGATCAACATCATCGACACCCCCGGTCACGTCGACTTCACGGTCGAGGTGGAGCGTTCGCTCCGCGTCCTCGACGGTGCCGTCGCCGTCTTCGACGGCAAGGAGGGCGTCGAGCCCCAGTCCGAGACCGTGTGGCGTCAGGCCGACAAGTACGACGTCCCCCGCATCTGCTTCGTCAACAAGATGGACAAGCTCGGCGCGGACTTCTACTTCACCGTCGAGACCATCATCAAGCGCCTCGGTGCCAAGCCGCTCGTGCTGCAGCTCCCGATCGGTGCCGAGAACGACTTCGTCGGCGTCATCGACCTCGTCGAGATGCGCGCACTGGTGTGGCCCGGTGACTCCAAGGGTGACGTCACCATGGGCGCCAAGTACGAGGTCCAGGAGATCCCCGCCGACCTCAAGGACCGCGCTGACGAGTACCGTCAGAAGCTCCTCGAGACCGTCGCCGAGTCCGACGACGAGCTGCTCGAGAAGTTCTTCGGCGGCGAAGAGCTGAGCCTGGCCGAGATCAAGGGCGCCATCCGCAAGATGACCGTCGCCGGCGAGCTCTACCCCGTGCTCTGCGGCTCCGCGTTCAAGAACCGCGGCGTCCAGCCGATGCTCGACGCGGTCGTCGACTACCTCCCGTCGCCCCTCGACGTGCCCGCCATCGAGGCGCACGACCCGAAGGACGAGGAGAAGGTCATCGAGCGTCACCCCGACGCCAACGACCCGTTCGCCGCGCTGGCCTTCAAGGTCGCCGTGCACCCGTTCTTCGGTCGCCTGACCTACATCCGCGTCTACTCGGGTCAGCTCGACTCGGGTGCGCAGGTCATCAACTCGACCAAGGGCAAGAAGGAGCGCATCGGGAAGATCTTCCAGATGCACGCCAACAAGGAGAACCCGGTCGACGCGGTCACCGCCGGCAACATCTACGCCGTCATCGGCCTGAAGGACACCACCACCGGTGACACCCTGGCCGACCCGAACGAGCCGGTCGTCCTCGAGTCGATGACGTTCCCCGAGCCCGTCATCGAGGTCGCCATCGAGCCGAAGACCAAGGCCGACCAGGAGAAGCTGGGCATCGCGATCCAGAAGCTCGCCGAAGAGGACCCGACGTTCCGCACCGAGCTCAACCCCGAGACCGGTCAGACCGTCATCAAGGGCATGGGCGAGCTGCACCTCGACATCCTCGTCGACCGCATGAAGCGCGAGTTCCGCGTCGAGGCGAACGTCGGCAAGCCGCAGGTCGCGTACCGCGAGACGATCAAGAAGACCGTCGAGCGTCACGACTACACGCACAAGAAGCAGACCGGTGGTTCGGGTCAGTTCGCGAAGATCCAGTTCGCCCTCGAGCCCCTCGAGGTCACCCCGGACAAGATCTACGAGTTCGAGAACAAGGTCACCGGTGGCCGCATCCCGCGTGAGTACATCGAGCCCACCAACCAGGGCTTCCAGGACGCCATGCAGGTCGGCGTGCTCGCCGGCTTCCCCATGGTGGGTGTCAAGGCGATCCTGACCGATGGCGCGTCGCACGACGTCGACTCGTCCGAGATGGCGTTCAAGATCGCCGGTTCGATGGGCTTCAAGGAGGCCGTCCGCAAGGCGAACCCCGTTCTCCTCGAGCCGCTCATGGCGGTCGAGGTCCGTACTCCCGAGGAGTACATGGGCGACGTCATCGGCGACCTGAACTCGCGTCGTGGCCAGATCCAGTCCATGGAGGACGGTGCGGGCATCAAGATCGTCCGCGCCCTCGTCCCCCTGTCGGAGATGTTCGGCTACATCGGCGACCTGCGCTCGAAGACCTCGGGTCGTGCGGTCTACGCGATGGAGTTCGACAGCTACTCCGAGGTCCCGCGCGCGGTGGCCGACGAGATCGTCCAGAAGACCAAGGGCGAGTAACACCCGCTCTTCGGATGCCGGGGGCCCGGCCCCCGGCATCCGCCCAAACTGAATATCGTCACGTCAACTACACTGACAACATCCCCGTAGAAACCCGGTCGCAATCCAGCGCCCGGATGACTACACGACAGTCCTGAGGAGGACCCAGTGGCCAAGGCCAAGTTCGAGCGGACCAAGCCGCACGTCAACATCGGAACGATCGGTCACGTCGACCACGGCAAGACCACGCTCACCGCTGCCATCTCGAAGGTGCTCGCCGACAAGTTCCCGTCGGCCACCAACGTGCAGCGTGACTTCGCGTCGATCGACTCCGCTCCCGAAGAGCGCCAGCGTGGTATCACGATCAACATCTCGCACGTCGAGTACGAGACCCCGAAGCGTCACTACGCGCACGTCGACGCCCCGGGTCACGCTGACTACATCAAGAACATGATCACCGGTGCTGCGCAGATGGACGGCGCGATCCTCGTGGTCGCCGCCACCGACGGCCCGATGGCTCAGACGCGTGAGCACGTCCTGCTCGCCAAGCAGGTCGGCGTGCCGTACCTGATGGTCGCGCTGAACAAGGCCGACATGGTCGACGACGAGGAGATCCTGGAGCTCGTCGAGCTCGAGGTCTCCGAGCTGCTCGCCTCGCAGGGCTTCGCCGAGGACGCTCCGGTCGTCCGCGTCTCGGGCCTCAAGGCGCTCGAGGGCGACGAGAAGTGGGTCCAGTCGATCCTCGACCTCATGGAGGCCGCGGACGAGAACATCCCCGACCCCGTGCGTGACAAGGACAAGCCGTTCCTCATGCCGATCGAGGACGTCTTCACGATCACCGGTCGTGGAACCGTCGTCACCGGTCGCGCCGAGCGTGGCACCCTCGCCATCAACTCCGAGGTCGAGATCGTCGGCATCCGCCCGACGCAGAAGACCACGGTCACGGGTATCGAGATGTTCCACAAGCAGCTCGACGAGGCCTGGGCCGGCGAGAACTGTGGTCTGCTCCTCCGTGGTCTCAAGCGCGACGACGTCGAGCGTGGCCAGGTCGTCGTGAAGCCGGGTTCGGTTACGCCGCACACCAACTTCGAGGGCACTGCCTACATCCTCTCGAAGGAGGAGGGTGGCCGTCACAACCCCTTCTACACGAACTACCGCCCGCAGTTCTACTTCCGTACCACGGACGTCACCGGCGTCATCTCGCTGCCCGAGGGCACCGAGATGGTCATGCCCGGTGACACCACGGACATGACGGTGGAGCTCATCCAGCCCATCGCCATGGAAGATGGACTCGGCTTCGCGATCCGTGAGGGTGGCCGCACCGTCGGCGCCGGCACGGTGACCAAGATCATCAAGTAAGTCCTTTCGGACTCACCGACAAGGGGTCGGGCCTTCGGGCCCGGCCCCTTCGTCGTTGCCGCAAGGGGTGCCGCCCGAATCCTCGGCGACCTAGACTGACCGCGCCGCGACACCCGCGCGGGCATCGATGGAGATGAGGGAGAGCATGGGAATCGACGACATCGTGGGCAAGGGGAAGCAGTTCCTCGAGCAGCACAAGGACGAGATCGAGAAGAACCTGAAGTCCGACCAGGCCGAGGACGTGAGCGACAAGGTGCTCGACGCGGCGGCCGAGTTCGTGAAGAAGGTGGCTCCCGACTCCGTCGACGCCAAGGTCGACGAGGTCCGCGACAACGTGGATCGGCGCATCGGCAACGAGTGACGATCGCGCGAAGGGGGCGGATGCAGCTCGCATCCGTCCCCTTCCGCGTCCCCGACCGGCGGTCCGCCGTCTGACAGAATGAACGTCGGATGGTGAGGATCGGATGACGCAGGTGAAGCGGGACGCGTCGTGAGCGGCATCCTCGTCCACGAGTGGCTGTCTCGGCACGGGGGCTCTGAGAACGTGTTCGACGTGCTCGGCGGGGTGTTCCCCGACGCCGAGCGGTGGTGCCTCTGGAACGAGAGCGAGGGACGATTCTCGGGCGTCCACGAGACCGCTCTGGCCCGGACCCCCCTCCGCGGGCACAAGGCGGCCGCCCTGCCGCTCATGCCGCTGGCTTGGCGGGCGCTGCCGGAGCGGGACGCCGACTGGGTTCTCTGCAGCAGTCACCTCTTCGCTCACCACGCGCGATTCCGCGGGGCCGCGCGCGAGGCGCCGAAGCTCGTCTACACCCACACCCCGGCGCGGTACATCTGGACGCCCGAGCTCGACGGCCGTGGCGGCGGCGTCGCCGCTCGTGCCGCATCCGCCCTGCTGAAGCCGCTCGACCGGCGCCGCGCAGCCGAGCCCGTCGCCATCGCCGCCAACAGTGCCTTCATCGCCGACAGGGTCGCGCGTAACTGGGGTCGCGACGCCACCGTCATCCACCCGCCGATCGACGTCGCACGTTTCGCCGACGCGCGGCCGACGGACGAGACGGATGCCGCCGTCGCCGACCTCCCTCGCGACTATCTGCTCGGGGTCTCGAGGTTCGTCCCGTACAAGCGCCTCGAGCTCGTCATCGACGCCGGGGTCGCCTCGGGCCTCCCCGTGGTCCTGGCGGGTGGGGGAGCGGACGAGGAGAGGCTCCGCGCGTACGCGGCGGATCGGCGGCATCCCGTCACGATCGTCCGCGACCCGTCGTCCATCCTGCTCGCCGCGCTCTACCGGGGCGCGCTCGCGCTCGTCTTCCCCGCCGTGGAGGATTTCGGCATCATGCCGGTCGAGGCGATGGCGGCGGGCACGCCCGTCGTGGGCAACGCCGTCGGGGGAGTCGCCGAGAGCGTCATCGACGGGGTCACCGGCGCGCTCGTCCACGAGTGGGCGGGCGAGGACCTGCGCGCCGCGGTCGAGCGCGCGGTGGCGTCGAGCCGCGAGGCGTGTGTGAGGCGCGCGTACGAGTTCGATCGTCCCGTGTTCGAAGCGCGCATCGCCGACTGGGTCGCGGAGAAGACGGCGTGAGCGGACTCCTCGTCGACGACCGGTACCGCGGTGCGCACGGGATCGGGCGCTACGCCCGCGAGGTGCTCGGTCGTCTCGATCGCGACTGGCGCGGCCTGGAGCTGGACGGCACGCCCTACAGCCCGTTCGACGCGTTCCGTGCCCTGCCGGATCTCGCCGCGGGATCCGTGGTCTACTCGCCCGGGTACGGGGCGCTGGTCCGCGCGCCGCGGCAGGTCCTGACGATCCACGATCTCATCCAGCTCGAGAGCCCCTGGCCCGGCCGCGCGAAGTTCCTCGCCTACTACGGCGGCCCCGTGCGGCGTGTGGTCCGGCGAGCCGGCATCGTCCTCACGGTGTCCGAGACCTCGGCCGAGGCGATCCGGCGGTGGCTGCGCGACGACGCCGTCGACGTCGTCAACGCCGGCAACGGGTGCTCCGCCGCCTTCACCCCCGACGGCCCGCGCGAGGTCGCATCCGACCCGTACGTCCTGTTCGTCGGGAACGTCCGGGCGCACAAGAACCTCGACGTCGTGCTGCGCGCCCTCGCGGTGACCAGCGGCATCCGTCTTCGCGCGGTCGTGCCGGCCGGCGAGTCGGACCAGGTGCGGCAGGCCGCCGAGCGACATGGAGTCGAGGCCCGGGTCGACGTGGTGAGCGGTGTCGACGACGCGCGGCTCGCCGAGCTCTACCGGGGCGCCGCCGCGACCGTCATGCCGTCGTTGCTCGAGGGGTTCGGACTGCCCGCCCTCGAATCCGTGGCGAGCGGGACGCCGGTCATCCATTGGGCCGGATGCCGCGCCGTCGCCGAGATCGTGGACGGGCACGGCCCGGCGATGACCGACGCGCACGATGCGCACGAGTGGGCCGCCGCGATGACGGATGCCGCCGCATCCCCTCGCGCCGTCGACCCGCCGCGCGGCACGTACGACTGGGATCGCACGGCGGGGATCGTCTCCGCGACGCTCGCGCGTGCGGGCGGGTGAGCGGGTGCCGGGTGAATTCGCGCTCCGGGGCGAACGTATAGAGTGACTGGGCGGCACCGGTGGCGTGTGGCTCCGGCCGCCGTAACGCAGCCCGGCCACCGCAGCGAACGTGCTCGGTCGGACACGATCTGATTCGGGGATGTCGGCGGCGCCGTGGCGTGTGGACGTCCTCCCGATCGATGAGGGGTGCGCGCGTCGGCGGGGGCGATGCCCCGCCAAGGGCGAGTGGGCGCGAGCCTGCCGCAGACATGCGCCGAACGACGTGTTCGGCTCGTCGCCGCACGGGGGCGAGGATGCGATATGGATAAAGTGGGGATCTATGCGATTGATTGAGTACGACGCGTCCGAATTGACTCCTGAGGAGTGGCGCGACGGGGGCGAGGCTCGAGCGTTCAACCCGACGATCGCAGAGGTCGATGGCGGCTACGTCATCGCCTATCGCGTCGTCCAGGTCGACTCCGACCATCGGCGCATCGCCACCGCCCGCCTCGACGCCGATCTGGCGTTGGTGCCGGGCAGCGTCCGTCCTCTGTCGGACGAGATCGCATTCGCTGACGAGGGGCTCCCCGAGCGTGCGAAGACCTGGCACGCGGACCCCGTGTACCTGTGGCTGCGCGGCCGGCTCTACCTCCTCTGGAACGACGGGGGTGCTCGTCCGAGCAACCACCAGTTCCTTCTCGAGATGACGTCCGACGGTCAGCACCCGGCGTCGCCCGCCCGGGAGCTGACGACCCTCGACCGACGCCCGATCGAGAAGAACTGGACCCTCTTCGAGGCGGACGGCGAGGTCTACGCGAGCTACTCCTACCGGCCGCACCGCGTTCTCCGCGTCGACCTGGACAGCTCCGACATCCGCATCGTCGCGACGACGGCGCACCGCAGCAACTTCACGACGGACTACGAGCGCATCTTCGGCATCATTCGTGGCGGGGCACAGCCCGTCCGCCGCGGCGACAGCTTCCTCACCCTCGCGCACACGAGCTTCAAGACGGCCGACGGCCGTGTCTACCGGGGCGTGCTGCTCGAGTTCGAGGCGACGGCCCCCTTCCGGATCACCCGGATCGACGAGGTGCCCTTCGACCTCCCGAACCCCCGCGGCGCCAACTTCAAGCACGAGAAGCTCAACCCCGACGTGCACGAGGTCGTCTATCCGCGCGGCATGGTCCAGCGCGGCGACGACTGGGTGGTCGCCTACGGTCTCAACGACGAGGAGTGCGCTGTCGCCATCGTCCCCGGGGACGCGATCACGTCCGCCCTCGGTACGCAGGTGCGCAGCATCTTCACCACCGCGGATGCCCGTGCCCGCCTGACCTCGCTTCCTACCGAGGACGTCAGTTCCGGCTCGTCACCGAGCCTGCCGGTGTTCTGGTACGACGCGAAGAACAAGCTCTTCGACCCGTTCCCCGCCGGCCGTCGTTTCAAGACGGGCAACTTCGGCGACCTCGCCTCGCGCTGGGCGGCGAAGCGGGTTTCGGGCGTCGAGCTGCGCGAGCCCGCTCCCGGGGCACCTCGGCTGCTCGCGATCGGCTCCGTCCTGCAGCGCGCGACGGACGGCGATGTCGTCTGGGGGTCGGGCGTGAAGGGTGGCTCCGATCCGCTGCCGGTCGGGATCGACCTGGACGTGCGCGCGGTGCGTGGACCGTACTCACTGGAGTATCTGGCCGAGGCGGGCGTGTCGACGGAGCGCGTCACGCACACCTTCGACCCGGGCGTGCTCTTCCCGACCCTCTTCGCCTCGGAACTCGCTCAGACGCCCGACCGTCCGGGGCTCCGGATCGTGCCGCACTACCGCGATGACCTGGTCCTGCGCCGGAAGCACTACGAGCACCTCGATGCCTTCATCTCGGTCGACACGACTCCGCTCGGCATGATGCGAGCGATGAAGGGTGCGGACCGCGTGATCGCGAGTTCGCTGCACGGCATCATCTTCGCCGAGGCGATGGGGATCCCCGCCTACTGGTTGGCCCCGGTTGGCGGCGAGGACGAGCTCAAGTACTACGACTACTACTACGGCACCGGTCGTACGGACGTGAAGCGGTTCGAGTCGATCGACGACGCGATGCGGGCAGACCCCATGCCGCTTCCGACGTTCGACATCGAGGCGTACCTCGCGACGTTCCCCCACGACGCGGTCGACCGCCTGACCTCGGACATGATCCGTCCTGGCCAGCGGTTCCCGTTCACGCAGTGGGGACTCCACCACTTCGCCCGCAACTTCCAGCTGGCGGGTTTCGGCATCCGCGATCAGCAGGGCGTCTGGATGACGGAGCCCCGCGCCGCACTCAGCGGCGAGCTCGAGGGAGCTCCGGGCGACGTTTTCGACGTCACGATCACCTTCGCCCCCGGCGACCCCACCCTGTTCGCCAACTCGCAGAGCCTGCGCGTCCAGGCGAACGACGGCCCCGCGCAGGTCGTGCGGTGGCGCCCGGGCGGACGCGACCCCGTCGAGGTCACCTTCCAGGTGACCGCTCGCTCGACGAACCCCCTCCTGCAGCTGGACTTCGGTGTGACCCCCTCGCCGGCGACGACGAACATCACCCTCGTCGACAAGCTGGCCCGCCGCGACCCGACCGGGCTGCTCCGGAAGATGATCCCCGCAGCGCCGCTCGGCAAGAAGCCGCGCTACGGCGTCATCAAGGCGGTGCGGGTGTCGTCGCTCACGCGACGCGCGTGACTGCGCCGCGGGTGGGGCGTCCCTCGGGGCGCCTCACTCGCGCGGCGGGATGTCCGCGGGGTAGAGGCCCCGCAGATTCGCCAGCTCTTTCTTGTAGGTGAGCGCCTCGCTCATTCCCCACTTCTCGGCGAAGTCGAGTGACTGGCGGCCTTTGTCCTTGCCGGTGAAGTGCAGGACGAAGTGCTCGAAGCCGCCCGCGACGAAGTGGCGCGGCCGGCAGTTGAACGCGGCGTAGTCGAGTTGGGCGTAGAAGCCGTCGACCGCGAAATCCGGGTTCGTCATCATCTGATAGACGAGCGCATCCTGATCTCCACCCGTCCAGTACCCGTAGACCGAGTCGTCCCACCACTCGCGTGCCTTGGCCAGATCGGTCGCGATGGTGGCGTCGATGAGCTTCCGGCCCAGCTCGGTGTTGCGGATCAGCATCGTGCCCGAACTCATCCAGGTCCAGAGGCCGGTGTCCTTCGGGCTCGCGCAGAAGATGATCGTCGCATCCGGATGCGCCTCGATGAAGCTCGTCAGGGTCGTCTTGCGGCCGGTGAAGAACGCGTCGTCGTCGATCCAGAAGAGCCAGTCGAACAGCGGCAGGAACTTCTTGATCTTGGCGAGCTTCAAGAAGAAGTTCTTGTGCTGAGCGGGTTCGGCCACTGGGGCGATGTCGAAGATGTAGGTGTACCCGTGGGCGCGCGCGTAGAGCTCGTGATTGACGTGCGCGTTCGTCCGCAAGCGGTCGCAGTAGCTGATGATCCCGACCCGCGGACCGGTTGGCTCGCTCATGGTCGGGATGTTACGGCACGGGTCGGAACGACCGCAGGCACTTGCGCTTCGCGGTGGCGCAGGGCATGTGGACGGATGCCGCCGGGTAGGATTCTCGTGCCTCACACCGCATACCGGCGCGCGCGCGTCAGACAGGTCTCGCTTTGTCTCTTCCCCCTGATGTCATCGTCTGTTCGTTCTTCACCGATGACGAGTACTACCGCGGATGGGCCAAGAAGCTCGAGGAGAACCTCGACGATCTGGGCATCGCGCACGTCTTGCGTGAGGTGCACAAGGAGCCTGGTCAAGACTGGGCTGACATCTGCCGCCAGAAGGTCGCCTTCCTCGACACCGTGTGCCGTGAGAACCCGGACGCGCGCGTGTTCTGGACGGATGTCGACTGCGAGATCCTCGACCTTCCCGCGTACGTCCGCAACTTCACGGCCGACATCATCGGCTTCCAGCATGGTTTCTCCCGCCCGATGGAGATCGGCTACAAAGCCGCCACTCGTTTCTGGGCGCCGAGCTTCATCGGCGTGAACACGACCCCGGCGGCCCGGAAGTTCGTCTCGGATGCCGCCGACTTCGAGCGCCTGTCGACGCTCAAGGCCACGGATGACTACTTCTTCGAGGAGTCCTGGCGCGCGAATGCGGACTCGCTCAGCTTCCAGGTGATCCCCGCCGGCGGCGTCCTGGGACGCGGTAACGGCGACGTCACCGCCTTCTACGCGTTCGGGTCGAGCGGCAACGTTCCGCAGTTCCGGAACCTGGTCGTGCAGCACACCGCTCCCGGAGCCAAGGCGGCTCCGACGTCCCGCGAGGCCGGCGCGATCGCCTGGAAGGTGCGCGTCAAGGTCGCCGCCTACCGGGCGCTCAAACAGGTCGACGCCGTCGTGACGCGGGTCGCGCCGCAGCGTGCGCCTCTCGTGCGCGACTGGGTCAAGCAGCATCCGCTCATCCACCGCATCCGTCCGATCACGCCTCCCAAGGCCGACAACCACCGTTCCCGCCTTCTTGCGCAGGCTGTGGCCGTCGGTCAGCGGGGCGACCTCGAGCGTTTGGACGCGATCGAACGTCGGCTGCACGCCGGTGGCATCCTCTCCGCTGCGGAAGCCGCCACCGTCGATGCGGCGAAGGCGTTCGCGTCGTACGCCACCTTCGGGTCCCCGGCCGCTGACTCGGCCGACACGACCGCGGCGGTGCCCCTCGTCTGGTGGCCCCGTCCCTTCCCCGGCAACTTCGGGGACTGGTTGAGCCCGCTCATCGTGGCGAGCGTCGCGAACACTCCGGTGGAGTTCGTGCCGGCGACGGGCAACGCGCGCAAACCGCATCTCGTCGGCCTCGGTTCGATCGCGAAGTTTGCGAACGAACACTCCGTCGTGGTGGGTTCCGGTGCGTCTGCGGGCGATGCGGAGCTCCACCCCGGGGCGCGGTACCACTCGCTCCGTGGTCCGCTGACCGCCGACATCCTCACCGCCCGCGGCGGCCCCGCCGTCACCACCTTCGGCGATCCCGGAGTGCTCCTGCGTCGCGTCCTGCCCATGGAGCGCCCCGAGACGAACGGCCGGCTGGCACTCGTCCGTCACTTCACCCACGCGACGCTCCCGGTGCGCCGGCCCGCCGGCCTCGATGAGATCAGCGTGCTCCAGTCCAGCCCCGAGAGTCTGCGGACGTTCATCGAGAAGCTGCACCAGTACGACGGCATCGTCACGAGCGCGATGCACGTCGCGATCGCGTGCCACAGCTACGGCATCCCGGTAGCGTTGATCGGGTTCGAAGGTGCGGCGAGCACCGTCGCCGGCGACGGGATGAAGTACCGCGACTACTCGCTCGGCGCGGGTCTCGAGCGGCTCTGGGAGCCCCAGCAGCTGATCCTCGACCTGCGCAACGTCGACCTTCGGTCGATGCTCGACTCCGAGTACGTCGCCGAGGAGAAACTCGACGAGGTCGAGGCAGCCATCAAGAACGCCGTCGCCGACTGGCGAGATATCGTCGCCTGAATGTTCCGGGACATCTTCGCGGCGTTCGCCCAGCAGTTCCCGCGCTGGCGGGAGCGGCGCATGATCATCGCGCTCCTCGTGCTGATGGCGATCCTGCCGGTCGGGGAGCTCCTCGTCCTGCAGGTGTTCTCGAACCTGTTGGTCGAGGCTTCGCAGTCCCTCGCCGGACAGCTCGGCACGGTGGTGCTCCTCCTGTCGCTCTTCCTCGCGGGGTTCGCGGTGACACGAGGGCTCCAGCACGGGACGAAGTTCTGGCGTGTGCGCATCTTCCGCGCCGCGTTCGCCGACCTGCAGGACCGAACCGGAGCAGGCGCCGCGAACTGGCAGTGGGCGAGGGCCTTCGGCGTCTCGTCGATCATCGCCGACCTCATGCAGATCGTCGCGGTGCTGGGCGTGCTCTTCTACTTCGATCTCGTCATCGGAGGCGTGAGCGCCGTCCTGACGGTCGTCGTGATCATCCCCCTGTCGCTGCTGTACCGGCGTCAGCTGCGGGTTCAGCTCGAGTTGATGGATGCGCCGGTGAAGCGCGTCGAGGCGCCCATCCGGGAGCGCATCTACTCCGGCGAGTTCGCCGCGATCGCGGCATCCGCCGGAAGTGGGATCGCCCTCGCGCTCGTCGTGCTCCGGATCTTCTCCGGCGGGCTCGATGTCGCCACGGCGATCGTGCTCGCCATGGCCCTGCGCATTTACTTCGGCCGCATCGCGGCGCTGTCTCCGACGTTCATGCGCTTCGCGCGTGACTCACTGCGTCACCAGCGGGACGTGGAGCGGTATCTCGCCCGAAACGGGGGCGCCCCGGATCCGGCTGCCGACGGCGATTTCGACAGCGATACCGACGCCGACCCGGATGCGGTCGCCGCTTCCGTCAGGGACGAGAAAGCCGAGAGCCGGCGTCGATCGGCTCTGGTCGGCCGGATCCTCCTCGAGGCGCAGCGGGGCGAGAGCGCCCGCTTCCACCGGGCCGCGTCGCAGCTCTGGTCGAACGGCGATGTGACCGTGCCGGAGCGTAACGCGATGCGAGGCGCCGAGGCCTTCCTGGCTTACGCGACCGCGACCTCGGCCGAGGCGGTAGCCGACGATCCGGTTCCACTGTTCTGGTGGTCCAAGCCGTTCCCGGGTTCTTTCGACGAGTGGCTGAACCCCTATCTCCTGGGAGCATCGACAGGGCGGGCGGTGCGATTCGCTGCCGCGACGGGCGCGCAGGAGGTCCCGCCCCATCTCATGATGGGCGGGTCGCTCGCGTCCCATGCGCAGTCCCGCTCGATTCTCGTCGGAACGGGTGTGTCCAAACTCGAGGCCACCGTCGAGCCGACGGCCGAGTTCATCTCCCTCCGCGGACCGCTCACTCATCGCGTCGTCCGCCGCAACGGCGGCAGCGTCACCGACAGCTTCGGCGACCCCCGCCTTCTCCTCCGGCGCGTGCACCCGCTCACGCTCGGGGGCAACAACGGGCGGCTGGCCTTCGTGCGCAACCACTCGGATGCCGGCGTCCCCTACGTGCTCGCCGAGAACATGGATGAGATCTCCATCACCGGTTCCGCGCCCGAGCAGGTCGTCGGCCTCGTCGACCGACTCGCGACCTATCGCGGCGTCGTGACGACGAGCCTCGGCGTCCTCGTCGTCTGCCAGAGTTACGGCATCCCGAGCGCCCTCGCCTGTGAGGACGAGAGCCGGCGGATCAAGCGTATGGACATGGAGCTCCGTGACCACCTGCTGGGTTCGGGTGCAGAGGGGGACTGGGAGCTCCACAAGGTTCCCCTCGACCTCGGCCGCGTGCCGTGGTCGCTCCGCCTCGTCGGTGAGAGGATCGCCGACACCAAGCTGGACGAGATCTCGGCGGCGCTCGAGTTCGGACTGAGCCGGCAGGCCGAAGCGGTCGCTGACGCCCTCGAGCGCGAGCTCGCGGATCAAGAGCTCCCGGGCGATGGCTGACCGTCAGGGTCGTCGTCTTCGCGTCACGCAGCTGCTCGCCGACCCGAACCGGTCCGCTCGCCCCGTCGAGAACCCCTACACGTCGCTGCTCGTCTCCTCGTTGCCGGACGAACGGATCGAGACGCGGTACTTCGGATGGGCGGACGTGCTCACCTCGGACGCTGACGTGGTCCACATGCACTGGCCCGAGAACTCCCTCCGGCATCCGCGAACGGCTGTGCGTCTCCTCAAGCGCGCCCTGTTCCTGCTGTTCATCCTGCGCCTCCGGATGCGTCGGATCGCCGTCGTGCGGACGGTGCACAACGCGCGGCCGCACGAAGAGGGGGACCGCGGTGAGCGATGGATCCTCGGCCTGCTCGAGGCTCGGACGACGCTGTGGGTGACGCTCAACGACGTGACGCCGACGCCGGACCCCCGCAGGACGGTGGTCATCCCGCACGGGCACTATCGGGATCGGTTCGCCTCTCCGGCGCTGGAGCCGCGGCGAGGGAATCTCGTCCACTTCGGGATGCTGAAGCCCTACAAGGGCGTCGATGAACTGATCAGCGCCTTCGCCGCCGTGCCCCACGAGCTCGATTACCGCCTGCACATCGTCGGGGAGAGTCACGACGGGCCGCTGACCGAGCGGGTGCGCGCGGCTTCGCGCCGCGATGAGCGGATGGATATCGACCTGCGGTTCGTCGACGAGACCGAACTGGCGGATGCCGTCGGTGCCGCGGAGATCGTCGTCCTGCCGTACCGCGCGATCGAGAACTCCGGCTCGGCGCTGCTCGCCCTGTCGCTGCATCGCCCTGTCATCCTCCCCGAGTCCCCTTCGACCCGGCTCCTGGAGGAGGAGTTCGGTGACGAGTGGGTCGGCCTCTACCGGGGACCGCTCACCGCCGAGACCCTCCAGCGCGCAGTCGAGGACCTCCGCGATCGACCGAGGGACGCCGCCGGCCCCGACATGTCGGAACGCGACTGGCCGCGCCTCGGCTCGCTGCTGGCCGATGCATACGACCGCGCTGCCGCATCGCTCAGGCGCCGGGCCTGATCACAGGCCGCCGACGAATGTGAGGATGGCGGCCACCTTCGCCGTCCACGAATGGGATTGGGCGAGTTGCGCGCCGGATCCGTTCGGCTCGCGCCTCTCCAGAGCCGCCTGCAGTGCGCGCTGGGCCTCCGCCTCGTCGGCGTAGGTGTAGACCCCGTTCGAGGGATCGGAGGCGATGACCGGAGTGCGACGCGAGACCACGTTCAGCCCGCTCGCGAGGTACTCGTACAGCTTCATGGGGCTGCGACCGGCGTTGCCGGGGTCATCCGACAGGGGCAACAGGCCCACGCGGGCCGCCGCGAAGCGCGCGGGGAGCTCGTCGTAGGGGAGAGCGCCGAGGACGGCGACGTTGTCGGGGAGCCTCGGGGGCTCGCCGGTGAGCGGCCCGATCAGCTCGAACCGCACGTCACGGTGCGCACCGGCCCAGCGTGCCGTCTGCCCCCAGTCGAATCGCCGGTCGAGGGCGCCGGCGTAGACGCACGTCTCGGCGCGGGTGCCGTTCGTCTCGGTGAACCGCGCCGTGTCGACACCGTTGGGCACGACGATCGCGGGCACGCGCACGTCGCCGAGGCCCCGCAGCACCTCGACCGACGTCGCGATGACACCGTCCACGTGGTGGAGGGCGTCACGCTGCAGACCGGCCTTCATCCCGCGCGGGTACTCGTCGGTCGGGCGGTAGACGACGATGTCGGCGAGCTCTCGCACGGACTGGTGCCACATCAGCGGTTGGTCCACGAGGACGAGGTCGAACCGGTCGAGCCGGCGCCGTCGTAGTTCGGTGGCGACGGAGAAGGTGCCGATGCCCGCGGGGAGCGCGGTACGCGGCACGATGTGTCGCACCCCCGAGGCGTCCACTTCATCCGAGGGCGTTGCGCGCGCGCGACTGCGAGGGACGCGACCGAGCACGCGATGGACCATCGAGATCGGCGTCGAGAGGTGGACGACGTCGTGGCCGAGGCGGGCGAGTTCCGCGGAGAGGTGGTGGCTGCCCACGCGGAAGATCCCGTGGCTGTCGGTGTGGCTGACGAAGAGGATGCGCATGGGCTGATTCACGGCGTCTGTGCCGCCGATGTGCTCCAGAGGTCATCAGGGAACGCCTCGAGCAACGCCGCGGCATCCCACCCGCGGAGTGGAGGGGCAGGAGGTGTGTCGAGAGCGGCGCGCCAGTCGGATGCCGTGACGGGAAGCGCTCGGCCCGTCCCCGCGTAGTAGTCCTCGTACTTGAAAGCCGGCTCGGTGCTCGCGGCGACGAGGACGGCGGGGACGCCGAACGCCTCCGCGACGACGATCCCGTGGAGCGAGCTCGCGATCACCGACTCCGCCGATGCGATCTGCCGGACCTTCTCGAGCGCCGGTCCCCTCGGCGACAACGCCGTCGGGGGGAAGCGGTGCCGGTCGTGCAGATTGGGGACGAGGACGGTGCCGCCGGAGCCGCGCACGATGCCGAGCTCGTCGTCCGTCCACAGGTGGGGGAGGAGGAGAGCCGGGTCGCCGAACACCTCGCTCGAGCGGTTCCCTCCCTCACGCAGGCGGGCCGCGGTCAGCGGGCCGCGCACCGCGCGGACGTCGAGGTCCCTCGGGATCGGGGCGGGCTCCTTGACGTTCGCCCCGCTTCCCCAGACGACGTCGCCGGGGCGAGCGAGGTGCAGGATCGAGCCCACGGCGAGGATGCGGCGCAGCTCCGGCCGCTCCTCGAGTCCTCGCGATCGTGCGATGCGGGCCACGATCTCCGGGCCGAGCAGGTCGCCGAAATTGTTGACACGCGGACCCACGTGGATCCGTGCCGTCACCCGACCGGATCCGAGCTTCCGGCGAGGGTTCCAATACACGACGCGCGGCACGGTCCCTCATCTCGGTCGGCGAACGCCCCGAGCCTAGTCGACGGATGCCGCGCCCCCTCCGCCGGGCCGAGCGCAGCGATCCGCCGATTCGGTGAGGCCAGGGACATCTGTGAGGATGGGGGCCGACTGTAGACATATCGAGAGGCTGCGACAGGTGCGGATCAAGAAGTGGCAACTTTTCGCGGGCGGTGCTGTCGTGCTCGCCGGTGGGCTCACGACGGCGATCATCGTCTCCAACTCCTTCGCCTCGAACGGCGTGGCGCCCACGACGCGGCCGACGGCCGAGGCGCAGCAGACGCCCACCCCGACACCGACTCCCGAGCCGCAGCCGGCACCGGAGCCGCAGTCCGCGCCGTCGTACGGTGATCTGGTCGGGTGGGATCAGGCAGGGACGACCACGGTCGCCCGGGTGCTGCCGCAGGTCGGCGATGCCGCGGCCGGGTCCGTCGCCGCGTACGTCGACGCTCCCGTGGTCGACAAGCAGACGACGGTCCTCCAGTCCGTCGCGAAGGTCGATGCGGGTGCGCAGTACACCTTCACGGCGCAGGTCCGCTCTGCCACGGCGTTCCCCGAGCCGGTCGACGCGAAGATCGTCGTCGGCGACACCGAGATCCCCCTCCCCGACATCAGTGCCGCATGGTCCGAGGTGACCGCGGACGTCCGCGTTCCCGCAGGCGCCGACACCGTGGCGGTGGGCCTCGTCGTCACCGGCCCGGTGCGCGGCCTCGGGCTCGACGCCGTCTCGCTCACTGCGGTGACCGGCGGATCGAACGCCGTCGCCAACGGCTCGTTCGAGGACGTCAAGACGGACGACCGCATCCTCAACCGCTCCCTCATCCTGCCGGCGAGCCGACCCGTGCTGGCCGTCCGGCTGCCCGAGGGCGCCGCTTCCTGGAAGGCTCTGGATGCCGCCGGCAAGGTCGCCGCGTCCGGTAAGGCCGATCTCTCGAGCCCCATCAGCAGTGTCGACCTGACCGGCCTGCCTCAGGGGTACTACGACGTCTCGGTCGAAGCGGGCGGCACGTCGGTGTCGACGCTTCTCGGCGTCGTCGATTTCGACGGGGTCGAGATCGCGAAGGACGACCGGTTCGGGGTGGGCCTGCACATCGAGAACGGGATCTACGCTGGCGCCGCCGACCTCGCGGCATCCCTCGGGATCGGGATGGCGCGCAACGACGTCCTCTGGCGCGACAACGAGACAACGAAGGGGAGATACGACTTCGCGGACCACTACGTCGACGGCTTCGCCCGCCTCCACGCGCACGACATCAAGGTGCTCGGCATCGTCAACTACGGCAACTGGCTCTACGGCAACGGGCAGGTTCCGGTGTCGGGCAACGCCATCGCCGCCTACGGCAAGTACGCGGCTGCGATCGCCGACCGCTTCGACCTGGTCGGGCTCGAGGTCTACAACGAGTTCAATCACGCTCGCTTCAACAAGTCCTCCTGCGGCACCTCGCCGCGCTGCTACGTGCCGCTGCTGAAGTCCGTGCATGACCAGGTCCGCAAGGTCGACCCGAAGCTCCCGATCATCGCGGGGGCGACGGCGCGGTACGAGTCGGACTGGTTCGACGGGCTGTGGCGCGCGGGCGGACTGAGGTACTCCGACGCCGTGAGCTTCCACCCGTACGAGGTCTCGAGCAAGCCCGAATCGCTCGCCGGCATCATCGACGAGGCGAACAGCAGCATGACGGCGAACGGCAAGACGACCCGACCGATCTGGATCACCGAACTCGGAAGCTCGTCGAAGACGGGCGGCCGCACGGTGTCCGCTCAGGCGGACTACCTGGTCCGGACCGCGACGACCGCCCTCGCCGGTGGAGCCGAGAAGTTCTTCTGGTACGACCTCATCAACGATGATCCGGATCCCGGCAAGCACGAGGGCAACTTCGGCATGTACTACCAGAAGAGCAAGGGCGTCGCGGCCCTCCAGCCCAAGCCGGTCGGCTACGCCCAGGCCCTGATGATCTCGCAGCTCCAGGGGCGTGCGTTCGCGGCATCCGAGTCGGTGGGCAAGGGCATCCAGTCGCACCGTTTCGGCGACGAGGCGAACGCGGTGCGCATCGTCTGGTCGCCCGCCGGCAAGGGCACGATGACGCTCAAGAGCGACGTCCCGGTGGCGGTGACGAACATGAACGGGGCCACCCGGTCGGTCGCGCCCGTCGACGGCGTCGTGACGATCCCCGTGAGCCCGCGCCCCCAGTTCGTCCAGACGAGCGCGGCGCCCGCCAACTCGACTCCGACGCCGACGCCGACGGTCTCCCAGGCTCCCGCCGAATAGACTGTGACCCATGCCTCCTGAGACCCGTCGCGGCGCCCGCGAAGCGGCCGCCCGAGCTGCGGGAGACGCGTCGCCGTCGACCGATGCCTCCACCGAAGCCAAGCCCAAGGCCTCGCGTCGCCGAATCGTGGGCCGCGTGGTCCTCGGCCTCGTGATCGTCGTCCTGGGGCTCTCCGCGTGGTTGGCCGTGAAGGTCGTCATCGCGAAGAACGGCCTCGAGTCCGCGCAGGCGGCGGTCGCGTCCATTCAGAACGGCGGGCAGGTCTCCGAGGCCATTCCGCGGCTCTCCTCGGGCGCGGCGGATGCGGCGGGCGCTGCAGCCGACCCGGTCTGGCGCATGGCGGAGTTCCTCCCCTTCGCCGGCGACAACCTCCGCGGCGTGCGGCTGGCGTCCGAGACGCTCGACGTCTTCGCGAACGGCGTCGGTCGCCCGGTCTTCGCCATGCAGGATGACGGCAAGGGCAAGATCCTCGCCCGTGCGCTGCCGCTCATCGAGGCCGCAGCGCCGAAGCTCGACAAGCTCCGCGGCGAGCTGACGGGTGTCGCCGCTTCGGGCAGTCTCGTCGGTCCGGTGAAGGCCGGCGTCGAGCAGGTCGCAGAGGTGGCGGATGCCGCCGGGCCGCTGTTCGATCTCTTGCCCCGACTCCTCGGCTCGGACGAGAAGCAGAACTACCTGCTGGTGTTCCAGAACAACGCGGAAGCCCTGCCTCTGGGAGGAAGCTCCGCCTCGCAGACGCTCATCACCGCCGATGCCGGTGACCTCGCGATCGCCAACCAGGCCAGCAGCGCCTCCTTCGTCGAGGGGTCGTTCGTCGACATCGACCTGCCCGAGTCCGCGAAGACGCTCTACGGCAGCCGCTACGGCAGCTACATCAACCTCGCGCCGTCGCAGCCCGACTGGCCCGGGGCGGCCGCCATGGTCAAGGCGTTCTGGAACCGCGACATCGACGACACGCGGATCGACGGCGTCATCTCGGTGGACCCCGTCGCCCTGCAGCGCATCCTCCTCGCGACCGGCCCCATCGAGGTCGACGGGATCACCATCGATCACAACAACGCCGTGAAGACCCTCCTGAGCGACGTCTACAAGTGGTGGAACCCGTACGACGATCCCGACCTCAAGTCGGACGCCTTCTTCGCCGGTGTGGCGGGCTCCGTTTTCAGCAAGATCGCCAGTGGCGACTTCAACATCAAGGACATGGCCTGGGCCATGACCGAGAGCATCAACCGCGGCAGCATCCTCGCGTGGAGCAGCGATGCCGAGACGCAGAAGATCATCGGCGAATCGGGACGCCTGTCCGGCATCCTGCCGAAGGAGAACACCGCGCAGACGGTGAACGGCGTCTTCTTCCGCAACGTCTCCGCGTCGAAGATCGACTATTACACGAAGACGGCCGTCGAATCGACGCTCTCCTGCGCCGATGGGGTCACGACCCTCACGACCACCGCCAAGGTCTCGCTCGACATCACTCAGGGTGCAGCCGAGGATCTTCCGACGTACGTGCAGAGTCGCGCTCAGGGCGCGAAGTACTTCGGCACGCAGGTCTACATGTACGCGCCTCCGGGAATGGAGCTCGCCTCCACCGAGACCACCGGTGGTGCGTCCGCCTTCCGGCAGGGGAACGTCGACCTCGGTCGGGTCGTCGAGCCCTTCCAGGCCCGATTGACCCCCGGCGGGACCTTCACCGTCACCGCGACGTTCACGGGGAAGGGCGATTTCGGCCCCCTCGAGCTGTGGACCACCCCGATGATCCACGAAACGAAGACGACGGTCACCGACACGTGTCATTGAGCGGCTGAGCGGGTATTTCCAGCTGTTTGATAACATCCTCGGAGACCGGCACCCGTCCGTCGTCGAAGATGCGAGGCCTGCCGGAGGAGTGGACGTCGTCCGCGCCGTCGACAGGAAGGCTGACCTCCGTGATGCAGACCGCTCGCACTCCGGCGTGGGGTCACCGCACCGGTCGGTCGGGCGAAGGGTGCCCGTGCTGAGGCGGGCCGCGGAACGGCAGGGCACGCGCATCGGGCGGCGCCTCGGCCGGCGCCCGAGCAAGCCGTCGCTGGTCGTGCCCGCGCGTCGCTCCGCGCGTGATTGGCCGGCGCGGTTCAGCGGTCGCATCGCCTACAGCGATCTCGTCGTCATCGTCGCCGTGCTGTTGGCGTTCCGGTTCCTGGTCCTCCCCGATACGCAGCGGGACGTGACGTGGCCCAGTGGTCCGCAGATCCCGTACGACGTCGCCCTCGGTCTGATCGGGATCGTCTGGCTCGTGGCGTTGAGCGTCTTCGAGACGCGGGATCGCAACATCGTCGGTGCGGGCGAACAGGAATACCGCCGGTTGGTGAACGCGACGATCGCCGTGTTCGCGATCTTCGTGTCGGTCGCGTTCTTCCTGCGCATCGAGGTCTCGCGCGGTCTGTTCCTCGTCGCGATGCCGGTGGGTCTCGTGGCGCTCATCTTCTCGCGGTGGCTGTGGCGCATCTGGCTGCGACGTCAGCAGCGACGGTCGAAGTACGTCTACCGCGCGCTCGTCCTGGGAGAACCGGCGAAGGCGGCGATGATCATCCGCGCGATCCGGCGGGCGGACACCTCCGGCTTCGACATCGTGGGTGTCGTGACGAATGCGCGGGGTCGGCAGTCCATCGGCGACGTGCCGGTCGTCGGCGGATTCGCCCACGCGATGCAGGCGATGGATGCCACCGATGCCGACACGATCATCGTCGCGGAGGCGGACGAGGTCCACCCCGAGATGATGCGTCAACTCGGATGGGATGTCGCGGACCGCAACGGCAACCTCGTCGTCGCTCCGGCGCTGACCGATGTGGCGGGCCCCCGCATCCATTCCCGCCCTGCGGCGGGTCTGCCGCTCGTGCACGTCGAGTTCCCCCGCCTCGAGGGCGTCCGTCGATTCGCCAAGCGGACGTTCGACCTGTTCGGCTCCGTGGCTCTCATCGTCGTCTTCTCCCCGGTCATGCTCGTCACCGCCGTGGCGATCCGGATGGAGACGCCGGGGCGCGTGCTCTATCGCCAGCCGCGGATCGGCCTGGGCGGCGACGAGTTCGGGATGCTGAAGTTCCGCTCGATGATCGCGGACGCCGACGACCAGCTCGCAAGTCTGCTGGACATGCAGGGGACGAACGACAGTCCTCTGTTCAAGGTGGCCGACGACCCGCGCATCACGAAGGTCGGCCGCGTCATCCGCAAGCACTCGCTGGACGAGCTCCCGCAGCTGTTCAACGTCCTCGTCGGCACGATGAGTCTCGTCGGGCCCCGCCCGCAGCGTGCCGCCGAGGTCGCGCTGTACGACGACGCCGCCCACCGCCGGCTGCGTGTGAAGCCGGGGATGAGCGGTCTTTGGCAGGTCAGTGGACGGTCCACCCTGTCGTGGGAGGATGCGCTGCGCCTCGACCTCTACTACGTCGAGAACTGGTCGTTCATGCAGGACCTGCAGATCCTGGTGCGCACGCTGACGGCTGTCATCGCGCCGGGCCGGACGGCGCACTGAGGCCGACGGGGGAGCGTACCCCGGTGCGCGACACGCCCGGGTTTGCGACACGCCCGGACGGCACGTAGACTGTACAGGTTCCACATTCCTGCGCCCTGCGCGGGATCACTGCCAGGGCAGTGCATAGGCGTGAAGCCTAGGCCGCGGGCAGCAGAACATCACATCCCCACACCCCACTCCGGAAACGGATCTGCACGCATGCGTGCGCGGGGGACGGGATGCCGCAGGTAGCCCTGCGGACTGACATCAGAACAGCGGTGCCGATCACCTCGCCTCCGGGCGGGGAGAAGTGCCCGGCGCGTAAGCGCCCCGTGCGTCCAATGCCCTCGAGGTACGACGCGAGAAAGAGAGTGAGCAGACAATGGCGGGACAGAAGATCCGCATTCGCCTGAAGTCGTATGACCACGAGGTCATCGACTCGTCGGCACGCAAAATCGTCGACACCGTGACCCGTGCGGGCGCGACGGTCGTGGGCCCCGTGCCCCTTCCGACCGAGAAGAACGTGATCGCCGTGATCCGTTCGCCGCACAAGTACAAGGACAGCCGCGAGCACTTCGAGATGCGCACCCACAAGCGCCTCATCGACATCATCGACCCGACGCCCAAGGCCGTCGACTCGCTGATGCGTCTCGACCTCCCGGCCGACGTCAACATCGAGATCAAGCTCTGAGGTCGATCATCATGGCTGACATCAACTCCAAGGTTTCCAAGGGCCTGCTGGGCACCAAGCTCGGCATGACCCAGGTCTGGGACGAGAACGGCAAGGTCGTTCCCGTCACCGTCATCGAAGTCGCCCCCAACGTGGTGACCCAGGTGCGCACGCCCGAGCGCGACGGCTACAACGCCGTTCAGATCGCTTACGGCCAGATCGACCCCCGCAAGGTCAACAAGCCCCAGACGGCTCACTTCGACGCCGCTGGTGTGACCCCGCGCCGCCACCTCACCGAGGTGCGCACGGCGGATGCCGCTGACTACTCACTCGGTCAGGAGCTCACCGTCGACGCCACCTTCGAGGCCGGCCAGCTGGTCGACGTCGTCGGCACCAGCAAGGGCAAGGGCTTCGCCGGTGTCATGAAGCGTCACAACTTCAAGGGCGTCTCGGCTTCGCACGGTGCGCACCGCAACCACCGCAAGCCCGGCTCGATCGGCGCATCGTCGACCCCGAGCCGCGTCTTCAAGGGCATGCGCATGGCCGGCCGTATGGGTGGCGAGCGCGTGACCGTCCTCAACCTCACGGTGCACGCCGTCGACGCCGAGAAGGGTCTGCTGCTCGTCAAGGGCGCCGTCCCCGGTGCTCGTGGCCGCATCGTCTACGTCCGCAACGCAGTGAAGGGTGCCTGATCATGGCTGACTCGACTCTCGCGCTCGACGTCGTGAAGGCAGACGGCAAGAAGGCCGGCTCCGTGGAGCTGCCCGCCGCACTGTTCGACGTCAAGACGAACATCCCCCTCATCCACCAGGTCGTCGTCGCGCAGCTCGCGGCGGCTCGCCAGGGCACCCACTCGACCAAGCGTCGCGGTGAGGTCTCGGGCGCCGGCCGCAAGCCCTTCAAGCAGAAGGGCACCGGTAACGCCCGTCAGGGCTCGATCCGCGCGCCGCACATGACCGGTGGTGGCATCGTCCACGGACCGAAGCCGCGCAACTACTCGCAGCGCACCCCCAAGAAGATGGTCGCCGCCGCCCTCCTGGGTGCGCTCAGCGACCGGGCACGCGGTGGTCGTCTGCACGTTGTCGACTCGTTCGGCATCGAAGGCGCTCCCTCGACGAAGGCCGCTGTCGCGGTCCTCGGCCAGCTCGCGCCGACCAAGAACGTCATGGTCGTCATCACCCGTGATGACGAGCTGACCGTCAAGAGCGTCCGCAACCTCGCGTACGTCCACGTGCTGACGTTCGACCAGCTCAACGCCTACGACGTGCTCGTCTCCGACGACATCGTCTTCACCAAGGCCGCCTACGACGCGTTCGTCGCTGCGAAGGCCGGCGCCACCGAGGAGGTCTCGGCATGACCGCCGTCAACAAGGACCCGCGCGACATCATCCTGAAGCCGGTCGTCTCCGAGAAGAGCTACGGGCTCATCGACGAGGGCAAGTACACGTTCCTCGTGGACCCCCGCGCCACCAAGACCGAGATCAAGCTCGCCATCGAGAAGATCTTCGGCGTCAAGGTCGCGTCGGTGAACACGCTCAACCGCCCGGGCAAGGCCCGCCGCACCCGCTTCGGCACCGGTAAGCGCAAGGACACCAAGCGCGCCATCGTGAGCCTGAAGTCGGGCACCATCGACATCTTCACGGCCGTCGGCTGACAGCTGGGATAGAGGACTAGAGACATGGCTATTCGCAAGTACAAGCCCACGACCCCCGGTCGTCGCGGTTCGTCGGTCGCCGACTTCGCTGAGATCACGCGGTCGACGCCCGAGAAGTCGCTCCTTCGCCCGCTGGCGAAGACCGGTGGCCGCAACAACCAGGGCCGCATCACGACCCGTCACATCGGTGGTGGCCACAAGCGCCAGTACCGCGTCATCGACTTCCGTCGTAACGACAAGGACGGCGTCAACGCCAAGGTCGCTCACATCGAGTACGACCCCAACCGCACCGCACGCATCGCGCTGCTGCACTACTTCGACGGTGAGAAGCGTTACATCCTCGCCCCGAACAAGCTGTCGCAGGGTGACATCGTCGAGTCGGGTGCTGGCGCCGACATCAAGCCCGGCAACAACCTGCCGCTGCGCAACATCCCCACCGGTACCGTGATCCACGCGATCGAGCTCCGCCCCGGCGGCGGCGCGAAGATGGCGCGCTCGGCTGGTGCGTCCGTCCGCCTCGTGGCGAAGGACGGCCCCTACGCGCAGCTTCGTCTGCCCTCGGGTGAGATCCGCAACGTCGACGCACGTTGCCGCGCCACCATCGGTGAGGTCGGCAACGCCGAGCAGTCCAACATCAACTGGGGTAAGGCCGGCCGTAACCGCTGGAAGGGCATCCGCCCGACCGTGCGTGGTGTCGCCATGAACCCGGTCGACCACCCGCACGGTGGTGGTGAGGGTAAGACCTCCGGTGGACGTCACCCCGTCACTCCTTGGGGCCAGGCCGAGGGTCGTACCCGGCACCCCAACAAGGAAAGCGACAAGTTGATCGTTCGCCGTCGCAACGCCGGCAAGAAGCGGAAGTAGGAGTAGAGGAAGATGCCTCGCAGCCTTAAGAAGGGCCCCTTCGTCGACGAGCACCTGCTTCGCAAGGTCGTCTCGCAGAACGAAGCCGGTACCAAGAACGTCATCAAGACCTGGTCGCGCCGTTCGATGATCATCCCCGCCATGCTGGGACACACCATCGCCGTGCACGACGGACGCAAGCACATCCCCGTGTTCGTGTCCGAGACCATGGTCGGTCACAAGCTGGGCGAGTTCGCGCCCACCCGCACCTTCCGCGGCCACGAGAAGGACGACAAGAAGGGTCGTCGCCGCTAAGGCGGTGGCGCTCTCAGAGAGAGGAAGAGGAGGAGTAGTAATGGTGGAATCCATCGCACGCGTGAAGCACATCCGCGTGACCCCTCAGAAGGCTCGTCGTGTCGTCGCGCTCATCAAGGGCAAGCAGGCTCAGGAGGCTCTCGCCATCCTGAAGTTCGCTCCCCAGGGTGCCAGCGAGCCCATCTACAAGCTCGTGGCCGCCGCGGTCGCGAATGCTCGTGTGAAGGCCGACAAGGACAACGAGTTCCTGGACGATCAGGATCTGTACGTGAAGAACGCCTACGTGGACGAGGGCACGACGCTGAAGCGTTTCCAGCCCCGCGCCCAGGGTCGCGCGTTCCAGATCAAGAAGCGCACCAGCCACATCACCGTGGTGCTCTCGACCCCCGAGGTCGCTGACACCGCTGCGGCTGACACCAAGAAGGCGAGCAAGTAATGGGACAGAAGGTCAACCCGTACGGCTTCCGCCTCGGCATCACCACCGACCACGTGTCGCGCTGGTTCTCGGACTCCACCAAGCCCGGGCAGCGTTACGCCGACTACGTGGCCGAGGACGTCAAGATCCGTCGTCTCCTGACGACGTCGCTCGACCGTGCCGGCGTGAGCAACATCGAGATCGAGCGCACGCGTGACCGCGTCCGCGTCGACATCCACACCGCCCGTCCGGGCATCGTGATCGGCCGCCGCGGCGCCGAGGCCGAGCGCATCCGCGCCGACCTCGAGAAGCTCACGGGCAAGCAGATCCAGCTGAACATCCTCGAGGTCAAGAACCCCGAGGCCGACGCTCAGCTGGTCGCCCAGGGCATCGCCGAGCAGCTCTCCGCTCGTGTGGCTTTCCGCCGCGCGATGCGCAAGGGTCTGCAGGGCGCGCAGCGTGCCGGTGCCAAGGGTGTCCGCATCCAGGTCTCCGGCCGTCTCGGCGGCGCTGAGATGAGCCGGTCGGAGTTCTACCGCGAAGGCCGTGTGCCCCTGCACACGCTCCGCGCGAACATCGACTACGGCTTCTACGAGGCCAAGACCACCTTCGGCCGCATCGGCGTGAAGGTCTGGATCTACAAGGGCGACCTCACCAACAAGGAGCTCGCTCGCGAGCAGGCCAACGCACCGAAGTCCCGTCGTGACGACCGTGGCGGCGACCGCCGCCGTGGCCCGCGCAACGAGGCCCCCGTCGCAGAAGGAGCGTCAGCCTGATGCTTATTCCCCGCAAGGTCAAGTACCGCAAGCAGCACCACCCGAAGCGCGACGGCGCCGCCACCGGCGGCACCACGGTCAGCTTCGGTGAGTACGGCATCCAGGCTCTGACCCCCGCGTACGTGACCAACCGTCAGATCGAGTCTGCTCGTATCGCCATGACGCGTCACATCAAGCGTGGTGGAAAGGTGTGGATCAACATCTACCCCGACCGTCCGCTCACGAAGAAGCCGGCCGAAACCCGCATGGGTTCCGGTAAGGGTTCGCCCGAGTGGTGGGTCGCCAACGTCAAGCCGGGTCGCGTCCTCTTCGAGGTCGCGGGCGTCAACGAGGAACTCGCTCGTGAGGCCCTGACCCGTGCTATCCACAAGCTGCCGCTCAAGGCACGCATCATCAAGCGCGAGGAGGGCGACGCGTAATGGCTGTCGGCACCAAGACGCTCGCCCCGAGCGAGCTGGACACATTCGAAGACCAGCGCCTCGTGGAGGAGCTGCGCAAGGCCAAGGAAGAGCTGTTCAACCTGCGCTTCCAGTCGGCCACCGGCCAGCTCGAGAGCCACGGCCGCATCCGTGCGGTCAAGCGCGACATCGCGCGGCTCTACACCGTCATCCGCGAGCGGGAGCTCGGCATCCGTGCCACCCCCGCCCCGGTCGAGACGGCCACCAAGGCGAAGAAGAGCAAGGCCAAGAAGGCGGACGAGTCCGCTGAGGCCGCGAAGGAAGAGGCCGAGTGATGGCTAAGAAGGATGCCGCCGAGGCGACCGTGGCCGCTGGTCACGAGTCGTCCGAGCACGACGTCCGCGACGTCAACGCCCGTGGGTACCGCAAGGCCCGCCGTGGCTACGTCGTCAGCGACAAGATGGACAAGACGATCGTCGTCGAGGTCGAGGACCGCGTGAAGCACCCCCTCTACGGCAAGGTCATCCGCCGCACGTCCAAGGTGAAGGCTCACGACGAGCAGAACTCCGCGGGCATCGGCGACCTCGTCCTCATCAACGAGACCCGTCCGCTCAGCGCCACGAAGCGCTGGCGCCTGGTCGAGATTCTCGAGAAGGCGAAGTAACCCATGATCCAGAACGAGTCCCGCCTCAAGGTCGCCGACAACACCGGCGCCAAGGAACTCCTCACGATCCGCGTGCTCGGTGGTTCCAACCGCCGCTACGCCGGCGTGGGCGATGTCATCGTGGCGACCGTCAAGGACGCGATCCCGGGCGGCAACGTCAAGAAGGGCGACGTGGTCAAGGCCGTCGTCGTCCGCACCGTCAAGTCGACCCGTCGTCCCGACGGTTCGTACATCAAGTTCGACGAGAACGCCGCCGTCATCCTGAAGAACGACGGGGAGCCCCGCGGCACCCGCATCTTCGGCCCGGTCGGCCGTGAGCTTCGCGACAAGAAGTTCATGAAGATCGTCTCGCTGGCACCGGAGGTCATCTGATCATGGCGCACATCAAGAAGGGTGACCTGGTTCAGGTCATCAGCGGCCGCAAGCAGGACAAGGGCGGCGACCGCGGCAAGCAGGGCGAGGTCCTCGAGGTCCTCGTCGAGCAGAACCGCGTCGTCGTGCAGGGCGTGAACTACGTCACGAAGCACTCCCGTGTCGGTCAGTCGCAGCGCGGCACCAAGACGGGCGGCATCGAGACGATGGAAGCCCCGATCCACATCTCCAACGTGGCGCTGGTCGACCCGTCGACCAAGAAGCCGACCCGTGTCGGTCACCGCGTCGAGGAGCGGACCAAGGACGGCGTCAAGCGCACCGTTCGCGTCCGTTACGCCAAGAAGAGCGGCAAGGACCTCTGAACATGAGCAACGCAACTGCCGCGGCGGCTGGCAAGATCCAGCCCCGCCTGAAGCAGAAGTACCAGAGCGAGATCAAGAAGGCTCTGCAGGAGGAGTTCGGTTACGCGAACGTCATGCAGATCCCCGGTCTCGTCAAGGTCGTCGTCAACACCGGTGTCGGTGAGGCTGCGCGCGACAGCAAGGTGATCGATGGTGCGGTCGACGACCTCACCAAGATCACCGGCCAGAAGCCGGTCGTCACCAAGGCCCGCAAGTCCATCGCGCAGTTCAAGCTGCGTGAGGGCCAGGCCATCGGTGCCCACGTCACCCTTCGCGGTGACCGCGCGTGGGAGTTCGTCGACCGCCTCGTCAACCTGGCGCTGCCCCGCATCCGCGACTTCCGCGGACTCTCGGCTGCCCAGTTCGACGGCAACGGCAACTACACCTTCGGTCTCCAGGAGCAGTCCGTGTTCCACGAGATCAACCAGGACAAGATCGACCGCGTCCGCGGTTTCGACATCACGATCGTGACGACGGCCAAGACGGATGACGAGGGTCGGGCGCTGCTGAAGCACCTCGGCTTCCCGTTCAAGTCGGCCGACGCTCAGGCGTGATCCGATAAGATCGATCGTTCGGCCTCGGGGCGTGCTCCGGGGCCGAACGACTGCACAACTGAATATTGCTCATTCATAGAAGGTCGGCTGTCGTGTAACGGCAGTCGAAACCTCATGACTAAAGGAACATACTCATGACGATGACAGACCCGGTCGCAGACATGCTGACCCGTCTGCGCAACGCGAACTCCGCGCACCACGACTCCGTCGCGCTGCCGAGCTCGAAGCTCAAGACGCACATCGCCGAGATCCTCCAGCAGGAGGGCTACATCTCCGGCTGGGAGGTCTCCGACGCTCGTGTCGGCCAGACCCTCACCCTCACCCTCAAGTACGGCCCGAACCGCGAGCGGTCGATCGCCGGAATCAAGCGCGTCTCGAAGCCCGGCCTCCGCGTCTACGCGAAGTCGAACGAGCTTCCCAAGGTCCTCGGTGGCCTCGGTGTCGCGATCCTGTCCACCTCCTCTGGCCTCCTCACGGACCGCCAGGCCGAGCAGAAGGGCGTCGGCGGGGAAGTCCTCGCCTACGTGTGGTGATCTGACATGTCGCGTATTGGACGTCTTCCCATCGACATCCCCGCCGGCGTGACCGTTTCGGTCTCCGGCCAGGACGTCGCCGTCAAGGGCCCCAAGGGTGAGCTCAGCCTCACCGTTGCACAGCCCATCGAGGTCAAGGTCGAGGAGAACCAGGTTCTGGTCTCCCGCCCCGATGACGAGCGCGAGTCCCGTGCTCTCCACGGGCTGACCCGTACCCTCATCAACAACAACATCATCGGCGTGACCCAGGGCTACACCAAGGGCCTCGAGGTCGTCGGCACGGGTTACCGCGTCGCTCAGAAGGGCACGGCGGTCGAGTTCGCTCTCGGCTTCTCGCACCCCGTTCTGGTCGAGGCTCCCGCGGGCATCACGCTCACCGTCGAGGGCAACAACAAGGTGACCGTCGCCGGTATCTCGAAGCAGGCCGTCGGCGAGGCAGCTGCCAACATCCGCAAGATCCGCAAGCCCGAGCCGTACAAGGGCAAGGGTGTGCGGTACGCGGGCGAGGTCGTTCGCCGCAAGGCCGGAAAGAGTGGTAAGTAACCATGGCTCTTAAGTCGAAGTCCGACGCACGTTCGCGTCGTCACCTCCGTCTTCGCAAGAAGATCGTGGGCTCCGAGGTGCGTCCGCGCCTCGTCGTGACCCGCTCCGCCCGCCACGTCTTCGTTCAGCTCGTCGACGACAGCAAGGGCACCACGCTGGCGTCCGCCTCGACCCTCGAGTCGGACCTGCGCACGTTCGACGGTGACAAGACCGCCAAGGCCCGCAAGGTCGGCGAACTCGTTGCTGAGCGTGCCAAGGCTGCCGGCATCGAGACGGTCGTGTTCGACCGCGGCGGCAACCGCTACGCGGGCCGCGTCGCTGCGATCGCCGATGGCGCTCGCGAAGGAGGTCTGAAGCTGTGACCGAGAACAAGGAGAACGAAGTGACCGCGACCGAGCAGCCCGCTGCGGCTGCGGCTACGGCCGAGGCTCCCGCCGAGCGCGAGCGCGAGCCGCGCCGCGGTGGCCGCGAGCGCAGCCAGACCCGCGACCGCAACTCGCGCGACCGGGGCGACAACCAGTTCCTCGAGCGCGTCGTCACGATCAACCGTGTGTCCAAGGTCGTCAAGGGTGGTCGTCGCTTCAGCTTCACCGCACTCGTCGTCGTGGGCGACGGCAACGGTCTCGTCGGTGTCGGCTACGGCAAGGCGCGCGAAGTCCCCCTCGCCATCTCCAAGGGTGTCGAAGAGGCCAAGCGCAACTTCTTCCGGGTGCCGCGCGTCGGCTCCAGCATCCCCCACCCCGTCCAGGGTGAGGCTGCTGCCGGTGTCGTGCTGCTCCGTCCGGCTGCTGCCGGTACCGGTGTTATCGCCGGTGGTCCGGTCCGCGCCGTCCTCGAGTGCGCCGGCATCCACGATGTGCTGTCGAAGTCGCTCGGTTCGTCGAACACGATCAACATCGTGCACGCGACCGTTGCGGCGCTGAAGCAGCTCGAAGAGCCGCGCGCCGTCGCCGCTCGTCGTGGTCTCGACTTCGACCAGGTCGCGCCCGCGCGTCTTGTTCGTGCCGAGGCCGACGCCGCCAAGGCTGCAAAGGTGGGTGCATGATGGCTGCTCGTCTGAAGGTGACCCAGGTCAAGTCCAAGGTGAGCGAAAAGCAGAACCAGCGTGACACGCTGCGTTCGCTCGGTCTTAAGCGGATCAACGACTCCGTCGTTCGTCCCGATGACGCGCAGACGCGCGGTTACATCAAGACCGTCGCGCACCTCGTGAAGGTTGAGGAGATCGACTGATGGCTGAGAAGAAGGACGAGACGGTCGAGACCGTCGAGCCCAAGGCCAAGAAGCCGGCAACCCGGAAGGCTGCGGCCAAGCCCGCTGCCGACAAGGCTGCCCCGAAGAAGGATGCGGCACGCCCCGGCGTGCTGAAGGTCCACCACCTGCGTCCGGTCCCCGGATCCAACGTCGCGAAGACCCGTGTCGGTCGCGGTGAGGGCTCCAAGGGTAAGACGTCGGGCCGCGGTACCAAGGGTACGAAGGCTCGTTACCAGGTCAAGGTGGGCTTCGAGGGTGGGCAGATGCCCCTCCACATGCGTACGCCGAAGCTGCGCGGGTTCAAGAACCCGTTCCGCGTCGAGTACCAGGTGGTCAACCTCGACAAGCTCGCGGAGCTGTACCCCAATGGTGGCGACGTCACCATCACGGATCTTGTCGCCAAGGGCGCCGTCCGCAAGAACGAGAAGGTCAAGGTGCTCGGCACCGGCGACATCTCGGTCGCGCTGACGGTCTCCGTCGACAAGGTCTCGGGATCGGCCGAGCAGAAGATCGTCGCCGCTGGCGGTTCGATCAAGTAATCACGTGCCAGGGGCCGGAGGGTAACCTCCGGCCCCTGTTGCCGTATGTTGGAGTGCGGCCCGTCTGGGCGGGCCCGGCATCCCACTGGAGGAAATCCCCTTGTTCAGCGCCATCGCGCGGGTCTTCCGCACCCCGGATCTGCGTCGGAAGATCGGTTTCACGCTCGGCATCATCGCCATCTACCGATTCGGCGCGCACATCCCGGCTCCGTTCGTCGACTTCCCGAACGTGAAGACCTGTCTCGACCAGTCGGGCTCCACCCAGGGCCTCCTGTCGCTGGTCAACCTCTTCTCCGGCGGCGCCCTGCTGCAGCTGTCGATCTTCGCCCTCGGCGTCATGCCGTACATCACGGCGACGATCATCGTTCAGCTCCTGCGCGTCGTCATCCCTCACTTCGAGACGCTGTACAAGGAAGGCCAGGCCGGTCAGGCCAAGCTGACCCAGTACACCCGGTACCTGACGATCGCGCTGGCGCTCCTCCAGTCGACCACCCTCGTCACCGTGGCCCGTTCGGGCCAGCTCTTCGGCATCTCCGGTGTCGCCGAGTGCCAGCAGCTCCTCACCGACGAGGCCTGGTGGGCTCAGCTCCTCATGATCGCCACCCTCACCGCGGGGACCGGCCTCATCATGTGGATGGCCGAGCTCGTCACCGAGCGCGGCATCGGCAACGGCATGTCCCTCCTCATCTTCACCTCGATCGCGGCGACGTTCCCGTCCGCGCTGTGGAGCATCGCCGTCGCGCGCAGCTTCGAGATCTTCCTCCTCGTGCTGGCCGTCGGCATCGCCACCGTCGCGCTCGTCGTCTTCGTCGAGCAGTCGCAGCGACGCATCCCGGTGCAGTACGCGAAGCGCATGGTCGGTCGCCGGACGCTCGGTGGCAGCAACACCTACATCCCGATCAAGGTGAACATGGCCGGCGTCGTGCCCGTCATCTTCGCCTCCTCGCTGCTGTACATCCCGGCGCTGATCGCGCAGTTCAACGCCAACCCGACGGCGGACGGCAGCGTCCCCGGTTGGGTCTCCTGGATCCAGGCGAACTTCGTCAACGGTGACCACCCGCTGTACATGGCGGTGTACTTCCTCCTCATCATCGGGTTCACCTACTTCTACGTCGCGATCACGTTCAACCCCGTCGAGGTCGCCGACAACATGAAGAAGTACGGCGGGTTCATCCCCGGCATCCGTGCGGGTCGTCCCACGGCCGAGTACCTCGACTACGTCCTGACCCGCATCACCCTGCCGGGTTCCATCTACCTGGGCCTCATCGCCCTGCTTCCCCTTCTCGCCCTCGCCACGGTCGGCGCCAACCAGAACTTCCCGTTCGGCGGCGCCTCGATCCTGATCATCGTCGGCGTCGGTCTCGAGACCGTGAAGCAGATCGACGCCCAGCTCCAGCAGCGCCACTACGAAGGACTCCTCCGATGACGCAGACCCCCGCCCGCCTCCTGATCATCGGCCCGCAAGGTTCGGGCAAGGGGACGCAGGGGGCCCGGATCGCCGATCTGCTCGGCATCCCGACCGTCTCCACCGGAGACGTCTTCCGCGCGAACGTCAAGGACGGCACCGAGCTCGGACTGAAGGTCAAAGCGCTGATCGACGCCGGCGACCTGGTTCCGGATGACCTGACGAGCGAGATCGTCCGCGATCGGCTGGAGCAGGAGGATGCCGCAGAGGGCTTCCTCCTCGACGGGTACCCGCGGAACCTCGGCCAGGTCGGCGACCTGGATGCGTTCCTCGACGGGCGAGGTGAGCCGCTCACCGCCGTCATCGAGCTCTCGGTTCCCCGCGACGAGTCGATCGCACGGCTCTCGCGTCGCGCGGCCGAGCAGGGTCGGTCCGACGACAACGAGGAGTCGATCGCCAAGCGGCTCTCGATCTACGAGTCCGAGACGGCACCCATCCTCGACGTCTACCGCGAGCGCGGCATCGTCGACGAGATCGACGGTGTGGGCTCGCTCGACGAGATCACCGAGCGCATCGCGGCGGCCCTCGCCGCGCGCGGCATCACCGCCTGATGGTGTTCCGCCGCTCCATCTACAAGACTCCCGCGCAGCTGCGTGCGATGGTCGCCCCCGGCCTCATCACGGCGGCTGCGCTGGATGCGGTGCGTCCGGCGGTCCGAGCCGGTGTCACGACGGCCGAGCTCGACGCGATCGCAGAGGCGACGATCGTCGCTCGCGGTGCGGAGTCGAACTTCCAGCTCGTGCGCGGCTACCGCCACACGACCTGCATCTCGGTCAACCAGGAGGTCGTCCACGGCATCCCCGGCGACCGTGTCCTGCAGCCGGGTGACATCGTCTCGATCGACTGCGGTGCGCAGTTCGAGGGGTGGAACGGCGACTCGGCCATCACGATCGTCGTCCCGGATCCGGAGCGGCCCGAACTCGTCGAGCGTCGGCAGCGACTGTCCGATGTGACCGAGGGGTCGCTGTGGGCTGGCATCGCCGCGCTGGCCTCGGCGTCTCGCGTCGGCGAGATCGGCGACGCCGTGCAGACCTACGTCGAGTCGTCGGGGGAGGGCTACGGCATCCTTCGCGACTACGTCGGGCACGGGATCGGCCGCAAGATGCACGAGGGGCCGACCGTCTTCAACTACCGCGTCGAAGACCTCGGACCCGAGGTGCGGCCCGGTCTGTGCGTCGCCATCGAGCCGATGATCGTCGGCGGGGACGAGGCGACCCTGATCGAGGACGACGACTGGACCGTCAGCACCGTCGACGGTGAGGACGGCTCCCATTGGGAACATAGCGTCGCCGTGCACGATGGAGGCATCTGGGTGCTGACCGCGCCCGACGGCGGTGCCGCGGGTCTCGCCGCATTCGGTGTCACCCCGACCCCCATCTCCTGAGAGGACACGCTCATGGCCACCGCCACGCGCAAGACCAACTGGTTCGCGATCTGGATCAGCGTGGGGGTGGTCGTCGTCCTCGTGGGCCTGGTCGCCGTCGTCGCCGTGTTGAACTCCCGGGCGACCGACCCCGGTCCGGCGCCCGCGGCCAGCGGCATCAACCGGGAGACCGGCGCGATCACCTTCGGCAAGGGGCCCGACAAGGTGTCGACGTACGTCGACTTCATGTGCCCTTACTGCGGTCAGTTCGAAGAGGCAGAGGGCAAGACCATCTCGGGCCTGGTCGATGACGGCAGCATCACCCTCGAGGTCCACCCGGTCACGATCCTCGACCGTCTCTCGCAGGGCACCGAGTACTCGAGCCGTGCGGCATCCGCCATGTACGCCGTCGCCGAGGCCGACCCGGGCAACGCCTACGCGTTCTTCCGGGCTCTGTATGACAACCAGCCCAAGGAGCAGACCCCTGGCCTGACCGACGACGAGCTGATCTCGCTCGCCAAGGACTCCGGCGTGAAGATGACGGCGAAGCTCGAGAAGGCGATCAAGGACCACGAGTACAAGAGCTTCGCGCAGTCGCAGGAGCTCCCCGAAGGCGCCACGGGTACGCCGACGCTTCTGGTCAACGACCAGATCGTTCCGGTCACCTACGACGCTCAGAAGGACATCGTCGCCAACCTCACGTCGCGTTGACCGGTAGCCCCCGGCGCGTGACGCGCCCGAGTGGCGGGGTGATCCGATATCACGTACACTAAATCTTTGGTGCGTTGCGCCTGTTTCGGCGTGTCACCACAATCCCCACTCACCGCAGACCGACCGGTCTGCCAACTGTAAGCGAGCGTATGGCCAAGAAAGACGGTGTCATCGAGATCGAGGGCGTGATCTCCGAGGCTTTGCCGAACGCGATGTTCCGCGTCGAGCTCAGCAACGGTCACAAGGTCCTGGCCACGATCTCCGGCAAGATGCGGCAGAACTACATCCGCATCATCCCCGAAGACCGCGTGGTCGTGGAGCTGTCGCCCTACGACCTGACCCGCGGCCGCATCGTCTACCGCTACCGCTAGACCGGTCGAGAAGTAACGCTGCGCTCGTCAGAGCGTCGGCGAAGACAGCGAATCAGGAACATCATGAAGGTCAACCCCTCCGTCAAGCCCATCTGCGACCACTGCAAGGTCATCCGCCGCCACGGCCGCGTCATGGTCATCTGCAAGTCGAACCCGCGTCACAAGCAGCGCCAGGGCTGATGGGATGCCGCGTCTTACGCGGCCCGCAGGCTCACAACTGAATACATCTCGGCAGGATCAGAACCCGTTCAGCGGGGGACACCTCGGGTCGGAGGCCCGGGCACCGATCCTGCTCCACACCTCCACCGACTCCTAGGAGACATCGCATGGCACGTCTTGCCGGCGTTGACATCCCGCGCGACAAGCGCGTGGTGATCGCCCTCACCTACATCTACGGCATCGGCCGTACCCGCTCCGTCGAGATCCTCACCTCGACCGGTATCGACGAGTCGATCCGCGTCAAGGACCTCAGCGACGAGCAGCTGGTCGCTCTCCGCGACCACATCGAAGGCACCTACAAGGTGGAAGGTGACCTCCGCCGCGAGGTCGCCGCTGACATCCGCCGCAAGGTCGAGATCGGCTCGTACGAGGGCATCCGCCACCGTCGCGGCCTGCCTGTGCGCGGCCAGCGCACGAAGACCAACGCGCGTACCCGCAAGGGTCCCAAGCGCACCGTCGCCGGCAAGAAGAAGGCGCGCTAAAGCGCCGCCGCCACAGGTTTAGGAGAACACTCACATGGCACAGGCCAAGTCCGCAGCGCGCAAGCCGCGCCGCAAGGAGAAGAAGAACATCGCGTTGGGCCAGGCCCACATCAAGTCGACGTTCAACAACACGATCGTTTCGATCACCGACCCCTCGGGTGCGGTCATCAGCTGGGCCTCCTCGGGTGGCGTCGGCTTCAAGGGCTCGCGCAAGTCGACCCCGTACGCCGCCGGCATGGCCGCCGAGTCCGCTGCGCGTCAGGCGCAGGAGCACGGCGTCAAGAAGGTCGACGTCTTCGTCAAGGGCCCCGGCTCGGGCCGCGAGACCGCGATCCGTTCGCTGACCGCTGCCGGCCTCGAGGTCGGTTCGATCCAGGACGTCACGCCCCAGGCCCACAACGGCTGCCGTCCCCCGAAGCGCCGCCGCGTCTGATCCTCGACGGATGCCGGGGGTGGCGACGCGAGTCGCGCCCCGGCATCCCGGACACAACTCAACACTTCACCAATTGCACGTGTCATATAGCGGTCACGTGATTGAAAGGAACACATAGTGCTCATTGCACAGCGTCCCACTCTGACCGAGGAGAAGGTCGGCGACTTCCGTAGCCGATTCGTCATCGAGCCCCTGGAGCCCGGCTTCGGCTACACGATCGGCAACGCGCTGCGTCGCAGCCTGCTGTCGTCGATCCCCGGTGCCGCGGTCACCAGCATCCGCATCGACGGCGTGCTGCACGAGTTCAGCACGGTCCCCGGTGTGAAGGAAGATGTCACCGAGATCATCCTGAACATCAAGCAGCTCGTGGTGTCGAGCGAGCGCGACGAGCCCATCACGGCGTACCTGCGCAAGACGGGTGCCGGCGAGGTCACGGCCGCAGACATCTCCGCTCCGGCGGGTGTCGAGGTCCACAACCCCGACCTGGTCATCGCGACGCTCAACGACTCGGCGAAGTTCGAGCTCGAGCTGACGATCGAGCGTGGCCGCGGCTACGTCTCGGCCACGCAGAACCGCAACGAGTACGCCGAGGCTGGTCAGATCCCGATCGACTCGATCTACTCGCCCGTCCTCAAGGTCAGCTACCGCGTCGACGCCACCCGTGCCGGTGAGCGCACCGACTTCGACAAGCTCGTCCTGGACGTCGAGACCAAGTCGTCGATCAGCCCCCGCGACGCCGTCGCATCGGCCGGTCGCACGCTGGTCGAGCTGTTCGGTCTCGCCCGCGAGCTGAACGTCGAGGCCGAGGGCATCGAGATCGGCCCCGCGCCGGTCGCCGAGGTCCTGACCAACGAGCTCTCGATGCCGATCGAGGACCTCGACCTGTCGGTCCGGTCGTACAACTGCCTCAAGCGCGAAGGCATCAACACGGTGTCCGAGCTCGTCGCCCTCTCGGAGACGCAGCTCATGAACATCCGCAACTTCGGTCAGAAGTCGGTCGACGAGGTCAAGGACAAGCTTGTCTCGCTCGGTCTGTCGCTGAAGGACTCGGTCCCCGGGTTCGACGGCTCGCACTTCTACGGCGGCTACGACGACGAGACCGTCTGATCGGATCTCGGTTCGCCGGGTCCTTTTGACTGACTTTCATTCCCAGGAGTAATTGACATGCCCAAGCCCACGAAGGGTGCCCGCCTCGGAGGCGGCCCCGCACACGAGCGTCTGATGCTGGCGAACCTCGCCGCTTCGCTGTTCACGCACAAGTCGATCACGACGACCGAGACCAAGGCCAAGCGCCTGCGTCCGTTCGCCGAGCGTCTCGTGACGTTCGCCAAGCGCGGCGACCTGCACGCCCGCCGCCGCGTCCTCGCGGTCATCGGCGACAAGAGCGTCGTGCACGAGCTGTTCGCCGAGATCGCCCCGCTGGTGGCCGAGCGTGAGGGTGGCTACACCCGTATCACGAAGGTCGGCAACCGCAAGGGTGACAACGCCCCCATGGCCGTGATCGAGCTCGTCCTCGAGCCCGTCACCCCGAAGGCGAAGTCCACCAAGAAGGCTGCTCCGGCCGCTGCCGCTCCGGCTGCTGCCGAGGAGCCCGCGGTCGAGGAGACCGAGGTCGAGACGCCCGCTGAGGACGCCGCTGCCGGTGCCGAGTCGCCCGAGGAGGGCGCTGCTGCCGAAGCCACCGCCGAGGACGCCGTCGCGTCCGAGGACGAGAAGGCCGACGAGGCCAAGTAAGGCTCCCTCTCCGGAGGGAATCCGAGGGCCCGCCCCCGTTTCGGGGCGGGCCCTTTCTCGTACCCCTGCGCCGTGCACGTGTCGTCACCGGGCGAGCGGATGCCGTGGCTGCGGCGTCAGCGCGGGTGCGGTCAGCGTGAGCGGTGGAAGGTGTCGCCGACGGCCCACTGGGCAAGCTCGAGCCGGTATTGCAGTTGTGCGCGGCCGTTCTCGACACCGTCGATGGTGGAGGCGACCGCGGCGGCGTAGCGCGCACCTCCGCTGGCGCCGGGGTGGATGCCGTCGCCCGCCAGCAGGTCTTCGTGGCCGCTGATCGCGCCCGACCAGTCGGCGACGGCGACGCCCGGCGTCCGGGCGGCGAAGTCCCGCAGCTCGTCGTTGACGCCGGGGATCCAGTCCCGCGGCGCATGCGCCGTGACGAGGATGAGCGTGCGGTCGGCGCCGACATCCTTCTTCAGCCGCGCCAGGTCATCGGGGTCGACCGGCCCGTTGGTGCCGAGTCCCACGACGACGAAGTCGCGCAACTCGCCACGGGCGGCGAGACGGTCGACGATGGCGACGCCGGCGCTCATCGACCGTGAGACCTTGGCGTCGATGGCGACACCCGGCATCCGGTCGAGCAGTCCTCGAGCGGAGGCGAGCATGACGGAGTCGCCGACGGCGGTGACGCGGGTTCCGGCGACGCGGGCGGGCGCCGGGGGAGCGGGGCGGCCGTCGGGGGCGACGCAGAATCCGTCGTCGTCGGCGAGGTGCGCCGAGGGACATTCGGGGCGGAGCATCGGATCGTCGGTCAGGATCGCGGCGCCGGGGAGGGTCACGTGCTGCGGGCCCGCGGAGTCCGCGTCGAGCGCCGCCTGACCGTCCTGCACGACCGCCTCGCTCGAGGCCATGGGCGGAGCGTCGGCGACGGCGGCGGTCGTCCCCGCCACCACGAGGAGGCCCGCAGCGACGGCGGTGGTCGCGGCGAGGCGCCGGATCGGTCCGCCGCGGAACGCTCGGGTCAGCGACCGCAGCGCGGCGCGCAAACCGAGGCGCCGGACGGGCTGCTCGACGAAGCGGTACGACACCTCGGCCGCGAGCACCGTCAGGGCGAGGGTGAGGAGTGCGACCTCGACCGGCACCGCGACGTCGGGGGAAGTGCGGGTCGTCGCGACGGTGAGGAGGACGACGAGCGGCCAGTGCCACAGATAGATCCCGAACGAGCGCTCCCCGATCCACCGCAGCGGCGGGGTGTCGAGCAGTCGCCCCAGCGTCGAGGCGGAACGCACCGCGGCCGCGATGGCCACTGCCGTCAGAGCGGATGCCGCGACGAGAAGCCCCGGGAACGTCTCCGGGCCCGTTCCGGGCGTCACGAAAGCGAGCCCGACGACGCCGACGACTGCCGCCCCGCCCACGACTCCGGGGACGCCGCGAGAGCGCTCGGAGGGGCGCAGGAACGCGAGGGCCACGCCGAGGAGCAGCCCGAAGGCATGCGTGTCGGTGCCGTAGTAGACGCGCGTGGCGTCGCCGCTCGCCAGGGCGACGGCTGTCAGAGCGGATGCCGCGGCCAGAGCGATCGCGATCGCGACCCGGCCCCGCCGCAGCAGCAGGACGAACGGCAGGACGAGCGGCCAGAGCAGGTAGAACTGTTCCTCCACAGCGAGGGACCAGAGGTTCCGGAGCAGTTCTGGGGTGGAGGCATCGAATCCGCCGCCGAAGTAGGAGGACCCGGCAGCCACCGCGACCCAGTTGTAGGCGAAGGTCGCCGCACCCGCGAGCTGCGCGCCGAGCCCGACGAGGACGTCGCCGCCGACCATCCAGGCGAGGGAGGCGCAGACAAGGACCATGACCCCGATCGCGGGGAGCAGGCGCCGAGCCCGGCGGCGCCAGAAGTCCCACAGGCGGAGCCGGCCGTGCTCCTCGTGCTCGCGGACGAGGAGGGTGGTGATGAGGAATCCGGAGATCACGAAGAAGACGTCGACGCCGAGGAACCCCGCCGGGAGCGCGGGGAAGAGGTGGTAGACGACGACGAGCAGGACGGCGACAGCGCGGAGTCCGTCGAGTCCTGACAGGCGCGCGGAAGGGGTTCGGTTCATGTCGGGGGCAGACATCGGGGGAGGGCGATCACGGGCCGGACGGCGAAGGGCGGAATCCAGTCTAAAGAGCCATGCTGAGGACCGAGAGTCTCTTCCGGCGCGGCGCCTTCGCGGATAGGTTGGCAGCACCGAGACACGGACGAGCGCCGCAGACGTCACCGCGATCCGGCTGGCGCCTCGTTCCCAAGAAGGGACGGCCATCATGGCGGGGAACATCATCGTCGGAGTCACGGGCGCGGCGGTGTCGCGTCGGGCAGTGGACTGGGCGATCGAACGGGCGGCGCGGCGACGGCAGTCCATCGAGCTCCTCGCGGTCGTCGGGGGAGCCATCGGCGCCATCGGCGAGGCGGAGGTCCTCGGGGCGGCGCAGACCGCGACGCAGCAGCTGCTCGATGCAGAGGCGCGGCGGGTGACGGATGCCGGTGTCCCGGTGTCCACGCGGGTCGAATCGGGCAACCCCGTCACGAAGCTCGTCGAGGCGTCGTCGGGAGCGGCGATGCTCGTGATCGGCAGCGACTACCGCGGCCCCGGCACCGGCCCGGCGCGCGGGGTCCATGGCATCCGGATCGCAGCCGGCGCGGCGTGCCCCGTCGTCGTGATCCCCGACCGGGACCTCGGCGAGGGGATGGGCGTGGTGGTCGGCGTCGACGGCTCGGACGTGTCGGAGCACGCGATCGAGTTCGCGGCATCCGAGGCCGACCGTCTCGGCGAGCCCCTCATCACGGTCAGCGTCTGGACTCCGGTGCACACACCGCGGAACGCGATGGAGGTCTACCCCGACCTCTACCTCGCGAACATGCAGTCCACGACCGAGGAGGTCCTGGCGTTGTCGCTCGCGGGGCTCTCGGCGCGCTACCCGGACCTGCGCATCATCCGCCGGGTGGAGCGGGGACACCCCTCGCACGTGCTCGCCGGTATCGCGGCGGATGCGCGCATGGTCGTCGTGGGCACGCACGGTCGGGGTGCACTCGCTCGCTTCCTGCTCGGTTCGATCAGCCAGGAGCTGCTCTCGCACCTTCCGACGGTGACCGCCGTCGTCCGGTGACGCGCAGCGGCGGGGGACGTGCGAAAGTGAGGGCATGACCCACACGACCTCCGTCCTCGTCATCGGCGAGGCCCTGATCGACATCGTCGAGCGCGACGGCGGCGACGTCGAGTTCGTCGGCGGCAGCCCCGCCAACGTCGCCGTCGGCATCGCGCGGCAGGGCGTGCCCGCGAGCCTCCTGACGCGCCTCGGGCGCGACGGCCGCGGCCGCCGCATCGCCGCGCAGGTGACGGCGTCGGGCGCGGCGATCGAGGAGGCGTCGTGGACGGATGCCCCGACCTCCACCGCGAAGGCGCGGCTGCGCCCCGACGGGTCGGCGGAGTACGAGTTCGACATCGTCTGGGCCCTCGATGCCGAGGCGGCTGGGGCAGCGGCAGAGGCGGCATCCGTCGTCCATGCGGGGTCGATCGCGCTGTTCCTCCAGCCCGGGGGAGAGGTCGCGCTCGCGACACTCGAGGCCGCGCGACGTGACGGCAGGATCGTGACGGTCGACCCGAACGTCCGCCCCGCGCTCGTGGGCGACGACCCGCGGCCGATCGCCGAGCGGGCGTTCGCGGCCGCGAGCCTGGTGAAGCTCAGTGACGAGGATGCGGAGGCCCTCTACCCCGGCATGCCCGCCGACCGGGTGCTGCAGACCATCGCGGCTCTCGGCCCGGGCGTCGTCGTGATGACCCGCGGCGGGGAGGGGGCCCTCGCCCTCGGTCCGTCGGGGGCGTCGGAGGTCGCTCCGATGGTGGTCGAGGTGGCCGACACGATCGGGGCAGGGGACGCGTTCATGGCGAGCCTCATCACGAGCCTCGTGGACGACCCGGACCTGCTGGCCGGAGACCCCGCGGCACTCGACCTGGCGCTCCGCCGTGCCGCACTCACGGCGGGCATCACCGTGTCACGCGAGGGCGCGAACCCGCCCACGCGGGCCGAGGTCGACGCGGCGCTCTGACGGCCGCGGATAGGCTGGCAGCGTGCGCCTGCGGATCGACCTCGCCTACGACGGCACCGACTTCCGGGGTTGGGCGCGCCAGCCGAACCTCCGCACGGTGCAGGGCACCCTCGAGGCGGCGATCGCGCGCATCCTCGGCGGCGATCCCCGCCTGGTCGTCGCAGGACGAACGGACGCCGGGGTGCACGCGTCGGCGCAGGTCGCCCATCTCGACCTCACCGAGGGGCAGGAGCGGCGGCTGCTGTCGGGACGACGTCCCGAGCCGGCCGCCCTCGCGGGCCGCATCAACGGCGTGCTGGGGCCGTACCCCGACGTCGCGGTCCATCGCGTCGACGTCGCTCCCGAGGGGTTCGACGCGCGGTTCTCCGCCGTCTGGCGCCGATACGCCTACCGCGTCGCCGACCGCGTCACGGGCTATGATCCGCTCGAGCGGGGCCGCACGACGTGGGTCGCGGCCGAGCTCGACGTCGACGCGATGGATGCCGCCGCCCGCAGCCTCCGCGGACTCCACGACTTCGCCGCCTACTGCAAGCCGCGCGAGGAGGCCACGACGATCCGGACGCTCCTCGAGTACGGGTGGCACCGCGACGCATCGGGCATCCTGATCGCCTCGGTGAAAGCCGACGCGTTCTGCCACAGCATGGTGCGCGCGCTCGTGGGGGCCTGCGTCGCCGTCGGCGAGGGGCGGATCGAGATCGGCCGGGTCGCGGAGATCCGCGACGAACTCGAGCGCACGAACGAGGTCAAGGTGCTCGCCGCACGCGGACTGACCCTGACGGAGGTCGGGTATCCGGCGGACGATCTGCTCGCTGCGCGCGCCGAGCAGACGCGGGCGCGCCGCGAGCTCGGATCCCCTGACGAGTGATCGTCGCCTGTCGGGCAAAAAAGGAACTCCCCTCGGGCCGTGACCAGGGGGGAGTTCCTTTTGCGTTGGTTCGCGAGAGCCTTATGCCCGACGAGCGCGGCGCACCGACGTGGCGACCGCGATGCTCGCGCCGGCGAGGACGAGCACGCCGCCGCCGACCCAGAGGCCGAGGAGAGCGTCACCGTCGAAGCCGGTGTTCTGGAGGACACCGCCGCCGCCTTCGCCACCTGCACCGCTACCGGTCGCCGCGACGGAGATGGTCGTCGACGCCACGGTTCCACTTTCCTGACCGGTTGCGGTCAGTTCGTAGGAGCCGGTCGCGTTGTCGGGGAGGGTGACCTCGACCGAGGCGTTGCCTTCGGCATCGGCCGTCTTCGTGACGGACGTCGAGTCCACGACGAAGGCGACGAAGGCGAGCGAGCCGCCGGAGGCGTTCTCGCCCCGGAGGGTGAACGTCACACCCTCATTGGCGGCGAAGTCCGTGAACGACACGGTGCCAGGAGTGCCCGGAACCAGAGCGCCGGGAGCGGAGACGACCACGGGGTCGGGAGTGTAGGCGCTCGCGACGGCCGGTGCCGCGAAGACCGCCGCGACGGCGATGGCGAGAGCCGCCGATGCCTTGCTGATCTTGTTCTTCATGGTGACTGCTTTCGGTCGTCGAGAGTTCGAGGCTCGGACGGCAAGAAAAAATCCAACCGACCGCCCCTCGTTGGTTGGACATAGCCAGTATCCAGGAATCGTTCAGATTCAGCAAGGTAAACGGGTTTCGGTCTGGTAAACAGTGCCTCACTTCGTCACATCGCCCGCGGCGGGGAATCCGCCGATGCGCGCATAGACTGACGGGACCGCGGGGAGGGGTCATGATGCGGATGAGAACCATGCGTCTGGCCGCAGCCACCGCGATCGTCGGTGCCGCCGTCGTCCTGTCCGGCTGCGGGCCGTCGCCCTGGGCCCTGCAGAGCCCGACCCCGTCCGCGCCCGCGCCGTCATCCTCGGCTCCCGTCGTCGTCGCCCCGCCCGTCGAGAACGACCTCTCGAGCGGATCGACGCAGCGCGACCTGACGGCCGGCGCCGTGAAGGCAGCCGTCAACTACTGGTCCGAGCTGCGGATGGACCGGTGGACGCCGAACGCCGTCAAGCCGGTCAGCCTGTCTCTCGTCACGACCATCACGCCGAACGACGGCCAGAAGGTCTACCTGCAGAAGGCGACCATGCTCGCCGTCCCCGCCAATGCCACGGAGACGTTCCCGGCGCTCGACCCGCAGACCGACGAGGCGACCGTCAAGAACGGCTACCTGGTGCTCAAGCCCTACAGCTATTCGCAGACGTTCAACGTCGGTCAGGTCCCCGAGAGCGCGACCTACGTGACCCTGCAGTTCACGTTCGACTTCCTCGTGCAGACCAAGCCGAAGTCCGACGAGTACGCCAAGCAGACGGCCACCGACACGGTGACGGTCGCGATCGCAGCGCAGGCGGCATCCGGAACCGACGGCTGAGCCGGCGGATGCCGGGGACCGCCCGGCGCCGCAACCTCAAGAACCTCAAGATCAGGTAAAGGCCGCCGCGAGGCTTCGTGAAGTCCGCGGTTTGCGGGCTGTCGCGCCCCTACGGTGAAGACGTGGCACTGGCGGCGGTGACCCGAACCCCGCCGCCGGTGCCCTCCATCCCTTCACTCGAACGAGGTTCGCGCATGCCCATCCGTCCCCACGCCCGCCGCCGGCTGGCCGTCGTCGTGCTGGCCGCTGCGGTAGCGGCCTCGCTCTCGGGCTGCGCTCAGATCGTCGAGGCGTTCAACTCCGTCTCGGGTTCGAGCGGTGATGCGGCGGCGACGCCCGCGCCGAACGCGACGCCCGCGGTCGGAACGACCGACATGCCGTTCGACTCGCAGTTCAGCTACGACGGCTCGGTGCAGATGACGTACGAGGTCGCGGACGGCCTGCAGATCGTCCTCGACTTCTGGGCCGTCGACTCCAAGCGCACCCAGGAGTGGCATCCCGACAACCCGAAGACGTTCGGCTTCGCCGTCAACGTCAAGGACACCCGGGTCGACGAGAAGGCCGTCCTCAAGCAGAAGCGTCGCGTCTTCCTGTCGAACGTCACGATCAGCTCGCAGACGGCGCAGACGTCCAACCAGGTGAGCTCGCCGTTCCAGTTCAGTGCGGACCCTCGCACGCTCGTGCCCACCGACACGCTCCGCTCCGCGCGCGGCCTGCTCATCAACAGCTACCAGGGAGGTCTGCTCGTCCCCCAGACGACGATCAACCAGCTGCCGCAGGACACCTACGGGATCACGCTGCAGTTCGCGCTCGACATCTGGGTCGAGGGCACCGCCAACGACGACAAGTCGTTCGCGCAGCAGACGGTCTACCCGGTCATCCCCATTGCGATCTATCCTCGTGAGACAGGAACCGACGGATCCACGGGGGGATCGTCCGACGGAACGTCGTCGAACGACACCACTCAGGGAACCACGGGTACCGACGGTTGGACTTCGACCGGCGGCACCGGCGGTCCCACCACTCCGTGAATCCAGTTCGAGGAACCGACGTGACCAGTCCGTACATCCCCGGCCCTCAGGGCTGGCAGCCCGCGCAGCCGCCTGTCGGCGCGTGGCCCGGTCAGAACGCTCCGGAGGGGTCCCCCTGGCAGCAGCAGGCCTGGCCCGCCGCACAGGGGCAGCAGCAGCCCGCAGCGCCGCACCAACCGGCCGCGCAGCAGCAGCCCGCTGTCCAGCAGTGGCAGCCGGCTCAGCAGTGGCCGCAGCCGGCTGAGCAGCAGTGGCACCAGCCTGCGGGAGCATGGCAGGATGCCGCGCCGCAGGGCTCGTGGCAGGCGGCTCCCGAGCACGCCGGCTTCGGGGGTGCTCCGAGCGGTCCGGGAGAGATCGTCCCCGTCGACGAGTTCGCCGACGACTTCTCCTCCGTGCTCGAGAACTCCTCGGTCCACCGCTCGACGATCGGATGCATCGTCCCGGCGTACAACGAGGCCGAGTCGATCGCCGACGTCATCCGCTCCCTCCTCGAGCAGAGCCGCGTGCCCGACGTCATCCACATCGTCGTCAACAACACCTCGGACGACACCGTGAAGATCGCGTCCGAGTTCTCGGGACCGCACGAGGTCGAGACCGAGCTCGGGCTGCAGTTCACCGAGGTGTTCGTCCACGACATCGGCAAGAACCCCGACAAGAAGGTCGGCGCGCTCAACTACGGCTACGCGCTCGTCGAGGGCTACGACTACCTGCTCGGTGTCGACGGCGACACGACCGCCGACCGCCGCGCGGTCGAGTACCTCGAGAACGAGGCCGTGGCCGACTCCCGCATCGGCGGGATCTCCGCGATCTACACGATCGACGACCGGCCCATCAAGGGATTCATCGCCAAGTGGCTGATCGCCGGTCAGCGCACGCAGTTCGCCGCGTTCAACATGCAGAACCTGCTGCGCGGTCGCAACATGGCCGTGCTCGGCGGACAGTTCTCGATCTTCTCGACCACGGCGCTCCGCGACATCATGAAGGAGAACCACCAGAACTCCCCGTGGGTCAAGGACTCCGAGGTCGAGGACTCGCTGCTCTCGCTGCAGATCAAGTCGGCTGGCTACCTCACCAAGATCAGCCCGTTCGCCCGGGCGGATGTCGGTGGCATGACCACGCTCAAGGGCTACGACGCCCAGCAGGTCAAGTGGACCTACGGTGCGATCGAGCTCATGTGGCCCGGCCAGCGCGGTGACACGAAGGGTCAGCCCTTCCACCCGAACCTGCGCCTGCGGTGGTTCGAGCAGTTCTCGATGCTGACGAACTTCTTCGTGCGCGTCGCGTTCATCACGCTGCTCATCGCGTCGCTGTCGATCAACGCCTTCGTCTTCTCGCCGTGGTGGCTGCTCCCGCCCCTCGTGGCCGCAGGGCTGAACTTCCGCATGGCCCGGTCGATGCAGAAGGCGAATGGGCGCGACATCGCGTTCGCGGTGCTGCTGTTCCCGGCCGAGATCTTCATGTGGATCCGCATCAGCCACTTCATCCGATCGTGGACCCGCTTCCTCTCGAAGAAGAAGGTCGACAACTGGGCCCTGCAGGCGCGAGCCGAGAAGGGCGGCGTGAGCTTCGGCCACTGGACGCCGTTCATCATCTTCGGCATCGTCGCGATCGCGATCGCCGTCATCTGGAACCTGCTCGACCCGGTGACGCAGTCGGCCATCCTGTGGGTCGGCTGGCCGATCGTCGGTGTCGTCACCGTCCTGCAGACCCTCACCATGGCGATCAAGCTGTTCCAGCGTCACCAGGGCTTCAAGGTCTGACCCCTCGCCCGCGGGTGTGCGCGGGTGCAATGGTTTCGCCGCGACACGCCGGTGTCTGAGGCGTGGATGCCGGGTGTCGCCCGGCATCCATTGCATCCGTGAACAGCGCGCACGGGGTTGGCGCGGAGCCGGTGTGCTCGCGGCATCCGCCCGTCCGTCGTGTGGTGACCCGGCGCGGGGCCCAGAGGCTCGCGCCGGGGTGTTCACGGATGCAAGGGATCTGCAGCGACACGCCGGGGATGGGCCTGAGGATGCCGGGTGTCATGCCGGATCTATTGCATCCGTACACGCCGGGCCGCACCACCCGCACCCGCGCCATGCGGCCGCGCGCGAGCGGCGCCCGGGTCAGGCGCTGGCGACGGTTTCGGAGGTGAGGCGGTAGCCGACCCCGCGGACGGTCTCGATGTAGCGGGGGTTGTTCGGGTTGTCGCCGAGCTTGCGGCGCAGGTTCGTCATGTGCGCCTCGATCGCGCGCTTGTCGGCCTCGCCGACGAAGTAGCTCGTGACGTAGGACTCCCCGCGCAGCACGAGGGTCAGGTCGGCCTTGCTGCGGACGCGGCGCTTGGATTCCATGAGCGTCGACAGCAGGTCGAACTCGGTGCGCGTGAGGGTGAGCTCCCGGCCGGCGACGAGGACCATGCGATGCTCGGCATGGACGGCCAGGTCGCGGTGCACGGTCCACCCCGGCCCTCCCACAGGAGGGGTGGCGGATGCCGGGGCCACCGCGGTGCCCGGGTGACCGCCCTGCGGCGGCATGCCCTGGGGCGGCATCCCCTGCTGCGGGGCGCCGTACGGGGGCGCACCGTACTGGGGGCCGTTCGTCTGCGGGACGACGACGGCGGCACCCGGCTGGGGCTGCTGCGGGTCGGTGTAGACGGGCGTCATGATGCGCTCGTCGAAGACGGGCGAGGTCGGGGCGGCGTCGAACTGCGGCTGCGCGGCGGGGCGTGCTCCGGGGAAGGAGGGACCGGCGGCATCCTGTCGGGGAGCGGCGGCAGCCGACGAGCCGGTCGCACGGGGACGCCGCAGCAGCGACTCGACGCGGGCGCGCAGCTCGCGCGGGCGGAAGGGCTTCACGACGTACTCGTCGGCGCCGGCGCCGAGACCGAGGACGACGTCGGCCTCTTCTTCGAGACCGGTGATCATGATGATGTAGGTGTCGCTCTGCGCACGGATGCGGCGGGCCGCCTCGAACCCGTCGATGCCGGGCATGTTCACGTCGAGCGTCGTGATGAGCGGCTGGTACGACAGCACGGCGCGCACGCCGTCGATGCCGTTGCCGACCGAGACGGTCGAGAAACCGGCGGCTTCGAGGACCTCCACGATGAGGTGGCGGATGTCGGGGTCGTCCTCGACGATGACCGCTGTCTTATGCATAGACATCGAATCGCTCATCGTTCTCTGCCCCCCGTCCCGGTGTGAAAGTCGGTCCTCATGCTACACAGGGCGCGGACCCGCGATCGGGACTCACCGCACGCCGTCGGTCAGCTCGACGCCCGCCTGCGGCCAGTACACGCCGGCGGCGGGCCCGCCGTTGCACTCGCCGTCGCTCTCGCCGGCCGGCTTGATCCAGAGGTTCGTGTCGACCACGCCGTCATGGAACGTGCCGCCCGGTTCGCCGACCCGCTGGCCCGGCGGGTTGCACCACTCGCCGTCCGACGTCGCCTCGCCGTTGCGCGAGGTGTCGACGATCGCGTGCGCGCCGCCGAGGAGGGCCGACAGCGATCCGGCGTAGGCGAACTCGTCAGCGGATGCCTGATAGTTCGACACGTTCGTCGCGAACCCGCGCACCCGGTCGATCACACCGGTCTGGCGGATCAGGTCGGCCATCTCCTGCGGCGGAAGCCAGTTGCTGTGCCCGCCGTCGATGTAGATCCAGGTGCCCGCCGAGGTGATCTCGTCGACAGCGGTGCTCAGCTGGCGGGCGCGTTCGGCGATGTTGCCGCACTCCTCCGCAAGGGCGATGCTGTCGGGTTCAAGCACAACGATCTTCTGCACCTCGGGAGCCGTGTCGAGGGCCGCGCCGATCTCCCGCAGCCACACCGGGTAGTCCTGTTCCGACAGTCCGCCGGCGGAGTGGTTGCCGCAGTCCCGGCCGGGCAGGCCGTAGACCACCAGGGCGACGGAGCGACCCTGGTCGCGTGCCTGCGAGATGAGGTCGAGCACGGTGCCGCCGGCGGTGCCGATCGGGTCCTGCTCGGGGGTCAGCCAGTAGGCGGTGGGCTGCGCGGCCAGGTAGTCGGCGGCATCCTTCTCGTCACCGGCCAGGTCGCGCGCGGCCGCGGCGGCTTTCGCCTGCGACGGCGCGATGACGGTCGTCCCCAGGTGCGGAGGTTGAGCGGTGAGGGCGTGGATGCCTCGGGTCACCGCGCCTCCGATCACTCCGATGAGCACCAGAACCAAGACGAGGACCACGATGATCGCCACGGGGACGAGTACGCGGGCCGGCGGCATCCGCAGCTTCCTGGGAGCCACTCTTGAACTCTAGTCATAGGCTGAACATCGATGATCACCGTCGTCTCTTACAACCTGCGCAAGCACGCCGCCGCGGGCGAACTCACCGAGCTGGTGGGCCGCTACGACGTCGACGTGCTGTGCCTGCAGGAGGTGGACACGACCGACATGCCCGAGCGCATCGGCGGTCTCGTCCTCGCCGACGCCACGAGGTCGAACCGCCTGGGCTTGGCGATCTACTACCGCGAGAACGGCTTCCGCGCGGGTGCGAGCAAGACCTTCTCGCTCAAGAAGTCGCTGCACGACATCGTCTTGAAGCCGGCGGACGAGCGGATGCTGGGGCTCAACCTGCACGACATCGATTCCGGCACCGACTTCATCGTCTCGTCGTTCCACGCGGCTCCGCTGACGGCGCTGAACTCGCTGCGCCGGCATCAGATCCGCGCGGCGCTGAAGGAGCTGTCGACGCTCGGCAAGGGCGCGCCGATCCTCATGGTCGGGGATTTCAACTACCCCGTGTTCAAGGAGAACCTGAGCCAGGTGATCCGTGAGAGCGGCTACGAGTTGAGCCTCAGCGACGCGCGCACCTACACGCGCTACAAGTTTTTCAAGGGGTACTACGACTTCGCGACCTCGAGCGGTTTCGAGATCGAGCAGGTGCGGACGCTCCCGCAGGGCGCGAGCGATCACCTTCCGATCCTGGTGACGGCGAAGCCGATCCAGCCGAAGAAGCCGAACGCCGCCTGACTCAGTCGTCGGTGCGGTTGCGGTGACGGCGGACGGCCGCCGCGACGAGCACGACGGCTCCGGCGGCGATGAGCGCGCCGGCTCCGATCCACAGGCCCATGAGCTGGTTGCCGTCGAACCCGGCGCGCACGAGCGGGTCGCTGCTGTCGCTTGTGTCGATGACGGCGCTCGAGGTGCCGCCGGCGGAGGTCGCTGAGACGGCGGCGATGTTGTAGACACCGCGCGCATCGGAGGGCAGGGTGATGCGGATCACGGGCAGAGCCCCCGACGCGTCGGAGGTGAACTGCGCGCTCGCCGTCGAGACGGCGGTGCGAACGAGTGCGAAGGTTGCCGCGGCGCCGTTCTCACCGGTCACGGTGACGGTGACGGTCTCGTTCGCGCCGAAGGTGGTCGAGTCGCACTCGAAGGTGATGGTGTCGCCCGCACCGGCACCGGCGGCATCCGACGAACAGGCGTCGACCGGCGGGTAGATGGTCGACGCATTCGCGACGGCGGGCGCGCCGAAAGCCATCGTGACGATGAAGAGGACGGTCAGAAGGGCGCGGGGGGAACGGCGCATGGGGTGCTGCTTTCGGGCCGGGTACTCACCCGAGTGTAACTGAGGCGTTCCGACCTGGGGTTTCTGCCCGATGACGTTTGCGCAACTCCCGGCTCAGCGGAGGCTGAGGTCAGACCCGGTCGGGTCGCACGACGCGTCGACGATCGGCGACCGCGACGCGTCGGCCGTCGGGGTGACCCACGCCTCAGCCTCTCGGATGTCGGTGTCGGCGACGACGTCGATGCTCACGGACTCGGTCTCGCCCGGCTTGAGGTCGAACGTGTACGAGAGCACCTGGCGGCCGTCGATCATGGCACCGCCGAAGCCGGCGCCCGTCGAGGTGGTGGAGGGTCCGATCGCGAAGCCCGCGGGCAGGTAGACCTCGCCGACGACGCGGGCGATGCCTTCGGGGACTCCGTATGAACCTGCACCGGTGATGTACTCGGGCAGTGATGTCGCCGCGTCGGCGGGAACGGTGTTGGTCAGCGTGACCTGCAGCGAGAGCGTCCGCGGGGTCGAGCCGGTGCCGCAGCCCGACCAGCTCAGCTGCACGTCGGGTGTCACGTAGTAGTCCATCTTCGAGCCCGTGCCGTCGTTGAAGTAGACGCCCATGCGCGCCGTGTCGGCGGTGCTCTGCACCGGCTCGCCCGCCAGCGTCGTGCCGGCGAGGACCGTCTCGTCCGCCTTCTTCGCGCTCCACAGGTAGAGGCGGTGCTCGGAGCCCGCACGGCCCAGCGCGGTGATGAGGGCGCCGGGGTTCACATCGCCCTTCGTGAGGGCGGTGAAGACGGCGCCCGCGGCGGCCGAGAACACCAGGTCCTGCTGGTCGGCATCCGGGTAGCGGATGTACACCTCGTTGAGGAGGAAACCCGCCGCGTTCTCACTCGTGAGCACGTCGCCCGTCGGGAGGGTCACCGGTCCCGTGGCCTTCAGCAGATACGACAGCGCCACGGGGTCGATGGACATGACGCCGTCGGCCGTCACCCCGTTGCGTTTCGCGAACTCCGTCGCGAGCTGGGACGTCAGGCGGAAGTCGGGTACCTGCGTGATGTTCTGCAGGAAGCGGCCGGGCTTGGCGTTGTAGATCGTGCGGTAGTCGCCGAGATCGAGCACGGAGTCCGGGTAGGACGGGATGCCGCGGGCCTGGATCTGCTCGCCGAGGGCGAGCGCTCCGTCCTTCGCGACAATGGGGGTCATCGACCCGACGATCCCGCCGAGCGTCCGCCATTCGGAGTTGTTCTGCACGAGCAGCAGGTGGGTGCGGGGGCCATCCGCGCCGAGCATCGACGGCAGCAGGGCGCTGGCGCGCGCGAGGGCGTCGGTCCCCGAGGCGACCTCCGACAGCAGTCCGCCGAGCTTGTCGACGGCATCCGCGATGGGGGTGACGAGGGGAGTGCGGTCGATCGACGCGACGTCGTCGCGAGCGGATGCCGCCACCTTCGCCGCCTTCGCTGCGGGGTCGGCGAGCGCCGAGAAGACGGACGTGTCGATTCGTCCGTCGACGGGGACGAACGCTTTCACACCGAAGCCGCCGGCCACCGAGGCGATCGGACGGGCCGTGCCGTCCACAACGTCGTCCACCGCCTCAGCGACATCGGCGACGGCGGCCAGCTGCGGCCCGATCCACGGCACTCCCTCGGCTCCCTGCCAGATGGGGTCGGACGTCAGCGACCGGGCGTTCGACGTGTCCTCGGCGAGGTCGTCGAGGGCGGCACGCGCGGCGCTCAGGTTGTCGATGTCCTTGGCGATCGCGGGCGCCTTCTGCTGCGCGGCCGAGAGGTGCCAGTAGGCGAGGTAGCCGCGCACCCCGAGCCAGCCGATCGCGAAGACGAGCAGCAGGAGCGCGAGCCCGAGGACCCAGACGACGACGCGGCCGGCGGTGCGGGCGGCGGGAGGGAGGAAAGTCTCGGGCATCGGCATGATCCTACGGTGACGCCGCGACGGACAGGTGTGGGGGATCGGAGATCAGGGCGCGAACACCGCGCGCTCCCACCTGTCGCCGCCCGAGACCTGCGCGTGCGCGGCGGCGTCGGCCGCCGCGGCGCAGAGCTTGTCGAGGTCGTAGTCGGCGAGCGGTGCCGCTGCGACCCCGATGCTCGCAGAAAGGCGGATGGGGACGGACGACTGGTCGGTGAGCGTGCCGATCTGCTCGAGCAGTCGGGACAAGTAGCCCCGCACGGCCGTGTCGGGGCGCGGCAGGAGGACGAGGACCTGCGTCGGCGACACGACATGGACGTCGGCCTCGGGCGGCATGACGTCGCGGATGTCGCTCACGAAGCGCGCGGAGATGCGCTGGAAGGCCCGGCCGCTCGAGGCCTCGAGGAGCTCGGTCGGGTCGTCGAGGCGCACATCGATCAGCGACCACCAACGATCGTCGGCCTTCTTCGCGCGTGAGAGGCGGTCGCGCGCGATGCTGAAGAAGTCGACCGTCTGCTGGTGCTCGGGCTTCGGTGCGCCGCGGCGCACGAGGTAGAGCAGCGTGACGAGCGCGCAGACGAAGTAGAGCAGGGCGACGAGTTCGTTGAGGTCGTAGAGGTCCCTCATGTCGGACTCGGTCTGGCCGATCGCGCCCCGAGCGAGCCGCATCACGCCGTCGACCGCGACGACGACGGCCAGGCCCACGAAGCCGAACGAGACGACGAGCAGAGGCAGTGCCATCTCCCTCTCGGCCTTGCGAAGCCTCAGCAGCTCCCACGCGGTCAACCCTCCGGTCACGGCCGCCATGAAGAAGGCGAGGCGGAAGAGGGGACCGTAGACGGGGGTCTCCGCGGCGAGTCCCAAGGCGATGGTGAAGGCGCTGAACACGACGATCGTCGGGATCAGCATGATCGGCTCGCGCCCGCGTCGCGCACGCAGGCCGACCCACGTGTAGGCGGCGGCGCACAGGATCGGCCCGTGCGCCGCTCCCCGCAACGGCTCGGAACCGATCTGATCGGCCGCGACGAGCAGGTAGCAGCTGAGCATCGCCAGTGCGAAGCCCGCCGACCAGATGGATGCCGCGCGCCCGGGGAACGGCAAGAAGCCGAGGCCGATCATCATGATCGTGCAGGTGGTGGCGATCGCGACGAGGACGATCGTCACATCGATGTGCGTCATCGCTCGTCCCCCTCTTCGCGGCCTGCGGCGGGCAGACGGACCGTGACGGTCGTCCCGTGTCCGAGAGCGCTCTCCACCGTGATGCTACCCCCGTGGCTTTCGACGATCTCGCGTGCGATGCCCATGCCGAGCCCGGTGCCCGGCACGCCGCCTTCCTGCACGGTCTGCGCGCGGAAGTACGGGGTGAACACCCGCTCGACGTCGTCGGGCGACATGCCGATGCCCTCGTCGGCGACGGTCACGGCGCCCCAGCCGTCCTCATCGACGGCGGCCACGACGCGGAGCGTTCCCCGGTCGCTGTACTTGATCGCATTGCTGATGATGTTGTCGATGACCTGCCGCAGGCGGAACTCGTCGCCGTCGACCTCGATCGGGCCCGCCACGACGGCATCGATCGTCAGGGCGGAGGCGGATGCCGCCGGCTCGAACGCCTCGATCGATGCGGTGACCAGCTGGGCGACGTCGAAGCGCGCGCGGGGGTCGTCGGCATCCGTCGACTGCGTCAGCAGGCCCTGGATGAGGGTGAGCATGCGCTCGCTCGCGGACTCGATGACGTCGACGTGGTCGCGCTGCGCGGGGGTCAGCGGGTCGCCTTCGAGGAGGAGGTCGGCGTGCCCGAGGATCGCGGTCAGCGGGTTGCGCAGCTCGTGCGCGACGACCCGGGTGACGTGGGGGCGCTCGCGCTGGGCGTCGGCGACCGCTGTGAGGTCTTCCAGCTCGACGACGAAGGTCTCCTCTCCCAGGGAGTTCGCGCCGGCGGGGCGGATCGAGAGCCCGAGGGCGCGCCAGGTGCCGGTGCGGTCGAAGAGCCACAGCCGCTCACCCGAGACGGTCTCGCCGCGACCGGCGCGGGCGATCGCGGTCTCGGAGGGGGCCAGGGCGCGACCGCGGTAGCCGGTGTACTCGACGGCGCCGCCGACGGGGAAGCGGAGATCCTGCGTGTCGAGGGAGTAGAGCGACCGGTAGGCGGCGTTCGCCGAGACGATCTCGCCCCCGGGGGCGACCCGTGCGAGGGCGACGGAGATGGAGTCGAAGACCGCGTTCACGCGCTGTTCGGCGGACTGGACGCGGTGGACCGTGGTGGACAGACGGCGGGCCTGATTGCGCGCGAGGTCGCGGAACGCGCGGGTGCGCTGGGAGCCGACCGAGATGGTGATCGCGAGGAACGCCAACGCCAGCAGGATGATCAGCAGGTCGACGAGCACAGCGGCCGAGAAGTCCCAGTGGGACGGGTCGGCGAGGTTCATGAGCGCGACGGCGCTCAGCGAGGCGACGATCTCGATGGTGCCGTAGTACGTCGCGATCCACGCGATCGGGAACACCCACAGGTAGCCGAGGCTCGGCTGGCTGAGGCTCAGGAACCCGATGGCGACGATGTCGACGAGCGGCAGCACGAAGGCGGAGTGCTTCGAGGTGCGCGCCCACGGCGTGACGAGGGTCGTGATCGAGGCGATCACGACGACGAGGATGCCGAAGAGGTACCCCGGGGTCGCGAGGAGGCTGACGTCGAGGACGCCCACGGCGACGGTGATGGCCACGACGCTGAAGGTGAAGATCAGCTGCCACTGCCACACCGAACGCACACGGGTGCCGATCAGTTGACTGTCGGCCCAGCGGCTTTCGATCATCGGCATAAGGGCTCCGCCGCCAGTGTGGCACGGATCGCGCACGGGCGTCAGAAAGCGGTGTCTCCCGGAGCGAGCGCGGCACGCGCCGTCTTGACGAGGATGACGAAATCGCCGACGAGGGTCCAGTTCTCGACGTACGACAGGTCGAGGCGCACCGATTCCTCCCACGACAGCGACGACCTGCCGCTGACCTGCCACAGGCCCGTGATGCCGGGCTTCACGAGGAAGCGGCGGTGGACGTGGTCGGCGTAGAGCTCCACCTCTCGGGGGAGGGGCGGGCGCGGCCCGACGAGCGACATCGACCCGCCGATCACGTTGAACAGCTGGGGAAGCTCATCGAGGCTGAGCCGCCGCATGATGCGCCCGATGGGGGTGACCCGCGGATCGTGCTTCATCTTGAAGAGGACCGCATTGCCGGCATCCCGGTCCTGCTCCATCAGTGCGGCGAGCCGGTCTTCGGCGTCGGTCACCATCGAGCGGAACTTCAGCATCGTGAACTCGCGGCCGCCGTGGCCGACGCGCGTCTGTCGGAACAGCACGGGGCCCGGGCTCGAGAGCCGGATCGAGATGGCGAGGAAGGCGAGGAGCGGGCTGATGACGGCGACGCCGATCGAGGCGGCGCCCACGTCCATGACGCGCTTCAGGACGCGCTGGCCGCCGCTGAAGCGCGGCGTCTCGACGTGGAGCAGGGGCAGGCCGGCGACGGGCCTGCTGCTGATGCGGGGGCCGGCGATGTCGGCGATGCCGGGCGCGATGACGAGGTGCTGGCGCCCCGCTTCGAGGCCCCAGGAGATCTCCTTCACCTTGTCGGCGGGCAGCTCGTCGGTGCTCGTGATGACGACGGTGTCGGCAGAGGTCGCCGCCATCGCGTCGCCGAGCGCCGAGATCGATCCGATGATCGGGATGTCGGTGCCCTCGATCGTGTCGGCGACGGCGCCGCCGGGCACGCAGGCGCCGACGACGTAGTAGCCGGCGCTCGGCGTCCGCAGCAGCTCGTTGGCGATGTCGATGACCGAGCGCCGCGACCCGACGAGGAGCACGCGAGCCGAGAACGCGCCGCTGCGCCGCTGGGCGATGAGCCACTGGCGCCAGAGCCAGCGTTCGAACAGCAGGATGAGGATGCCGAGGGGCAGGCTGATCAGCAGGAAGCCCCGGGCGACCTCGGTCTGGGTGAGGAACGCGACGATCGCGATGACGCCGAAGAGCGTGACGCTGGAACGGGCGATGCGGGCGTACTCGGCCGAGCCGGCACCGATGACCCGGTGGTCGCGGGTGTCGGCGAGGCTGAGGGTGAGCATCCACAGGAGGATGAGGGCGGTCGAGAAGCCCCAGTACGAGACCTCGCCGGCCACGCGTCCCGCTTGGATCGCGAGGTCGGCCGCGCCGAGGCCGAACCAGGCGAGCTGCGTGCCGTAGACGACCCAGATGAGGACGAGCAGGTCGCTGATCCACAGCCGCCGCGCGTAGGTGCGGCGCCACCGTTTGACGGGTTCGTCGTGACGCGCGCCCGTCGCCTTCTCGTCACTGCCCGTAGATTTCGATGTCACCGTGATCGCCATCGTTTCGCCACTCCCCGCGAGACGTGAAACTCCCCGTGCGTGGAAGCTACCAGCAGCGTGTGACGTCCGTGTGTCCAACCCGTCATGCAACGCCACCGTCCGTCAGCGCCGGCAGGCGGAGCGCCGCCGAGACGCCGTGGCCCACGTCGGACGAGAGGGTGACGTCACCGCCGTTGCGGCGGGCGAGGTCGCGGGCGCTGCCGAGACCGAGGCCCAGTCCGCCCGCCCCGCGACCCTCGGCCTCGGGGCCGCGGTAGAACCGGTCGAAGGCGTGCTGCAGAGTCGTGGGCGACATCCCGGGGCCGTCGTCGGTGACGGTGATCCACACGTCGCCGTCGATGCGTGAGGCGGTGACGGCGATGGTGCCGTTCTCGGCGAAGGTGACGGCGTTCGAGACGAGGTAGGTCAGCGCGCGTTCGACGTCGATCGGGGCCGCGCGGGCGACGAGGCCGCTGGCCACCGTGACGATGGACGCGTGGCGGGCGGCGGCATCCGTCGCGAAGGCGGCCCTCACCCGCTCCATGAGGGGGTCGACGGCGACCGCGTCGGAGGTGCTCGCCTCCCGCGACTCGATGAGGCCGTCGACGAGCGTCGTCAGGCGGTCTGCACCGCGGCGGACCTTTGCGATCCACCCGCGCTGCCGGTCGTCGATGTCGGTGTCGAGCAGCAGGTCGGTGTAGCCGACGATGTTCGTGAGCGGCGTCCGCAGCTCGTGGCTGGTGGTGGTCGCGAAGTCCTCGCGCTGGCGCTGCAGTTCGAGCTGTGCGGCGAGGGCGGCGACGCGGGCGCGCTCGGCTTGGGCCACGTCTTCGGCAGCCTGCAGGGCGAGGGCCGCGTTCGCGCGGCTCTCGTAGCGCGCGACGGAGACGAGCAGCGTGAACACGCCCACCGTGCTCATGAAGATGACGAGGTCGACCGGGGCGATTCGGGACGCGGCGAGGTCGAAGCCGAACGAGCCGCCGGCGGTGAGGGCGAGCAGCAGCGCGGCGATGGAGATGATGAGCGATTGCAGGATCGCGGTGCGCAGGGGGAAGCGCAGGCACCCCGCGGCGAGGACGGCGAACACGAGGAAGCTCAGGTTGGTCGCTCCGCCGGGCCCGAAGGTCAGGAGCAGCGTGGGCACGGTCACGGCGGCGTGCACGGCGAGCTCACCGACCTGCGGGGTGCGGGTTTCCCTGGGCGGGACGACCGCCAGTGCGCCGATCAGCATCGTTGCGGAGCTGTGCGAGGCGAAGCCGACGATGGCGACGGGGAGGAACGACGAGCCGACCAGCAGGACGCCGGCCGTCGCGATCGTCAGCCCCAGCACCGCCGCTCCGACGAGGGATGCCGCGACGAACCGCACCGCACGCGTGAGGGTCGTGAGGCGGAAGCCGTCGTCGTGGCGTCCGAGCACCGAGAGGAGGACGGCGATCTCGATCGTGTTGCAGAACCCGTACAGCAACGCCACCGACCAAGGCCTGCCGACCAGGGCGTTGCTCGCCGAGGTGGCGACGAAGGTGGCGAGCAGGGCCCACCGCCGCTCGCCGGGCTTGGCTCGGAGCGCGAACCACGCGGAGGCGCCCGCGGCGGGCCACCACCAGGCGATCGGGAGGCCCGGCGCCTGCAGGGTCAGGCCGACCATGCCCAGCGCGATGATGACGACGGGGGTGGCGATCCAGAACCACCAGCGCCGCGACCGGGACGACGCCGGGGAAGGCGCCTTCCCCGCTGCGGTCGGAGTCGTCACGCGTACACCGTACAGCGCGTGTGTGTCGCGTATAGTCTCACGGAACAGTCGGTGTCTCGATCGACTAGCGAAAACAAGGTGGGTGCTCGGTGTCACGAGTCCTTGTGGTGGAAGACGACGTGGACGTCGCCTCGCTCCTGACCCACGTCCTCGCTTCCGTCGGACACGACGTCGAGGTGGCCCACGACGGCGGCGCCGGCCTCGCGTTGGCCTACGAGAAGCATCCCGACATGGTGATCCTCGACTGGATGATGCCCATCAAGACGGGCATCGAAGTGTGCTCGACGTTGCGGTCTGACCCGGAGTTCTCGTCGACGCGCATCATGATGCTGACGGCGCGTTCCTCTCCGCAGGATGTCGCCCAGGCGCAGGCGGCCGGTGTCGACGACTATGTCGTGAAGCCGTTCACGCCGCGTCAGCTGCGCGAGCGCGTGGCCACGCTGCTCCAGGCCGGCTGACTCATCCGGCCTGCTCGACCGGGACGGCGAACTCGCCTTCGAGGACGACCCGGTCGCCTCTCTGCCGCAGGGTGGTCCGCGCCCCTCGCGTGCCGATGCCCGTCACGTGCTCTCCGCCGGGCGCGCTGGTGAGGCGAAGGATGCCGGGGCTGCCGACGCGCACGCTGAGCTGATCGTCGACGCGCTCGATCGCGACCTCGGCCCACCGGGCGCCGGAGTGCTTGACCGCGTTCACGAGTCCCTCGTTGACGAGGCTGGTGATCGCCTCGCCGACGATCGCGTCGTCGAGGCTCGCGCGGGCGTCGTCGTGGATCGCGAGCGAGACGTCCATGACGACCGACCACGCGCGTACCAGGTCGTGGATGTCCTCGGCGTCGACTGCGGCCGGGGCATCCGCGGTGCTCACCTGGTCGAAGATCTCGTCGGTCTGCGCCCGGAAGGTGGCGAGCATTTGCTCGTCGGCGGGGTTCTCGTCGACGTGCGCGGCGAGGATCACGCACCGCCCCTGCAAGCGGCCGTGCAGCAGGTCGGTGGCGCGGCGCAGGGGGAGCTGCGCGGCATCCACCTCAGCGGCGAGGGTGCGCGCCGAGTCGAGCAGGACGGTCGTGGCGCGCTCCTCCTCGGCGCGGGCGCGGCGGTACGCGTCGACGGACACGCTGATGATGACGGCGACGAGGGGGACCGCGACGAGAGGCACGAGCCCGAGTGAACCGACGCTCGGGATGAGGGCGAACGAGAGCGCCATCACGCCGACGCCCACGGCCAGCCAGGTGGCGACGAAGACGGCGCCGCGCAGGCGTGGACGCAGCCGGCGGGTGGATCGGATGATCGCCGAGGCGACGAGGTCGAGCGCCGCGCACACGAGGATCGCGGTGAGGGCGACCGACGGTCCGCCGTGGGCGAGGCCGAACGGGAGCGTCGCGCCGACGTACGTGAGGCCCACTGTCAGCAGGGGGGTCCTGCCGAGTCGTCCGACGAGCGGGACGCGCTGGGCCTCGCCGACGCTGACGTCAGCGGGCGAGCGGGGTGTGGGGGCGGTGCGCACGGCGTCGAGCGCGTGCGACGCGGCCCGCACCCGGTCGGAGTACTCCCGGACCGCGTCGTAGGTCACCGGACGGCCCAGCAGATCGTCGCGCGATGCGCGCAGCTCGGCGACGAGACGGTCGCGCTCGGCGTCGCCGTCGGTACGCAGCCGATTCACCTCGGCGATGGCGGCGCGCATCTGGGCGCCGGCGAGCTGTAGGCGGGTCGTCGTCGCCCGCAGCCGACGCTGGTAGGTGATGGCCACCGCGCACGCCGTGAACAGGGCGACGCACGTGACGAGGTTGGTGGTGATGCGGTTCGGCCAATTGCCGCCGGTGGAGGTGCCGAAGACGAGGGTGCTGATGCCGTCGTTGAGGAAGGGACGGATGCCGGAGATCAGGACGATCGCTCCGATGATCGTCCACGCCCTCGCCGCCGGCCGCTCGAGGCGCCGCTCGGCCCAGGTCGCCGCGAAGCCGATCGCGATGAGCGGAGGCGAGCCGAGCGCCGCCACGGCGACGCCGCGGAGATAGCCGAGGAACGAGGGGTCGCCGACGCTGGGCACGCTCAGGAGGACTCCGACGGCGAGGGCGAGGATCAGCGACCAGCGGCTGAAGTACTCACCGCTGACGAACGTCGCGCCCAGCGTCCGCCAGACGCGTCGTACTCTTCCCATCAGCGTGTCGTGCTGAGGAGCTGATCTCCCACCCACACCCGCACGGTATCGCTCGTGAGGGCCAGGGCGACAGGTCCGGTGGCGTCGGTGGTGAGGCAGTCGATGGGTGCACTCTCGGGGGCGAGCGTCGCGACCTGGATGCCGTCGCAGTCGGGGCTCGTGGTGGCGCCGACGATGTCGCCGTCGAGCACATCGACGGCGACCACGCCGGTGCCGATCTCGGTGGTCTCGCCATCGGCCACGTCGTAGGCCGTGCCGTCGCAGATGAACGCCGCGGTGCCACTTGAGGTGCGAAGGCCCCACGGCTGCGCGCACGGGGCGTCGACGGTGGTGCCGTCGATGATCAGGCTGTCGCCGGTGATGTAGGCGGATGCCGGCAGCAGGTCGTCGTACGGCGACCAGAACGTGCCTTCGGTGAACGTGCGCAGAGCCTGGGTCTCGCAGTCGTCGCCGAGGTCGGCGACGAGGTCGGCCTGGGTTTCGGCGAACGGCGTCAGGGCGCGGATCTGCGTGATGTCGCGGTAGGTCGGGGTGACGTCGACCCACGTGTCACCGTCGTCATCCGATCGTTCGACGACGGGTGCCGGGCCGTCGCACCGGCCCGCGGTGGCACGCCACTTCATGTCGGCGTCGACGGCGAGGAACCGTTCGTCGGCGTCGGGCGGTGCGATCGCGGCGGGGCTCTCCGAGGGCGACGGCGAGGACGCCGGGGGAGTGAGACCGACAGTGGGTGCCGGACGGGACGCCGGGTCGACGCCGTCGCCCTGGCCGCGCTGCAGGGCCAGCACGACGAGGGCGCCGACGGCGACCGTCAGCGCGACGACGAGCAGCGCGACGACGACCGAGGGCAGCCCGCGTCGGACGGGCGGGCGGCGTGCCATGACTCAGCGGGCGGCGGCGTCGCCGGCATCCCGCGCGCCGCGACGCGAGTCGGTGCCGATCTCGCCGAAGGCGGGCGCCGTGTCGGGGACGACGGCGACGGGCGTCTTGCGCTTGCGGCCGCGGGCGGCCTTCGGCTGTTCCTGCGTGTAGCCGTAGGCACCGTACCCGTACCCATAGCCGTACCCGCTGTAGTACGAGTCGGGTCCGCGGGTGGGCACCATCGACATGACGAAGCCGGCGACCTTCGCGCCCACCGTGTGCAGGGCCTCGACGGCGCCTTCGAGCTGGTGGCGGGTGACTTTGCCGGCCGAGGCGACGAGAATGGCGCCGCTCGTGCCGCGCGCGAGGATCGCCGCGTCGGTGACGGGCAGCAGGGGCGGGGCGTCGCAGAGGACGACGTCGAAGTCGCGCTCGAGCACGTCGAGGAGGGTCGCCATCTGCTTCGATCCGAGCAGCTCGCTCGGGTTGGGCGGGATCTTGCCGGCGGGCAGGACGAACAGGCTGCGCCCGCCCCACGGCAGCATGACGTCGCCGACGCGGGTGCGGCCGATGAGGACGTCGGTCAGGCCGACGCCGCCCTCGATGCCGAGGTACTCGGCGACCTTGGGCTTGCGCAGGTCGGTGTCGAGCAGCGCGACCTTCTTGCCGGCGTCGGCGAGGGCGATCGCGAGGTTGATGGTCGTCGTCGACTTGCCCTCGCTCGGCACCGAGCTCGTGATGACGAAGCTCGCGCGGCCGCCCATGTCGAGGAACTGCAGGTTCGTGCGGAGGGCGCGGAACGACTCGGCGCGCGGGCTGAGCGGATCGGCGTGCACGATCAGCGGACGTTCCTTGGCCTTCGAGTCGAACGCGATCGCGCCGAGCGAGGGAGCGGACGTGATGGCCTCGGCATCCCGCGGGGTACGGACCTTGTTGTCGAGCACGGTGCGCAGGACCGCGATGCCGATGCCCAGGGCCAGGCCGACGAGCAGACCCAGCGCGAGGTTGAGCGGCACGTTGGGGCTGGCCGGCGAGAGGGCGGGCTGCGCGTCGCTGACGCGGGTGAGCCGGATCGGGCTGCCGCCTTCTTCGATCTGCGGCTCGATCTCGGGGACGACGGTCGACAGGCTCGCCGCGACCTGATTGGCGAGGTTCGCCGCGACCACCGGGTCGGGGTCGGATGCCGTGATCGTGATGATCGTGGTGTTGAGGGCCGACGACGCGGTGACCTGCTGCGCGAGGCTCTGCGCGGTGACGCCCAGGTCGAGCTCGGCGATCACCGGGTTGAGCACGATCGGGGTCGTCACGAGCCCGACGTACGTGTTGATGCGCGTCTGGGCGAAGTTGGCGCCCTGCTGGATGTCGGATGCCGTGCCGCCGGTCTGCGTCGAGACGGCGACGCTGCTCGACGACTCGTACACCGGGGTGCGCGTGAGCGAGTAGGCGGCTGCAGCGCCCAGACCCACCAGCGTCAGCACGACGATGACGAGCCAGTTCTTGCGGAGGACGCGGATGTAGTCGCTGAGCTCCATGGTGCCTCTCGTGCCTACGCCCGGCGGACGTGCGAACAATGCGGCTCAGTCTGCCACAGGGCTGTGTCGGGCAGATGACACGCGGCGGTCGTGCCGCGATCGGGGTGCGCCGGTCGCGTGGTCAGGCGTCGTAGTCGCCGATCCACCAGTCCGAGATCGCCGCCATCTCGGCGGCGACGGCCTGATGGCGCGGGTGCGCGCGAAACGCGGTGAAGGCGTCGACGTCGTCGAACGTGGCTTCTTCGACGATGACGCGGCCCTTGCGCTCGTCGGCCGACCGGGCGATCCGCCAGTCGACGATGCCGGGCAGGTCGGCGAGCGTGCGCAGCCGGTCGATCGCACCGGCGACGTCGTGCTCTTCGACGTGGTCGTAGATGCGGAAGAGTACGACGTGGCGGTACGCCATCGGGTTACTCGCGGATCGTGTCGACGTGGTCGCGGTACCAGGCGACAGTGCGCTCGAGGCCCTCTTGCAGGCTGATCTTCGCGGTCCAGCCGGCGTCGGCGAGCTTCGAGACGTCGAGGAGCTTCTGCGGGGTGCCGTCGGGCTTGGTGGTGTCCCATTCGGTGTCGCCGGTGAAGCCCGTGACGTCGGCGATGGTCTCGGCGATCTCGCGGATGGTGACGTCGCTGCCGGTGCCGACGTTGACCTGGTCGGGGCCGTCGTAGTGCTCCATCAGGTGCAGGACGGCGTCGGCCATGTCGTCGGAGTGCAGGAACTCGCGGCGGGGCGTGCCGGTGCCCCAGTTGGTCACGGCGTCGGCGCCGGTCTTGGCGGCATCGTCGTAGCGGCGGATGAGGGCGGGCAGCACGTGCGAGCCCTTCGGTGAGAAGTTGTCGTTCGGCCCGTAGAGGTTGGTCGGCATGGCGCTGATCCACGGAAGCCCGTACTGGCGGCGCACGGCCTGGGTGTGGAGGATGCCGGCGATCTTGGCGATCGCGTACGCGTCGTTCGTGGGCTCGAGGTGCCCGGTGAGCAGCGAGTCCTCCCGGATGGGCTGCTCGGCGAACTTCGGGTAGATGCAGGACGATCCGAGGAACGCGACGCGCTCGACATCCTGGGCGAGCGCCGCGTCGAGCACGTTGGTCTGGATCCGCATGTTGTCGGAGAGGAAGTCGACCGGGTAGGTGCTGTTGGCGAGGATGCCGCCGACCTTCGCCGCCGCGAGGACGATGTAGCGGGGCTTGATCTCGGCCATGTACGCGAACACGTCGTCGCGGTTCTTGAGGTCGAGCTCGGCGGAGGTCTTGCCGACGACGTGGGTGAAACCTTCGACTTCGAGCTTGCGGACGATCGCGGAGCCGACGAGGCCCCGGTGGCCGGCGACGTAGAACGTCGCATCGCGGTCGAGCGCGCCGGGCGTGTAGGTGACGCCGTCGACCGCGCCGGTCACGCGGTGCCCCACGAGGCGAGCTTCACGGTGTCGATCCATTCCGGACCCTTTTCGAGCGCTTCCACGTCGGCGTCAACCATGAGGGTCGCGAGTTCCTTCCCGTGGACGGTGGGAACCCAGCCGAGCTTGTCGGCGGCCTTCGACGGGTCGCCGATGAGCGCGTCGACCTCGGTGGGGCGCAGGTAGCGCTCGTCGAACTTGACGAACTCCTGCCAGTCGAGCCCGACGTGACCGAATGACGTCTCGAGGAAGTCCTTGATCGTGTAGCCGACCCCTGTGCCGAGGACGAAGTCCTCGGGCTCGTCGGCCTGCAGCATCCGCCACATGCCTTCGACGTACTCGGCGGCGTAGCCCCAGTCGCGGATGGATTCGAGGTTGCCGAGGTAGAGGTCCTTCTGCACGCCGGCTTTGATGCGGGCGACGGCGCGGGTGATCTTGCGGGTGACGAACGTCTCGCCGCGGCGGGGCGACTCGTGGTTGAAGAGGATGCCGTTGACAGCGAACATGTCGTACGCCTCGCGGTAGTTCTTCACGATCCAGTACGAGTAGAGCTTCGCAACGCCGTAGGGCGACCGCGGGTAGAACGGGGTGTCCTCGCCCTGCGGCGGGGGAGTGGCACCGAAGAGCTCCGAAGTGGATGCCTGGTAGAACCGCGTCTTGATTCCCGAGAGGCGGACGGCTTCGAGCAGGCGGATCGTGCCGGTGCCGGTCGTATCGGCGGTGTGCTCGGGCTCGTCGAACGAGACGCGCACGTGCGACTGGGCGGCGAGGTTGTACACCTCGTCGGGGTTGATCTCAGCCATCAGCGTGACCATGCGGGCACCGTCGCTGAGGTCGCCGTAGTGGAGGAACAGCTTCGCTGACGGGTCGTGCGGGTCGACGTACAGGTGGTTGATGCGGTGCGTGTTGAAGGTCGACGCGCGACGGATGAGTCCGTGCACCTCGTAACCCTTCCGCAGCAGCAGTTCGGCGAGATACGAGCCGTCCTGTCCGGTGATGCCGGTGATGAGAGCGCGCTTGGTCACGATGTGGTTCCCCCTGGGCTGAACGAGGCCGTCAGCTCGTCGATACGGCCGAACGCGGAGGCCGCGCACGGTCTCCATCGATGAGCGTTTGGAGAAGAGTAGCGAACGAGTCGATCGCGAATGTTTCGTCGAGGACCGTCTCGCGGTAACGCTTGCCGCTCTGACCGAGCTGCTCGGCGCGCTCGTGGTCGCGGCCGAGCTCGAGGCTCGCGTCGAGAAGGGACTGCGGGCTGGCCGCTGGGACGACGACGCCGGCTCCCGCCGCGCGGATCTCGTCGGCGGTGATGCCGTTCTTGTCGGTCGCGGCGATGACGGGGCGGCCGCTGGAGAAGTAGGACGTCAGCTTGCTGGGGACGGCCATCTCGCTGACGCCGGGGTACTCGTTGACGAGCAGGATGTCGGCCGCGGCGAGGGCGGCCGAGAACTCGGCATCCGGAAGGGGGTCGAGGAACTGGACGGTCGACACGCCTTCGGCAAGGGCCTTGAGGCGGTCGCGCTCGCCGCCGCCGCCCATGAGCACGAAGCGGATGGGGGCTCCCTGCGCCTCGGCGAGCCGGGCGGCGTCGATGACGTTGCCGAGGCCTTGTTTGATGCCCATGTTGCCGGCGTGGAGCACGACGACCTCGTTGCCCCAGCCGCGCGCGGCGCGCGCGACGCTGCGGTCGACGGGGGCGGAGGGGGCGAGGTGGGTCCAGTTGCGGACCACGTCGATGCGTTCAGGCGGAATGCCGTAGTCGTCGGCGACGCGGGCAGCAAAACGGTCGTGGATGACGACGACCCGGTCGGCGGTGGAGAGCAGCCACTTCTCGGTCATCTTGATGACCTTGCTGCTGAGGCCGCCGTCCTGGCCGGTCTCGCGCAGGCCAAGCCAATAGAGGTCCTGCACCCAGACGACGACAGGCGTCTTCTTGCGGAAGAGCCGCAGCCGGAACGCGGCGAGGGCCGAAGAGAAGAGGGCGGGCGAGACGAGCACGGCGGCGTCGCGACCACCCAGAGGTGCGAAGAGCAGACGCAGTCCGAAGCTGAGCTCAGAGAGCAACCGATGGATGCCGCTCGGCTTCGACGGCACGTAGTGGCGAACCCGCAGGGCGTCGACGCCGTCGAGATGTTCCCTCCGTGACCACTGCCCGTAACCTGCCGACACACGCCACTCCGGATAATGAGGATGCGTCGTGACCACGTGCGTCCGGTATCCCCGCCTCGACAAACCACGTGCCATGGCTCCGGTGTAGGGGGAGATGCCGGTCGGCTCGGGAGGGTAGTTCACTCCCAGTACAGTGACTGCGGGGGCGGGACGCGACATGTTCTCGACCCTAGCCGCGCGTCGGTTTCGGCCTGGTTTCGGAAGGTGGACGATGTCTGACATCCCGGTAATCGATCTCTCGAAGGCCCCTGGTGAGCGTGCGGCGTGGGATCGGCCGGCGTGGGTCGTCTACCTCTGGGCCGTGTGCGAGCTGTTGTTCGTCACGAACCCCTGGCAGATCAGCTCAGAGCTGCGGGTGCGGGTTCTGCGGGCCTTCGGCGCACAGATCGGGCGAGGCGTTGTCTTCCGGCCGCGGACCCGAGTGAAGTTCCCCTGGAAGCTGAGCATCGGGGATCGCTCGTGGATCGGTGAAGGCGTGTGGTTCCACAATCAGGACCAGGTCGACGTCGGGTCAGATGCCGTCATTTCGCAGGATGCATTCGTCACAACTGGCAGCCACAGGCACCGGTCGGACATGGCTCTCGTGACTAAGCCCGTGGCGATTGATGACGGTGCGTGGGTAACGAGTCGATGTGTGGTCCTGGGCGGGTCGAGGATCGGACGATCGGCTTTGATCCGGCCTCTCACGCTGGTGGACGGTGTCTCTGTGCCGCCAGGGGAAATCTGGGGCGGGAGCCCTATCGAGAAGTGCGGGACGCGCTTCGGGAACGGCGGCAACGTATGAAGAAGATCGACTTCCTCTCGGTGATCGTGCTGACGAAAAACGAGGAGGCTGGAATCGGCCACACTCTCGGCAGGCTCCGAGCCTTCGACGAGGTGGTGATCGTCGATTCCGATAGCGAAGACCGAACGGTAGACATCGCGGAGTCCGCCGGTGCGCGAGTCGTCCAGTTCCGCTGGGACGGGACATACCCGAAAAAGAAGCAGTGGGCGCTCGAGAACGCTGGCGTGCGAAATGATTGGGTCTTGCTCCTCGATGCAGATGAGTACCCGTCCGACGCGTTGATCGAAGAACTATCTGGCATGCAGGCTGTCCTCAGCAGCACTTCTTACTCGGCGTTCGATATTCACCTTTCATATCGCTTCGCGGGCAGGATTCTTCGCCACGGTCACGTCGTCACCAAGCGTTCACTGCTGCATAAAGACTTTGCGCGTTTCCCCGTGATCGATGACTTGAATGCTCCCGGTATTCGCGAGGTGGAAGGGCACTATCAGCCAGTCGCCGACCGCCGCATAGGTCAGCTGAAGGCTCGCCTGGTCCACGACGACCGTGATCCGGTGTCGAGTTGGTTCGCAAGGCACAATCGATATTCAGATTGGGAGGCGCACCTTTCACAGAACCGGAAGCTCCGTACAGAAATTGCGAGCAAGCGAACGGCGAAGGGTCGCGTATTTGACGCGGTGCCATTCAAGCCCGCGCTTTTCTTCGTTTACGCGTACGTCGTCCGGATGGGGTTCCGTGACGGGCGGGCGGGATTCGATTATGCGGTGGCGCTGTCGATGTACTACTGGCAGATCGGAGTGAAGAGTCGGGAACTTGCGGCGGCGCAGGGTGAGCGAATCCGTGTAATACAGTTGGCTAACACCCTGGATCGAGGGGACGGCGGTCCTGCGCATCACGCATTGGAAGTGAATATTGCACTGAATGCCGACGGGGTTGCGACGCAGTTGTTGGTGCGTCGGGCGTCGGGGGGCCTTTCCACGTTTGACGATGCGGTGGCGGCGAACCGCGCGCCAAAATACAAGCCGCTCGGGATGCTTTCGATCGCTGGCATTCGAACGGCTATCGCCTCGGATGTTTGGATCATCCACGGTTACTACCTTCCGTGGGTTCCGATCGTGGTTTTGATTGGTCGCTTCCTTCGTAAGGGCATCCTCCTCATGCCTCACGGATCACTAACCAGCTATCAAGAGCAGCGGTCGCGTTCCCAAAAGAGGGTCTTCAATAAACTGTTTGGGCGGCTGATTAATCGATCAGTCAAGTTTGTTGTCGCGACCCCTTCTGAGATGGCGGAAGCGGAGGGTCCCTCGCGAGAGATCGCTGTCGTGGGTGCTGGCGTGGAAGTGCCCGACCGTCTAGGTGACCGGGATGAAAGTGCATGGAGGTTGCTCACTCTGTCTCGAATCGCGTCGAAAAAGCGAATCGATCGTGCCATCGACGTTCATGCCGAGCTTGTTCGAAGGGGACGTCCGGTGCGTCTAACCATCGCGGGAGATGGTGGCTCCGACATCGTCCACGCGTTGCGAGAGAGGGCGAAGTCCTTGGGGGTCGCCTCCAGTGTGCAATTCGCAGGGCCCGTGTATGGCGCGGCCAAGACGGATCTTCTCCTGAACACGCATGTTCTCCTAGCTCCCAGCGAGGACGAAAACTTCGGGTTCGGTCCGGTCGAAGCCCTCGCCCACGGTGTCCCGGTCGTCGTGACTGATCAGGTCGCCTCAGTCGCATCCATTTCCTTGCCAGCTGGCTACGCCGCGTCTTTTGACGTGCAAGCGGCGGCCGACGCTGTTGAGAAACTCATGCAGGACCACGACGTAAGCTCGGCTGCGGCACGGTCATTTGTCCGCGAGCGATTCTCGTGGAATTCAGTTGCGCGGAAGTGGACTGAACAGATCGACCTGGTTTCATGAGGATCGGCCTCGTCGTATCGACCTTCTCCGACAACTCCGTTGGGAGAGCATTCGCGCTGTGGCTTATCGCGGAGCGGCTCGGCTGGGACAGCCAAGTGATCTCCACCCGTGGTGGAGAGATCTGGCGTCCGTTGCGGCACTCCCCATTCGCGGAGGCCTGTGTTCTCGCGGACGGCCTCGAAGGCAGGCCGACGTTGGCGGATGTAGCTGAGTCGCGTGATCTGTTGGTGGCGGTGAAGCCTCTGCCTGCATCTTTCGGTGAAGTCCTCAAGTTGCACAAGCTAACGAACGCCCGGGTTCTGCTCGATATTGACGATCCGGATCTAGAGGCGTGGATGTCCGTGCACAGCCGGTTGAGGCAGTTGGCGAAGGCTACTTTCAGGCCGCGTAATTACTGGCGGGCTTGGAAGTTGCGCCGTGCGTCGCGATCGTTCCCCAAGATCGTAAGTAATCCTGAATTGCAGCGCCTACACGGTGGCACGATAATTCCGCACGCGCGACTCGATTTCGGGGTGGGCGGCGCCCAGCGCGAAGCGCCTGTCCGTGTCGTCTTTGTCGGCACAGTTCGTGCTCATAAAGGGCTACCGCTGTTGCGAGCGGCCCTCTCTCGCGTGCAGGGTGAGGGGTTCGAACTGGTCATCACGGATGAGCCGCCGGAAGACGCTCAGCCGTGGGAGTCGTTTGTTGGAACAACAGATCTCGAAGCGGGACTTCGGCTAGTTCAAGGGGCCGACGTTGTTGTCATTCCAAGCACCGGTTCTGGAGGGATCTCGCGGCTGCAACTTCCCGCGAAGCTCATGGACGCAATGGTCGCGGGTAGGGCAGTAGTGGCTGCGGACCTCCCACCCATTCGGTGGGCGCTAGGGGGTTCAGGAGAACTTTTCCTGCCCGATGACGAAGACGCTCTGGTTGCAAGTCTCAGGTCGGTGCGGGAGAAAAGTCGTCGCAGTTCCATGGGTGAGATGGCTCGACAACGCGCACTCGCTGTCTTCGAAGTGTCTTCGGTGATGGATGACTTTCGACGAGCTTGCGAGGACGCCGTGGTGCGGGGGGCTAAGTAACTCTCGCGTGCACGGCACGAAAATACAGGCGCGTGGTTCGCTGTTTCTAGTCCGCAAGACCTGTACGCCGGGGTGGGACTGGTCGAATCAATTTCCTGTGCGGCGCGTGTGTGTTCGGAGAGTGATGAACTGAGTCAAAAGGACCGCCGATTCGGAAGTCAGTACTCCGATGAATGCGCCATCTGTTCCGAACCACAATGTGAGTAGTGGGATGGTCAAGATGCCCGAAGCAGCGCCAACCAGCGCGCTTGTCAGCAGTGCTCGGTCCCCCGAGATAACGACCAGGCCGAGACCACCGGTCGCTCGGCTTGTGCATACGACCAGAATGATCGCCCCGATCAGCAGCGCCTGAAAAGCTGTGACGCCGACAACCCCCGAAAATATGATGCTCAACAGGAGTGGTGAGCACAGAGCGAATACGAGGCCAACGAGGCCGCCGACGGCCGCGTTTGCTCCGATGGCCAGCTTTGCGCGTCGCCAGCGTTCTGCTGTCTCGGGCGGAGAGTTGACCCACCTCTGACTAATGCTGGGCACCGGCGCGAGACCAGTAAGCGTCATCCGCATCAGTCGATCTCCTGCTGCGTACGCGGCTGCCGTGCCGACAGACGCGACCGCTGTCACGATCACGACGGGTGATTGGGTGTAGACGCTACTCGCTATGCGCGCCAGAGCGATTTTCCGCTGTCGCCGGATGGCGTGCAGGACCCTCCGATGGGTTACGCCTCGGAAGGAAGCTCGGCCCGCGCGAATCTGCGCCAACGTTAGGCATTGAGTAATGAGGGCGGGGGCGACGACGGCGATCAGAGGGTAAAAGATCAGTGGCTGAGAGGCGTAGATCATGACTGCGGCGGTGGCTGCGCCAAGAGCTCGCGGAACCATCTCGATCGTTATGAGGCTCCATGGTCGGCCGAGGCCTATATATAGCCAACTCGGACTTAGGCCGATGAGGCTGGTGCCGATGGCCGTCAGCAGGGCCGTGACTTGGTGCCCAGGCGCCAGGTAGTAAGCAAGCAATGCTGCGGGCGGTGTTGCAACCAGCGCCGCAGCCGATCTTGTCATTAGAGCGGTTGCCCACACCCGCGGGAGCGCGCTCGGCGACGCGCGGGCGGCTCGGGCGGGCCCATTCCAGCCCCAGCCGAGTTCGATCACGGTTGATGCAATGGCGCCGATCGCCAGACCGACCGCTACGGCCGACCAACCAGTAGCTCCGTACATCGCGGTGATTGCGGGAATCGCTAGGAGAGGAGTGACCACCGAGAATGCGGGCACGAGAAAGAAGCCCATCACTGCTGAGATTCTCGACATCAACAGGCGCTCCCCTGATCCGAGCTTCTCGGCCACCACGATGTCGGCTGTGTTCTCAAGCGTAGCGACGACGTGAGGGGGATGCTGCTCGCGTATAGAGCTGGCGCCGTCTTCGTCGGGATCACGTCTTGCTCGACTTTCGGTCCGGCGCCGGGGTTACGCAAGCCAGCATCGCCGCCCGACTGCGACGAATTGAGGTGAGATGGGCACTTGAGCAGGTTCCGTAACGCGGCCATCAAATGAAGCCGGTTTCGGCGAGTGCGACTGTCCGTTCGGCCACTGCGATCGCCAGCCCTGGTTCAACAGACGCCTGCGACTCACTCACCCGCGGATCATATCCAGCGCGGAAGTCGGCTACGTAAACTACCGGAGGCCGCCGAACCTGATTCCCGGTTCTGTGCGAGTCCGGTCGTGGTAGAGTCATTCTTTGGTGCCTGCGCCCTGCTGGCCTCGCACCGCGAACGTGAGCCCTCCACTGGCGTGTTCGACCGGCATCCCGAGCGAACCACCCCGGAGTGGGATTCACGAACTCCTCCGTTCGAATCTATGAAAGCAGCACTACTGTGACGCGCACTTACACGCCCAAGGCTGGTGAGATCACCCGCGAGTGGGTGGTCATCGACGCATCCGACGTCGTCCTCGGCCGCCTCGCCTCGCACGCTGCCACGCTCCTGCGCGGCAAGCACAAGCCCACGTTCGCGAACCACGTCGACACCGGCGACTTCGTGATCATCATCAACGCCGACAAGGTGGCCCTCACCGGCCAGAAGCTCGAGCAGAAGAAGGCCTACCGCCACTCGGGTTACCCGGGCGGCCTCAAGTCGGTCACCTACGCCGAGCTCCTCGAGAAGAACTCGGTTCGCGCTGTGGAGAAGGCCGTCCGCGGCATGCTCCCCAAGAACAGCCTGGGTCGTCAGCAGCTGACGAAGCTGAAGGTCTACCGCGGTGCTGAGCACCCCCACGCTGCCCAGCAGCCCACCACGTACACCTTCGACCAGGTCGCCCAGTAAGCGCCGCCGAGAAGAACAAGGATTATCTGATGGCGAAGATCGCTGACTCCCTCGACCAGACCCCCGAGAACTACTCGACCGAGACCCCGGCCGCCGCTGAGGCTGCCCCGGTCCGTCCCGTCCTCTCCGTCCCCGGTGCCGCTGTCGGCCGCCGCAAGCAGGCCATCGCCCGCGTGCGTCTCGTCCCCGGCTCGGGCACCATCACGGTGAACGGCCGCACGATCGAGGACTACTTCCCCAACAAGCTGCACCAGCAGCTGATCAACGACCCGTTCACGGTCCTCGGCCTCGCCGGTGGCTACGACGTGATCGCCCGCATTTCGGGTGGTGGCCCCTCGGGCCAGGCCGGCGCCCTGCGCCTCGGCATCGCGCGGTCGCTGAACCAGATCGACGAAGAGAACAACCGCCCGACCCTCAAGAAGGCCGGCTTCCTCTCCCGTGACGCTCGCGTCAAGGAGCGCAAGAAGGCTGGTCTCAAGAAGGCGCGTAAGGCTCCTCAGTACTCGAAGCGTTAATCCTTCGATGGCACTGTTCGGGACCGACGGTGTGCGGGGCCTCGCAAACGGCCCCCTCACCGCCGATCTCGCGCTCACCCTGGCCCAGGCGACCGCTGTCGTCCTGGGCCAGGGTCGTATCGCGAACGCACGCAAAGCCGCCGGCAAGCGCCTCACCGCTGTCGTCGCGCGCGACCCCCGGGTGTCGGGCCACTTCCTGAGCGCGGCCGTCGCCGCAGGTCTCGCCTCGTCCGGCGTTGACGTGCTCGACGCCGGCGTTCTGCCGACCCCGGCCGCCGCCTTCCTCGTCGGCGACATCGACGCCGACTTCGGCGTCATGATCTCGGCCTCGCACAACCCGGCGCCCGACAACGGCATCAAGATCTTCGCGCGCGGCGGCGTCAAGCTGCCCGACGTCGTCGAACAGCGCATCGAAGAAGCGATGACCGGCCCGAAGCTCGCCCCCACCGGGGGAGCGGTCGGCCGCATCAGCCGCTTCGCCGACGCCGAAGACCGCTACGTCGTGCACCTGCTCGCGTCGCTGCGCACCAGCCTGCGCGGCCTGCACGTCGTCCTCGACTGCGCCCACGGCGCCGCATCCGGCGTCTCGCCCGAGACCTTCCGCGATGCCGGAGCCAAGGTCACCGTCATCGGCGCCGACCCCAACGGCCTCAACATCAACGAAGGCCTCGGCTCCACCCACCTCGACGTGCTCGTCGCCGAAGTGCTCCGCACCGGCGCCGACCTCGGCATCGCCCATGACGGCGACGCTGACCGCTGCCTCGCCGTCGACGCCGACGGCCGCATCATTGACGGCGACCAGATCATGGCGATCCTCGCCGTGTCGATGAAACAACGCGGACTGCTGCACGACGACACCCTCGTCGCGACCGTGATGAGCAACCTCGGGTTGCACCGCGCGATGGCGGCCAACGGCATCCACCTCGAAACCACCGCTGTCGGCGACCGCTACGTCCTCGAGCGTATGAACGAAGGCGGCTACTCGCTCGGCGGTGAGCAGAGCGGCCACGTCATCATGAGCGAGTACGCCACCACCGGTGACGGTGTGCTCACGGGCCTGCACCTCGCCGCGGAGGTTGCGCGTCAGCGCAAGCCGCTGTCAGAGCTCGCGAAGGTCATGACCGTCTTCCCGCAGGTGCTCATCAACGTGAAGGGCGTCGAACGTTCGCGCTCGACCGACCCCGATGTGCTCGAAGCCGTCGCCGCAGCTGAGGCAGAGCTCGGCGATTCCGGCCGGGTGCTGCTGCGCCCGTCAGGGACCGAACCGCTCGTGCGCGTCATGGTCGAAGCGGCCTCGGAAGAGGACGCACAGCGGGTGGGCGAGCGGCTCGCGGCGGTCGTTCGCGGCTAGGCTCAGCCCGTACTCTCTGCCAAGATCGACGAAGCCACCCGCACCCTCCTGGCGGACCTTCTCAACCGTGACCCGTCGCGCGCGTTCCTCCCGATCGCGACCGCTGGTCCCACGATCTCCTACAGCGCGAACAACGGCCCATCGACCATCACGAGCCCCGTCGAGAAGAACATCGGCGGTGGCAACTTCCCAATCCAAGGTGCTGCCGGATTCCGCGGCGTCACCTCGGGGACCGACTACCGCAACCCCGCGACAGCCGGCGAATACATCAACTCGGCCGTCGTCGGCAATGAGCTGCCCCCGTGCATCCTCACTTTCGACACCGACGCGCCCCTGTTCGAGGTCGTCTACCAGGGCACGTCGAGCCCTGCCTACCGCATAGCCGTCAACGGCGGGTGGGTGACCCCTCTCCCGGGCACGGCTGGTGATGCGGCATCCGGGGCTCAGTTGCGCATGCGTGTCAACTTCGGCACCCGCCGGATGCGTCGCATCACGATCGAGCACGGCGGCGGGTTCGCCATCAAGTCGATCACCACCAGCCCCATCGACACGGTCTCCGCTGTCGCCCTCGCGCCGATCACGTTCGCCGTGGAGGGTGACTCGCACATCGGCTCCGGAGGCATCGACGGCATCGCCCCGACCTGCGCGCGGATGCTCGGCACGGCCATCGTCGTGAACGGCTCCGCCGGCACCGGGTGGCTCAACGACCAGGCCGGAGGTGCTGGAAAGCAGGTCTACGCCGGGTCCGTACGCCTGCCAGCCATCCTCGCGAACAACCCCACCATCCTCGTCTGGTTCGGTGGGGTCAACGACGGCACAACCGGACTGCAAGCCGCGGTCGAGAGCTGGATCGACGCCGTCCACGCGGGCTCCCCGAAGACGATCCCGGTCATCTGCGGGCCCGAAGCCCCACTTAGCACCACCGTCGGGACGAAGTCCGCTCTCTTGCGCGCAGCTGCCGCGGCGAAGGGCACCCGGTACATCGGACATGAGCACAGGCAACGTCTACGCGCCGAGCGGCGCCCTCGTCCGCTCGGGAACGCTGTAAATTACCGGGACCGGGTCGAAGACCGCTCCGACCGGAGACGGCAGCGCCGACATCTACATCGGCTAGGCCCGCCTGCACGCCGGGTCAGCGACCACGCTCGCAGACTTCCCGTCCGGGCTGATCTACCACGGCATCCGTCTCGCCACCGCGCTGCAAGCGCTGATCGCAGGAGGTCTCTGATGGCTGGGTCCCCGTTCCCGTTCTCACCCCTCCGGCGCTCAATGCGACTACTCGCGTGAACAACAACGCCGCGTCGAGCGCACCACCAATGACTGACGCGGTAAGGATCACGTTTCCCGGCCCCGGCGTGTACCTGGTCACGCTCTGCGCCAAGATGCAGGGCAGCCTCGACCACGCCGGGTGGGAGCCGTCGCTCGTCTGCTACTCCGGTGACCGGTCGAACGACACGATCGTCGCGCAGCTGCTGCTGGGAACGGTCGAATGGGCTGCTGGCACAGGGTCATCAACGGGCTGACAGTCTCGGACCCGACGCCCGCAGGAGTCATGACCGCGACTGCGACGTGGAATACCGGCGGCTCATGCCCAGGATGGTTCGACCGGACTGCGACGCCGTTCGCCTCGGTGGCCTGATCGGTCGAAGACGCTAGGCCCGCGCAGCTCGGTTCGGGGTGTGCACGTGGTGATCGCCAGCAGGATGACCAGCCCGACGTATGGGCTGTTCAGGCCGCTGACGGAGAAGCTGTTGGCGACCATCACGCCCGCGATGGTCAGAGTCATCCACCCGCTCGCGCCGCTCTTCTTCAGGGTGTAGAACGTCACGATCACGGCGAGGAGTAGACCGAAGATCCCGGCGTCGAAGACCACTCGCAGAATGAAGGCGTGGAGGATGACGGAGTAGCACGAGCCGTCTTCGGTCGACGCGAAGAGGTTCACGTAGAACGCGAGCGAGTTGCACCCGTTGGAGCTCAGAGCGGTGAGCGGCGGGGTTCCGAACAGCCAGGTGAGGATGTCCCAGTCGCGGGTCTCTGCCAGGAAGACGGTGAGGAAGTTGAGTCTGTCGATGCCCGCGACGAGCGCGCGGCTCTCGAAGACCTGAGCGACAAAATAGATGATGACGGGCACGCTCAGCCCGATGAAGTAGCGGCGTAGCAGGCCAGCGCCCTTCGCCTGGCTCACGGCGTAGACCACGGCGATCGCGAACACGATTGCCCCGCTGCGCGAGCCGGAGACGACGACGACAGCGGCGAGAAGCGCGATCGTCCAGAAACGCGCGCGACCCGACAGCTCCCGGTAGATGATGATTAGCAGCCCGGAGAAGAGAGCCAGTTCGAAGTTGTTCTCGATGAGCAACCCCGACCGAGCGGTGGGCCCGAACGTCACGATCGTGAGTAGCGACTTCGCGAGCGACATGGCCAAGAGCAGCCACGTCACGCGCTTGAGCCCGACCAGAGACCCCCACCGACGCCCGACGGCGAAGGCGAACGCGATCAAGTAGAGCACCCAGCGGTAAGCCTGCAGAAAGTCGACCATGGGCGCCTCGGCCACGAGAGCGGGGACGACCCTCATTAGTAGATAGCCGACCAAGAAGAACAGCAGCACGATCGGGTACGTCCTGCCCCGCGCGATAGACACGAGGATGAAGAGGATGATCCAGGCATCTAGCAAGGTGCCGACCGGGATCGGCGAGTATCCACCAATGACGGGAATGCTGGCGAGTGCTCCGACCAGCAAAATCGCGTAAAGCGCTACCCGCATGAACCTGGGGACGGCTCGCGGATCGGTCTTCAGGAGTGTCCGCGTCACCACGCGAAGCGCCAGGCGAGTCGCGAGATCCAGTCCATGCGCGCGAGCATACCGGACGCCTGTTTCCGGCCCTGTCGCCTCCGCCCGAACGAACGCATAAGTAGTAGGCCCGGACGACGACGCCGAGCGGCGATCGCGATAACTCATCCTGACGAAGCTTGTTCTCACGGCCAAGGCCTGTCCATCAGCGCCGTCGAGACTCGTGAACGCACTCAGCTTCGGTCAGCCCGAACGACAGGTTTGTCTCCGCTGACCGCGGCTCGCCGCAGTCGTCCGCGGCTGACCGGCATCCCTACTTCCAGGTGTGCACCGGCTCGTTCGTGTGCATCGCCTGCTGGTACTCGAGCAGGGTGGCGCGCAATGCGTCGAAGCGTTCCATGCCCTCGCGGGCGCGCATCTTGCGGGCGAACCACTCCGCACCATTCGTCTTCGTCACGCACCGTTGCTCGATGATGCCGAGGTACCGCTCGCGTTCCTCGTCAGAGACACCCCACGCCGCGAGACCTTCGTGTGCGAGCGGCAGCAGGGTGTCCCGCACCAGCTCGGTCGCCGGCACCCGGCCGACGCCCGGCCACGACAGTCGAGCGTCGATGCCCAGGCGCGCGGCCGACTGGAAGTTCTCCCGCGCGGTGCCGAACGACATCTGAGACCACACCGGGCGCTCGCTCTCGGCCAGCGCGCGCACGAGACCGAAGTAGAAGGCGGCGTTCGCCACGGTGTCGGCCACCGTCGGACCGGCGGCGAGGATGCGGTTCTCCACCCGCAGGTGCGGCACGCCGTCGGCCACGTCGTACACGGGACGGTTCCAGCGGTACACCGTGCCGTTGTGCAACTTCAGCTCGGCCAGCGACGGCACCCCGCCCGACTCGAGCACCTCGAGCGGATCCTCATCGTCGATGATCGGCAGCAGCGCCGGAAAGTAGCGCACGTTCTCTTCGAAGAGGTCGAACACCGACGTGATCCACCGCTCGCCGAACCACACCCGCGGCCGCACGCCCTGCGCCTTCAGCTCCTCGCTGCGGGTGTCGGTCGCCTGCTCGAACAGAGCGATGCGCGTCTCGCGCCACAACTCGCGCCCCAACAGGTACGGCGAGTTCGCCGCCAGCGCGAGCTGCGCGCCGGCGATCGCCTGCGACGCATTCCAATACGCCGCGAACTCCGCGGGCGCCGTCTGCACGTGGAACTGCGTGCTCGTGCACGCCGCCTCGGGAACGATCGAATCCGCCGTCGTGTCCAGCTGCTCCTGACCCGCGATCGAGATGACGATGTCCTCACCGCGCGCGTCGAGCACCTGCTCGTTCAGCATGCTGTACCGGGGGTCGGCGCTCAGCGCACTACGACTCATGTGCCGATCGGCCAGGGTCGGCAGGATGCCGATCATCATCAGATGCGCACCCTGCTCCGACGCGCGCTCCTCGGCGTCGTTCAGCTGTTGCCGCATCCCGCTCTCGAACGTGCTCAGGCCGCCGCTGCGCAACCGCGCCGGCGGGACGTTGATCTCCACGTTGAACCGGCCGAGCTCGCTCACGAACGCCGGATCCGGGATCGCACGCAGCACCTGCTCGTTGCGCATCGCCGGGTCGCCGACCTCGTCGACGAGGTTCAGTTCGAGCTCGAGACCCGTCATCGGGTCATCCGCCTCGAACCGCGACTCACTCAGCATCCGTTCGAAAACGTCGAGATTCTGACGGATCTTTTCGCGATGACGGGTGCGATCGGCCCCGGTGATCTCCTGCGACTCGACTGTTTCTCCCACCCCGCCACCCTAGGTCGGCACCGGGCGCGCACCCCGGGCGGTTGACAAGCCCGGCATCGTGCCGAAACTCCACGCGACTAACCCATCGCATGCGAAAGCACCACCCCCTCACCTGTCGACCACACCAGACGTAGCGTCGGGGAACCCGGGGCGCACCGATCCCGGGAACGATCGACGGAAGGACCAGATCATGGGACTCGACGACAAGATCAAGAACGCCGCCCAGGACCTCACCGGCAAGGGCAAGGAGGGCGCCGGCAAGGCGACCGACAACGAGAACCTCGAAGCCGAAGGCCACAAGGACCAGGCTTCTGCCAACCTCAAGCAGGCCGGCGAGAACGTCAAGGACGCGTTCAAGTAAGCCATCACACCGAACGCCCGGGCCCCTCGTGGACCCGGGCGTTCGTCGTGTCACCAGGGGGCGCGAAGGGCGTTCACGTACACTTCACTCGACGTTCCCCCGACGTCGACGCCTGCTCTTCTCGTCGTGCACGGCCGTCGACGGACGCCCCAGGAGACCCATGAAACGGCTGACATCGCTCGACGGTCTGCGCGGTCTGGCCGCGCTCATCGTGCTGGTGCACCACATCATGCTGACGTTCCCGCTGTTCGCCGAGCCCTACCTCGAGGGACGAGCGGCGAACGGACTTCCCGAGCTCCTGTCGTACACCCCCCTGCACACTCTGTGGGACGGCCAGGGCGCCGTCGTCATCTTCTTCGTCCTCAGCGGCGTCGTGCTCACCCTTCCCGTGCTCAAGCAGGGCCGCGACTTCTCGTGGGTCGGGTACTACCCGCAGCGCCTGCTGCGCCTCTACCTGCCGGTGTGGGGCGCGATCATCCTCTACCTCGGCTGGGTGCTGATCATCCCGCGCACCACCGCGATGGAGAGCGCCTGGCTGGGCATCACCGACAAAGCCGTCAGCCCCGAAGCCCTGTGGGGCGACGCGACCCTGCTGTTCGGCACCGGCGACCTCGTCAGCCCGCTGTGGTCGCTGCAGTGGGAGATCGCCTTCTCGTTCCTGCTGCCCGTCTTCGTCTTCCTCGGGGTGCGGTTCGCCCGCTACAACTGGATCCTCGCCGTCGCGGCCGTCATCGGGATCGCCGTCTCGAGCAGCCTCGGCAATCGCGCCCTCGTCTACCTGCCCATGTTCCTCATCGGCGTCGTCATCGCCACGTGGCTGCCCACCATCCGAAAGTGGCAGCCCAGCCGCGGCACCCAGGCGCTCCTGCTGCTCAGCGCGCCGATCCTGCTCATCTTCCCGTGGCTCATCCGCCCCTTCGAGATGCTCCGCCCCCTCGTGAAGCCGTTCGACGCGGTGACGACCATCGGCGCCACCATCGCCGTCATCGCCGCGATCGTCGTTCCGATCTTCCGGCGCTTCCTCGAAAGCCGCGCCATGCAGTGGTTCGGGCTCATCTCCTTCAGCCTCTACCTCGTCCACGAGCCCGTCGTCATTTCGATGGCCCACCTGTTCGGCGACCAGAACCTGCGCATCGCCGGCCTCGTCAGCGTCGTCATATCGATCCCGCTCTCGTGGGTCTTCTTCAAGGTCGTCGAGATCCCCAGTCACAAGCTCTCGCGCCGAGTCGGCGACTTCGTCCGCTCCCGCACCAAGAAGCGCCCGCAGCCGCACGCCCCGATCGCCCCCGACATCCAAGCGCACCAGGCCTGACCCGCCGCTAGACTGTCGCCGGGCCGACAGGCCCCTCTGGGGAGAGAAGCATGAAGGCTGGGCGGGTACCCGAACTCGCTGTGCATCAACGAGTCGGTCTCGGCGTCCACGTGTGGTGGGATGCCGTCACCAGTCGCGCCTTCTTCACGCGCCCCGCGCTCTGGATCAGCCTCATCGTCTGCCTCACCGTGATGGCGCCGTTCCAGTACATCTCCGCTCCCTCGGGGTACGTCGGGGTCGAGGTCGTAGCCGCGATCGCCTGGGCGCTGCTCGTCGCCGTGCTCATCCCGGTGGCCCTCGTCGAGCGCCGCCTGCCGCGCGCGGCGCACCGCGGCATCCTCGTCCTCACCGCAGTCGTCCTCATCGCGGCCGCCCGGCCCTTCGTCCACGAAAGCGCGTACGTCCTCGTGTACGGCGGCGTCTTCGACCTGACCGGCATGACGGCGCGGATCGTCTCGAACGTCGCCGTCTGGCTCGCCGGCCTGTCGATCATCGCGATGACCTCCCGCTCGATCGAGCTGACCCGCGGCAGTCGCCGGCGTCTCACCGCCGCCATCGCCGCGCTCACCGCCGGCCGCCGCCGGCTCGCGCGGTTCGAATCCGAGAATCGCGAACTGCTCGGCCCCGTCATCTCCGACCTCCGCCATCGTCGCGACGAGATGCTCGCCGGCGACATCGACTTCACGGCCGTCCGCGACTACGCCGACGAGGTCCGTACGGCCAGCCACCGGTTCGAGGAGCGCGCCGGGCTCGACCTGCGCGTCATCCCGACCGACGATGACCACGAGACCGTCCAGCCCCCGCGGTCGGCCCTCACGATGCTGCGACCCGCGCCGTACTTCGTCACCGGCTTCGTGTTCCTGCTCGGTGCGATCCCGTACACGCACCTCGTCGCGGGACCCTGGGTCGCGTTGGCGGCGATCCTCGTCGGCATCCCCGTGACCCTGGGCGCCGACCTCGCCGTCCGGGTGCTCGCCCGGGGGAGGACGAGCGCCCGACGCGGGTGGATCCTCGTCGCGGTCTGGTTCGTGACCGGGATCGTCATGACGGTCGTCGCGCGCCTGCTCATCGGCACCAACGAGCCCACCCTGCTCGTCCCTGTCGCGTCGCTGCCCCTCGTTGCGTTGGCGCTCGCCGCGTGCACCGACGCGATCGCGCGAGCCGCCGACACCGCGCACCGCCTCGAAGTGGTGCTCGCGATGGTCGCCCGCACCCTCACCGCCAAGACCGCGTCGGCTCGCCGGCCCCTGCGGAACGCCGCGCACGTCCTCCACGGCCGCATCCAGGGCCGCTGCGTCCTGCTGGCCGCCGCCGCCGACGAAGACGAGGCGACGCCCGAGGTCGTGCAATCGTTCCGTCGAGAGACGGATGCCGCCTTCGACTCCGTCCTCGCTTTCATCGCCGAAGTCGACTCCGCCGCCCTCGAGGGTTCGGTCCAGAGCGCCCACGAAGACCTGTTCGAGCTCGTGGCGACCTGGCGGTCGGTCCTCGACGTCTCGAGCGAGATCTCGCCCGCCGCCGCGGCCGCGCTCGACGACCCGGCGCTGTCGCGTCGCGTCGCGACCATCGTCAACGAAGGCTTCGTCAACGCGATCAAGCACTCCATCGCCAAGAAGGTGTGGGTAGAGATCGACGTCGACGGCGACACGCTCATCGTCCGCACGTGGTCGACGGGGGTGCTCGACCGCACGCCCGCCGTCGGACCCGAGCTGCGCGGCATCAGCGTGCTCGGTGTCGGCGCGCGCATCTACCAGCGTGGCGACGCCGTCGTCCTCGAAGTGCCCGTGCCGCTGCGCCCCGAGCGCGAGGCCAGCCCCGCGCCGATCATCGCGCTGCCCCGCCGCGCGTGGTGGGCGCGTCGCGCCCCGCGCGCGTCGCGCGTCGGCTGACGTGTCGCGCGCCGGCTGGCGTCAGTACTCGAGCAGCGCGGCGATGACGAGGATGATCGCCCCCAGGGCGACCACGATGAGAGCGGCATACGCCCACCACCGCAGCCCGGGAGGGTTCGGGGCGGAGCGCTGACGTGAACGGCGGTGCGACGAACGACCCGACATCGGTTTCCTCCCCAGGGCGACAGCGCGAGAGCGCTCAGGCCTTCCGTTCGGCGCCGTTGACGAGGACCTGCGGCCCACCGTAGTGGATGCGTGTATCGGCGGGATGACGCGGTGTTGGTGGGTGTCCCCCGCTTCTGCCATGCTGAGCGCGAGGAGCCCGACGGCGGGGTCCCGGGGAAGTCGGGCGCTGGGGTGCTCGAGGGGGAGTACACGCATGCGCAGTCGGCGCCGTCTTTTCGCGCGCGGATCGGCCGTCCTGGCCGTCTGGGCGATCCTGGTGGGCGGGCTCGCGTCCGCTCCCGCTGCCATCGCGGCCGAGCCCGCGGCATCCGCCACCGCCGAGCGCACCGTCGTGGTCGACCCGTCCGGCACGGTCGTTGCCTCCGCTGATGACGCCGCGCCGACGACGGATGCCGGTGCCCCCGCCGACCCGAGGCGCGACGACCGCGCCCGTCCCGGCGACGCGAAGAAGAGCGCGGCGAGCCTCCGCGCCGAGAACAAGCTGGCGACCTCGGGCACGGCATCCATCTCGGGAACGGTCACCGACACAGCGAAGGCCCCCCTCAAGGGAATCACCGTCACGCTGTACCAGGACTTCGGGGACGACGGATCGAGCCCCGCGGGCGACACCACGACGAATGCCGCCGGTGCCTTCACGTTCGCGAAGCTGCCCGCCGGGCGGTTCACGCTGCGCTTCACCGACGAGGCCGGCAATCACGTCGGTCAGTGGTTCGGTGGCGCCGAGAGCCTGTGGGGAGAGCCGGTCTGGTTCGCCGTCGCGCCCGGTGCGAAAGTCACCGGAAAGAACGCGCGGCTCGCGCTCGGCAGCAGCATCGCCGGATCGGTGCGCGGTCCCGACAACGTCGCCGTCGCGGATGCGTTCGTCCAGCTCTTCATGTGGAACGCGGAGTGGGCGGATTGGGAGGATGTCGGTGGGACGTCCACCGACTCCCACGGCGCCTATCGGCTCACCGGCCTCCGCGCGGGGAAGTACACCCTGTACGTGCAGAGCGCATTCGGCTCCGACCTGCAATCGGAATGGTGGAACGACGCGACCTCGCAGAAGGCGGCGACCCGGATCGCCGTCAGCGCCGGAAAGTCCATCACCGGGCTGCGCACCACCCTGGCCCTCGGTGCCTCGCTGGCAGGACGCGTCACGACCAGCACGGGCGCTGCGGTCTCGGCGTCCATCACGATCTACCAGCGCGTCAACGGACAGTGGGAGTACGTCGACTCGCCGTGGGTCGCCGACGACGGTACCTTCCGCGCCAGCGGGCTCAGCGCCGGCGACTACACGTTCTCGGTCGAGCCCGACCCGTCATCCGGTCTGACCGTCACGTGGTGGGGAGGAGGGCACCGCGAGAAGGACGCCAAAGTCATCACGCTGGCCGACGGCGCTGCCAAGAAGGGCCTGAACCTCGTCCTCACCTCGGGAGCAACGCTCTCGGGCACGGTGACCGGCGGTGGCAAAGCCCTCGCCGGTGCCACTGTGGCGCTCTACTCGGCGTCGAAGACCAGCGCCGACGACTCCGAATGGGTGGCCGAGACGACCACCGGGGCCGACGGTCGGTACCGGCTCGTCGGCATCCGAGCCGGCACGTACACGCTCCACTACGAGCCGCCCACCGGAACCAACCTGATGGGCGAGTGGTGGAAGGATGCCGCCAGCGCCGAGACGGCGACCCGCGTCGACATCGCGAAGAGCGGCGCGCGGACCGGGTTCGACGCCACGCTCAGCCTCGGCTCGAAGATCGAGGGCGTCGTCCGCGGCGACGGCGGCAAGGCTGTGGCAGCGAACGTCGCGCTCTACAGCGTGGAACGATCCGCTGAAGAGGGCACCGTCCGCCAGGAGGTCGCCTCGTTCGCGACCCGGGCCAACGGAACGTTCTCGTTCGGAGGCCTCGCGGCAGGCACGTACACGCTCCGGACCTCGGTCGAGAAGGGCACCTACGCGACCGAATGGTGGGACGACCGCGGCTCCGAATACACGGCCAAGACGATCACGCTCGGGACGAAGAAGAGCGTCACCGGACTCGTCGTCACCCTGGCGCGCGCTGCCGTGCTGGGCGGTGTGGTGACCGATGAGAGCGGGGACCCCGTGGCATCCGCCACCGTGGACGTCTTCGTCGGAACGGACCGCGAATTCCTCACTCAGGCGACGGCAGACGGCGACGGACGTTGGCGGGTGGGCGGGTTGCGCGCCGGCACCTACACCCTGCACACGCAGGCTCCCGAGGGGAGCGGCCTGGTGCCGCAGTACTGGCGAGGCGCACTGGAGTGGGAGGACGCGAGCGGGGTGAAGCTCTCGAGCGGTCAGTCCCGCACCGACCTCGACGTCGAGCTGCGTCTCGGCGGGACGATCTCGGGCGCCGTCACCGGTCCCGGCGGTCGCGCGGTCGCGGGGGTGACGGTGCGCGCGCTCCAGTGGGTCGACGGCGGGTGGTCGTCGGCCACCGAAACCACGACCGACCGTGCCGGCCGGTACGTCCTCGCGGGACTGCCCGGAGGGCGGTACACGGTCGAGTTCGCCACGGACAACGACAGTGAACTCGGCGCCCAGTGGTGGAAGGGCGCCTGGCGTCAAGCCGAGGCGACCACCTTCGAGGTCGCCTACGGAGCGAACATCACCGGAATCGATGCGCGTCTGGTCACCGGCGCGACCATCGGCGGTAGGGTCACGAACGCGCAGGGCGCCCCCGTTGCCGACGTCAGCGTCAGCGTGGGAGTCGGCAACAGTCGGCGGTGGGCGCAGACCGACAAGAAGGGTGTCTGGCGGATCACCCAGCTCGACGCCGGCAGGTACACGCTCTTCTTCGAACGTCCCGAGGGCAAGAACCTCGTATCGGAGTGGTGGAAGAACGCGGCGACCGAGGCAGCCTCGACGCCGATCCAGGTGAAGGCAGCCTCCCGCACCCTCACCTTCAACGCCTCACTGGATGCCGGCAGCACGATCATCGGCAAGGTCACGGACGCCAAGGGTGCAGGAGTCAGCTCGGTGCGCGTCGTCTACACCTCGCGCCCCTCGAGCCAGCCGGCGAACGAGAACGAGGTCGAGACCAGGCCCGACGGGACCTATCGGATCGACGGTCTGCGCGCCGGCTCGTACGACGTCGAGTTCCGCCCGTCGGATGACGTGAACCTCGTCGGCGAGTGGTGGCGCGACGCGGTCGATCGCAGCGCGGCGACCGCGGTCGTGGTCGGGACGAAATCCACCGTGAAGGGGATCGATGCATCCCTCGCCGCAGGCGGTGCACTCTCGGGTCGGGTCATCGATGCCGACGGCAAGCCGCTGGCGGAGGCCGTCGTCTTCGTCGTCAACCCCGACACGCGCCGCTGGTCGGATGCCACGACATCGCGGAACGGGACGTGGACCATCCGCTCGCTGCCCGCGGGTACCTACCGGGTGCAGTACCTCGCACCCTACGGTGTCAACGCGGTCGGCCAGTGGTGGAAGGGCGCGACGACGATCGACGCCGCGGCCACCGTGACTGTGGCGGACGGCAAGACGGTGCGTGGACTCGACGCCCGGCTCGCCCGCGGCGGCACGATCAGGGGCGTCGTGACGGGACCCGGCGGTGCACCGGTTGCCGATGCCGAGATCGCCGTGTCCCGCGGCGGTGAGATCATCGCTTGGGCCCAGACGAATGCCGGCGGCTCGTACGTGGTCACGGGACTCGAAGACGCGACCTACACGCTTCGCGTCCGCCCCGCCCCCGGATCCGACTTGGCCGAGCGCTGGTGGAAGGCGAAAGCTCCCGGCGCGAAGCCCACCACGCTGAAGATCGCGAAAGCGAACGAGATCCGTGACATCGACGTCGCCCTGGTGCCGGGCGCGAAGATCACGGGCACGCTCCGCGCCGCGTCGGGCACACCGCTCGCCGGCGCGTACGTCGAGGCCTATCGACAGGGTGACGGCGACGGGGAGCGGGTGGCCGAGGCGAGCACCGACACGGCCGGCTCCTACACGCTGCCGGGGTTGGCCGCCGGCACGTACGCGGTGAAGTTCACGTACGAGGACGGCACCGACTCGCGGGTCGTCTGGTGGGGCCGAAAGCCGACCGCCGAGACCGCCCGGACGATCACGGTGACGAAGGCCGTCGCGATGCCCGGCCACAACGCCACGCTGCCGCGCGGGCTCGACTCCGGGACGCTCGTCCTCTCGGGCGCACCGCGCGTGGGGTCAACCTTGACGGCGGCGACGGCGTCGTGGCCGAAGGGGACGCACTTCCTGTACCGGTGGTGGGTCGGCGACGATCGCGTCGACACCGCGACCGGGCGGACCCTGAAGCTCACCGCCGCGCACCGCGGATCGTCGGTCACCCTCGAGGTCGTCGCATGGGGGACGGGCACCAGTGCGGTCGAGCGGATGGTGTGGATGGACGAACCGATCCGCTGACCGCCCGCCGACCCCGCGTCAGCGGGCGGCGAGCATGAGGTCGGCGGTCCGCAGCGCGAGCGCCATCTGGGTCAACGCCGGGTTCGCCGTGAGCGCGCTCGGGAACGTCGAGTTGTCGCAGATCCAGAGGTTGTCGACCTCGTGGGACCGACCGGACGCGTCCACGACGCTGTCCTCGGGATCCGCGCCCATTCGCGCTGTGCCGAGCGTGTGGCACGAGCGCTGCAGCACTCGCGTGCTCCGCGCGCCCGCAGCGCGCAGGATCCGCTCCATCACCGCGACGCCGTGCCGGTCGATGGCCCGCTCGTTGTCACCCTGCGAGAACGTGACCTCGGCCCGCGGCATCCCGTCTTCGGCGAGCTCATCGCTGAGGGTCAGGGCGTTGCGGTCGTCGGGCAGGCACTCGCCGTTCATGCCGACGCCCGCGCTGAAGGGGTACTCGCTCATGGCCGACATGAGGTCATCGCCCCACAGGCCCGCCCCGCGGACGAGCTGCGTGCCGAAGTTGAGCGGCATCACGCCGAGGCTCTGCAGCAGGTAGCCGCCGACGAAATCGGCGTCCTCGGGACGCACGAAGTCCTCGCTGATGATCGACGACGGGTACCCGCGGTAGCCCCGGATCGGCTCGTCGAATGTGCCCCACACCTGCACCCCGCCGTGCGCCATGAACCCGCGGCCCACGACGCCGTTCGCGTTGCCGATGCCTGTGTGCAGCAGCAGGCGAGGCGTCTCGACACCGCCCGCCGCGAGCACGAGGGCCGCACACCGCTGCCGGTGGTCGGTGCCGCCGGAGCGGTAGACGACCGCGGTGACCTTGCCTGAGGCATCCCGTTCGATCCCGTGGACGAACGCGCCGGCGCGCACCTCGGCTCCGGCGGCCACGGCGGCCGGCAGGTAGGTGTTCGCCGTCGTCGCCTTCGCGCCGAAGCGATCGCCCTGGTGGATGTCACCGTTGTCGAGCGTCGCCGAGCGGAGGCCATGGTGCGGCTGGTCTCGGTCGCGGGTGAGGATCGCCGCCGGGCCGTCGGTCGCGGTGATGCCGAGGGCCTCGCAGCCGCGGATCATCACGTCGGACGAGCCGTTCCGCCGCACCGGAGGGTACGCGTACGAGCGAGCCGGGTCCCACGGGTAGTGCGCAGGGCCACTCACACCGATGTCGGATTCGACCCGTTCGATGTAGCGGATCAGCTCGGCGTGATCGATCGGCCAGTCGCGTCCCTGACCCGTGTCGGTGCGTAGGCGCAGGTCGCGGGCGTCGGGACGCGGCGTGAACGCTCCCCAGTGCAGAGTGCTGCCGCCCACGCCGAAGCCGCTGTTGTTCGGGCCGAACGCCGTCGGGTCGTCGCCGCCGCTCAGGCGCTCCGACATCCAGTTGATCTTCGTGGACTCCAGCTCGTCCGGCGTGAACTCGCTCGGCGAGAAGTCCGGTCCGGCCTCCAGAGCCACGACCCGCAGACCCGCCTCGGCGAGACGCGCGAGCAGGGGAGCGCCGCCGGCACCCGTCCCCACCACGACGACGTCGACGACCTCGTTCAGATCGAACCTCTGCATGCCCGGGTGATCTGTCACCCGGCGATGATCGCCGGTCACGCGGCATCCTCCACCACTGTCTGGCCGAGCTCGCTCGGCTCCCATGTCTCTCGTTCGCCCGTCGCGATGGTCGCCCACCCCGCCGGACGCGGGCCGGTCCCACCGACCGCGAAGCCGTCGAACCCGATGCGCGCCAGCGACGCCGGGTGCGCCAACCACATGCGCAGCAGGTCGTTGCGTGCATCCTCGAACCACGACCGGATGCCGTCGGTACCGAGGCCCGCCGCGTCGATTCCGTCGGTGATCAGCCGCACGATCAGGCTCCGCTGCTCAGTCACCTCGCTCGGCCACACGGCGGCGATCGCGTCGAGCCCCAGGCCGTAGGCGACCGGGTCGGCGGGGGAGCCCACCGGGCGCCAGCCGTCGGTGCCGCCCTCGGCGAGCATGTCGTCGATGCGGACGGCGAGGTCGATCGTCCCGCCCTCGCCCTGCGGCACGAGGAGCGCCGCGAGCGCGCGGAGCGTCTCGACCTGCGCACGGTTCAGTGTGCGGGGGGCGCGGTCGCGGTCGTCCACGAGAGCCCGCTGCGCGAGCGTCCGTCGTACCGCGACGTCGACGCGCGACGACGCGATGACACGTCCCCACTCCGTCGGCACCACGGGAGCCGCGGCGCGGATCGCCTGCCACGTTTCGGCGAGCACCGCGGCGACCCGCTCGGGAGCCTCGTACGGCAGCAGATGGCCGACACCCGGCATCCGCTCGACGCGGGCACGCGGGTACACATCGGCCACGATATCGGGCTGAGCGTCGGCTCCGAGAGCCTCGTCGTCGTCACCCGCGAGCACCACGACGGGCAGGTCGAGCACGCCCACGAGGCGCGTCGCGTCCTCGAGGCTGCCCGCGGTCAGCCAGTCACGCCAGGCGGATGCCGGCTGGCGCACGACGGCATCGATCGCCGCGTCGCGCAGATCGGCGGCGAGCGGGGCGGCGATGTTCGCGGCGACGAAAGCCTCGGCATCCGCTCGCGACAGGTGCTCGCCCTGCGCGGTCGCGAGCATCTCGGCGCGCTTGTCGTCGGGCATCGGCTCGGGAGTCGGGGGAGAGGGGGCCAGCAGGACCGCGCCCACCAGCCCGAACACCGGCTCGGTGCCGGCGAGAACGCGCGTCATGACACGGGCGGCGACCTTGCCGCCGAGGCTGTGCCCGCACACGAGGAACGGGCCACCGTCGGCCTCGGCCGCGATCCGCTCGAGCGCCGTGTCGGCGAGATCGTCGACGGATGCCGCGCGCCCCCGGTCGAGCAGGTCGATCCCCACGACGCGCAGCCGCGGATCCGCCGCGGCGGCGATCGCGCTCGCCGAGGAGGCATCCAGCCCCAGTCCCGGAAGGACGAAGACGGTGCACTCGTGAGGGTGGTTCGCAGCGCTCAGCACGCGTCAACCCTAGGAACGTGGATCGTCGGGACCGACTGCTTGCGCACCGGTCGAGGAGATGCGATGATCGCGCGCTCCACTGCCCCGGCACTGCACTGCACTGCACCGCCGACGCTGCTCCCGCAAGGGGGTGAAGGGATGCCGCCTCCCGACCTACCGTGGCGGGATGACCGACCAGTACACGTTCGACAACCCCGTCACGCGCTACGCACGGGTGGAGCCGCCGGTGCAGCACCAGCCCGAGCCCGGCATCCAGGCACGGATGACCCCGGTCCCCGACCTGGGTGAGAGCACCTACCGCGGCACGGGACGTCTGCAGGGACGCAAGGCACTGGTCACCGGTGGCGACTCGGGCATCGGAGCGGCGGCGGCGATCGCGTTCGCCCGCGAAGGCGCAGACGTCGTCATCGTCCACCTCCCCGACGAGCAGGAGGACGCCGACCACGTCCTGCAGGTCATCGCCGACGCCGGCGTCCGCGGGCACTCGATCGCGGCCGACCTCACCGACCGCGCGCAGTGCCGCGAACTCGTCGCCGAGGCGGCGGAGTTCCTCGGCGGCATCGACATCCTCGTCAGCAACGCCGGCAAGCAGGTCGCCGTCGAGCGGATCGAGGACCTCTCCGACGAGCAGTTCAGCGAAACGTTCGAGACGAACGTGTTCGCCTTCTTCTGGATCGTGAAGGCCGCCCTCGTCCATATGCCCGCCGGTGCATCCATCATCAGCACGGCGTCGCTCGAGGCCTACAAGCCCGCACCCGACCGCCTCGACTACGCCGCGACCAAGGCGGCGGTCAACAACCTGTCGAAGGGTCTCGCACAGCAGCTGGCGCCCCGCGGCATCCGCGTCAACGTCGTCGCGCCCGGCCCGGTCTGGTCGGCGCTGCAGGTGAGCGACGGCGTCTCGGACGAGCAGATGCGCGCGTTCGACGAGGAGAACGAGTACAAGCGCGCCGGCCAGCCCGCCGAGATCGCTCCCGCGTTCGTGTTCCTCGCGTCGGCCGAATCGAGCTACGTCTCGGGCGAGACCCTCAACGTCAACGGCGGCATGGTCACGCCCTGACCGTCAGTCCGGCCGCGCGCTCGGGCGCTAGCGGGTGACCGAGAGCGACAGCACGGGCTTGGCCGGCGGCTTCGAGGCGTTCAGGATCGCCCCGACCTCGACCCGGGCGCCCTGCGAAAGGTTCGCCACGCCCCACTCGATGCCCGAGCAGGCAACTCGAGCACTCGCGGTGCCGGGCTTCGTGACGCGGCAGGCCATGCCCCAGGCGCTGTCCGCTCCCGTCGCGCCGGGGGAGGCCCAGGAGGCGGTCCAGGCCTTCACCTTCGCGCTCGAGGACGCGGTGAGGGCGAGGGCGACCTGGTACTTGCCGGGCCACGCGCTCGACACCGTGAGCGTCGCCGAGACGCCGTTGGACGAGGCGCTCGACGACTGCCCGACCGTCGGCGGCGGGGTGTTCCCCGGCTGCGACGGCTGCGGCGACGGCTGCGGAGGCAGCGGCGCCGGTGCCGGTGCGGGAGCGGCCGGGTAGGCGACCTTCTTCGGCGTCAGAATCGGCTTCAGCGCGGCGAGCTTGTCCTTGTCGCGGGTGACCCAGTCGTCCTTGAGCAGACCGCCCGTGTCGCCGCTGTTCGGGTTGAACGACCAGTACGCCCAGCCGAGACCGCGGTCCTTGATGTAGCCGACGAGCTTCGCGAGCCACTTCTTGTCGGACGACGTCTGCAGTTTGGTGCCGAACTCCCCGATCAGGACGGGGGCGATCTTCTTCGACGCGATGTAGCCCCAGTTGCTCTCCCACACGCCGGGGAGGTTGGCGGGGTAGTTGGCGTTGTGGAACCACGGCTGGTCCGAGATCGACGAGGGGTACTCGTGAGGGGAATACACGACCCGGTTCTTCACCTTCAGGGTGACCGGCTTCTTCGCGACGCCGCGGAGGTTCCCGCCCCACCACGTGGCGCTGCCGTCGGGACCGTTCTGGACGCCCTCGACGATGACGAGCAGATGCGGGTTCACATCGAGCACGGCGTTGCCAGCACGGACGGCGGCCGCCTGCCAGTCGCGCGAGCGGTCACCGCACCCCCAGCACGCCGCGCCCCGGGGCTCGTTGTGCAGGTCGACGCCGATCACGGTGGAGTTGTTCCGGTACCGCTGCGCGAGCATCTTCCAGTCGGAGATCCACCGCTTCTCGGAGTACTGCGGGGTGTACCAGAGCTCGGACTGCGCATCGGTCCCCGGGCGGTGACGGTCGAGGATGACCCGGATGCCGTAGGCACGCGCCGTCGCGATGACGGCATCCATGATCTTCAGCGGCGAGGCCGTCGCGAGCGTCGGATTCAGTGCCTGGTTCACCGAGTTGGCCGTCTTGCGGGTGAGGCACTCGTTGGCGAAGGGCAGCCGGATCGTGTTGAAGCCCATCCCCGCGATCTGCGCCATGCCCTGCTTCAGCGAGATCGACCAAAGTCCGTGCGGCGCGCAGGTGTCGGTCTCCATGCCGAACCAGGACGTCGCCTTGACGGTGAAGGTCGCACCCGTGGCGGCGACCTGGATCTTCGCGCCGTTCGTGCGCAGCCACTGGGCGGTCGCCGCGTCGGCGGGCGCCGCGGGCACGGTGAGGGATGCCGTCAGCACCACTGCGGCAAGGACCGCCAGGACACGTCGCAGCATCGAAAACCTCTGGTGAGAGCGGCTGAACGGCCGCGGGTGGACATCGATGCTCAGCGTACGGTACGCGCGCCCGCGACGCTGGCCCGCCTCCGCACGCGGGGGCACCCGCCGGGGCGGACTAGAGTTGCGGCAATGTCCCCCGATGAGACGCCGACGACCATCGACTCGCTGTACCGCGAGATCCCCCGTGCCGAATGGGCGCGCATGGCCGCCGGCATGGAGCAGCCCCTCACCGAGACCGAGGTCGTGCAGCTGCGCGGCATCGGCGACCGCCTCGACATCACCGAGGTGCGGGAGGTCTACCTTCCCCTCAGTCGGTTGCTGTCCCTGTACGCCTCAGCCACCAAGCGACTCGGCGCCGACACCGCCGGCTTCGTCGGTGAGGAGGATGCGACGACACCGTTCATCGTCGCCGTGGCCGGCTCCGTCGCCGTCGGGAAATCCACGGCGGCCCGTCTGCTGCGTGAACTGATGAGCCGGTGGCCCGGCACGCCCCGTGTCGAACTCGTCACGACCGACGGGTTCCTCTACCCCAACGCCGAACTCGAACGGCGGGGGATCATGGACCGCAAGGGGTTCCCCGAGTCCTATGACCGTCGCGCGCTCGTGGAGTTCCTCGTCGCCGTGAAGTCGGGCGAGCCCGAGGTTCGGGCGCCCTACTACTCGCACATGCGGTACGACATCATCCCCGATGCGCAGGTGACGGTCCGCCGCCCCGACGTGATCATCGTCGAGGGCCTGAACGTGCTCGCGTCGGCTCCGAACCCGCACGACATCGCCGTCAGCGAGCTGTTCGACTTCTCGATCTACGTCGACGCCGACGTGACGCACATCGAGCAGTGGTACGTCGAGCGGTTCCTCGCCCTCCGCGAAGCCGCCTTCTCGAACCCGAACTCGTTCTTCAAGGTCTTCGCCGACATCTCCGACGACGAGGCCGTCTCGCTCGCCCTCGGGTTCTGGAACGACATCAACCTGCCGAACCTGCGCGAGAACGTCGAGCCCACCCGGCACCGCGCGAAGCTGGTGCTCCAGAAGGGCGCGAACCACACGGTCGAGACGGTCCGACTCCGCAAGCTCTGACCGCGCCCGGCCGGTGGCTCAGCGGCGTCTGACCCGCTGCCACACGGCGAGACCCAGCATCCCGACACTGGCGCCGGTCACGTTCGCGACGATGTCGAGCACGCTCGGCACCCGGGCCTGCAGGACGAGCGCCTGCGTGCACTCGATCGTCACCGTCGCCACGAGGGCGATCGGCAGCACGAGTTCCTTCGCGCCGCGGAGGATGAGCGGCAGCAGCACCCCGAACGGGACGAACAGGGCCACGTTCGCCGCGAACTCCACCCGGGGGCGCGTGATCGCCGGCAGTCGGCGCGACAGTGCGTCGATCACGGGAGCCACGCCGGCGTCGACGGGCGTCGGCCAGAACGCGATGACCGCCAGCGCCAGCAGGTACCCGGCCAGCACGAGCACCGGGGCGGTGGTCGACGCCCGCCGGTGCTTGGGCGGCAGCGGCGGCTTAAGCGGAATCTGCGGCGGCGGGACGGCGTCGGGCATCGGTCCTCCTCACGGGACAGGACGCGACGCTGCGGTGGTCGACGAGTCTACGGCGCGAGCGGATGCCGCATCATCGCCGAGTCAGGAGGGGTAGTACCCGAAGACCTGCGTGTAGAAGGGGAGGCCCTTCGACGAGCACGCCACACCGATCCCGATGCGGTTGTACGACCCGAGGATGTTCGCGCGGTGTCCGGCGGATTTCATCCACGCGGGCGTGACCTTCGACGGCGCGTACCCGAAGGCGACGTTCTCGCCCGCCCTCGTCCAGCCCGACGGGATCTGCGACGAGTACTTCGGGTTGTGGCTCATCCTGTTGGCGGCGGCCTGCTTGCCCGACCAGGTGACGGCGACCTTCGACATGGCGGAACTCAGAGTCAGCGCCTTCTTGCCGCCTGCCTTCCGTGCGGCGTTCACGTCGGTGAGGATGCGCTTCTGCACGGCGGCCTGGGTCGTCCCGGTGCACGAGGTCGACACCGCCGCCGAGGCGGCTCCGGCGGGCACGACGGCGAACCCGAGAGCGAGGGCGGCCGTGAGGGCGAGCGCCGACCGTCGTCGGACGCGGGGGGATGCGGGCATGGGGGACTCCATCGTGTTGGGGGGCACGACCGTGCGGGGGACACGGTGCCTCATGGGTACCAAAGGATGCCGCGCCCGCCAAGTCCTTGCACCCGGCGACGCGCCCGGTGCGGCGCCGCGCGGCGGAGTCCCAGTCGCCCGCGCCTAGCATGGAGCCCATGTGTGGAATCGTCGGATACGTGGGGCCTCGTGACAGTCAGGCCATCCTCCTCTCGGGTCTTGCCCGCCTCGAGTACCGCGGTTACGACTCCGCCGGCATCGCCGTGATCGACGCGGACGGCGACCTCGAGATGCGCAAGCGCGCCGGCAAGCTCCAGGTGCTGCGCGACGACCTCAGCGCCCACCCGATGGTGGACGGGACGACCGGCATCGGTCACACCCGCTGGGCCACGCACGGCGGACCGACCGACGTCAACGCGCACCCGCACCTCGCCGACGACGGCAAGCTCGCCGTGATCCACAACGGCATCATCGAGAACTTCGCCGAGCTGAAGGACGAGCTCCTCGCGGAGGGCTATACCTTCGTGAGCGAGACCGACACCGAGGTGGCCGCCGTCCTGCTCGGGCGCGAGTTCGCGGCATCCCACGACCTCGTCGCCGCCTTCCGCGCTGTCGTCGCCCGCCTCGAGGGCGCATTCACGCTGCTCGCGATGCACCAGGACCAGCCCGGCCTCGTCGTCGGCGCTCGCCGCAACTCGCCGCTCGTGATCGGGCTCGGCGAGGGCGAGAACTTCCTCGGCTCCGACGTCGCCGCCTTCGTCGAGCACACCCGCAACGCGCTGGCCATCGGTCAGGACCAGATCGTCGCGATCACGCCCCAGGGCGTCGAGGTCACCGACTTCGCCGGTGGCGCCGTCGAGGTCGAACCGTTCGAGGTCGTGTGGGATGCCTCCGCCGCCGAGAAGGGCGGCTGGTCCTCGTTCATGGCCAAGGAGGTCTCGGAGGAGCCCGAGGCCGTCGCCAACACGCTGCGCGGGCGCCTCCACGACGGCGCCGTCGTCATCCCCGAGCTCGACGGGCTCGACGACCTGTTCGCCGGCATCCACCGTGTGATCGTCATCGCCTGCGGCACGGCCGCGTACGCGGGCATGGTCGGCAAGTACGCGCTCGAGCAGTGGACGCGCGTCCCCGTCGACGTCGAGCTCGCCCACGAGTTCCGCTACCGAGACCCGGTGATCGGCCCCGACACCCTCGTCGTCTCGATCTCGCAGTCGGGCGAGACGATGGACACGCTCATGGCCGTCAAGTACGCCCGCGAGCAGGGCGCCAGGACGCTGTCGATCTGCAACACCCAGGGGGCGACGATCCCGCGCGAGTCCGATGCGATCGTCTACACCCACGCCGGCCCCGAGGTCGCCGTCGCCTCGACGAAGGCGTTCGTCGCCCAGATCACGGCGCTGTACCTGCTGGCCCTCCACATCGGTCGCGTGCGCGGCTCGCTCTCGGCGGACGTCTCCCGTGACGCGGTCGCCCAGCTCGAGGCGATTCCCGCCGGCATCTCGCGTGTCCTCGAGACCGAGCAGGAGCACATCGAGCAGTTCGCCCGCTGGATGGGCGACACCCAGTCGGTGCTGTTCCTGGGTCGTCACGTCGGCTACCCGATCGCCCTCGAAGGTGCGCTCAAGCTCAAGGAACTTGCCTACATCCACGCCGAGGGCTTCGCTGCCGGCGAGCTCAAGCACGGCCCCATCGCGCTCATCGAGCCCGGCCAGGCGGTCTTCGTTATCGTCCCGTCGCCCCGCGCCTCGAGTGAGCTGCACAAGAAGGTCGTGTCGAACATCCAGGAGATCCGCGCCCGCGGTGCCCGCGTCATCGCCGTCGCCGAAGAGGGGGATGCCGCCGTCCTCCCGTTCGCCGACGAGGTGCTGCGCATCCCGCTCGCGGGTCCGCTGTTCGAGCCGCTGCTGGCGGTCGTGCCGCTGCACATCTTCGCGATGGGCCTCGCCACGGCGAAGGGTCTCGACGTGGATCAGCCCCGCAACCTCGCGAAGTCCGTCACCGTCGAGTGAGTCAGGCCGGGTCCTGGCCTCTGCCGGGACCCTGGCCTCTGCCGGGACCGAACGACGCGCCGCGCGCCTCGTCGACCCACGCGCGCAGCTGCCACGGCGCGAAACGGAACAGCCGGGCCACGTCGGCCTCGGCATGGCCAGCTTCGAGGACGGCGGCGACGGCGAAGTCCTTCATGGACGAGAACTCCCGTCTCTCCAGCGGACCGGTGCGCAGGTCGCGGAAGCTGCGCAGCACCGGGGGCTGACCAGGAGCGACCGGACGTCCCGTCCGCTCGGGTGAGGCCGCCGGGGCGCCCTCGTAGGGCGCCGAGATCACGTAGCCCGGGGCCGGTGCGCGCGGCGCCGGCGGTTCGGGGGCCGGCGGTTGCTGCGCGGTAGGGGCGTAGGGCGCGTACGGCCACGGTTCGGGGGCCGGCGGTGGTGCCGAGGCCCGCGCGGCCGGTTCCGGTTCCCTGATCTCGGGTTCCCTGGTCTCGGGTTCCCAGGGCGCGGGCATCTCGAGAGGTCGATATCCGGGTGGTGCTTCGGCCAGGAGGTGGGCTTCGGGCCAGAGCAGCGACGCGTCCTCGGGTGCCACCCGGTCGTCCGGGGTGTATCTGGGCGCGGGTGCGGGAGAGGGCTGGACGGATCCGCCCTCCGGAAGCCCTTCTGCGGAGGTGCTCACTGTGACGTCCTCTTCGGGTGAGGTGATGTCAGAACTCGGAAGTCGCGACGCGGCTGTCCGCCCACGATATCCATCCCGCCCCTGCCCGTCGAGCGTGATTCCGGTGCGGCGTCGATGGTTCCGGGAGCCTGCGCGACACAGGCGCGATAAGCGGCGGACACACCGATCTGGTACACAGAGCGAGGCGCCTTCCATCCGGCGCTTCGACGAGGGGGACTCTTCATGCGACTGTCTGTCATCGGATGCGGTTATCTGGGCGCCGTTCACGCGGCCGCCATGGCATCGATCGGCCACGAGGTCGTCGGCATCGACATCGACGAGCGGAAGATCGCCACTCTCGCTGCCGGCGAGGCGCCGTTCTTCGAGCCCGGACTGTCCGAGATCCTCGCGGACGGGATCGCCTCGGGGCGACTGACGTTCACGACCGACTTCGCCGCCGCCGCCGGTGCTGCCGTCCACTTCGTCGGTGTCGGCACCCCGCAGGTCAAGGGCGGGTACGCCGCTGACCTCACCTACGTGAACGCAGCCGTCGACTCGCTCCTGCCCCACCTCTCCGAGGGGGACATCGTCGCCGGGAAATCGACCGTGCCGGTGGGCACGGCGGCATCCCTCGCCCCTCGCATCACCGACACCGGCGCGACCCTCGTCTGGAACCCGGAGTTCCTGCGCGAGGGGTTCGCGGTGCAGGACACGGTCGACCCCGACCGCCTCGTGGCCGGAGTGCCGGCGGGGCCCGACGGCGAGCGGGCGACCGGCATCCTGCGCGAGGTGTATCACCCGTCGGTCGCGAAGGGCACGCCCTTCATCGTGACGGACTACGCCACCGCCGAACTCGTCAAGGTGTCGGCGAACGCCTTCCTCGCCACGAAGATCAGCTTCATCAACGCGATGGCCGAGATCGCCGAGGTCGCCGGCGCCGACGTCACGATGCTCGCCGACGCCATCGGGCACGACGCGCGCATCGGCCGCCGCTTCCTGGGCGCCGGCATCGGTTTCGGCGGCGGATGCCTCCCCAAGGACATCCGCGCGTTCTCCGCTCGTGCCGAAGAGCTCGGCCGCGGTGAATCGGTCGCGTTCCTGCGCGAGGTCGACGACATCAACATGCGCCGCCGCGAGCGCGCCGTCGAACTCGTCGTCCAGGGCCTCGGCGGCAGCGTCCACGGCAAGAAGGTCACCGTCCTCGGCGCCGCGTTCAAGCCCTACTCCGACGACACCCGTGATTCGCCGGGTCTCGACGTCGCCGTCCGTCTGCACGGCCTGGGCGCGGTCGTCTCGCTCACCGATCCCGAGGCGATCGCCAACGCCCGCCGTCAGCACCCGCAGCTCACCTACGTCGCCGACCGCGACGAGGCTCTCACCGGAGCCGACGCCGTGGTCCTCGTCACCGAATGGGACGAGTACCGCCGCGACCTCACGCCCGAGCACGCCGCGAGCCTCGCCGCAGGGCGCGTCGTCGTGGATGGTCGGAACGCCTTCGACCCGGCCGCCTGGCGCGCCGCCGGATGGACCTACTACGGAATGGGTCGCCCCTGACAGGCGGTCCGGTCGCGGGCGGGTGGCGTCACTGGCCGGTCGCGACGACCGATCCGGCAGCGATCAGCAGCAGCATCGTCACGTTGTAGACGAGGTGCACGAGCACGGCACCCCAGATGCGTCCCGTCAAGACGACGAGAGTCGCGCACACGAGGCCGACCGCGCCCACCGAGATGGACTCGCTGAGCGGAAGCGACCCGTCGACGACGTGGATGAGGATGAAGCTCGCCGTCGAGACCAGGACCGCGGCGATCGCCGCTGACGCGCGGCCGACGGGGCGGCGCAGCAGCGAATAGACCGCGACGAGGATGACGGTGCGGAAGAAGAACTCCTCCACGACGGGCCCGACGAGCCCCGCCGGGACCGCATCGGTCCACAGCCAGTACGGCGTGAGCGTCGCGCGGGGGAACGGCTGCGACGCGGCATCCGTCACCCAGCCGTCGAGGACGCGCAGTGCGAGACCGAGCGTGAGGGCGTAGACGAGGTCGGCCGGTCGGAACCGCAGCAGCCCGGCCGGACGTCCCCAGCGGAACGCGATAACGACCGGCGCGACCATCCCGACCCATAGGATCGCGGTCGACGCCAGCGGCGCCCACGGGGAGCGCCACAGCAGGGTGACGAGCGATCCCGCGAAGATGGCGGCGCCGAGACTGACGAGCGCGACGATCAGCAGCCCGCCGTTCCACGTGCGGACGGCCGTTCCCCCCAGCCGCCAGTCGGTGCGGCGGCGCCGGCCGCGGCGGCGGTGCGGCTTCCCACCCGAGTCCGCTTCGAGCGCGGGATCGGGCGCCTCGGCGTCCGCGAGGGGGGACGGGTCGCCGTCGCTAAGCTGATCCTGCACGGGCCTACCGTATCGGGTGCCCGTCCGCGTCCCGTCGCGGGACCCCGTTCCGCCACGCAGAGGGCGCGGGATGAGCCGCGGCATCCGTCTCGAAGGGCTCCGCGTGATCCAGATCCTCACCGTCTGCACGGGCAACATCTGCCGGTCGCCGCTCGCCGCTCTCGTCCTGCAGCACCGCCTCGGGGATCTCGGCGTCGCCGCGACGAGCGCCGGTGTGCGCGCCCGACAGGGCGATCGGATGCCGCGCGATGCCGTCGAGCTCGCCGTCGCCCACGGGGTGCCCACCGAGCAGATCGCGGGGCACGGATCGCGCTACCTCACCGAGGCGCTGCTGCGCGAGCCCGACCTCGTCCTCGCGATGGACCGCGACCACCGCCGCGCGATCGTCGAGCTCGCCCCGGCGAAGCTCCGCGTCGCGTTCACGATCCGTGAGTTCGAGCGCCTCGCCGCCGCGACATCCGACGACGCGATCAGGGCCGGCGCAACCGGCGACGACCCTCGCGACCGGCTGCGCGGCGCGCTCGCCGTCCTCGGCGGGCAGCGGGGTCTCGTCCTCCCGCCCGTCGACCCGACCGACGACGACGTCGTCGACCCGTACGGCCGCTCCCGCGAGACGTACGCCCGCTCGGACGCGCAGCTCTCGCCCGGCCTCGACGCCGTCGAACGCGTCGTGCGGCTCGCCGTCGGCTGAGCTGCGCCCGATATCCTGATCTGATGCCGTAGCGCGCGGCGACAGGAGGCGGGATGATCATCGGAATCGGTGTCGACCTCGTCGACATCCCGCGGTTCGAGCGCTCGATCGAGCGCACGCCGAAGCTCATGACGCGGCTGTTCACGGCATCCGAGCAGACCCTCAAGCCCCACTCGCTCGCGGCTCGCTATGCCGCGAAGGAGGCGCTCATCAAGGCGCTCGGCGGATCCGAGGGCGTGCACTGGACCGACATCGAGGTGGCCTCCGAGCCCTCGGGCCGCCCCGTCTTCGCCCTGTCCGGCGAGACCGCAGCCACGGTCGCGAGCCGCGGAATCGCCACCGTCCACCTGTCGCTCTCGCACGACGCGGGACTCGCGACGGCGTACGTGATCGCGGAGTCCGGCGCATGACCAGGATGCCCGTCCCTCACCGGATGCCGGAGGGCGTCGCCCGCGAAGCGGTGATCGACGTCGGCGCGATCGAACACAACGTCCGCCACCTTGCAGGGCTCACCGAGTCCGAGGTCATCGCCGTGGTCAAGGCCGACGGGTACGGTCACGGCGCGGAGCGCTCCGGTCGTGCGGCGCTGGCCGGGGGAGCGGCGCGTCTCGCGGTCGCCGACATCCCCGAGGCTCTCCAGTTGCGGGATGCCGGGATCGACGCGCCCGTGCTCGCGTGGCTGCACGCGCCGGGCACCGATTTCGCCGCCGCCGCCGCCGCGCACATCGAGCTCGGCGTCTCGAGTCTCGAGCAGCTCCGCGCCGCCGCGCGCGCCGGGTCGACCGATCGTCCGGTGACCGTGCAGCTCAAGGTCGAGACGGGCCTCGGCCGCAACGGCATCGCCCCCGCCGACTACGGCGCAGTCTTCGCCGAAGCGGCGGAATACGAGCGTCAGGGCGTCATCCAGGTGCTCGGCATCTTCAGCCACCTCTCCAACACGTCGTCCGACGACGACCGCACGGCGCTCTCGCGCTTCACCGTCGCCCAGGCCGCCGCCGAGTCCGCCGGTCTCCGGCCGCGGCTGCGCCACATCGCCGCCTCGCACGCCGCCATCGGCCTGCCCGAAGCGCGGCTGGGCTGCGTCCGCCTGGGGGTCGCGATCTACGGGCTGTCACCGTTCGAGGACCGGTCGTCGGCCGACCTCGGTCTCCGCCCCGCCATGACCCTCCGCGCGTCCGTCGCCGCCGTCCGCCGGGTGCCCGCGGGCCAGGGCGTCTCGTACGGCTACCTTCACCGCACCGAGCGCGAGTCGACGCTCGCGCTCATCTCGATCGGTTACGCCGACGGCGTGCCGCGCGCGGCATCCGGCGCGGGTCCCGTCTCGATCGGTGGACGCTCGTTCCCCGTCGCCGGCCGGATCGCGATGGACCAGTTCGTCGTCGACGCGGGCGACGAGCCCGTGCAAGTGGGCGACGAGGCCGTGCTCTTCGGCGACCCGGCCACGGGCGTGCCGTCCGCGACCGACTGGGCCGACGCGGCGAGCACCATCAACTACGAGATCGTCACGCGCATCGGCCCGCGCGTCCCGCGACGGGAGGTACGGTCGTGACCGGCATCGAGCAGTTCGAGGGGCGTCGCGAGATCGCCTCGCCGGACGACATGGAGGCCCTCGGCCGCGAGCTCGGCGCCGTCCTGACCGCCGGCGACCTGATCGTGCTGACCGGTCCGCTCGGGGCGGGCAAGACGACCCTCACCCGCGGGATCGGTGCGGGTCTCGGCATCCGCGGTCCCGTGCAGAGCCCCACGTTCGTCATCGCGCGCACGCACCCGTCCGAGGTCGGCGGCCCGCCGCTCGTGCACGTCGACGCCTACCGGCTCGGTTCGCCCGCCGAGCTCGACGACCTCGGCCTCGACCCCGACAACGCCGTCACGATCGTCGAGTGGGGGCGCGACATGGTCGACGGGCTCGTCGACACATGGTGGGAGCTCGAGATCGAACGCGGGTGGAGCGGCACCGGCGTCGACAACGCCTGCGGCACCACCGGCCATTACGCCGCCGAGCTCGAGGACGCCGCTCCGCGCATCGTGACAGTCACGCGCCGCCCCTGACGCCGCTCGGCCGCCGCCCGCCCGGATACCCTTGACCCTGTGATCCTCGGCATCGACACCTCCCTCGGCACGGCCGTCGCCGTGATCGACGACGACGGTGCGGTGCGAGCGGATGCCGCCAGTGCCGACGCGCTCGGTCACGCTGAGATCATCGGCACGCTGCTCGAGACGGCGATGACCGATGCCGCGCACGGCCCCATCGGTGCGACGGGTGCTCCCGAGGCCGTCGCCCTGACCCACGTCGCCGCGGGCATGGGCCCGGGCCCGTTCACGGGGCTTCGGGTCGGGATCGCGGCGGCGCGCGCGTTCGCCCTGGGACGCGGCATCCCGGTCGTCCCGGTGCGGAGCCACGATGCCGCCGCCCTCGCCGTGCTGCTCGCCGACCCGTTCGCCGACGTCCCCCGCTTCGCGGTCGTCACCGACGCGCGCCGCAAGGAGTTCGCGTTCACGGTCTACGACGGCATCGACGACGACGGACTGCCGATGCGCGTCACAGAGGCGACGCTCGTGAAGCGCGACGACATCGACGCGGCCCTCGCCGAACACAGCGCCGAGCGCCGCGACACGACGGTCATCCCGGGCGCCATGGTCGCCCTCGTCGCGGCGCGCGCCGTCGCCGCCGGCCGCGTCGAGGACCTCGGCGAGCCGCTGTACCTGCGCGCCCCCGACGTCACCATGCCCGGCCCGCGGAAGAAGGTCGGCCAGTGACCCTCCGCACCGCCACCGGCGACGACCTCGACGACATCATGCGTCTCGAGCGCGCCTCGTTCCCGACCGACGCCTGGAGCGATGCGCTCATGGCCGGCGAGCTCGCCTCGCCCCATGGTCGCTACGTCGTCGACATCGAGGCCGGTCGCCTCGTCGGCTACGGCGGTGTGCGGGCCGTGCAGGGCGCAGCGGATGCCGACATCCAGACCATCGCGATCGCCGCCGACGCGCGGGGTCACGGCCGTGGGCGCGCGCTGCTGCGCGAGCTGCTGACGACCGCCCGCAGCCGCGGCGCGCGGGAGATGTTCCTCGAGGTGCGGGCCGACAACTCCGGCGCCACGGCGCTGTACCTGTCGGAGGGCTTCGTCGAGGTCGGCCGCCGCCCCCGGTACTACCAGCCCGACGATGTCGACGCGGTCGTCATGCAGCTGAACCTCGTCGCCTGGGAGGCACGGACCACGGCTGCGCCGACGGCCGAGAAGGGCTGGTGCTGACATGACGCGCGAACCCCTCGTCCTGGGTATCGAGACGAGCTGCGACGAGACCGGCATCGGCATCGTCCGCGGCCGCACCCTGCTGTCCAACACGATCGCGAGTTCGATGGACGAGCATGCCCGCTACGGCGGCGTCGTCCCCGAGGTCGCCGCCCGCGCCCACCTCGAGGCCCTGCAGCCCGCCATCGAGGCGGCGCTCGCCGAGGCGCAGGTGACCCTCGCCGACATCGACGCGGTCGCCGTCACGAGCGGTCCCGGTCTCGCCGGTGCGCTCATGGTCGGCGTCGGCGCGGCGAAGGCCCTCGCCGTCAGCCTCGGCAGGCCGCTCTATGCCGTGAACCACCTCGTCGGCCACATCGCCGCCGACATCCTGACCGGCGACGAGGTCGAGTATCCGACCGTCGCCCTGCTCGTCAGCGGCGGACACACGTCGCTCCTGCTCGTCCGCGACCTCGTCTCGGACGTCGAGCTCCTCGGCGAGACGATGGACGACGCCGCCGGCGAGGCCTTCGACAAGATCGCCCGCATCCTCGGTCTGCCCTACCCCGGCGGACCCGAGATCGATCGCGCAGCGTCCACCGGGGACCCGAACGCCATCCGGTTCCCGCGCGGCATGTCCCGGGCCTCCGACATGGCCGAGCACCGATACGACTTCTCGTTCTCGGGGCTCAAGACCGCCGTCGCGCGCTGGGTCGAACAGCACGAGGCGACGGGGCAACCGGTGTCGGTGCCCGACGTCGCGGCATCCTTCCGCGAAGCGGTCGTCGACGTCCTCGTCACGAAGGCCCTCGACGCCTGCGCCCGCCACGGCGTGCCGCGCCTCCTGCTCGGCGGTGGCGTCATCGCGAACAAGCGTCTGCGCGACGTCGCCCTCGAGCGCGCCGAGGCCGCCGGGGTCGCCGTCCGCATCCCGCCTCTCTCGCTCTGCACCGACAACGGCGCGATGATCGCCGCTCTCGCCTCGGAGCTGATCATGAGCGGCCGCCCGGCCTCGACCCTCGCCTTCGGCGCCGACTCCACGCTGCCGGTCACGACGATCCAGGTGGCGACGTCCTCATGACCGACGAGCGGATGCCGCCCCCCGCCTCCCCGTCACGAGGCCCCGTCTCTTCAGCTCAGGGTCCGGTCGTCGAGCCGCCGTCCGTCGACGTCGCGTCCGCGCCGACCGATTCCGCGCTCCCGGGGGCGCACCGCGGCGGGTTCCGGCGCGAGCTGACCCAGCCGCTCCCCGTCGCGCCGCCCCTCGCCGTGCACCCGGACCCCGACGAGGAAGCCTCGCCCGACGTGCGGTGGATCCCGCCGACGCCGGTGCTGCCGCGGAGCGCGGGCTGGTCGCTGCTGTTCGGCGCGCTCGGTCTCGTCCTCGCGTGCTTCGTCGGCTGGGGCTTCCCGGTCGGGATGATCGGCGTCGTCCTCGCGATCCTCGCCCTCCGCCGGCCGTGGGAGAAGCGCGAGGCCGCCTACTGGGGTCTCGGGCTCAGCATCGCGTCGCTGCTGTACAGCGCCGGGTGGCTGTGGTGGGCCGGAACGCAGGGCGCCCTGGTCGGCTGAGTCAGACCCGGTCGGCCAGTATCGCGACCCGCTTCGCGTCCCGCCCCTCGCCCATCCGCGTGAGGATGAGGGTGGCGGATGCCGCGCCCCGCAGCGTGAGCTTGCGCCGGAACTGAGCCGGGTCGACGTCGACGCCGCGCTTCTTGATCTCGAGCGTGCCGATGTCGGCCTTCCGAAGCGCCGCATCGATCGCGCCGGTCTTGAGAGGGAGGGTCTCGCGCACCCGGAACGATTGGACGAACGGGTTCGTGAGCGGGGTGTCGGAGGTGAGGTACGCGATGCCGCCGCCGAGCATGCCGGCGTCGAGGCTCCGTGCGACCTCGCCGATGAGGCGCGCGCGGATGACGGCGCCCTCGGGCTCGTGGACGAACGCACCGAGGTCGCGGACGGGCTCGTCGTCGGTGTCGCCGGGCGCGGTGAGCTCTGCGGCGCTGCCGCCGCGCAGCACGAGCGCCGACCGGCGGACGCCCTCGCGGCGCAGCGATCCCGACCAGAGCACGAGCTCGACCGTCGAGCCGTCGACGCTGATCCACTGCGCTTCGACGTCGTCGGGGATGAGGTCGCGGTCGAGTCCGGGACCGAGCTTGATGCCCACAGGCATCCGTCCTGCGAGGTCGAAGGCCCAGTCCAGCGACGGCGACCAGTCCTCGGGCGCCGTGCGCGAGGTCTCGGAATGGCCGGCGGTGCGCCGGGCCGGGTCGAGCCAGACCGCATCCCACCCGTCGACGTCGGTCTCCTCGGCACGGCCGTGCCGCACGGTGACCGATTCGCCGAAGGGGGCGAGGTTGTACGCCGCGAGCGCGGCCGTCGTCTCGTCCGCGTCGACCGCGAGCACGTCCAGACCGATGCCCGCGAGCCCCAGCGCGTCGCCCCCGATGCCGCAGCCGAGGTCCGCGACGCGGTGCGCACCGGCATCCCGGAACCGCCCCGCGTGACGCGCGGCCACTTCGAGCCGCGTGGCCTGCTCGAGACCCGCCCGGGTGAACAGCATGCGGTCCGCGAACGGGCCGAACTTCGCCGCGGCGCGCACCCGCAGGTGGGCCTGGCCGACGACGGCCGAGACGAGATCGGGGGAGTGGCCGGCTGCGCGCAGACGCGAGACGGCGGCGGCGACCTCGGTGGTGGATGCCAGGGGTCCGACCTCGTCGACCATGCGCAATCCCTGGGCGGTCAGGAGGGCGGTGAGCTCGGCCTGTTCCATCCGGCCAGCCTAGGCCGTGCGGCATCCGGACCTCGGTTGGCACTCGCGTTGCATGAGTGCCAACCGCGCCCTAGACTTTCGTTAGCACTCTCGACAAGCGAGTGCTGATGAGTCTTGAAGCAGGACCCCACCAGCAAGAAAGAGGTAGACCGTGTCGGTTTCCATCAAGCCGCTCGAAGACCGCATCGTCATCAAGCAGGTCGAGGCCGAGCAGACCACCGCAAGTGGCCTGGTCATCCCCGACACCGCCAAGGAGAAGCCCCAGGAGGGCGAGGTCGTGGCCGTGGGCCCCGGCCGCATCGACGACAACGGCAACCGCGTTCCGCTCGACGTCGCCGTCGGCGACCGCGTCCTGTACAGCAAGTACGGCGGCACCGAGGTCAAGTTCGGCGCCGACGAGTTCCTCGTGCTCTCGGCTCGCGACGTCCTCGCGGTCGTCGTCCGCTGACACGCAGCACCTTCGACAGGGCCCGGATGCTTCGGCATCCGGGCCCTGTGCTTTCACCGTGCCGATGGCAGGATCCGCGCGAACGTCGGCAGTCGCCGTGACGCACAAGCTGTCATGACCGTCGTAGGCTCGTACTCATGACACCCGAGGAGACCGCCCGCGAGAAGTCCCTCGGGGGGATCTTCGTCTTCTCGGCGTACATGCTCTGGGGTTTCCTCCCGCTGTACTTCGTCAGCCTTGCGCCAACGACGCCGTGGGAGGTCGTCGGCTGGCGCATCGTGTTGAGCCTCGTCTTCTGCGTCGCGCTGATCGCGGTCACCCGCGGCTGGGGGCGGATGCGCGTCATCCTCCGCGATCGTCGGCTCCTGCTCTGGACCCTCGTCGCCGGTCTCCTGATCTACGTCAACTGGCAGGTCTTCCTCATCGGCACCCTGACGGGTCACGTCGTCGAGACGAGCCTCGGCTACTTCATCAACCCGATCGCCACCGTGCTCCTCGGCGTGATCGTGCTGAAGGAGCGTTTGCGCCCCGCCCAGTGGACCGCCGTCGGCATCGCCGCCGCGGCTGTCGTCGTCATCATCGTGGCGGTCGGCAACGTGCCGTGGATCGCCCTGACCCTCGCCGCGAGCTTCGCGACCTACGGGCTGGTGAAGAAGCGCATCGGACCGTCGGTCGATGCCGTCAGCGGCCTCACGCTCGAGTCCTTCTGGCTCGTGCCGATCGCCGTCATCCAGCTCGTCGCGGTCGGAGTGACGTCGGGGCTCACGATGGGGCGCGAGGGCACCGGCCACACGATCCTGCTCCTCCTGGCCGGAGCCATCACGGCGATCCCGCTCCTCTTCTTCTCCGCCGGAGCCCGACGCACGTCGCTGACCGTGGTCGGCATCCTGCAGTTCATCGCGCCGATCATGCAGTTCCTCACGGGCGTGCTCATCCTGCACGAACCCATGCCGTTCGAGCGATGGATCGGATTCGGGCTCGTCTGGGTGGCGATCGCGGTGTTCGCCGTCGACTCGCTCCTGGCCTCGCGTCGCCAGCGCACGCGCGCCGTGACAGCCGTTCCCGACCCTGTCTGAAACGCATCGGATGCCGCTTTCCCGACCGTTATGGGAGCGTGCCCACCTCGTTACACATCGTTAACGAACGGCAACACTCGCGAGACGACCTCCCCGCTAGGTTGATCACACCGGGCCGGACCCGATCCGACTCGTGTCACCACAGCAAGGAGCACAATGAGCGTTCTCACCCGATCGCGCACGGCAAAGGTCATGGGCGCATTCGCCCTGATCGGCGCGAGCGCACTGGTCCTGGCCGGTTGTTCCGGCTCACCCGCACCCGCCGGCTCGAGCGCCGCCGCCCCTGCTGCTGAAGCAGACTTCCCGGTGGACTGCGACAAGGCAGCGCCCGCGTCCTACACGCCGGAGTACGCGTCCACCTCCAAGGGTCCGGCGAAGGACCTCACGTACACGATCGGCACGGCCCTGCCCGTCACCGGCAACCTCGCCTTCCTCGGCCCGCCCGAGATCGCCGGCACCGAGTTCGCCGCCGACGAGGTCAACAAGGCCGACAAGGGCGTCACGATCAACCTCGAGCAGGGTGACTCGGGTGACACCGACAACAAGGCGTACGAGACCGAGATCCCGCGTCTGCTGAACGCCGGCGCCACCGCGATCGTCGGCGCCGCCTCGTCCGGCACGTCGCTGCAGTTCATCGACCAGGTCATCGCCGCCGACGCGATCCAGTTCTCGCCCGCCAACACCTCGGCCGCCTTCACGGGTTACAAGGACAAGGGTCTCTACTGGCGTACCGCCCCCTCCGACGTGCTGCAGGGCCAGGTGCTCGGCAACCTCATCGCCGGTGACGGCGCTGAGACGGTCGGCATGATCATCCTCAACGACTCGTACGGCACCGGTCTCGCGTGCTTCGCGAAGGCCGCGTTCGAAGATGCCGGCGGCTCCGTCGTCTCGGCCGCCCTGTACAACACGGGCGACACGAACTTCTCGTCGCAGGTCGAGACGGTCCTCGCGGCCGACCCCGACGCGATCGCGCTGATCACGTTCGAAGAGGTCAAGACGATCATCCCCGAGCTGGTGGCCGCCGACTTCCCGAAGGACAAGATGTACTTCGTGGACGGCAACCTCGCCAACTTCGGTGACGAGTTCGACGCCGGCACCCTGACAGGCGCCAAGGGCACGTACCCGGCCGTCGACCCGACCAGCACCGCGACCTTCCGCGAGGACCTCAACTCGTACTGGACCGGTACCGGCAAGTCCGAGCTGAAGGACTTCACGTACGGTCCTGAGTCGTACGACGCGGTCATCCTGCTCGCTCTGGCCGCCCTCGAAGCCGGATCGGCCGAAGGCCCCGACGTCGCCGCGCACCTGCAGCAGGTCTCCGGTGGCACCGGAGACGGCAAGAAGTGCACGAGCTACGCCGAGTGCGCCGACATCATCAACGCCGGTGAGGTAGCCGACTACGACGGTGTCTCCGGTCCGATCACCTTCGACAAGGTGGGCGACCCCCAGGGCGCCACGATCGGCATCTTCCAGTACGGCGAGGACAACAACTACTCGTTCCTCAACCTCGGCTGATCTGATCCGCCGCTGACGTACTCGAGCGGCCCCGGTCTTCGGACCGGGGCCGCTCTCTCGTGCGCGCGGCGATCATACGAGATCGGCGCCGGTGCATCCGCGTCGTCCGGGCGAACGACGATGCCCCCGGCCTGCAGGCCGGGGGCATGGTGCGTCGCTGTGCGGAGCGGTCAGGTCCCGAGCGTGCCCAGGTACAGGCCGATGACCTTAGGGTCGTTCAGGAGCTCGCGCCCGCTGCCCGTGTAGGCGTCTCGCCCCTGGTCGAGGACGTAGCCGCGGTCGCAGATCTGCAGGCAACGACGTGCGTTCTGCTCGACCATGATCGTAGTGACGCCGGCCTTGTTGATCTCCGAGACCCGCAGGAACGCCTCGTCCTGACGCGACGGCGACAGTCCGGCCGACGGCTCGTCGAGCAGCAGGACGTAGGGGTCCATCATGAGGGCTCGACCCATGGCGACCATCTGTCGCTCGCCGCCGGAGAGCGACCCCGCACGCTGCTGCAGACGCTTGGAGAGGTCGGGGAAGATCGACGTCACGAAGTCGATCCGTTCCGCGACGACCTTCGGGCGCTGGTAGGCGCCCATCTGCAGGTTCTCGGCGATCGACAGGCTGGGGAAGACGTTGTTGGTCTGCGGCACGAACCCGACGCCCTTGGAGACGAGCTTGTTCGCGCGCAGGCCGGTGATGTCCTCGCCGTTGAGCGTGACCGCTCCGGCGCGGATCTTCACCTGTCCGAAGATCGCCTTCAGCATGGTCGACTTACCGGCGCCGTTGGGTCCGATGATGCCGATGAGTTCGCCCTTCGCGGCGGTCAGGTTCGCGCCGTTCAGGATGTTGACGCCCGGAAGGTATCCGGCATGGACGTCCCGGAGTTCGACGACGTTCTCGGTCGCCGCGGTCGAGGTGCCGCCGACGGGGGATGCTGCGGTGTCGCTCACTTGTCGTCCTCCGTCCGGTCCGCAGCGTGTGCGGGCGTGCCTGGCGCCGAGGAATCTTCCGCCGCGTGGGTCGTGGCATCCGCCTCGACAGCCTCCTGCAGCTCGTGCTGGGCCTCGAGGAGCTCTTCCGCCTCGGGGGTGAGCTCACCGGCGTAACGGCCCGTCACGACGCCCAGGTCGACATCCTGATGCGCACCGAGGTACGCGTCGATGACGGCCTGCTCCTTCATGACGGTGTCGGGCGGACCTTCGGCGACGACCTTGCCCTCGGCCATGACGATGACCCAGTCGGCGATGTGGCGGACCATGTGCATGTCGTGCTCGACGAAGAGCACGGTCATGCCGAGGTCCTTCAGGTCGAGGATGTGGTCGAGCAGTGACTGCGTCAGTGCGGGGTTCACACCGGCCATCGGCTCGTCCAGCATGACGAGGGTCGGGTCGCTCATCAGCGCGCGGGCCATCTCGAGGAGCTTCCGCTGGCCGCCCGACAGCGACGCGGCGAAGTCCTTCTCCTTGGCGTCGAGCTTGAACCGCGCGAGCAGGCCACGCGCCTTCTCCTCGATCTCGTTCTCCTGCTTGCGCCACAGGAAGGGGAGGATGCCGCGCCAGATGCTCTCGCCGCCCTGGCCGGGCGCGCCGAGCTTCATGTTCTCGAGCACGGTCAGGAGCCCCAGGGACTTCGTCAGCTGGAAGGTCCGGACCTGGCCCATGCGAGCCGCCTTGAAGGCGGGGATCCCGGCGAGGTTGGTCCCGTCGAAAGACCACTGACCCTGGTTCGGCTTGTCGAAACCGGTCAGGAGGTTGAACAGCGTGGTCTTGCCGGCGCCGTTCGGTCCGATGAGGGCGGTGATGGCGTTCCGGGGGATCTCGACGTGGTCGACGTCCACGGCGGTGAGTCCGCCGAAGATGCGCTTCACGCCGTCGGCGACGATGATCGGATCGACCTTCTCCACGCCCGGACGGATCTCGCCCTTGTGGAGGCCGGTCGCCTTGGGACGCGGTGCGGGGGGGGCGACGTCAGCGGACAAAGGTCAGCTCCTTCTTGCTTCCGAGGATTCCCTGTGGCCGGAAGATCACCAGGACCATGAGGGCGACACCCACGAGGACGAACACCAGCATCTGGCTCTGCTCGGAGGTCAGGAACGGCAGGACGCCGATCTTGGACAGCGCGGGCAGGAGATTCGAGAGGAACGCGCGGACGACCCAGAACAGCACCGCGCCGAGCACCGGGCCGAAGATCGTGGCGGCGCCGCCGAGCAGCAGCGCGGTCCACACGTAGAACGTCTGGGACGTCACGTAGACGTTCGGGTTGACGTTCGTGCCGAGGGCGGTCACGATGCCGCCCGCGGCGATAATGACGCCGCCGACGATGAGCGCCTGCATCTTGAACGCGAAGACGTTCTTGCCGAGCGAGCGGACGGCGTCCTCGTCTTCACGGATGCCGCGGATGACGCGGCCCCACGGGCTCCGCATCAACAGCCAGACCAACGTCACGACGATCGCGATCGTGATGATGCCGATGATGATCACCCACCACTGGTCCGACTGGTACGTCCACGGACCGAAGCCGTAGCGTCCCGGGGGCAGCAGGTTGCTGGCGCGGAAGTCGGCCTGGAAACCGACCAGGCCGTCGGCCGATCCCGTCGTCTCGCGGAAGGTAGCCGTCAGGAACAGCAGGCGCACCACCTCCGCCGCGGCGATCGTGACGATGGCCAGATAGTCACCGCGGAGGCGCAGCGTCGGGATGCCCATGACGATCGAGAAGAGGACTGCCCCGACGAGGCCGACGAGAGCCGCGACGGGCCACGGCAGGCCGAAGGTGAGCGTCGAAATGGCGAAGCCATAGGCGCCGATCGCCATGAAGCCGGCGACACCCATGTTGAGCAGCCCGGCGAAACCGAAGTGCACCGAGAGACCGATGGCCGCGAGGACGAAGCCGAGTGTGACCGGCGACAGGATCTGAGCCGCCGTGTTGTTGAGGATCTGCAGGAAGTCCATGAGCCGTTATCCGATTCGCTCTCGGCGTCCGAGGAGACCCTGCGGACGGAACAGGAGGATGACGATCAGCACGACGAGCGCGCCGACGTACTTCAGGTCGGAGGGGATCCAGAGCGTCGAGACCTCGACGAGCAGACCCACGATGATCGAGCCGACGAGCGCGCCGAACGCGGTGCCGAGACCGCCCAGCGTGATCGCGGCGAAGACCAGCAGCAGGATGCTGGTGCCCATGTCCCACTTGATGCCGGGACGGAAGTAGGCCCAGAGCACACCCGAGAGTCCGGCCAGCGCGGCCGCCATCACCCACACGATGCGGACGACGGCGTCGACATCGATGCCGCTCGCCGCGGCGAGCGACGGGTTGTCGGATACGGCACGGGTCGCCCGTCCGATGCGGGTCCTCATGAGCCAGAAGGCGAACGCGATGATAACGACGACCGAGACGGCCATGCTGACGACGTCGGTGACCGACAGACTGATGGGCCCGAGGCCGGGGATGTTGGCCGTCGCTCTGCCCGGCAGGTTGACCGTGCCACCGCCGATGAACATCTGGAAGATGTAGCGGAGCGCGAGCGAGAGGCCGATCGAGACGATCATGAGCTGCACGGTGCCGATGCCCTTGCGGCGCAGCGGCCGCCACAGTCCGGCATCCATTCCGTAGCCGAAGAGCGCCGAGGCGACGACCGCGAGGGGGATCGCGACCCAGATCGGGATGTTGACCGCGACGGAGAAGAAGAGCGCGGCGAGTGCGCCGAACGTGACCATCTCGCCGTGCGCGAAGTTCGAGAGTCCCGTGGTGCCGAACACCAGCGAGGCGCCGATCGCCGCCAGGGCGAGCATCAGTCCGAAGTTGAGGCCGTTGACCGCTCGGGACAGGAATTGGTCGAGGAACGAGGTCGTCGTCCGCTCCGCTGCACCGAGGGTGAAGTTACGGGTGACGTTGCTCGTGGGGCCGAACGTCACCTCCTGCGTGAACGCGAACCCTTCCGGAGCGGCCACCCCGCTCGGAAGCGAGTCCTTCACGAGTTCGACCGTGTAGGGGACGTCTTTCGTCGGGACCGGCACGCGCCAGGAACCGTTGGCCGCCGTCTTCGCCTCGCCGGTGTACTCGCCGCCCGTCACGACGACCGTCGCGCCTTCGACGGGGTCGCCGGCGACACGGACGTTGCCCTGCACCGCGAACGGGAAGGTCTCCGGGCTCTTCGTGTCGGCGGCGGCGGGATTCGCCAGCCCGAACAGCAGAGCGCCGGAGAAGACTCCGGCGATAAGGGCTACGAGTGCGCGTCGCCATCGATCGTGGGCGCGCACAGAGCGGGTGGTCGTCACCGACACCTCCTGGTTGAAGCATGGCCAGCGCGCAGAGGTACGGGTGCCCCCGGCGCCACACGACCGTATCCAGCGATTGTTGCGGGTGTGTTTCCCTGCCGCAACCATCGACACTCCGTCGTTTCGCGCGACCTCGCGTGCTCCTTATATCAAGGGCGACGCACGCGGGGAATGAATCGAGGCTCGTGCGCCTTAGAATTCAGACAAGCCGATCGACGCAGGAGAGCACATGGAGCACAACGACCCGTTCGGATTCGTGGGACTGACGTACGACGACGTCCTCCTGCTGCCCGGCCACACGGACGTCATCCCGTCCGAGGCCGACACCTCCTCCCGGGTCACGCGGCGCATCACCGTCGCGACTCCGCTCCTGTCCGCCGCGATGGACACCGTCACCGAGGCCCGCCTCGCGATCGCCATCGCACGCGAGGGCGGTATCGGCATCATCCATCGCAACCTCTCCATCGCCGATCAGGCCAAGATGGTCGATCGCGTCAAGCGCAGCGAGTCGGGGATGATCACCGACCCGATCACGACGACTCCCGACGCGACCATCGAAGAGGTCGACACCCTGTGCGGTCAGTACCGCATCTCGGGACTCCCGGTCATCGACGACGACGGCAAGCTCGTCGGCATCGTCACGAACCGCGACATGCGTTTCGTCTCGGGCTTCGAGCGTCAGACCACCAAGGTGCGCGACGTCATGACCGTCGAGGGTCTCGTCACGGGGCACGTGGGAATCGGGGCCAACGAGGTGATCGCCCTCTTCGCGCATCATCGCGTCGAGAAGCTCCCGCTCATCGACGACGACGGCAAGCTCGCCGGCCTCATCACCATCAAGGACTTCGACAAGAGCGAGAAGTATCCGCTCGCCACCAAGGACGACCAGGGACGACTCCGTGTGGGAGCCGCGATCGGCTTCTTCGGGGACGCGTGGGAGCGCGCAGAGGCGCTGCGGGATGCCGGGGTCGACGTCATCGTGGTCGACACGGCCAACGGTCAGTCGGCCGGTGTCATCGACATGGTGAAGCGCATCAAGGCGGACGAGTCGTTCGCGCACATCGACGTGATCGGAGGGAACGTCGCCACCCGCGAGGGTGCGCAGGCTCTCATCGACGCGGGAGTGGATGCCGTCAAGGTCGGCGTCGGACCGGGGTCCATCTGCACGACCCGCGTCGTCGCCGGCGTGGGCGTCCCGCAGGTCACCGCGATCTACGAGGCATCCCTCGCCGCGCGGGAAGCCGGCGTCCCGATCATTGCGGACGGCGGACTCCAGTACTCCGGTGACATCGCGAAGGCGCTCGTCGCCGGCGCCGACACCGTCATGCTCGGCTCTCTCCTCGCCGGCACGGATGAGTCGCCGGGTGAAGTGGTGTTCCAGGGCGGCAAGCAGTTCAAGCTGTATCGGGGGATGGGATCCCTCGGTGCGCTCCAGACGCGCGGCAAGAAGACCTCGTACTCGAAGGACCGCTACTTCCAGGCGGACGTCCCGAGTGACGACAAGCTCATCCCCGAAGGCATCGAGGGACAGGTCGCGTATCGCGGACCGGTCTCCGCCGTCGCCTATCAGCTGGTCGGGGGATTGCGGCAGTCGATGTTCTACGTCGGCGCCCGCACCGTGGAGGAGCTCAAGGCCCGGGGCAAATTCGTTCGGATCACCTCGGCGGGCCTCAAGGAGTCCCACCCGCACGACGTGCAGATCGTCGTCGAAGCGCCGAATTACAAGCGCTGACAGGGATCCGGGGGCTCGACACGCCCGGGATGCGAGGCAGATTTGCCGAGTCCCCGATCCCCGCGTAACTTATTACTTGTTCGCCCCACAGGGAAGAGCGAGAGGCTGAAGAGCCCGCCGCCCCCTCAAGCTGGCGGACCACCCCCTCCAAGAAGAAACTGTCGCTCTGCGATTGGGTCTGACCTCAGGTCTAGGACGGGTCATCGGGACGTGCTCTCTGCCGTCATCCGAACTCCACGATCTCTCGAGATCATCGGCGTGTCGGGTTTGACGGTTTCAGAGCCTCGTCCTAAGGTAGAGAAGTTGCCTCACTACGAAGCCCTGCGGGGTGGTGTGGGAGCATCCGATCCTTGAGAACTCAACAGCGTGCACTTGTCAAATGCCAAATAACCTCGACTTCAGCTTCGGCTGAGGTGAGATTCCTT
>NZ_JAUZVT010000004.1:0-2450 GCF_031932285.1 Microbacterium aquilitoris
GTTGCCTCACTACGAAGCCCTGCGGGGTGGTGTGGGAGCATCCGATCCTTGAGAACTCAACAGCGTGCACTTGTCAAATGCCAAATAACCTCGACTTCAGCTTCGGCTGAGGTGAGATTCCTTTGGATCAAAGTCCGGCTTCTTTCGGGAGGTCGGCAAACGGATAGTCAGCAATGATTTATCTCTTTGGTCAGTTCAAACTCGCTGCTTCGGCCTATTCCGGTCGTTGTCAGTATTTTTCTTTTACGGAGAGTTTGATCCTGGCTCAGGATGAACGCTGGCGGCGTGCTTAACACATGCAAGTCGAACGGTGAAGCAGAGCTTGCTCTGTGGATCAGTGGCGAACGGGTGAGTAACACGTGAGCAACCTGCCCCTGACTCTGGGATAAGCGCTGGAAACGGCGTCTAATACTGGATATGAGCTGCGACCGCATGGTCAGCAGTTGGAAAGATTTTTCGGTCTGGGATGGGCTCACGGCCTATCAGCTTGTTGGTGAGGTAATGGCTCACCAAGGCGTCGACGGGTAGCCGGCCTGAGAGGGTGACCGGCCACACTGGGACTGAGACACGGCCCAGACTCCTACGGGAGGCAGCAGTGGGGAATATTGCACAATGGGCGAAAGCCTGATGCAGCAACGCCGCGTGAGGGATGACGGCCTTCGGGTTGTAAACCTCTTTTAGCAGGGAAGAAGCGAAAGTGACGGTACCTGCAGAAAAAGCGCCGGCTAACTACGTGCCAGCAGCCGCGGTAATACGTAGGGCGCAAGCGTTATCCGGAATTATTGGGCGTAAAGAGCTCGTAGGCGGTTTGTCGCGTCTGCTGTGAAATCCCGAGGCTCAACCTCGGGTCTGCAGTGGGTACGGGCAGACTAGAGTGCGGTAGGGGAGATTGGAATTCCTGGTGTAGCGGTGGAATGCGCAGATATCAGGAGGAACACCGATGGCGAAGGCAGATCTCTGGGCCGTTACTGACGCTGAGGAGCGAAAGGGTGGGGAGCAAACAGGCTTAGATACCCTGGTAGTCCACCCCGTAAACGTTGGGAACTAGTTGTGGGGTCCATTCCACGGATTCCGTGACGCAGCTAACGCATTAAGTTCCCCGCCTGGGGAGTACGGCCGCAAGGCTAAAACTCAAAGGAATTGACGGGGACCCGCACAAGCGGCGGAGCATGCGGATTAATTCGATGCAACGCGAAGAACCTTACCAAGGCTTGACATATACGAGAACGGGCCAGAAATGGTCAACTCTTTGGACACTCGTAAACAGGTGGTGCATGGTTGTCGTCAGCTCGTGTCGTGAGATGTTGGGTTAAGTCCCGCAACGAGCGCAACCCTCGTTCTATGTTGCCAGCACGTAATGGTGGGAACTCATGGGATACTGCCGGGGTCAACTCGGAGGAAGGTGGGGATGACGTCAAATCATCATGCCCCTTATGTCTTGGGCTTCACGCATGCTACAATGGCCGGTACAAAGGGCTGCAATACCGTGAGGTGGAGCGAATCCCAAAAAGCCGGTCCCAGTTCGGATTGAGGTCTGCAACTCGACCTCATGAAGTCGGAGTCGCTAGTAATCGCAGATCAGCAACGCTGCGGTGAATACGTTCCCGGGTCTTGTACACACCGCCCGTCAAGTCATGAAAGTCGGTAACACCTGAAGCCGGTGGCCCAACCCTTGTGGAGGGAGCCGTCGAAGGTGGGATTGGTAATTAGGACTAAGTCGTAACAAGGTAGCCGTACCGGAAGGTGCGGCTGGATCACCTCCTTTCTAAGGAGCACTGCACTCTTCGGAGTGACAGAGCCGGTTTCGAGACGAATGTTCTCGGCCGGAGCTCATGGGTGGAACATTTGACAAGGTGTCGGAGGGTGACCTTCGGATTTAGTACGGCCTTCGGGTCTGGAACGGTTCGGGGTGAGGCTTCTGGCACATGCACGCTGTTGGGTCCTGAGGGACCGGATGAGAGTCCGAACCTCTGGGCCTTTTCTTGTGCCGGCGTTGCCGGTGCGGGGGAGGTACCGCCCGTACTTTGAGAACTACACAGTGGACGCGAGCATCTTTGAACTGATCTTTGATCGGTTCAGAAAGATGATCTTAAAGATCATTAGTCAATTTCGATTGACGATTCAACTCATGTGATTTCAAGTCTTTAAGAGCAAACGGTGGATGCCTTGGCATCTGGAGCCGAAGAAGGACGTAGCAATCTGCGATAAGCCTCGGGGAACTGATAAGCAAGTTTTGATCCGAGGGTGTCCGAATGGGGAAACCCCGCTGGGCGGCGTGCCGACCTAGTGACTCCCGCCTGAATATATAGGGCGGGTAGAGGGAACGTGGGGAAGTGAAACATCTCAGTACCCACAGGAAGAGAAAGCAACCGCGATTCCGTTAGTAGTGGCGAGCGAAACCGGAACAGGCTAAACCGAGTACGTGTGATATCCGGCAGGAGTTGCGTATT
>NZ_JAUZVT010000004.1:2550-5562 GCF_031932285.1 Microbacterium aquilitoris
GGGGTTGTGGGACTTTTCAGACAGTTCTGCCGATCTGTCGGCGTTACAAGAAGGTATAGACGAACCGCATTGAAAGGCGGGTCATAGAGGGTGCCAACCCCGTAGTCGAAATGCCTCTCTTGACGCGAAGAGTATCCCAAGTAGCACGGGGCCCGAGAAATCCCGTGTGAATCTGTCAGGACCACCTGATAAGCCTAAATACTCCCAGATGACCGATAGCGGACAAGTACCGTGAGGGAAAGGTGAAAAGTACCCCGGGAGGGGAGTGAAATAGTACCTGAAACCGTTTGCTTACAAACCGTTGGAGCCTCCTTAGTAGGGGTGACAGCGTGCCTTTTGAAGAATGAGCCTGCGAGTTAGCGATATGTGGCGAGGTTAACCCGTGTGGGGTAGCCGTAGCGAAAGCGAGTCTGAATAGGGCGATTCAGTCGCATGTCCTAGACCCGAAGCGAAGTGATCTATCCATGGCCAGGTTGAAGCGACGGTAAGACGTCGTGGAGGACCGAACCCACTTAGGTTGAAAACTGAGGGGATGAGCTGTGGATAGGGGTGAAAGGCCAATCAAACTTCGTGATAGCTGGTTCTCTCCGAAATGCATTTAGGTGCAGCGTTGCGTGTTTCTTGCCGGAGGTAGAGCTACTGGATGGCCGATGGGCCCTACAAGGTTACTGACGTCAGCCAAACTCCGAATGCCGGTAAGTGAGAGCGCAGCAGTGAGACTGTGGGGGATAAGCTTCATAGTCGAGAGGGAAACAACCCAGACCACCAACTAAGGTCCCAAAGCGCGTGCTAAGTGGGAAAGGATGTGGAGTTGCTGTGACAACCAGGAGGTTGGCTTAGAAGCAGCCACCCTTGAAAGAGTGCGTAATAGCTCACTGGTCAAGTGATTCCGCGCCGACAATGTAACGGGGCTCAAGCACGCCACCGAAGTTGTGGCATTGACATTATTGGTAGGCCTTCGTGGTCCAGCCGTGTTGATGGGTAGGAGAGCGTCGTGTGGCCAGCGAAGCGGCGGTGTGAACCAGCCGTGGAGGCTACACGAGTGAGAATGCAGGCATGAGTAGCGAAAGACGTGTGAGAAACACGTCCTCCGAAAGACCAAGGGTTCCAGGGTCAAGCTAATCTTCCCTGGGTAAGTCGGGACCTAAGGCGAGGCCGACAGGCGTAGTCGATGGACAACGGGTTGATATTCCCGTACCGGCGAAGAACCGCCCAAGCTAATCCAGTGGTGCTAAGAGTCCTAACCCGGCTGAGTGGATCCCTTCGGGGTGAAGCCGGCCGGTCTAACGCTCGACCCCGTTCTGGTGCGGCTAGCGTATTAACAGGTGTGACGCAGGAAGGTAGCCCAACCCGGGCGATGGTTGTCCCGGGGCAAGTGCGTAGGCCGAGAGATAGGCAAATCCGTCTCTCATTAAGGCTGAGACACGATGCGGATAAAAAGTGGGTGATCCTATGCTGCCAAGAAAAGCATCGACGCGAGGTTCAAGCCGCCCGTACCCCAAACCGACTCAGGTGGTCAGGTAGAGAATACCAAGGAGATCGAGAGAATCGTGGTTAAGGAACTCGGCAAAATGCCCCCGTAACTTCGGGAGAAGGGGGGCCTTCCGCTTATTAGGATTTACTCCGAAAGGGCGTGGAGGCCGCAGAGACTAGTGGGTAGCGACTGTTTACTAAAAACACAGGTCCGTGCCAAGTCGCAAGACGATGTATACGGACTGACGCCTGCCCGGTGCTGGAAGGTTAAGAGGACCGGTTAGCCGCAAGGCGAAGCTGAGAATTTAAGCCCCAGTAAACGGCGGTGGTAACTATAACCATCCTAAGGTAGCGAAATTCCTTGTCGGGTAAGTTCCGACCTGCACGAATGGCGTAACGACTTCCCAACTGTCTCAACCGCGAACTCGGCGAAATTGCATTACGAGTAAAGATGCTCGTTACGCGCAGCAGGACGGAAAGACCCCGTGACCTTTACTACAGCTTGGTATTGGTGTTCGGTGTGGCTTGTGTAGGATAGGTGGGAGACTTTGAAGCGGTGACGCCAGTTACCGTGGAGTCATTGTTGAAATACCACTCTGGTCACTCTGGATATCTAACTTCGAACCGTAATCCGGTTCAGGGACAGTGCCTGGTGGGTAGTTTAACTGGGGCGGTTGCCTCCCAAAAAGTAACGGAGGCGCCCAAAGGTTCCCTCAACCTGGTTGGCAATCAGGTGGCGAGTGTAAGTGCACAAGGGAGCTTGACTGTGAGACTGACAGGTCGAGCAGGGACGAAAGTCGGGACTAGTGATCCGGCAGTGGCTTGTGGAAGCGCTGTCGCTCAACGGATAAAAGGTACCTCGGGGATAACAGGCTGATCTTGCCCAAGAGTCCATATCGACGGCATGGTTTGGCACCTCGATGTCGGCTCGTCGCATCCTGGGGCTGGAGTAGGTCCCAAGGGTTGGGCTGTTCGCCCATTAAAGCGGTACGCGAGCTGGGTTTAGAACGTCGTGAGACAGTTCGGTCCCTATCCGCTGCGCGCGTAGGAAATTTGAGAGGATCTGACCCTAGTACGAGAGGACCGGGTTGGACGAACCTCTGGTGTGCCAGTTGTTCTGCCAAGAGCACCGCTGGTTAGCTACGTTCGGGATGGATAACCGCTGAAAGCATCTAAGCGGGAAGCCGGCCTCAAGATGAGATTTCCATACCTTCGGGTGAGAGGCTCCCAGCCAGACTACTGGGTTGATAGGCCGGATGTGGAAGCGTGGTAACACGTGAAGCTGACCGGTACTAATAAGCCGATGACTTGATAACACACCGTTTAGGTGCTTGCGTCCACTGAGTGGTTCTCGATGTACGGTCGAGAACCGCATAACGAATATTCGTTGTGCAGACTGAAACATCAATAGTGTTTCGGCGGCCATAGCGTGAGGGAAACGCCCGGTTACATTCCGAACCCGGAAGCTAAGCCTCACAGCGCCGATGGTACTGCAGGGGGGACCCTGTGGGAGAGTAGGACACCGCCGGACTTCTTTCG